>CAVZJE010000001.1:0-61171 GCA_963775545.1 uncultured Alphaproteobacteria bacterium
TAGGGACGCCAACTACGCCGCTACCCCGGTGCGAAAAGATGCCGCTAGATCACGCCGCACCCCTGCGCTAGTCTTTCACCCAACCGGTTAAAATAAGGCCGGCGCCAACGAGGGAGAGAGACGTTGAGAGTTTGGGGACAAATCCGGTTTATTGCCGCGGCGGCCACGCTGTTGGTCGCCACACACCCTGTCGCCGCGCAGGACACCATCACGGTCTGGTGGGGCAAGGGTTTTTACAAATCCGAAGACGACGCGCTGCTCAAGGTCATCAAGAAATTCGAGGAAAAGACCGGCACCAAGGTCGAACTGTCGCAATACGCGATCCAGGACATGATCCCGAAAACGGTCGCGGCGCTCGATTCCGGCAACGTGCCCGACGTCGCCTATTCCGACAGCTACGACGTGCAGGCCGGCGGCAAATGGGCCTTCGAGGGCAAGCTCGAGGATCTGTCCGATATTCTGGTGCCGATCAAATCGAAGTTCGCGCCGAACACGCTGGAGACCGCCTACCTCTATAACGGCCAGACCAAAAAGAAGGGCTATTACGGCTTTCCGCTCAAGCAGCAGAGCATGCATGTGCAGATCTGGAAGGACCTGCTGGAAAAGGCCGGCTACAAGCAGAGCGACATCCCGACCCAATGGGCGGACTACTGGTCGTTCTGGTGCGACAAGGTGCAGCCGGCGATCCGCAAAGCCACCGGCCAGCGCATCTTTGGCGTCGGCCAGCCGATGGGCGTGGAATCCACCGACTCGCTGCAATCGTTCTACACCTTCATGGACGCCTATAACGTCCATCTGGTCGACGACGACGGCAAGCTTCTGGTCGACGATCCCAAGGTGCGCGACGGGTTGATCCACGCGCTGAAGGACTACACCGACACCTATATCAAGGGCTGCACGCCGCCCTCCTCCACCACCTGGAAGGACCCGGACAACAACGTCGCCTTCCACAACAAGACGATCGTGATGACGCACAACTTCACGATCTCGATCGCAGCGAAGTGGTTCGAGGATTCCACCAATCCGGCGCTGACGCCGGAACAGCGCGCCGCCGGCAAGAAGGCCTATGAGGAGGACATCATCACGGCGTCCTTCCCGAACAAGCCGGACGGCCAGCCGATCAAGTATCGCTCCGACGTCAAGACCGGCGTGATATTCAGCGCGGCGAAGAACAAGGCCAAGGCGAAGGAGTTCGTCGCCTTTTTGCTGCAGGAAGAAAACCTCGGCCCCTATGTCGAGGGCGCGCTCGGCCGCTGGTTCCCGGCGACCATCGAAGGCCAGAAGAGCCCGTTCTGGCAGGCCGACCGTCATCGCAGAGCGGTTTACGCCCAGTTCATGGGCGGCACGCAGCCGTTCGACTTTACGAAAAACTACAAGTTCACCATCCTCAACAACGAGAATGTGTGGGCGAAGGCGATGAACCGCGTCGTCAGCGAGAAGGTGCCGGTGGACAAGGCGGTCGACGAACTGATCGCCCGCATCAAGGAGGTCGCGGGGTAGCCACGAACCGGTGTCGTCCCCGCGAAGGCGGGGACCCATAACCACAGGCTTCAATTGTTGAACGAAAGTCGACGAACAGCTTCTCTCAACACGGCCGACACGGCGTATGGGTCCCGGCTCGCGCTTCGCTTGGCCGGGACGACAACTGAATGAAGGCCACGTAGGTCCAAGGGTAACGCAATGGCGATTACGCTCTCAGCATCCGACCTGCCAGGCGCCCCGCTCGCGCCACGGCTGTCGACGCCGCAAGTCTGGGGCATCGTGCTGATTGCGCCCTACCTGCTCGTGTTTCTTGCCTTCGTGGTCTACCCGGTTGCTTACGGCTTCTGGCTGGCGCGCGCACCCTCGAATTATGTCGAGCTTTACAATGACCCGATCTTTGCGCGCGCCGCCGTCAATACGCTGATCTTTCTTCTTGTCGGCATCAACATCAAAATGCTGATCGCGCTGTTTCTGTCCGGCTTCTTCGTGCAGCAGCGCGCGTGGATAAGATGGCTGTCGGTGATCTTCATCCTGCCCTGGGCCGTGCCGTCGATTCCGACCATCCTGTCAGTGCGCTTCATGCTCAATCCGGAATGGGGCATGGTGAACCAACTCATCTTCAAACTCACCGGCGATGACGGACCGAACTGGCTCAACGATCCCACCATAGCGCTCGCGATGGCAATCGGCGTGCACATCTGGAAATCGCTGCCGTTCTGGACGCTGATCCTGATGACCGGGCGCTTTGCGATCTCGCAGGACCTGTTCGAAGCCGCCGACGTCGACGGTGCGAACTGGTGGCAGAAATTCCGTTTCATCACCTGGCCCTCGATGCAGGCGCTGTATATCACCTGCACGCTGCTCTCGATGATCTGGACGCTCGGGGATTTCAACAGCGTGTATTTGTTGACCGGCGGCGGCCCGGCTGATCTCACCCACGTGCTCTCGACGCTCGGCATTCGCTATCTGAGGCTCGACCAGCTCAACCTCGCGATGGCCTCGATCGTCTGCGCAATGCCACTGGTGTTGCCACTGGTCTATTTCATGATGAAACGGTTGTCGCGATGAAGCTCCCCTCCTTGCGCGACACGGCGACCGAAGCGCGGCTGCTGCTGATCGGCATTCCCGTCCTGATCTGGACGATGATTCCGATCTACCACATGTTCGTGTTCGCGATCTCGCCGAAGGAAGATGCCTTCTCGGGCAAATTGTGGCCGGACCATCCGACGCTGCACAATTTCGAGATCGTGTTTCGTCAGCAGCATTATTTCCTGCGGGATTTCTGGGTGCAGTTCGGCAATTCGGTGATCATCGCGGCGGCCGTCGGCGCACTGACGCTGGCGATCGCGACCGCAGCCGCCTTTTCGATCTCGCGGTTGCGCGTGCCGGGTGGGCGCATCGTGCTCAATCTTGCGCTGTTCACCTACTTTATTCCGGCGGCGTTCCTTGCCGTGCCGATGTACCGCACCATGGGAAATTACGGCCTGCTCAACACAAGCTGGGCTTTGATTTTGGCGATGGTGACGATTGCCTCGCCTTATGCGATCTGGGTATTGAAGCAGGCGTCCGACAAACTGCCGATCGAGCTCGACGAGGCCGCCGTCATGGACGGCGCGACGCCGTTGCAGATTTTCCGCCTGGTTTACGTGCCGCTGATGATGCCGTCGCTGGTTGCGATTGGCACCTATGCCGTGCTGCTTGCCTGGAACGAATATCTCTACGCGTTCCTTTTGCTCTCGAACGACCGCGACATCACGCTGCCCGTAGCGCTCGGCAATTTCCTCGCCGCCGACAATTCGCCGTGGGAACTATTGATGACGACCGGCTTCATCTACGCGCTGCCGCCGGCCGCGATCTATTACGTTTTCCGCCGTTACATGGTCGGCGGGCTGACCGCGGGGGCGGTGAAGTCGTAACACTGCTACAACGGCGCGGCGCTCTTACCGCGGGCATCGGAGATTTTCGAGGCGAGCGAGGCGACGACGATCACGACCGCAATCAGCGCCACCACCAGCGTGCAGATCGCGTTGATTTCCGGTTTTATGCCGAGCCGCACTTCCGAATAGATCCGGATCGGCAGCGTCGCCGAACCGGGCCCGGTGGTGAAGCTCGCGATCACGAGATCGTCGAGCGACAGCGTGAAGGCGAGCATCCATCCGGCCGCGACCGATGGGACGATCAGCGGCAGGGTCACGGCGAGAAACGCGCGCGCCGGATCGCAGCCGAGATCCATCGCCGCCTCCTCGAGGCTCTTGTCGAGTGCGCCAAGGCGGGCCTGCACCACCACGGCGACAAAGCACATCGTGAGCGTGGTGTGGGCGATGACAACGGTCCAGAAGCCGCGCTCAGCGTTGATCGCGACGAACAGCAGCAGCAGCGACAGCCCGGTGATCACCTCGGGCATCACCAGCGGCGCATACAGCATGCCGGAAAACAGTGTCCGGCCTCTGAAACCAGCGCCGCGCGAAAGCGCTATCGCCGCGAGCGTGCCGAGCAGGGTTGCGAATGTCGCCGATGTCGCGCCCACCCGCAGGCTCATCCAGGCCGCATCGATCATGGCGCTGTCGTTGAAGAATTCGGTGTACCAGCGCAACGACCAGCCGCCCCACACCGTGACCAGCCGCGAGGCGTTGAACGAATAGATGATGAGGATCACGATCGGCAGATACAGGAACGCCAATCCCAGCGCGAGCGCGGTCACGTTGAAGCGCGAGAGCTTGTTCGCGGCTGCCGCCATCACGCCTGCTCCAGTTGCCGCCGTTGCAGGCGGTCGTACAGCACCAGCGGCGCCAGCAGCAGAAACAGAAGCACAATGGCGACGGCCGACGCCACCGGCCAGTCCCGGTTGGTGAAAAACTCAAGCCACAGGGTCTGGCCAATCATCAGCGCGTTGGAACCCGCCAGCAAATCCGGAATCACGAACTCGCCGACGATAGGAATAAAACAAAGCAGCGCACCGGCGCCGACACCCGGCAGCGACAACGGGAATGTCACCCGCCAGAATGCCTGTCGCGGCGAGGCGCCGAGATCATTGGCCGCCTCCAACAGCGCCGGATCCATTTTCGACAGCGTCGCATACAGCGGCAGGATCATGAACGGCAAGTAGGAATAGACGATGCCGAGATACATCGCGCTGTCGGTCGAGAGCCACACCACGGGAACAGAGACCAGATGCAGCGCCAGCAAGACCTGATTGAGGAGGCCATCATGCTGCAAAATATTGATCCAGGCATAGATGCGGATCAAAAACGACGTCCAGAACGGCACGATCACCAGCATCATCGCCACGCTCTGCCATCGTTGCGGCAGGCGCGCCATCCCATAGGCAATGGGATAGCCGATCACGAGCAGGATCGAGGTCGAGATCGCCGCGACCATGAGGCTGCGCAAATAAGACAGCACGTAAAGATCGTCGGAAGCCAGCAGCCTGAAATTGTCAAACGAGAGTGCAGTGAATGCGGCCTTGAGCGCTTCCCACCCCTCACTCACATCGAACACGGGCGCATAGGGCGGCTGCGCGATCGCGGTCTGCGACAGGCTGATCTTCAGGACAAACAGGAACGGCACCAGAAAGAACAGCGCCATCCACAAGTACGGCGCGATCGCCGCCAGCCGCGCCGGGCGCGTGAAGATCGTTCGCGCACTCATTGCTCCAGCACCAGGCAGTCTTCCGGCGAGAACCACGCCACCACGCGCTGGCCCAGGCTATACGCATCGAAATCGAGCCGCGCGGTATTGGCCATCGACGAGCGCAGCACCGCACCGCCGTCGAGCTTGACCTTGTAGCTGGTGATGCCGCCGAGATAGCTGACGTCTGTCACCACCCCTTCGAGCCGGTTGATCGCGCGCGCGTCATCGGACGCAGGAGGGCGGCGCGACAGCTTGACCTTTTCGGGACGGATCGCAACACACAGGTTCGCCTTGGTGAACGGCTGGCGCGGCTCGGCCACGTAGATCGTTCCGGCCTGGGCGGTGGCAACGGCAAGCCTCCGCGCGGTCGTCGGTTGGTCCTCCTTGGCGGTCTCGATCTTCTCGATCTTGCCCTCAAGCAAATTGATGTCGCCGACGAATTCAGCGATCCAACGCGAGTGCGGCGCCTCATAGAGTTCGCGCGGGGTCGCGACCTGTTCGAGGCGGCCGGCATCCATGACGCCGATCCGTCCGGCCATGGTCATCGCTTCGGACTGATCGTGGGTCACGATGATGAAGGTCAGGCTGAGCCGCCGCTGCAGTTCCATCAACTCGAGTTGCGTGCTTTCGCGCAGCTTCTTGTCAAGCGCCGCCAGCGGCTCGTCGAGCAGCAGGAGTTGCGGGCGGCGCGCCAATGACCGCGCCAGTGCCACGCGCTGCCGTTGGCCGCCGGAAAGCTGATCGGGTTTGCGTTTCTCCAACCCATCGAGCTTGACGAGCGCGACCACCTCAGCGACGCGCGCAGCGATCTTGGAAGCCGGCAGTCCGGCACGCTTCAAACCGAACGCGATATTGTCCCGCACGTTCAGGTGAGGAAACAACGCATAGTTCTGGAACATCATGTTGACGGGACGCTGGTGCGGCGGGACTTGTGCGATATCCTTGCCGTTGAGCAGGATGCGGCCTTCGTCGGGCGTCTCGAAGCCGGCCAGCATTCGCAACAGCGTGGTCTTGCCGCAACCGCTCGGACCGAGCAGCGCGAAAAACTCGCCGGCGCGGATATCGAGCGACAACGCATCGACCGCGCGAAAGCCGCCGAATTTTTTCACCACTCCTTCGATACGAAGGAGCGGCATATCAAACGTGACATTCGCTTCAGTTTTTGAATCAGCGCGTCCCGCGGAATTAGCGGCGTCTCCAGTCATGCTACCGGCCTGCCCCATGGAAGGGGCAAGCTAACCCCGTAGCCACCCTGGCTCAACCACAGCGCCTGTGGATGAGGCCTAATCCCCAATAGACGACGTTCAAACCGCCGCGGCCATGAACGCTGCCAACCTTTCGCGCGCTGCGGGCTCCATGGTCAGGCCGAGCTTCGAGCGGCGCCAGAGAACGTCGTCCGGGAAGCGCGCCCATTCCCTGGCCATGAGGTAGCGGACTTCCGCGCCCGTCAGGTCGGGGCCAAAGCTCGGCCCGAGATCGGCCTTCTCTTTGGCTTCACCCAGCACCTGATGAAGCCGCGAGCCATAGGCCGAAACCAGGCGGAGCGCCTGATCAGAACTGAGGAATTTCCAGCGTTCACGCGCGTTTTCCACCTCCGTCTCAAAGCTCTGGGGCTGAAAATCGCCGCCCGGCAACGCCGCGTGCGCGCTCCACGGCCGCGACATCGGATAGAACGGCAGGAGATAGGAGACGGCCCGTTCGGCACGCCGCCGCGCCATGGTGACGTCGCCGCCGAAAACGGTCAGAAGCGGCGCCTTGCGCCGGCGCGCATCGAACATCACCGTTCCTTCGCGGGCAAATCGCTTGCCGGGCCGCCCGGCGACGAGATTGGCGCCGGCCACCGATCTGATCACGTCGGAGGTACCAATCCGCTCGCGAAAATAGCGGTTGGCGGCGTCGCAGAGGTAGGCCACTTCGTCGGCCGTCATTGCCACCGCTGCCGGATCGCCCTTGAAGCCGCGCGCCACGGTGCCGATCATGGTGAAGTCGCGCTGATAGGGGCTCGCAAAAACCAGCCTTCGGTCGGTGTTTTGCAGGACGTAGACATTATCCGTATCGAACAGGCGCTTGACGATGATCTGGCCTAGCTTGACGGCGGCAACTGGCGGGGCCGGCGCGCGCAGCACGGTTTCGGCGACGCTCGCCGTCCAGGCACCCGACGCGTTGGCGAGCGACCTTGCGGTGATCACCTGGCGATGGCCCCGGTCGATCACCACGAGCCGCCAGACATCGAGGCGGTCGGCGCGCACGCAGCGCGCGCCGGTGCGGATCACCGCGCCTCGCTCCGCCGCATCGAGAGCACTCGCAATCACCAGCCGCGAATCGTCCACCAGACAATCCGAATATCCGAAGGCGGTGCCGAACGGCCGCTGCAACGCATCGCCGATCGGATGATGGGTGATGTCGATGGTAGCCGAGCGCGGCAGGCTGCCGCCGGACGGCGCCAGACGGTCGTAAAGGAACAGCCCCAGACGCAGCAACCATGGCGGCCGCTCGTCAGAATGGGCGGGAATGACGAAATGCGCCGGGCGCACCAGATGCGGAGCGATCCGCATCCAGATCTCGCGTTCGGTCAAGGCCGCGCGCGTACGGGCAAGCGCCCTGCGTTCGAGCACCGAAAGATCGCCCCAGATCAATCGGCCGCTGGCGGCGGATGCCGCGCCGCCAAGATCCCCCTGCTCGATCAGAATGACCCGCAAGCCACGCCCGGCGGCATCGCGCGCCACGCTGACGCCATTCAACCCGCCGCCGATAATCGCAAGATCGTAGTCCGCCATACCCTAATCTATCCCTTGATGGGGCTAGCGGCGATAAGTCAGGAAAACGGCAGAATGCCGGCCTCGTTTAGTCGGTCTTGTTCAGCCGGTTTTGCGCGCCGGCCCGGTTGCATCGCTGACCGCGTTGGTGACCGGGCGGCCGATCAGGGCGTCGTATTGATCGATCGGAAGCGGCTTGCCGATGAAATAACCCTGCACGGCGTCGCATCCCTCCTCGGCGAGGAAAGAGAGCTGTTCCTGGGTTTCGACGCCTTCGGCGACGATCGACATCTCGAGGCCATGACCGAGGCCGATGACCGCGCGCACGATCGCCGCCGATTGCGGGTTGCGCCCGAGATTCATGACAAAGGCGCGGTCGATCTTGATCTTGTCGAATGGGAACGCCTGCAAATAGCTTAGCGAGGAGTAACCGCTGCCGAAATCGTCCATCGAGATTCGCACGCCCAGCCCTTTGAGACGCCGCAACAGCGCGAGACCGCGATCGAAATCCTCGATCAGCACGCCCTCGGTGATTTCGAGCTCCAACCGCCCCGGTGCAAGCCCGGTTTCAAGCAGGATCGAATGCACGAGGCTGACAACGTCGCCGTGCATGAACTGCGCCGGCGACAGGTTGACCGCGACCTGCAACGGCACCGGCCAAGAGGCGGCCTCGCGGCAGGCTTCGCGGAGAATCCACTGGCCCATCTCGAAGATCAGGCCGCTCTCCTCCGCCAACGGAATGAAATCGGACGGCGGCACGAAGCCGCGCACCGGGTGACGCCAGCGCGCCAACGCCTCAAAGCCGATGATTTGGCCATTGTCCGCCACCTGCCGCGACGAAGCTTGCGGCTGGTAGTAAAGCGAGATTTCGCCGTTCTTGATCGCTATCGAAAGATCCTGGTGCAGCACGCGCCGATCGCGGATCTGCTGATCCATCTCCGGTTCGTAGATGCTGATCGTGCCGCGCGATTTCGCCTTGGCGCGCGATAGCGCCGCGCCGGCATTGGCGAGCAGGGACGCCGCATCTGTTCCGTTATGCGGGAATATCGAAATGCCCGTCGTCACGCCGGTGCGAACCGATTTGCCGTCGATCTGAATTTCCTTGGCCATCGTCTCGGCCAGTTGCTCCGCCAGAAGCATGCCGGCGATCGGCTGCTTGCCGTCGATGATCAGTCCGAATTCATCGCCGGAAAGCCGTGCCACAACGCCGCCGCGCGCTGACGCCTGCATCCGTTGCGCCACCTCGATCAGGAGCTTGTCGCCGGTAGCATGACCGAACACGTCGTTGACTTCGCGGAGGCCGTCGAGATCGATCGACAGCACGGCGAACTCCTCTTCGGCTTCGGTGCAGGCCTCGATCATTTGCGTCAGCGCCTGCAGGAAGGCCGCGCGATTCGGCAGATCGGTCAGGCCGTCATGATAGGCCATATGGGCCATACGCGATTCGGTCTGACGGCGATCGGTGACGTCTTCGTGAGTCTTGATCAGATATTGCGGTTCGCCGGCCTCATCGAGCACAGTTACCCGGCGCGTGAGGAACAGGCGCAGGCCATCCTTGGTGCTGATCGGATGCTCTTCGGTGAGAGCCTTGCGCTTTTTGATCGCCGCCTGGTCTCGCGCAACGATCAGCTTGGCTTCGCGTTCATTGAAGATTTCAGCCGCCGTCAGCCCTGCGACCTCTTCGCGGCGGCGATTGAGGATGGCCTCGGCGCTGCGATTGGCCAGCAGATATCGCCCGTCGCGGGGATTTTCGACCGTCAGCGAGACCGGAACGTTGTCGATGACGAGTTCGAGGAACTTCTTGGTGTTCTCCAGCTCATAGGAGAGCAGTCTGTGCTCGGTGACATCGTCGAACAGCGCGATCAGGAATTCCGGCTCATTCCTGTCGTTGCGCGCAATCACGCGGCTAGAGGCAAGGACCCGCTTCTTCGAGCCGCGCTCGACCATGAATTCATTGCGGAACTGGCTTTCCGGCGCACTGAGCGCGGCGCGGTCGGCAGCCTCGATGCTGGCCGCAGTGTCCGGCGTGAAGATCTCGTCGGCGCGTTTGCCGATGATGAAATCCCTCGAAAAACGCGAAAATCGTTCGAATGCGCGGTTGGCGAAAATATAGCGGCCGTCCTCGATGCTCTTGGCGGCCACGCAGACCGGAACATTCTCCAGCACGGATTCGAGAAATTGCTTGGTGGACGCAAGCTGCCGCGAGAGCTCGCGCTGTTCGCTGCAATCCTCATGCGTCGCCACCGACCCGCCGTTCGCCAGCGAAAAATGTTTGACATGAACCGACTGCCCGCTTGGCAATTCGGTGACCATGCCCTCGGGCTTGCCGGCCTGCTCGCGGAACTCCTCGACACTGACGTTGAGTTTGCCGCGCTGGCGCCGCAGTTCGAGGAGGTCCCTGCCGGTCATGTCCGGCGTGATGTCCGAACGCGAAAGACCGTAAATCTCGAGATAACGGTCGTTGAGGAAAACGATCCGTTGCCGCGGATTGGTGATCACGACGCCCTGCTTGAGATTGTTCAGGGCGGAGCTGACGAAAGCATTCCTGCGAAGTTGCGACCGCTTGAACCGGCGCAGCGTCGACACGACCCACAAGCCAATGGCAACCAGGAACGAGCCGATGACCAGGCCGCCCAGCACCGCATCCGAGATGACATCCGGGCCAGCCGCCTCGAAATATTGGACAAGGCTGGACCCGAAACCGGATACGGAGACGGCCCAAAAAGACACAGCAAGGCACAGCACGATTCCTGCCGGAATCATGATCCCGCCGCCTGCCTGCCAGTTCTTGCCAGCCATCGGTCACCCGCGATTTCTACGGGGACTTTCTGGCGTCGCGGGTTTGGATCAGGTAAACGCGTACCCCGGCAGCCTGCAATTGCTGGGCGAAATTGCACCAATTGCCGGGACATGATTAATGACTCACTAATGATTTGGGCTAGCCAAGTTCAGAAACAAATACAAAGAGTTGCGTAAACAAACGAGATGCAACCAGAACCCTCGGCCGGACGCGTCATTTGACGCATGAGTTGTACCGGCTGGCGCACCAAAAGCCGGATCAGAATTTTCACATGGAAAAGGTTGAGTGCGTCGTCGTCGGTGCGGGAGTGATCGGTCTAGCCGTGGCGCGGCGGCTGGCTCAGAGCGGCCGCGAGGTGATCGTGCTGGAAGCGGCCGAGGGAATCGGCACCGTCACCTCCTCTCGCAACAGCGAGGTGATCCACGCCGGCATCTACTACCGGGCGGGCAGCCTGATGGCGCGGATGTGCGTCAGCGGCAAACAAGCGCTGTATCGATACTGCCGCGATCAAGGCATTCCGCATCGCAATTGCGGCAAGCTGATCGTCGCGACAACGCCGAAGGAAACCGAGAAGCTGGAATCGATCAGAGCGCATGCCGAGGCCAATGGCGTCACCGATCTGCAAACCCTCCCGGGCGAGGCCGCGCGCGCGCTGGAGCCGTCGCTTCATTGCGAGGCGGCCTTGCTGTCGCCTTCCACCGGCATCATCGACAGCCACGCCTACATGCTGGCGTTGCGCGGCAATGCCGAAGACGCAGGTGCGGCCTTTGCGTTTCACACCCCGCTACTCGGTGCGCGCGCACGCGGCGGCCACATTGAGATTGACGCCGGCGGCGAGACGCCAATGTCGCTGCAATGCCGGCTTCTGGTCAACGCGGCTGGCCTCGCCGCCACGAGCGTAGCGCGCAGCATCGACGGCATGCCGGTCGAAAGGATTCCAACAGCCTACCTTGCGAAGGGCAACTATTTCAGTTGCTCCGCGCGCGCGCCGTTTTCACATCTGATTTATCCGGTGCCCGAGCCCGGCGGCCTCGGTGTTCATCTCACGCTGGACATGGCCGGGCAGGCGCGGTTCGGCCCCGACGTGGAGTGGGTCGACAGCATCGACTATTCGGTCGATCCCGCGCGGGCGGAACAATTCTATCCGGCGATCCGCCGTTACTGGCCGTCGCTGCCGGACGGCGCGCTGATGCCGAGTTATTCGGGCATGCGGCCCAAGATCGTACCACCCGCGGTCGCGGTGCAGGATTTCCTGATCCAGGGACCGAAGGATCTCGGCATCGACGGGCTGATCAACCTGTTTGGAATTAAATCGCCGGGCCTCACCTCGTCTCTGGCCATCGCCGACTATGTCGGCGAATTGGCGCAAGGGAAGGCGCTTGGCTGAAAGCGCACAAACACCCGCCGCGCTCTCCGTCGAAGCGCGGCGATCGTGTCAAATGATATACATTGAACAACCGCCCGGCGCAGGTCAGCGTCGTCGGTTACGGCAATCAGGGCGGGTATCGAGTATTGCCGATAACTAATGCAACGTAGCGTACGTGGATTGCTTCAAACGTTCGATTTCGTCCTTGACCATCAACTTGCGGCGCTTGAGTTCGACAATTTGCAGATCGTCCGTTGAAAGGTGCACCAGAGCTTCGTGCAATTCGTTTTCCAGGCTCTGGTGTTTGCGTTCCAGTTCAACAAGATGCGCCTGAATTGCCATTCGAAACCTCCTCGGTTGGGTAAGACCTCAGATTCGATCCGGACCAATAACTTTACACCACGGCTGGAATTTGTCGATGGCTTTAGAAAACGCCGTTCTCATATTTCACCGGTATCTGTAACGAACCGTGAGCGACGCCCGTTAGCCGTTCGGCTTGGCTGGGTTCCCGCGCGAGGCGGGGAAACCGCGGCAAAACAAAAGACTAGCGCGAACGGCTTTGGCGGCGGCCCGCAAGCCAGTTCCCTGCTCCGCACATTCACGCTTTGCGCGCGTTTCGCTCGAAGACCACCTTTCGAACCTGCTTGCGGAGCGGCCTGCCAGGGAGGATATTCGAGGCTCGGCTTGAACTTTTCGCAAATCTCATCCGCGTTTTCGATTAAGTACACCATGACCGACGAAGATGAGCGCGAACTCCAATCCGAGCTCGCAAGGTTGCACCAGGAACACCGCGATCTCGATGCGGCGATTGACGCGCTGCACCAGTCGCCGGCGCCTGACTTGTTACGGCTGCAACGGCTGAAGAAGCGCAAGCTGCAGTTGCGCGACCGTATTGCCTTCATCGAAGACCAGATCACGCCAGACATCATCGCTTGAGGCGGCCTTCCCGCGGCCGGATACCGCCCCGATCGGCTCTTGACTTTTTAGAACAAAAGAAGAACATTTGGAGATCGTCAACTTCGCGCCTTGAGGAAGCCCGCCATGCCCGATCCCGCTTCGTTTCCCTACAGCCCGAGCTACGAACAGGCCTGCGATCGGCTGATCGCGATGTGCAACGGCGACGCCCGCAGCACGATCAAGGCCCTGATCCTGGCGAACGAGTATCTGGAAATCGAGTTGAGCGCGTTGCGAACCAAAGCATCACACCTGGGCGCGACGGCCCGGCGGGCGCGAGAAAGAGGCGGCGCGGCCTGATTCATCGAGAGATCGGAGCCCACGAAAATGGCCAACGTCACCTATTACGTCGCGATGCCCTTTTTGCAGGACGAGACCGGCATGCCGGTCGCAGGTGCTGCCGAAGAATGCCAACATTCTTCCAGCGCGTTGCGGCGCGCGGAAGCGATGTCGCGCACAGCCGGCAGCATCGGCGCGGTGGCTTTCTGCCGCAGCGGCGATCCGATGGCCGGAGAATTCGGCGATGCGCGCGTGCTCAAGACCTTCGGACAGGTGCCGGACGATCTAGTGTCCCAGTTCTGACATTCGTATCCCATGGCCGAGAATTCGTTTGCGAGTGTCAGAACTAAAGGGACACTAGCAAATATTGGATTCTAGTGTGGCTTTGGATTTGACGTTCGCTATGAGGATTCGCAGCGCTACTCAAGCGAACGTCAAATCCGCCACGCTAGTACGCACTATAATTTATGATTTCAGCGCAACTCGCGGAAGAAGGCGCGCACCTCGCGTGCGAGAGCGTCAGGTTGTTCGAGCGCGGCAAAATGCCCGCCCTTTTCCATGACGGTCCAGCGGCGGATGTTGGTATGCACGCGCTCGATGGCGCTGCGCGGAGGCTTGAGGATTTCGCGCGGGAATTGCGCATAGCCCGTCGGCACCGTGATGACCGCGCCGGGCGGCAGGATGGCGGAGCCGTGAAACCGTGCGTAATAAGGCCAGAATGACGACCCGATCGCGCCAGTGAACCAGTAGAGCGAGATGTCGGCCAGCATGCGATCGCGGCTGATCGCGCGCTCGACGTCGCCATCGCAATCCGACCAGGCGCGGAACTTCTCCACGATCCAGGCCGCGAGGCCCGCGGGCGAATCCGTCAACGCAAAGGAAAGCGTCTGCGGACGAGTGCCTTGAATCCACTGATAGCCGGATTCCTCGCGCGTCCAACGCGCCAGCTCGCCGAGGTAACGTTTCTCCTCCTCGGTCGGATTTTGAAATGCGCTCGCCTCGCGCCCCGCCGCCGACCACAGGTTGACATGGATGCCGATCATTTTCTCGGCATGGGCGTAAGCCAACCGGCTGGTGATGGCCGCGCCCCAATCGCCGCCTTGCGCGGCAAAACGCGAGAAGCCGAGTACATCGTGCATCAGCGCGGCGACACAGTCCGCCATTTCAGGGACGCCATACCGTTTCTGGCCGGGCTTGAACGAAAGCCCATAGCCCGGCAGCGATGGCGCGATCACTGTGAAGGCATCGCGTGGATCGCCGCCGAAACGTGCGGGATCGGTCAGGCGAGGAATGATGTCGACAAACTCGAACACCGAACCCGGCCAGCCGTGCAACAGAAGCAGCGGCATCGGATTTTCGCCCACACCGGGCACATGCAGATAATGCAGGTCGATGCCGTCGAGCGGAACCCGGAATTGCGGAAAGGCATTGAGCGCTGCTTCCTCCGCACGCCAATCAAACCCGTCGCGCCAATAGTCCACGAGGCCGCGCAAATAGGCGACATCCGTGCCATAGGCCCAAGGATCGCCGGGCGCGCAATCCGGAAAGCGCGAGCGCGCGAGACGCTCCCTAAGGTCGGCGATCTCGGCATCGGCCACATGAAGCGTAAACGGTTCAGGCGTGCTCATGATGTTGTTCCGTGGTTGGAAGGTTGGACTTCATGGCGCCGCTGCGCCTTGCGCACATACATCGCGCAATCGGCGTCCGCGAGCGCCCTTGCGGCCTCCGAATGCGGACCAAGAACGACGACGCCCGCGGATACGCCGGTTGCGACGGTACTGCCTGCGAAAGCAAAATTGAGGCGATCGATATCTTCTTCAAGCGCGACGGCCTTGGCGTGTGCATCGGTCTCACTGAGATTCCACAACAACAGCGCAAACTCGTCGCCCCCGAGCCGCCCGATCACGTCGGAGGAACGGATCTGGCGCGACAGCACGGCAACGATCGCCTTCAGCACCTGATCTCCTGCCGCATGGCCGAAATTGTCGTTGATCGGCTTCAGCCGGTCGACGTCGAGCACGACCAGCGCGCCGCTGGCGTGATAGCGCTGGATATAGGAGATGGCGCGGCCGAGTTCGCGCTCGAAGCCGCGCCTGTTGGGAATTCCCAGCAGGAAATCGGTGTCGGCGGCCGCCTGCAGCTGTTCGATGCGCGCCGTGGCCTTGGCCAATTGGGTTTTCAGCCGCCGGATTTCGGCCTTCGCATCGTCCTTCACCGCCGGATCGCGCGCGACCGACGCAGCACGGCGCTGAAGCGCCCTGCCGTTGGCCGAAGCCGGTTTGCGGCGCTTCGGAGCTCGCGCCCCTAGCCCCTTCTTTTTCTTCTTCATCGGCCTTCCCCGGGGCGCGAATCCGGCTCGAACCCGCCCTTCAACACCGCGTTCACGTTAACGCTGGTCGCCAGAACGCTTGCCTGCTCGCACCAAGACAGGATAGTCCATTGTCGATCCCTTGCTAGCCTTGCCGAACAGAGGGCCGATCCTATAATCCGGCCCGATTTTCCGGATTCCGCCAGAAAAATTAACGATATGACCGCGCCGATCGCCATCATCATGGGAAGCCAGTCGGACTGGGAGACCATGCGACACGCCGCCGAAACCTTGGGCGCGCTGGGGTTGGCTTGCGAGAAACGCATTGTCTCCGCGCACCGCACGCCGGAGCGGCTCTACGCCTTCGCCAAAGGCGCGAAGGCCGCCGGTTTCAAGGTCATCATTGCGGGCGCGGGCGGGGCCGCGCACCTGCCAGGCATGGCCGCGTCGCTGACGGAACTTCCCGTACTCGGCGTGCCGATTGAATCGAAGACGATGTCGGGAATGGATTCGCTCTATTCCATCGTGCAGATGCCGGCCGGCATTCCCGTTGGGACGCTCGCGATCGGCAAGGCCGGCGCGATCAACGCGGCGCTGTTGGCGGCAAGCATGTTGGCGCTGAACGACAAGGCGCTCGCCGAACGACTGGCTGCCTGGCGCAAGAAGCAGACTGACGCGGTCGCCGAGCGTCCGGAGGAATCCGCGTGACGTCTCCTTCTCGGGTGACGCTGAAGCCAGGCGACACCATCGGAATCCTCGGCGGCGGGCAACTCGGCCGGATGCTGGCAATGGCGGCGGCGCGGCTCGGCTTGCGTTGCCGGGTGTTTTCACCGGACCCGGATTCACCGGCCTTTGATGTCGTGGCGAATGCCACCTGCGCCGAATATGCCGACGTCGAAGCGCTCGAACTTTTCGCGGCAGATGTCGACGTCATCACCTATGAATTCGAGAACGTGCCTGCAGCTTCTGCGATGATCCTGGCGGCGCGGCGGCCGGTATTGCCCGACCGCAAGACTCTCGAAACGACCCAGGATCGCCTGATCGAAAAGGATTTCGTCAAGGGGCTGGGCATCCGGACCGCCGACTATGCCGACGTTTCGTCACCGCAGACTTTGCGCGCGGCAATCGCCAGGATCGGCCTGCCCGCCGTGCTCAAGACCCGCCGCTTCGGCTACGACGGCAAGGGCCAGACCATCATTCGCGCCGTCGACGATGCCGATCGCGCATGGGCCGACCTCGGCACCAAATCGGCGATCCTCGAGGCTTTCGTTCCATTCGAGCGCGAAGTTTCTGTCATCGCCGCACGCTCGGCCGGCGGCGACGTCGAATGCTTCGACGTCACCGAAAACGAGCACCGGGATCACATCCTCAAGATTTCGCGCGTGCCTGCGATCTTGTCGGATGCACTCGCCGCGCAGGCCCGTGACATCGCGCAACGCATCGCAGCCGCGCTCGACTATGTCGGCGTGCTGGCGGTCGAGATGTTCGTGGTCAACCGCGACGGCAAACCGGACGTGCTGGTCAACGAGATTGCGCCGCGCGTGCATAATTCCGGTCACTGGACACTGGACGGTGCGTCGATCTCGCAATTCGAACAGCATATCCGTGCGATCGCCGGATGGCCGCTCGGCAAGCCGCTGCGCCACGGCGAGGTCACCATGACCAATTTGATCGGGGACGAGATCAACAGTTACACAGATTGGCTCGCCGTTCCCGGCGCCACCGTTCATCTCTACGGCAAGGGAGTCCCCCGACCCGGGCGCAAGATGGGCCATGTCACCCAGGTCGTGCCGGCGCTCCGAAAATAATCCGTGAAGGGACCGCGGAGTCTGCGATCCCGTCATCAAGGTGGCCGGCTACGCCGGCCTTGTGCCTTCCACGACGCCGGTCGGCTCCTTGCTCAGCCAGCGATAGACCACCCCTCCCAGCACGCCGCCGATCAGCGGCGCCACCCAGAACAGCCAGAGCTGGGCCAGCGCCCATCCGCCGACGAACAAAGCGGGGCCGGTGCTGCGCGCCGGATTCACGGAGGTGTTGGTGACGGGAATGCTGACGAGGTGGATCATCGTCAGCGTCAATCCGATCGCCAGTGGCGCGAAGCCCGCGGGCGCCTTGCCGTGGGTAGCACCCATGATGATGAACAGGAACATCGCGGTCATGACGACCTCGGTAATGCAACAGGCCATCAAATCGTAGTGGCCTGGCGAATGCGCTCCATAACCATTGGACGCAAAGCCCTTGCTGACGTCGAATCCCGGAGCGCCGCTCGCGATCACATAAAGCAGCGCTGCGGCGACGATAGCTCCGGCGACCTGCGCGATCACATAAGGCAGGATCTGGCCGGCCGGAAAGCGTCCGCCCGCGGCAAGGCCGACGGTAACCGCCGGATTGAGGTGGCATCCGGATATATGGCCGATCGCATAGGCCATGGTTACGACGCTCAGTCCGAATGTCAGTGCTACGCCGAGCAGGCCGATACCGACCTGGGGAAAGGCGGAGGCAATGACGGCGCTACCGCATCCCGCAAATGTGAGCCAAAATGTACCGATCAGTTCAGCGGCATATTTCTTCGCTTCCATTGGAGCCTCCCGGGCTTGCTCTCCCAGCCCCTCGCGGCGAAAATTCATCCAAAAAGCTGCATATTCCCTAAACCGGGGCTGCTGGCGGGCGGATTTGACAACACTTGTATGACCCTGCCGTGGCCGGAACCGCCGCTTCCCCGGTAGACATTCCACCTTTTGTCTGATACATCCGCGCGCTCAAAGGTCAGGTGCTTGGCTTTTTTGCCGTTCCTTTGACCTTAACAGAATCCAATCCGATCAATGGAAAGAGGATGCCGCGTGCAGGTTCTCGTTCGCGATAACAATGTCGACCAAGCCCTCAAGGCGCTGAAGAAGAAGATGCAGCGCGAGGGTATTTTCCGCGAGATGAAGCTCCGCGGTCATTACGAAAAGCCCTCCGAGAAGAAGGCCCGCGAAAAGGCCGAAGCTGTGCGCCGCGCGCGCAAGCTCGCTCGCAAGAAGTTGCAGCGTGAAGGCCTGCTGCCGATGAAGCCGAAGCCGGTGTTCGGCGCGGGCCCGGGTGCCGATCGCGGTGGTCCGGGCGGCGGCCGCGGTCCGGGTGGTCCTCGCGGACCGCGCTGATCGACCTGATTTTCGGACTTGAGTGCATTGACGCGGGCCGTTTGGCCCGCGTTTTTGTTTATTTGCCACTGGTGTGGCGACTCTGACGTTCCTTTCAGTGTCGCCCCGAGTTCTTCGAAGGAACGTCAGAGTCAAAGCCACACTAGAATCATATGGTTGCTAGTGTCCCTTTGGTTCTGACATTCGTAAAAGTGCCGCCGCGACAGGATACGAATGTCAGAACCGGGGCACTAGCCGTAAACTTGCGGGCGAATTGGCCGATGCATTTCGCAGCGGAGCAGGTTACCAGTAAGCGGGTAAGCGCGTGAGTATCCCGCACGATGACGGTTCCGATTGCTGGAGTATTTTCCGGACATTTGCGCCACGGCCAGCGCGTATCTGCGGCGATCGCATTGGCAGCGCTCGCGCTCGGCGGCTGTTCGATGACGCTGGGATCGCTGACAAATTCCCCGGAGCCCAGGGAAGAGCCCGCGCAAATCACTTCCGCGGCCAACATCGCCTCGCTCTCCGAAACCATCAAGAAAAACCCCGACAATCCGCAGGCCTACAACATGCGAGGGTCTGTGCTGGCGCAGGCCGGAAAGACCGACGAAGCGCTGGCTGATTTCAACAAGGCGATCAGCCTCGATCCCAATTACGGACAGGCCTTCGCCAACCGCGGCCAGATTTACCGCAAGACCAAACGGCTCGATCAGGCAACGTCCGATTATGAACGCGCGCTGGCGCTTGATGCCAATTACGCGCCGGCCTGGCTTGGCCGCGGCCTGGTCCACAAGGCACGGGGCGAGGCGGCCCAGGCGCTTGAGGATTTCAGCAAGGCGATCGCCCTTCGTCCTGACGATGCGGAGGCCTACTACAATCGCGGCCTGCTCTATCAGAGCGAGAAACAGCACCCGTTCGCGATTGAGGACTTCAGCGCAGCCAACGGCCTGATACCTCAGGAGGCCGAGCCCCTGCTCGGCCGCGCGCTCAGCTATCTGGCGCTCGGCCAAGCCAAGGAGGCCGCAGCCGATCTCGATGAAGCGGTGCAGGACGATCCGAACAACGCGCAGGCCTGGATCACGCGCGGGCTTGCTTACGAGCGCCTTGGCGACAAGACCAAGGCCGCCGGCTCCTATGGCCGCGCCATCAACTTGCGTCCCAAAGACGATGCTGCACGATCCGCCTTCGCTCGCGTCGGCGGCAAGCCGGGCCAGAGCTACGAAACATTCTGAAATAATTTGTCAGCAGCGCCGGCAGGCCGCCAACTCAGGCGGCACGGCCGATTGCGGTGGACGAATCACTGCTGTTGCTTCGGCAGCACCGAGTTGAACAGCTTCTTGGTGGCCGAGAGCACATCGTCGGCGACGGAGGGCCGCTTGGCGGCGGGTGGGCCCGCGGCATCGGCGCGCAAATCCAGTGGGGCGTGCGGATCGGGAATATCGGCCGGCGGCGTCGGGCGGAACGGGTCGTCAGCCCGCGCCACAGCCGGCGGCGTTTCGGCCGGCGGCGTCGACACCACGATCGGCGGCGGCAACGGCTGAAGAGAGGGTGCGGCCACGACCGGCACGGGTGCTGGCGCCGACGCGGCTGGCGCCGTGGCGACGCGAGGTGGTTCCACTACCTTGGGGGATTCCTTGGGCGGTTCTGCCGCCTGTACCCGGGGGGCAGGCTCGCTGCCGCGCAGGCGCTCGATAGCTGCCCGCGCCAGATCGTTGGCGTCCGGCGTCACGGCAGCCTCAACGGGCGCGATAGCGGGGGCAGGCTCGGCGGCTGGTGCGGGAGCCGGAGCGGTCTTGGCAGCCTTTTCCTTTTCGCGCGCCGGCTGGTGGCGACGCGACTCCGGCGCAACTGGAGGAATGCTGGCGGTTTCGGAGGGCCGGTCCGCCTTGTCGTTGGCCTTTTCGACGGGCGCCTTGTCGGCCGCCGATTTGTCGATCATGGCCTTTTCGGAGATGCCCTTGGCCCGGACGCCCGGCTCAGGGATATGGCCGAGATCGGCCGATTTCTCGGCCGGCTTCGAATCGGCCTTCGAAACCGCCTTTTTCGGCTCAGCCGTGGACACGGCTGCCGCGGTAGCGCCGGTCGCGGGCGACTTGTTGTTAATGTAGTGATTGACGATATAAGCGCCGAGGATGGTCGCAATCACCGACGGAAAAATGTCCATCGCGAATTTTGAAACCAGTTTCAGCATGCCGACCACTCCCGCGCGGGCTGAGATGCCCGAGCTTTGAGGCAGATCGGTGGCAATTCGGTAAACAACGGGGTTATGGTTTCAACTCCACTTCCAGAAATACGATCTCTGATGCACTTTCGTTGAGCACATCATGTTCAACGCCAGCCTTACGGAAATATGACTGGCCGATCCCAAGCTGGGCCTTCGAGCGCTCGCCGCCGGGCGCCACAATCGTCATCTCGCCCGCCGTCACGGGAACGATAACATAATCCATCTCATGAATGTGGTGCCCCGTGGCCGTTCCGGGAGCGAGCCGCCACCGGGTCACGCGCACCTCCGGCGTGTCGACCTGGACGTCCGACGCGGCGCTTGGCATTTTCGGCTTTTCTCCCGTTCAGGGAACGAACACCATGAACATAAATACCGCAAATACCACAAGGTGGACCAGCCCGAAAAGGATGTTGGTGCGGCCACTCCCGAGCGTCAGCAGGCTAAGCAGCAGCGTCAGGAGCAGGAGCACCATGTCCTGGACCGGAAGCCCCAGCACGAGCTGCTTGTCGAGCTCGTAGGCGGCGACCGCTACCGCCGGTATCGTCAAGCCGATGGTGGCCAGTGAAGAGCCGAGCGCAAGGTTAATGCTCTTTTGCAGATCGTTCCGGCGCGCCGCGGCGATCGCCGCGACCCCCTCCGGCATCAGGATCAACAGCGCCACCAGAATGCCGGCAAAGGCCGGCGGCGCGCCGATCAGGGCTGCGCCGGCATCGACCACCTGGGAGAACTTCTTCGCCAACAGCACCACCGCCAGTAGCGACACCAGCAGCAGGCCGACGCTGAGAAGGATCGCCCGGTTCGAGGCTTGTGGGCCTTCATGACGGGCGCCGGCGGTGGCAGCGACGAAATAGTCGCTGTGCCGCACGGTCTGGGTATAGAGAAACACGCCGTAGAGTAGGATGGTGACGGTACTGACGAAGCCGAGCTGGACTACCGAATAAACCGGCCCCGGTGTGGTCAGCGTGTAGTTCGGCATGATCAGCGTGATGGTCGCGAGCACCGACAGAACGCTGAGATAGAGGTTCGATCCGCTGACCTGGATATCCTGCTCGCGGTAGCGCAGGCCGCCGACGAGGATACAGATGCCAACCAGCCCGTTGCACACGATCATCACCACCGCGAACACCGTGTCGCGCGCCAGCGTCGTCACGGGTCCTTCGCCCAGCATGATGGTGGCGATCAGCGCAACCTCGATGATGGTGACGGCGAGCGTCAAGAGCAGCGTACCGAAGGGTTCGCCGATACGCTCGGCGACGACTTCGGCATGATGGACGGCAGCAAAGACCGTGCCGAACAGGATCAGGAGCAACACGGCGGCGAACGCCAGTCCGGCCGACGAAGGCTTAAAACTGTAGCCGGCCGCCGTCGCTGCGGCGAACAACAAAACCGCCAGGGCTGGAAATATCCATGCCGATTTCGGCATCGGTCCGTGCGCATTCATGGGATCGCGACCTTGCAGGGCGCTCGCGGCCTCACATCGCCTTGACGATGTTCTCGGTGACCTTCTTGGCATCGCCAAGCAGCATCATGGTGTTGTCGCGATAAAACAAGGGATTGTCGATGCCGGCATAACCGGACGCCAGCGAGCGCTTGATGAACATCACTGTGCCGGCCTTCCACACCTGTAACACCGGCATGCCGTAGATCGGCGATGTCTTGTCATCTTCGGCGGCCGGGTTGGTGACGTCATTGGCGCCGATCACAAAGGCGATGTCGGCCTGCGCGAACTCCGAGTTGATGTCCTCAAGCTCGAACACCTCGTCGTAGGGAACGTTGGCTTCGGCGAGCAGGACGTTCATGTGACCGGGCATGCGGCCCGCGACCGGGTGAATGGCGTATTTCACCTCGACGCCTTCCTTCTTGAGCATGTCGGCCATTTCGCGCAGCGCGTGCTGCGCCTGCGCCACCGCCATGCCGTAGCCCGGCACGATGATGACCTTGGAGGCGTTCTTCATGATGAAGGCGGCATCGTCCGCCGAACCGAGCTTGGCCGGCTTCTGCTCGCCGCTTCCGCCTCCGGCCGCCGCGGTCTCGCCGCCGAAACCGCCCAGGATCACCGAGATGAACGAGCAATTCATCGCGTGGCACATGATGTAGGACAGGATCGCGCCGGAGGAGCCGACCAGCGCGCCGGTGATGATCAGCGCCGAATTGCCGAGCGTAAATCCGATGCCGGCTGCCGCCCAGCCGGAATAGGAGTTGAGCATCGATATCACGACCGGCATGTCGGCGCCGCCGATCGGAACGATCATCAGCACGCCAAGCGCGAGCGCGAGGATGGTGATGAGCCAGAAGTCGATCGCGCTCCCGGACGTCACGAGGCCCACGATGAAAAACACCAATGCCAGCGCGAGCACGATGTTGATGACGTGGCGGAACGGCAGGATGATCGGTGCGCCGCTCATCCGTGCCGACAATTTCAGGAACGCGATAACCGAACCGGTGAAGGTCAAGGCGCCGATGGCGACGCCAAGCGACATCTCGATCAGGCTTTGCGAATGAATGTGACCGGGCGTGCCGATGTCGAAGGCTTCTGGCGCGTAGAAGGCGCCGGCGGCGACCAGCACCGCGGCCATGCCGACCAGCGAGTGGAACGCCGCGACTAGTTCCGGCATCGAGGTCATTGGTACGCGGCGCGCGATCACCGCGCCGATGCTGCCGCCGATCGCAACGCCGAGGATCACCAGAATCCAGGCGATACCATCGGCCGGCGGATGAGAGGCAAGCGTCGTCGCGACCGCGATCGCCATGCCGGTCATGCCGAAGAAATTGCCCTGCCGCGAAGATGCCGGGCTCGACAGCCCGCGCAGCGACAGGATGAACAACACACCTGCCACCAGATACAACACTGCGGAAAGATTGGCGCTCATCTCAGGTCGTCCCCCGTTTGCCTTTTCACCCCGAGGTGATTGCCGCTCACTTTGACTTCTTCTTGTACATCGCCAGCATGCGCTGGGTTACCAGGAAGCCGCCGAAGATGTTGACGCAGGCGAAGACCAGCGCAACGAAGCCGAAGCCGCGTGCCCAGCCTGAGCCAGACGAAATCATACCGACGCCGACCGCAAGCAGCGCGCCCACCACGATCACCGAGGAGATCGCGTTGGTCACCGACATCAGCGGCGTATGCAACGCAGGCGTCACCGACCACACCACGAAATAGCCGACAAACACGGCGAGCACGAAAATCGAAAGCCGGAACACGAAGGGATCGACGGCCTGCGCGAGATGCTCCATGGCTTCTTCTCCTTATTTCGGCTGGAAGTTCGGGTGGATGACCGCGCCGTCTTTCGTCAATGCCGTCGCTTTCACCAGCTCATCGTCCCAGTTCACGGCCAGCGCCTTGCTGGCCTTGTCGACCATCGTCTCGATGAAGTTGAACAGGTTGCGCGCGTAGAGGCTCGAGGCCGAGGCTGCAACGCGGCCAGCGACATTGGTGTAGCCGACGATCTTGATACCATCGATCTCGGCGACTTCGCCGGCTTTGGCGCCCTCGACATTGCCGCCGCGCTCGACCGCGAGATCGACCAGCACGGAGCCCGGCTTCATCGATTTGACCATCTCGGCCGAAACCAGCTTTGGCGCCGGGCGGCCCGGAATCAAAGCGGTCGTGATCACGATGTCCTGCTTCTTGATGTGCTCGGCAGTGAGCGCAGCCTGCTTGGCCTGATACTCCTTCGACATTTCCTTGGCATAGCCGCCGGCGGTCTGCGCGTTCTTGAATTCCTCGTCTTCGACGGCGAGGAATTTGGCGCCGAGCAATTCCACCTGCTCCTTGGTTGCCGGCCGCACGTCGGTCGCGGTGACGATTGCACCCAGACGCCGCGCGGTCGCGATCGCCTGAAGACCGGCGACGCCGACACCCATCACGAAGACCTTGGCCGCCGGAACGGTGCCGGCCGCCGTCATCATCATCGGGAAGGCGCGGCCGAAGGCTTCCGCGCCTTCGATAACCGCACGATAGCCGGCGAGGTTCGCCTGCGAAGACAGCACGTCCATCACCTGCGCGCGGGTGATACGCGGCATCAATTCCATCGCAAAGGCCGAGACACCCGCATCGGCCATCGCCTTCAAGGCGGCGTCGTTGCCATAGGGGTCCATGATGGCAATGACGAGCGTGCCGCGCTTGTAGCGGCCGAGCTCGGCGGCTTCCGGCCGCTTCACCTTGATGACGATATCGGCATCCTTGAGCGCATCCGCACTGACCGTGGCGCCAGCGGCGGTGAATTCCGAATCCGGCAGGCCGGACTTGATCCCGGCGCCCGGTTCGACGACCACGTCGGCGCCAAGCGCCTTGAATTTCTTCACCGTATCGGGCGAAGCAGCAACCCGCGGCTCCGATGGATCAATTTCCTTGGCGACGGCAATCTTCATGAAGCCTCCAGCGGCGCGAGCTATCAATGCCGCTATTTCGCAAGAATAGGTCCAGCCGTGCAGTGACGACCAATACGAAACACGGCGAGTGTCTGCAAATCGCGGCGCCGGTCAGCGGCGCCGGTGGTCAGAGCATCAGACGAGGAAATACGCCATCAGTGCCACGATCACCACAACCGTGAACGTGCCGTATTTCACGAGCTTGATAAAGCCCTCATAGGTCTGCTCATGGGCCACGTAATCGTTGCCGTCAGCGGTCGTGTAGGCCACTTCGCTATGGTCTGCCATCGGTCTCCCCAGTGAATCTAAGCGCGTTATCGTGGAGTTACCGCAAACCGCAGGGCAGGGCAACGCCGCGCGGGCGGCTTTTGCCCGCCTATCAGGCTATTCGGAAGGCCAATTGTCCCGATCCGCGGCCTGGGGTTCTAAGGGCCGGTCAGCCCATGGCCTCCAACTCGTCGATCATGTCCGATATGACCGACAGACCGCCGTTCCAGAATTGGGGGTCCCTGGCGTCCAGACCGAACGGTTTCAACAATTCGGAATAGTGCTTGGTGCCGCCGGCCGAAAGCATCGCGAGATAGCGTTCGGCAAAGCCGCTTTGCGCCTTTTCGTAAGCGCCATAGAGCGAGTTCACGAGACAATCGCCGAACGCATAGGCGTAAACATAGAACGGCGAATGAATGAAATGCGGGATGTACATCCAGAAATTCTCATAGCCGGGGCGGATATCGATGGCCGCGCCTAAGCTCTCGCCCTGGACGCTGAGCCAGATTTCGCCGATCCGCTTGGCGGTCAGCTCGCCGCCTTTGCGCTCGGTGTGAACGGCGCGCTCGAAGGTATAGAACGCGATCTGCCGCACCACCGTGTTGATCATGTCCTCGACCTTGCCGGCGAGCAGTGCCTGGCGCTGCTTGGCGCTCCTGGTCTCGCTGAGTAGGCGGCGGAAGGTCAGCATTTCGCCGAACACGCTCGCGGTCTCCGCAAGCGTCAAAGGCGTCGGCGCCATCAGCGCGCCGTTCTTCGCCGCGAGCACCTGATGCACGCCGTGCCCGAGCTCGTGGGCAAGCGTCATCACGTCCCGCGGCTTGCCCTGATAATTCATCAGTACGTAGGGGTGCGCCGACGGCGTTGTCGGATGCGAGAAGGCGCCCGGCGCCTTGCCGGGCCGTACCGGCGCGTCGATCCAGCGATCGGTAAAAAAGCGCTCGGCAATACCGGCCATCTCGGAAGAGAAGCCGCGATAAGCCGACAACACCATGTTCTTGGCGTCGCCCCATGCGATCGCTCCGGTCGCAGCAAAAGGCAGCGGCGCGTTGCGGTCCCAATGCGGCAGCTTCTTCTTTCCGAACCAGCCCGCCTTGAGCCGGTAGTAGCGGTGCGAAAGTTTCGGATAGGCCGCGCGCACCGCGCCGACCAGCGCATCGACCACTTCGGGTTCGACGCGGTTGTTCAGATGGCGGGAATCCGCAACATCCTTGAAGCCGCGCCAGCGGTCCGAGATTTCCTTGTCTTTGGCCAGCGTATTGGTGATGAGCGCAAATGTCCGCCCGTTGGCGTTGAAGGTTTTGGCCAGCGCTTCCGCGGCCGCCTTGCGGTGCTTGCCGTCACGGTCCTGCAACAGGTTGAGCGTCGGCTCGATCGCAAGCTCCTTAGCCGAAACCTTGAAGCGCAAGGAGGAGATCGTCTGGTCGAACAGCCGATTCCAGGCGGCATAACCGCTCTGCGACTTCTCGTGGAACAACTGCTCGACGCGATCCTCAAGTTGATACGGCTTGTCCTTGCGCTGATCCTCGATCCAGGGCCGGTAATGCGCGAGCTCAGCCGTCTGCATCGCGCTGTCGATCACGGTATCGTCGATGCGGTTCAGCTCGAGCGAAAAGAACAACAGATGGACCGACGCGTTGGTCAGCCGCTCCGAAACATCGCCGTAGAATTTCGAGATCACGGGATCGACGCTATCGCCCGCATGCACCAGACCTGCATAGGAGCCGAGCCGGCCGGCGAGATCGTCGATCGCCTCAAAGCGCTTCACCGCTCCCGCAAGCCAGCGTCCGCCGCCCCCTCCCGCGGTCCGCTCAGCAAGTTTGCCTTTGTAGTCGTTCTCAAACGCGACACATTCGGCATCCAATCTGTCCAGATCGCGCGCCACTTCCGGCGCGCCGATACCGGAATAGAGATCGGAGAGATTCCACTCTGGCAGTTTTTCCGCCCTGGGCCTGGCGACCTTTTTGGAGCTCGTCTTGCGTTGGGCAGTCGATCGGCGGAGGGCGGATGTGGAGCGGGAGGTCATCTTGTTCGAAACCTGTCTTCGATCAAAAGGGCAACGGGCCGGGCGCCGGCGACAGGAAGGTTTAAGCGGTCGTTAATCGGCGTCGGCCAGAGTGCCCCGAATTCGAGACAAATAGTTGTTGCGTGTGAGGAACACCATGGCTGCCACCATTTTGATCGCCGACGACGATGCGGTGCAACGCCGCCTGGTTGAGAATATGGTGCAAAAATGCGGGTATGAGACTGTCATGGTGGATTCCGGCGATGCCGCGATCGCGCTGTTGACCGCCCCGGACGCCCCGACCATCGATGCCCTTGTGCTCGACCTTGTGATGCCCGGGCTCGACGGCATGGGCGTGCTGGCCAAGATCCGAGAAGCCGGACTTTCCATCCCGGTGGTGGTGCAGACCGCCCATGGCGGCATCGATAACGTCGTGTCGGCGATGCGCGCCGGCGCTCTGGACTTTGTCGTCAAGCCGGTTGGCATGGAGCGGCTCCAGGTCAGTCTGCACAATGCACTCACCACCAGCGCGCTGAAGGGAGAACTGCAACGCATCCGCCACAGCCGTGAAGGCCGGCTGACTTTCTCCGACATCATCACCCGCAGCGAAGTCATGGCGGGCGTGATGCGAACGGCAAAAAAAGCTGCGGCCTCGACAATTCCCGTGCTGATCGAGGGCGAATCCGGCGTCGGCAAGGAATTATTCGCGCGCGCCGTTCACGGCAGCGGCGAGCGCAAATCAAAGCCGTTCGTGGCCGTCAACTGCGGCGCGATCCCGGACAACCTCGTCGAGTCGATTCTGTTCGGCCACGAAAAGGGAGCCTTTACCGGCGCGACGGAACGTCATGCCGGTAAATTCGTCGAAGCCTCCGGCGGCACGCTGTTTCTCGACGAAGTCTCGGAACTGCCGCTCTCCGCCCAGGTCAAGTTGCTCCGCGCGTTGCAGGAGGGGACGGTCGAGGCGGTCGGCGCGCGCAAGCCCGTGAAGGTCGATGTGCGGATCATTTCCGCAACCAACCGCAAATTGCTCGACCGTGTCAAAAGCGGGCACTTCCGCGAAGACCTGTTCTATCGCCTTCACGTATTGCCACTCACCGTTCCGCCCTTGCGGATGCGCCGCGAGGACATCCCGCATCTGGTGCGGCATTTCCTCACACGGTTCTGTGCCGAGGAAAACCGCCACATCACCGGCGTCAGCGGCGAGGCGATGGCGCATCTTTCGCAACTCGATTGGCCAGGCAACATCCGGCAACTGGAGAATGCGGTCTATCGCGCCGTCGTCATGAGCGAGGGCGAACAGCTGACGCCCGCCGACTTCCCGCAAATGGCCGGCGTATCCTCGCCATCGATGTCGACAGCGTATGGTGAGCCACTAGTCGTCGAGCCGGCATTTCATGCGGCCGCGCCGGATATGGTTTCTGGTAATGAAATACCTATCGCGCCTCTGCCCTCGTCCGCTGCGGGCATGCTTTCCGTGCTGACGAATGGCGGCGAAGTCCGGCCGCTGGAGGACCTGGAAAGCGAGATCATCCGCTTCGCGATTTCACATTATCGCGGGCAGATGTCGGAGGTTGCGCGCCGGCTGAAAATTGGCCGCTCGACGCTCTATCGGAAGCTGGACGAGGAGGCGACCGATTCCGCGGGCAGCGGAACGGATCGGGCGGATAACGCTTGATAGATTGCTGTGCCCGTAACACACGGACGTAGCGACCGAAATTCAGCCGATCCGGAACATTTGAACCGTTGCCCGCGAGTGACAGACAAATGGCGGCTCGCGTGGCAAGAACGAAGGCCTCAGGCGATGCAGCAGGACACGGTGAAGTCAGTTTGTCGTGAGTTGCGTTCGGGTGGCTGGCTGGTAAGGGGGCGCCCGTGTATCGTCTGCGTATAAATCGTTGCGGCAACCGCGCCAAACTTGGACTCTGGAGCAGAGATTTATCAAAAATGCTTCGGCACCCGATCAGGCCGGCAATTTCGCGAAAACTTTGACGGACAACCCAAGCTGCTCCAGAGCGGGGCAGCTCACCCAAGGGTGTGATGATGCGTGACTGTTGGAAGAGCCGTAGAGGATATGACCGCGTCCTGATGACGGTCGCGGCAACCTTCCTCACGGTGTCGGCGAGTTCGGCCTTCGCGCAGAGCGATACTCCGCGAAGTTCCGCCGCCGAACTGGCGATTGATGCGGCGGTCCCGCGCCCCGAGCCTGCCAACGTCCCGCCGCCCACTGCCGCCGATTTCAAGCTCGACACTGCAACACCCGACGCCACCAAAACGGCCGTGACAAACGCCGGCAACGCCCGCCACGAAGCCTGCGGATGTCGCCACCGCTCCGATCTCCGAGCCCACCAAAGTCGAGACCGCCAAAACCGAAGCCGCCAAAACCGAAGCCGCCAAAGCTGAACCTGCCAAGAGTGAACCTGTTAAGACCGAACCTGCAAAGGAAGAGGCGAGCAAGTCCGAGCCGGCCAATGGCGATACAGCCAAGGACGCCACCAAGAACGACACGGCCACCGTAGCTCCCGCCCAGGCGCCTGCGCCTGCTGCGGCGGCTTCATCGCCCGAACCTGTCAAGGCCGCGAGCAACGTTGCAGCCGAAGATCAGCCGGTTGCCGACAGGCTGCGCGACATGGTTGCTTCGAAGGCGGCGCATTATTTCGACCGCAAGGCGGAGCGCGCGGCGGCGGAGAAATTCTACACCGCGCGTGACTTCGCGCCGATCTGGACCCAGAGCGGCAAGTTGACCGACAGCGGCAAGGGCGTCGTGGCGCGGCTGAAGGATGCCGCTTCCGACGGATTGAACCCGCAGGATTATCCGGTGCCGGATTTCGCTGCGGCGACCACGCCCGATGCGCTTGCGGAAGCCGATATGAAACTCACCGCCAGCATGTTCGACTATGCACGCCACGCCCAGAGCGGCCGGATGCACTGGTCGCAGGTGTCCGGTGACATTCAATATCCGGAACACCCGATCGATCCGAGCGAAGTGCTGGCCAACGTCACGACGGCCAAGGACGCCTCGCTCGCGCTGGACAACTACAACCCGCCGCAAAAGCTCTATCGCGACTTGAAGAAGAAGCTCGCCGAATTGCGCGGCGACGGCGATGGGCAGGTGATCCAGATCGCCGACGGCCCGGCGCTGAAATATACCGCGCCTCGCAAGAACCAGACCGCGACCGAAATGGAAGACGACCGCGTGCCGCAGCTGCGCGCCAAGCTCGGCGTCGGCGAAAATGCCGACGATCGCCACTACGACGCCAAGGTCGCGGAAGCCATCCGCAAGTTCCAGTCGATGGCCGAATTGAAGCCGACCGGCGTGCTCGACGACAGAACCATCAAGGCCATCAACAGCCCGAAGCGCGACCGCCAGATCGACACCATCATCGTGAACATGGAGCGGTGGCGCTGGCTGCCGCGCGACCTCGGTGCGCCTTCGATCGGCGACGCCTATGTCATTCTCAACATTCCCGACTACACGCTCAAGGTCATGCAGAATGGCGCGCAGGTCTGGACCACCCGAGTGGTCACCGGCCAGCCCGGTATTCACGCCACTCCGCTTCTGACGGAGACCATGAAATTCATCACGGTCAACCCGACCTGGAATGTGCCGCCGTCGATCATCTACAACGAATATCTGCCGGCGCTGCAGCAGGACCCGACGGTGCTTGAGCGCATGGGATTGAAGCTCGAGCACAGCCGCGACGGCAGCATCCACATCTCGCAGCCGCCGGGCGAACGAAATGCGCTCGGCCGTATCCAATTCAACTTCCCGAACAAGTTCCTGGTGTATCAGCACGATACCCCGGACAAGAATTTGTTCGCCAAGGAAGATCGCGCCTTCAGCCATGGCTGCATGCGGGTTCAAAATCCCGACCAGTACGCCGCGGTCCTGCTCGGCATCACCGAGCCGAACGCACATTACACGCCGGAAAAAATCCGCAGCATGTATGGGCAAAGCGAAATCGACCTGAAATTCCCGACACCGATCCCGGTCAACATTACCTACCAGACCGCGTTCGTGGATAACGATGGCAACTTGCAATTCCGCAAGGACGTCTATGGCCGCGATGCGATCATGCTGTCGCTGCTGCGTTCAGGCCGAAACAAGGACCTCGAGGCTGTGGTCGCCCACGCGCAGCCGAACTACGTGAAGCCCGCCGCCGTGCCAGATAACGTCCGGTTCGCCAGCGACAATTCGTGGTCGTCGGGACCGTCCTTCTTTGAACGGTTGTTCGGTGGCCCGACGCCGCCGCCCGCCCCTCCCGGCCGCCGGCGTCTTCAGCCTCAGCCCCAGCGGTACTACGACCGCTGATAACCAGGCAGCGCACGGATATTATTCAGTTAAATCAAAGGCCTCGCTCATCGGGCGAGGCCTTTTAACGCTATCCAGCGTCCGCCCGGATTAACCAAGCGGCTATCTTTCGCCACACTCGGCGGGTTAGCTTTGCCTGCCATTTGGGGAAAAGGGGTTAAATCGCATTTAACCCTCCCGCGTTAAGCGTGCATTTACCGTCTTTCGCCACACGGGGTCGCGAAAGAATTCAACTCTCGGTCTGTTGGGGTGGGCTCACTAGTTGCTGGCCGGTTTCGCACGCCAATCTAGCTTGTTGTCAAAGGCCGGATGTCAGCTCGCGCTGGCCTCGGTGCTGCTGCTCGGCGGGATCGGCTCCGTCCACGATGCGGCCGCTCTGAACGAAACCCGCACCCTCTCCTTCCACCACACCCACTCGGGCGAAGACCTCACCGTCACCTTCAAGCGCGACGGCCGCTTCGACGAAGAGGCCCTGAAGCAGCTCAATCATTTCCTCCGTGACTGGCGCACCCAGGACCAGACCACGATGGATCCTCATCTGTTCGATATCATCTGGGAAGTCTACCACGACGTCGACGGCAAAAAGCCGATCCAGATCATCTCCGCCTATCGCTCCCCCGCCACCAACGCCATGCTCCGGCATCGCTCGGCCCATACGGGTGTGGCGCGCTTCAGCCAGCACATGCTGGGCCACGCGATGGACTTCTACATCCCGGACGTGCCGCTCGAGCAGATCCGTTACGCCGGTCTGCGCCTTCAGCGCGGCGGCGTCGGCTTCTATCCGACGTCGGGATCGCCGTTCGTGCATCTTGACACCGGCAACATCCGCCACTGGCCGCGCATGACCCACGATCAGCTCGTGCGCGTCTTCCCCGACGGACGCACCGTGCATATTCCTTCCGACGGCACGCCGCTGAAGGGATATGAACTGGCTCGCGCCGACATTGAGCATCGGGGCGACGGCGATGATACAGCCAAGGTGAGCAAGCCGAGCCTTTTGGCCCGCTTGTTCGGCAACAAGTCGCAGGATGACGAGGACGAAGGTTCTGCGCCGGCGGTCCAGGACAAGGCCGCTCCGGCCGTGCAGGTCGCCGCCGCCAAGCCGGTCGAGGCCATGCCGGTACCACGCGCAAAGGCCGCGGTGGCAACGCTGCAGCTGGCTGCCGCCGACGCGCAGACCGTGCAGCCCACCAAGCCGAAACAAACCGCCGTATCGGACAATTCGTCTGAGGCCAAACCGCAGACCCCGGCTGACATCATCAATGCGCGCGGCTTCTGGGATAACATGCCGGCCACACCGAAGCAGGCGACGCCGGCACAGGTCGCTGCCCTCAATGCCCGCCAGACCGCTGCCTCAACCGATCAGCAACAACCGACCGGCAGCGTTCCCGCCGCGTACCAGGCGATGGCCTACGCGCCGGAGGCGTCCCCTCCGGTCGATCACGCCCATATCGTTACCGCCAGCGCGCCCCTTCCCCGCAACGCGCGTGCGGGATCGGCCAGCCGCCATTTACTGGCTGCGAACGATGTCACCACGGGCGTCGCCAAGGGCCAAAGTCAGGACGGCGTGATAGCCGCCTCGACACGGGTCGTCGCGTCCGGTGCAAGCGACGAATGGATGCGGATCATGACGCTGGCGCCCAGCGCGAGCAGGTCGATGTCGGTTACAATGCTCGGCGATGCCAATATGACCGTGCTGAGCCAGCTCTTTGTCAAACCGCAGACGGCGATCGTGATGGGATTCTCAGACGATCCGCAAGCCGGCCTGACCACCGATCACTTTACCGGCCCGGCCACCGCTCCGCTTACCACGCAATCCTTCACCTTGCGGACGGCGTCGCTGCACTAAGCGTCGTCTCCTCATGATGAGGAGAGCCTCATAGCATCCCGAGCGCCTGCATATAGGTTTCGAGAATCGTCTCCTCCTCGGCCCGCTCGTTGGCGTCCTGCTTGCGCAGGCGCACGATGGTGCGCAGCGCCTTGACGTCGTAGCCGTTGCCCTTGGCTTCCGCATAGACATCGCGAATGTCGTCGGAGATGGTTTTCTTCTCCTCCTCCAGCCGCTCGATCCGCTCGACAATGGCCTTGAGCTGATCCTTGGCAAATCTCGTCGCGGGCTCTTCCTTGACGGCGGCAGCAGCGGTGGCCATCGGGTACTCCTGAATTGAACTGGTGGTTGGGAGGGAAAAAGAAAGCGCCACACGTTTGACCGCAAGGCGCATGTCGCAAAATGACCCTCAAGAGTAAGGCTGCTCACGTCAAGGCGGCATCATCGCTCATCCACAGCGCACCCACAGGAGAGAGCGGAACTTGCGCGAAGAATGTCCGCGCATCGGCGCTCTCACCATCAATGTCCGGATTCGGCTTTCTTCATCGCGGCAAGTTGTTCGGGGCTCGCTTTTTCTTGAAAGCTCGCCTTCCAGGTCTCGTAAGGCATGCCGTAGACAGCCTCGCGGCTGTCATCCTTGCTCATCGCAGCGCCCTTCGCATCGGCTTCTTCCTTGAGCCAGTTGGACAGGCAGTTGCGGCAGAAACCCGCCAGATTCATCAGATCGATATTCTGGACGTCGGTACGGGAACGCAGATGCTGGACAAGACGCCGAAACACCGCGGCTTCAAGTTCTGTTCTGGTTTTGTCGTCGATCGCCATGGCCGGTTCCGCCCTTTTACGGCATGATCCGAAAGGACCATGCTCCAACTGTTCAAGTAGGAAATTGTCACATATTTTCCATATCGCGACGCAAACATTCACCGACTTTGCAAGGCTCGAACGCGTCTGATGCTCCGAAATGCAAGCTAAATTCTGCTTGACCGTCGAGGCGCTCCACGCGAAATCGTCAATATCTTGATATAGCTTGGTCGCAATGATCCCAAAAGATTCGCTTCCCCCGATCCGAACAGCAAAGCGCCTCGGCACTACCTTGATGCCTGCTCTGCTGTTCGCGCTGACCTGCCTGTGGAACGGATCGGCGTTCGCGGACTTTCGTCTCTGCAACAACACATCGAGCCGGGTCGGCATTGCGCTCGGCTACAAGGACGCGGAGGGCTGGACCACCGAAGGCTGGTGGAACGTGTCCTCCCGAAGTTGTGAGACGCTGCTGCGCGGCACGCTTGTCGCACGGTACTACTATATCTACGCGCTCGATTACGATCGCGGCGGCGAATGGTCGGGACAGGCTTTCATGTGCTCGCGAGACAAGGAATTCACGATCAAGGGCGCGGATAATTGCCTGGCGCGGGGCTTCGACCGGACCGGCTTCTTTGAGGTCGACACCGGCGAGCAGCGCGCCTGGACGGTGCAACTCACCGAATCCAGCGAGCAGCAACCCGCGCAACGAGTGCCGGGTATTCCCGGCACGATCGGTCCGGGCGGCGCCGGGAATATTCCGGGCATCTCGAATTCACCAAACGGATTGCCGCCGGGCGCGACCGGTCTGCCGCCAGCGGCTGCGCCCGGAACCAAGCCATGAGGCGGCTGCGCCGGATCAAGATCCTCGCAACGCTCGGCCCGGCCTCCTCCGATAGCGCGGTGATCAGGAAGCTGTTCGAGGCGGGCGCCGACGTTTTCCGCATCAACATGAGCCACACCCCGCACGACAAGATGCGCGAGCTGGTCAAGACCATCCGCAATGTCGAGAGCAGCTACGGCCGCCCGATTGGCATTCTGGTCGACCTGCAAGGCCCGAAGCTCAGGCTCGGCTCCTTTGCCGATGGCGCGGTTCAGCTCAACAACGGACAGAGCTTCGTGCTCGATTCCGACAAGGCACCGGGCGACAACACCCGCGTTCAGCTGCCGCATCCGGAAATTCTCGCAGCGCTCAGGCCCGGCCACGCGCTTCTGCTCGACGACGGCAAGGTGCGGCTGATCGCCGAGGAGACATCGCCCGAACGCGCCGTCACCCGCGTCGTGATTGGCGGGCGGATGTCGGACCGCAAGGGCGTCAGCCTGCCCGACACCGACCTGCCGGTCTCGGCGATGACACCGAAGGACCGCGCCGACCTCGAAGCCGCGCTGGTGACCGGCGTCGACTGGATCGCGCTCTCGTTCGTGCAGCGCGCCGAGGATGTCATTGAGGCGAAGAAGCTGATCCGCGGCCGCGCCGCCGTGATGGCGAAAATCGAAAAACCGCAGGCGATCGATCGTCTGCCCGAGATCATCGAGGCTTCGGACGCACTGATGGTCGCGCGCGGCGATCTCGGCGTCGAATTGCCGCTGGAACGCGTGCCGAGCCTGCAAAAGCAGATGACGCGGCTGGCGCGGCGCGCGGGCAAGCCGGTGGTGGTTGCAACACAGATGCTGGAATCGATGATCCAGTCGCCGGTGCCGACGCGCGCGGAAGTCTCAGATGTCGCGACCGCAGTCTACGAAGGCGCGGATGCCATCATGCTGTCAGCGGAATCGGCAGCCGGCAAATTCCCCGTCGAGGCTGTCTCGACCATGAATCGCATCGGCGAGGAGGTCGAACGCGATCCGACCTATCGCGGGGTAGTCAATGCGCAACGCGCCGAGCCTGAGCCGACCGCCGGCGACGCAATTGCAGACGCCGCACGCCAAATCGCCGAGACGCTCGATCTCTCCGCGATCATCTGCTGGACCAGTTCAGGATCGACGGCGCTGCGGGTCGCGCGCGAACGCCCAAAGCCGCCGGTGGTGGCGATCACGCCGAACCTCGTGACGGGACGCAGGCTGTCGGCAGTTTGGGGCGTGCATTGCGTCGTCGCCGAGGACGCACAAAATCTCGACGACATGGTGAGCCGTGCCGCCAGCATTGCCTTTCGTGACGGCTTTGCGCGCGCCGGCCAGCGCGTCATCATCGTCGCAGGCGTGCCGCTGCGCTCGCCCGGCACCACCAACATGCTGCGCATCGCCTCGGTGGGTCCTGACGAAGACGCGGAAATGTAAGCATCGGGCGACGGCGCGTCGTCAGAGCAGCTTCGCGTCGAGCATAATCTTGGTGTTGAGAAGCTTCGACACAGGACATCCGGCCTTGGCCTTGCCGGCAAGCTCCTGGAATTTCGCGTTGTCGGCGCCGGGGATTTTGGCGCTCAACGCCAGATGCACCGAGGTAATCTCAAAGCCGTCGCCGACCTTTTCAAGGGTGACATCCGCCTTGGTTTCCATCTGTTCGGCAGTGAGCTTGGCCTCACCCAGGATCAGCGACAGCGCCATGGTGAAACAGGCGGCGTGCGCGGCGCCGATCAGCTCTTCCGGGTTGGAGCCCGGTTTACCCTCGAAACGGCTGGCGAAACCGTAGGGATAGTCTTTCAAGGCACCGCTCTTGGTTGAAATCGCGCCCTTGCCGTCCTTGATGCCGCCTTGCCATTTCGCCGATCCCGATGTGGTCGTCATGTGGGCTCCTTAGGGCTTGAGGTGAACCGTAGCGATATCCTGGGCCGTCAATGCGGCGGAATTTCTCGAAATTGGTCTCTTCCGCGCGCCCGATCGCGGGTTCCAGGCAGGCATTCGTTAACCAGAAAGACGCTTCGGCCGGCAGCCATCGGGTTGCTCCACCGGCCTTTACTTAACTTTAGATCGCTGACCGCTACAGCAACGAGCGTTTGCATCCCACGGTGCAAGAAGAGCATGCGGGCCCGTAAGGACGCCCGCTTCGATCGTCAGGGAATCCACGATGTCCGCGTTGGAGGCTTGGGACGGCTCCAGGGTTGATCAAGGGCCGAAGGCGGTCGGGGCGTACTTCCAGACGTCCGGAATTTACATCTTCCTGATCGCGTTCGCGTGTGTGTATTACCTTTCGAACGCCTCGCTCCTGCTTGGCCACTATGATCTGGGATGGCACCTCGCCGCGGGAGACCTGATCAGGGAAAGAGGCAGCATTCCTTTCCAGGATCCATGGGCGTTCACCGTTGGCGACAAGCAGTGGTACAATCTCTCCTGGCTTTGGGATGTCATCGCCAGTGTCCTGTTTCAATATACGGGATTTAGCGGTCTCACTTTATTCGTCGTCGCCTGCGGCGCCGTCATCGTCGGATATCTGACGTCCGCCTGTCTGAGCAGTGGCGCCTCGGTGCTTGCGGTTTGCATCTCGGTCTTCCTGGCGGGTTTGCTCTACCCCACCTTCGCAACCCCTCCCAACATCTATCTGGCAGCCTCGCCGAATACGGCAACGATGTTGTTTTGCGTCATCTTCTTTGCGGAGTGTTTGAAACGAACACGGCGCTTTCTGCTGCCGGCGATGATGATGCTCTGGGCCAATCTGCACGGCGGCTTTGTGCTCGGTTTTTTCATCATTGGTCTTTTTGGCGGCGTCGCACTGCTTCGACGCGATTGGAAGAATGTCAGGATCTACGGATTCACGGGCGCCGGCTGCCTCGCCGCCATCTTCGTCAATCCGCTTGGGCTTCACATCTACGACGGCGTCACCGCGACGCTCGGCAACTTCGTGCAGGCCAATATCACCGAGTGGATGTCCTACTCCCAGAACATCACGATGCCGGGAAGCATCCCCGGCATTGTCTACATCCTGGTCTTCGTGGCGCTTGAACTGCGCTTCGGAAGCTCCAGTCGCGTCCCCCTGGAGTCACGACTGTTGGCGTGGCTCTTTTTGATCCTGGGGCTTCATCAATTCAGATACATGTCGTTCTTTTTTCTGTTTTCGACCATTCCGGTCGCACTTCACCTCGACCGGCTGCTACCCAGGAAACCGAAAGATGCCGAAATGCAAAAGGCGTTGTTGACCGCAGGCATCATTGGCGTGTGCGTGCTGCCGTTGATCTTCATGCGGGTAGAACCGACTCTCGGACTTTCGGATGATCTGCTCTCGGAGCAGGATGCGCGTTACCTGCAGGCAAATTTTTCACATACGCGAGTTCTGAACCATTGGAACGTCGGTGGCCCCTTGATTTTCCGCACGCACGGAACCGTGCCGATATTCGTCGATGGCCGGGCGGCGACTGCCTATCCCAACTCTCTGCTGCGCGACTATTTCACGTTGATCAAGTGGGACATTGACAAGACCGCCTGGAACGCCGTGCTTGAGAAATACAAGATCGGTGCGGTGTTCTGGCCGACGGAACATGACGTGCTGAGGCACTTTCTCGTCGACGAGCGAGGCTGGAAAGAACAATACGTGGGCTCTCATGAGAGTCTTTACGTCAAACCGTAGTGCAGCAGCAGCGGCTTGAACGTCGGAGCAGCTTACGCCCCGGCCAGCGCCTTGGCGGGCAAAACCGCCTGCACCACAAGGCCACGGGCGCGGGCATCCATCACACCGACCGCACGCAGCGCCAGCAACGTCACGGTCTGCACCGCGTCGCGCAGCTTCCCGGGATCGTCCATATTTTCCGCGGCGAGCGGCCCGACCAGCGCCTCGTGCAGGGCGCCGAGCAGCGCGGTCGCTGCGAGGTTGGTGTCCTGCGCCGGCAGATGCCCGGCACGGACGGCTGCATCGATCCGACTTGCGATTTCGTCAACCACCGCGCGGCGGCTCGCAAGACGCGAGGCCGTGACATCGACATCGACGGGCTCGGCCAAAATGCCCCAAGCGAGCTTGCGCTGCGACAACGAATGCACCGCGACCGTGGTGACGGTAGCCGCCAGTGCCGATGACGGGCCGGGTGCGGCGTCCGCGGCCCGGCGGATCGCGGACAGCTCATCGCGCGAGACGTCGGCGATCAACTCGGAGATCAAGTCGGCCTTGGAAGGAAAATAGCGATAGACCGTGCCGGCTGCGACATTGGCGCGGACCGCGATCGGTGCGATCTGGACCGCGGCCATGCCGCCCTCGGCGGCAGCATTTCGGGCCGCAGTCAGAATGGCGCTGCGGCGTGCAGCGAGGCGTTTAACGACGTGGTGGGTCCGCCGATAGACCATCTGTGCGTATCTCGCTCCCTGCGCGCCCGGAGCCTGAAAATCCATCGAGGCGCGTATTCGCGTTTTTGGCGGCTGTCGCCAGCTGCTCCAAGAAGTGAACTATAATTCAGGGCTGATGACAAGCCGCTTTTAGATGAGGCTATCCGGCCGGGCCATCGGCGAGGAGGCCGACTGTCGCCACCACGGCCCTATCCGGCTGCCAATCAAGGTTGCGACGACGAGCGTTGCCGCAAAGCCGGTCGGCGCACCCAGCAGCGGAAAAATCATCAGCAGCGCAGCGACGAGGCCGAGGGCCGGCAACTCGTGACGGGCAAACCCCTCGTCCAGCCCGATGCGAACGAGAAACGCCACCGCAATCGCGAGCACCATCTCGTCGTAGAGAAACAGATAGGGCGTGACCAATAACGTGCCCACAGCCAACGCCGCCGCCTTCAACAGATATGGGACGTTACGACCGCGCCATAGAAGTACGAGGAGAATCGCGACTGCCCCACTCATGATCCACTGCAACACCCAGGCGAGCGTCTCCGGGCCGCCGAAATAGCGGGTGAGCGCGAAGATGCTCTGTATCTTGCCCCACGGCGCGCGCCCCTCGACGAGGAAGGCCTTATCGAACATCGGCATCCAGTGGACGAACGCTTGCCAGCTTTCGGTGCCGAAGGCGAACCAGGACAGTGCGGCCAGCAACACGGCGATCACGCCGGCGGTGAAAAACACCCGCCACTGCGCGGCAGCGATCAGCACCAGTGGAAACAGCAATCCATATTGAGGCTTGTAGCTCAGAAGCCCGAGGCAAATGCCCGAAAGAACCGGCCGCTTCGGCATCAGCACCAGCGTGCCGCCGATCAGCGAAGCCGTGAGAAATCCGTTTTGCCCGACCAGCGTGTTGGTGAACACCACCGGAAAGGCGGCCGCGAGCAGAAAGCCGAACGAGCGGCCGACGATGGCGCGCATCGCCGCGAGATAAGGCAGGAAGCTCGCAGCCGCCCAACCGACATAGGCCACGGCGTAGGGAAATTGCGCGAGCATTCCGGCGACGAACAGAAATGGCGGCGGATAGTGCCAAGCGAAATTGCCGTCATAGTTCTGGCCGAGAACCGCGACCTGGACCTGTTTCTGGATATCCCAGTCATAGGCGAGTGCCGGATGGCCATCGAGCACGAGACGGCCGGCGGACCAGACGTTGACGAAGTCTGTCGGGATGCCCAGGCCATTTTCGTCTGATATCCACCAATGGGCGGTGAATCCATTTTGCAGCAGCGCCACATTGATCGCGCAAAGCACGAGGCAGCCGATCAGGAGCGCCCGCGGAATTGCGCTCCTCGTCGCGGGCCTGGCGATATCGGATGTCAGCGCGGCCATAGAGGGGTCCCTAGAGTTCCGATTCCGAAGTGCGCAAGCAATCGCAGCAAATTCGCCGCACCAGGCCGGCGCCACCCTCCAGCTTTAGGCCGACCGGCTTGCCGAAATCTTAAGACTTTGGAGCTTGGCGGCCAGGATTTGGCCTGTTCAGGCGACGGCACGCGATGGCGACGCCGCCTCGCGCCCGCGCATCAGCGCCATGTACAACAGCGCACCCAAGCAGGCGCCGATCAGCCAGCCCCAATCCCCGACATTGGTGATAGCCCCATAGGCCCCCGCAAGCGACAGCCCGATCGAGACGGCAGCCGAACCCGCGAGCGCCAGCAGCGCCCGAGCGTTCCAGCCGTTTTGGAAGTGCAACGATCCCTTCGGCGACATCGTATAGAGATCGTCGACGACGATGTGCTGGCGCTTCACAAGATAATAGTCGGCCACCATGATCCCGAACATCGGACCGAGCGCCGCGCCAAAGATGCTGACGAAGACCGTGATGGCCTGCGGACTTGAGACGAAAATCCACGGACACACGATCACCGAGAGGATCGAGGTGATAAGACCGCCGAGGCGGAAATCGATCTTCTCCGGATAGAGGTTGGAAATGTCGTAGGCGGGCGATACGAAGTTGGCGACGATGTTGATGCCCATGGTCGCAACAATGAAAGTGATGGAACCGAGCGCCACCACGATCGGATTGCCAATGCGCTCGACGATACTGACAGGGTCCATGATCGCTTCGCCGAATACTTTCACCGTGCCCGCCGTAACGATCACAGTGATGATCGCGAAGACAATGAAGTTGACGGGAAGCCCTAAGAAATTGCCGACCTTCATCGCGCGCTCGTCTTTGGCAAAACGCGAGAAGTCGCCGAAGTTGAGCAGCAGCGCCGCGAAGTAGGCGACGATCAGCATCGCCGCGCCCGCCATATGGCCAAGGGCCGAGCCTTCGACAGGCGGCCCAAGCTGCAACGAGAGGCTCGACGTTCCCGTCTGCGTCAAGATCCAGATCGCCAGTGCAAACATCACGACGTAGACGGCCGGTCCGCAGAAATCGATGAACTTGCGGATCGTCTCCATGCCGTTGAGAAAGATCAGAAGCTGGAACAGCCACATGAACAGGAAGCAGGCCCACCCCAACGCCGAGAGCCCGACGAAAGAGGAATGCGTCCACGCTTCGGCGCCCGGATAGAACGTCAGCACCAGCACCTGGACGGCCTTGGAGGCGAAATAGGTCTGCACGCCGTACCAGACGATGCCAACAATGCCGCGCAAGCCTGCGGCGATATTGGCTCCCATGACGCCGAACGCCATCCGCGCCACAACCGGAAAGGGCGTGCCGTATTTCAGCGATGGCCGGCCAATCAGGTTCATCAGGAAGTAGACGGCGGTGATGCCGATCGCCATCGCCAGCAGCACCTCCCATCCGGTCAGACCGAGAAAGAAAAGACTCGCCGCGAAGGTGTAGCCACCGACCGAATGCACGTCCGACATCCACATCGCAAAGATGCTGAAAACGCCCCAACTGCGTGCTGCGGGCGCCGCCGGCGCCAGATCGTGGTTGTAGAGCCGGGGGTCGGCGTCCGGCACGGCAATGACTGGCGAGGCGTTCGAATGGCCTGACATCGGCAGCTCCCCTACTCGGCGGCCAAGACTGACAGATTATTTCAGGCAAGTCCCGCGCCAGGGAGGGAGATCGTGTGCCATCCCGTCTTTTTCGGGAGGCTTGTTGCGGCTATCGCCGGTCTTTCGGAATCACGAATTTCAAGGCGGACCAGACATCATCGATGGCACAGACCTTGATATCGACAAGGCCAAGCGGAAGCGCGGTATCGCGCACGACAATGTCGGTCAGATCGCTGACTACCCTTGAGGATTTTTTCGGCCAGGACACCCAGATCATGCCGTTCGGGGCGATCGCGGCGCGATAGCGGCGCAGCCTTTCCGCAAGTCCCGCCGCTTGGGTCGCGAACAGATGCACCATGTCGAGCGGCGGTTTCGGTTTGGCCTGCACCAACGCGCCCGATGGTAACGGGCCTACGATCTTGTCGTAGGCAGACGGTGCGCCATCCACAAAAATACAAAAGCCCGGCTTGATGCCGAGCTTTTGCACAACTGCTTTGCCGGAGGTGCCGGCCATGGCCGCCGGCGTCTTACGCCTGTGGCTGCGGCTCCAGGCCGGGATCCGGATCGGGACGCGGACGCGGCTTGCCGGCGGGCGGCACCGCGGACGCGCGCGGAGTGGTCGGCTCGAGTACCGACTCGCGGTTCGGCTTCTTGCCTTTGAGGAGATCCATGATCTCGTCGCCGGTGAGCGTTTCATATTCCAGAAGGCCCTTGGCGAGCGCCTCGAGATCGGCGCGCTTTTCGGTCAGGATCTTGGTGGCCTGATTGTAGCCCTCCTCGACGAACCGCCGAATCTCGGTGTCGATCTTCTGCACCGTTGCCTCGGACGCATTTTGCGTGCGCGACACCGACATGCCCAAAAACACTTCGTCCTGATTTTCACCGTAGGACACGGTGCCGAGCTCTTCGGAGAGGCCCCAGCGGGTCACCATCATACGCGCCAGCCGCGTTGCCTGCTCGATGTCGGAAGAGGCTCCGGAGGTCACCTTCTCCTTGCCGAACACCAGCTCTTCCGCGACACGGCCGCCCATCATGATGGCGAGACGCGAGGTCATCTGCTCAAGCGACATCGACAACTTGTCGCGCTCAGGCAACTGCATCACCATGCCGAGCGCGCGGCCGCGCGGAATGATCGTCGCCTTGTGGATCGGATCGGTGGCGATCACGTTGAGGCCGACGATGGCATGGCCGCCCTCGTGATAGGCGGTCAGCATCTTTTCTTCCTCGGTCATGACCAGCGACTTGCGCTCGGCGCCCATCATGACCTTGTCCTTGGCCTCTTCGAACTCGGCCTGCGTCACCATGCGCTTGTTGCGGCGCGCAGCGGTCAGTGCGGCCTCGTTGACAAGGTTCATCAGGTCGGCGCCGGAGAAGCCGGGCGTGCCGCGGGCAATGGTCTTGAGATTGATATCGGGCGCCAGCGGCACCTTGCGGACGTGCACCTTGAGAATTTGCTCGCGGCCGACGACGTCGGGATTGGGCACCACGACCTGACGATCGAAGCGGCCGGGCCGCAGCAACGCCGGATCGAGCACGTCGGGCCGGTTGGTGGCCGCGATCAGGATCACGCCCTCATTGGCCTCGAAGCCGTCCATCTCGACCAGCAACTGGTTCAGCGTCTGCTCGCGCTCGTCATTGCCGCCGCCGAGGCCAGCGCCGCGATGGCGGCCGACGGCATCGATTTCATCGATGAAGATGATGCAGGGCGCATTCTTCTTGGCCTGTTCGAACATATCGCGGACACGGCTGGCGCCGACGCCGACGAACATTTCAACGAAGTCCGAACCGGAAATGGTGAAGAACGGCACGTTGGCTTCGCCCGCGACTGCGCGCGCGATCAGCGTCTTGCCGGTGCCGGGAGGACCGACCAGCAGCACGCCGCGCGGAATCCGACCGCCTAGCCGCTGATACTTTCCGGGATCGCGCAGGAATTCGACAATTTCCTGCAAATCCTGCTTGGCCTCGTCGACGCCGGCGACGTCCTCGAAGGTCACGCGACCGTGCGCTTCGGTCAGCATCTTGGCGCGCGACTTGCCAAAGCCCATCGCCTTGCCGGCGCCGCCCTGCATCTGCCGAGACAGGAAGATCCAGACACCGATCAGCGCAATGAAGGGCAGCCATGAGACGAGCAGCGAAACGAACCACGGCACGTTGTCGCCCGGCGGCTTCGCCGTGATCTGTACCTTGCCGTTATAAAGACGCGTCACCAGCGACGGATCGTTCGGCGCATAAGTCTGGAAGCTCGAGCCGTTGGTGAAGGTGCCGTGGATTTCAGGCCCCTGGATCACGACGTCGCGGACGTGGTTGGCGTCGACTTCGTTCAAAAGCTGCGAGAAAGAGATATCCTGCGAGGCGGCGCGCTGGCCAGGATTCTGGAAGAGCGTGAACAAGGCCAATAACAGCAGAACAATAATAACCCAGAGGGCGAAATTGCGCAGATTGGCGTTCATTGAATTTCCTTCGTGGTCGCGCGGATCGCGGCCTTATTCCTGGGTTGAGCGCGAGAGAATCCCTCGGGGTGCGCGCTGCGCTTACAATTTAGGTGCCGGGGCGGTCGCTGCCAAGGGAACCAGATGGGACTATTTAGCCTATCCCGGGACTATTGCGGCTCAAATGTTGGCATGAAAATGGGGCGAGTTCGGGGGTGGTTAAGGCCGCCAAAACCGAGGCATTCTCCTCTTGCACGGTCTCAATTCGGCCGGCGGCGGCGCGGCGGAGCCGGGGCGATGACGATTCGCCCCCCGGCGAGGCTGACGATGGCGCCTGCAAGCGTTTGTTTCAGCCGCGGTTGACGTTTTTCAGTGGCCGTTCGCAACGTGCCGTCCAAAGCTGCAAGCAAGGCTTCCACCTTGCCCAGTTCCGCCGGTCCCTCATGGCCGATCCGGTCGATCGCACGCAGCAACAACCGTAGCCTGATTTCCTCGGCCAAAGCGGCGAAAGGCGCGGCCTCGAAGCTGGTATTTTGCGACTTGGCGCCGAGCGCCTGCGGCGGCGATCCGGCCTCGCGATCCCGGAGCACCAGATAGCGCGCAGCACCGTCAACCAGAACCTCGATCGCGGCATTGGCACGCGCCAGTCGCGACGCCAGTCTTGCCAGGTTGCGGGCGTCGCCGCCTTCGACACCAAGCTCCTCGATCAGGTTGCGGATGCGCGGCCGGGTAAAACCCACGTCGTGGTTGGTCGGGTCGTCGGCATAGCCGATTTTGGCTTTTTCGAGCGTCGTGATCAGCTGCGATTTTGAAATGTTTAGAAACGGACGGGCAAGCAACACCCCTTCCCGCTTGCTCTCGCGCGCCATCGCGGCCAGACCGCTGATGCCACTGCCGCGCAACAGCCGCATCAACAATGTTTCGGCCTGATCGTCGCGGGTATGCGCGGTGAGGATGTGGCTGGCGCCGCTCTGGCGCGCGACGGTGGCGAGCAGGCGATACCGCGCCGCTCTGGCCGCGGCCGGCACACCCGATTTCGGCTTCTCGCCGCTCCAGCGCACCGTGCGATGCGGCACATCCAAGGTGTGCGCCAGGCGTTTGACCTCACGCGCTTCGCGCGCGGACTCTGGCCGCAGGCCGTGATCGACCGTCACCGCCAGGAGATGGGGCCCGCGCGACAGCGCGGCCCGCCAACGCGCCGCGAGCCACATCAAGGCTATGGAATCGGGACCGCCTGAAACGGCGAGGACGAGCCCGCTTGCGTGCTTCCAATCCGCGAACAGGCTTTTCGCCTGCTGCACCGAGATCGGGGATTTGTCGTCCTCACGCATGGCATCGTCGTCTGATGGGAAGGTCCTTTCCGGACCTTAACCCATCCACCGCAAGCTAGCACGCCACTAGAGCTCCGATTCCGAAGTTCGCATAGTATCGCAGCAGCCTCCGAGGCGAACTTCGGAATCAAGGAGCTCTAGCAGCTTGCTGATTCTAGTGCGGCCTTGAATTTGAAGTTCCTATAACGAACGCGCCGCAACACTGATAGGAACTTCAAATTCGCCGCATTAGTGCACGCTGCGATGGGGTAGTACGAATCTCAGAGCCGGGACGCTAGTGGAGTGGATTTGACATTCGCTCCCCAGCCAGCCGCGAGTTCGTGAAACGCGAATGTCAAATCCGAAACTCCACTAGAAAACATATATTTGCTAGTGGTCCTTTTGATTCTAACATTCGCAAAAGTGCCCGCTGAAAAGGGATGCGAATGTTAGAATCGGACCACTAGCACTTCGACCGCTTTTGTTCACGATCGACGGTCTGCCTGATGCTGGTCGCAGCGTGCGGATATTTCCGCGCCACTTCGCCGAATGCGGCGCAAGCCGCTTCCTTTTCCTTCAGCGCGGCGAGCGACTGACCCAGCCGCAACAACGCATCAGGGGCCTTCGCCGAACGGTCGGACTTGGTCGTCACTGCGAGGAACGCTTCCGCCGCCTCACGATATTTCTGACGCTGGTAGAAACTCTCGCCAAGCCAGAACTGCGCATCCGCCAACAGGGGATCGTTCGGATATTTCCTTGCGAAGTTGCGCATGGTTTCTTCGGCCAGCGCGTAATCCTTGCGCTCCATATAGCCGACGCCGAGATCGAACTCGTCCCTTGGCGTGGCCGAGGGCGGCAAGGTGGTGAGCGCGCCAGTGCCGTTGACATTGCGCGGGGGCGGCGGCGGTAAAGCCGTGGCGGGAGCTCCCGCGCCGCCAGTATTGGCGAGGTTGACCGGTCCGCCGGTTCCTCCCCCGGCAGGAACAGGTAGCTGGCCGCCACCGAGCGCTCGCGGAGCGCCGGGGGCATTCGGATTCCGGCTCGGATCGAAAGCGTCGCCGTGCGGGCGGCCTTGCGGCGCGCCTGCCGGTTCCTGAACGATCGGCGCGGGAGCCGCAACCTGCGACTGATAGCCTCCCGCCGGTGGCTGATAGTTGGGGGCCAACTGGACCGGCGGCAAGGCGGCCGCGCTGGGCAAGGGGGCGGCTCCCGGCTGCTGCCCGGGGGCGCCGGGCTGGGCGCCGCCCTGAAGCGCCTTCAGGCGCTCCTCCAATTGCCGGTTATGGTATTGCAGTTCCTCGTTCTGCCCAGTCAGCTGCCGCAACTGCTCTTCAAGCTGCTGGACCCGAACCTCCGGATCGACATCGTCGGACTGCGCCTGCGCGGGTGCGATCCACGTTTGCGAACACAGCGCGAGCAGCGCTGCCAACGCGGCTGCGCAGATGGTTCTATAAATCCTGAATGACATTCCAGTGGTCCGATTCTAACATTCGCATTCCTTTTCAGCGGTCACTTTTGCGAATGTTAGAATCAAAAGGACCACTAGCAAATATATGTTTCCAGTGGAGTTTAGGATTTGACATTCGCGTTTCACGAACTCGCGACTGGCCGGGTAGCGAATGTCAAATCCACTCCACTAGCCCTGATGGGCAAGTGAGCGCGACGTGGATTAGATTGAGAGGGAGTACGCCAAAAATGTGACTGAGACAAATGGCGCAGACTGCTCCCAAAGTAGAACCGGCGCCGCTCAAGTCAAAGAGCGACGCCGGAGAAAACGCTGTTCCAATCGGGCGGGCTTTACGAGCTCGCGTTCAGCACTGTCACTGCGCGGCGATTCTGCGACCAGCAGGAGATGTCGTTGCAAACCGCAACGGGGCGCTCCTTGCCGTAAGAGATGGTGCGCATCCGCGAGGCATCGATGCCGCGCGAGGCGAGGAACGTACGCACCGATTGGGCACGGCGGGCGCCGAGCGCGATGTTGTACTCACGGGTGCCACGTTCGTCGGCATGGCCTTCAATGGTGAAGGAATAACGGTTGTAGGTCTGCAGCCATTGCGCCTGCTTCTCGAGGGTCGCAATCGCCTGCGGCGACAGATCGGTCTGATCGCTCTCAAAGAAGACGCGGTCGCCGACATTGACCACGAAGTCCTGCTGGCTGCCTGGCGTGGCCGCGCTGGCCATCGCACCGTCCGTCAGCGGATTTTTCGCGCAGGCGCCCATCGACAGCGCGACCGCAAGGGCTGCGGCCAGCTTCAAACCCTGGAGGATACGCATAGGATGTTTCATTCGGGAGCCTCCACGCTCACGTTTTCGACTTCTATCCGGTCTACAGGGCGATAGTTAAGCGAACGTTCCGTCAACCTTGATGGGACGTTGCCGAACCCATTCAAATGCCCCCAGTCGGCGAAAAGCGACGACGATGGTTAATGGGTTGTAAATGTGGCGCGAGGGTGAAGGCAAGGCCGTTTGGCCGAATATATCGCCTTTTCAAGGCCATGGGCTGTGATTTGGCGCCTGGGCCGGACCCACCACAGCCGAATCAGGGCGGCGGACAGGCTTGCGCCCCTGACCGCCAATTCACGCCGGCTGGACGCGCGGCGTTAACGCACCCGACCGCCTCAGGCGATCGGCGAGATGGATGGTTGGCGGGGCAGGAACTGCGGCAGATCGATCACCGGCGACAAGGTGGCTTGGCGCTCGAACAGCATCTGCCGCTCGAATTGGGTCGATCGCATAATGGGAAACCGCGCCATGACCTTTTCCCGGAGTCTGCGGAAATCCGACGCCATCAACGACGTCTTCATCGCATGCCAGCCCGGAAATGCACGCGGTTCACCGATCGGCTCGTGCAGAAAGACGCGGCGATAAAATGGCTGGTGGTCCGGACGCACCATCGCAAGCCCCGTATCGGCATTGAAATGATCACATGCCAGATAGGCCAGTCGCAGCGTCACGTAGGGAAGTTCTGGAAACAGCCTGGCTTTTTCCGGGTCCGCAGCAAGACGTGCCGGATCGACAAAAACTTCGCCCCGATCGAGGCGGCTATGGAGAATATCGCCATACAACTCGGTTGAATAAGACATCCGCCATTCCGGCGTCAGGGCGTGAACACGGAGAGAACTGCAGAGTTCTCCGTCAAGATACACTCCAAATATCCAGGCGTTGGGCGCGTCGTCGTAGCGATCGCTCACGCGCCGGGACTCTGACGGCAAAATCAATCCGGCATGCAGATAGGCTTTGTATCGCAGTGCGTAGATTAGATCTTTGTCTTCGGGAGTTTCGATGAGCCTGTAATCGACACGATCGAGTAAAGCTGATCCCCGCAGGACAGGCGATGTGCGCGGTTCGGCTTCGGGCTTCATCAGGTACCTCTCACGCCCGCGGCAACTTCCGCGGGAAGAAAAAGATTAATGCCTCCTTAACAAAATTGCAAAGCAATCGAAACGTTAGGGTTAACCCTCGCCGCGCAAAGGAAGTTCACGCTGCGGGGAATAAATCTATCGGAGAATGACGCCAGTGCCGTGAAGGCTCCTTCAGGCGATCGATCTGGAAGGAAAAACTTCTTCGTCAGGCCGGCGGCCGTGAGAAGCGTTCAGCAGTTGCAGAACCCGCGGCGCCGGAACGGGCCGGCTGAAGAGATAGCCCTGGGCCTCGGTGACCGTGCCGTCGGCATTGATGAGCTCGAGCTGTTCGTTGGTCTCGATGCCTTCGACAACAACCGACATGCCAAGGTCCGCGCTCAGCCGCGCTACGCCGCGCAACAGCCGCAAGGGACGATCGGTGTTGATTCCTTCCAGGAACGAACGGTCGATTTTGACCTTCTGCAGCGGAAAGGTGTGCAGATAACTGAGGCTCGAATAGCCGGTGCCGAAATCGTCGAGCGAAATGCGCACGCCGAGTTCGCGCAATTGCGAAAGCAATTCATGCGTGAACTGCGTATTGCGCAGCAAGGACGATTCCGTGATTTCGATCTCGAGGCGATGAGGCGGCAATCCCGAAACGTCGAGTGCGTAGCGGACCTCGCTTAGCAGATCCCGCTGATGAAACTGCTGCGGCGAGAAATTGACGGCGACGCTGACCGCCTCCGGCCACCGCATGCACTCCAGGCACGCCTTGCGCAGGATCCAGCGGCCGAGGTCGACGATCATGCCCATGTCTTCGGCGACCGGAATGATGTCGATCGGCGAAACCGTGCCGCGAACCGGGTGATTCCATCGCAGCAGCGCCTCGCAGGTCGATATCTTGCCACTCTGGAGATTGACCAGCGGCTGATAGAACAGCTCGAACTCCTCGTTGGCCAACGCCTTCCGCAGGTCGAGTTCGAGAATGCGGCGCGCCGCGACGGTCTGCGCCATTTCGTCCCGGAAGAAGCAGAAGGTGCCGCGGCCATCCGCCTTGGCGCGGTAAAGCGCCATGTCGGCATTCTTCAGAAGCGTGTCGGCGCTCACTCCGGCCGTCATCGCGATGCCGATGCTGGCGCCGATTTCGACCAGGTGATTGTCGATCTTGTATCGCTCGCTCAGGTGATCGACGATACGGCGCGCAAGGGCTGCCGCCTCGTCCGGTGAGCGGATATTTTGCTGAAACACCACGAATTCGTCGCCGCCGAACCGCGCCACGAAATCTTCGGGACGCAACATCGTGCGCAATCGATTGGCCACGGCGCACAACAACTGATCGCCGCAGGGATGGCCGAGCGTGTCGTTGACTTGCTTGAACTGGTCGAGGTCGATGAACAACAGCGCCGACAATTGATCGGCCTTGTGGGGGCCGGCGAGAAGATGCTCGATCTCGTCGCGGAAATTGGTGCGGTTCGGCAATCCCGTCAGTTCGTCATAACGCGCCAGATGCGTAATCCTGGCCTCGGCGTTGCGCCGCTCGGTGACGTCCTCCAGCAGGACGACGGCGCCTCCATCTGCCATCGGCTGGAATGCCCACGACAGCGAACGGCCCCGCGCCACGTCGGGATCGGTCGTGATAATGCCCTTCGCCTGCGGATTTTCGATTTCGGCAAGGATCATCTGTGCGCTCGCAGCCGAAATTGATCCGGCATCGACGCAAGCCGAGAGGATGTCGGAGGCGCCCGGGCGCAAATGTGCCAGATCGCCCGGCAGATTCATCATCTCGCTGAAGCGATGATTCATGACCGCAAGACAGCCGTCGTTCGTAAACATGCACAGGCCGTGCGGCATGTTGTTCAGGGCGGTGTCGAATTGGGTGGCGAGCGCCGCTTCGCGCTCGCGGGCCACAACCGCCTGCATGAATATTCTGTGCAGATTGGCCGAGAGCTGCATGATCGCCAGAAGAAACGCCGCGCTCACGGCTGACATCGCCACGTAATAGGGTGTGCCGCGCAACGCCAGCGCGATCACGGCCGGACCGAACTGAAGCAAAGCCTGCAGCCGAAATATCGATGGCCGTCCGTAGGCTCGCCCCGCACCTCCCGCCACGATCCCGGTGGTGACGGATAGACAGATCATATGGACGACGGCGTCGTCATTGCTCGTCAAGGCGACGGAGCACCACGTCCCGATCGCAGCCGCCTGGACCAGCGCCCCGAATTGATAGCGCTTGTGCCACTGCGCCGCTTCGTCGGAAGTCAGAGTCGCTTTGCGTGCCAGGTACCGCTGCAGGTCGAGCACCCGATTAGCGCCGGAGGCGACCAGAAGCACGACACACGCCCAGATCAGATCTTCGCCGGTCTTCAGCGCCGTCATGGCTGCGGCGATGGCCACGAAGATGATGCCCGCAAGCAACGGACCAGGAGCCTCGAAAAGCAAATCAATCGACGCCGCGCGAATTGACGGCGAGGTCTTCAGTTCGGTTTCTGGTGGATGCTTGGCCAACTGCATCTTGCGCACGGTTCCTCTGCAGGTGAATTCTTACCCGCTGCCGGTGAAATCTTTCTGAGGGAACATCGTTACCGAGACGTTGTCTTTTGTCCCGGCCGCCAGGAATTTGCCTACGGAATCAGCAGGCTAGGCAAGGTTTGCCGATTATCGCCCCGGCGGGTTCGGCAATCTCAGGAAAGCAGCGGCGACCACGCCGGATCGGAGGCGAATCCGGGCGTTGGGACGCGCTGTTCGAACCGCCCGGAAATGTCCACCGTGAACAAGGACGGACCGGAATTGCCGCCGGGATCGCGGAAGAACATCACGACCCGTCCGTTCGGCGCAAAGGTCGGTCCTTCGTTGTGGAATCCGGAGGTCAGGATGCGTTCGCCGGAGCCGTCGGGCTTGATGATACCGATCGAGAATTGCCCACCGCCCTGTTTTGTGAACGCGATGTAGTCGCCGCGCGGCGACCACACCGGCGTCGAATACGTGCCATCGCCGAAGGAAATGCGCTGGGCCTGGCCGCCGCCGGCCGGCATCACGTAAATCTGCGGCTTTCCGCCGCGGTCGGACTCGAAACAGATCTGGGAGCCGTCGGGCGCGTAGGACGGAGAAGTATCGATCGCGGGCGTATCGGTCAGGCGTGTGGTCGATTTCGACCGCAGGTCCATCACGAACAGGTTGGAATTGCCGCCCTGTTGCAGGCTCATGATCACCCGCTGACCGTCCGGCGAGAAACGCGGCGAGAAGGTCATGCCCGGAAAATTGCCGACGATTTCGCGCTGCCCGGTTTCAATGTTGAGCAGGTTGACGCGCGGATCGCCCTGGCCGAACTCCATATAGGTGATTTCCTGGGTCGAGGGCGAAAAACGCGGCGTCAGCACAAGGTCGCTGCCGCGGGTCAGATAACGGACATTGGCGCCGTCCTGATCCATCAGCGCCAGCCGCTTGACGCGCCGCTCGGCGGAACCGGTCTCGTCGACAAACACCACGCGGCTGTCGAAGTAACCCTTCTCGCCGGTCAGACGCTCATAGATCTGGTCGGAGATGATATGGGCGATGCGCCGCCAGTTTTCGGGCTGGGTAAAATATTGCTGGCCCGTCAGCGGCTGGCCGGTCGCAACATCCCAGAGGCGGAATTCAGCCTTCAGCCGTCCGTCTCCCTGCCGCGTCATGCGGCCGGTCACCAAAGCCTGCGCGTTGATGCTTTTCCAGTTGTTGAACTGCGGCACCACGTCGATGTTGACGACCTTGTCGAGGTAGGCGGCCTGATCGATCGGCGCGAACAGTCCACTGCGCTTGAGGTTGTTGGTAATGACCTGGGTCACGCCGACACCTACGTCGCCATCGGACGGTGTACCGCCGACGAAGTTGGGAATCGCGATCGGCAGCGGGACGAATTCGCCCTCGGGCACGATGATGCGCTTTTGCGCTCGGGCGGGACTGGCGGGAACACCAGCGAGCACCCCAAGCGAGGCCATGCCGGAAACGAGTTGCCGGCGGCTCAGGCGAAACGGCATCTGTTGCGATAGGTTTTTGTCGGTCATTTGCTGGGCTTCATTTCATATTCGCGGATCGTAACGTCTACGTTTCAGCTCTTTCGTTCGGTGAACACTGGCGCAAAATACTTCCACTCATCAAAATAGGCGGCGGGAAGATTGTACGGCTGGCATTCGATAATCGCACGCAAGGCGCTCTCCTGATAAACGCGAAGATAGGGTGTCGCCGGGGCGCCATCCGGAATTGGCGCTGATTCCAGCATGCCGTCGCGCTTGAGGCGGATCGAGAAAGCGGCTTCCGGATTCTGGCTCTCGATGCCGCCAAACGGCTTCTTCCAGCAGCGCTCGACCTGTTGCTGGAACATCGCGCCCCAGGTCGCCGAATTGTCTGCGGCTGCGCCCTTCGACGTTCCCAGTGCAGCGTTGGAATTGAGCGTATCGCCGGTCGCAGCCTGGTGCGACGGATCGCGCTTGTCGAGGAGCGCCGCGATCTTGGTCTGGTCGAAGGTACGTTCCTTCGGCTTCGGCGGTTGCGGCGGAGGCTTCGCGGCCTGGACCTGCGGTTTTGGCGGCTTCTTCTCTTCCTTTTTCAAGGCCTCCGCGATCGGGTCGGTCGTATCCGGTTTTTTCTCGACCGGCTTCGGCTCTTCCCTCGGCTTGGCCTCAGCCACGGGCTTCGGCGGATCGGGCTTTTTCTCGACCGGCTTTTCAATCGGTTTGGGCTGTGGCGGCGGCGTGGTGTCGGTGACGACCGGCGCCTTCTCGGTAATCTTGCCGACAGCATCGTCAACGGGCTTGGCCTCGGCGACCTTCTCGACCAACGGCTTGGGATTTTCCTTCTTGCCCGACTTCATGCCGGCGGTGACATGCGAGAGCTGGTCGGCGGAGATCACGTCGACCGCGACCACATCCTCATCCGGCATGACGAAGGCCTTGGTCGCAAACGAAACCATCGTCCACCCGATCACAAGGATGTGCAGGACAATCGACGCCGCCAGTGTTTTGTCGATCTTGACCTTCAAGTCAGGCCTTCCGTTTCGATCCATAAGTCGCTTCGCGCGCGACCGGCATTCTCAAGAACCCTGCTCGGGAATGATGACGATATTGGCCTTGAATCCGGCGGTCCGAATCTGCCCGAGCAATTTCATCATGTCGGTGTAACAGACATCCTTGTCGCCGCGCAGGTAAACCACGCTCTCGGCTTCCGACCGCGTTTCGCGGATCGCCTTGATTTTAGGTAATAAATCGGCGGCTGCAATCGGCGCATCGCCAAGATAAAGCTCAACATTCGAGTTGCAGCCGCCGTTGGTCCGCTTCACCGACAAAGTCAGCGGAGGCGTATTGGAGGCGGTCGACCTGCCACCGCTCGCAATCGGCAGATCGATGTCGATGTTCGACGTCATCAAGGGCGCCGCCACCATAAAGATGATCAGGAGCACCAGCATCACGTCCACCATCGGCGTGACGTTGATCTCCGCCATCACGGCGCCACGCCGCCGGCGACGTCCTCCGCCACCTGACGAGCTAGCCATGTTCATCGCCATGTTTCGGTGCTCACAATTCGTTCACACGATACCGGTATCCGCGTTCACCCACGCTCGTCGATCTGACGCGACAGGATGGCCGAGAATTCGTCGGCGAACCCTTCCAGCCGCTGGGCCTGCCGGTTCACCTCGGAGGTAAACTTGTTGTAGAAAATAGTCGCCGGAATGGCGGCGATAAGGCCGATGGCGGTGGCAAAAAGCGCTTCCGCGATGCCAGGGGCGACGACCGCCAGCGAGGTATTCTTCGAGGCGGCGATCGACTGGAAGCTCGACATGATGCCCCAGACGGTGCCGAACAGGCCGACGAATGGTCCGGCCGAACCGACCGTGGCGAGCACCAGCAGCCGGCGCTCGAGCCGCTCGATTTCGCGCGCGATCGAGACAGTCATCACCTTTTCAATCCGCATCTGAAGGCCGGCAAAGGATCGTGCCTGGCTTTCAAACGAGCGTTTCCACTCGCGCATCGCCGCCACGAAACAAGCCGCCATCGACTGCGTCGGCTTGGCGGCAAGCGTGCGGTAAAGTTCCTCGATCGACTGCCCGGACCAGAACGCCTGCTCGAAGCGATCCATCGCGCGGCGCGTGCGGGAGTAGAGAATGACCTTGTCGATCGCGATCGCCCAAACCCAGACGGAGCAGGACAACAGCCCCAGCATGACGCATTTCACGATCCAGTGAGCCTGCCAAAACAGGGTAATCAGCGAGACGTCAGTAGCTGGCAGCGGCAGGGCAGACTGAACCAAGTCGGCCGGATTCATAAGCGATGTCCTCTCAGCGCAAAATTCCCAATATTCCGATAGCCTAATGCTGCGAGCGCAGTGGCTATTGGTCCTACGGCCGCGCGAAAACCGCGGGCAATCACCGCCGGCGCGAAATGCCGTGATCCATCACATGGGAGGCCCGTCCAAAGCCGGGGCTGGCTTCCCCTGCCAACGTGTCAAAACGAGGGCTTTCCGCGCGTCTTTTCGTCTCTAACCAGACGCCAAGCGTGGTTAACGTCTGGTTACCAAAGGGGAATTCGATCGGGGGAAATACCGGCCCCGCAGCGGCTTAAAGCCGCCGGCAAGCGGCTATTTGGCAGCCAAAAAGCAAACCGCCCGCCTGCTTGGGGCAGGCGGGCGGTTCAATCACCATCAGGTCGAGGCGCACTACGCCTGAAGGCTCAGCTCAAATTCAGCTTTGGGGATGGTCGTCGGACGGCGACGCCGGGCGCGGCCGATGTTGCGCCATGAACTGGTCGAATTCTTCCTTGTCCTTGGCGTGACGCAGCCGATCGAGGAAATTCTTGAATTCGACCTGCTCCTCCTCGAGCCGCCGCAAGGTATCGGAACGGTACTCGTCGAAAGCGCGGTTGCCGCTCGACGGCGAGCCAAAGGGGAAACCGTGACGCTCCATGCGACCGCGCATCCGCTCCATCTTGTACTGCATCCGCTCCATCCTGTTGGCCCAGCGATCCTGATGATTCCAACAACCCATTTTTCTGCTCCCGAGTGTGAAAAAGAGAAGGGCAAGTCCGATCGGCCACCAAAAGATGAAGCCAAGGACCGTCACGGCGATCCAGCCGGGATGCCACGGCGAAGCGAGCATATGCGGGTGGCGGTCGTACTCGTCAGTGGGGCCGCGCCATCGATTGACATCTGCGGTGTAGGCCATTTCCCTCTCCATCAAGGCGGTGTGCCGTTGTGAATGTAAATAACATTTACATACGTAAACCTTTCCGAATTTTTGTCAAGCCGGGCGCAAGCCGGCCGGATCAAATTATTTTGGGCTGCCCCAAGGCCCCGACGGGCCGCCGGACGGCTTTTTCTCCGCCGCAGCCGCCGACTGACGGTCGATCAGAAAGCCGAGGCCGCGCAGATAGATCAGCACTTCGGCTTCCAGAAGTTCCTCTGCCGACATCGGCAGCTTGCGCCGGGCAGCATCGCCGCGCGCGAACAACGAGGCGATGCCATGCGACATCGACCAGATATGCAGCGCCATCATCAACGCCGGCGGTCGCGGAGTGCCTGGCGGCGCGAGCGCGGCGAGCCGCTCGGCTGCCGCACGGATCACGGCAAAGGCCCGTTCGGCTGCAGCCTGCAAGCTTGCGCTGACATCGACAGCAAGCCCTGATTCAAACATCGCGGAATAGAACGCCGGTTGCTCACGCGCAAAGGCGAGATAGGCCTTGCCTACCCGCTCGAACGCGGCGACGGTGTCGGGACGGCCGTCATCCCAGGCCTGCGACAACGCCGATTCGAACTGCTCGAAACCGCGCTGCGCGATGTTCGACAGCAATTCATCGCGGTCGCGAAAATGCCGGTAGGGAGCCGCCGGGCTGACGCCGGCCATCCGCGCCGCATCGGCAAAGGTAAAGCCGGCCGCGCCTTTCTCCGCAATCAAGCCGAGGGCTGCCTGAAGCAACGCTTCTCTCAGATTGCCGTGGTGATAGCCGCGCTCGCTGCGGCCCTGATCCTTGTCCTTGCGCCAGCTCATGTAAAAGGCTTTTACATGAAGCCGGCGCTGAAGTCCAAGGACCGTGCGGAGATCGTTAAGTATCCTGTTTAGCCTGCCGGGATCGGGAGAACCGGCATGATCTCGACGGACTCGCCCGGGAAGATCGAGAAATGCGGATGATCTTCGAACATCTTCGCAGCCGCCTCATGCGAAGCGGCGCGAACGACCGTGAAGGCGCCGATTGCGTTGGTGACATCCGCAATCCCTTGCTGGTCGACCTTCTTGGTCTTGCCAAGCGGGCCGCCCATCTGGACGAGGGAAGCCTGGTGTTTTTCCACCCATGCCTTCCACGCCGCGATGCCGCGGACCTCCCTTGCTTTGCGCTCGGGTTCTGAAAGCGCATTCCAAGCTGTCCATTTCGGGCTGTTTTTGCTGCCGAGGAATACGGCAAGATACGTATCGTTCGTGCTCATCGGATTCTCCTGGTTGGTGTTGGCTGGTAGAACGGTTCAGCGCTTGGCCTGCATTTCGGTGAACCCCGCCGCCGCCTTCTGAACGTCAGCCGGGAAGTCCGTCATTTCGAAGACCTGACGGATCTCGATCGTTTCGTTGTTAGAGGCCGGACAACGCTTGGCCCAGGCAATCGCTTCATCACGCGATTTGACGTCGATCATCCAATAGCCGCCGATGACTTCCTTGGACTCGGTGAAAGGGCCGTCGGTGACGACCGGCTTGCCGCTCTCGAACGACACCCGGACGCCCATCGACGGCGGGTGCAGACCATCGAGGGTGATCAGGACGCCGGCTTCCTTGAGCGCCTCGTTATATTTCATCATCGCGGTGACCGCGTCCGCAGACGGCGTGGCGCCCGGCGCCGCCGCCTCATAGCCCCGCGGGATCATCAGCATCATAAATCGCATTGTCTTCTCCGTTTCGATTCGAAAGCCCCCGGATAGGCCGGCGCTCTCTGATAAGACGATCGACGCCGGGCGGTCCCGACATGCCTAGCCAAATTATTTCAGAAGTGATGGCGATCGGGCCGAAATGGCTATTTGCAGGCTCAGTCCGCGGCAATTTCGTCCAGCGTGGTCCAGAAATCCGTGAACACCAGCGGCGGCTTCGGCAAATCCATGACCCGCTGGGTCAGCAAAATACCGGTGAGTTGCGCATTCGGATCGGAATACCAGGACGTTCCGTAGCCGCCGTCCCAGCCGAATCGGCCGGGCGCGGAATGGGAATCGTCGAGGCCGGTAAAGACCGATACGCCAAAACCCCAGCCCCTGGCGCTGCCGAGGAACAATTGCGACTCCCGTTTCTCGTCCGCCACGATCTGGTTTGTCGTCATCATCGCGATGGACTCTCGCGACAGCACGCGCGCGCTTCCGAGGCTGCCGCCGTTGAGCATCATCTGGGCGAAGGCGTTGAAGTCGTCCGCGGTGGAGACGAGGCCGGCAGCGCCGTTTTCGAACACCGGCGGATTCGAAAACCTGCCAGTCACCGGAGGATCAAAGACCTTCAACTGTCTTGCCCTGCTGTCGTTCATATAGGCGGTCGCGAACCGATAATGCTGATCGGCGGGGACGTAAAACGCCGTGTCCTTCATTCCGAGAGGCGTAAAGATCCGCTCGCGCAGGAATTCCCCGAGCGTTCGGCCTGCGATGCGCGGAATCAGCACACTGAGGATTTCGCTGCCGGCGTTGTAGAGCCAGCTTTCGCCGGGTTGGAAAGCCAGCGGCAGGCTGCCGTAACGCTTGATCAATTCGTCAGGCGGAAAGGACGGAAACACCGGCCCCGGCGCAAGGCCTGCTTCCGCATACGCCCGTTGGATCGGAAGGCGTTCGGGAAATACCGCAATGATGCCGTAGCCGCAGCGGAAGGTTAAGAGATCGCGCAGGATGATCGCGCGCCGCGCCGGCACGGTTTGATGAATCAGCGCATCGACCGTCAGCAATACCTTGCGGTCGGCCAGTTCCGGCAGCCATCGATCGACGGAATCATCGAGCCCGATCTTGCCGTCCTCGACCAAAATCATCGCGGCCGCCGCGGTGACCGGCTTGGTCATGGAGGTGATGCGGAAGATGGTGTCCCGCTTCATCGGCGAGCCGTCGAACGCGAGGCGGCCGATCGCATCGACATGGACTTCTCCCTGGCGGCTCACCAGCGCCACCAGGCCCGGGAGATCGCCGCGCTCGACGTGACCGCCCATCACGCCGCGAAGACGATCAAGTCCGGCCTTCGAGAGCCCGCCGTCATTCGTCATCTTCGTCGCTTCCTTTGTTTCGATGGTCGCCTGCTTACACCGGAAGCCAGCGCCGCACCATATCAGTCGCCCCTTCCGGCGGCGCTTGTAAAACCGGCGATGCCTGCACCGCGCGAAGGTGCAGCGTTCGTTCCGGATTTCGCTTCCCCGAAACAAGGCAAAAGTGGCCCGTCCATGCTAGTGGAGTGGATTTGACATTCGCTACCAACTAGCCGCGAGTTCGATAAGCGAATGTCAAATCCAAAACTCCACTAGAAACTTATATTTGCTAGCGGTCCTTCTAATTCTAACATTCGCAAAAGCGGGCTTCCGAGAAGGGATGCGAATGTTAGAATTGGACCCCTAGAGACAAGCCGGTGAACATCGGAAGGGAATATGCATGAGCGCTTCGTTGCGAAAAGTAGCCCTCGTCACGGGCGCAGCGCGCGGCATCGGACTTGCCGTGGCCAAGCGATTCCTCGCTGACGACTGGCGCGTGGTGCTTCTCGATATCGAGGACGACCTTCTGGAGAAAAGCGTGGCGGCGCTGGCCGAGCCCGACGTCACGATGGCTGTGACCTGCGACGTCTCCGACGCCAATGCGGTTACGACCGCCTTTGCGGCGATCGAGCGCCGCTTTGGCCGGCTCGATGCGCTCGTCAACAATGCCGGGATCGCGGTGTTCACGCCACTGATGGAAACTTCGGAAGCCGACTGGAATCGCGTGATCAAGGTCAATCTCACTGGCCCGTTCCTCTGCAGCAAGGCGGCCGTGCTCCTGATGCGCGAACGTGGCGGCGGGGCGATCGTCAACATTACTTCGATCTCTGGATTGCGCGCGTCGACGCTGCGCTCGGCCTACGGCACCAGCAAGGCCGGACTTGCGCATTTGACCAGGCAGCTCGCGGTCGAACTGGCCTCGCTCGGCATCCGCGTCAACGGCGTCGCGCCGGGACCGGTCGATACCGCGATGGCGAAAGCGGTTCACAGCCCGGAAATCCGCGCCGACTATCACGACGCGATCCCGCTCAATCGTTACGGCCTCGAGGAGGAACTGGCCGAAGCCGTTTTTTTCCTGTGCAGCGACCGGGCGAGTTACATTACCGGGCAGATACTCGCCGTCGATGGCGGGTTTGATGCTGCCGGCATCGGGCTGCCGACGCTGCGCGGCACGAGAAGGAATGGATAGCG
>CAVZJE010000002.1:0-207278 GCA_963775545.1 uncultured Alphaproteobacteria bacterium
TCGAACGTGTGACCTCCACCTTCGGAGGGTGGCGCTCTATCCAGCTGAGCTACGGGCGCATTTCTATTGCTTACGCAGTGCTTACGCGGATTCCTCGCGAGAGTGACGTGATTGGCAGCAACCTCGCAAGTCCTTGCTTTCCTAGTTTGTTTTTATCTCCATGTCTGCACGATTTATGTTGACACCTGCCTTCGGAGGGCAACGCTCTATCCAGCTGAGCTACGGGTGCGTGGCGATTGATTTAGACGATTGGCCCGCCATCGGCAATGGCCGAAAGCGTACCATCATCGCGGCCGCAGCCGGCGCTAAGGCCTTTCCCGGCCTTGATTTTATCAAGCGAAAATCGTCCAGTAGTGCCTGCAACGGTCAGACAGGTCGCGGGGGACAAAATCCTGTCACGTTCCGGCAAGCAGATATTTTCCTGTGCCGGGCCAGGTGGAATGGGGGTCAGCGTACCATGGCGGACAGCTCCAAGTCTTCGCAGCCTGCCACCGCCAACAAGGCGTGGCCCGTTTTTCGCTCGCTGACCAACTATCGCTTCAGCTTTCTCAGCCGGGACCTGTTCGCGGGACTGACGCTCGCGGCGATTGTGATCCCCGAGCAAATGGCAACTGCGCGGCTGGGCGGCTTCGCGCCACAGATCGGCTTTTTTGCCTTCGTGGCCGGCTCGCTCGCCTTCGCTGCGTTTGGCAGCAACCGCTTCCTGTCGTCGGGCGCGGATTCGACGATCACGCCGATCTTTGCCGGTGGTCTTGCCGCGCTCGCGGCAACGGGCTCATCGGATTACGCCGCGCTCGCCGCCGCACTCGCGCTGATGGTCGGGCTGATGCTGGCGGCCGCCGGGATTTTTCGACTGGGCTGGATCGCCGATCTCTTGTCTATTCCGGTCACGATCGGCTTTCTCGCGGGGATTTCGGCGCACATCCTGATTTCCCAGCTGCCGGGAATCCTTGGGCTTCCCGGGCCCGAAGGGCCGATGCTCCAGCGTCTTGCGACGCTTGCCGAACATCTCGGCGAGGCCAACGGGTTTACGATCGTCATCGGTCTTGGCGTCCTTGCGATCGTCGCCCTCTCCGAAAAAATCGATGCGCGGATTCCCGGCGCATTGATCGGCCTTTTATTGGCGAGTGCAGCGGTCGTGCTCCTGCATCTGGAGAACCGGGGCGTCAGCGTGCTCGGTTCGATTTCGGTTGAAAAGCCGGCGCTCGCGATTCCCGTCGTATCGGTCGGACAGCTCACCAGCCTGTTGTCGCTCGGCCTCATCATTTCGGTCGTCGTCATGGTGCAGACCGCGGCAACGACGCGATCGTTTCCAACCGATCCCAATGAACCGCCGGACGTCAACCGCGACTTTTTCGGCGTCGGCATCGGCAGCATCTGTGCAGGACTGATCGGCGCCTTTCCCGTCAACGCGAGCCCACCGCGAACGGCGGTGGTGTCCGAAACCGGCGGCCGCTCACAGATCGCAGGCCTTGCCGCGGTTGCGATCGTCATCGCTTTGCTTGCCTTCGGCACAGCGTTGCTGCACCGAGTTCCCAACGCCGCCCTTGGCGGGGTTCTGTTGTTCGTTGCGCTTCGGATCATCCGCGTTGGTCAGATCGTCGCCATCTTCCGGCAGTCGCTTGGCGAATTTCTGCTGATCCTGGTGACGGCGGCAGGGATTATCGTCTTGCCGATCGAACAGGGCGTCGGGCTGGGTATCGCGCTGTCGCTGCTGCACGGCATCTGGACCACAACGCGCGCCCGCGTTCAGCGGTTCGAGCGCGTGCCCGACACCTCCATCTGGTGGCCGGTGAGCCCGAAGCTGCCGGGAGAACAGGTGCCGGGCGTCATCGTCGTGGGACTGCAGGCTCCGCTGTCGTTCCTCAATGCCTATGATTTCCGGCGCGATATTTTGGCTGCGCTGAAGTCCTCGCCGCAAAAGGTGCGACTGCTGGTGCTGGAGGCGACTGGCATTGTCGAGATCGACTTTACCGCTGCGCAGGTCCTGACCGAGATCATCGGCCAGTGCCATGATGACGGCATCGACTTTGCCGTCGCTCGGCTCGAATCATCGCGTGCGCAGGATGCCATCGTACGCTTCGGCATCACCGCCATGCTCGGCCCGGATCGTCAGTTTCGTAGCGTGGAAGAGGCCGTTCGCGCCCGCGCCGGGAAAACCTGACAAGGTACGCTCACGCCGGAACGATCACCTTGCCGATCGGCCATAGCGCAATGCCGGCAAGTTTCAGATGCGCCCATGCGAACGGGATCCCGATAATCGTCACGGCAAGAAGCACCGCCGTGACAAGATGGCCAAGCGCCAGCCACCACCCCGCAAGCACCAGCCAGATCAGATTGCCGATCAGGCCGAACAAGCCCGTGCCGACGTCGGGTTGGCCGGTCAGAGCGTCGCGGCGCACTGCCCTCTGGCCAAATGGCAGCAGCGTATAGACGGCGATGTTGAAGGCGGCTCGCGCCCAGGGCAGACCGATGATGGTGATCGCCATGATGATCGCAGCGACAACCCAGCCAACCGCCATCCAGACGCCGCCAAGCAGCAGCCACAGGATATTCAGAAGTATCGAGACGGGTTGCATGTGGCCTCTTCGGGTGAAAGCACGATGCACACGGTGGCGCCCCACGCCGAAGAATGGCATCGGGGGCCCCGTACGGGAACGACAATGGCTCCGAAGATAGCAAGGAAGATGCCGGGCCGGAATGGCCCAAGTCACCTATCAAGACACCGATAAGGACATCAAATCGTTACGTCGTCAGGCGTCCATCGCCGTCAAAATGACGAAAAGCCGGATGGAGGCGCTTTAGCGACGGTAGCGGGTCGGACGCGAGGAAGACGCATGGCGATTCTCCTGCACCGGCCGGCTTGCCTCATTGACGCGGGTTTCGCTGGCAACGGGGGCGACCAGGTTGAGCTCTTCCAGGAAAATGGGCCGCGCAAAGTAAAAGCCCTGGGCGTAACGAATCCGGGTCGCCGCTTGCAGGTACGCCAGTTCCTCGAAGGTTTCGACGCCTTCCGCGATCACTGTCATGCCCAGCGCCTCGGCGAGCGATTCGATCGCCCGCAGAATTCCCTGGCTGCGCGGGCGCAGATGAATATCGCTGATGAAGGATCGATCGATCTTGATTTCGTCGGCGGTGATGTCGGCCAGCGCCGACAACGACGAGTAGCCGATGCCGAAATCGTCAATCGATATCGCGACCCCGAGCTTGCGGAAGATCGGCACGACCTCTTCCTGAAACCGCCGCTTGGTGACGAAAGCGTCTTCCGTCACCTCGATCATGAAGCGTCGGGGAAAACCGGTGGCCTCCAGCGCCGCCGCGAACGAGCGCATGAACGTGGGGTTATCGGCCTGCTTGGCCGCGACGTTGATGCTGATCGTGGCCGTCGGCCCGAACGTCTCGTTGATGAGGTCGATCGAGCGGATGATCTCGGCCAAAACGAGGTGGGTCAGCTCGTCGATCAACCCCAATTCCGCCGCGAGATTGATGAAGGTGCCGGGCGCCTGGATGACCCCGTCGTCGTCGCGCAAGCGGACCAGCGCCTCGACGCCTTTGACTTCCTTGGTCCGGATATCGACCTTGGCCTGGAAGGCGCAGCAGAAACGCTTCTCGAGGATCGCGTGCCGCAGCGACTGCTCGACCTTCATGCGCGCGAGCGCCTCGCGCTCCATGCTGGTATCGAAGAAGGCGGCCGCGCCCTTGCCGTCATTCTTGACGCGATACATCGCAATGTCGGCATTCTGCAGTAGCGCATCGTAGCTGCGGCCGTGATCGGGGAACAGGCTAACGCCGATCGAGGTCGAGGCGAATATCTCCGATCCATCGATAAAGAACGGCGCTTTCAGCCGCTGCAATGTCGCCTCGATATAGTCGGCGACTTCTTCCTCGCTCTCGGTCGGGTTTAGCAGCAGCAGAAATTCGTCGCCGCTGATCCGCGACAACATGTCGGTTTCGCGCAGATTAAGCCCGAGCCTCTTGGCGACCTCGATCAGCAATGCATCGCCGACCGAGTGGCCGTAGTAGTCGTTGATGTGCTTGAAATTGTCGATGTCGAGAAAGGCGAGCGCAAATGCGCTGCCCGGCTCGTAGCGCTGGATCAGGCTTTGCACGCGATGTTCAATCACCCGCCGCATCGGCAGACCGGTCAGTTCGTCGAAATAGGCCGAACGAAACAGATGATCCTCGACCGCCTTCTGTTCGCTGATGTCGGTCGAACTCGATAACAGCAGGTTGCGGCCGGCGATGCGAACCGGCCGATGGGCCGCGAGAAGAACCTGCTCACCGCCGGTGCCAGTGACGCCTATTTCGGCGACAGCCGCGCGGCCGGCGCGGAGCAGTACAAGGCCTGCTTCCCGCCGCTGATCCAGATGCTTCGAGGTGGGCTGCTCTGCGGCCACCCCCAATTGCGACGCCGCGGTGTCATTGATCAGGAGAAAACGACCATCCTCGTCCTGAACCGTAACGCCGGTCGGGAGCAGCCGGAGAACGTCTCTCAACAGACCGATTTCGCCTTCAAAAGCGAATTCGCCCGTGTCGGGCCTGGGTGCGGGCGGATTTTGATGAGGAGGCGGGTTTTGCATGGCCGCCGGAGGTTGGCAAAGTCTCTTGTAGTTTTGGTTAAGTGCGCGATCACAGATTTGAAATGTCGGCTTTCAAAACGGGCCACCGCAATCGTCATTAACAGAACGTCAACGCGTGAGGACCCACGCCCGGCGTTCGATCCCTGTTCACGTCTTGGTCACGCTTTGGGGACGCGGCATTGCAGGGTGCAATGGACCCCACTCTTCAAGAAGCCGATCTCGGTCTTGCCATCGAAAGGCCCAAGGGCCGATCCCAGCAATTTGGTGCCGAAACCGGGCTCCCCGATCTTGCCGATCACCGGTCCTTCGGTCTCATCCCAGGCGATATTCAACCGGTCGTCGGTCATGGACCACGACACCTGAAGCATGCCCCGCTCGGCGGAAAAGGCGCCGTATTTTCCGGCATTGGTCGCAAGTTCATGAAAAATCAGCGCCAGGCTGACGGCGAGCTTGGCAGGCAAGAACAGCCGTTCCCCGTTCAAGGTGAAGCGGACATGGCCATACGGTCCGAGTTCGGAAAGCAGGAGATCCTTGATGTCGCACCCGCCGACGTCGACCCTGGTGATGAGTTCGTCGGTCGCCGACAGCGCGCGCATGCGGTGATCGATGCTGGCCCAGACTTGAGGCTGGTTCTGTAAGACCTGATGGAGCACGGCGTGGACGGTCGATAATTTGTTCTTCAGCCGGTGCTGCAGCTCGTCCACCACCAGCTTGCGGTACTCCTCTTCGCGAATCAGCCGCCTGGAAATATCCCGCTGATTGGAAGCGACCGACCGGTAGTGCTCGACCCCCCAAATCGTCAATCCGCTCACGATCCCAAAAATAACCAGCAACACCAGTCGCGGAAACAAACTGCTTGGCGCCTCGCCGAAATTTACAGCGACGCCAAGCCCGCCGCCCAAGACCGCGGTGGCGACACCCGTTCGGTAGCCGCCAATGGCGGTGGCGAAAAAAATGGCGGGAAAATACGGCGTGAAGTAGACGTCCGGCCGCAGCATGGCGAGAATCCATCGCGCCATCGTCGATAGTGCAAGACAGGTCAAGGAAAACCCCACGCTGAACGCCAGCGACGGCCGGGAGATTCCTTGCCAAACTTGTCGAAACTCGTCGATCAATCCTGTCAGAGGCCACATCACTTAGTATTCCGAGTTCGAAAGCGGAGTCACCATAGCCGAAATTGGCCGCACGCGACCTGCGGACGGCGAGCTATCCCCTTCAACACCAGAGTCCAGGGTAATGCATGGCATTCCGTGACATGGGAATCCGATTTGCGGCGATCTGCAACGCGTGACTTGCGCTGCTTCCGAGGGCCGAAGATAGTCTCACGAAGACCGTGTCAAAAGGAGGACGAGTAATATGGGCAGGCTGGATGGCAAAGTTGCGGTGATCACCGGTGCAACGAGCGGAATCGGACTACGCACCGCCGAAATATTCGTGGCCGAGGGCGCAAAGGTCGTCATCGCCGGCCGCCGCGCGCCGGAAGGCGAGGCGCTTGCCAAAAAGCTCGGCGCCGCCTGCCTGTTCCGCCGCACCGACGTCACCGTCGAGGACGAGATGCGTCAATTGATCGGCGCGGCCCTGGACAAATTCGGCCGCATCGATTGCCTGTTCAACAATGCCGGCGGACCGGCGCAGACCGGCGGGATCGAAGGGCTTGAGGTCGAGCGCTTCGATGCCGCCATGGCCACATTGGTGCGCAGCGTGATGCTCGGCATGAAACATGCCGCGTCGCATATGCGGCGTCAGGGTTCTGGCAGCATCATCAACAACGGCAGCATCGCGGGCAGGCTCGCCGGCTTTTCTTCCTCGATCGTCTACGGGGCAGCCAAGGCCGCCGTCGTTCACCTGACCAAATGCGTGGCGATGGAGCTTGGCGAAGCCGGTATTCGCGTCAACAGCATTTCACCGGGCGCCATCGCCACCGGCATTTTCGGCAAAGCGCTCGGACTGTCGGTGGAGGCCGCCGAGAAAACCTCCGCAATGATGCGCGAGATCACCAAGAGCGCGCAACCGATTCCCCGCGCCGGCCTGCCCGACGACATCGCGCACGCCGCGGTATTTTTGGCCAGCGACGAGTTGAGCTTCATCAACGGACACGACTTGGTCGTCGACGGCGCCATCACCGGCGGACGTAACTGGACCGCGCAGCAGCAAGGCTATGCGGCCATGCGCAAGGCGTTCGATCAGGCCAATGGGTGAAACACGAAGCGCGTCGTAGGCGTGAAGACGTCCCTCCAGTCGTTTAGTCGGAGCGGCGGCAAAGGAGAAACAAGGTCGGCATGAATGCACGACTCGAAAAAAAGCTGCGGTTGTTTACCGCCATCGTTGTCGTCGGAACCGTCGCGGGACTTTCTGTCAACTTCCTGCAGGGACGCACCTCTCACGCCTCGATCGTCGCGGGATCCGCATACGGACTGCTGCTGAGCGTCTTGCTCGGTGGCATCGAGCTATTCATCCTGGGCGGGCCCATGCGTGATTGGCTCGGCCGTCTTTCATTTACGGCCAGCCTGATCGCGCGAAGCACGATCTACGCCGCGATTATCGTGATCATCCAGGGGTTCAGTCTGGGAGAGCTCATCGCCGGGCTGCCTGTCGAAACTTCCCGTTCAGCTTTCTGGTCCAGTTTCGTCAGCGCCGCCATCATTGCGGTCTTGATGAACCTGACCTTCAGCATCGCCAACATCATCGGTCCCCGCGCGTTCCTGAACTTCGTCACCGGACGCTACCATTCTCCTGTCGAGGAAGATCGTTTCATCCTTTTCGTCGACATCGCGGGATCGACGGGACTTCGCGGAGCGGCTCGGCGGCCTCGCCATCCACCGCCTGCTCGATCGCACGTTTCGCCTTCTGACCTTGGCGGTGGTGGATTATCACGGCGAAGTGCTCAATTATGTCGGCGACGAAGTGATCGTGACCTGGCGTGAGCAGAGCGGCGCGATCGATTGCCGCCCGCTGCGCTGCTTTATGGCGATGCGAGACGAACTGGCGCAAGCATCAGCTCAATTAGACCAGGAATTCGGCGTCGTGCCGCGAATTCGCGGAAGCCTACATTTCGGGCCGGTCATTGTCGGTGAAATCGGCGACGTCAAGCGCGCCATCGTCTTTAATGGTGACGTCATGAACACCGCGGCCCGGCTCGAGGAGCTGAGCAGAAGCGTCGATGGCGGCTTTCTCGCATCCCGCGCGGCCATGGAACGATTCAGTTCCACGCCACCTTTTGCACTTCGTGACCTCGGACGGCTGCCGATTCGCGGACGCGCAGACGGCATCGACGTGCTCGGCATCGAGGCTCCGGCCCTGACCTGATGCCCTTAATTGACCGCAGACACGGTCACACGCAGTCCGTTCTTCGGCTTCGGGATCGGCCACATCTGCCAGTCCGGCGCAGCGCCGGCCGGCAGCGAGACGCTGAGGTTTTGCAGGAAATGCCGTGCAAAGCATTTCGCCTGCATGTAGGCGAAATGCAGCCCCAAGCACATATGCGCGCCGCCGCCGAACGGCACAAAGGCGAAGCGATGCCGCCCGCGTTGCGCCTCATCGGTAAAACGCATGGGATCGAAGGCATCGGGATCGGGCCAGACTTCCGGCATGTGGTGGGTGAAGAGTGGATTGAGCCCGACCAGCGTGCCAGCCGGAATCTGGTAACCGCCAAAGCTGAAGTCGCGGGTCGCCCGCCGCGGAATCGACGGCACCGGCGGCCGCAGCCGCATCGCTTCCTTGAAGGCCATCTCGGCGAGCGGCATCGCTTCGAGATGATCGAAGCTGGTCGGCGCATCGGGCGCAACGCCGAGCGACTTCACTTCCTCGCGCAGCTTCTCCTGCCATTGCGGGTTTGCGGCTAACGCGGCCACAAACGACGTCAGGGATGAGGTCAGCGTGTCATGCGCGGCCATCATCAGGAAACTCATGTGATCGACGATATCCTGAGGGGAAAGCAGCGCGCCGTCCTCATGGGTGGCGTGGCAAAGCTGGGAGAACAGGTCGTCGCCGCCTCTTGCGCGCCGGATCGGGATCTGCTCGGAAAAATATGAAACGATGCGGGCACGGCCCTTGACGCCGCGCGCCATCTGCGTGCCCGGCCAGGGCGTTCGGATCGGTGCAATGGAAGCCGCGACCATATCGACGAACGCTTTGGTGATCTCTTTGACCTCAGGACCGATGCTCGTTCCCAGGAATGACGTGGCCGCGAGGTCGAGCGTCAGTTGTTTCATGGCGGGATAAAACAACATCTCTCCCGGCCGTTGCCGCCATTGCGTCACGCGCTGCGAAATGCCGGCATCGAGCGCCGCGAGATAGGATTTCATCGGCCCGGATTTGAACGCAACCGACAGCGCGCGGCGGTGCAGGCGATGTTCGTCGAAGTCGAGCAGCATCAGGCCGCGCGGGAACAGGCGGCCCAGAATCGTCCCCCAGCCATAGCTCGACGAGAAAAGCCTGTTCTGATCGAACAGCAGCAGCTCGTTGGCCTCGGGTCCCAGCATGGTGATGCTGGTCTCGCCGAGTATACGGGTGCGGTAGATGAGGCCATACTTCGCCGACATCCGCTCGACCTCGCCCTTGGGATCGGCGAGAACGGCAAGTGTCCGGCCGATCATCGGCCAGCCTTCGTCACCCGGAATATGCGCCAGCGCATGACGATCGGGCGGCATCAGCGCCATCGATGGCAAGGTCGCACTTTGCATAGACGCACTTTGCAGAGACATGGCCGTGCTCCATCGAACGAGAAATCTCGAACCGCAACACTTAAAACAAACGCGCCAATCAGGCCTTTTGTTGTTTGGCCGCTTCCTTCTGCAAATCCGGCGCATTCACCGCCGGAATCGCCACGCGGCCCGGGCCGGTCAGCGACAGCGCCGCAGCCGCCTTGTCATTCTCCATGATCTTCGCCATCACCGCCTGGCCCGCGCGTTCGAACACGGCGCGGTTTTCGATCACGAATTTCTGCGACTCGCGAAGCTTGGCGACATAGCCATTGATCTCCGGAATCACATAGCGCGCCACCATATCCCAGCTGCGTCTTGTGTTCTCAGGATTAGCCCAGTCGTGAACGAAGCCGATAATACTGCCGACGCCACCTGACACCTGCATCAGCTTCTTGATGGTTTTGACCAGATCGTCCGGGGTGCCGATGGTGGACGCGGCGGTCTCGCCGCCAGCCGTCTTCTCCAGGGCATCCTCGGGCGAGCTAAATGGCTCAAGGCCGGGACGCTGGAGCGTCTTCACGTTGTACTCATTGTGCCAGCGCATCAGCCCGGCGCCGGCTTCGCGATGTGCCTGCTCGCGGCTTTCGGCAATGTGCCAGGAGAGCAAAACACGCCAGTCGGCGCGGCTCACGGTTGTGCCGTGCTTTTTTGCGGCGTCTTCGGCAAAGCCCCACTGCGTCGGCAGCGCCATCAATCCTTGCGTGGACATCGAGCCGAGCGAGATGATTCCGATGCCGTATTTTCCAGCCAGCGTCATTCCCGAGGGCGAGATTTGCGACGCGACAACAAAAGGCATCTCCTCCTGAAGGGGGAGGATCTGCAACGCGGCGTCGTTCATCGTGAACCAGTCGCTTTTCGCGCTCACTCGTTCGCCTTTGAACAGCCGGCGGATCAGCGCGATCGCCTCATCCTGACGGTCGCGCTGCACCATCGGATCGATGCCAAGCGTATGGGCATCGGATGCCAGCGCGCCGGGACCGGAGCCGAAGATGGCGCGGCCCCCGGTCATGTGGTCGAGCTGCACCATGCGCTGGGCGACGTTGAAGGGATGGTGGTAGGGCAGCGAAATCACGCCGGTGCCGAGCTTGATGCGTTTGGTCCGCTCGCCGGCAGCCGCCAGAAACATTTCCGGCGATGCGATCATTTCCCAGCCCGAAGAGTGATGCTCACCGCACCAGAACTCGTCATAACCAAGCGCATCGAGCTGCTCGACCAGATCGAGGTCGCGGCGGAACTGCAGCATCGGGTGCTCGCCGATCGGATGGTGCGGGGCAAGGAAAGCACCGAATTTAAGGCGAGCCATCGACAGTTCTCCTGGGCATTTCTCCGGGGCCGTTCCTCTTGGTCGCTGGATGTCAAGTTATGGGCTGGGGCAGTTCAAGGCAACCGGCCACCTCATGCACGCGGCCGCGCATCGCCTGTCATAATCCGCCATTTTGATCGAATTTACAGCTCTTTACCGTTCGGCTAAGACGGCGCTCAGTTTGTCGACGTCGAGGTTTTAGATGTATTTGAGACCGTCCGATTCCGCTGCTCCGCTGCGGCTGCCGACGCAGCGGAAGCGCGACCTCGTCGACCATTTCGAAGCCAATAGCGACGAACTCGCACGTTGGCGCGAATTCAACGCCGCCTATCACCAAGACGACTTCAAGTTCATGCGCTTCCTGATTCCGCCGGGCAAGCGCGTGCTGGAACTGGGATGCGGCCGCGGCGATTTGTTGGTGGCGCTTGAGCCGTCCTATGGCGTCGGCGTCGACTTCGGCGCCAAGACCATTGCCAAGGCCAATGAGTTGCATCCCAATCTTTATTTCGTGCTCGGCGACGTCGAGGACCCGGCGACCCTCTCCTTGATCGAGGGGCCGTTCGACTACATCGTGATCGCCGACACCATCGGCATGTTTGAGGATATCGATGCGACCTTGCGGCTGGTGCATCATCTGTGCGCGCCATCCACGCGGATCATCATCTCCTACTATTCGCATTTGTGGGAGCCGGTGCTCAAGCTCGCGGAAATGCTGAATCTGCGGGCCAAGCAGCCGAGGATCAATTACATCGCGACCGCCGACTTCCTCAACCTGATGGATCTGGCGGATTTCGAGGTCATCAGCCAGGAGCAGCGTCAGCTTTTGCCGCGCCGCTGGCTCGGACTTGGGCCCTTCATCAATCGCTTCATCGCGCCACTGCCAGGTATCAGGAAACTATGCTTGCGAACCTATCTGGTCGGCCGTCCGGTTCGGCTGTTTCCGGATCGAAAATTCTCGGCCAGCATCTTGATCCCGTGCCGCAACGAGAGCGGCAATATCGAGGACGCCGTTCGGCGCATGCCGCGATTTGGCTCTTCCCAGGAAATTCTGTTCGTCGAAGGCAATTCCAGCGACGACACCTTTGCCGAATGCGAGCGCGTGCGCGACGCCTACAAGGATAGCTGGGATATCAAGGTGCTCAAGCAGGACGGCAAGGGCAAAGGCGACGCAGTGCGCAAGGGTTTTGGCGCAGCGAGCGGCGACGTGCTGATGATTCTCGATGCCGACCTGACGATGCCACCGGAAGCGCTGCCGAAATTCCATGCTGTCATCGAGACCGGCAAGGCCGAATTCGTCAACGGCACCCGTCTGGTCTACCCGATGGAGCAGGAGGCGATGCGTCCGCTCAATCTGATCGCCAACCGATTCTTCGCTTATCTCTTCAGCTATCTCGTCAACACCCGCCTCACCGACACGCTCTGCGGCACCAAGGTGCTCCTGCGCAAGGATTATGAAGCCTTGGCGCGGGAGCGCAGCTATTTCGGCAACTTCGATCCGTTTGGCGATTTCGACCTGATCTTCGGCGCCGCGAAACAGAATCTGAAAATCATCGAGACGCCGATCCACTACAAGGCCCGCACGTTTGGCGAGACCCAGATTTCACGCTTCCGCGACGGCTGGCTGCTGTTGAAAATGGTCTGGTTTGCCTATCGCAAATTGAAGGCGATCTGACTTCAGGTGCATCACCGCGCGGCACACCTGTCGCCTTTTTGTCACGGCTGCGTCATCGGCCACACCCGCATCGATCACAACAATATTTCTGAGGACTGACAGCGCACGGTCTTTTTATTTTGCAGTGCAGCAATTATCTTTCTTGGTGGAGTCGAATGTCTCGGCCCAAAGCTTCGGACCAAGGAGCGACCTTTGTCACTCGCCAAGAACATCGAATTCCTGCGCAATATGCCGAAGCTGCAAGGCTTGAACGCGTGGCAAGGCCTCGGACCCGGCCTGTCGCGTGGAATCCGCGGCCCGCTGGTCGAAACCGAAGGGTTTGGCACCAATCCGGGCGATTTGCGGATGTTTTCGTTCGCACCTGAGGAGTTACGGTCGCACCCTGCTTTGGTCGTCGTTTTGCACGGTTGCGGGCAAACGGCTGCGGGCTACGATTTGGGAACCGGCTGGTCGACGCTTGCGAAACATTACGGCTTTGCGTTGCTGATGCCCGAGCAGCGGGCAACCAACAACGCCCACGGCTGTTTCAACTGGTTCAATCCTGAAGACACCAAACGCGGTCAGGGTGAGGCGCTGTCGATCCGACAGATGATCGCGCGGATGGCGAGCCAGCACAGGATCGACAAGCACCGCATTTTCGTCACCGGGCTCTCCGCAGGCGGCGCCATGACCTCGGTCATGCTCGCCACCTATCCTGAGGTTTTTGCGGCCGGCGCGATCATCGCCGGCCTGCCCTATGGGGTCGCGGCCAATGTGCGGGAAGCCTTGAACGGGATGATGCAGTCGCGCTCGCGACCGCCCGGCGACCTCGGTAACCTTGTGCGCACCGCTTCAAAACATCGCGGTCCCTGGCCCCGGGTTTCGATATGGCACGGCAGCGCCGACCGCACCGTCAACCCCGCCAACGCCGATGAAATCATCAAGCAGTGGCTTGACGTCCATGAACTGCCTTCCGATCCGATGTCGGAAGGCATGGTCGACGGCTATCCCCGCCAGATCTGGTGGAACCCGGATGGCGAAACGATCGTCGAGTCCTATTCCATCACCGACATGGCCCACGGCACACCGCTTGGGAAAGCGGAAAACGATGAGAGATATGGCAAGGAAGGCGCCTTCCTGATCGAGGCCGGCATCTCATCCTCGTATCACATCGCGAATTTCTTCGGGCTCACCGCCGGAATTCATCAACCTGAAAAGCTTGCCAAAGCGGCCGCGCGCGCGGCAGCGGAATCTCCGAGTGCGCGACTGATCCCGCTGGCTTCGCCGGTCTCACCGCCTGCGCTCGACCTCAACAAGGTGCTGCGGCCGCGGGCGGCGTCGAAGCCGCCTTCCACCCCGCCGGCAAAGCCGAAGGCCAAGCGAGGCGGCGGGCTCGATGTCGGCGCGGTCATTACGCGCGCGCTGACAGCCGCGGGTCTCATGAAATAGAGGCGGGCGCCGGCGACTCTTTTGATCGCGACGCTTTCTCCCTCACATCTCGCCGGTCAGGAATGGATTGGTCATCCGCTCGTGGCCGATCCGGGAGCCGGGTCCGTGCCCGCAGATGAAGCCAACGTCGTCGCCGAGCGGCAGCAGCTTCGTCTTGATCGAACTGATCAGGGTGGCGTGATCGCCGCCGGGAAGATCGGTACGCCCGACCGAACCGTTGAACAGGACATCGCCGACATGGGCGAAGCGCATTTCATGATTGAAAAACACCACACTACCGGGCGAGTGGCCGGGGCAGTGCAGGATATCGAACGTCAATTCACCGATTGAGACCTGATTGCCTTCTTCGAGCCAGCGGTCCGGAGCAAAATTGCGCACGCCGGTCATGCCGAAACGTTCACCGCTCGTCACGACATTGTCGAGCAGGAATTTGTCGGCGACATGCGGCCCTTCGATCTCGACCTTGAGCGCGTCACGCAAATCGGCCGCGCCGCCGACGTGATCGATATGGCCGTGGGTGAGCCAGATCTTTTCGACCGTGACATTGGCTTGTTTGATCGCGGCCTGGATTTTAGGAACGTCCCCGCCGGGATCGATAACCACGGCCTTCTGTGTCGCCGTGCACCAGATCAGGGTGCAGTTCTGCTCAAACGGCGTCACCGGGATGATCATCGCCCCGGCCTTCGCCTGGTTTTCGGATTGCTGTGCCATCGCCAAGACAAAGCCGATTTTTCGTACTCCGCCAAGGAAAAGTTCAGGATAGTCGCCGCATTTGCCGCGGGGACATGGCCGTTATGACCGAACCGGTCGGCGCCCGAATTTCGGGCGAGCAGGATTTCCGGCCACGGTTCCGGCGTCAAACACGTTGCTCCCTTTTTAATCCGCGTTCTATGCTCAGGCCGAATGGAATCATCTGCCCAGAAGGCCGTTCCTGTGCCCGCGCCGGACCGCCGCCAATCGGAGACGGCGCTTGCGATCGCGCGCGGCACCGCGCGGCTGTTGCGTGCGCTCGGCTTTGCCTGCATCAGCGAATTGCCGCTGCCCTCGGGCCGTCGTGCCGACCTCGTGGCCATAAATGAGCGCGGCGAGATCTGGATCGTCGAAATCAAATCATCGATCGAGGATTTGCGCGCTGACCAGAAATGGCCGGACTACAGGGCGCATTGCGACCGGCTGTTTTTTGCTTTCACGCAGGATCTGCCGTGCGAGATTTTCCCCGCGGAGACCGGACTGATTATCGCCGACGCCTATGGGGCGCATTTGCAGCGTCCCGCGCCCGAACATCGACTGCCCGCACCGACCCGAAAATCGATGACGGTACGGTTTGCGCTGGCGGCCGCGCAGCGGATCAACCGTCTGGTCGATCCGCAAGGCCACGGGGAATTCTAAGCAGAAACTCTCCGCCCTGATCTAGCGCGGCGCGCGTTTGGCCAGGATCCGTTGCAGGGTGCGGCGATGCATGTTCAGCCGCCGCGCGGTTTCCGAGACATTGCGATTGCACATCTCGTAGATGCGCTGGATGTGCTCCCAGCGCACGCGATCGGCCGACATCGGATTGCTCGGCGGTTCGGATTTCTGACTGCCGCTCGCAAGCAGCGCCGACACCACATCGTCGGCGTCGGCCGGCTTCGACAGATAGTCGACCGCGCCGAGTTTCACCGCGGTCACGGCGGTGGCGATATTGCCATAGCCGGTGAGAACGATCGCACGCGCCTCCGGGCGTTTGCGCTTCAAGGCCGACACCACGTCCAGTCCATTACCGTCGCCGAGCCGCAAATCGACCACCGCGAAGGCCGGTGCCGCCTTGGCGATCTGGGTCAGGCCTTCGGCGACGCTGTCGCAAGAGGTCACCGCAAAGCCGCGACCTTCCATGGCGCGCGCGAGCCGTTCCAGAAAAGCCTTGTCGTCTTCCACGATCAAAAGCGATCGATCGGGGTGGGCGGCCAGTTCGGCGATAACACTCAAGATAAAGCCATCCTTTTCGTGGGACTCATCAACATATGGCGTCGGCCTTGGCACTGCCAAGGCCATCCGAGGCCGATTTTACCCTCTATCCGCCACCTCAGACGGGTTCCGGCGAGGGCTCCGCTACCTCGAAGCGGCTTCGCGGCCAAACGATCTGCACCACGGCGCCGTGGTCCGGAAACACCCGGTTGCCGAACGAGACCTTGGCCCCGGTGCGTTCGAGCAAGGTGCGGGCGATGAACACGCCAAGACCAAGGCCGCTGCGACCGCCCTCATCCGCATCGCGCCGGCGCGACAGATAGGGCTCGCCGATGCGCTTGAGCAGATCGGGCGCAATTCCCGGACCGTCGTCGGAAATGACGATTTCGACGGTTTCGGCGTTCCACCAGGCATTCACCTCCACGGTCGCACGGGCGAAATCGACGGCGTTCTCCAGGATGTTGCCGACGCCGTAAATAATCGCGGGATTTCGCGCCCCGGTCGGTTCGGCCGTTCCGGCCACCGCAATGCGCACCTTGATCGCAACATCGAAATCGCGATGTGGCGCCACCGTCTCCTCGATCAGCGCGGACAGCGGCATGTGGTCGAACGGCGCACCGCTCGAGGACAACTGCGTGATCTTGGCGAGAATATCGCGGCAGCGCTGCGCCTGTTCTCGTAACGTCTTGATGTCACCTGCGAGCTGCGGCTTGTCCTGCACGCCCTGTTCGAGTTCACGCGAAATCAAAAAGATCGTCGACAGCGGTGTGCCGAGCTCGTGAGCCGCGGCGGCGGCAAGACCATCGAGCTGGGTCAGGTGTTGTTCGCGCGCCAGCACGAGTTCAGTGGCGGCCAAGGCGTCCGAGAGCTTGCGCGCTTCTTCTGCGACCTGAAACGCGTAGAGGCTGGTGACGCCGATGGCGACCACGATCGAAAGCCAGACGCCGAACAGATAGATCGGCGGCAACACCAGCGGATCATCGCTGTCCCAGGGCAACGGGAGATAAAGGAATACCAGGACGGAGGCGCAGGCGACCGCGAGCATCCCAAGCGCAATCGTCAGCTTGATCGGCAGCGCGGTGGCCGAGATCAGGACCGGCGCCAGAAACAGGAACGAGAATGGATTCTGCAAGCCGCCGGTAAAGAACAACAGCCCGGCGAGCTCGATGATGTTCAGCGCCAGCAGCCCCGCCGCGAGCTGCGGCTCGAGCCGCTCCATCGGGTTGAACCAGAGCTGAAGGATGAGATTGAGGAGAGCGGAGAAGCCGACGATGGCAAGGCAAGGCGCGACCTCGACGTCAAATTCGAGACCTTGTTCGACAATGAAGATGGCAGCGAGTTGCCCAAGCGCGGCAAGCCAACGCAGCCGCAGGATCGTGTCCAGGCGGACATGGCGGCGCGGGTGACGAAAATCGATGGCGGCGGCGTCGGACATAACCAGTGGTCCAATTTAGCGGCGCGAGCGGCCGCCGACAAATTTCCTTGATCGGACTTCGCGCGACCTAAAGCCACGGGGAGGCCTTGGCCACGGGAAGCCTTGCGCTGAAGGTCCTAATGGCCCAATGAACAGGCCCAAATGATGAACAACGGCGCGATATCCGAGCCTGGCCCGATCGATCCGCGCGAAGCGGCGGCGATCGATGTCGCGCATCTCGCGAAAGTCTACAACAAGACCCGGGCGGTCGACGATATTTCCTTTTCGATCGCGCGCGGCAGCATCACCGGGCTGCTCGGCGGCAACGGCGCCGGCAAGACCACGACGATTGCCATGATCATGGGACTGGTGCTGCCGAGTTCGGGGCGCATCCAGGTTTTGGGCCACCCGATGCCGGAGAGAAGCGCCGACGTGCTCGGCCGGATGAATTTCGAAAGTCCTTACGTTGACATGCCGTCACGGCTTACGGTGCGGCAGAACCTGACGATCTTCGGCCGCCTCTACTCGGTCGCGGATTTGCCGACGCGCATCGAACAGCTTGCCGCCGACCTCGACCTCGGCGACTTCCTCGATCGCGCCAATGGCAAGCTTTCGGCTGGACAAAAGACCCGGGTCGCGCTGGCAAAGGCGCTGATCAACCAGCCCGAATTGCTGCTGCTCGACGAGCCGACCGCTTCGCTCGATCCCGACACCGCCGACTGGATCAGGCAGCATCTCGAAACCTATCGCAAGGAAAACGGGGCGACCATCCTGCTCGCTTCGCACAACATGCTGGAGGTGGAACGGCTGTGCGACCGCGTCATCATCATGAAACGCGGCCGCATCGAGGATGATGACAGCCCGGAAGCGATCATGGCGCGTTATAACCGCGCGACGCTGGAGGAAGTGTTTCTCGACGTCGCCCGCGGCCGCGTTCAGGAGGCGGCATCATGAGCTCGCCTGCTCTTGCAACAGGCATCTCGCCGCATCGGATCGCGGCCATGATCCTGCGCTACTGGTATGTCCTGAAGTCGTCATGGCCACGGCTGCTGGAGCTACTCTATTGGCCGGCGCTGCAGATCATCACCTGGGGTTTCCTGCAAAACTACATCGCGCATAACGCGGGCTTTTTTGCCCGCGCCGGCGGCACGCTGATCGGCGCGGTGATCCTGTGGGACATCCTGTTTCGCGGTCAGCTCGGCTTTTCGATCTCGTTTCTGGAAGAGATGTGGGCGCGCAATCTCGGCAACCTCATGATGAGTCCGCTGAAGCCGATCGAGTTCCTGCTGGCGCTGATGGCGATGAGCCTGATCCGGCTGGCGATCGGCGTCATTCCGATGACGCTGCTGGCCATCATCTTTTTTGGCTTCAACGTCTACAGCATCGGATTTCCGTTGATCGTCTTTTTCTGCAACCTGATTTTCACCAGCTGGTCGGTCGGGATATTCGTCTCGGGGCTGGTGCTGCGTTATGGGCTCGGCGCCGAAAGCATCGTCTGGACGCTGATGTTCGGCATGATGCCGCTGGCCTGCATCTACTACCCCGTAACGGTGCTGCCGCACTGGCTGCAATATGTCGCCTGGTCGCTGCCACCAACTTACGTGTTCGAAGGCATGCGCGCTTTGCTCATGGAACACGTCTTTCGCACCGATCTGATGGTGGAGGCGATCGCGATCAATGCCGTTCTGATTGCGATATCGTTTGCCGTCTTTCTGATGCTCCTGCGCAGCGCCCGGCAGCACGGTTCGTTGATCCAGACCGGCGAATAAGCCCGTTAAAACCCGGGGTTTCAGCGCACATAGCCTGTGCAGTGAGGCCGAAATGCCGATCTAAGCATTGACGCTTTATTTCGCTTTTTGCACTATGCTGCGACGCAAAAGGAAACGAGGACTAGTGCCGCCTATTTGAAGTTCCTGCACCACAAGCGGCGAATTCGATCCAGGAACTTCAAATAGAAAACCGGCACTAGAATCAATAGAGTTGCTGGTGCCCATGACTTTCCGAAGTTCGTGGAAGGTGGGTGCTGAAACAGGGCACGAACTTTGGAAAGCGGGCACTAGATGCCGATTGGGGAATTTGGCGGCGCGCCGCCGATGGTGGCCGAAGGCAGTCCGGCGCTGACGACGCCGATGTACTGGATGTACGAAATGGGGCAGGCCTCGCTTAATCCAGCGCGCGCCGTGACCGATGCCACGAAAATCCTGTTTCAAAACCCGCTCAATCCGTGGTCACACACCGAGTTCGGCAAATCGATCGCCGCGGCCTGCGAACTGTTCGAGCGCACCACGCGCCGCTACGGCAAGCCCGAATGGGGCATCCTCGATACCGACGTCAATGGCATCCGCACCCCGGTCGAGATCCGCAGCGTGTGGGAAAAGCCGTTCTGCCGGCTGTTGTACTTCGAACGCAAGCTGACGCGTCCCCTGCGCATCCCGCAGCCGCGCGTGCTGATCGTAGCGCCAATGTCCGGCCACTATGCGACGCTGCTGCGAGGCACGGTCGAGGCGTTTCTGCCGACCCACGAGGTCTACATCACCGATTGGGCCGACGCACGCATGGTGCCGCTGGCGGCCGGCCGTTTCGATCTCGACGACTATGTCGACTACGTGATCGAGATGCTGCATGTGCTGGGCGGCAACATGCACGTGATCGCGGTGTGCCAGCCGTCGGTGCCTGTGGTGGCTGCGGTCTCCATCATGGAAGCCGAAAACGACCCCTTTGTTCCGATTTCGATGACGTTGATGGGCGGTCCGATCGATACCCGCCGCAATCCGACCGCGGTCAACAACCTCGCCGCCGAGCGCGGGATCGACTGGTTCCGCAATAACGTCATCACCAAAGTGCCGTTTCCGCATCCCGGCGTCATGCGCGACGTCTACCCGGGCTTTCTGCAGCTGAACGGCTTCATCAGCATGAATCTCGACCGGCACATGGACGCCCACAAGGAGCTGTTCCGGAATCTGGTGAAGGGCGATGGCGATCTGGTCGACAAGCACCGCGACTTCTACGATGAATATCTGGCGGTGATGGACCTTTCGGCGGAGTATTACCTGCAAACCGTCGATACGGTTTTCGTCAAGCACGCGTTGCCCAAGGGTGAGATGACCCACCGCGGCAAGCCGGTCGATCCCTCCAGGGTCCGACGGGTTGCCTTGATGACGGTGGAAGGTGAGAACGACGACATTTCCGGGCTCGGCCAGACCGAAGCGACACACGCGTTGTGCAGTTCGATCCCCAACCATCGCCGGGTGCACTATGTGCAAAAGGGCGTCGGTCACTACGGTGTCTTCAACGGCTCGCGATTCAAATCGGAAATCGTGCCGCGGATCTCCGATTTCATGGTGTCGTCAGCGAACATCAAGCCATCGCTCGCTTACGCTGCGGAGTGAATGCACGGGCTAAAGCGAATTTGCGCGGAATATCGCTTCCGCGCAGATTCCGGCGTCAGGTGAGCGATCTCTAACCCCCTGATTTAGCCGGAAGAAAACGCAGATCTCGACCGAATCAAAGAATGAATATTAATTCTCCCCTTGAGAAGGCTGGCGGGGGTACATTTCAGTCCAATTTTTGGGTTCCGACCCCATTCTATAGGGGTCGCTGAACGGCGCGACCCCTGTATATTGGGCAAATGATTTGTTTTTGCGCCGAGCGATTTACCTGGCGGCGGATGTGGCAGAATCCGGGCGAACTCTTGCTCCCCGGATTAGCAGACATGGCCACTCGCGCGCTCCTTTATCGGCGGCCTTACGAACCCTCCCGTCTTCTGGTCAAGCACGGCTCCCAGATCTATTCGGTCCGGCTTCGCCGTCACCGGCGCGCGCGGCGTTACACGCTGCGGATCCATCCGAGCGACCGCGAAGCGATCCTCACCATGCCTCCGCGCGGCACCATCGCCGACGCCAAGGATTTTGCGCAGCGTCACGGCGGCTGGATCGCCGCCCGTCTTGGCCGCTTGCCAAAAGCGGCGCCGTTTCTTCCCGGCACGGTGGTCCCGCTGCGCGGCGTCGCGCACCGGATCGTGCATCGCGCCGGTCAACGCGGCACGGTCTGGACTGAAATCCGCGACAGCGGCGAGCGTATCATCTGCGTGGCAGGCGGCGTCGAATATATCGAGCGCCGGGTGCACGACTATCTCAAGCGCGAAGCCCGCAAGGATGTGCAGAAGGCGTGCGTTTCGTACGCGCAGGCGCTGGGCGTGAAGGTCAAGCGGTTGTCGATTCGCGACCAGTCGAGCCGCTGGGGCTCCTGCACGTCGGCGGGCTCGCTGTCGTTCTCCTGGCGGCTGATCTTCGCGCCGCCCTATGTGCTGGACTATCTCGCGGCACACGAGGTGGCCCACCTCGTTGAAATGAACCATTCGGCGCGGTTCTGGAAGGTTGTCGCGAAAGTCTGCGGCCACGTCGAACGAGCCAAGAACTGGCTCGACACCCACGGCAACGATCTGCATCGTTACGGTATCCAGGACTGAACGGCACTTGCCGGTAGGCGCGCCCCCGCGCCTTCGAACGAAAAAGCAACACCGATCGATATTCAACGACGATCACGCCGGCGTGCTTGGGGACCGCGTAGCTATGCGCTTTTGGTCCGCTTCCGAATTGCGTATGGATGTTGTCAGGCCGCGTAGGGCATTGGATAACCTGAATATGCTTGGGGGTAGGGTTTTAGGCGGGACAGCGGCGGCCGTCGTTCTCCTTGGTCAGATGGTGGCGGCGCCAGCGCGCGCCGACACCATGGAGAGCGCGCTGCTGCGCGCCTACCGGAATAATCCGCAACTGAATGCGCAGCGTGCCTCGGTACGCGCGATCGATGAGAACGTCCCGCAGGCGCTCGCCGGCTATCGCCCGAAGGTCAGCGCGACCTTCGGTGCTGGCGTTCAATTCATCGACCAGCTCGCCGAGGGTTCGGTCGGCAAGAAGATCGAGCAGGGAGACCAGGCGCCCCATGCGGCTGCCATCACGGTGACCCAGACGGTGTACAACGGCAATCAGACCGCCAATAAGACGCGCGCCGCCGAGAGCCAGGTTTCTGGCGCGCGCGAAGGCCTGCGGCTGATGGAGCAGTCGGTGCTGCTCGCCGCGGCCACCATCTACATGGATTACCTGCGCGACGCCGCGATCCTGGAAGTCCAGCGCAGCAATACCAAGGTGCTCGAGCTGACCTTGAAACAGACCCGCGACCGGTACCGCGCGGGGCTGGTCACGCCGACCGACGTGGCGCAGTCGGAAGCGCAGCTTGCCGCGGCCCAGAGCCAGGAGCTTGCGGCCGTATCCACGCTGACGACCACACGGGCGAATTTCCGCCGCATCATCGGCAACGAGCCGGTGAATCTCGCGGCGGCCTCCCCGGTCGACCGCTATCTGCCGGCAACCGTCGGCGGCGCGATCGAACTTGCGCGCCGGGAGAACCCCAACGTGACGTCCGCCATGTACGGCGTCGATGTCAGTTTTCTCACGGTGAAAATCAACGAAGGCGCGCTGTTCCCGACGGTCTCGTTGCAAGCGGCGGTCGCCAAGGTCTGGGACCCGACCATCACGACCATCAACCAGTTTACCGCGGCTGCCGCTGCCCAGATCAACGTGCCGGTCTATCAGGGCGGGGCGGAATATTCGCTGATCCGGCAATCGAAGGAAACGCTGGAGCAGCAGCGTCTCACCATGGAGCAGGTTCGCGATCAGGCCAGGGCCGACCTTGTTACGGCATGGGGCCAACTGGTGGCCGGCAAGGCGCAGGTGACGGCCGCGCAGTCTCTGGTCGCTGCCTCGGAGATCGCCTATCTCGGCACGACCAAGGAAGCCCAGGTCGGTCAGCGCACCGTGATCGATATCTTGAATGCCCAGCAGGCGCTGGTGAATGCCCGCGTCTCGCTGGTGACGGCGCAGCACGACCGCGTCGTCGCTTCCTACGCGGTGCTGAGCGCCATCGGACGGCTGTCGCCGCAGGTACTGCATCTTTCGACGCAGACCTATGACCCGAGCGTTCACTACCAGCAGGTACGCGACAACTGGGGCGGCGTCCGCACCCCCGACGGCCGGTAGAAGCACGTAATCCGGATTTGATAGCGAGACGGCGCCGAGAGCACCGCTGAAAGCTTGAGCCGTACTTACTTCTGCAGGATCTGCTGCATCACGTCGCCGAGCACGATGGGCTCCCGGGGTTTCAGATACGTGAGACCGGAGGTTCGGGCAAACTGTTCGATTGTGCCGCTCGCTTCGAGATCCGACAGCGCCCTGTCAACGGCAGCGATGAGCGTCGGGTCGCTGGCAAGACCGACATAGGCGCGATTGGCACCGATCGGATAGTAATAGCCGCTCGCCGCAAGATTGCTGTCGGGATGCGTAGCGCGATAGGCATCGAGGCGGCGCAGGTCCACCAGGGCCGCGTCAAGCTCGCCGCGCTCAAGCGCGCCAAGCAAATCGCTCCGTCCTGGCACCAGATGGGTAATCTGGTCGATCAGCCGGCCCTTGTCGAAGTTCATCAAAATGGCATCCGCCAGCGTGCCGCTCTCGATGCCGATCCGCAGCCCCGCAAGATCGTTGAGGTTCCCGACATGGCGGTCGCGCGCTTTGCTGCCGAGCACGATGGTGAGGGCCGAATAGACGTAGGGCCGGCTGGGTGCAAGGACGCCGAGCGTGACACGGCGCCGGCGATCGTCCCTCGTCGCGCCGTCGAAATCGGGAAGCTTGGCCGTCTTGACGCCAGGTACGACGAGGGAATCTTTGGTCAGCGGATAACCGCCGAGCAGCGCACAACGGCCGTCCGAAAGCAGCGCATTGGCTTCCAGCGCGGGGCTTGAGTCCTCGTCCAGCTTGCTTTCGAACCATTGGATGTTGAGGGGTCGTTGCAACTGCTTTGCCACGGCCTGCGCCAGCAGCACGTCAAACCCACTTTCCGTCTTGTCGCGCCTGTGTACGGAAGCCGGCGGCAGGTCTTCGTCGAGACACACCTTCAAAATATCGTCCGATGCAGCGGCATGCCGGTCCGGGATCGCGGATAGCGCCGCCGAAAGCAGCACGCTCGCACAGACGGCCGTCAACGAGCGTCTCATGGGCTTCTCCGGCTGGACACATAGGCCCACAGGTTTGCGATATCGTCGTCGCTCAAAAGGTCGCCCCAAGGCGGCATTCGGTTGTTCTTGCCTTGTTTGACGGTGGCGACGAACCGCGGTCTGTCGTCGGGGAACTGGCGCAAGTCAGGCGTGATCGTACCCGCGTTGACCATATTGAATCCGTGGCAGTGCGAGCAGTGCTCTGCAAAACCCGCTTTGCCCTTGTCGATCATTCCCTGATCGGGGGTTGCCGGGTCGGGCTTGGCTTGCTCGGAAGCCGCCTGTTGTGCTGTCGCGCGTTGCGCGGCAGGAATCGCCATCACCGCGATGGCAAGGGCGGCGAATGCCGCCGCCCAGCCGTAACGTCCTTCCATCACTCAGCCTTACTTCGACTTGACAGCGAACACCCATAGCGATCCGCCGGGTGGCACCTTGGCCAGCCGCTCGTCACCGGAGAACAAGGAGTACACGCCGCCATAGCCGCTCGCCACGGCGACATACTGCACGCCGTCCTGCTGCCAGGTCACCGGTTGTCCTTCGATGCCCGAACCGGTCTGGAACTGCCAGAGCTTCTTGCCGGAGTTGGCGTCGAATGCCTCGAACTCGCCGGTCAACTGGCCGGAGAACACGACGCCGCCAGCGGTCGACAGCACGCCCGAAAAGCGCGGAATGTCGCTCGGCACTTCCCACTTGGCCTTGCCGGTCAGGGGATCGATCGCCTTGAGCGCACCGCGGGGGCCAGTGCCCCAATCCCAGAGATCGGTGAGGTCCATGCCGAGATAGAATTCGCCAGCCTTGTAGACGGCGGGCTCAGTCTTGTAATGGCCGCCGAACAGCAGCGTGTTGGCATAGGCAAGCCCGGTCTGCGGATTGAACGACATCGGCTCCCAGTTCTTGCCGCCGAGGATCGACGGATAGACCGTGACCTTCTTGCCCTCGCGCGCATCCTTGGTGACGTCGGTCTCGATCGGACGGCCCGTCTTCATGTCGATTCCGCTCGCCCAGTTCACCTTCACATAAGGGTTGGCCGCGAGCAGCTTACCGTCGGTGCGGTCGAGCACGTAGAAGAAGCCGTTACGGTTGGCATCCATCAGGACTTTGGTCGGCTTGCCGTCGACCTTGATATCGGCGAGCACCATCTCGGCGACGGCGTCATAGTCGAACGGATTGTTCGGCGAGAACTGGTAGTGCCACTTCATCTTCCCCGTCTTGGGGTCGAGTGCGACCACCGAGCAGGTGAAGAGATTGTCGCCCGGCCGTCCCGCCGCGTTGAAGGGACCGGGGTTGCCGATACCCCAATAGACCGTCTTCAACTCGGGGTCATAGGAGCCGGTGATCCATGTCGATCCGCCGCCCAGCTTCCAGGTGTCACCCTTCCAGGTGTCGCCACCGGGCTCGTCGGGGGTCGGGATGGAGTAGGTGCGCCAGAGATGCTTGCCGGTTTCCGGATCCCAGCCGTCAATGAAGTCGCGGGTGCCGAATTCGGCGCCGGAGACGCCGGTCAGCACCACGCCGTCGGCGATCAGCGGCGCGACCGTCATCGAGTAGCCTTCCTTGATCTCGGCGGCCTTCTGCCGCCAGAGCTCCTTGCCGGTCTTCATGTCGAGCGCAATGACGTTGGCGTCCAGCGTGGTACGGAACAGCTTGCCGTCCTGGATCGCGGCGCCGCGGTTGATGATGCCGCAGCAGGTCAGGCGCGGCGTCTCGGGCGGATACTCGACCTTGGTCTTCCAGATCTGCTTGCCGGTCTTGGCGTCGATCGCCATCGTCGCAGCGTTCGTGGTGACGTAAATCACGCCTTGGTATACCAGCGGCTGGGATTCCTCGCTGCGATCGTCGGCAAAACTATAGTTCCATACCGGCACGAGGTCTTTGACGTTGTCTCGGCTGATCTGGGTCAGCGGGCTGAACCGCTGCAGGTTGTACCCCATGCCATAGTTGAGAACGTTTGAAGTGTCGGTCGAGCCCTTGATCAATTGATCGGCGGATTGGGCGTGGGCGCCGAATGGCGTGAGCAAGATCGCGCACGCCGCAAATACGAAGCGTTTCATCGATATCCTCCCTGGTGATCTCTTGGCGGATCGGTTGCGATGCTAGTCGCAGGGAAGTGATGGCGTCAATGAAAGCGAGCGATACGAAAGCCAAAAGAGAAAATTCGTATCGTCAGTTTTTCCGCAAAGCGGAATGCGCCTTGCGCTGCGGCGCTCGGTCACCCTTCAGGTAAGGATGTCGAACCATTGGACAGAACGAGTGTGTCCCGAAGCTCTTCCTGGATGGAGAGAACCTCCGCCTTGCCGCGCGGCAATTCGCTTGAAGACAAATGTCTTTCGAAGATTACCGCCGCCGGGCGATGGCTCAGGACGAAAAGGTGGTCGGCAAGCTCGGCCGCTTCTGCCGGATCGTGGGTGACGCATAGCGTCGTGGTTCCCTCACGAAGCGTCAGTGCGGCAAGTTCCTTCCGTAACCGGGCCGCGGTGACCTCGTCGAGCGATACGAAGGGTTCATCAAGCAGCAGAAGCGTCGGCCGCACAGCAAAGGCGCGCGCGATCGCGACGCGTCGCGCCAGACCCAACGAAAGCTCTCCAGGATAGTGCGCCATGTGGGATGCAAGGCCAAGCGTATCGATAAGCGGCGCGAGATCAATCCCTTCATCCCCGGCGGGCAGCACCAGGCTGATGTTTTCCTCGACGGTCCGCCAAGGGAGCAGACGGGGTTCCTGAAATACCATCCCGAGCCGTTGCGCGCGAGAGACACGGCGGGTCCCCAAAAAATCTGAATCGAGCCCGGCGGCGATGCGCAGGAGTGTCGTTTTGCCGCAGCCGGACGGTCCCATGATCGCGCCGAAGGCGCCGGTCTCAAGTCTTAGCGCAAGACCACGGATAACCTCAATTGGATTTCCGTCGGCAGAGAGGTACGTCTTGCTGTCGATACGAAGCTCAAGCGCGTCGGCGCCAGCGTTGGGCTCGTCTTTCAAGGGGCTGCACCAGAAGGTTTTCAACTGTCAGCATGAGCAGGACAAACGTTAACGCATAGCTCAGGATCTTGGTCAAATCGAACAGGGAGAACGCTGAACCGAGAACAAAGCCGACGCCATTCGGGCGCCCGATCAGTTCCGCCACCAACACAATCTTCCAGGCGATGGAGAGACCGGACCTTGAGGCAGCCGCGAAATAGGGGACGAGTTGCGGTATCACGACGTGGCGCAGGCTGACGAAGCCCGTCAATCGGAATGCCCGCGCCATTTCGTCGAGTTCCGGATCGAGTGCCCGAGTGCCCTCACGCATCACGACGATGACATTCGGCAGCTTGTTCAGCGCGACTGCCAGAATCGCAGCGGGTTCGGTCAACCCGATCCAGATATAGCAAAAGATGATCGTCACCAGTGCCGGCAGGTTGAGCAGCACGATCAGCCAGGGATCTCCGTATCGGTCGACCCTCTTCCAGCGACCCATGGCGTACCCGGCGAGGGAGCCAAGGACCAGCGCGATCGAGAACGACACGATGACCCGCGCCAGGGTGCAGCCCATCTCGTACGGAAGCTCTCCATTGGCGGTCTCGCTGACGATTCCCGCGGCGACCGTCAGCGGACCCGGCAGCAACCTGGAATGGGCCAGAGCGGCAGCGATGGCCCAGATGGCTACAAGGGCAATGATCGACAAAAGGCGCGCCACGTGTGTTTCCCTGCTCAGAAGACCACCTCCGATAACTCACGATCATCCATCAGAAACCGGGCGTCTGTCCTTTCATCGGAAGTTGTAAGCTCCGCAATTCGGCCGCAACCTACGGGCGGCGGCGGGTCCTACTCTCCGCTGACCGAAGGATGGTAGTAGAGATTGGGATCGAGTTCCCTGGACGGGCCCACAAGCTCGGGGCCGCCTATTTCGGCGAGTGCCTTGAAGAGCTTGCCAGCATCGGCAATTTCGCTATCGAGCGATCGTTTTGGCATCCCGGCCCGCGTTCGATCGCGCAGGGCCGTGAACGTCAATTCATCTTCGGCCTTGATCAGCGGACGCAGCGCGTCCCACTCGGCATCTGACGTCGCCAAAATGTCGGCGGCGGCTTTTGCGGTCTCAAGGAAATGGTCGATCGTGCCGCGGTGGCCGGCGGCGAACGCCTCCGAGAACACATATCCGATCATGGCGATCGGTTCGGCGGCGCCGAGTTCGCGCTCCGCGTCGCGCACGTCAAGCAGCCGCCGGAATCCGGACGCTTCGAGCCGCGCGCAGAAATTCCAGAAGTTAAGGTTCGCGTCAGCTTCGCCCTGCTCCATTTTCTGGAACGTCAGCGGCGGCGCACCGTATTGCAACGTTGACTCGCGTCTGAGGTCGATGCCGCGACGAAGCGCGGTGGCGCGGACGATGAGCCAGCTTTTGTCCAGGGGACCCCCCGCAACGGCCAGGACGCGCCCTCTGAGGTCTGAGATATTCTTGATCGGCGAACCCGCTTTGACCATCACGGCGCCGACCGCGCTCGAATATGGATAGAACAGGAGCTTGCCTCCAAGCGCTCGCTCCCTTGCCACCCAGAGCCAGTCGGAAATCGCGACGTCGACCGATCCGCTGTTGAGCGCAAGCTTGCCCGCCTCGGGTGAGGCGAACGCGGTCACCTGGAGATCAAGCCCGGCGCGCTTTGCAAGACCGTGACGGCGGATGACGTCGAGCACCCACGCGAAGGTTCCGGTCGACTGAAATCCGACCCGCAGGGTGTCGGCGGCTGACACCGGAGCCGCGGTGACGAGCAGCAAAAATGCCGCAAGGCACAGAAGGCACGCCCGACGATGGACGCGATGGCCGCCGCATCCTTGCATGGCTTTTCCCCGCCGACTGGCAGACGGATGGATTGAACCACTGAGCTCATTGGGGCAAAGCAGCGACAAAAGATCGATCCTGATCGGGCAATGTCACCGCCGACTGAGCCCGAAGACGCTGATGAAAGAGATACCGTGATACTAACGTTGGATATCAGCGTACGCATCGACCGGAGGACCGCGCAAGATCATCGAACGATCGGGCGCCAGATTCCTCACTTCCCCCGCACCGAAGGGCCGGAACGGAAGACGGCAGGCTGAGGCGGCTCTCCGCGCTTCAGAGCCCGTTCCCCGCTGCGACCGAGCAACTTTGTGCTGAAATCGTACCCGGACCTGTCGCCTCACGGTCTATTCCGTCGAGTCCTTTCCATCTATATGTTTTCCCGGCTTCGTGTCCCATGATTCCGGACAACGTGCAGCTTGCGAAATTTGAATCGAAGCTGATCTGGAACCGGACGGCTCCACTGACGGCGGCAGCGCTTTTAACTAAACTCCCGCCAACAAATCGCCAAAGGCCCTCGCCGGGCGCGTTGTTCCGCGCCAAATACCCGGTGACGGCCTCATGAATCGTACGCTCAAATATTCGTCCCGCCGAGCTTACGTAAATGCGCACATGAACATTTCTACTCGCGATGCTTGATCGGCCTCGTGACTGTATCGGTACACTGGCGGTATATGAGGCGCTGATTGTCTTGCCGAGAAGCTGTGGCGGCGCGCCGGCTGCTAATGACGGCGAGGTGACGGATACCAAGATGCAGACGATGGCGGCGACGGCATAACTGTTCACGGACGACCCCCCGATCAAATCAAAAGCATATCAGTTTGGAGCCCGGAACAACGGGGATCAACGAACAGCGCCCAAAGGTCGCTTCGAAGCCGCAAGATGATACGAGTTTCGGAATCGGACTAACGTCCGAACAGCCGTTGCATCAGCCAGCCGTCGAGGCCGCTATCGGCTTCGGGGCGCACCGACGAAGTCCGCGTCGGGACGGGGCGGGGCGGAACGGATGACGGCGGGGCGACGGCCGCACCCGCAAGGGGCGCACTTGGAGACACGGCTTGCGCGATCGTCGTGAGCAACCCGCCTGGCTGCGAATCCGGCAACGGCACCGGCGGCACGCCTTGGTGAGCGGCCTTCATGAAGCGAGTCCAGATTTCCACCGGCAAGCCGCCGCCGGTTGCCTTCTTGGTCGGCGAACTGTCGTCGTTGCCGAGCCAGACGCCGGTGACAAGATTGGCCGTGTAGCCGATGAACCAGGCGTCGCGGAAATCCTGGCTGGTGCCGGTCTTGCCGGCAGCCATCCAGCCCGGCAATTCCGCCTTGTGCGCGGTGCCGGAGAGCAGCGTCTCCTGCATCATGGTGTTCATCATCGCGACGTAATGCGGGTCGATCACCTGGCCGAGCTGATCAGCGGGACGCACATAGAGAACCTTGCCGTCGACGGTGCGGATTTTGGTGACGACATGCGGCGAGACGCCGAGACCGCCATTGGCAAACGGCGCATAGGCACCCACCAATTCGACCAGCGAGACCTCGGAGGTGCCGAGCGCGATCGAGGCGTTGGCATCAAGCTTCGATGAAATGCCGAGCCGATGCGCGGTACGCACCACGTTCTTGGCGCCAACCTCGAGCCCGAGCCTGACCGCGACCGTATTGAGCGACATCGCCAAGGCCTGCGTCAGCGTCACCGGGCCGAAATATTGATGGCTGTAATTTTCGGGCTTCCAGCCCTTGATATCGAGCGGCGCATCCTGGCGGACCGTCTCCGGCGTCAGGCCGGCTTCGATCGCGGTGAGGTAGACGAAGGGCTTGAACGCCGAGCCGGGCTGGCGTTTCGCCGTCACCGCGCGATTGTACTGGCTTTCGGCATAGTTGCGACCGCCGACCATGGCGCGCACCGCGCCATCGGGCGACATCGCCACCAGCGCGCCCTGGCTGACATTGAACTTCACGCTTTTGGCTGCGAGTTCATCGATCACAGCCGCTTCCGCGACCGCCTGCAATTTCGGATCGATCGAGGTCTCCACCACCACGCTCTGGTCGATCTGGCCGACGAGATCGTCGAGCACTTCGGCGATCCAGTCCGCCACATAGTTGACCGTGCCGGCGCCGACCGGCTTCACGTTGTAGGAGGGATGACCGATCGAGGCCTGCGCCTGCGCCTCAGAGATGAATTTGGCGTCCGCCATGGCGGCAAGCACAGTCTTCGCCCGCTGCTCCGCGCCTTCGGGATTGCGGTTGGGCGCCAGCCGCGACGGCGACTTGACGAGTCCCGCAAGCATCGCGGCCTCCGCGATGGTCACGTGCTTGGCCGATTTTCCGAAATAGCGCTGGCTTGCTGCCTCGACGCCGTAAGCGCCGGAACCGAAATAGACGCGATTGAGGTAAAGCTCGAGAATCTCGGTCTTGGAGTACTTGCGTTCCAGCCAGAGTGCGAGTTCGACCTCCTGCAATTTGCGCTGGAAGGTACGCTCCTGGGTCAGGAACAGATTCTTGGCCAGTTGCTGGGTCAGCGTCGAGCCGCCTTGCGACACGCCGCGATGCAGGATGTTGGCCACGGCCGCGCGCATGATGCCCCAGGGATCGATGCCGAAATGCGAATAGAAGCGTCGGTCCTCGATGGCGATGAATGCCTTCGGCAGGTAGGGCGGCAGATCCTTCAGCGCGACATTGCTGCCGGCCATTTCCCCGCGAACGGCGAGCACACTGCCATCGGTGCCGGTGATCTGGATCGTCGGCGGCCGCTTCGGGATTTCAAGCGACTGGATCGCCGGCAGATGGGCGCCGACCCAGACGATGAGGCCGACAGTGGCAATCGCGCCCCAAAGGCCGAGCACCGCGCCCCAATAGACCAGCCGCCCGATCGAACGACCGCCGCGCGACTTCGATCGCCGCCTGGCAACGCTGCGGCTTACGCGCGGCTTTCGCTCACGAGGTAGCTCCTCCTCATCGTCGTCGACATCGTCGCTCTTTGGCCTGGATGATTTTTTTGACGCGCTGCCGCCGGCGCCTGGAATGCGATCAGCGGGGCTAAGACGCAGTTCGGAAAGCGCGGCCGCTAAGCCGAACATCGGCTCCTTGCGTCCACCGCCCTTTTTCCGTCGCCACGCCATCCGCAAAACGCCCGCACACCCGATACCGGCCAAGGTAACGGGACGGATTTAAAGCCGTCTTAAACGATGGTTAATCGAAGGCGCGTCAGCCGCCCCTAACCGCCTGAATTGCAAAGCGTTCAGATACGCTTAACCCTAAGCGGGCGGGAATTTACCGCCGTCATTGCAAGAAAATCGCTCGCGGGGAGGAATTGATCGTAGTGCCCACTTTCGGTGGGGCGCACGACGAAGTCCGCGTCGGGACGGGGCGGGGCGGAACGGATGACGGCGGGGCGACGGCTGCGCCCGCAAGGGGCGCCTAGGAGATACGGCTTGCGCGATCGTCGTGAGCAACGCGCCTGGCTGCGAATCCGGCAACGGCACCGGCGGCACGCCTTGGTGAGCGGCCTTCATGAAGCGAGTCTAGATTTCCACCGGCAAGCCGCCGCCGGTTGCCTTCTTGGTCGGCGAACTGTCGTCGTTGCCGAGCCAGACGCCGGTGACAAGATTGGCCGTGTAGCCGATGAACCAGGCGTCGCGGAAATCCTGGCTGGTGCCGGTCTTGCCGGCAGCCATCCAGCCCGGCAATTCCGCCTTGTGCGCGGTGCCGGAGAGCAGCGTCTCCTGCATCATGGTGTTCATCATCGCGACGTAATGCGGGTCGATCACCTGGCCGAGCTGATCAGCGGGACGCACATAGAGAACCTTGCCGTCGACGGTGCGGATTTTGGTGACGACATGCGGCGAGACGCCGAGACCGCCATTGGCAAACGGCGCATAGGCACCCACCAATTCGACCAGCGAGACCTCGGAGGTGCCGAGCGCGATCGAGGCGTTGGCATCAAGCTTCGATGAAATGCCGAGCCGATGCGCGGTACGCACCACGTTCTTGGCGCCGACCTCGAGCCCGAGCCTGACCGCGACCGTATTGAGCGACATCGCCAAGGCCTGCGTCAGCGTGACCGGGCCGAAATATTGATGGCTGTAATTTTCGGGCTTCCAGCCCTTGATATCGAGCGGCGCATCCTGGCGGACCGTCTCCGGCGTCAGGCCGGCTTCGATCGCGGTGAGGTAGACGAAGGGCTTGAACGCCGAGCCGGGCTGGCGTTTCGCCGTCACCGCGCGATTGTACTGGCTTTCGGCATAGTTGCGACCGCCGACCATGGCGCGCACCGCGCCATCGGGCGACATCGCCACCAGCGCGCCCTGGCTGACATTGAACTTCACGCTTTTGGCTGCGAGTTCATCGATCACAGCCGCTTCCGCGACCGCCTGCAATTTCGGATCGATCGAGGTCTCCACCACCACGCTCTGGTCGATCTGGCCGACGAGATCGTCGAGCACTTCGGCGATCCAGTCCGCCACATAGTTGACCGTGCCGGCGCCGACCGGCTTCACGTTGTAGGAGGGATGACCGATCGAGGCCTGCGCCTGCGCCTCAGAGATGAATTTGGCGTCCGCCATGGCGGCAAGCACAGTCTTCGCCCGCTGCTCCGCGCCTTCGGGATTGCGGTTGGGCGCCAGCCGCGACGGCGACTTGACGAGTCCCGCAAGCATCGCGGCCTCCGCGATGGTCACGTGCTTGGCCGATTTTCCGAAATAGCGCTGGCTTGCTGCCTCGACGCCGTAAGCGCCGGAACCGAAATAGACGCGATTGAGGTAAAGCTCGAGAATCTCGGTCTTGGAGTACTTGCGTTCCAGCCAGAGTGCGAGTTCGACCTCCTGCAATTTGCGCTGGAAGGTACGCTCCTGGGTCAGGAACAGATTCTTGGCCAGTTGCTGGGTCAGCGTCGAGCCGCCTTGCGACACGCCGCGATGCAGGATGTTGGCCACGGCCGCGCGCATGATGCCCCAGGGATCGATGCCGAAATGCGAATAGAAGCGTCGGTCCTCGATGGCGATGAATGCCTTCGGCAGGTAGGGCGGCAGATCCTTCAGCGCGACATTGCTGCCGGCCATTTCACCGCGAACGGCGAGCACACTGCCATCGGTGCCGGTGATCTGGATCGTCGGCGGCCGCTTCGGGATTTCAAGCGACTGGATCGCCGGCAGATGGGCGCCGACCCAGACGATGAGGCCGACTGTGGCAATCGCGCCCCAAAGGCCGAGCACCGCGCCCCAATAGACCAGCCGCCCGATCGAACGACCGCCGCGCGACTTCGATCGCCGCTTGGCAACGCTGCGGCTTACGCGCGGCTTTCGCTCACGAGGTAGCTCCTCCTCGTCGTCGTCGATATCGTCGCTCTTTGCCCTGGATGATTTTTTCGACGCGCTGCCCCCGGCGCCTGGAATGCGATCAGCAGGGCTAAGACGCAGTTCGGAAAGCGCGGCAGCTAAGCCGAACATCGGCTCCTTGCGTCCACCGCCCTTTTTCCGTCGCCACGCCATACGCAAAACGCCCGCACACCCGATACCGGCCAAGGTAACGGGACGGATTTAAAGCCGTCTTAAACGATGGTTAATCGAGGGCACGTCAGCCGCCCCTAACCGCCTGAATTGCAAAGCGTTCAGATACGCTTAACCCTAAGCGGGCGGGAATTTACCGCCGTCATTGCAAGAAAATCGCTCGCGGGGAGGAATTGATACAACGAGAGGTTCGCCCTCTTCCTGCGGTTTAGTTTCGACACGCTTCATTTCCTGCCGTCGGAATTGTCAGAAAGGTGATCGTCGCCGGTGCAAATTTGACGACACCCGCGTGGACGGTGACGCTGTCGATGCGTGGCAGCTTATCGTTGGCTTCCAAGGCCAGCGAATGACCGTTAAGCCGCACCACCGCATCCTGCAAAGTCGCGGCGTCCAGGGTATAGCGCTCCGACGCTATTGGAAGCGTGAGCGCGTACGACGAACCGAGGTCGGTATTGATGACGAGAAGTGTCACGCCGCCCGGCACTGCGGGCAGGCACTGGGCATAGACATGGAGGCTCGCTCGCGGCATGCCGGAATCAAGCACGGTCGTCCCCATTAGCCTGCGCCAAAGCAGCGCGCCCCAATAGTTCGGCCGGGGCGTTAGCGTTCGTTCGTCGAGCAAGCCGTAGTCGCTCGCCGCCAGCGTATTGTGGATGACAACCTGAACGCCGGCTTTCGCCAGCCGGCCTAACTGGTCAAGGTAGCGGAACGTGTCGAGGAAGGTCGAGGCCCACGGGTTTCCGCCGCATGCGGCTTCTCCGGTTTCGGTCACCCAGATTGGTTTGCCGGGCGCGAAGCGGTCTCGGATTGCCCGGTAGAAGGCCAAGGTTTGATCGGTCCGGGAAAGCCATTGATCCGAAACGGCGGCTTCTGGCGTTTGCGTGCCGGCGCACCGTACCGATACGGCGCCGTAGTGGTGGTAAGAAACTGCGTCGATGCCCGGGCCGGCCGCCGCGAACAGATCCGATACCGTTGCAGTCGTGCCGATGGTTCCGTGGCCGAGGATGATCATCTCGGGAGCGGCCTGTTTCACAAGCATCAGGAAGGTGCGGAAGTCCCGTCCGTATGCGGTCGCGTCGTAGTCCTTCGTCTTGTCGATGGAAACGAGGTCGGGCTCGTTTGTGAACTCCGCAGCGGCGACGCTACCGCCTAGCGATCTCGTATAGGCGAGCAAACGGCGCGCCTGCTCAGGTGTCCAGGCGCCGTCCGCCTCGCGCGTACCTCGGGTTGCGGCGAACGATGTTACGATTCGCGCACCAACAGCTTCGGAAAAATCGACGACGCCCGACCATTGCCGGCGGGTCAAGATGCCACCGAATCCGGCAGGAGGCGCAAGCGGTGCGGGGTCTGAATCAGAAAAATAAGTAGCATTGGCCCAGGTTCCGCTAACGCGCAGGTAGGCAGGCGCTAATGCGGCCGCGAGCCCTCGCAGCCGGGCATTGGTCAGGTCGATCGGCGGCCGGTACGCATACAACTCTGACGCCGTCCTCGCAGGCTTGTCCTGAAGCGGACCAGGTGGTTTCTTCCCGTAAGGCTTCCAGAAATTTCCTCCGGTCACCTCAACCATTTCTACATTGTAGGACTGGAACCGTTGGTCGATTGTGCCGACGCGGGGCATGCTTGCCGGCGTGATCTCCGACGCTTCGGCGTGCACTGATGCCAACAGCGACGCCGTTATCACGCCGACGAGAAGCAATTGCCTGGCATAACCGGACTCGAGCATATCTCTTCCCAGATCCATGATCCTGGGTAATCAGCATAGCCGAGAATTTGCAAAGAGAATGCCGCCGCGAAGGGTTCATTCGCGGCGGCATGTGAACGGTAGAATCGGATTGATCGGTAGCGAACAGTATTAGCCGGTGGGACCATTGTCCTCCAGGATCGGGCCGAACAGCTCCCAGCGTTCGCCGTTGAATTTCATCATCTGCAACTGCTTGTTGACCCGATAGTCGTTCGGCGTGGTGTTAGAGGTCATTCCCGGCAGCGCGAGGTCGAGCTGCACATTCTTCAGGTTGGTCGCCTGCTTCATGACGTTCTCGCGGGTGAGATCGTCGCCGCACTGCTTCAACACGTGAACCATCAACTGCGCGGTAGAGTAGCCATAGGCATTGAAGCTCGAGTTCTTGTCGCCTTCCGGATAGTACTTCGCCATGAAGTCGAAATACCGCTTCATGCCCGGATCGTCCTTCCAGGTCGGATCGAGCGGGTCCTTGCCGTAGTTGACGCTGATCACACCCTTGGACGCTTCAAGGCCGGCCGGTTGCATGACCGCCCCGACCGAGGTGGCGTTGATGTCGAGAATGTGCACCGGCTTCCAGCCGAGCTCGGCGGTCTTCTTGATGGTTTGCGCCGCGAATTTCGGCGTCGAGGCGTCGAATAGCACGTCGGCGCCGGCAGCTTTCAGCTTCAGGATCTGGGAATCGACGGTCGGATCGGAGACTTCGTAGGAAGTCTCGGCCACGATCATGGTTGCGGCCTTGTCGCCCAGGCCCGATTTGATGCCGTTCAGATAATCGCGGCCAAGATCGTCGTTCTGGTAGAGCACGCCGACCTTGGCATTCGGATAGTTCTTGAGGATGTACTGGCCGTAGATGCGGCCCTCGACGAAATAGTTCGGGTTGAAGCCGAGCGTCCACGGATAGTTCTTCGGATCGGTGAACTTGGAAGCGCCGGTCGCGGCGAAGAGTTGCGGCACCTTCTTCGCATTGAGGTATTTCTGCACGGCTGCATTGGACGGTGTGCCGATGAGCTGGAAGGTCAGGAGCACCTCGTCGCTCTCGACCAGCTTGCGCACCTGTTCGACCGCTTTCGGCGGGCTATAGGCATCGTCATACTGGATCAGATTGATCTTGCGGCCGTTCACCCCGCCCTGATCGTTGATCATATGGAAGTAGGCCGCTTGCGTCTTGCCGATGCTGGCATAGGCGGAGGCCGGTCCCGAGAACGGCACGGTCTGGCCGATCTTGATCTCGGTGTCGGTAGCGCCGGGATCGTACTTCTTTTGCGCATGAGCCGCCGGGGCTGCGAGCGCCAGCGCCAGCACCGTCCCGATGACGAAATGAAAAAGGTTCCTCATATCGCGATCTCCCTGAAATCTTGATTCTTGCGATGACCTTTCCGCCTCACGGAAATCATCGTTTGATGCCAATTCTGGATGAACGGGTATGGCAATGCAAGGCAGCTCAGGTGTACGCCAGCCAAACCAGAATCAGCGCAAGCGCGGCCGGTGCCGCCTGAACGAGCAGAATCCTGCGGCTGACGGTCGCCGCGCCATAGAGACCGGCAACAATCACGCAAATCAGGAAAAATATCTTGATCTGAAATGCGAAGGCGGCACTCGGCTGCACCAGTCCCCAGATCAGGCCAGCGGCAAGGAAGCCGTTATAGAGCCCCTGATTGGCGGCAAGCACGGCGGAGTCGGCGGCCTTTTCCGGGGTGTTTCGAAACGTCTTCAACCCGAGAGGCCTGGTCCAGAAGAACATTTCGAGAGCGAGAAAATAAACATGCAGCGCGGCGACAAGTGCCACTAGGATATTGGCGATCGCGTTCATGTGGTTCCTCCCTGGGTGATGCACAGATCGCCGCGATTGATGCAACGAGGCAATGAAGATGACAGGTCACATCGATCCAACCAAGGAAGTATTCGCCAAATTTCGCGAGAACGATCGTGCCGGCCCCATTCACATGCTCAATCTGGTCCGCTTGCGCGGGCGGGCGGCCTATCCTGACGGGCGATCGGCCAGCGGTGCGGAAGCCTATGCGGCCTACGGTCGTGAGAGCGGTCCGGTGTTCACACGCCTCGGCGGCAAGGTAGCCTGGCAAGGCCGTTTCGAACTGATGCTGATCGGCCCCTCGGAGGAATACTGGGATCACTGCTTCATCGCCGAATATCCAGATGTCGCCGCCTTCGTCGAGATGATCCGCGATCCAATTTACCGCGAGGCGGTCAAACACCGTCAGGCCGCGGTGGAAAACTCACGGCTGATCCGATTGAAGCCGCTCGCCGCAGGCAAGACCTTTGGCGAAATTCCGCAAGGCAAGTAATCGGCGTCAAATAGGCTCCGCCGCCACCTGCTCGCTGACGAGCAGATGCAACAGCGCGCTGCGGATCGCGGCCTGGCGCGTCGGCGCCGTGATCTGCGCGCCCAGCAGATCAGTGACGTAGAACACGTCGCGCGCCCGCTCGCCGAAGGTCGCGACATGGGCGGAGGCGATATTGAGGTTGAGCTTCGAGATCGCCGTCGTCAGTTCGTAAAGCAGACCCGGCCGGTCGAGGCCGGAAACCTCGATCACGGTATAGCGATCCGACCACTGGTTGTTGACGGTTAACTCGGGCTCGACAACGAAGGGGCGCGCCTTGCCGCGGCCGGCGGCTCGCCGTGCCACCACTTCCGGCAGGCGAAGCTTGCCTTCGAGTACATCCTCGATCATCTCGCCGATCCGTGTCGCCCGCCGTCCTTCGTCCTCGTCGAGGTCATACTCGCGCGTGATCGCAATGGTATCGAGCGCACGCCCGTCGGTCGTCGTGTAGATCTGGGCGTCCACGATGTTGGCGCCGGCCGAGGCGCAAGCGCCCGCGATGATCGACAATAGCCATGGATGATCCATCGCCAGGATGGTGAGTTCGGTGACGCCGCGGGTCTCGTCGAAGCCGACATTGATCGCGAGCTTGGAGCCCTCCTGCTCGCTCGTGCGCAGGAAACGGGCATGGCGAATCTTGCGCGGCAGATCGACCTTGAGCCAATACGCCGGATAATGACGCGCCACGTAGGCGTTGAGCTCCTGCTCCGGCCATTCGGTGAAGGCCTCGCGAAACTCGCCTTGCGCCATGGCCAGACGCCGGGCGCGATTGACTTCCGAAAAGCCGCCGGTCAGCACCGGCTCGGTCTCGTAATAAAGCGTGCGCAGCAGTTGCGCCTTCCAGCCGTTCCAGACGCCGGGACCGACGCCCCTGATGTCGGCGGTGGTGAGAATCGTCAGCAGTTTCATCTGCTCGACGGACTGAACCACGGCGGCGAAATTTTCGATGGTCTTGCGGTCCGTCAGATCGCGCGACTGCGCGACCGCCGACATCGTCAGATGTTCCTCGATCAGCCACGCCACCAGTTCGGTATCGGCCGTGTTGAACCCGAGCCGCGGACATAAACGCCGCGCCACCTTGGCGCCGGCGATCGAGTGATCCTCGGGGCGGCCCTTGGCGATGTCGTGCAGCAACGTTGCGATATAGAGCACGGCGCGGTGTTCGGGTCTTATTTTGCGCATCAAGTCGCTGGCGACGACGAATTCATCGCTGCCGCCGCGCTCGATTTCCTGAAGGTAACCGATGCACCGCAACAGATGCTCGTCCACCGTGTAGTGGTGGTACATGTTGAACTGCATCATCGACACGATCTTGCCGAAGGCGCGGATGAATTGGCCGAGCACGCCGGTTTCATTCATGCGCCGCAGCACGATTTCAGCGTCGTTCGACGTCAGGATTTCCATGAACAGCCGGTTGGCTTCGGGATCGACGCGCAAGTCGGAATTGATCAGCTTCAGCGAACGGGTCACGGTTCGCATCGCATCGGGGTGGAAAGCCAGGTTGTTCTTCTGCGCCAGCCGGAAAATCCGGATCAGGTTGACCGGATCTTGCTTGAAGACATCGGGCGCGGCGAGATTGATGCGGTTGTGGTCGACGATGAAGTCGTCGCTTTCGGGCACCCGTCGCCGGTTGGTGCTCGGCCGAAGCCGCGCCATCATGCGGCTCAGCACCGGCACCGGCTTGGCCTGCTCGTTTTCCAGCTTGGCGCACAGGATCGCGGTGAGATCGCCGACTTCCTTTGCGATCAGGAAGTAGTGCTTCATGAAGCGTTCGACGTCCTGCATGCCGGGATGCGAGGTATAGCCGAGCCGCACCGCGAGCTCGCGCTGCATGTCGAACGACAGGCGCTCTTCGGCGCGGCCGGCACAGAAATGCAGGTTGCAGCGGACCGACCACAGAAAATCGGCGCAGCGGCGGAAGGTGCGGTACTCCTGCGCGTCGAACACGCCGCGATCGAGCAATTCATCGGTGTCGCGGACGCGGTAGACATATTTCGCGATCCAGAACAGCGTGTGCAGGTCGCGAAGGCCGCCCTTGCCGTCCTTGACATTCGGCTCGACCAGATAGCGCGACTGGCCCGCGCGGCGATGCCGCTCTTCGCGCTCGGCGAGTTTCGCGGTCACAAAATCGGAAGCGTTGCCCTGCACCACCTCCTTGTCGAAGCGCGATACCAGTTCGTCGTAGAGCGGCCGGTCCCCGGTCAAAAAACGGGTTTCCAGAATTGCGGTGCGGATCGTCATGTCGCTACGCGCCTGCCGGATCAATTCATCGACCGATCGTGTCGCATGGCCGACCTTCAGTCCCATGTCCCACAGGCAGTAAAGAATGGCTTCGGCGACCTGTTCGCCCCAGGCGGTCTGCTTGTAGGGCAGGATGAAGAGCAGATCGATGTCGGATTCCGGCGCCATCAGGCCGCGGCCATAGCCGCCGGTCGCCACCACGGCCATCCGCTCGGCGCCGGAGGGAATCGGCGAGTAGTACAAATGACGCGTCGCGGCTTCAAACAGGATGCGGATGATCTCGTCCTGCACGAAGCACAGCCGCTCGGCGCAACGCCGCCCGTGCCGATCCTTTAGCAACACGGCCTGCGCGGTCGCGCGCGCTTCGACCATTTCGGCCTTCAACAGCTTGGCGACCGCTGCACGAAAAACATCCTCGCGTCCGGAATGCTCAGTCGCGAGTGCATTGACGGCGGCGGTGATCCGCACCGTGTCGAAACGATCGTCTTCCTCCGGCCGGCCCTCTTTGACGATATTATCCATCAGTCATTCCGATAATGGACGCCGCGGAACCTGTCACGGGCGATCCCGCTGGTAGCGGCCAATTCATCCTTTATTGCCTTCATACGGAGTAACGCCGTTCTCCGATTCTCGCGATCGAGATATATTCTTTCTTCCGATTGACCGTTACCCTAACTCGTTGAAAGAGAATAGGGTTCTGGGGGCATCCGCGCCGCCTTGGGCGCTGCTTTGCGTTGACGCCCACCGAAGATTTAGTTGATCTAGTCATCCCACGGAGAATTACGATGTCCAGGATTTCATGGCGCGGTTTCGCCGCTGTCATCGCCATCTGGGCGATGAGCCCGCTCGGCGCATCGGCCGCGGACGCACCGAAAGAGATTCGCATCGATTGGGCGACCTACAATCCAGTGTCGCTGATCCTCAAACAGAAGGGGATGCTTGAGAAGGAATTCGCCAAGGACGGCATCCGGATCATCTGGGTCCAGTCCGCGGGTTCCAACAAGGCGCTTGAATTTTTGAACGCTGGTTCGATCGATTTCGGCTCAAGCGCCGGTTCCGCCGCGCTGGTGGCCCGGATCAATGGCAACCCGATCAAATCGATCTACGTCTATTCGCGGCCCGAATGGACCGCACTGGTGGCGGCGAAGGATTCCAAAATCAACACGGTTGCCGATCTCAAGGGTAAGCGCGTCGCAGTCACGCGCGGCACCGACCCGCACATCTTCCTGGTCCGCGCTTTGCTCGGCGCGGGCTTGAGCGAAAAGGACATCACGCCGGTGCTGTTGCAGCACGCCGACGGCAAGATCGCACTGATCCGGGGCGACGTCGATGCCTGGGCCGGCCTCGACCCGATGATGGCGCAGGCGGAGATCGAAGACGGCGCCAGGCTGTTCTACCGCAACGCCGACGCCAACACCTGGGGCATTCTCAATGTGCGTGAGCAGTTCCTGAAGGATCACCCGCAAATCGTGCAGCGCGTGCTCGCGACCTACGAGGAAGCGCGCAAATATTCGCTCGCCAACTATGACGAGCTGAAAAAGGCCCTGGTGGTTGCGACCAAACTTCCCGATGTGGTGGCCGACAAGCAGCTCAAGGAACGCACCGAGCTCACTTACAACCGGATCGGCAAGCCACAGCGGGATTCCATCCTGGCCGCGGGCGTCGCCCTCCAACAAGCGGGCGTGATCGACCCCAAGGTCGACGTCAAGGCCGCGCTGGATTCGCTGGTCGACGACGGCGTTCCGCTGCCGACGAATTGAAACACAAATGGGCGTCGTCCCGGACAAGCGAGCGAAAGCGAGCGCTCTTACCCTCTCCCCTTGTGGGAGAGGGTGGCGAGAATGAGCGACGCGAATTCGAGCCGGGTGAGGGGTCACGCTCTCTCGATAGAGCTAAACCCCTCACCCGGTTTCTCGCTCACGCTCGAAACCACCCTCTTCCACAAGGGGAGAGGGTCGCAGTGTGCCCGATGCAGCCACCTTGCATTCGTGCGCCAAAAGCGTTCTTGCTACCGCCATGACGAGCGAGACCATCGAGGCCGCAAAGCCTGAAGTTTCTCCCAGCGAGGTGGCAACAAGCCACCGGCGCCACTACGCGCGGCCGCTGCTCGGCCTGCTGCTGCCGTTAATCGTGGCGCTGGCGTGGGAGATCATTGTCCGGCTCGGCCTTTCCAACGGCCGCCTGGTGCCGCCGCCGTCAAAGGTCTTTGCCACGCTTGCGGAACTCGCGGAAAGCGGTGAATTGCTGCGCCATATCACGGCGACGATGGCCCGCGTCACGGCTGGATTTGGCTTCGGCGTCATCGCGGGCACGGTGCTCGGCGCCATCACCGGTTATTGGGCGCTGGCGCGGCGGCTATTTGATCCGACTATTCAGGCGCTGCGCGCGATTCCCTCGCTTGCTTGGGTGCCGCTCTTCATCCTGTGGCTCGGCATTTTCGAAACCTCGAAAATCGCGCTGATCGCGATCGGGGTATTTTTCCCGGTCTATCTCGGCGTCATGGGCGCGATCCTTTCCGTCGATCGAAAAATCGTCGAAGTCGGGCGCGCCTTTCGTCTCTCCGGACCGGCGATGATCCGCCGCATCCTGCTGCCGGCCGTGCTGCCGGCTTACGTGGTGGCGCTGCGCGTCGGTCTCGGTCTGGGATGGATGTTCGTGGTCGCGGCCGAACTGATCGGCGCCTCGGAGGGCCTCGGCTATCTCCTGCTCGATGGCCAGCAACTCGGCAAACCGGCGCAAATCCTGGCCGCGATCGTGATCTTTGCGATCCTTGGCAAGGCGACCGACTGGCTGATCGAAATTGTCGCGGCGCCCTTCCTGCGCTGGCAGGATGCCTTCAGCCGCAAAAGCGGGGACGCCTGATGCTGGTGCTCGACGGCCTCGACAAGACCTACCCGAACGGCGTCCATGCGCTCGAGCGTTTTTCCGCCCGGATCAACCTTGGCGAAATTGCCGCTGTTATCGGCGGCTCCGGCTGCGGAAAATCGACGCTGCTGCGCGCGGTCTCCGGCCTTGATCCCGCGACTTCCGGCAGCGTGACGCTCGGCGGCACCACGATTAAAGCGCCGCACGCGAAAATCGGAATCATCTTCCAGGAGCCGCGGCTGCTACCGTGGCTGAGCGTCGCCGACAATATCGGCTTCGGCCTCGGCGATTTGCCCGCCAGTGTCAGGCGCGAACGAGTTGCGCATGCGCTCGCCAAGGTTGGCCTTGCCGACAAGGCCCATGCGTGGCCGCGCGAACTGTCCGGCGGACAGGCGCAACGGGTCGCGATTGCACGCGCGCTCGTGCCGCAGCCCGAAGTGTTATTGCTGGATGAGCCGTTCTCGGCATTGGACGCCTTCACCCGGCGCGATTTGCAGGATCATCTTTTGGACCTGTGGGCGGAAACCCGCCCCACGCTGGTGCTGGTGACCCACGACGTCGATGAAGCCGTGGTGCTCTCCGACCGGGTGTTCGTGATGCGGCCCCGGCCGGGCCGCCTGTTTGACGAGATCCGGATCAATTTGGGCCGTCCGCGCGACCGCAATTCGCCGCACTTCGACAATTTCAAACGCCGGGTCCTGACCGCGCTCGATCGATCGCTCGACCGCAGCGTGCCGGATACCGAAGCGAAATCGAGCGCGGGTGAGGCGATGTGGTGGTGACATCGCCGCCCCGACCCATTACATCCGACGCGAACAGACATCCGGGAGAAGAAAATGGACGCTGCCGAACTCCGCGCCACGCAGGCCCCGATCAAGGAAAAATACAAGACCGATCCGAAAGCCGCTTTCATCACCTTGAAGGCGAAGGGCTCGATCGACAATGAAGGCATCGCCTGCAAGGTCGAGACCGGACGGGCGCTGGCGGTTGCGGGCCTGCATCCGGCAACGGGGGGATCCGGGCTTGAACTCTGCTCCGGCGACATGCTGCTGGAAGCGCTGGTCGCCTGCGCCGGCGTCACCCTGAAATCGGTCGCGACCGCGATCGAGGTGCCGTTGAAATCAGGCCATGTGAGCGCAGAAGGCGACCTCGATTTTCGCGGCACGCTCGGCGTCGACAAGGAAGCGCCGGTCGGCTTTGCTGAAATCCGCCTTCGTTTCGACGTCGGCACCGAGGCCCCGCAAGAAAAGCTCGATCTCCTGCTCAAGCTCACCGAGCGCTATTGCGTGGTCTACCAGACCATCAAGAATGGCCCGAAAGTTTCGGTGACGATGAAGCGGGTGTAGCCCCACTCATCGTCGTCCCGGCCAAGCGAAGCGCGAGCCGGGACCCATAACCACAGGCCGCCGTGTGAAGCGAAAGCCGTCGAACAACGCGGTTCAAATCGATAAGCTGCGGCGTATGGGTCCCTGCGTTCGCAGGGACGACAAATAAATGTCCCCCGAACTGCACTTCATCCTGTTGCTCGCGCTGCGCATGGCGGTTGCCGCCGCCTTCGTGGTCACGGCATCGATCATCGCAGAACGCTCGGGCGCGGTGATCGGCGCGCTGATCGCGACGTTGCCGATTTCGGCCGGGCCTTCCTATGTGTTTCTCGCCATCGATCATGACGCCGCCTTCATTGCCGAAAGCGCGCTGGCGAGCTTTCCGATCAACGCCGTCACCATGTTCTTCTGCCTGAGCTATGTGTTGCTGGCCCAGCGCTACAATGCGGTGATCAGTGTCGGCGGCGCGATCGCGGTGTGGATTGCATTGGCCACGCTCGAACGTTTGGTACCGTGGTCGCTCGCCGACGGCCTGATCGCGAATGCCATCGCCTTTGCGATCTGCATTCCGCTGTTCAAGCGCTTTCAGCATGTGAAGATGCCGCTGATCACCCGCCGCTGGTACGACGTCCCGCTGCGGGCGGCGATGGTCGCGACGCTGGTCGCGATCGTCGTTTCGCTGTCGCGCTGGGTCAGTCCCTCCGTCAGCGGCACGATCGCGTTGTTTCCGGTGGTGCTGAGCAGCATGACCTTCATCCTGCACCCGCGCATCGGCGGCCCGGCAACGGCCGCGGTGATTGCCAATGGCGGATGGGGCATGATGGGATTTGGCGGCGGGATTGCGGTACTCAACCTCACCGCCGTGCCGTTAGGCTCGGTCGCAGCGCTCAGTCTCGCGCTCGCCACCTGCGTCGTCTGGAATCTGATGCTGTGGTGGTTGGGGCGAAGACGCACTGCCAGCCCGTCATTGCGAGCATAGCGAAGCAATCCATCTCGCAACGCAAGGGCTGGATTGCTTCGTCGCTTTGCTCCTCGCAATGGCGATGATGTCGACGCCGTCACTTGAGCAGCTTCGCCTTCAGCGCATAGAGCGCTTCCAGCGCGTCGCGCGGCGACATCTCGTCCGGGTGCAACGCCATCACCGCCTCGACCATCTTCTCCGCCTCGCTTAGTGGCGCCGGCTCAGCGGCGGCGCGCGAAGGCACCGCAAACAGCGGCAAGTCGTCGGCGAGCGCGCGTGCGGTCTGGCCACGGTCCTGCGCCTCGAGTTTGGCGAGCACCGATTTGGCGCGCGCGATCACAGATGCGGGTAGCCCCGCAAGCTTGGCGACCTGGATGCCGTAGGAGCGATCCGCCGATCCCGGCAGCACTTCGTGCAGGAACACGACGTTACCCTGCCATTCCTTGACGCGGACGGTGGCGTTGAATAGCCGGGGCAGCTTCGCCGACAGCGCGGTGAGTTCATGGTAATGCGTGGCAAACAGCGCACGGCAACGATTGGCCTCGTGCAGATGTTCGATCGCCGCCCAGGCAATCGACAACCCGTCGAAGGTTGCGGTGCCTCTTCCGATTTCGTCGAGGATCACCAGCGAACGTTCGCTGGCCTGATTGAGGATGACGGCGGTCTCCACCATCTCTACCATGAAGGTGGAACGGCCGCGCGCCAGATCGTCGGCCGCGCCGACACGCGAGAACAGCCGATCGACGACGCCGATCTTGGCCCGCGACGCCGGCACGAACGAGCCTGCCTGCGCAAGCAGCGCGATAAGTGCGTTCTGGCGCAGGAACGTCGATTTACCGGCCATGTTGGGGCCAGTGAGCAGCCAGACCTGGCCAGAGGATTGTTGCGGGGCCGGAGAGAGATCGCAGGCGTTGGCGATGAACGGCTGGCCGTCGCGCTTCAAGGCCTGTTCGACCACCGGATGGCGGCCACCTTCGATCGCAAAGCAAAGCGAGCCATCGACTTCGGGCCGGACATAATTGTCATCGACCGCGCGCTTGGCGAGCGCGGTTGCGACATCAAGGCTGGCGAACGCATAGGCGGCGGCGCGCAAATCCTCGCTCGCTTCAACCGCGAGCGCGCAAAGTTTTTCGAAAATTTCCAGTTCGAGCCCGAGCGCGCGGTCGCCGGCATTGGCAATTTTCGCCTCGATCTCGCCGAGTTCTGATGTGGTGAAGCGCACCTGCCCGGCCAGCGTCTGGCGATGAATGAACGTCGCGTTCAGCGGCGGCGACATCAATTTGTCGCCATGCTGCGCGGTGACCTCGACGAAATAGCCGAGCACGTTGTTGTGGCGGATCTTCAAGCCCTTGACGCCGCTATCGTCGGCATAGCGCGCCTGCATCGAGGCTACGACAAGCCGCGAGGCGTCGCGCAAATTTCGCGCTTCATCGAGCGCGGGCTCATAGCCCTGGCGCACGAAGCCGCCGTCACGCTTGAGCAACGGCAATTGTTCGGCGAGGGCGCGCTCGAACTCGGCCGCGAGTTCCCGCGACGGACGGCGCAGCGCCGCCATCGCGGACGCAATCTCTTGCGGAGGCTGTTCCATCCGCGCCAGATGCGCGAGCGCCTGGTCTGCGGCCAGGATCGCATCGCGCAAGCCTGCGAGATCGCGCGGGCCGCCACGTCCGACCGACAACCGCGCCAGCGCGCGCGACAAATCGGGCGCGGCGTGCAAGGTGCTGCGGAGATCGTCACGCAGGCCGCTATCCGCCACAAACGCCGCAATGGCGTCGAGCCGCCGCGCGATCGCGGCGCTATCGGTGAGCGGTGCGGCGAGCCGTTGCGCCAGCAGCCGCGAACCCGCGGAAGTTACGGTGCAGTCGACCGCATCGAGCAGCGAGCCGCGGCGTTCGCCGCCAAGCGTGCGCGTCAATTCGAGATTGGCGCGGGTGGCCGGATCGATCGCCATCGTGGTGCCGGCGGCCTCGCGCGTCGGCGGCGACAGCGGCGGACGTTTGCCGACCTGGGTGCGGTCGATATAGGTGACCGCGGCAGCCGCAGCGGTCGCCTCGAGCCGCGACATCGCCGACAGGCCATCCATCGTGGCGACCGCGAAATAGTCGCACAGCCGGCGCTCGGCCGTGGAACTGTCGAAGACATCCCGCGTCAATGGCGTCACCGCCGGCCATTCGCGCAACGTCGATCCGATATCGGTATCGTTATAGAGCGCGTCCGCCACGATGATCTCGTTGGGATTGATGCGCGACAGCGTCGCGGCGAGTTCGCCCACCGCGCATTCCGTGACGATGAATTCGGACGTCGAAATATCAATCCACGCCAATCCAAGACGGTCAGCGCCGGCCGATCCGCGCAGGCGCGCAATCGCGAGCAGATAATTGTTGGATCTTGCGTCCAGCAACGTGTCTTCGGTCAACGTGCCCGGCGTCACCAGCCGCACGACGTCGCGACGCACCACGCTTTTGTTGCCGCGAGCCCGCGCGGCAGCCGGATCTTCCATCTGCTCGCAGACCGCGACCCGGTGCCCTTGAGCGATCAGGCGGTGCAGGTAGTCGTCGGAGCGTTCTACGGGAACGCCGCACATCGGGATGTCAACGCCCTGATGCTTGCCGCGCTTGGTCAGCATGATGCCGAGCGCGCGGGAGGCGATCTCGGCATCCTCGAAGAACAGTTCGTAGAAGTCGCCCATTCGGTAGAACAGCAGCAAACCCGGATTGGCTGCCTTGATTTCCAGATATTGTTCCATCATCGGCGTGACCCGCGCCGAGGCCTCGGCGGCGGGCTGGGCGTCGGGAGAAGCAGGAAATGTCGGCTGGATCGTCATCAAAGCGTTTTCAAGTGAAGTGGGCACCGGTTCGCGTGAAGAAAACGCGTCAAAATGAGAAATCTGGAGCTCGGTTCTGATCCAATCAGAACCGAGCTCCGGCGGCGCAAACTACAAAATTTATCCGGCTGATCCTATCGCTTTGCCGCTTCTATCTGCGTTTTCCACGTCCCGAAACGAGCAAATCGGTACCGTCCCAGGCATGGCCGCCCCTTCGCGAAAGCAGCGCTAGGTATGGGCGATCAATTGACCTGTTCCATCCCCGCTCCTAAAACTCGCCCTCAAGTGAGGACGAATGGCGCAAGGAGAGACCGATGGGTGAGGTATTTGTATGTGATGCGGTACGGACCCCGATCGGCCGCTTCGGCGGCTCGCTCGCCAAGGTACGCGTCGACGATCTGGCGGCCGCGCCAATCAAGGCCTTGATGGCCAAGCACCCGAAGCTCGACTGGTCGCAGGTCGACGAGGTCTATTACGGCTGCGCCAACCAGGCCGGCGAGGACAACCGCAATGTCGCGCGCATGGCGCTGCTGTTGGCGGGCCTGCCGGATTCAGTTCCCGGCCAGACCCTCAATCGCCTGTGCGCTTCGGGACTCGACGCGGTCGGCGCCGGTGCGCGCGCCATTCGTGCCGGCGAAATCGATCTTGCCCTTGCCGGCGGCGTGGAATCGATGACGCGCGCCCCGTTCGTGATGGGCAAGGCGGCGGAAGCCTTTTCGCGTTCGGCCGAGATTTTCGATACCACCATCGGCTGGCGCTTCATCAACCCACTGATGAAAGCGCAATATGGCGTCGATGCGATGCCGGAAACCGGCGAGAACGTCGCCGAGGAATTTCAAGTGTCGCGCGCCGATCAGGACGCGTTCGCGATTCGCTCGCAGCAGCGCGCCGGCAAGGCGATCGCCGCGGGTTACTTCGCCGAGGAAATCACCCCGGTTTCAGTTCCCGGCGGCAAGGCCGGTCCGATCACGGTGGACAAGGACGAGCATCCGCGGCCGGAAACGACGCTGGAAGGCCTCGCCAAGCTGAGACCGATCGTGCGCAACCCGGGCACCGTCACCGCCGGCAACGCCTCGGGCGTCAATGACGGCGCGGCTGCCATGATCCTCGCGTCCGAAGCCGCGGTAAAGAAGCACGGCCTGACCCCGCGCGCGCGAATTCTCGGGCTCGCTTCCGCCGGCGTGCCGCCGCGCATCATGGGCATCGGCCCGGTACCGGCGACGCGCAAGCTGATGGAACGGCTGGGACTGAAAATAAGCGATTTCGATCTGATCGAACTCAATGAAGCCTTTGCCAGTCAGGGCATCGCCTGTCTGCGCCAGCTCGGCGTCAAGGACGACGCCGATTTCGTCAACCCGCATGGCGGCGCGATTGCGCTTGGACATCCGCTCGGCATGAGCGGCGCCCGGCTGGTCGTGACCGCGGTGCACGGCATGGAGAAGCGCGGTGGAAAACGCGCGCTGGCGACGATGTGCGTCGGCGTCGGCCAGGGCGTCGCAATGGCGATCGAGAAATTGAACTGAAATTTCCCCGCCGTCGTTTCGGCGGAGGCAACAACGGTCCCGCGAGCCCCCTCGTTCGCATCCACAATATTGGCGGCGAGTAGAAGATACATTCACGGACCGGTGTTCTCATTGGCAAGTAATCCTCGTTGACTTATCCATATCATTTGTACAAAAGTACAAATCATATGGTCAGAAAATCCGCCGATAGGGAAAGGTCGCGCAAGCCGAACATGCGCGAAGCCATTCTCTTTGCCGCAGAGGAATTGTTCTCGACGAAAGGGTTCAGCGCTGTGACCGTGCGCGATATCGCGCAGGCCGCGGGCGCAAATCCGGGCAGCGTGACGTATCATTTCAAGACCAAGGACGAGTTGCTTCTGGAAATCTATCGGCGTCACTGCAAGCCGATGAACCTCAGGCGCGCCGAGCTGCTGGCCGCCGCCAAGCGGGTGCGCGATCTGCAGGACAGGCTGGAAGCGATCGTCCGCGCCTACGTGCTGCCGGCATTTTCTTCCGGCAGCGATCTCGCCGGCGGAGGGGCGCGTTTCACGCGGCTGCGCGCCATCATGTCGGCAGAGGGAAACGAAGTCACCCGGCTGATCATCGCGCAGACCTTCGACGACACCAGTCACGCCTTTATCGATGCGGTGCATGACAGTCTTCCGCATATCCCGCGCGCGGAGATCGTCTGGCGCAGCCATTTCCTTCTCGGGGCACTCTATTATACGCTGGTGACGCCAGAGCGCGTCTCCCGGCTATCGCGCGGCGATTCGGACGGAGCTGACGCAGGAGATGCGATCGAGCAGCTGGTAAAGGCGACCGTCGCTTCGCTGCAAGCGCCTGCGCTCGATCGGGTCGCGCCAGCTCAGCGGCGATCCGCGCCGCCGGCCAAATCTCTCGCCGGCGACGGTCACGCACCAAAGTGATGGGATTTCCGGTCCACCCGGGTTCTGACGAGGAAAGATGAAATGAACGAGCGGGGAAGCTTGCAGATGCTCACTGACCCTGCCGCTTGGGACCAGCAGCGTCGCCCGTCCCTCCGCAGTAACTGATAGGGAGATCACGTGATCATCGATATTCACGGCCACTACACCACCGCGCCCAAGGCGCTGGAGGATTGGCGCAACCGCCAGATCGCGGGCATCAAGGATCCCGCGGTCAGACCCAAGGCCAGCGAACTGAAGATCAGCGACGACGAGCTGCGCGAGTCCATTATCAACAACCAGCTCAAGCAAATGAGCGAGCGGGGCATCGACCTGACGATCTTCAGCCCGCGCGCAAGCTTCATGGCCCATCACATCGGCGACTTTGAGGTCTCGTCGACGTGGGCGGCGATCTGCAACGAGCTGTGCTTCCGCGTCAGCCAGCTTTTCCCCGACATTTCATCGGCGCGCGATGTTGCCGCAAAGCCCCGGCGTGGATCCAAAGACCTGCATCCCCGAGCTCGTCAAGTGCGTGAAGGAGTACGGCTACGTCGGCATCAACCTCAATCCCGATCCGTCGGGCGGCCACTGGACCGCCGCCGCTCTCGGACCGTCACTGGTATCCGATCTACGAGAAGATGGTCGAGTACGACATCCCGGCGATGATCCATGTCAGCACGAGCTGCAACGCGTGCTTCCACACCACCGGCGCGCACTACCTGAATGCCGACACCACCGCCTTCATGCAGTGCCTGACGTCGGATCTGTTCCGGGATTTTCCGACCTTGCGCTTCGTGATCCCGCATGGCGGCGGCGCTGTTCCCTATCACTGGGGCCGCTTCCGCGGGCTGGCGCAGGAGATGAAGAAGCCGTTACTGAAGGATCATCTGCTCAACAACATCTTCTTCGATACCTGCGTCTATCACCAGCCGGGCATCGACCTGCTCACCCGGGTGATTCCGGTGGACAACATCCTGTTCGCGAGCGAGATGATCGGCGCCGTGCGCGGCATCGATCCGGAGACGGGCAACTATTACGACGACACCAAGCGCTACATCGAAGCCGCGCCACGATCGACGCAGAGGACCGGTACAAGATCTACGAAGGTAACGCGCGGCGGGTCTTTCCGCGCCTCGATGCAGCGTTGAAAGCGAAAGGAGACTGATCATGAGCGTTGCATGAACGACTCGGAGTCGTCTATCGCAACATCGTCAGGCCGGACAAGGCCACGGTCGACAAATTGTCGCGCTTGGCGTCGCCACGGTCCACGAGGCGATGGGCCGCGTCGGCCTGATGAAGCCCTATATGCGCCCGATCTATGCCGGCGCGCAGATGTGCGGCACCGCCGTCACGGTGCTGCTGCAGCCGGGCGACAACTGGATGCTGCACGTCGCCGCGGAGCAGATCCAGCCGGGCGACGTCGTCGTCGCGGCCTGCACCGCCGAGAACACCGACGGCTTTTTCGGCGATCTGCTGGCGACCAGCTTCCATGCCCGCGGCGCGAAAGGGCTGATCATCGATGGCGGCGTGCGCGACGTGGCGTGACTGGCCGAAATGAAATTCCCGGTGTTTTGGAGCGCGATCGCGCCAAAGGCACGGTCAAAGCAACGCTCGGTTCGGTGAACATCCCGGTGGTATGCGCCGGCGCACTGGTGAATCCCGGCGACGTCGTGGTCGCGGACGAGGACGGCGTGGTCGTGGTGCCCGCGGGATCGGCCGGCAGGCTGCGGAAACGGCGGCGGCACGCGAAGCCAACGAAGCCGACAAGCGCGCAAAGCTTGCCGCCGGCGTGCTCGGCCTCGACATGTACAACATGCGCGAGCCGCTCGCGAAGGCCGGACTGAGATATATCGATTGAATCTCGACGATGGCGCAGAAGAGTCAGTGATAAATGGCCGCTGACATGGTTGGCATTTCGTCGATGGCGACCCGTCAGGTCCTGGCGGAGCTCGGCGATGCATACCGGCAAAGGACCGGACACTCGGTCGCTATCGAGTCGTCGGCGGGGTCGATGCTGCGCGCCGCATTCGCTCCGGAGAGAAATTCGATATCGTTGTGCTCGCTGACGAGGCCATCAAGAAGCTCGAAACGGACGGATTTCATCAAATCGGAGAGCCGTGCCGGGTTCGCCGATTCGGCGATCGCCGTGGCTGTAAGATCGGGAGCCAAGCGTCCTGGTCTGAGCAACGAAGAATCGTCAAGACCGCTATTCTCGCGTCACGGTCCATTTGCTATTCCACGGGCCCGAGCGGGACATATGTCCTCGGGCTGCTAAAAAAATGGGACGTTGATCGAGCTCGAAGTCGGTGCGTATTATTCAGGCTCCCCCGGGCGTTCCGGTGGGCGCCCTGGTGGCGCGCGGCGATGCCGAAATCGGCTTTCAGCAATTGAGCGAGTTTCTGGATGTGCCAGGCATCGATATCATCGGGGCGTTGCCTCAGGAGATTCAATCTTTGACCCGGTTTTCATGCGCGGTGGGCGCCCTGACATCCGACGAAGCCGGGGCGCTTGATTTCATCGGCTATCTGACCTCGGCCGATGCGGATGCATCCATACGGCGTCACGGCATGGCGCCGACGCACCCAAAGTCATGACGCAACGGTCGAAACATTAAAGGAAGCGTTTATGTCGAAACCTGTTACGGGGCCGTTCGAGAAGACCCGGGTTGGCTTGACTGGTATGCCGGTCCCTCGAAGCCGCGCTTCGCGGTGCCGGCCGGCGCGGTCGACGCGCATTGTCATGTGTTCGGGCCGGGAGCCGAATTCCCTTACGCGAGCGAGCGCAAATACACGCCATGCGATGCGTCGAGGCAGCAGCTCTATGCGCTGCGTGACCATCTCGGTTTCGCCCGGAACGTGGTCGTCCAGGCGACCTGTCATGGTAGCGACAACCGCGCGATGATCGACGCCCTCATTCATTCGGGTGGCAAGGCGCGCGGGATCGCGACTGTGAAGCGCAGCGTCAGCGACGCCGAACTCAAGGCGATGCACGAGGCCGGCGTGCGCGGCGTACGCTTCAATTTCGTCAAGCGGCTGGTCGATTTCACGCCGCGCGACGAATTGAACGAGATCGCCGGGCGGATTGCAAAATTGGGTTGGCACGTGGTGATCTACTTCGAGGGACAAGACCTGCCCGAATTATGGGATTTTTTCACCGCGCTGCCGACCACGATCGTCGTCGACCATATGGGCAGGCCCGACGTCGCCAAGCCGATCAACGGCCCCGAGTTCGAGCTGTTCGTGAAATTCATGCGCGAGAACCAGAACGTCTGGTCCAAGGTCAGTTGCCCGGAACGATTATCGATTTCGGGACCGCCGGCGCTCAATGGCGAGCAGAACGCCTATCGAGACGTCGTGCCGTTCGCAAAACAAATCGTCGAGGCGTTTCCGGATCGCGTGCTCTGGGGCACCGACTGGCCGCATCCCAATCTCAAGGGGCACATGCCCGATGACGGTCTGTTGGTCGATTTCATTCCGCACATCGCCACTACGCCTGAGCTTCAGCGCAAACTCCTGGTCGACAATCCGATGCGACTGTACTGGCCCGAGAAATCATAGAGGAGGCACTCCGATGGCACTCGACAAACCCTACACGGACGTACCCGGCACCACGGTCTTCGACGCCGACATGTCGCGGCAAGGCTATCACCTGAACAAGTTCTGCATGTCGCTCATGAAGGCGGACAACCGCGCGCGCTTCAAAGCCGACGAGCGGGCCTATCTCGACGAATGGCCGATGACCGAGGATCAAAACAGGCCGTGCTCGCGCGCGACCTCAATCGCTGCATCGAGCTCGGCGGCAACATCTACTTCCTCGCGAAGATCGGCGCGACCGACGGCAAGAGCTTCCAGCAAATGGCCGGCAGCATGACCGGCATGAGCGAGGAGCAATATCGCGAAATGATGGTGAAGGGCGGCCGCTCCGTCGAAGGTAATCGTCACATTGGGGAGAAGAAATGATGGCCCGTATCACCGCAAGTGTCTACACCTCGCATGTGCCGGCGGTCGGTGCGGCGATCGATCTCGGCAAGACCACCGAGCCCTATTGGCAGCCGGTATTCAAGGGCTACGATTTCTCCAAGCAGTGGCTGAAGGAGCAGAAGCCGGACGTGATCTTTCTGGTCTACAACGATCACGCCAACGCGTTCAGCCTCGAGATCATCCCGACGTTCGCGATCGGCACTGCGCCCGAGTTCGCGGTGGCCGACGAAGGTTGGGGCCCGCGCCGGTGCCCAAGGTGATCGGGCACCCGAAGCTCGCCTCCCATATCGCGCAGTCGGTGATCCAGGACGACTTCGATCTGACCATCGTCAACAAGATGGATATCGACCACGGTCTCACGGTGCCACTCAGCCTGATGTGCGGCCAGCCGCAGGCGTGGCCCTGCCCGGTCATCCCTTTCGCCGTCAACGTCGTGCAGTACCCGGCGCCATCGGGCCGGCGCTGCTTCATGCTCGGCAAGGCGATCCGCAAGGCGGTCGAATCCTATGAAGAGCCGCTCAATGTGCAGATCTGGGGTACCGGCGGCATGAGCCACCAGCTCCAGGGGCCCCGCGCCGGGCTGATCAACAAGGAGTGGGATCAGGCCTTCCTCGATCGGCTGATCGCCGACCCCGAGGGGCTTTCCAGGATGCCGCACATCGACTACGTCCGCGAAGCCGGCAGCGAGGGCATTGAACTCGTGATGTGGCTGATCGCCCGTGGCGCCATGAGCGACGTCAATGGCGGCAAGCCGCCGACGTTTCGGCATCGCTTCTATCATGTGCCGGCGAGCAACACCGCCGTCGGCCACCTGATCCTGGAGAACAACTGACATGACCAAGGTGATCAAAGTCGCGCTCGCCGGCGCCGGCGCGTTCGGCATCAAGCATCTCGACGGCATCAAGAACATCGACGGCGTCGAGGTGGTGTCGCTGGTCGGCCGCAGGCTGGAGCCGACCAGGGAAGTCGCCGCCAAATACGGCATCGCCCATGCCTCGACCGACCTCGCCGACAGCCTCGCGCTGAAGGAAGTTGACGCGGTGATCCTGTGCACGCCTACCCAGATGCATGCGTCGCAATCGATCGCCTGCCTGAAGGCCGGCAAGCACGTGCAGGTCGAAATCCCGCTGGCCGATTCCCTGCAGGACGCGCAGGCCGTTGTCGACTTGCAGAAAAAATCCGGACTGGTCGCGATGTGTGGCCACACAAGGCGGTTCAATCCCAGCCACCAATGGGTGCACAAAAAGATTGTCGCCGGCGAATACAACATCCAGCAGATGGATGTGCAGACGTTCTTCTTCCGCCGGTCGAACATGAATGCGCTGGGTCAGCCGCGGAGTTGGACCGACCACCTGTTGTGGCACCACGCGGCGCACACGGTGGATCTGTTCGCCTATCAGGCCCGCTCGCCGATCGTAAAGGCGAACGCGGTCCAGGGGCCCATTCATCCGACGCTGGGGATCGCGATGGATATGTCCATCCAGCTAAAAGCCGAAAACGGCGCGATCTGCACGCTCAGCCTTTCGTTCAACAATGACGGCCCGCTCGGCACCTTCTTCCGCTATATCGGCGATACCGGCACTTATATCGCGCGCTACGACGATCTCTTCAACGGCAAGGAAGAAAAGATCGACGTCTCCAAGGTCGACGTGTCGATGAACGGGATCGAATTGCAGGATCGCGAGTTCTTTGCCGCCATCCGCGAGGGCCGCGAGCCCAACGCGAGCGTCGCCCAGGTGCTGCCGTGCTATCAGGTCTTGCATGGGCTGGAGCAACAGCTCGCTTAGGCTCGCCATGCAAGCCGCAGGCGCCGCATATCCTCGTCGCGATCTTTGCGGCATGCTGCTGCATAATTACACGCGCATCTATCTCGACGGCGAAGCCGCCGATCCCGTGATGGCGCTGGTTCCCGCCGCGCGACGCTGATCGCCAGGCGCGTGCCGGGCAGCAATGCCGTGACGACGAAACCGTGTCCTTTGAGGTTTGAGGAGCGGCAGGTCGGGTTAGGCGCGTCGCAGCCGCGCGCTCTCCGCGTATGCGGCTCGCCGCCGGCAACATTGCCGCGTACCTCGGCTGCCTTCATGGCAGCGGCCAAGCGCTTTTTTGGACTGCGCAATCCGGAAGCCGCCGCCATCGAATGTCTTCAACCATAGGTTAACCATAAAGGGATACCATCGGCGCCGCTAATTCTACGAAGGACTAGTCCACGAAGGATCTGTGATGCGGCACCTTAGTGTCTACCAACGATTTGGCTTGATCATCGCCGTTCTAACCATCGTCTTCGTCGCTGCGCTTTTTGCGCAAGTGATGGTGCTTCGCGATACCGTCTTTGAGGAACGTCGAACCAAGGTGTTCGACATGGTCGAAGCCGCGAAGAAATTCTCGTGAACTATGACGAGAAAGCCAGAGGCGGCAAGATTTCTTCGGAGGACGCACGGCGACTTGCCTTCGATGCGATCGGCGCAATGCGCTGGGGCAAATCCAGCGACTATCTTGGAATCTACGGCGCCGGAAGCACGAATGCCGGTGTTACCTACGTGCATGCCAACCCCAAATACATCAATGTCAACCGCTGGGACTACAAAGACCATAAGGGTCAGCTGCTGATTCAAAATATCATTGGCAAAGCTCGGACCGGCGGTGGCTTTCTCGAATACCAGGTGCCAAAGGCGACGGGTGGGCCCGAGCAGCCGAAACTCACCTATGCCGGGGGGTATGGTGCGGGCGACGATATGCTCGCTATCCAGGCAGGCGTCTATACCGACGATGTCGATGCTGTGGTGTTCGCCCGGGCTATCTGGATCGCCTTGGGGGGACTGGCCGGCTTGCTCATTGCGGGAATGGCAGCGTTCGTGCTTGGTCGCGGCCTGGTTCGTCCGCTCGGCAAGATATGTGGCGCTATGGATGATCTGGCCAAGGGCAACTTGAACATTGAGGTTCCCTTCGTTGAGCATCGCAACGAGATCGGCCACATTGCGCGCAGCCTTTCCGTCTTCAAGGGTCGTTTGAATGACGCCGAACGCCTCCGTGCCGAGCGAGAGGATGGAACGGCTCGCGCCGTTGCGGAGCGCAAGTTGGCCATGAACCAGATCGCGAGCGTATTCGAGAAGAGCGTCGGCGCGATTGTCGCAGGCGCCGCTTCAGCCGCCGCCGAAATGCAGAGCTCGGCCCAGTCGCTGTCGGAAATCGCCAAGGAAACGACACGACAGAGCACCACCGTCGCCTCAGCTGCACAGCAGACCACAGGCAATGTACAAACCGTGGCCGCCGCCGCCGAGGAACTTTCGAAATCCGGTCAGGAAATCTCCCGTCAAATCGACCACTCGGCATCGATCGCACAAAGCGCTGTTGCACAGGCCGATCGCACGAATGCCATGGTAGAGGGGTTGCTGGAGGCGACCCAGAAGATCGGTGAAGTGATGAACCTCATTCAAAACATTGCCGCTCAGACCAATCTGTTGGCATTAAACGCGACCATCGAAGCCGCGCGAGCAGGTGATGCAGGTAGAGGCTTTGCCGTGGTGGCAAACGAAGTGAAGGCGCTGTCGACACAGACCGCCAAGGCGACTGAGGAGATCGCTGATCAAATCGAGGCGATCCGCAGTGCTACAGGAACAACGGCCGAAGCCATTCGCGAGATCGGCGCCACAATCGGCCAGATAAACGAGATCGCTACAACAATTTCTGCAGCGGTCGATCAGCAGCACAGATCGACCAAGGAAATAGCACGCAGCGTGCAGGAGGCAGCTCAGGGCACCCAAGGGGTCATGGAAAACATTGCCGGTGTCACCAAGGCATCAGGCCAAGTGGGAGCCGCTGCCGAACTGGTCCTCAGTTCGGCCGACGCACTCGGAAATCAGTCCGAACGCTTGAAGCGAGAGGTTGAAAGTTTTCTGACGACAGTCCGGGCGGCGTAGCGAGCATCCTGTTTCACCGCGTCTAATTGCGAGCGTAGCGAAACAATCCAGAAACCAAGCAAGGACTGGGTTGCTTCGTCGCTGCGCTCCTCGGCAAGGACGGCAGCAACATCCGCTCACCGCTATCCTACTCGATCACTGCGTGTTCCGGTCCGTCGCCTGCTTGCGCAGCGCGACCTTGGTCGAACCGATCATGATCGCGAGCGGGATCGAGCACAGGATAAAGATCATCACGAGCTGGTAATCCTGCGAGAACGCGATGATCTGCGCCTGGATCGCCACCATCACATCCGCCATGGCGCGGCCCTTGTCGGTGCCAAGGTTGATCATGCTGTGCACGTCGGGCATCTGCAGCGCATGGTTGAACGGGGTGATATTCTCCGACAGGATCGCGTAGATCCGCCGTCCGCCTTCGGTGAGTTGGGCGATCACGATGGAGATGCCGACCGAGCTTGCGACGTTGCGCATCAAGGTCAGCATCGAGGTGCCGTCGGTGCGCAGATGATCGGGCAGCGTCATGAACGCGACCGTCGAGAGCGGCACGAAGACGAGCCCGAAGCCGAAGCCCTGAATGATGCTGATGGTCACGATCTCGGGTACGCCGGTCTGATCGGTCCACGCCGTCATCCAGTAAAGCGAAGCGCGGTGAGGCTCAGGCCAACGATGATCAGCGTACGCGCCTCGATATAGCGCATCAGGCGGCCGACCATCATCATGGCCACGAACGTGCCGCAGCCGCGGCTCGCGAGCAAGACGCCCGCGGTGATGATGGGATAGCCGATCACGTTTTGCAGATAGGGCGAGGCCAGCGCCATGGTCGAGTACAGCACGAGCCCCATCACCGTCATGAAGATGCAGCCGGTCAGGAAATTTCGATCCCTGAACAGCGCGAACTGGATGAAGGGGCGATCCGTCGTGAAGGAATGCGCGAAGAAATAATAGAAGCCGGCGATGGAGATGACGAACTCGGCGATGATCTCGTTGGATCCGAGCCAGCCGAGTTGTTCGCCGCGGTCGAGCGCAACCTGCAAGGCACCGATCGCAACGGCGAGCGCGCCGAAGCCGAACCAGTCGAACCGCAACTTCGTGTCCTGCCGCGTCTCGTCCATGAAGACCATCAGGCCGAGCACGGTGACGATGCCGAACGGCAGGTTGACGAAGAACACCCAGTGCCAGGAATAGGTCTCGGTCAGCCAGGCGCCGAGTGAGGGTCCCATGATCGGTCCCATCATCACGCCCATGCCCCAGATCGACATCGCCTTGGCGCGCTCATGCAGCGCATAGGAGTTGAGCATGACGGCCTGCGACAGCGGCACCAATGCGGCGCCGAACATGCCCTGAAGCAGGCGGAACAGCACCATCTGGTTGATATCCTGCGCGAGCCCACACAGCACGGAAGCGAAGGTGAAGCCGGCGGAGCAGATGATGAAGGTGCGCTTGCGGCCGAAGCGGTTGGCGATCCAGCCCACCGGCGCTGTCATGATCGCCGCCGCCACGATGTAGGACGTCAGGACCCAGTTGATCTGGTCCTGCGACGCCGACAGCGTTCCCTGCATGTAGGGCAGCGCGACATTGGCGATGGTGGTGTCGAGCGCCTGCATGATGGTGGCGGTCATGGCGCAGATCGTCACCATGTTCCGGCGCAAGCCGGGAACGGCGCTCGGGGCTGGAATCGCCGTCGGCGACATCGGTTTTAGTCTTCTTTCGCCGCGGCCGACCGCAAGCCAAACAGTCCCGCGAGCGTGCGCTTGTGGCCGGTATCGATCGTGGCATAGGCGCTCATGCCGGCTTTCAGCTTCTTCACAAACGGATCGTTTTGGTCGAAATAGATCCGCACCGGAATGCGCTGCACGACCTTGACGAAGTTGCCGGTGGCGTTTTGCGGCGGCAGGATCGCAAATTGCGCGCCGGTGCCGGGGCACAGCGAACCCACGGTGCCCTTGAACGTATGATCGGGAAAGGCATCGACGTCGATTTCGACCGGCTGTCCCACCTCGACATGGGTGAGATCCGATTCCTTCAGATTGGAATTGACCCAGGGCTTTGCGACATCGATGACGGTGAACACCGGCGAGCCGGCGACGACGAAGCGGCCGAGCTGGATCTGGTCGACCAGCGTCGCGATGCCGTCGATCGGCGCCCGCATCTCCGTATGGTCGAGGTCGCGCTGGGCCTGGGCGAGCGCGGCCTGGGCCTGGTAATAGGGCGGGAAGTCCTCGAGCTTGAGCTCCGGGTTGCCCAGCAACTGGGTCAGCGAGCTCGAACGCTGCTGCTGAACGAAGGCAAGTTCGGCGCGCACAGTGAGGGCCGCAGTCGAGGAGTTGTCGAGGTCGAGCTGCGAACCGTAGCTGTTCTTGCCAGCGTCGACTTGCGCTCGACGTCGCGCTGCTTCAGGTCGATCGCCTGCTGCATCAACTCGGCCATCTGGTCGTAAATCTTGATGTTGGCGCCGAGATTGCTGTAGCTCGTCTTGGCCTGTTCGACGGCGGCCTTGGCGCGGTCCACAGCGAGCCGGAACGGGACCGGATCGATCTCGAACAGCACGTCGCCTTGTGGACGAGCTGACCTTCCTTCACCACGACCTTGTCGATTTGCCCGGAAATGTCGGGCGTGATCAGGACCTTTTGCGCGCCGACATAGGTGTCGTCGGTGCCGACGTAACGGCCGCCATTGAGATAGAACACGATGCCGCCGATCACGGCGACGAGCGGCAGCACGACGAGCAGCAGGAAACGGCGATAGCGGCGCATCCGGCGAACAGCCGGCGGCGCGGCGCGGCCGCGAGCTTCTCGCGGGGCGGCCGGCTCCTGGCGCGCCTTCTGCTCGGGTGGAAATTTCAATACCGGTTCAGCCATAGCGCGGTTCTTTCCTTGTATCTTCTTCTGCATCCGCAATCGCATTGCGGACGTTTTCCTTGATCGCCTCGAGCTGGGCGAGAAGCCGGTTCGCGTCCGACGCGCTGATGCCCTCAAGCGCGGTTGCGGTCAGCTCGGACTTCAAGCCGGTCAGCTTGGCGAGCAGCGGCCGCGCCGCCTTGCGCAGGTAAAGCCGGTTGACGCGGCGATCGCTGTCGTCGCTGCGGCGCTCGATCCAGCCATTATCGCAGAGACGGTCGATCAGACGCGTCAGGGTAATCGGCTGCATCTCCATTTGTTCAGCGAGTTCCGTCTGCTTCATGCCTTCGAAGCGTTCGACCTTGGCCAGTACCGCCCATTGCGCGCGGGTAATGCCGTAGCGCGCGGCCTGCCGATCGGCATAGGCGCGCACCAGGCGCTGCAACTCGCCGAGCGTAAACAGAAAATTCATATCCACGGGGCCGCGGGGCATGGGAAGCCTTTTGTAAGCTTGGGATATAATAAGCTTGCTTATGAATTTTTAAATGGCCGCGCGAATTTTTAAATGACCGGGCCGTTGCGACCCTGCCCCGTCAAATCGGCATGGCTAAGGAACCCGTAAGGCGATGTCGCCGCGTGGTTTTCCGTGCAACGGGATTTTGGTTCACCCTGCAAAATGCTAGGTTGTTTCAATGACCTTGGCCAAACCGACATTTCCCGCCCCCGATCACGATCATCGCCGCTGCACGGCCGATGCCCTGCAGCATGCCGAACGGGTGTGCGCGCGGCGCTCGCAGAAGTTCACGCCGATCCGCCGCCACGTGCTGGAGGCGCTGTTGTCCAGCCACCGGCCGCTCGGCGCTTATGAAGTGATCGAGGCGCTGGCGAAAACCATGCCGCGGCCGGCCCCGATCACGGTCTATCGCGCGCTCGATTTTCTGATGGAGAACGGCCTCGTTCACCGCATCGAAAGCCGCAACGCGTTTCTGGCCTGCGCGCATGACCATGACGAGGCCGCGATGGTGGCATTCCTGATATGCGAATGTTGCGGCTTGGTCGGTGAAGTACCGGTGGCGCCAATCGCCCAAAGTCTTCAAACCTCGGCGCGGGCGACCGGCTTTACGCCGCGAATGTCGATTGTCGAAATCACCGGCGTTTGCGCCCACTGCCAGAATTAAACAATGTCAGAATTAAGAAGACCGAATGGTTTCGAGTGGAGTTTCGGATTTGACATTCGCTTATCGGACTCGCGGCTAGATGCTAGCGAATGTCAAATCCACTCCACTCGTATCGGCGGAGCGTTCGCTCAGCCCGAACGCCGTCGCATTGATGCTGATGCTGTGCGTGAGCTGGGGATTCAACCAGATCGCCGTCAAGCTGGCGCTGCCCGACATCCCGCCGCTGCTGCAAGGCACGATACGCTCGATCGGCGCCCTGCCCGTGCTGCTGTTGATTGCCCGCTTCCGTGGCGTGAAACTCCTCACGCATGACGGCACGCTTTACGCCGGCTTGTTCGCAGGCGTGCTGTTCGGCTTCGAGTTCGTGCTGATCTACCGCGGACTGTTGTTGACATCGGCTTCGCGCGCGGTGGTCTTTCTCTATACCGCGCCGTTTTTCGTAGCCCTGGGTTCGTATCGATGGCTGGGCGAGCGGTTGCGCGCCTCGCAATGGTCGGGGCTGGCTTTGAGCTTTGCTGGCGTGGCGCTCGCGATCGGCGTTCCCCAGGCCAATGTCGATGCCGACGTGCTCGTGGGCGATCTCCTGATCGTCGGTGGCGGCGCACTGTGGGCGGCCACCACCTTGCTCGTGAAGGCAACCCGGCTGCTTCAAGCGCCGCCCGAAAAAGCGCTGATTTATCAAGTGGCAGTATCGATCCCGATTTTGGCTCTGGCCGCCTTCGTTTCCGGCGAAACCATGACCCGCTTTCCCGGTCCCCTAGCCGTGTCACTGATGGTCTATCAGGCGGCCTGGGTGGTCGGATTAACGTTTTTGCTCTGGTTCGGACTGGTCAAGACCTATTCGGCCAGCAAATTGTCGGCATTTACCTTCATCACCCCTTTGTTTGGCGTCGTGGCTAGCTATTTCATCCTCCATGATACGCTGACCCCGGTATTCGGCGCCGCCGCACTTCTGGTGATTGCGGGGCTTTACCTCGTGAATCGGCCCAATCCGGAGGTTCCGGTTCCCATTGATCCGTTGCTGACTGTCACAAAAACCTGATATTCGAGACCCCATGAACCAGCCCGTAAAACCACCCGAAAACGACGTCGCCGGCCACAGTGCCGCCGATCTGAAGTTCCCACAGAGGTCACCGCAAGTTCACTCTGGGAACTTCAGATCGAAAAGCGGCACTGCAAACAATAGATTTGCTAGCGCCCTTTGCTTTCCGAAGTTCGCACACAGGACGCTGCGATGACTGACGAACTTCGGAAAGCGGGTGCTAGCGCGCGGCATCAAACCACCCAGGTCATGGTCGGCAATGTCGCCGTCGGCGGCGGTGCGCCGATTGTCGTGCAGTCGATGACCAATACCGACACCGCCGATATCGAGGGCACGATCGCCCAGGTCGCAGCGCTCTCGCGCGCGGGCTCCGAAATGGTGCGCATCACGGTCGACCGTGAGGAAGCCGCCGCCGCCGTTCCGCATATTCGCGACGGCCTGCGCAAGCGTGGCATCACCACGCCTCTGATCGGCGATTTCCATTACATCGGCCACAAGCTGCTCGCGGAATATCCCGCCTGCGCCGAGGCGCTCGACAAGTACCGCATCAATCCCGGCAATGTCGGTTTCAAGAACAAGCGCGACACGCAGTTCGCAGACATCATCGAGATCGCCAACAAGAACAACAAGCCGGTGCGCATCGGTGCCAATTGGGGCTCGCTCGACCAGGAACTGCTCACCAAGCTGATGGACGAGAATACGGCTTCCGCCAATCCGCGCGATGCGCGCGCGGTGACGCGCGAGGCCATGGTGCAGTCGGCGCTGTTGTCGGCGGCGCGGGCCCAAGAACTCGGCATGCCCAAGAACAAGATGATCCTGTCGGCGAAAGTTTCCGCCGTGCAGGATCTGATCGCGGTCTATCAGGAACTGGTGCGCCGCTCGGATTACGCGATCCATCTCGGCCTCACCGAAGCCGGCATGGGCTCGAAGGGAATCGTCGCTTCGTCGGCGGCGCTCGGAATCCTTTTGCAGGAAGGCATCGGCGACACCATCCGCATTTCACTGACGCCCGAACCCGGCGGCGATCGCACGCTCGAAGTTCAGGTCGCGCAGGAATTGTTGCAGACCATGGGCTTCCGCACCTTCGTGCCGCTGGTGGCGGCATGTCCCGGCTGCGGCCGCACCACCTCGACCACATTCCAGGAACTGGCGCGCTCGATCCAGGATTTCATCCGCGATGAAATGCCGAGTTGGAAGACGCGTTTTCCCGGCGTCGAAGAGCTGAACGTCGCGGTGATGGGCTGCATCGTCAACGGCCCCGGCAAATCCAAGCACGCCAATATCGGCATCTCGCTGCCCGGCACCGGCGAAGCGCCGGCTGCGCCCGTGTTCGTTGACGGCAAGAAGTTCCGCACCCTGCGCGGACCGACCATTGCCGCCGACTTCAAGGCGCTCGTGATCGACTATATCGATCAGCGCTATGGCGCTGGCGCCAAACCGACCGCGGCTGCGGAGTAGATCTCCGCGCCCCGGACGCGCGGGCGGCGTTGTTCGGGGAGATCGCATGATCAAGCGGCGCGCGTTTCTGGCCGGCGCCTTGGGCGCGGCGACCGCGGGAATCCGAACAACCAGGACAGCCGATGCCGCCGATAATTCGCTCGTCGGCAACTTCGCTGAACTCTCCGGCGTGAAGCTGTGGTTCACCGACACCGGCGGCACCGGCGTGCCGATGATTTTGCTTCACGCGAATACCGGCACCAGCGCCATTTGGGCGAACCAGGTCGAAAGCTTCTCCCGGGCCGGATACCGCGTCATCGCTTTCGACCGCCGTGGCTGGGGCAAGAGCCTCGCCAATCCCGCAACCGGTCCGCAGCCCGGAAGTATTGCGGGCGATCTCGATGCGCTCGCAGAATATCTCAAGCTCGACAAGTTTCATTTGCTGGGCGTCGCCGGTGGCGGGTTTGCCGCGCTGGACTATGCCGCGTGGCGTCCCGAGAGGCTCCGCAGCCTGGTGATCGCGGCAAGCACCGGACAATTGGCCGACAAGGAGATCGCCGATTTTATCGCCCGCCTTGAAATTCCGGGATTGCGGAAATTACCGGCGGTCTACCGCGAAGTCGGGCCATCTTATCGAGGCGCCAACCCGGACAGCACCAGGCGCTGGATCGAGATCGAGGAGCATGCTCGTCAGGCGGAAGCCCCAAGCCAACCGCTTCGCACGCCAAACACCTTCGCGAAGATCGAGACCATCCCGACCCCCGCGCTTATCCTTGCCGCGGACGCCGACCTGCTGGCACCTCCGGCCTTGATGCTAGTCTGGGCGGCTCGCATGAAAAATCATGAATGGGCGGTCATAGCCGATGCGGGTCATGCGGTAACGTGGGAGCAGCCGGACAAATTCAACGAGAAGGTTCTTGAATTCATCAAACGGCATTGAAGGGTTTCGCCTCAACGCATCTCGCCGCCGCCGGCGCTTCTCGCTAGACTGGCTCGACGCCGATACAAAAAACACGATTTGGGAGGAAGCAATGAAGATTCAACGTGTGATCGCTCCGATTGTCGGGTCGGCACTGGCGCTGCTGGCGAGTGGGGCGCAGGCGGCGGAGATCAAGGTTCTGGCTTCGACGGCCGTGAAGACGACGCTGGAGGAGCTCGCCCCGCAATTCGAGAAAGCGACCGGCAACAAAATTGACCTGACCTTCGCACCAGCCGCGACGTTGAAGGTGAAAATCGACGAGGGCGCGGCATTTGACGTCGCCGTCCTCACCGCACCGGTCACGGAAAGCCTTGGCGGAAGTGGGAAGCTCGATACGCCTCCCACGACCATCGCGCATTCGGGGATCGGCGTTGCAATTCGAAAAGGTGCCCCGAAACCCGATATCAGCTCGACAGAGGCATTCAAGCGGACGCTCCTCAGTGCCAAATCCATCGGCTTTACGGCGGCAGGCGCGACCGGCGCCTATCTCAAGACGTTGTTCGAGAAGCTCGGTATCGCCGACGAGCTAAAACCCAAACTCAAACTGTTGCCGGGCGCAGCCGGCGAGGCCGCCGCCAAGGGCGACGTCGAAATCGGCATGACCCAGATCAGCGAGATCTTGCCCTATGGCGGCGCTGAGCTTGTTGGTCCGCTGCCACCGGATATTCAGTCCTACACTCATTTCTCCGCGGCCGTATCGGTGGCGAGCAAAGAGGCCGACGTGGCCAAGGCCTTCATCAAATTTCTCGCCGCGCCGTCGGCGCTGGCCGTCATCAAGGCCAAAGGCATGGAGCCGGGTTGATCGGCGCGGCCGTGTTCACTCGCTGATTTGCCCGACAAGGCAAATCAGCAGCGTGTCTGTCCAGCCCTATCTCGAAAAATTTTTCTTGCGCCGACGGGCAAATCACCTTTAGAAGCCCGCGCCATCCCGTACCCGATAAGAGGGGCGTTTCGCGATCGTCACGGACGTTGGGCGCGGGATGCGATGGACGTGACGGCGTCACAAGACGAATGACGCTTTTGCGGACGGCGAAGTCGTGTGGTCCTGACGCCTCGACGCCGGCGTCAAGTTCTTAAGAAGCTGACGCTTCTCAGGGATGACGGTGACAAGTAAGCCCGATTCACCGGGGAGAGCGCGAAGCAAGCCGTTAAAACCATTCGCGTGCGGGAATGCCGGGTGATCCGGCGCGACCGTGGTGACTAACTCGTGTGGCTTTTTACTTTTCCACGCGAGGCTACGGGCGTATCGAGCGCCCGGCATTCCCCACGCCCTCTGTATTCCGAGGGCATTGCTTTGGGATCACTCGGGCGGAATTTCGTCGCGGGAACGTGAAATTGCGTCTTCTCGTGACGTCGTCCCGGACGTGATCCGGGACCCATAACCACAGGACTACGTTTTAACGCAACCCGGGAGAACCAGCCTTGGCGATAACGCAAGCCGGTGGTTATGGGTCCTCGCGTTCGCGAGGACGACACCAAGTGGCGCCGGCGTCGCGAAAACAAGTTGCGTTGACGCCCCGCCTGACCTGCGCCAAGCTTGCACGAAAGCAAGATCTATTTCCCGGAGGATACCCTTAATGCTCCGCGCGGAAGACAACAGGTTCCTCACCGAAAGCGGCGCAGGAACGCCCATGGGCGAGCTCTTGCGGCGGTTCTGGCTGCCAGTGTTGCTCTCCAAGGAATTGCCCGAAGCTGATGGCGCTCCGAAAAAGATCACCGTGATGGGCGAAAAGTTACTCGCCTTCCGTGACAGCCGGGGCGTGGTCGGCGTCATCGATCAATATTGCCCGCACCGCGGCGCCAATCTCTGGCTCGGCCGCGTTGAGGAATGTGGTATCCGCTGCGTCTATCACGGCTGGAAATTCGACACCGACGGCCGATGCGTCGACATGCCGACCTCCTACCCCGATCTCAACGCCAGGGACCTGATCCGCATCAAGTCCTATCCGGTGCGCGAATGGGGCGACATGGTCTGGGCCTATATGGGTCCATCAGACGCAGTGCCGGAATTGCCTGACCTGGAGATGGCGCTGGTGCCACCCTCGCACCGTTACGTCACCAAGAAATGGCAGGACTGCAACTGGGTACAGGCGCTGGAAGGTTCGATCGACACCGCGCACTTCACCTTCGCGCATTTGAGCTTCGACAAGGAAGAGAACGAAATCCTCGAGATCAAGAAGCACTTCGTCAATCCGCTGACGCGCATGAACACCGACCAGATGCGCTGGATCGCCGAAGATCCCCGCCCCGTCATCAAGACCATTGCGCATGACGCCGGGCTTGCGATCGCGGGCGGACGGCTTACCGGCAGCGACAATATCTACTGGCGTATCGCGCAATACCTGATGCCGGTGCATTCCTATGCACCGAGCTCGATGCCGGGCGAGAATATTTTCGGCCAGAGTTTTATTCCCGTCACCGACACCAATTGCTGGATCTACACCTATGCCTGGAATCCGGAACGCCCGCTGACCGCGACCGAGCGCGAAGGCTACGCCAATGGCAACGGCGTGATGGCCGTGGTCGACGAGAACTATGTGCCGCTACGAAACAAGTCCAACGACTACCTGATCGATCGCAAGCTTCAGAAAACCAGAAGCTATACCGGCATCCAGGGCGTGTCGGAGCAGGATGCGGCTGTGCAGGACAGCCAGGGCCCGATCGCCGACCGCACCCGCGAGCATCTCGGGCCGACTGACCTTGGCATCATGCATTTTCGCAAACTGATCATGGATACCGCGCGCGCGCTGCAAGCCGGCACGGCTCCTTCGCACCTGGCGCATCAGGATCGCTGCGCGGTACGCTCCGGCGGCTGCGTGACGCACAGGGACAAGGAACTGCCCGCCGTGATGGTTGAGCGATTTGGCGATGCGACCGGCTATGTCGGCCGGCCACGCACCGCCGCTGCGGAATGAAAGCCAAGACTCCAAACAAGGAAAAAACTCATGAGCTGGCAGCCCTCCAACGATCCGATCCTTGGCGATCCCTTATCCTGCGACGCGCTAGAGCTTGTCATCGTGCCTCGCACCCGCGACCTCGGCGACGGATTTGAAGTTCGCCGCGCGTTGCCCCACGGCAAGCGGCAGATGGTTGGCCCCTTCATCTTCTTCGATCATTTCGGCCCGGTGCAGTTCATGTCCGGCAAGGGCATGGACGTGCGCCCGCATCCCCATATCGGGCTCGCGACCGTCAGCTACCTGTTCGACGGCAGCATCATGCACCGTGACAGCGAGGGAAATATCAGAGAAATTCAGCCGGGCGCGATGAACCTGATGACGGCGGGCCGCGGCATCGCCCATTCCGAGCGCACGCCGGACCTGCAACGCCGGACCGGCCAGAAGATGCTCGGATTGCAAAGCTGGATCGCGCTTCCCGCCGGCAAGGAAGAAATCGCGCCGACCTTCCAGCATTATGCAGCTTCCGACCTGCCTGTCGTGACCGATCGCGGCGTCACCGCGCGCGTGATCGCCGGCAGTTCCTTCGGCGCCACATCGCCGGTCGCGATGGTCTCGCCCTGGTTCTATGTCGAGGTAACGGCGGAGCAAGGCATGAGCGTGCCGCTCGATGCCGATCACGAAGAGCGCGCCATCTATATCGTCGATGGCGAGGTTGAAATATCAAATGAACGCTACGAAGGGCCTCGTCTACTGGTGTTTCGACCCGGCGACCGCATCACGGTGAAGACGCTGAAGCCGACACGCATGATGTTTCTCGGTGGAGATGCCCTCGAAGGGCCGCGTCATATCTGGTGGAACTTCGTCTCATCCAGTAAAGAGCGGATCGAGCAGGCCAAGCAGGACTGGAAGTCCGGCCGCTTTGCCGCCGTCCCCAACGAGCACGAATTCATTCCACTGCCGGAGTGAGCCGTCTCCATCCCGATCTTGTCACCGCGTGCCCCGCGTGTGGCCACCTTCGAAAGTAAAAATTCATGACCACCATGCTTGCGAGCGACCTGCCTTTGCCACGGATCGGCCGCGGCAAGGTTCGCGATATCTACGCCGTCGGCGACGATCGCGTCCTGCTTTTGACCACCGACCGAATCTCGGCCTTCGACGTGGTGATGGCCGAGACGATCCCGATGAAGGGCGCGGTGTTGACCCAGATCAGCGCCTGGTGGTTCAACCAGCTCGGATCCGTCGCGCCGCACCACATGATCAGCGCCGATGCCGACATCATTATCGGCGAAGTCCCCGTGCTGAAGGGCCACCGCGCTTCGCTTGAGGGCCGCGCGATGCTTTGCAAGCGCACCACTGTATTTCCGATCGAGTGCGTGATCCGCGGCTATCTTTCGGGCTCAGCCTGGAAAGAATATGCCGCGAGCGGCACGCTCGCGGGCGAGAGGCTGCCATCCGGCCTGCTCGAGAGCGGCAAACTCGAACCGGCGATCTTCAGCCCGGCCACCAAGGCCGAAACCGGTCACGATGAAAATATCACGGTGACACGGATGCGCGAGATCATCGGCGAGGAAGCGACAAATACGCTGGAGCGCATGACGCGCGGGGTCTACACGCTCGGCGAACGCTTGAGCCGCGAGCACGGCATCATCATTGCCGACACCAAATTCGAATTCGGCCGCGACGCCGAAGGCCGCATCATCCTGATCGACGAGGTGATGACGCCCGACAGTTCCAGGTTCTGGGCGGTGGATGTCTATCAACCGGGTAAGCCGCAACCAAGTTTCGACAAGCAACCGTTGCGCGACCATCTCGATATCGAACGCCGCGCCGGCCGATGGAACGGCGAGGCTCCCCCGCCGCCGCTGCCGGCGAGCGTGGTGAATGCGACCAGCCAGCGCTATCTCGAAGCCTTTCGTCGCGTCACCGGCAGCGATCTTCGGATATGACCACTCAGTCGATCAGTCTTCGTCCGAAGCTAGCGCTGCGCGTGATGCTCAAGGATATTCTCGGGGGCAGCGCCGCCAGCGTTTTGACCGTCACCTTCGGACTATCGTATACACTCCTGATTTTCGCCGGGCCACTCGCGCCTTATCTATCTTACGGCGTCGCCGCGACGTTCATCTCATCCGCCATCCTCGCCGGTGTGATCGCGGCCGGAAGCTCGCTGCCCTTTGCCATTTCGGGGCCGGAAAGCTCGACCGCCGCCATGACGGGCATCCTGGCCTCGTCGATGGTCGAGCGCGTCGTCGCCGCCAATCCGTCCGCACCGCTGCTCGCGCCGGTCCTGATCACACTCGCGCTCGCGACCATCCTGACCGGGATCGTGCTTTGCGGCTTCGGAATGACGCGCATGGGCCGAGCGATCCGCTATGTGCCCTATCCGGTGGTCGGCGGTTTTCTCGGCGCAACGGGCTGCCTGATCCTGCTCGGCGCGGTTCGCGTCATCACCGGCCATCGCCTGCAGTTCGCAACACTCGGTCAGTTCGGTGATCTGCTCACGCTGTCCAAGCTCGCGGCCGCCTGCGTCATGGCACTCATCCTTTATTTGACCTGGCACCGCTCTCGTTCGTCGTTTGGGCTGCCGGCCATTCTCGTCGGCGGCGTGATCGCGGCCCACGTCGTGTTCTGGCTTGCCGGCCTGTCGCCGGAGGGGGCGCAGGCCGCCGGCTGGACCTTTCAGCCGCCACCGAGCGTGACCTTCATGTCGCCGTGGAGCGTCGATGGGCTTCGCGCCTATCCCTGGCATCTGTTGCCGGATCTTTCGGGCAACTTGATTGCCGTCATCTTCGTGACGGCATCAAGCACGCTATTCAATGTCACCGGCATCGAAGTCGCGACCCATCGCGAAGCCAATCTGGAACGCGAGCTCAACGTCACCGGCCTGGCCAACATGCTCACGGGCGTTTTCGGAGGCTACCCCGGCTGCGCGTCCATCAGCCGGTCCGTCCTCAACTTCAACAGCGGCGGCACAGGCCCGCTGTCGGGGCTGACGGTAGCTGCTATCTCGCTGTTGATGCTGGTCTTTGCTCCCTCCCTCCTCGGCTATATGCCGAAATTCGTGCTCGGCGGCCTCCTGATCTATCTCGGCGCCGATGGGCTCCACAGATGGATCATTCAGTCACGGCGGCGGCTTTCCATTACCGAATATCTGTCGCTGCTGGCGATCATCGTCATCATCGTTCAATGGGGCTTTATTGCCGGCATCCTGATCGGCGTCGTCATTGGCTGCGCGACATTTGCCTTGAGCGCCTCGCGCATCGATTCCATCAAATTCAGTTTCGATGGTTCCGAATACCGCAGTTCGCTCGATCGCTCGCGCGAGGAGCTGACGGTGCTTGCCGCGCATGGCGGCAGCATCCAGGGCCTGAACCTGCAAAGCTATCTGTTCTTCGGGTCGGCCAATCGGCTCTATCAGCATGTCAAGGCGCTGCTGACGCGTCACCCGGAATGCCGTTTCCTGCTGTTCGACTTCAAGCTGGTGACCGGTATCGACTCCTCCGCCGCCTACAGTTTCGCGCAAATCAAGCGCACAGCGAGCGACCGCGGCATCAGGCTGGTTCTGGTCAACCTTCAGGCGTCGACGGAAAAGACGCTGCGATCGAGCGAGTTCATCTCAAGCGACGTCAGCATCATGCCGGAGCTCGATCACGCCCTGGAGTGGTGCGAAAACGAGACCATTGCGCAGCACGAAGGCCGCGGCAGCGAAGAAGCCTCGCTTCGCGACTGGTTTGTGCGCATTCTCGGATCCGAGGAAGACGCGATGGAACTGATCCATCGCTGCGAGCGCCTGGAGGTCCGTGCCGGCGAGATCATCGTCAGCGCCGGGGATGCCGCCAATTCCATGCACTTCATTCTCGACGGGCGCGTTGGCGTGATGATTGCGGCGGGCGACGGCGCCCTCACGCGGGTGCGGAGCCTCGGCCGTTACACGACCATCGGCGAGATGGGCCTCGTGGCGCGCGCCCCACGCAACGCCACCATCCAGGCCGAGGTTGCAAGCGTGCTTTATGTCCTGAGAGTCGACCAGTTCGAGGCGATCAAGACTGAAAATCCCGGACTCAGCCAGAAACTGCTGACGTTTTTCATCCTGGTGATGGCCGAGCGGCTGACCTTTGCCAATCGCCTGATCGGCGTGCTCCGGCGCTAGGTTAGGTCCCAAAGCCCGCTCCAGCGTTGAGTACCCGGCCGTAGCGGACTATGATCGCCGGACGCATTCGGGTGCAATTTCAGGCTCTCATCGAGGGATGGAGAACATCATGCGTCAATTTTGGTTTGCGGCCACCCTGACGGCCATCGCGGTGTTCGATGCTTGCCCGCCGGCACTGGCGCAAGACGAAGCCGATCAGAAACTCGGCAAGGTGCATTTCGCGACAACCTGCAACGAGGTCGCGCAGCGGCGGTTTGACCGCGCCATGCGTTACCAGCACTCGTTCTGGTATGCCCAGTCGAAAGAGATTTATGAGGAGGCAATCAAGGCCGACTCCGGCTGCGCCGTCGCCTATTGGGGCATTGCGCTGTCGCTCTTGAATAACCCGCACAGCGCCATTCCAGCGCCCAACCTTCCGCTTGGGCTCGCGGCGATTGAGAAAGCCAAAGAGACTGGCGCCAAGAGCGAGCGCGAGCGCGATTACATCGACGCGCTCTCGGTCATGTATGTCGACTACGACAAGATCCCGCAGCAAGCGCGGGTGCAATCCTATTTGAAGAAGATGGAAGCGCTGGCCGCAAAATATCCCGACGATGACGAGGCCCAGATCTTCTACGCGATTACGCTCAATGTAGCGGCCTCGCCTGCCGACAAGACCTATGCGAACCAGCTCAAGGGCGCCGCCATTCTCGAGCCGATCTGGCAGCGCCAGCCGCTGCATCCGGGCATCGCCCACTATCTGATCCACCTTTACGATTATCCGCCGATTGCTGCCAAAGGGCTGCCGGCGGCGCTCCGCTACGCCAAAATTGCGCCGCAGGCCCCGCATGCTCAACATATGCCGTCGCATATTTTCACGCGCGTCGGCTATTGGAAGGAATCGGCTGCAGCCAATCGTGCTTCCGTGCGGGCGGCCCAGGCGGGCCACGAAATCAGTGAGCAACTGCATGCCTCGGATTATCTGGTCTACGCCTGTCTGCAACTCGGACAGGACCGGGAGGCGCGCGACGTCGTCGACCAGATTGCGACGATAACCCCCAGTCCCGATTCCTTTGGCGGCGCTTTTTCCCGCGCCGCCGCCCCTGCGCGGTACGCGATCGAACGGGGCGACTGGAAAGGCGCGGCCGAGCTCGCTGTCATCCAGAACAATTTTCCGCAGGTGATGGCGATCACTTACTTCGCGCGCGCCATCGGCGCCGCGCGCTCCGGCGATCCTTCGGCCGCGCAGGGCCGATGCCGCCAAGCTCGCCGAACTTCACGACCAGTTGCAGGCCGCCAAGAACAATTATTGGGCCGGTCAGGTTGATGTTCAGGCGCAGGCCGCAAACGCCTGGATCCTTTACGCCGATGGCAAATACGATGAAGCGCTAGTGGCGATGAGCGCGGCCGCCGATGCTGAAGACAAAACCGAAAAAGCGCCAGTCACGCCCGGCTCGCTCGTGCCGGCGCGAGAACTCTATGGCTTCATGCTGCTCGATCGCGGCATGGCCAAGGAGGCACTCGCGGCCTTCGTGGCGACCCAGACGAAGGAGCCGAACCGCTTCAATGGCTATCTCGGTGCGGCCAAGGCGGCTCAGGCACTTGGCGACACGGCGACCGCGAAGGCCAACTATGAAAAGTTGATTGCGCTTGCATCGGGTTCGGATTCCGATCGGCCGGCGCTTGTCGCGGCGCGCACCTTTGCCGCGAGCAACTAGTGGAGTGGATTTGACATTCGCTACCCAGCTAGCCGCGAGTTCGTGAAAAGCGAATGTCAAATCCGAAACTCCACCAGAAACATATCTTTGCTAGTGGTCCTTTTATTTATTCGCAAAAGTGCCCGCTGAGCAGGGATGCGAATGTTAGAATCGGACCACTAGAGCATGAGCGGAAGCCGAATCACCGTTGTTGCCGTGATCGCCGGGCTCACGCTCGGCGCGCTCGCGGGACTATCCGCGTTCTTCGGATGGCCGATGTCGGTTCACAGCAAGGCGTTGGCGACGCCGAGCCATCCGAAGTTTGCCGAGGTGCGATGGCCGTTTCCGACCGACGAGTGGGGCACGGGCAAGGCGTTCCGCTGCGCGGCAGCCGACTGCGGCGTGGAAGTCGGCGTTTACATCCGCGCCAAGATCGGCTTTTGCAATTGCCTGACCGGCGTCTCCGACGACAACGAACTCGATCGCCTGAGCGACTTCAACCTGATGGGCGACAAGCCGGCGGTTTTGGGTCCCGGCCATGAGATCAAGATCGCATGGATGAAAGGCCGCAGCCGGGCTTACGCCGTTACCGAGCCCTATCACGCCCCAAGTTCGGTGTTGGCGATTGCGTTCAACGATCGTTGCGACGCCATTGTCGCTACCGCAACCGTCGCTCACGATGGTCCCAAGGCGCTCGAGCCCAGTGTCATCGCATTCCTCAACAGCGAGGTCATTGTGCACTGGGCGGAAGTGACGTTAGGGCTTTGAACCTTGTGGGCTCGCCGTCGGCAAAGCCGATCAGATCCCCGCCATCATCACATATTTGATCTCGAGATATTCTTCCATGCCGTGATGCGAGCCTTCGCGGCCAAGGCCGGATTCCTTGACGCCGCCGAACGGCGCGACTTCGGTCGTGATCAAGCCGCTGTTGACGCCGACCATGCCGGACTCCAACGCTTCCGCCACCCGCCAGACGCGGCCGAGATCGCGGGCGTAGAAATACGATGCGAGCCCGAACGGCGACTTGTTGCACATCGCGATCACGTCGGCTTCTTCCTTGAAGCGGATGACCGGTGCGACCGGCCCGAAGGTTTCCTCGCGCGCCACGAGCGCGTCAGGCGCGACATTGGAGAGCACCGTCGGCTCGAAGAAAGTGCCGCCTAGCGAGTGGCGTTTTCCGCCGGTGACGATCCTGGCGCCGCCCTTGACGGCGTCCGCAATGTGCCGCTCGACCTTGTCGATCGCCTCCATGTTGATCAGCGGACCCTGGGTGACGCCCTGTTCGGCGCCGTCGCCGATCTTCATCGCCGCAACTTTCTTGGAGAGTTTCTCGACGAACTGGTCGTAGATCTTGTCCTGGGCATAGATGCGATTGGCGCAAACGCAGGTCTGGCCCATGTTGCGATATTTCGAGACCATGGCGCCTTCGACCGCGGCATCGATATCGGCATCGTCGAACACCACGAACGGCGCGTTGCCGCCGAGTTCCAACCCGAGTTTCTTCACGCCGACCGCGGCCTGTTGATAAAGAATCTTGCCGACCTCGGTCGACCCGGTGAAGCCGACGAAACGCACCGCGGGGTGCTCGCACAAAACCTTGCCGATCGCCGACGAATTGCCGGTGATGATATTGAACACGCCCTTGGGCACGCCGGCCTTTTCGGCGAGCGCCACCAGCGCCAACGCGCTAAGCGGCGTTTCATTGGCGGGTTTCAACACCACGGTGCAGCCCGCAGCGAGTGCCGGCGAAACCTTGCGGGTGATCATCGAATTCGGGAAATTCCACGGGGTGATTGCGCCGCACACGCCGATCGGTTGCTTGATCGCGATAAGACGCGCATCGCTCTTCTGCGTTGGAATGGTCTCGCCGTAGACGCGCCGGGCTTCTTCGGCGAAAAATTCGACATAGGCGCCGCCGATATCGACTTCGCCGAGCGACTCGGACAACGGCTTGCCCTGCTCCGTGGTCAGAATCAGCGCGAGGTCTTCGCGGTTGGCGACAATCAGGTCGAACCATTTACGCAGGATATTGGAGCGCTGCTTGGCGGTGAGCTTCGCCCAGGCCGGGAAAGCCCGCTCGGCGGCTTCCACCGCCTGGGTCGCTTCGGCCGTGCTCATCTTTGGTACCTTCGCAAGCTCGACGCTGTTGACCGGGTTGGTCACGGGCGTGGACGGCGTGCCAGTCCAGACGCCATCGATGTAGCACTGCTCGCGTAGCAACGAGGGGTCCTTCAGGCGATCGCGCAACGTCGGAGCGGAGGATGCACGTGCAGCGGCGGTCGGGGTCATGGCGTAACTCCTCGGATTTTCTGATATTGGCTTTCCCGCAAGGATATAGGCCGGAACCGGCCGCAATGCACCGCCCACGCGCAAGCAGGCGGGATCAAACAAATTTGCAGGGCAAAGAACCGAGGGATCGCGAGACGGCTTGTCGGCCGCAATCAGGCCGCGCCGCTCAAATAGGTTTCGCGCCGCCCGATCATGCGGTCCGCCGCGGCCTTGGCATCCGCCTTGCTGGACGTTGCGCAGGTGCGATATTCGAGGTCGGGTGTTTGCGCAGGTCCGCGGCGGCTAAACCACGATTTCGAACCGGCCGGCAACAGCGCAAGTGCCTGGGCAACGTTGTCGGCGGCGCCAAAAGAGTGCAGCGCACCGGTTGCGGCGAAACGAACTTCATAAATTCCGGGCGAGATCGGAGCTTCGAGGTTTTCGCCGCGTCCAACGCGCGGGTACCGTTTCCATTCGCTCCAGGTCGAGATCATCACGTTTCCTCTTACCACCTACCCCCCGGGTCATTTGATCCAATCGAGGGCCAAATGCAACATTCATGCTGCATTTTTGCTTTGATCTGAACGCATTACTGGAAAGTTGGTTTCGTGCCCGCCACAGCGATGGCGGCAATCAACCTGATATTGCCGACGATGCGGCCGGATTTGTCGAGATTATGGCCGCTTTGCCTTGATCCACAGGCTGGATGAGCGACGATCACGAGATCGCGACCGGGTCCAGGCGCAGTTGCCGCATGGAACCCACGGGAGGAAGATTAACCGTTTCAAAAAATAACCTGGAGGAGACCCTATGCAAAGCAAAGCCCAGATCGACCAGATCCTGCGCCAGAAAAGCGATGCCGTGGAAATTCCCGGTGTCGTCGCCGTGGCTGCCCGCGGCAGCGAAGTGATTTATCAGGGTGCGTTCGGCAAGCGCGACCTGTCCAAGCCCGACAACATAACGACAGATAGCGTGTTCTGGATCGCCTCGATGACCAAGGCGGTCACGACGGCGGCTGCGATGCAACTCGTCGAGCAAGGCAAGCTCTCACTCGACGCGCCGATCGGCAAGCTGCTGCCCGATCTCGCTGCGCCGCAAGTGCTGGAAGGTTTCGACGCCAAGGGCGAACCGAAGCTGCGGCCAGCGAAGAACCCGATCACGCTGCGCCAGCTCATGACCCACACCGCCGGCTTCTGCTACGACCTGTGGAACGGCGACATGGGCACCTATATGACCAAGGCCGGTATTCCCGGCATCATCAGCTGCCAGAATGCCGCGCTGAAAACCCCGATCGCAACCGACCCCGGCACGCGCTGGGAATACGGCACCAATATCGATTTTGTCGGCAAGGCCGTTGAGGCCGTGAGCGGCAAGAAGCTTGATGCCTATTTGCGCGATCACATGTTTGCGCCGCTCGGCATGAACGACACCGGGTTCAAATTAACGGACTCGATGCGAAAGCGGCTCGTCGGCATGCATGCGCGTGGGGCGGATGGAAAGCTTGAGACCTTCCCGTTTGAGCTCGAACAAAATCCGGAATTCCATATGGGTGGCGGCGGCCTTTACGGTACGGCCGGCGACTACATCAAGTTCACCCAGATGATCCTCAACAAGGGCCGCGGCAACGGTAATCAGGTTCTTAAAGCTGAAACCGTCGCCACCATGGGCCAGAACCACATCGGTGACCTTGTCGTAACCAAGATGATTTCGGCGGCGCCGCCTTATACCAACGATGTCGATCTCTATCCGGGCATGGTCAAGAAATGGGGGCTTTCCTTCCTGATCAACACGGCCAAGACACCCGAAGGCCGCAGCCCCGGCAGTCTTGCCTGGGCAGGTCTTGCCAACACCTATTTCTGGATCGATCCGGCCCGTGACGTGGCCGGCGTGATCCTGATGCAGGTGTTGCCTTTTGCGGACGGAAAATGTCTGGAGGCCTTTGCCGGCTTCGAACGTGGCGTCTATGCCGGGCTCGATGCCGCCGGCCAAAAGGCGGCGTGACCTATTATTCCTCTCCCCACCCTTGAGTGGGGAGAGGAAGTGATGCCTCAAACTGGCAGGCCGCTTTGCTGCGCCAGTTCTTTCAGCGACACCTGCGGCCGCGCGCCGATGTGCTGGATGACTTCGGCCGCGGCGAGCGCGCCGAGGCGCGCGGCGCTTTCATGGCCGACGCCGCGGGAAAGACCGAACAGGAAGCCCGCCGCGAACAGATCGCCCGCGCCCGTGGTATCGACAATTTTTTTGACCGGGAACGCCGGCACCGCCGTCACGCCTTCCTTTGAAGCAACGACGCAACCCTTTTCGCTTCGCGTCACCGCGGCGAGACCGATATCGTTGCGCAACTGCTTCAGCGCGGCTTCGAAATCAGACGTTTGATACAAGGAGCGCAGCTCGGCTTCATTGGCGAACACCAGATCGACCGTGCCATTGCGCATCAGATCGAGAAACTCGCCGCGATAGCGGTCGACGCAAAATGAATCCGAAAGCGTGAGCGCAACCCGGCGATTTGCTTGGTGCGCAATCGTCGCGGCCTTCACAAAGGCTTCCTTGGCGCTCTTGGGATCCCACAAATAGCCTTCCAGATACACAAAGGCGGCAGCGGCGATCTGCTCGGCGTCGATATCTGCCGGCATCAATTCCTGCGCCGCGCCGAGATAGGTGTTCATCGTGCGCTCGCCATCCGGCGTCACCAGAATATAGGAGCAGCCGGTCGCGGGGCCGTTCGCAGCGGCTGTGGTCTCGAAGGCGACGCCAGCGGCGCGGATATCGCGCGTGTACAAATGGCCGACCTCGTCGTCCCTGACCTTGCCGACGTAAGCGGCGCGGGCGCCCAGGCTGGCGATACCGACAATGGTGTTGGCCGCCGAGCCGCCCGACATCTTGGTCGCCGGTCCCATGTCGCTATAAATCGCGGCGGCGCGATTTTGATCGATCAGCGACATGCCGCCCTTGGTCATGCCGTGACGGCTCAGAAAACCCTCATCGGTCTGCACCAGCACATCGAAAATGGCATTACCGATCCCGAGTACGTCGTATTTCGCTGCGGTCATGTATCTGTCCTGACAAGGCATCCAAAACGGGTGTAGCCGCCTATCACGATCCCTGCGCTCCAAGCAAACTCAAATCGGCGCCTCTGCTATAGATTGGAGCCTATGATTCGCTCGTTTCTCACGGTCTCGACGGGAACGCTGTCCTCGCGCCTGCTTGGATTCGCGCGGGATGCCATGGTCGCAGGCCTGCTTGGCGCGGGCCCCGTCGCCGACGCCTTTCTGGTCGCGTTTCAACTCGTCAACGTCGTGCGGCGGCTGTTGACGGAAGGCGCCTTGAATAATGCGCTGGTGCCGATCTGGCTCTCCGTGAAGGAGACCAAAGGCCAGGCCGCCGCCAGCGCCTTTGCTGGCCGCGTGCTCGGCACCATCAGCACAGCGCTGATCGCGGCAACCGTGCTGGCCGGCTTTGCGATGCCCTGGATCATCACGGCACTGGCGCCTGGTTTTGCCGGCGAAGCGACGTTGCATCTTGCCGTGGACGATGCCCGCCTGATGCTGCCTTATCTCGCATTTGCAGGGCCCGCGACGGTAACGATGGCGCTGCTGAACGCGCAAGGCCGGTTTGCGCTGACGGCGTTCGCGCCGCTGTTGTTCAATGGTGCCCTGATTGCCGTGATGATCGTCCTGATCTTTCATCGAATGGATGCGCCGGATGCGGCGCTTGCGATCGCCGCCACGGTTGGGGTTGCCGGACTGCTGCAATTGTTGATCCTGATCCTGCGATCGCGCGGCAGTCATTTCGCCGCGCCGTTGCGCGTGACCTTCGATTCCGAGATGCGCGGCTTTCTCGCCAAGGCAATCCCCGGCATGGTCGCCGGCGCCGGGCCGCAATTGCTCATTGTTGCCGGCGCCATCGTCGCATCAAGCTTGCCCTCGGCGGTGTCGTGGCTTTATTTCGCCAATCGCCTGATCGAACTGCCGCTCGGCATCGTTGGCGTCGCCGTCGGCGCGGTGCTGGTGCCCGAGCTGGCGCGCGCTGTTCACGCCGACGATCGAAATGCGACCACGCACGCCCAATCGCGTGGCCTTGAACTCGCGGTGGGCCTCGCTCTGCCGGCGACACTCGGACTGATGGCGCTGAGCGAACCGGTGGTGCAGCTTTTGTTCGAGCATGGCGCGTTTAGGGCCGCCGATACCGCAGGCACCGCGCAGGCGCTGATGTGGCTTGCGCTCGCCCTGCCGGCCCAGGTGCTGATCAAGGCGTTGTCGCCGGCGTTTTTCGCCCGCGGCGACACCGTCACGCCGCTGTGGGCGACCCTCAAGGGCCTTGCAGTGACGGTCGTCCTGGCGATCGTGCTCGGCCGATTGTTCGGCGTCCGCGGCATCGCGGCCGCAATCGCGTTCGGCGGCTGGAGCAGTGCGTTGCTGTTGATCCGGCACGGCCTCACCACATTTGGCTTCTCGATCGACCTCGCGGCACGAAGCCGGCTGCCGCGCATCGTGGCGGCAGCCCTTGCCATGGGCGGCCTGCTCTGGCTGTCGGCGCCGTTGGTGCTGGCGTCTACCGCAAATGCGTCCGCAGCTTTGCACCTCGTCCTGGTGGCCGCGCTGATTGCGGGCGGAATGGCGATTTATGGCCTGCTTCTGGCGCTGTTCGGCGTGATCCGCTGGGTTGACGCGATCCATGCGCTCCGCCAAACCGGGGCCTGAAAGCTTGCGCGGCAGAGACTTGCATGGCAATGGACGGCGCCAAGCGCCGCGCCCGTGATGGCCGGCCCGATATCGATACACAGGCTTTGCGGAAACGGACATGGCGATTGTTGAACGGGTTTTTTCAGGCGTGCAGCCGACCGGTAATCTGCATCTCGGCAATTATCTCGGCGCAATCGTCAATTTCGTGAAGCTGCAGGAGACTTATAGCTGTCTCTACTGCGTCGTCGATCTGCACGCGATCACGCAAGGTATCGACGTCTGGGGCGGCCCGTCGGAGCTCGCGCGCAACACCCGCGAGGTCACCGCGGCCTTCATCGCCGCAGGCATCGATCCGAAGAAACACATTGTGTTCAACCAGAGCCAGGTCACCGGCCATGCCGAGCTCGCCTGGATTTTCAATTGCGTCGCGCGCGTCGGCTGGCTCAACCGCATGACCCAGTTCAAGGAAAAGGCCGGCAAGGACCGCGAGAACGCCTCCGTGGGGCTTTACGACTATCCGGTGCTGATGGCCGCAGACATTCTTCTGTATCGCGCCACCCATGTACCCGTCGGCGAGGACCAGAAGCAGCACCTTGAGCTGTCGCGCGACATCGCGCAGAAGTTCAACAACGACTTCGGCGATTCGATCCGCCGCCACGGCTTCAACGAGGGTTCATTCTTCCCGCAACCCGAGCCCTTGATCACGGGCCCGGCGACACGGGTGATGAGCTTGCGCGACGGCACCAAGAAGATGTCGAAGTCCGATGCGTCGGATAATTCGCGGATCAACCTCACCGACGACGCCGAGACGATCGCGCAGAAGATCCGTAAAGCGAAGACCGACCCCGAGCCGTTACCGTCGGAAGAAAAAGGCCTGGAGAACAGGCCCGAGGCCGAGAATCTGGTCGGGATTTATGCCGCGCTGGCGGGCCGTACCAAGTCCGACATCCTCCGGGAATTCGGCGGCGGACAGTTCTCCAGCTTCAAGAATTCGCTGGTCGAGCTTTGCGTTGCAAAACTGGCGCCAATCGCTTCCGAAATGAAGCGGCTGGTGGCAGACCCCGGTCACGTCGACAGCATTCTGGTTGACGGCGCCGACCGCGCGCGAGCCATCGCCGACGAAACCATGAAGCTCACGCGAGACATCGTCGGCTTCGTCCGGAAGCATTAATTCCAAAGTCGCAGCAAAAATGCGGCGGCGCACTCTGAAGGCTGTAGCAAAAACAAATTCGGATTTTGGCCAAACCGCGCCGCCCTCCCCGCTTGTCGGGGACGGCTGCGCCGTGGCAGCATATGAGCTGCTTGTTGCAGCTTCGGAACATGCATGACCGCCCAGCGACGTAGTTACGAGACGGGTCACAAGCCGAAATGCCTGGTCATCGTTGACGACACCGCCGAATGGGATCGCGCGGTTTATTACGCGAGCCGCTGGGCGATACGGGCCGGCGGCGGCGTGGTGATACTCCGCATCGTCGAGGTCGAAGACCAAAATCAGCAATGGCTGGGGGTTGCCGATATCATGCGCGCCGAGGCCATCGAGGACGCCAACGCAGCGCTCGATCGCGCCTCCGGCCGCGCCAACGGCATTGCCGCGATCACGCCCGAGCGGGTGATCCGCGAAGGCGACCCGACCGAACAGGTGATCGACGTGATCGAAAAGGATGTCGACATCGCGATGCTGGTTCTGGCCGCCAATCCCGGCCCCGAGGGCCCCGGACCGCTGATCAGCGCGATGGCCAATGCCGTGGGGACCTTCCCGATCCCCATCGTGATCGTTCCCGGCGATCTCAGCGACGCGGAAATCGACGCGCTTTCTTAACCTTCAGGCCTGGCCAATCCGCTGTTATTAGGCCGGATTTGTACCCTTGACCGTGCTTTCCCGAGCGCCATCTGATAGAGAGACCTCACGCACTGGCCTTGAACCAGTGATGCCGGAGAAAGCGATGTTTATTCAGACCGAAACCACCCCCAATCCCGCCACCCTGAAATTCATTCCAGGGCGCACTGTGCTCGATAGCGGCACCATGGAGTTCCCCACCCGCGAAACAGCTAACCGTTCGCCGCTCGCCGAAAGGCTGTTCAGCGTGCCGGGGGTGACGAGCGTCTTTTACGGCTCGGACTTCGTCACCGTCACCAAGGACGATAGCGACTGGCAGCACCTCAAGCCGGCGATCCTCGGCGCCATCATGGAACACTATATGTCGGGCGCGCCGTTGCTTGCCGACGGCAGCGCAGGCAGCGACGACGCAACCGATGAGGCGGACGAGTTTTTCAATGAGGCCGACGCCGAGACGGTCGGAATGATCAAGGACCTGATCGAAACGCGGGTGCGGCCGGCGGTCGCCAATGACGGCGGCGACATCACTTTCCGCGGCTTCAAGGACGGCATCGTCTATCTCAACATGAAGGGGTCGTGCGCGGGCTGCCCTTCCTCCACGGCGACCTTGCAGCACGGCATACAGAACCTGTTGCGGCACTTCGTGCCCGAGGTGACCGAAGTACGGCCGATGTGATGGAGATGCGAATAGTGAATCGCGAATGGCGAATAGTTAGCGATTCTGCCTCTCGATTCGCTATTCGCCACTCACTATTCGCCCCGTCTCCATGCTGATCCTCGCCATCGATACGGCGCTTGATGCCTGCGCGGCCGGGGTGCTCGACACCGAGGCCGGCGAACTGATCGCGCAGGAATCGCAAGCCATGAAACGCGGCCACGCCGAAGCGCTGATGCCGCTGATCGGACGGGTGGTCGCTGCATCGGGAACGGCTTTCACCAGTCTCAGTCGCATCGCGGTCACCACGGGTCCCGGGAGTTTTACCGGGCTTCGGGTCGGCCTATCGGCCGCACGCGGCATTGCGCTTGCCGCCAACATTCCCGTCGTCGGCGTCACGACGCTTGCCGCCTACGCGGCCCCCATCGTCAGTCAGAACGCCGAATATCCGGTGGTTTCTGCGATCGATGCCCGGCACGACCACGTCTATCTTCAGGTCGTCAGCGGCAATGGAAGTGCCCTGGTCCGGCCGCGCGTCGCGCCTATGGAAGAAGCCCTCAACACCTGGCAGTTCGGCGCGCCAATTCTGGTGGGCAATGCCGCAGGCCTGCTCGCCGAGCGCTGGCCTTCGCACGCAGTTCCGCCGGTCACGGTCGACGTGCAACCGGCCCCCGCTATTTCCTGGGTCGGATGGCTTGGCGCAGCGGTCAGCCCGAATACGGCGCCGGCCCGTCCGTTTTATCTGCGCGCGCCCGATGCCAAGCCGGCCAGGGAGCAGCTCGCCGGCGCAGCGCCGCCCGCCTCCCCATGATGCCATGGTTCTCCGGACTGTGGGGCGGAAAACTGGCCGTGGTCGAACCCGCCGGGTCACGCGACGCAGCGCCGCTTGCCCGCATCCACGGCGCATCCTTTCACCGGGGCTGGGGTGAAGACGAATTCGAACGCCTGTTGACCGAGCGCAACACCTTGGTCCATCGCCTCAGAATGGGCCGGAAAATCATCGGTTTCTCGGTGTCCCGGATGGCCGCCGATGAGGCCGAAATCCTGTCGATCGCGGTGGCCGGAACCCACCGTGGCCGCGGGCTCTCGAACACCCTGCTGCTGACCCACCTGGGCCACCTTGCCGGCCGGGGGATCCGGACGGTGTTTCTGGAAGTGGAAGAAAATAACGAACCGGCCCGGCGGCTCTATCAGCGTGCCGGATTTAGCGTGGTCGGACGCCGCGAGCGCTATTACCAGCAGAGCGGCGGAGAGGCCTTAAATGCGCTCCTGATGCGGCGTGACTTGTCGTGACATTTGCGCGATGGCAGAACGTGTTATGATTGGCGGCAGCCGCCCAAAATATCCTGGTGACCTCCCGAAATGACCGCGCTTAAATCCAATCCTGCGCTCACCGCTACCGGCATCGAAGCGCGTTGTGCGGCGACCGGTATGCGGATGACCGAGCAACGCCGCGTCATTGCGCGCGTGCTGGCGGAAGCGGAGGATCATCCGGACGTCGAGGAACTGTACCGCCGCTGTGTCGCCGTCGACGACAAGATCTCGATCTCGACGGTTTATCGCACGGTCAAGCTGTTCGAGGACGCCGGCATTATCGAGCGACACGATTTTCGCGAAGGCCGCGCCCGCTACGAGCAGATGCGCGACAGCCACCACGACCATCTCATCAACCTGCGCGACGGCAAGGTGATCGAATTCACCTCCGAGGAGATCGAGAAGTTGCAGGCCGAAATCGCCCGCAAGCTCGGCTACAAGCTGGTCGATCACCGGCTGGAGCTCTATTGCGTCCCGCTGGACGACGACAAATCCTGAAACGGCGGTAGCGACGCCGCTTCTAACCCAACATTCTGGTTTTGATGAAACTGCCCCGTAAACTCCATATCAAGTCGTATGGCTGTCAGATGAACGTCTACGATGCGCAACGCATGGTAGACACGCTGGCGGGCGAGGGTTTTGTCGAGACCGCCAGCGTCGACGACGCCGATCTCGTCATCCTCAACACCTGCCACATCCGCGAAAAGGCTTCCGAGAAAGTGTATTCGGAACTGGGCCGGCTCCGCGTCGCAAAAGACGAAGCCGCGCGCCAGGGACGCCGCATGAACATCGCCGTCGCCGGCTGCGTCGCGCAGGCGGAAGGCAATGAGATTATCCATCGGGCCCCCGTGGTCGATGTCGTGGTCGGCCCGCAGAGCTACCATCATCTGCCGGAACTGCTCGCCCGCGCTGAAGCGAACGGCCACGCACTGGAGACCGAGTTTCCGATCGAAGACAAATTCGCCTTTCTGCCGCCGCCGAAGCCGGCCGCCATTCGCGCACGCGGCATATCTTCTTTCGTCACGATCCAGGAAGGCTGCGACAAGTTCTGCACCTTCTGCGTCGTGCCTTATACGCGCGGCGCGGAAGTCTCGCGGCCCGTCGCGAAGATCATCGACGACGTGAAGCGGCTCGCCGAGCATGGCGTGCGCGAAATCACCCTGATCGGCCAGAACGTCAATGCTTATCATGGCGAGGGACCCGACGGCCGGGCCTGGCCGCTCGGCACGCTGTTACACCACCTGGCAGCGCTTCCCGGTATCGTTCGCCTGCGCTACTCGACAAGCCATCCCCGCGATATCGACGAAACGCTGATCGAGGCGCACCGCGACATCCCCGCGGTCATGCCGTTCGTGCACTTGCCGGTGCAATCGGGCTCGGATCGAGTGTTGGCGGCCATGAATCGCAAACATACCGCTAGAGATTACCGGCGCGCCATCGATCAATTCCGCGCCGTTCGCCAAGACATTGCATTTTCATCAGATTTTATCGTTGGCTTCCCCGGCGAGACCGAAGAAGATTTTCGGGCCACTCTCGATCTGGTCACACAAATCGGATACGCTGGCGCGTATTCGTTCAAATATTCGCCTCGGCCCGGCACGCCGGCGGCGGAAATGCGGGAGATGGTGTCAGCGGAAGAGATGGACGAGCGATTGGCGCGACTTCAGGAATTGATCGACAGCCAGCAATCGGCCTTCAACAGGGCCTCGATTGGGACAACTGTCGATGTGTTGTTCGAGCGCGCGGCCCGCAATCCGGGCCAGATTGTCGGCCGCACCGCCTATCTTCAGCCGGCGCATGTAATGGCGCCCGAAACCATCATCGGACAGGTCCTGCCGGTGAGAATCGAAAGCCTCGAGCGCTACAGCCTGCTCGGGGAACTTGCGGCCCCGTTGCCTACGCCGGCTACCGTTCCCGGCGCGCAGCCCGTCATCAACTCATCTGCAACGCGAATCGGAGCCTGAACCCTTGCCCAAAAGCGCATCGGATTCACCCTCGCTCGCTCCTAGCCGCAAACCAGATCGCGACATGCAAGTTCCGCCCGAAACCCAAGTCGTCATCGACTTCGATGACAACCGCGCGGCTTCTGCGCTGGTCGGACCTTACGGACAAAACCTCGCACTGATCGAGCGGCGGCTGGGCGTCGTCGTGGACTCACGCGGCAACCACATCACGGTCGCCGGATCGCGGGACGGCTGCGATGCCGCGCGGCACGTGCTGGAGACGCTTTATGGGCAGGCGGTCCAGGGGCAGGATATCGCGCAAGGTGATGTCGAAGGTGCGATCCGCGCCGTGATCGCCCAAGGTTCACTGTTCGAATTTGATCCGAAGGCCGCCAAATCGTCGTTCGAGACGATTAACCTGCGCAAACGCCCGGTGCGGGCGCGTACCGCCGCGCAGGACTCCTATATCCGCGCGCTCAAACGCCACGAACTGGTGTTCGGCATCGGCCCGGCGGGCACCGGCAAGACCTGGCTTGCTGTCGCTCATGCCGCGCAACTGTTCGAACGCAAGGAAGTCGATCGCATCATCCTGTCGCGGCCTGCAGTTGAAGCCGGCGAACGATTGGGCTTCTTGCCCGGCGATCTGCGCGAGAAAGTCGATCCGTATTTGCGGCCGATCTACGATGCGCTCTACGACCTGATGGACTCGCGCATCGTCGAGCGCGCGCTGCAAACCGGTGAAATCGAAATCGCGCCGCTGGCTTTCATGCGCGGCCGCACCCTGACCAACGCCGTCATCATCCTCGACGAGGCACAGAACACCACATCGATGCAGATGAAGATGTTCCTGACGCGGCTTGGCGAAAACAGCCGCATGATCGTCACGGGTGATCCGTCCCAAGTCGACCTGCCGAACGGCCAGACCTCCGGGCTCGCCGAAGCCGCCAAGTTGCTCGACGGGGTGACCGGCATTGCCCAGGTCCGTTTCACCGCCGAAGATGTGATCCGCCATGAACTGGTGGCGAGGATCGTGGCGGCCTATGAAGGAAAGCCGCAACGGCCGGCGGCCGGCAAGACGTGACGAACACGCGGCTTAAAACGACCGTCATATACAGAATTCCAGGCTGATGGCACCGTCTGCGCTTCCGATCACCGAGATTCTTGTCGTCGCCGACTGCTGGCAGGCCGAGCCTGAATCCGAGGCCACGATCGACCGCGCAATTGCGGCTGCTGCCGAGTTTGTCACGGCCGACGTCGGCGATAGCGAGCTCGCAATCATGCTGACCGACGACACCGGTATCCGGACGCTGAACCGCAACTGGCGCGGGATCGACAAGCCCACCAACGTGCTGTCGTTTCCAGCCTTGCAGCCGCGCGGCCCCCGCGAGGAAGACGATGCGCCACGCATGCTCGGCGACATCGCCATTGCCTATGAGACGGCCCGCAAAGAGGCCGACGAGGAACAAAAGCCGTTCGACCATCATCTCAGCCATCTTGCGGTTCACGGCTTCCTGCACCTGATCGGCCACGACCACGAGAAGGACCAGGAAGCCGAGACCATGGAATCGCTGGAGCGGGAAATCCTGTCGCAACTCGGCATTCCCGATCCCTATGCGGAACGGTCCTAGTGGCCCAATTCCAGCACTCGCATCCCTTCTCAGCAGCCGCTTTGGCGAATGCTGGAATCAACGGGGCCACTAGAATGAATATTTATGGCAGTGCGGCGAATTTGAAGTTCCTATCGGTGCCGCTGCGACTTCGTCATAGGAACTTTAAATTCAAAGCCGCACTACAAATGATATTTGCCAGAGCTTCTCTGATTCCGAGGTTCGCATCAGGAGCCGCCGCAATGGTTTGCGAACCTCGGAATCGGAGCTCTAGTGCCCATGACTTTCCGAAGTTCGCAGGAAGTGGGCGCTGCGATGGTGCGCGAACTTCGGAAAGTGGGCACTAGATTAAAATGCCGGACTCCGATCCGATCCACGACAACCCGCGCAACACGCGCAACCTGCCTGCCGTGGTGCAGGGGGGCGAGGTCATGCGCCCCGCCGCGGACAACTGGCTGACGCGCGCGATCCGCACGCTGTTCGGCTGGAAACCGGGATCGGTCCGCGACGATCTGCAAGTCGTGCTCGACACCTCTACGCCCGACGAGGTCGGCTTCTCCGCCGTCGAGCGCACCATGCTGCGCAACATCCTTTCGCTGCATGAGCGGCGGATTGCGGATGTCATGATCCATCGCGCCGACATCGTCGCGGTCAAGCGCGACATTCCGCTCGGCGACCTGATGAGCCTGTTCGAAAGCGCCGCACATTCGCGCCTTGTGGTTTACAACGAAACCCTCGACGACCCCGAAGGCATCGTCCATATCCGCGATCTCCTCGCGTTCATGACGGCGCGGGCGGCAAAGCCCAAAAGCAAGGCCAAGACCAAGAAGCCGCTTCCTGCCGGTCTCGATCTGCGCGCGGTCGACCTGGCGCTGCCGCTATCGGAGGCCAACATCATCCGCAAATTGCTGTTCGTGCCGCCGTCGATGCGGGCGATCGATTTGCTCGCGCAGATGCAGGCCTCGCGCATCCACCTGGCACTGGTCGTCGACGAATATGGGGGGACCGACGGGCTGGTCTCGATCGAAGACATTGTCGAACAGATCGTCGGCGAGATCGACGACGAGCACGACAGCGACGAACCGCCGGCCATCGTGCGGCAGGCGGATAATTCCTTCATTGCGGATGCGCGCGCCAGCCTCGACGATGTTCGCTCCGTGATCGGCGAAGATTTCGTGACCGGCGAAGCCGGTGAGGAAGTCGAAACGCTCGGCGGTTTTCTGGTCACCCATGTCGGCCGCCTGCCGGTGCGCGGCGAAGTCATTTCCGGACCCGGCAATTTCGAAATCGAGGTGCTCGATGCCGACCCGCGGCGCGTCAAGCGCCTGCGCATCGCCACGCGCAAGGAGCGCTCGCCACCGCGCATTCAGCGCGAAAGCCGCCGCCGCGAGACGGCATCCGACGGCGTGCAGCCAAACGACCCGACCAATCCGCCCGGCGATGGAGCTGCCTCTTCGTGACGATTTCAAGCAGACTTCGCGCGGTTGGTCTTTCGATCATTCTGGCATGGGGATGGAAGCGCGCCGCGATCGCGCTTATCGCCGGGGCGTTTTCCTCGCTCGCGATGGCGCCGTTCAACGCCTGGCCCATTCTGTTTCTGACATTCCCGGTCGCGGTCTGGCAGATCGACGGCGCGGGCGCAGGACGGTGGCGTGGCGTGCCCGCCGCCGCCATGACCGGCTGGTGGTTCGGCCTTGGCTATTTCGTGCCCGGACTTTACTGGATCGGCTACGCCTTTCTGGTCGATGCATCGACCTTCGCCTGGTTGATGCCATTTGCCGTCCTGGGACTGCCGGCCTATCTCGCGCTGTTCATGGCGCTCGGCTTTGCGCTCGCGCGGCTGTTCTGGACCCGGGATGCGTCGCGCGTGATCGCGCTCGCCGCCAGCCTCACAATGAGCGAATGGCTGCGCGGCCACGCGCTCACGGGCTTTCCCTGGAACACGCTCGGCTATGCCCTGACCGAACCGCTGGCGCTGGCGCAGACCGCATCACTGATCGGCCTGTGGGGCCTGACATTTCTGGCGGTTGCCATTTTCGCAAGCCCCGCGGTCCTGATCGACAGCACGTCCCGCGGACGAAAGCCATGGATCGCCCCGGCACTGGCGCTCGTCGTGCTGCTCGCCATGGCGGTCTTCGGCGTCGTCCGTCTCAGCCGGCAGCCGACGGTCATGCTTAATACCAAGCTGCGGATCATGCAGCCCAACCTGGAGCAGGATGCGAGATTCAATTATTCCGCCAAGGCGGAGGTAATGAAGAAATATCTGACGTTGTCCGATCGCGCGTCGGGTCCGCAATCGACCGGCGTGCGCGACGTCAACATCCTGATCTGGCCGGAATCGGCGTTTCCGTTTTTCCTGACCCGCGAAGCCGACGCGATGGCGCAGATCGCCGATCTGTTGCCCAAGGGAACGGTTTTGGTGACCGGCTCGGTCCGCGCTCCCGACGTGCCGCCGGGCACGCGGATCAGGCGCGCCTATAATTCGATTTATGTCATCGACCATGATGGCAACGTGCTGTCGGTCTACGACAAGCTGCATCTGGTGCCGTTCGGCGAATTTCTTCCCTTCCAGGACTGGTTGGAAAAAATCGGCCTTGAACAACTGACCAAGGTTCAGGGCGGCTTTATTCCGGGCACGCATCGCCGCAGCATGGACGTGCCGAACGCGCCGCGGATGCTACCTCTGATATGCTATGAGGCCGTATTTCCCGGCGATGTTGTCGAGCGTAACGACCGGCCGGGCTGGATCGTCAACCTCACCAACGACGGCTGGTTTGGAATTTCCACCGGCCCTTATCAGCATCTGCAGCAAGCGCGACTGCGCGCCATCGAGCAAGGGCTGCCACTGGTTCGCGCTGCAAATACAGGCATCTCCGCGGTGATCGACCCGTTAGGGCGCGTGGTCGCGCGACTTGGGCTTGGGCTGGAAGGCGTGCTGGATTCAAATCTGCCCGCCGCGATCCCTCCGACGCCTTATGCGCGCGCCGGCGATCTTCCAGCTTTGATCGTCCTTGCGGTCGCGTGGCTGTTCGTGATCCGGCGTCGCACCGCAAAATAAGGCAGCAGCGTCATTTCGTCCAAGACATCGACCCGCGCAGGGTTTGACGGGATCGGCACGTGAGGCATAATCCGGCTCTTGCCGCACCGTAGTCCTGAGGAGCGTTGGCGATGTCGACCAAAGCGCCCAACCCTGTTGACAAATATGTCGGCAGCCGGGTGCGCATGCGCCGCATCATGCTCGGCATGAGCCAGGAAAAACTTGGCGAGGCGCTCGGCCTTACCTTCCAGCAGGTACAGAAATACGAGAAGGGGACCAATCGCGTCGGCGCCAGCCGCATCCAGCAGATTTCCGAAATCCTTCAGATCCCGGTATCGTTCCTGTTCGAGGGCGGCCCGCGCGGCACGACGAACGCGGAAGGTTTGACCGAAGGCCCGTCGCCCTCCTACGTCTCCGATTTTCTGGCGACGTCGGAAGGCCTGGCGCTGACCCGCGCCTTCACGCGCATCGGCGATGCGAAGCTTCGGCGCAGCATTGTCGAGCTGGTCGAACAGATCGCCGCCCACGAGACTGCGGACAAGCGCTGATTAAACCGCCGGAGCGGACCTCTTTCGCGAGGTCACCGGTTGCCGGCGAGACCAATAATGCTATTGAACCAGCCTTCTATTATCGAGCTGCCCTTGGCTTTCCGCGCTCGCGCGGGAGCGAGCAGGTTTAGATCAAACAAGGCCGCAACATGCCGATGGCATCCGCCCGCCCGTTCGATACCGATGTGATCCTCGATGGCATTCGTCGCTGGGTCGAGATCGAGACGCCGACCGACGCGCCCGATCAGGTCAACCAACTTGCGACCATGGTCGCCGACGGTTATCGCGGCTTGCCCGCAACCATCGAGCGCGTCGCGGGACATTCGGGATGTGGTGATCACATTGTGGCGCGATCGTCATGGGGTCAGGAGCATCCCGGAACTCTCGTGCTGAGCCATCTCGATACCGTGCATCCGCTTCGGTTCATCGAACGGCTGCCGTTCCGCGTCGACGGCGATAGCGCCTTCGGTCCCGGCATCTACGACATGAAGGGCGGCGCCTATCTGGCGTTTCATGCGTTCCGCGAACTCTGCACCGGCGGCGAGCGTTCGCCGCTCGGCATAACCCACCTTTACGTCTCCGATGAGGAGATCGGCAGTCCCACCTCGCGCACGCTGATCGAGGCTGAAGGGCGCAAGGCAAAATATGTTCTGGTGACGGAGCCGGCACGCGATGGCGGCAAGATCGTCACCAGCCGCAAGGGCGTCGCGCGTTTCGAAGTTTTTATCAAAGGCGTGCCGTCCCATGCCGGCACCCGGCCCGCCGATGGTCGAAGCGCGATCCGCGAACTCGCCAACATCATTCAAACCCTCGAGGCGATGAACGATCTTGCGCGCGGCGTGACGGTGAATGTGGGCGTCGTCAGAGGCGGCACCAAGCCGAACGTCATTCCCGAAGATGCCTATGCCGAAGTCGATATGCGCGTTCCCACTCTTGCCGACGCTGACGAGTTGGTGCCCAGAATATTGGGCCTGACGTCGAAGACCGATGGCGTCAGCGTCAGGGTGACGGGCGAGTTGAATCGTCCGCCCTACGAGAAAAGCAACGCCGGCGCCGCACTCTTCGAGCACGCCAGGAGTTCTCGCCGCCGAAATCGGCTTTGAACTCGTCGACAGCTATACCGGCGGCGGCTCCGACGGCAATTTCACCGCGCCCTTTACCGCGACGCTCGACGGTCTTGGCGTTGATGGCCAGGGCGCGCATACCAACTACGAACAGATGTATATTTCATCGATCGAGCCGCGCACTCGGCTGCTGCATCGGCTTTACCAGACACTGCGATGAACGGGCGAGACGGCGATCATGAAAGTCGCGAAGCGCGCTCGACAGATGCGGCCGCTCAGGCGCAGCGCGCCTTTTTCGGCCGCCGCAAGGGCCACAAACTGCGCGTCCATCAGGCCGACCTGATCGCGCATTTGCTGCCGCGGCTTGCGCTGGACATCACTAGGCCGCCCCTCACGGACCTGACCGGACTGTTTGACATGCCCGTCGACAATATCCGGCTCGAAATCGGCTTCGGCGGCGGCGAACATCTGATTGCCGAAGCGCGAGCTTTTCCGAATACCGGCTTCATCGGCTGCGAGCCCTACGTCAACGGCATGGCGAAAATCCTCGCGCTGATCGAAACGGGTAAAATCCGCAACATCCGGCTGTTCGCGGGCGATGCCTCTGAATTGCTGGCCTTCCTGCCGGCGCAGTCGCTAACGCGGATCGATCTCATCCACCCCGATCCCTGGCCGAAACGACGTCATTGGAAGCGGCGCTTCGTGCAGGATGCGACCATTGCGGCCATGGCGCGCGCTCTAACTCACGGCGGCGAGTTTCGCTTTGTCAGCGACATCAGCGACTACTGCGCCTGGACGCTCGCGCATTTCAGGCGCGCGGACGATTTTCTCTGGACCGCGGAGTGCGCATCGGATTGGCGCGAGCCGTGGCCCGACTACACGATCACGCGATATGGCCGCAAGGCCGAGCGCGAAGGCCGCAACGCCGCGTATCTGCTTTTCAAGAAGATCGGCGAGAGCGGGTTAGCGCGAGCGCGAGACCGCTAAAGTCAGAGGTCACGCCGTTTCGCGCGTCCGCCAGAAGCTCACCACGCGCTCCGCGGTCGATGGCATCAGCCGCGCGAAATTCGTTCGCACATTCTCGATATCGGCCGCCCCCGGCATTCGCGCCGGTCCGAGCCGCAGCAGAACCAGCGCGCGTACCGTCGACCATTCAAGCCCGATCGCTTTCGCAATGATAAGGACCGGGTCATGGCGATCGCCGGACATCAACCTATCGACCACCGAGATCGGCACACCCGACATCGCCGACAGCGCCGCTACGGCTTCGGTGTATCGGTAGGCCTTTGCAAAACCGAGCAGCGCCGTCTCATCCAGATCGCCGGCCCGGTACAGCGAAAGAACCGTGCGTTGCGCCGGCCCAAAATCCCGCTGCTTGTCAGGCGGCAGCGTCTTGCCGGAAAGCTCGCTCATGGCGCGTGCCACCGCGGCCTGCCTGGTGGGGTCCGCCATGTCGAACAAGCGGCGGCGCACGACATCGACCGATCCCGTCAGAAGCTCCTTCAGCAACCGATCCGGCAGATCGCTGCGCTGTCCGACAGTGATCGTCAGGACGCCGTCCCTGGCGGCGCGTTTGACCAGCGCCGAATAGCCTACGGTCGAAAACATCGCGCCCTTGTTGGCGGCGGCACGCCTGATCACGTCACGCTCGCCCCTGCGCACCATGACATCGGTGAGATCGGGCGAGAGTTTCGGCCGCTCCGTCATCGCGAGGAGATGATCCTGACCCTTCGCCCGCGCTATTTCGACAAGCGCCTGATCTTCCAACACCGGCGAGCGGCGCAGGATGGGGCCGGCAACGGAGATGTCGTCTTCGCGCGCGAGCCGCCCGATCAACGTCGGCGGGGCGTTGGCGATGGCTGACATGCGCTCGGCAAGATCGGCGCGGGCCGCGGTTTCCGTTTGCGGGACGATTCCGGTCAGAAGGTGATCGAACAGCCCGACATGGGCGGGCTTGAAATTTGCCGCGCCCTGAACGAACAGCTCCGCAATGCCGCGCGTCACTTCTGCGAGGCGTTTGGGATCGCCACGCTTGACGATCTCGTCCAGCCCGGGGATCAACGAGGTGGCGGCTGTCATCGAACTCACTTACCCCGCCAAACGCAGGCTGCCCGGCCATTTAATGTTCTGATGGTGAAGGAAGGGTTAGGCCAGGCACGTTCCGGTGCCTCGCAAAATTAGCCGCATCCGGCGCGGCAGGCCTTGCCGGATCGGCGGAAAACCGCTATATCGCCGTCAACTTACGGTTCTCATATACGATCGCGTATTGAGAGTGGGCCCCTCCGGGACCCGCTCTTTTTTATTACCTGAACGGCCCCAGCGAGATGCGATCGCAAGGACGGCCAGGGAAAGACCGGCCGGACGGACAGCTTGATCCGCCGGCCGCTTGGAACACCGCAAGCAAGACCGCCCAAAAGGCCACTTTTTGACCCTGGATATGACCGATCCAACGACTGGTTCCCTTGAAACCGACCTGCTCGCCGAGCCGCGCCTCGTCGTCGAGCCGGGTGCAGCCGCCCGCGTGTCGGCGGTCGCCGCACCGGTCTTGCAGGGCATGGGCTACCGGCTGGTTCGGATCAAGATTTCGGGTGAGGCCGGCTGCACCGTCCAGGTCATGGCGGAACGGCCCGACGGTTCGATGCAGATCGAGGATTGCGAGGCGATCTCGCGGGCGCTCTCCCCGGTCCTCGATATCGCCGATCCGATCGATCGCGCCTATCGGCTTGAAATTTCTTCGCCCGGAATCGACCGTCCGCTGGTGCGCCGCTCGGACTTCGAGCGTTTTACCGGTCACCTCGTGAAAATCGAGATGGCGGTTCCCCATCAGGGCCGCAAGCGGTTCCGCGGAGCGCTGGCAGGCGTCGAGGGCGACGCGGTGCGTCTCACCCGCGACGACGTCAAGACGGACGAGGATCCAAACACGCTGCTCGTGATGGAAGACATCGCTGACGCGCGGCTCGTACTGACCGACGAATTGATCGCGGAGTCGATGCGGCGCGGCAAGGCTGCCGAGCGCGAATTGAAGCGCAGCCTCGGTCTTGAACCGCCGCCTGCGCCCCACGCGGGCAGCCCCAAAACGAAGCCGTCAAAGAAGCCGGTTCCGAAGAACACCAAACAACATCGCCTCGCCGCCAAACAGGCGCGTCGAGGTGACATCGATCCTGATAGAGGAGACTAAGCCATGGCTGTCAGCGCCAATAAGCTCGAATTGCTGCAAATCGCGGACGCCGTTGCGCGCGAGAAGTCGATCGACCGCAGCATCGTCATCTCGGCGATGGAAGATGCGATCGCCAAGGCCGCACGCGCCCGTTACGGCAGCGAGACCGACGTTCACGCCGAGATCGACGCCAAGAAGGGCGAACTGCGGCTATCCCGCCACATGCTGGTGGTCGAGCAGGTCGAAAATTCGTCGAACCAGATTTCGCTGGAAGATGCCCGCCGCGCCAATCCGGGCGCGCAGATCGGCGACACCATCGCCGACACGCTGCCGCCGCTGGAATATGGCCGCATCGCCGCGCAATCGGCCAAGCAGGTGATCGTGCAAAAGGTGCGCGAGGCCGAGCGCGACCGGCAGTATCAGGAATTCAAGGACCGCATCGGCGATATCGTCAACGGCATCGTCAAGCGCGTCGAATATGGCAGCGTCATCGTCGATCTCGGCCGCGGCGAAGCCATCGTGCGGCGGGACGAGATGCTGCCGCGCGAAGTGTTCCGCAACGGCGACCGCGTCCGCGCCTATATCTTCGATGTCCGGCGCGAAACGCGCGGCCCGCAGATTTTCCTCTCCCGCACCCATCCGCAGTTCATGGCGAAGCTGTTCGCGCAGGAGGTGCCGGAAATCTATGACGGCATTGTCGAGATCAAGGCGGTGGCCCGTGATCCCGGTTCGCGCGCCAAGATCGGCGTGATTTCGCGGGATTCCTCGGTCGATCCGGTCGGCGCCTGCGTCGGCATGCGCGGATCGCGCGTGCAGGCCGTGGTCAATGAATTGCAGGGCGAGAAGATCGACATCATTCCCTGGTCGCCCGATATCGCGACCTTTGTCGTCAATGCGCTCGCGCCCGCCGAAGTCTCCAAGGTGGTGATCGACGAAGACCGCGAGCGGATCGAAGTCGTGGTGCCCGACACCAACAACCAATTGTCGCTCGCGATCGGCCGGCGCGGCCAGAATGTGCGCCTGGCCTCGCAACTGACTGGCTGGGACATCGACATTCTCACCGAGCAGGAAGAATCCGAGCGCCGTCAGGCCGACTTCGAAAATTCCACCCGCGTGTTCATGGAAGCACTCAATGTCGACGAAGTTGTCGGCCAGTTGCTCGCTTCGGAAGGTTTCACGTCGGTGGAGGAACTCGCCATGGTCGATGTCCGGGAACTCGCCGGCATCGAGGGCTTTGACGACGAGACGGCGACCGAGTTGCAGAACCGCGCCAAGGAATATCTGGAGCAGCTCGAGGGCGAGCTCGAAAACAAGCGCAAGGAGCTCGGAGTGGCTGACGAACTGAAGCAGGTGCCCGGCGTCACCTCGAAGATGCTGGTGAAATTCGGTGAGAACGACATCAAGACCATCGAAGACCTCGCCGGTTGCGCCACCGACGACCTGGTCGGCTGGACCGAGCGCAAGGAAGGCGGCGAGCAGACCAAGCACGCAGGCATCCTCGATGGCAATGAAACCTCGCGCGACGACGCCGAAGCCATGATCATGCAGGCGCGGGTGCTGGCCGGCTGGATCACCCAAGCCGACCTCGACAAGAAGACCGAGGAGGCATCAAGCCCCGAAGATCAGCCAGCCGCTTGACGACCGGAGCCATGTCGCCCGTATGCTCGCTATTGCCGACCCCGAACTCGACGATGGACCGCGGACCAACAGGTCCGCGACCATGCGGATGTGCGCGGTCAGCCGGGACGTGCGGCCGATCGACCAGCTGATCCGCTTTGTGGTCGCCCCGTCGGGCGAGGTGATTCCCGACCTCAAACGCAAGCTTCCGGGCCGGGGCCTGTGGGTTTCCGCCTCCCGTCAAGCGGTTGCGGAAGCGGTGCGGCGTCACCATTTCATTAAGGGATTCAAGCGCGACGTCCGTGTGGCGGCTACGCTTGCCACGGATACCGAGGCCCTGCTGGAGCGGTTTGCCGTCGAGGCCCTCGGCGTGACCGCCAAAGCGGGCCAGGTCATCTCCGGTTTCACCAAGGTTGCGGACGCCCTCGAGCGGCAGGCGCAAGGACCGGCTAAAGTCCCGGTCAGGGCCCTGATCCACGCCAGCGACGGCGCCGCCGACGGAATCCGGAAATTGGACGCTCTGGTCGGGCAAAATGGCAGGAATGGCGGCAAACCGGCCGAAATCCTCATAGTTAATGTGCTGACTTCCGAGCAATTGGATTTGGCACTTGGGCGGTCAAATGTGATACATGCTGCCCTGCTCGCGGGCCCGGCGAGCGACACGTTCCTGTCACGTAGCCAGTTGCTGGTCCGATACCGGATGGCGGACGACGACAGAACCGCGGCCAAGAATTTGCCAATACAGACCCGTGCGGTCACGCACGACTAGACAGGATTAGGACTGCTGAATGGTTGATACCAAAACGCCTGGCGACAAGACGCTCAGTGTGCCGACCAAGACCTTGTCGCTCAAGCCGCGGGTCGAGACCGGAACCGTGCGCCAGAGCTTCAGCCACGGCCGGACCAAGCAGGTCGTGGTGGAAAAGCGCGGCAAGCGCCGCGTCGGCGGCGACGGCCCGGCCCCCGAACCGCACGCATCCGAACCGGTTGTAGCCAAGGCCAAGGCGGCAACGCCGGCGCCGGTTGCCCGTCCCGCAGCCCCGCCGGCTGCGCCGCGCAACAATTCCGGCGTGGTGCTGCGTACCCTCACCGAAGACGAGCGCTCCGCGCGCGCCAGTGCGCTGGCCGACGCCAAAATACGCGACGTCGAAGAGCGGCGCATCGCTGAAGAAGAAGCCAAGCGCCGATCGAGCCGCGAGGGCATCGAGCAAGCCGAACGCGAAGCGGCCGAAGGCCGCCGCAAGGCCGAGGAAGAGCGTCACCGTCACGACGAAGAAGCCAAGCGCAAGGCCGAACTTGAAGCCAAGAAGCGTTTTGGCGAGGCCGAGGCGCGCACCACTTCCGCCGCAACGCCAGCCCGCCCGGCAGTGCCGGTCGCGCGTGCGCCAGGCATCGCAGCCGACATTTCCGACGAGGACGAAGGCCCGCGCCCGATGCGCCGCGGCCCGGGCGGCGCCCTGCGTCCGGCGGCACCTCCGAAGACGACCGCAAAGCCGGCGCCGCAAAAACAACGCGGCCGCCTGACGCTGGTCACCGCTCTAAACGCCGATGACGTCCGCGAGCGCTCGATCGCATCGTTCCGCCGCCGCACCCAGCGCCTCAAGGGTCACCAGACCAACGAGCCAAAGGAAAAGCTGATCCGCGAGGTCGTCATCCCCGAGGCGATCAACATCCAGGAACTCGCCAACCGCATGTCGGAGCGCGCCGTCGACGTCATCCGCCTGCTGATGAAGCAGGGCGCGATGCACAAGATCACCGACGTGATCGACGCCGACACCGCGCAGCTGATCGCCGAGGAACTCGGCCACACGGTCAAGCGCGTGGCGGCTTCCGACGTCGAGGAAGGCCTGTTCGATGTCGTCGACGATTCCACCGACACCGAGCCGCGCTCTCCGGTCGTGACCGTGATGGGTCACGTCGACCACGGCAAGACCTCGCTGCTGGACGCCCTGCGCCATGCCAACGTGGTTTCCGGCGAAGCCGGCGGCATCACCCAGCATATCGGCGCCTATCAGGTGACCTCGCCCGAGAGCGGCAAGAAGATCACCTTCATCGATACGCCCGGCCACGCGGCCTTCACGGCGATGCGCGCCCGCGGCGCCAAGGTCACCGACATCGTGGTGCTGGTGGTGGCTGCCGACGACGGCGTCATGCCGCAGACGGTGGAGGCGATCAACCACGCCAAGGCGGCGAAGGTGCCGATGATCGTTGCCATCAACAAGATCGACAAGTCCGACGCCAGGCCCGAGCGCGTACGCACCGAACTGCTGCAACACGAGGTGCAGGTCGAATCGCTCGGCGGCGAGGTCGTCGACGTCGAGGTTTCCGCCAAGAACAAGACCAATCTCGACCGGCTGCTCGAGATGATCGCGTTACAGGCCGAAATCCTCGACCTCAAAACCGACTCGACGCGTCCGGCCGAAGGCACCGTGATCGAAGCCAAGCTCGATCGCGGCCGTGGCCCAGTGGCAACCGTGCTGGTGCAGCGCGGCACCTTGAAGGTCGGCGACATCGTCGTTGCCGGCGCCGAAATGGGCCGCGTGCGCGCGCTGATTTCGGATCAGGGCGACACCGTCGAGGAAGCCGGTCCCTCTGTGCCGGTCGAGGTCCTCGGCTTCAACGGACCGCCGGAAGCTGGCGATCGCCTCGCCGTGGTCGAGAACGAAGCCCGCGCCCGCCAGATCACGAGCTATCGCGCCCACCAGAAGCGTGAGAATGCGGCTGCCTCGATTTCCGGCATGCGCGGTTCGCTTGAGCAGATGATGTCGCAGCTCAAGACATCAGGCCGCAAGGAATTCCCGCTGGTCATCAAGGCCGACGTGCAGGGCTCGCTGGAAGCCATTCTCGGATCGCTGGAAAAGCTCGGCACCGACGAAGTCGCGGCCCGCATCCTGCATGCAGGCGTCGGCGGCATCTCGGAATCCGACGTCACGCTCGCGGAAGGCTTCAATGCCGCGATCATCGGCTTCTCCGTCCGCGCCAACAAGGAAGCGGCGGCGGCGGCCAAGCGCAACGGCATCGAGATCCGCTACTACAACATCATCTACGATCTCGTGGATGACGTGAAGAAGGCGATGAGCGGCCTGCTTGCGCCGACGCTGCGCGAAACCATGCTCGGCAATGCCCAGATCCTGGAAGTGTTCAACATTTCCAAGGTCGGCAAGGTCGCCGGTTGCCGCGTGACCGACGGGACCGTGGAACGCGGCGCCAATGTGCGCCTGATCCGCGACAACGTCGTCGTGCACGAAGGCAAGCTGTCGACGCTGAAGCGGTTCAAGGACGAAGTGAAGGAAGTTCAAGCCGGCCAGGAATGCGGCATGGCGTTCGAGAACTACGGCGACATGCGGGTCGCCGATGTCATCGAATGTTACCGTGTCGAAACGATCCAGCGCTCGCTGTGAGTCCAAATCTCACAAAGCGTGTGGATTTTATTAACTGAAAATGCGGCGTCATGGCTGGGCATAGGCGAGCGAAGCGACGCCGTTCTTCGAAAGGCTATGCCCGCCATCCACGTCTTGGCTAACTCAACAAGAAAGACGTGGATGCCCGCGACAAGCGCGGGCATGACGAATTCGAGAGACGACGATGCCCCATCATCACAAAAAGAGCACCGCCCCCGGCGGCTCGCAGCGCCAATTGCGCGTCGGCGAGACCGTACGCCATGCGGTCGCCGAGATTCTGGCGCAAGGCAACGTTCACGATCCGGATCTTGAAGGTCACATCATCACCGTACCCGAGGTGAAGATGTCGCCGGACCTCAAGCTTGCGACCATCTATGTGATGCCGCTCGGCGGCCGCGATACCGACAAGGTGATTACCGCGCTTGCCCGCAACAAGAAGTTCCTGCGCGGCGAAGTCGCCCATCGCGTTAACCTGAAATTTGCTCCTGACCTCCGCTTCCGCGTCGACGACCGATTCGACGAAGCGGAACGTATCGAGAAATTACTGCGAACACCTGAGGTGCAGAGAGATCTCGCACCCGATTCGGACGACAAATGATGAATGTGACGACGGCGAACCCTGCGGCCGAAGCGCAGAATGACGATTCGCCCGCGGCGGAGACGAATATTTTTTCGGGACAGCAGAGTGACGCGCGGCGCGTCAACAACGATCCGCGCGAGAGAAAGCCGAAGCAGAACAACCAGCCGCGCCGTGACAAGCGCGACGTCCATGGCTGGGTCGTACTCGACAAGCCGATCGGCATGACGTCGACCCACGCCGTTGCCGTCGTCAAGCGGCTGTTTTCGGCGAAACGCGCCGGTCACGCCGGCACGCTCGATCCGCTCGCCTCAGGCGGGTTGCCGATCGCGATCGGCGAAGCCACCAAGACGGTTCCCTTCGTGATGGATGGCCGCAAGCGCTATCGCTTCACGGTGACCTGGGGCGAGGAACGCGACACCGACGACACCGAAGGCCGTGTCACCAGGACCAGCGATCTGCGGCCTTCACCCGAGGCGATCATGGCGCTTTTGCCGCGCTTCACCGGCCTGATCGAGCAGATCCCGCCGCAATATTCCGCCATCAAGGTTCAGGGCGAACGGGCCTACGACCTGGCGCGGGATGGCGAGACCGTCGAGCTGAAGCCACGCCCGGTCGAAATTCACCAACTAACGCTTGTAGAACAAATAGATAACAGCCATTCCGTGCTTGAGGCGGAGTGCGGCAAGGGCACCTATGTTCGGGCGCTAGCCCGCGATATCGGACGGATTCTTGGCTGTTTCGGCCATATCAGCGCGCTGCGGCGGACGCTGGTCGGCCCGTTCGTCGAAAACGACATGATTCCGCTGGAACAGTTGGAGGCTTTATGCGATAGAGCCGCGTCCGGCGAGGGTAGCCTCGCCGACGCGCTTTTGCCCGTTGAGACCGCGCTGGACGACATCCCGGCACTGGCCGTCACTCGGGCTGATGCGGCAAGGCTCCACAGGGGCCAGGCCGTTTTGTTGCGCGGACGGGATGCGCCCAATTGTAGCGGCACAGTCTATGTCACGGTGGCAGGCCGGCTTCTCGCGCTTGCTGAAATTGGCAATGGCGAACTCATCCCCAAGCGCGTGTTCAACCTGACCGGGCTGACTGCCAGTTCGGCTCGCAACAATGAAAGTATCTGACGATGTCGATTACCGCAGAACGCAAAGCGGAAGTCATCAAGAAGAGTGCCAATAAGGTCGGCGACACCGGCTCGCCTGAGGTCCAGGTTGCGATCCTTTCGGAACGCATCAACAACCTCACAGGTCATTTCAAGAGCCACGTGAAAGACAACCATTCACGCCGCGGCTTGCTGAAAATGGTCGCCACGCGCCGTTCGCTTCTCGACTATCTCAAGAAGACGGACGAAGCGCGTTATCTGGCGCTGATCGAAAAGCACAACATTCGACGTTGAGCTTTTAGTGAAATACGCGCGCGTCGTTTGGCGCGCGTTTTTGCATGATCGACCGCGAGCCAGTTTTGTTCGGCTCATCGGAACCGATGATGCTCAAGGGCATAAGGCAGAAGCCCCGATGTCCTCGGGCACGATCCGAAACAAGCGGGAAACAGTTTCCCGAAGGGATCGAGCCTAAACAAGTAACGTCCAGCAGCAATCCGGCTCGCTGGGCGAAACGGGCAAGGTGCCCGTGACTTAAAGCGAAAGGATGGACGCCATCCTAAAACCAGAAACCATGGCAGGATCGCCGGATGCTGACGCAGCAACGCGCCCAGCATCCCGCCATCTTGCGCATGGTTTTTTGTTTTGTGGCGCCTCTTCCTTCGTAAACTCATGAAAGAAGATCGCAATGTTCAATAAGCATTCAGTCGAGATCGACTGGGGTGGACGTCCCCTCAAACTTGAAACCGGAAAAGTCGCGCGTCAGGCCGATGGTGCCGTTCTCGCCACCTATGGCGAGACTGTCGTGCTCGCTACCGTCGTCGCTGCGAAAACGCCGCGCGAAGGCGTCGACTTCCTGCCTTTGACCGTCGACTATCAGGAAAAGACCTACGCCGCGGGCCGCATTCCCGGCGGTTATTTCAAGCGCGAGGGCCGCCCGACCGAAAAGGAGACGCTGGTCTCCCGCCTGATCGACCGCCCGATCCGTCCGCTGTTCGTCGACGGCTGGCGCAACGAAACCCAGGTGATCGTCACCGTGCTGTCGCACGATATGGAGAACGATCCCGATATCGTGGCGCTGGTGGCGTCATCCGCCGCGCTGACGTTGTCCGGCGCACCGTTCAAGGGTCCGATCGGTGCAGCGCGCGTCGGTTTCGCCAACGACGAATTCATCCTCAATCCGACGCTCGACGAGATGACCGAGACCCAGCTCGATCTCGTCGTCGCCGGCACCGCGGACGCGGTCCTGATGGTGGAATCGGAAGCCAAGGAGCTCAACGAAGACGTGATGCTCGGCGCCGTGATGTTCGGCCACCGCCACTTCCAGCCGGTGATCAAGGCGATCATCGAGCTCGCAGAGAAGGCGGCCAAGGAGCCGCGCGAAGTCACCGTGATCGACAATGCCGCCATTGAGAAGGAAATGCTCGGCCTGGTCGAACAGAACCTGCGCAAGGCCTATGCGATCCCCGTCAAGCAGGAGCGTTATGCCGCGGTCGGCGCCGTCAAGGAAAAGGCGATGGCGCACTTCTTCCCCGAGGGCCAGGAGCCCAAATACGACAAGCTCCGCGTCGCCGGCGTGTTCAAGGAACTGGAAGCCAAGATCGTCCGCTGGAACATTCTCGACACCGGCAAGCGCATCGACGGCCGCGACGTCAAGACCGTTCGCAACATCATCGCCGAAGTCGGCGTGCTGCCGCGCGCCCACGGCTCGGCGCTGTTCACCCGCGGCGAGACCCAGGCGATGGTCGTGACCACGCTCGGCACCGGCGAGGATGAGCAGTACATCGACGCGCTGTCGGGAACGTACAAAGAGACGTTCCTGCTGCACTACAACTTCCCTCCCTACTCGGTCGGTGAGACCGGCCGTCTCGGCGGCACCAAGCGGCGCGAGATCGGCCACGGCAAGCTCGCCTGGCGCGCGATCCATCCCGTGCTGCCGCCGCACCACGAATTCCCTTACACGGTGCGCGTGGTCTCGGAGATTACCGAATCCAACGGTTCGTCGTCGATGGCTTCGGTTTGCGGCGCCTCGCTCGCGCTGATGGATGCCGGCGTTCCCTTGAAGCGGCCGACCGCGGGCATCGCGATGGGCCTGATCCTCGAAGACAAGCGCTTTGCCGTGTTGTCGGACATCCTCGGCGACGAGGACCATCTCGGCGACATGGATTTCAAGGTCGCCGGCACCGAGAACGGCATCACCTCGCTCCAGATGGACATCAAGATCGAGGGTATCACCGAAGAAATCATGAAGGTCGCGCTCGGCCAGGCCAAGGACGGACGCATCCATATTCTGGGTGAGATGTCGAAGGCGCTCACGGCCGCCCGCGCCGAACTCGGCGAGTACGCGCCGCGCATCGAGACCTTCAAGATCCCCACCGACAAGATCCGCGAAGTGATCGGCACCGGCGGCAAGGTGATCCGCGAGATCGTCGAGAAGACCGGCGCCAAGGTCAACATCGAGGACGACGGCACCGTCAAGGTCGCCTCCAACGACGGCGAAGCGATGAAGGCCGCGATCAAGTGGATCAAGTCGATCGCTTCCGATCCGGAAGTTGGCCAGATCTACGAGGGCACCGTGGTCAAGGTGATGGAGTTCGGCGCGTTCGTGAACTTCTTCGGCGCCAAGGACGGTCTCGTCCACATCAGCCAGCTCGCCGCCAGCCGTGTGCAGAAGACCTCCGACGTGGTCAAGGAAGGCGACAAGGTCAAGGTCAAGCTGCTCGGCTTCGACGATCGCGGCAAAACGCGGCTGTCGATGAAGGCCGTCGATCAGACGACCGGCGAGGACCTCGAGGCCAAGCACAAGACCGAGCCTGTGCCCGCACAAGCCGCCGGCGAGTAACTCCTTAAACACGACGTAATGAAAAAGGGCGGCTCTTCAGCCGCCCTTTTGTTTTGATCATCTCACTCTCTGTCGCCGCCCGGCTCGCCGCCTGCGCGGGGCATGACAAAGGAAGATCAGGCCGCGATGTCGAACCGGTCGGCGTTCATGACCTTGGTCCAGGCCGCCACGAAATCCCTGGCGAACTTTTCCTTCGCGTCCGTGCTCGCATAGACCTCCGCGAAGGCGCGGAGCTGCGAATGCGAGCCGAAAATCAGATCGACACGCGTACCGGTCCACTTGGCCGCCTTGGTCTTGCGGTCGCGGCCTTCGTAGCTGCCGTCGGCTGCCGGCTGCCAGACCGTGCCCATATCGAGCAGATTAACGAAGAAGTCGTTGGAGAGCGTCCCCGGCTTCTGGGTAAAGACGCCGTGCTTCGAGTTACCCGCATTGCCGCCGAGCACACGCAGGCCGCCGACAAGGACCGTCATCTCGGGCCCCGTCAACCGCAGCAATTGCGCCCGGTCCACGAACGCCTCCTCAGGCGCCATGAACTGTTGCTTCTTGCTGATGTAGTTGCGGAAGCCGTCGGCACGCGGTTCGAGCGGAGCAAAGGACTCGACGTCGGTCTGATCCTGCGAAGCGTCCGCGCGCCCCGGGGTGAAGGGAACCTTCACATCGATTCCGGCGTCTTTCGCGGCTTTTTCGACCGCGGCACAGCCGCCGAGAACGATCAGGTCGGCAAGAGAAATCTTCTTGCCGGACTCCTTCTGGATCGCCTCCAACTTCCCGAGAACATTCCTGAGCTCGGCCGGCTGGTTGACCTCCCAGTCCTTCTGCGGCGCCAGACGAATACGCCCGCCATTCGCGCCGCCGCGCTTGTCGGAGCCGCGGAATGTCGATGCCGATGCCCATGCGGTCGAGACCAGCTGAGACACCGACAGGCCGGAGCCGAGAATCTTCGCCTTCAGCGCGGCAATATCCTGTTCCCCGATCAGCGGATGATCCACGGCCGGAATCGGATCCTGCCAGATCAGCGCTTCCTTCGGCACCAGCGGGCCGAGGTAGCGCGCGACCGGGCCCATGTCGCGGTGTGTGAGCTTGAACCACGCCCGCGCGAAGGCGTCGGCAAACTGGTCCGGATGCTCCAGGAAACGCCGCGAGATCTTTTCGTAGGCCGGATCGAAGCGCAGCGATAGGTCGGTGGTCAGCATGGTCGGCACATGCTTTTTCGACTTGTCGTAAGCGTCGGGGATAGTGGCTTCGGCGCCCTTGGCCTTCCACTGCTTGGCGCCGGCCGGGCTCTTCGTCAGTTCCCATTCGTATTTGAAAAGGTTCTCGAAGAAGGCGTTGCTCCACTTGGTCGGCGTCTGGGTCCAGGTGACTTCCGGGCCGCCGGTGATGGCGTGGGCTCCGACGCCCGTGCCGTGCGTGCTCTTCCACCCCAAGCCCTGATCTTCGAGGACGCCGGCTTCCGGGGCCGCTCCCACCAGCGACGGATCGCCGGCGCCGTGGGTCTTGCCGAAGGAGTGGCCGCCAGCGATCAGCGCGACGGTTTCTTCATCGTTCATCGCCATGCGGAAGAACGTTTCGCGGATGTCCTTGGCCGCCGCGAGGGGGTCCGGATTGCCGTTCGGCCCTTCCGGATTGACGTAGATGAGCCCCATCTGCACCGCGCCGAGCGGTTCGGCGAGCTGGCGTTCGCCGCTGTAACGTTCGTCGCCGAGCCATGTGCCCTCGGGACCCCAGTAGAGCTCTTCCGGTTCCCAGACGTCGGCGCGGCCGCCCGCAAAGCCAAAGGTCTTGAAGCCCATCAACTCCAGCGCAACGTTGCCTGCCAGAACCATCAGGTCGGCCCACGAGATCTTGCGCCCGTACTTCTGCTTGATCGGCCACAGCAGCCGGCGCGCCTTGTCGAGGTTGGCGTTGTCCGGCCAACTATTCAGCGGCGCGAAGCGCTGCTGACCGGCGCCGGCGCCGCCGCGGCCGTCGGTGATGCGATAGGTGCCCGCGCTATGCCATGCCATGCGGATCATCAGGCCGCCATAGTGACCGAAGTCGGCCGGCCACCAGTCCTGCGAGGTCGTCATCAACGCTTGCAGGTCCTTGATCACGGCATTGAGATCGAGAGATTTGAATTCCTTGGCGTAATCGAACGCCTTGCCCATCGGATCGGACAACGTCGAATTCCGATGCAGAACGGAAATGTCCAGCGAGTCCGGCCACCAGTCGCGGTTGCTGTGGCCGCCTGTCCCGCCTGTAAACGGGCACTTGGTTTTGTCGTCCATGATCGTCTCCTCTTGTGGTCCGGGAGTTTCGCCCTGAGCCAGCCGTTTTCGACTCTACGCAGCCCTTTCCATCAGGTAAAGTAGAGTTTAATGATCACAGCGATAGGATAATCTGATGATCAACATCACGCTGCGGCAGCTTCGCTATTTCGACGCACTGGCCCGTCACCGCCATTTCGGACGGGCGGCAGAAGCCTGCGCGATCTCGCAGCCGGCTCTGTCGATGCAGATCAAGGAAATGGAAGAAGTTCTCGGCGGCGTGCTGCTGGAACGCAGCGCGCGGCAGATCGCGTTGACCACGTTCGGCGAGGAGCTGCTGCTGCGCGTCCGCGACATCCTGCGTTCGGTCGACGAACTCGGCGACTTCGCGCGCGCCACGCGCGACCGGCTTGCGGGACGGTTGCGGGTCGGCATGATCCCGACGGTCGCACCGTATCTGCTGCCCAAGGTCATCGAAAATCTGGCACGCCTGCATCCCGAACTCGACATTCACGTCCGCGAGACGCTGACGGCGAAGCTGATCAAGGAAGTCGCGGAAGGACGGCTTGATACCGCCATCGTGGCGTTGCCGGCATCCGAACCCTCGCTGACCGAGATCGCCTTGTTCCAGGAAAATTTCCTGCTTGTCAGGCACGGCGAGCAGGAGGGCACTCCCGTGCCGAGCCGCGAAACCTTGCGCGAAATGAAGCTCTTGCTTCTTGAAGAGGGGCACTGTTTCCGCGATCAGGCGCTGTCGTTCTGCAACATGCGCACGTCGCCGCCGCGGGAGGTGCTCGACGCAAGCTCGCTGTCGACATTGGTTCAGATGGTGGGCGCCGGCATCGGCGTAACGCTAATTCCAGAGATGGCCGTGGAAGTTGAAACGCGTTCGGCATCGGTGTCGGTCGCGCGCTTCAAAAATCCGCAACCCTCGCGCACCATCGGCATGGTCTGGCGCAAGACGAGTCCCTTAGCGCGGCAACTCCTCCAAATCTCCGACGTCGTGTGCCTGTCGGCCGGCAAGAAACGCGGGCGGCCGATCAGCGAACCTGTTGCGCGCCGCGTCACGGCTTGAACCTCATGGCCAAACAAGACCTTGCGATCCGCCCGGCCATGAAAGGCGAATATGACGAGATCGGCCGCATCTGGATGGAGAGCTGGGTCTCGACCGGGCTCGACACGGCGAGCGATGTGCTGCTGGCAAACCTGCGCGCGCGCATTCCGCAGGAGGTCGAGAAAGGCTGGAGCCTTTTTGTCCCCGACGACGGCGGCTCCATCGCCGCCATGCTGGCGCTGCATCTGCCGAAGCTGTACCTCGATCAGCTTTTCGTCGCCCCGAAATATCAGGGACGTTCACTCGGCCGGCGGTTACTGGCTTTCACGCGAACGCAAATGCCGGACGAAATATGGCTGCGCTGCGTCCGCGAAAACGAAAAGGCCTGGCGCTGATACGAGGGCGAGGGCTTTGTGTTTGAACGCGAAGCGCCGGAGCCGGCGATCGGACGCATGATGAAATATTATCGATGGAAGAAGGCGACATAAATCCATTGTTCGTCTTCAAACTATTGCCGGCTGCCTTGCTCGCGGCCTATTGACGAATAGACTGCGTCCAATCAACGGGAGGCCAGATCATGATTAAACTCTATTGGTCGCCGCGCTCGCGGTCGTTTTCCGCGCTTTGGCTAATGGAAGAAACCGGCCAGCCCTATGAGCGCGTGCTCACCGATATTTCCAAGGGCGCGCAGAAAACGGCGGAATACCTGGCGATCAATCCGATGGGCAAGGTGCCGGCGATCAAGGACGGCGAGGCAACGCTCGCGGAAGCCGCTGCGATCTGCGCCTACGTCGCCGAGCGCTATCCGCAGGCCAAACTGTCACCGCCGCTCGGCGATCCCCTGCGTGCAAAGTATCTTTATTGGCTGTTCTTCGGACCCGGCTGCGTCGAGCCCGCGATGGTGCAGGCCGCCACCAAGATTGAGATGAATCCGGTCGCGGCCGGCTGGGGCGATGTGCAGCGGGTACTCGATGTGCTCGACGCCGCTTTGCAGAAGGGGCCGTGGCTTCTCGGCGATAATTTCTCGGCCGCCGATATCGTGATCGGGTCGGGGCTGAATTTCGCGGTCAGGCTTTTCAAGATGCTGCCCGCGCGCCCATCCTTCGACCGTTATCTCGACGCTTGTGCGGCGCGGCCGGCCTTTCAGCGCGCCGGCGCGCTTGTCATGGGGTAGTATCGCGCGCAGACGAAGCGCGCCAAGCCGAAGGCCCGAAGTGATTTAACCCGGGACGACGCGCGGATCGATGTCCTGCGCGTAGTCGACGCCGTCGATGCCAAATCCAAACAGGCGAAGGAATTGGCTCCTGTATTCAGCAAGGTCGGCCAATTCGCCGAGGGTTTCCGTGGAGAGCAGCGGCCATCGCCGCAACACCTCGGCCTGCACCTTGGGCGACAGCTCCCAATCGTCGAGCCTGAGGCGCTGCGCGTCGTCGACCTCGGCATGCTTGCCAAGGCGAGTCCGGAACAGCCGATCGATCTGCTCGATGCATCCTTCGTGGAGCCCGAGTTGCTTCATCACCTTGAACAGCACCGTTCCATAGAGCGGCACCACCGGAATGGCCGAACTCGCCTGGGTGACCACGGCCTTCAGCGCGACCACACGGGCCGCATCCTGGCCAAGCCGGCCCCGGATTTCTTCGGCCTTGCGATCGAGATCGGCCTTGGCGCGACCCAGAGTGCCGTTCCAGTAGATCGGCCAGGTCAGTTCGCTGCCAATATAGGTGTAGTTGAGCGTCCGGAAGCCGGGCGCCAGGACCCCGGCGTCCGCAAGCTGGTCGATCCAGCGCTTCCAGTCCTCGCCGCCCATTACCGCAACCGTTGCGGCCGCTTCCTCCTCACTCGCCGGCGCAATGGTCGTCTCGAACACCTCGCCGGTTTCAGTATTGAGGGTCTTGATTTCGACCGGCGCCCCGAGCGGCTTGATCGCCGAGCGATAGGTCTGGCCCGTTTGCGGATCCGTCCGGACCGGAGCGGCCATGCTGTAGACCAGCATGTCCAGCTGTCCGAACTTTTCGCGCACGCGGTCGATGAAGGTCTTCTTCATCTCATCGGAGAAGGCGTCGCCCTCCAGCGTGAGCGGAGACCGCCCGATCTTCTCAGCCTCGATCTCGAATGCGCGGTTGTTGTACCAGCCGGCGCTGCCCGTTCGGTTGGCTGTAGGCTCGCGCTCCAACGACACGCCGATGGTCTCCGCGCCACCGGCGAAGGTCGCGACAATGCGGCTTGCAAGACCGTAACCCGTCGAACATCCGAGCACGGCAACACGCTTGGGGCACTCCGGAATGGGCCCTTGACCTCGAACATAAGCGATCTGGTCGCGGACATTTCTCAGGCAACCGACAGGGTGCGCCGTCGTGCAGATGAAGCCTCGCACGCGCGGTTCGATAATCATGCCCACTCCGTTTCGGATCGTCGAGAGGTCAGGACGATATCAAGCATCCAGCCGCTTGAACACCAGCGTCGCGTTGGTGCCGCCGAAGCCGAAGGAATTCGACAAGACCGTGCCAAGCCTGGCGTTGTCGATGCGCTTGCGCACGATCGGCATGTCCGCGAAGACCGGATCAAGCTCGCTGATATGGGCGCTTTCGCAGATGAAGCCGTTGTTCATCATCAGCAGCGAATAGATCGCCTCCTGCACCCCGGTCGCGCCGAGCGAATGGCCGGTGAGCGCCTTGGTTGCGGAAATCGGCGGACACTTGTCGCCGGTCCCGAACACCTTGCGGATGGCCTCGATCTCCGGCGGGTCGCCGGCCGGCGTCGAGGTGGCGTGCGGATTGATGTAGTCGATCTTGGTGTTGACGGTCGAAAGCGCCATCCGCATGCAGCGCTCGGCGCCTTCGCCCGACGGCGCGACCATGTCGTAGCCGTCCGACGTGGCGCCATAGCCGACAATTTCGCCATAGATACGCGCGCCGCGCGCTTTGGCATGCTCAAGCTCCTCCAGCACCACCACGCCGGCGCCGCCGGCGATGACGAAACCGTCGCGGCTGATATCATAAGGCCGCGAGGCGGTGGCGGGCGTATCGTTATATTTCGACGACATCGCGCCCATCGCGTCGAACAGCACCGACAAGCTCCAGTCCAGCTCCTCGCAGCCGCCGGCAAAAATAATGTCCTGCTTGCCGATCTGGATGGTCTCGTAGGCGTTGCCGATACAATGATTGGAAGTCGCGCAGGCCGACGAGATCGAATAGTTGACGCCCTTGATCTTGAACCAGGTGGCGAGCGTCGCGGATGCCGTCGAGGACATCGCCTTCGGCACGGCGAACGGACCAACCCGCTTCGGTCCCTTTGTGCGTGTCACATCGGCCGATTCCACGATGGTCCGCGCCGATGGGCCGCCCGAACCCATGATGATGCCGGTGCGGGCATTGGAGATATCGGACGGCTCAAGGCCCGCATCCTGGATCGCCTGCTCCATCGCGACATGATTCCAGGCCGCGCCTTCCGCCAGAAAACGCATCGCACGCCGGTCGATCACGCCGGCCGGATCGAGCGTAGGCGCGCCCTGCACCTGCGAGCGGAAACCCATCTCGGCGTATTTTTCCGCGCGGGTGATTCCGGACCTGGCCTCATGCAGGCTCGAAAGCACTTCCTGGGTGTTATTTCCGATGGATGAGACGATGCCCATCCCCGTGATGACAACCCGCCTCATAATCGCCTCACCCTATAACGTTGTCTTTTTCTGTGGTGCAAAAAACCAATCCGAAGGTTCAATCTTCGGAAGCAATTGTCTCACGTTCCCGGCTGCACCGGGGCATCCTGCTTAAACAGCCCGACCTTCAGATCCTTGGCGCGATAGATAATCTCACCGTCCATGGAAAGCCAGCCGTCCGCGATGCCCAGCACCAGCTTCGATCGCATCACCCGCTTGATGTCGATATTGTACACAACCTTGCGAACATTCGGCAGCACCTGCCCGGCGAGTTTCAATTCGCCGAGCCCGAGCGCTCGGCCGCGCCCTTCGCCACCGACCCAACCAAGATAGAAGCCGACCATCTGCCACATCGCATCGAGGCCCAGGCAGCCGGGCATCACGGGGTCGTTCTTGAAATGGCAGCCGAAGAACCAGAGGTCCGATTTGACGTCCAGTTCCGCGCGGATCAGGCCTTTGCCGAATTCCCCGCCGGTCTCGGTGATTTCGCTGATGCGGTCGAACATCAGCATCGGCGGCAACGGCAGCTGGGCGTTACCCGGGCCGAACAGCTCGCCACGGGCGCATGCCAGCAAATCCTCGTATTCATAACCGCCGCGCCGATCCAGCATCATGCCAGCCTTTGTCAAAAGTCCCGATAAAGCATTGGGCGAAACCAGCCCGTTGAGGCGGGAATCGGCGCTTATTGTGCGAATTGACCGTGATCTCCGCAGGGCGGGAACCCCTGCGGCCGCGGGCCTTTACCGGTGCCAAGCCGACATTAACCGAAGTCGGCCGCTCTCTATCACAGGGCCAGCGGGCGGCAAAGCGCGAGGCCGAGGCAAATAGCCGCTTGCCTGCCCTTACGCAGGTCTGCCCCTCAGGTTTTCTAGTTGCGAAAAACTTGCATCTGCGGCTGATCCTCTTTATATTTCGAGAGAATATTGCGGTTGTTTACAGAGTCCGACGTGAAAATGAGCGACAACGGTTCACTTATAAATGGCGAATTGGCGGGTTCCGAGCCCAGGGCGACCGGGCGCGAGCCCACGCTGACCGGCTGCCCGTGGCACGACGTCAATGAAATGTTGCAGGCAGCGGGCCTGCGGCCCACCCGTCAGCGGATGGCGCTGGGCTGGCTGTTGTTCGGCAAGGGTGCCCGCCACCTGACCGCCGAAATGCTCTACGAAGAAGCGACGCTGGCAAAGGTCCCGGTGTCGCTGGCCACCGTCTACAATACGCTCAATCAGTTGACCGATGCAGGCCTGCTGCGCCAGGTCAGCGTCGATGGCACCAAGACCTATTTCGACACCAACGTGTCGGCGCATCATCACTTCTATCTCGAGAACAACCACGAGCTGGTCGATATCGAAGATCCGCATCTGGTGTTGCAGAAGATGCCCGACGTGCCCGAGGGCTACGAGATCGCGCGCGTCGACATGGTCGTACGCCTGCGCAAGAAGCGTTGAGATTACTTCGTCATGCGCGGGCTTGACCCGCGCATCCATCACTCTTCGCAAGATTTCGGATGGGTTGCCGGCACAGGCAAGCGAAAGCGACGCCGTTCTTCAAACGGCTTTGCCCGGCAACGACAAGCAGGTCAATCCACCTTTTCGTCGGCGTAAACGCCCCAGAGGCGCGGCTGTTCGATCCAGCCATCGAAGCCGTTGCCGGCGACGTGACACCAGCCCGACGCGCAATGCTTGACCTGCGCGACCACGCCGGCCTGCAGGCGCGCGGTGACGGCACTGGTCGTATCGGCCCGCTCGTACAGCGAGGCGAGGTCGTCCTTGTTCTTCATGGTGATGACCGCAGTGCGTCGGCCCGACAGCAGCGAGTGATAGACCCACCCCTCAGCACCCTCGGAATCGCGCACCCGGCGCCAGTTCTCGAACTCCGCGGTGATTTCGACCGGCAGACCTGAGCGGGTATAGACCCAGGCTACGTCATTGTCCTTGGTCGGGCCGGCGCGGACATTCACGTGGTCGGATTTGAGGCTGACATAGCGTGGCACTGGCAATCCGCTAGTCGTCAGCGCGGCGGCCGAAGCCGCTACGATACCCGAGATACAGAACAGGCCAATCACAAGCGCCCGCGAACAAAAACGGCCCAACTCCATCAACGCGTCTCCGACACCCAATCGGCTCGGATTCTTTGAGCCGCCGACCCCAAACCCTGCTGCCGACCCGCTTGCCGAGCTTTAAGTTCCGGCCCCATCTCGCGGGTTCTTGTTTTGGCCCGGTCTTCTGCTAGAGAGGACCGAAAGGCACGACACAAAGAGCCCGCCGGGAGGCATTACGGAAACGCCCGGACTACGTGGCAGCGCAGTGTCGGACACACGGGTTAACGAGGTCTGAACGACCTCACGAGGGCGGAGATGTCGGTTAAGAAGAAGCCTCTCGTTGTCGTGACGCGCAAGCTTCCGGACTCGATCGAGACCCGGATGCGCGAACTGTTCGACGCGCAGCTCAATCTCGACGATACGCCGCTGACGCAGGAGCAGTTGGCCGATGCCGTCCGCACCGCCGATATCCTGGTTCCGACCGTCACCGACCAGATCAACGAAGACGTGCTCAAGCAGGCCGAAAGCAAGCTCAAGCTGATCGCCAATTTCGGCAACGGCGTCGATAATATCGACGTCACGGCGGCGCATGCGCGCGGTATTACCGTGACCAACACACCGAAAGTGCTGACCGAAGATACCGCCGACATGACCATGGCGCTGATCCTCGCGGTGCCGCGCCGACTGATCGAGGGCGCTTCCATCCTCACCGAAGGCAAGAACTGGGCGGGCTGGTCGCCGACATGGATGCTCGGCCATCGCATCGGCGGAAAGCGGCTCGGCATCATCGGCATGGGCCGGATCGGCCAGGCGGTTGCGCGCCGCGCGCACGCCTTCGGCCTGCAAATCCACTATCACAACCGCCGGCCGGTCGCCCCGCGGATCGCCGAGGAACTCGGCGCGACCTATTGGGAAAGCCTCGACCAGATGCTGGCGCGGATGGACATCATTTCGGTGAATTGTCCGCACACGCCGGCAACATTCCACCTGCTCTCGGCCCGGCGGCTGAAGCTGATCCGCAAGGATGCCTATATCGTCAACACCGCGCGCGGCGAGGTGATCGACGAGGAAACGCTGACCAAGCTGATCGAGGGCGGCGAGATCGCCGGCGCTGGCCTCGACGTGTTCGAGCACGAACCCGCGGTCAGTCCGAAACTGGTTCGGCTGGCGAGAGCGGGCAAGGTGACGCTGATGCCGCACATGGGCTCGGCCACCATCGAGGGCCGCGTCGAGATGGGCGAGAAGGTGATCATCAACATCCGCACCTTCCTCGACAATCACAAGCCGCCGGATCGCGTGTTGCCCAGCATGTTGTGACGGCCTGGATCCGACGCTGTTATTTCGGATCGCGTCGTTCGCGTTTTCGCCATTCTGCGACGAACGCAATGAAGGCGGCGAGTGCCGGCGGCGGCTGGCGCCGGCTCGGATAATACAGAAACGGACCCGGAAACGGCGCGCACCAATCGTCAAGCACGCTGACGAGCGCGCCTGACGCAATCGCCTCGCGCGCATAGCCTTCAAAAGTCAGCCAGAAGCCAAACCCGTCGCGGGCGGCGCGTTGCGCGAGACCGGGATAGTTCAAGATCAATTTCGCCGGCGGCGAGACCTTGATTTCCCGCCCGGCTTTTTCGAACTCCCAGTCAGGTATCGTGCCGCGCCCGAAGCGGACGCGAATGCAGCTGTGATCGAGCAGGTCCTGCGGATGCTTCGGCTCGCCGTGCCGCGCGATATAGTCGGGCGAGGCGACCACCACATAACGCTGCGGCGGGCTGAGCGCGACGGCGACCATGTCCAGCGCCAGATGCTCGCCGTAACGCACGCCGGCGTCGAACCCCTGCGCGACAATATCGACGAACCAGCTTTCGGCGGCGATCTCCAGGTCGACTTGCGGATAGGCGCGCAGGAACGGCGCGACCATCGGCGCCAGCACCAGATCGACCGCGGGCGGCGGTGCATTGATCCGCAGTCGCCCGGACGGCATGTCGCCAAGGCCTCGCACGCGATCGAGCGCGTCGCGGACGTCTGACAGCGCAGGCGACACGCGCGACAGCAGCATTTCGCCGGCCTCGGTCAAGGCGACGCTGCGGGTGGTGCGGTTCAAAAGCCGCACGCCGAGCCGCTCCTCCATGTCGCGCAGCCGCTGACTGAGGCTGGAAACCGAGACGCGCTGGTCCAGCGCCGCCCGGCGAAAGTTTTTCGCCCGCGCAATGGCCGCAAAGGCGTCGAGGTCACGGAGATCGAGATCGCTCATTGTTCGGTATAATGAACAATCTATTCGGTATTGTCTATCTTATCGTCGCAATAAGAAGGCGTCATATCGGGGGCATCTTCAGCGGCGAGGAATTGTCCTCGCCGCTTCGGGAGAACCATCATGGAACAACGCCAACTCGGCAAATCCGGCCCCGCCACCTCCGCCATCGGCCTCGGCTGCATGGGCATGTCCGATTTTTATGGCCCGACCGACCGCAGCGAGAGCATCGCTACTATCCACGCCGCGCTCGATGCCGGCATCACCCTGCTCGACACCGGCGACTTCTACGGCATGGGCCACAATGAACTGCTGATCCGTGAAGCGCTTTCATCGCGCAATCGTCACAATGCGCAAATCTCGGTCAAGTTCGGTGCCCTGCGCGATGTCGCCAGAAACTGGCACGGCTATGACAGCCGCCCCGCGGCGGTGAAGAATTTTCTGGCCTATTCGCTGCAACGGCTCGGCGTCGAGGCCATCGACATCTACCGGCCCGCGCGGCTCGATCCGAATGTGCCGATCGAGGACACGATCGGCGCGATGGCTGAGATGGTGAAGGCCGGCACCATCAAGCATATCGGCTTGTCGGAAGTGGGCTCTGAAACCATCCGTCGCGCCCATGCCACCCATCCGATCGCGGACTTGCAGATCGAATATTCGCTTCTTTCGCGCGGTATCGAGAGCGACATCCTGAAGACCTGCCGCGAGCTTGGCATCGGCGTCACGGCCTACGGCGTATTGTCGCGCGGCCTGATCAGTGGCCACTGGTCGAAGGACCGCGCCAGTGCGCAGGATTTCCGCCGCAACAGCCCGCGCTTCCAGGGCGAAAACCTCGACCAGAAATCTTGCACTGGTGGAATCCTTGCGCGCTATTGCCAACGAGGTCGGCGCTTCGCCGGCGCAAGTCGCGATCGCCTGGGTCGCGGCGCAGGGCAACGACATCGTGCCTCTGGTCGGTGCACGGCGGCGCGAGCGGCTGACCGAGGCGCTCGGCGCGCTCGATGTGAAGCTGACGGGCGCGCATCTTACGGCATTGGCGAAAGCCTTCCCGCCCGGAGCGGCGTCCGGCAACCGCTACCCGGACGCGCAGCTCGTGCATATGGACAGCGAGAAGCGCGCCACAGCGTGATGCAAATGCAAGCGGAGGCGCGCTCCCTCCCCTTGAAAGGGGGAGGGTTGGGGAGGGGGTCAAATTGACCCGATCGCTCGATGCCTCGATCCCCTCCCGCTTTTGCTCCTGCGGAGCAAAGCGACCTCCCCTTTCTAAGGGGAGGTTGGACACTGCATTAGTAGCTAAGCCTGCGCCTCACCGATGCGCGCTCAAATCGCTGATCACGAGCGCATCGCCGTTGAGCGGATTGAGCGGGTCGCGCGCATAACGCAGGGTTTCAAAGCGCATGGCGCGGGCATCGACCATCAACAGCCGCCCGACCAGTCCTTCACCGAAGCCGACGATTTCGCGGATCGCTTCCAGCGCCATCATTGACCCGAGAATGCCGGCGAGCGCGCCCATTACGCCGGCCTCCGCGCAGGCCGGCACCGTCCCCGGCGGCGGGGCTTCCGGAAACAGACAGCGATAGGTCGGATTGAACTCACCGGCGGCGTTCTTTTCATGGGCGCGGATCGTGGTCAGCGAGCCGTCGAACATGCCAAGCGCCGCCGTGATCAAGGGCTTGCCGGCCAGAAAGCAGGCATCGGAAACGAGATAGCGTGTTTCGAAATTATCGGAGCCATCGAGCACCAGATCGTAACCGCCGATCAGCTCGAGCGCATTGACCGCGTTCAATCGCGTGGCGTGCGCGGCAAATTTGACGTGGGGATTGAGGCCGGCAATGCGCTCCGCGGCGCTATCGACCTTTGGCTTGCCGATGTCGAAGGTCTCGTGAATGATCTGGCGCTGCAGATTGGAGAGCGACACGATGTCGTCATCCACCACACCCAGCGTACCGACGCCCGCCGCCGCCAGATACATCAGCGCTGGCGCACCGAGGCCGCCCGCTCCGACCACCAGAACGGACGCCTCTTTCAAGGCAACCTGACCGGGCCCGCCGACGTCGCGCAGCACGATATGGCGGGCATAACGTTCGAGCTCTTCCGGACTCAGCATCTGGCAGACTTATCCTTCTCCGGCCGCTGTGGGCTGAACCCTCCGGCCGTTGGTATCGACCCAACAGATGTGCTTAGTTAGGCTCACATCAATGGATTTGAGAAGTGTCATGAGATCGATGCTGACCGCAACATTGATATTGGCGGCGGCAACGGCTTCCGCGACGGCTCAGACCCCGGCCCCCAAGTCAAAACAGGCTGCGACCACGCCAGCCCGGCCCGCCGTCCAAACCCCTACCGATACCGCCAACGCGATGGGCCAGGGCGAACGGCTCGCAATCCAGTCCGACCTTGCCTGGGTCGGCCAGTACAATGGCGCGATATCCGGCGACGTCAGCGAGCGGATGGTGGAGGCGATCAAGGAATTCCAGAAGACCAGCGGCGGCAAGCCGACCGGCGTGCTCAATCCGAAGGAGCGCAGCGTGCTGGCCGAGACCGGGCGGCGGCGGCGGGAAAATGCCGGCTGGAAGATCGTGACCGATGCGCCGACGGGCGCGCAGTTGGGCATCCCGACCAAGCTCGTGCCGCAGCAGACCTCCGACACCAACGGCACGAAATGGAGTTCACCGACCGGCACAATCCAGGTTCTGCTGACGCGGCGCAAGGAAGCGAGCCCGGTCACGGCAAAGCTCGCCGATCGTGAGAAGAAAGAACCCGCTGGCCGCGCCGTCGACTACACGGTGGTCAAACCGGAATTCTTTGTGCTGTCGGGTCTGCAGGGCCAGAAAAAATTCTACGTCCGCGGCGCCTTCAAGGGCGATGAGGTCCGCATCCTCACCATCCTCTACGATCAGGCGACCGAGAACACCGTCGAGCCCGTCGTGATCGCGATGTCGAGCGCGTTCAATCCTTTCCCGGCGAGCACCGCACCACCGCCGCGCAAGACCGTCGACTACGGCACCGGCGTCGTGGTGAGCGACGATGGCGCGATCGTGACCGACCGCCAGATCACCGACGGCTGCATCGCCATTGCAATTCCGCCGTTCGGCCATGCCGATCGTGTCGCCGAGGACAAGGATCATGATCTGGCGCTGCTGCGTCTCTACGGCGTGCGTGGATTGAAGCCGCTCGGCCTTGCCTCCAATCCGGCCGACAAGACCAACATCGAGATAACCGGCATCTCTGACCCGCAAAATCAGGGCGGCGGTCGCGCCGCAACCACCGTCAAGGCGGCGATTACGCCGGTCGCGGGCGGCAGCGATCTCGCCCTTTCGCCGACGCCGGCAATCGGCTTTTCCGGCGCGGCCGCGCGCGACGACGGCGGCAAGTTTGCAGGCCTCGCTTTGTTGAAGCCGGCCGTGGTCGCAGGCTCCGCGCCGACGGCCCCGGCCCAGTCCGTGCTGGTGCCGGCCGAGACGGTGCGCGATTTCCTGAAAGCCAATGGCGTCAACGCGGCCGGCGAATTGTCGGATGCAGCGGCGTCCGTGGTGCGGGTGATCTGCGTCAGGAAGTAACGATTTGGTAACGCTCCCGTATTCGACCGGGATAGCCAAGCCAGCAGCCATTTACCATCGTGATCTATAATACCGATTCGGATCGCCGCGACCCCGGAAGAACTCAGGGATCGGACCGGCTTGTCCCGAGCCAGAATTGCTCAACATCGCAAAGCCGCGATGCACATGCGTTGGCGTAACCGTCAATCTGTCAGCAGCAATTCACGAGGACGACCATCATGCATACCATCGTATTGGCCACCCAAAAGGGCGGCAGCGGCAAGACTACGCTTGCCATTGGGCTGGCCCTTGCGGCGACTGAGGCCGGACACACCGTGCGCCTCGTCGAGACGGATTCGCAGGGCACGCTTTCCAACTGGCAGCGCCGCCGCGCCGGCTCCGAGCCGCTGGTCGAAGCCATCCATGTCGCCGACAGAATCGAGCAACGCCTGCAATCGCTGAGCGAGAGCGGCGTGACGCTGACCATCATCGATACCGCCGGCGGCCTCGCCGCGGCGACGACTGCGGCCATTCGCTACTCGGACCTGTGCCTGATCCCCGCTCGCCCGAGCATCGCCGACATCGAAGCGACCGCATCGACGGTGCAGACCGCGCGCGCCTGGAACACGCCGTTTGCTTTCGTCCTCAATCAGACGCCGATCCGCGGTCAGCGCCTCACCGGCGCCGCGACCGCCTTGTGCGATGCGGCCTCAATCGCTGACGTCGTCGCGCAGCCTTTCGTCGTGACGCGGAACGATCACCAGGACGCGTTAAGTGCGGGTCTTGCGGTCGGCGAATATGCCCCGTTCGGCAAATCGGCAGATGAAATCCGCGGCCTCTGGCAATGGGTCGCGGCGAAACTCGGCGAACACGCTACTGCCGATGAGCCTGAGGTCGCGGATGAAACGCTGGAAGCGGCCTCTGCGATGTTTATGCGGACGCCCGCAGCGACAATCGCCGTCGCTCCTGCGGCGTAACGTCCACACCGTTCTCGCCTCAATTGTCTCTTTTCTGCTTTTTTCGCTGCTTTCAGCAAGGGCCCGGCGCCATCGCTATATTCCAGAATCACTTCTGGCACTTCGGGCACCAGAAGGTCGAGCGGCCGTTCTGGGTGAACCGGCGGACGATCCCGCCGCAGCCTTTGCTCTGGCATTTTTCGCCTTCGCGGTCGTAGACCTGAAACGAGTGCTGGAAATAGCCAAGTTCGCCGGTGGTCTGACGGTGATCCCGCAGCGATGAACCGCCAGCCTTGATGGCCTGATTGAGCACGGCGTGGATCGCCTCCACCAGCCGTCGCGCGTGATCGGTCGTCTCACCCTTTTTGGTGGCGAGCGTCGCAGCCAACCGCCGCGGCGACAGATTCGAACGAAACAGCGCTTCGCAGACATAGATGTTGCCGAGGCCTGCAACGACACGCTGGTCAAGCAGCGCCGCCTTGAGGCTGGTCTTTTTGTTGGCACAGGAGCGCGCCAGCATGTCGGCATCGAATTCATTGCCGAGCGGCTCGGGGCCGAGGCCTTTCAACAACGGCTCTTCGTCGATCGCGCGGCGCGCTATGACCTTCATGTAACCGAACCGGCGCGGATCGTTGAAGACAATCGCAGCGCCCGACGACATATGAAATACGACATGGTCGTGGGCGCGATTTTCAGCTCGCGGGTGATGAAACCGTCCCGGCGTCTGGCCGTTGTCGTCGTTAACGACGCGGAAAGATCCGGACATGCCCAGATGCATCAGAAGCACATCGCCGGAGGAAAGGTCAGCCATCAGGTATTTGGCGCGACGGCCGAGGCCGGTCACGGTTTGAGCCTCGAGACGTGCGACAAAATCCTTCTGGAAGGGAAACCGCAGGTCTTTGCGCCGGACTTCAGCCTTCACGATTTTGGCACCTTCCATGACCGGTTGCAGGCCACGGCGAACGGTCTCGACTTCGGGTAATTCGGGCATCCGTGGATTCACCTTGAGATATTGACGTGATAGCGCCATTACGACGGGCGCGCTATGGTCTGTCGCACGCGGTGCAGAGGCTTAAAATCGGCGGCACTGGCGGAGTGGAGTGGATGAACCAACCGGACGAAACCACGCATTTTGGCTTCAGGGACGTCCCCCTGGGCGACAAGCAGACGCTGGTCAACGACGTCTTTCACAGCGTAGCGCGGCGCTACGACCTGATGAACGACCTGATGTCGGCCGGCCTGCATCGCGTCTGGAAAGACCTGATGATCAACGCGCTCAATCCGCCGCGCTCCGAGGCGTCCTTTGCGCTGCTCGACGTCGCCGGCGGCACCGGTGACATTGCCTTCCGCGCGGCGGAGGCGGCTGGACCGAACTTCAACGCCACCGTCTGCGACATCAATTCCGAGATGCTGGCGGTCGGCCGCGAACGCGCTGCGACGCGCCATCTCGACGACCGGGTGTCGTTTGTCGAGGGCAATGCCGAGGAGCTCGCATTTTCGAACGCCACCTTCGACGCCTACACCATCGCGTTCGGAATTCGCAACGTGCCGCGAATCGATCGCGCGCTGGGCGAGGCGTTTCGCGTGCTGCGGCCGGGCAGCCGTTTCCTGTGTCTTGAATTCTCAACCGTCGACGTGCCGGGGCTCGATCGGATCTACGATCTGTTTTCGTTCAAGGTGATCCCGCCGCTTGGCCGCGCGGTGACCGGCGATGCCGAGTCCTATCAGTATCTCGTGGAATCGATCCGCCAATTTCCAAAGCCCGGCGCCTTTGCTGAAATGATTAGCCAGGCCGGTTTCTCACGCGTGACCTGGCAGAGCTTTTCGGGCGGGATCGTGGCCTTGCATTCGGGCTGGCGTCTGTGATTTCAGCAACGTTCCACATCGCGCGGCTCGTCCGCGCCGCGTTTGTGTTTGCGCGTGAGGGCGTCTTCGGCGCCGTCGATCCCTCGTTGGTGCCGCCGCCCGGGCAACTGGCGCTGCGATTGGCCCGGATACTCGAGCGCCCCGGCGCCAAATCTGGCCCACGGCTATCCCGCGCGCTGACGCGGCTGGGGCCCGCTTATCTCAAGCTTGGACAATTTCTCGCCACCCGGCCCGACGTGGTCGGTGTCGTGCTGGCGCGTGACCTCGAAAGCTTGCAGGACCGTCTGCCGCCATTCCCGCAGGACGAGGCCGAGGCCGTGATCGCGACCTCGCTCGAACGCTCTATTAAACAGGCTTTTGTGAAACTCGGTCCTGCCGTTGCCGCCGCCTCGATTGCGCAGGTGCATCGCGGCGAAGTCGAATACAACGGCATCTGCCGTGCGGTGGCGGTCAAGGTGCTGCGACCCGACGTGGCCGCGCGCTTCCGCCGCGACCTCACCGATTTCTTCTTTGTCGCCCATCAAGCCGAAATCTATTCGGCGGAAGCGCGGCGGCTGCGGCTGGTTGAAGTCATCAATACGATGTCGCGCTCGGTCACGATGGAGATGGACCTGCGCCTCGAGGCGGCGGCGATGTCGGAGATGGCGGAGAACACCCGCGACGATCCGGACTTTCGCGTGCCCACGGTCGACTGGGATCGTACCACGCATAACGTCCTGACCATGGAGTGGATCGACGGCATTGCGCTTTCCGACCACGCGCGGCTCGATCAATCAAAAATCGATTTAGCAGACCTGGGCCGCAAGGTGATCCAAAGCTTTCTGCGCCACGCGCTGCGCGACGGCTTCTTTCACGCCGATATGCACCCCGGCAACCTGTTCCTCGATAGTGAAGGCCGGCTGGTCGCCGTTGACTTCGGCATTATGGGCCGCCTGGGGCTGAAGGAGCGGCGCTTTCTCGCCGAAATCTTGTTGGGCTTCATCACGCGCGACTATCGCCGCGTCGCCGAAGTGCACTTCGAGGCCGGTTACGTGCCGTCGCATCATTCGGTCGACAATTTCGCGCAAGCCATCCGCGCCATCGGCGAGCCGATCCATAACCGCACCGCCGAAGAAATCTCGATGGCCAAGCTCCTGACCTTGCTGCTCGAGGTCACGGGTCTTTTCGACATGCGTACCCGTCCTGAATTGATCCTGTTGCAAAAGACCATGGTGGTGGTGGAAGGCGTCGCGCGCGGCTTCGATCCGAAACTCGATATCTGGAAGGTCGCCGATCCCGTGGTTCGCGAGTGGATCGAGCGCAACCTCGGTCCCATCGGCCGCATCCAGGGCGCGATGGCAGGCGCCGGCGAGCTCGGCCGTGTCGCCGCAAGCCTGCCTTCGCTGGCGACCCGCGCCGTGACCGTGCTGGAGCAGCTGGAGACCATGACGCGGGAGGGCCTGACGCTGTCCGCGGAGACCATTGCGGCCATGGGTCGCACGGAAGGCCGCAAGAGCCGCTGGCGCGCGCTGGCGCTCTGGATCATTGCGCTAACCTTCATCGGAATTCTGTTCGCCATTCGCCAACTTTGATTGCAGTGCAGTCATTTTATGATAGCATTGCTATCAACTTGATCCTGAGAAGCCGGCATGGCGAGCCTGACGATCCGAAAACTGGACGATGCGATCCGCGACGCTTTGCGGCTGCGGGCCGCCCGCAGCGGCCGTTCGGTCGAGGACGAGGTTCGGGTGATCCTGCGCGAGGCGGCCGAGGACGGCGCTTCCGCGGCGCGCGCAACCGCTCTACGCGTCGCTGCGCCGGCCATTTCAGGGACGTCTTCTCCAAGCGCCGACCAAACGATGGCGCGGGTCACCCTGATCATCGGCGGTGGGATTGCAGCCTATAAAGCGCTCGACCTGATCCGGCGGCTGAAGGAGCGGAACATTCACGTTCGCTGCGTCCTGACCCGCGCCGCACAGCACTTCGTCACGCCACTTACCGCAAGCGCGCTGTCGAACGAGCGCTGCTACACCGATTTGTTCGATCCCGAGAGCGAGTTCGATGCCGGCCATATCCGGCTCGCGCGCGAGGCCGACCTGATCGTGGTGGCGCCCGCCACGGCCGACCTGATGTCCAAGATGGCGCACGGCGCCGCCGACGATCTCGCCAGCGCCATCCTGCTGGCCGCGGGCGTGCCGATCCTGCTGGCGCCGGCAATGAATCCTCTGATGTGGAACAATGCCGCGACGAGACGCAATGTCGCGGCGCTTCAACGCGACGGCATCGCCATGATCGGGCCCAATGCCGGCGAAATGGCCGAAGCCGGCGAAGCCGGAATCGGCCGGATGGCAGAACCTTTGGAAATTGGCGCCGCGGCCGAGCGCCTGTTGCGCCCGCCGCAGCCAAGACCGCTGGCCGGCAAGCGCGTCCTGATCACGGCCGGCCCGACGCATGAACCGATCGACCCCGTGCGCTATATCGCCAACCGCTCCTCGGGCAAGCAGGGCTTTGCGATCGCCGCCGCCGCGCAAGCCGCCGGCGCCGACGTCACCTTGGTTTCGGGCCCGGTCGAACTCGATCATCCGCCCGGCGTCAGGGTGATTTCGGTGGAATCGGCGCGCGACATGCTGCAACAGGTTGAAGCCGCGCTCCCGGTCGATATTGCGATCTTTGCCGCGGCCGTTGCCGACTGGCGCGTCGCCCGTGAAGGGGAGCAAAAATTGAAGAAGACCGCCGCCGGCATGCCGCCGCTCCAGCTCGTCGAAAATCCGGATATTCTGGCCACGATCTCACACCGGAAGGATGGGCGGCCGCCGCTCGTCATCGGATTTGCCGCCGAGACCGAACATCTGATCGAGAACGCGAGGACAAAGCTCGCCCGCAAGGGCTGCGACTGGATCGTCGCCAACGATGTCTCGCCGGCGTCAGGCGTGATGGGCGGCGATCGCAACACGGTTCATCTGCTGACCCGCCGTGGCGACAATATCGACGTCAATTCCTGGCCGGTCATGACCAAGGAAGAGGTCGCAAACGAATTGATCGCGCACGTCGCCAGGGCCGTGGGCCAACCATCATGAGCGGGGCGGTCAAAGTCGAGGTGTTGCAATTGCCGAACGGCGCTGGCCTCGCTTTGCCGGCCTATCAGAGCGCGTTGGCGGCCGGCCTCGACCTGCTCGCCGCGGTTGCCGAAGACGCGCCGATCATTCTCGCGCCGGGAAAATACGCGCTGGTTCCCACGGGACTTTCGATCGCATTGCCGCCGGGTTACGAGGCCCAGGTTCGGCCTCGCTCGGGACTTGCGGCGAGGCATGGTGTTACCGTTCTAAACGCCCCGGGGACGGTGGATGCGGATTATCGCGGCGAAATCGGCGTACCCCTGATCAATCACGGCGACGTGCCGTTTACGGTCCGGCGCGGCGAGCGCATCGCCCAGATGGTGATTGCGTCCGTGGTCCAGGCGGAACTCGTCCCCGTGACGACGCTATCTTCCACCGAGCGCGGCAGCGGCGGCTTCGGCTCGACCGGCCGCTAGCCACTCCGTAAAACACCGGCTGCATTTTCTGAAAAAAATCGCGCGGACACTAACTTAATCCGGCATTTTTGGGCGGTACGATTCACGTTCACGATCTGGACTCTTACCCGCCGAGTCCCCTTGGCGATATTGTCGCTTGATTCGCGCACGGCGGGGGATTCGCCGGGCTTGAAGTCGTGCGGATGGGGTAATCATGTCGGGCGTAGTCGCGGCGATGCGCCGGACCCTGCTGTCGTGCACTTTCCTCGCACGCGGCGGGCGGGCAGCGTTGGGAACACTCGTTGGCGCTCTCGGACTGGGCCTTGCCCAGCCGGCGCAAGCGGCTGACCTGTCTTTCCTGCACGCCATGACTGCCGTCCTCGCTGACCTCAATCATCAGGAGTTCGCGGCGTTGACGGCGGCGCTGTCCTTGCTCGGCTTTTCGGTTGTCGCCGCCATCCTGTTGATGCGAACGCGCCTGCGCGCGGCGCAGAACGAGGCCGGGCTGCGCAGTGAAATCCAGCGCCTGCACAATGAAGCCGACCGCTACCGCTCGCTATTGTTTGCGGAACCCCAGGTTCTGGTCGCCTGGCCCGCCGGCGAAGATCGTCCGCAGATCAGCGGCGACATCTCCTCTCTCACCGCCCAGGAATCGCCACAGCGCATTTTGGCGTTCGGAACCTGGCTGCCGCCCGCGCCGGCGTTGCAAATGGACCGCGCGATCGACACCTTGCGCGAGAGCGGCGAAGGCTTTCTCCTGAACCTGACCACCTCAAACGGGCAGGCTGTGGAAGCCCTCGGCCGCGCCATCGGCGGCCAGGCCATTGTACGGATTCGCGAATTATCCGGCGTGCGCCGGGAACTGGCCGAGACCAATCTGCGGCACAAGGCACTGCTTCAAGAGACCGAAATGCTTCGCGGCTTCGCGCAATCCGCGCCCTGGCCGATATGGGCCAAACGTCCCGATGGCGGTCTTCAATTTGCCAACAGCGCCTATGCCAAGGCAACAGAAGCTGCCAACAGCCAGGACGCCATCGAACGCAATCTCGAACTGCTCGACAGCGGCGACCGGAGCGACATGGACCGCGCGCTCAACGAAACTGCGGCCTTCACCGCGCGGCTGCCCATCGTGGTTGGCGGCGAGCGGCGTTTCTACGACGTGCAGGCGCTCAATGTCGGCGGCGGCAGCGTCGGCATGGCGATCGATGCCTCGGAAGCCAACGCACTGAGCGAAGCGCTGGTAAGGATGGCAGAAGGCCATCGCCGCACGCTCGATCAATTGTCGTCGGGGGTTGCGGTCTTTGATGGCCGCAGACGCCTTGCCTTCTATAACGATTCCTATCGTCGGCTGTGGGACCTCGACCGTGTTTTCCTCGACGGCAATCCCGACAATTCGAGCGTGCTCGACCGGCTTCGCGCCGCACGCAAATTGCCGGAGCAGCCGGATTTCCGGGCGTGGAAGGCCAAGCTGCATGAAGCCTATCGCGCTGTCGATGCGGAAAAAGACACCTGGTATTTGCCCGACGGCCGGGCGCTCAGCGTCGTCACCACGCCCAATCCGGAAGGCGGCGTCACCTACCTGTTCGACGATGTCACCGAAAGCCTGGATCTCGCGCGGCGTTTCGACGGCCTGATCCGCGTCCAGCGCGAAACGCTGGATAATCTCGCAGAAGCCGTCGCCGTGTTCGGAAGCAACGGCCGCGCGCAACTGTTCAATCCCGCTTTCGCCAGCATGTGGAAGCTCTCGCCGGAGGCGCTCGGCGAACAGCCGCATATCGATGCCGTGGAAACCTGGTGCAAGCCGCTGTTCGACGATGCGGCGGCCTGGCGCGTCATCCGCGAGGCGGTGACCCGGATCGGAAACCGAGTCGCGGTGCCGCTCAAGCTTGAACGCAAGGACGGCAGCGTGCTTGACTGCATGACCATGCCACTCCCCGACGGCGCCACCATGCTGACGTTCCAGGACATCACCGACACGGAAAATGTCGAGCGGGCGCTGCGCGAGCGCAACGAGGCGCTGGAGACCGCCGACCAGATGAAAGTGGATTTCGTCCACCACGTCTCCTACGAACTGCGTTCGCCGCTGACCACCATCATCGGGTTTGCTCATCTTCTGAACGACCCGACCACCGGGCCGCTGGTGGCCAAGCAGGCCGAGTATCTCAACTACATCACGGCCTCGACCAATTCGCTGTTCGCCCTCATCAATAACATTCTCGATCTCGCCAGCATCGACGCCGGCGCGATGACGCTCGAAATCGGCCCGGTCGACATTCGCAAGGCCATCGACAATGCCGCCGAAGGCATCCAGGATCGACTGGCCACCGACCATATCGAGCTCAAGATTGACGTCGATCCTAATATCGGAACCTTTGTCGCCGATGGCGGACGCGTGGTGCAGGTGCTCTACAACCTGCTCGCCAATGCTGTCGGTTTTTCGCCGCCGCGATCCGTGATCAATTTGAGCGCCATGCGCACCGATCATCATGTGACGTTCGCCGTGACCGATCTCGGCCCGGGCATCGCGCACGACGTCAAGGACAAGGTGTTCGACTGGTTCGAGAGCCATTCCAACGGATCTCGGCATCGCGGCGCTGGTCTCGGCCTGCCGTTGGTGAAATCCTTTGTCGAGCTGCACGGAGGACGGGTACGCGTCGATTCGATCATCGGCAGGGGAACGACCGTTACCTGCGATTTCCCGGTCGATCAGGCGGCGCAGCGCAGCGCCGCGGAATGACGAACCCTTCGACATTCTCGTTGGCGCTGGCCAACGAGGCCGCGACCGCAAGTTTCATGGCGGACCTTGCGCTGTTGATCGGCGCCGGCGACGTCATCACGCTTTCGGGCGACCTCGGCGCCGGCAAGACCGCCGCTGCCCGCGCCCTGATCCGCTATCTCGCTGATGACCCCGCCACCGAAGTTCCAAGCCCGACCTTCACACTGGCGCAGAGTTACGATTTGCCGTCATTTCCGCTGATTCACGCCGACCTCTACCGCATCAACGATGCGACGGAGTTGGAAGAGATCGGCCTGTCGCCCTTGCCGGAGGGCGTCGTGGCGCTGATCGAATGGCCGGAGCGCGCGCCTTCCGCTTTGCCGCCGGACCGGATCGATATTGCACTCAGCCATCGCCCAGCGCTGGGCTCGACAGCGCGCGCCGCCGAGATCACCGGCTTTGGCAAGGCCGCAGCCCAGGTCTCAAGGTTGGAAGCGCTGCGGCAATTCCTCAACCTCACCGGTTTCATCGACGCGAAACGCCAGCGCATGCCTGGCGACGCCTCGACGCGATCCTATGCGCGGCTGTTACGAGACGACAACACCATCATTCTCATGAACTCGCCACGACGGCCCGATGGGCCGGCGATTTACGACGGCAAATCCTATAGCGCCGCGGTGCATCTGGCCGAGGACGTCAAGCCGTTCGTTGCGATCGCCAATGGCTTGCGCGAGATCGGACTTTCAGCGCCCGCCATCCATCACGCCGACCTCGATGCGGGCTTCCTGATCACCGAGGATTTCGGCCGCGAAATTTTTGTCGAGGGTGAGCCGCCGCGTCCGATCGCCGAACGCTATGAGGCTGCCACCGATACGCTCGCCGTCCTGCATCGCGACGCGCTTCCCGATACTCTGCCACTGACGTCGCAGATCACCTATCCGATTCCTGTTTTCGACATCGACGCGATGATGGTCGAAATCGGACTGATGCTCGAATGGTATCTGCCGGATCGCGACGCCGCGCCGCCGGACGCAGCGCGCAAAGAGTTCGTGACGCAATGGCGTGACCTGCTCGGCAAGACCGCGGCGCTCCCGAGAACCTGGGTGCTGCGGGATTTTCATTCCCCGAACCTGATCTGGCTCGCCGACCGACCGGACATCTCGAAGGTCGGCGTGATCGATTTCCAGGATGCGGTGCTGGGACCGGCCGCTTACGATCTCGTTTCGCTCCTGCAAGACGCGCGGATCGACGTTCCGGAACAGCTCGAACTAGCGCTATTGACCCGCTACATCAAGGCGCGACACGCCACCGACAATACGTTCGACCCGGCCGGTTTCGCCGAGAGCTATGCGATCATGTCGGCGCAGCGCAACACGCGGCTGCTCGGCACCTTCGCCCGGCTCAACCGGCGCGACGGCAAACCGCAGTATTTGCGCCACCAACCCCGGATATGGACCTATCTGACGCGATCCTTGGGGCACCCGGTGCTTACGGGCCTCCGTGGTTGGTATGACACCCACGTGCCGCCGCCTGCCTCCTGATTTACCCGATATTAGCCATCTCCCGCCTATTCTGCCGGGTGCTCCCGCTTGCAAGCATGACCATGGTCATACTCGCGGCTGGGGCGGCTGCTTAAGAACGGAGCATGACAGTGACCGAGCGGCGCAGAGGCGAGCGTATCACGTTCGAGCGGGGATTTGCCGCCCACATGATGGGCATCGACGGCACGTGGCGCCGCGATTGCACCATGGAAGACGTCTCCGAGACCGGCGCCAAGTTGACGATCGAGGGCTCGGTCGAAGGGTTGCATCTGAAGGAATTCTTTTTGCTGCTGTCGTCGACGGGCCTTGCCTATCGCCGATGCGAACTCGCCTGGGTCAATGGGGATCAGATCGGAGTCAATTTTCTCAAGACCGGCGACAAGAAGAAAAAGTCGCGGCGTCCCGCCGAAGCCTAGAGCTCCGGCAAAATGTAACCTGGCGTCCGTCGTACCACCGTCATATCGAGCAATTATGGCGGTCGGGTAGTCAATGCGCCGCCCGAATCGCCGTGGTATGATTCCCCGGTTGTTATTGGCAAGCTGGAATGATCCCTCACAATGCCCGTCAAACCCGACAAGGCCATGATCCTCGCCGCCGGTCTCGGCGTACGGATGCGCCCGTTGACGGAGCGGATGCCGAAGCCACTGGTTTCCGTGGCAGGCCGTCCGCTGCTCGACCACGTGCTCGACAAGCTCGGCGACGCCGGCGTCAGCGAGGCGGTCGTCAACGTTCATTACCTGCCCGACCAGATCATCGCGCATGTCGCGGCGCGCAAACTTCCCCGCGTGATCATTTCGGACGAGCGCAACGAGGCGCTCGGTACCGGGGGCGGTGTCGTCAAGGCGCTGCCGCTATTGGGCGAGGCGCCGTTCTTCCATCTCAATGCCGATACGCTGTGGATCGATGGCGTGCGGCCAAATCTGACGCGGCTTGCCGAGGCCTTTGATCCGGCGCGCATGGACATTTTGCTTTTGATGGCGCCGACCGCCAGCAGCATCGGATATGAAGGCAACGGCGATTATGCGATGCTGCCAGATGGCGCGCTGCGCAAGCGCAGGGAGCATCAGGTTGTTCCGTTCGTCTATGCCGGTGTTGCGATCATGTCGCCCACCATCTTCGCCAGCGCACCCCGCGGCGAATTTTCGCTGACCAAGACGTTCGACGCCGCCAACGAGCAAGAGCGACTGTTTGGCTTGCGGCTCGACGGCACCTGGATGCATGTTGGAACGCCGGACGCCATCGGCGCCGCCGAAGAGGCGTTTCTCGAAAGCGTGGCGTAACGATCTTCGCTTTTCCAGCTTGGCCGATTCGCGCCCAAAATAGGCCCATGCCATGATACAGCCTGACATCGAATCAGGCAGCTCATGCGCGTCCTCAGTGTTCCCTCATCCGTGCCGCTTTTGCGCACCGTCGTCGCGGCGCTGCTCGATGGCCGGCTGGTCAGGGGTTTTGAAGCGCGCACGCAGCCGGAGAGACTGACCGAAGCCACGCTCTATCTTCCGACGCGTCGCGCCGGACGGCTGGTGCGGGAAATCTTTCTGGAAGAACTCGGCACACAGGCTGTGCTGCTGCCCCGCATCGTCGCGCTCGGCGACATCGACGAAGACGAACTGGCTTTCGCCGAGGAGGATGATTCCTATGGCGGCGCGACCGCGCTGGAGCTTCCGCCCAAACTCGGCGAACTCGAACGCCGGCTGACGCTGGCAAGGCTGGTCGCAGCCTGGGCCAAGAGCCCGGATTCCGCTTCGCTCGTGGTCGGCGGCCCGGCGTCGACGTTGGCGTTGGCCGGCGACCTCGCGCGGCTAATGGACGACATGGTCACCCGCGGCGTCGGGTGGAAAGCCCTCGACGGGCTGGTGCCGGACTCGTTCGATCAATACTGGCAATTCACGCTTCAGTTTCTGCAAATCGCGCGAGAGGCCTGGCCGGCCTATCTTGCGGAAATCGGCAAGATGGAGCCGGCGGAGCGCCGCGATCGCCTGATCGACGCGGAAGCCAAGCGCCTGGCCGCTCACCATTCCGGTCCCGTGATCGCGGCCGGTTCGACCGGATCGATGCCCGCGACCGCAAAATTCCTGCATGTGGTGGCATCGCTGCCACAAGGCGCCGTCATTCTGCCGGGGCTCGACACCGATCTCGACGAGGCGGCCTGGCAAAGCATCGGCGGGATGCGGAACGACGAGGGCCGGTTCACCGAGCATCCCGCGGCAAGCCATCCGCAATATGCCATGCATGCCCTTCTCGATCGGCTCAGTATCGGCCGCGGCGATGTCGAGATTCTCAAGGCTCCCGCGCCTCGCGGGCGCGACGTGCTGCTGTCGGAGGCGATGCGTCCATCCAATGCGACGGCGCAATGGCGCGATCGCCTGGCTCAGCCGGAAATCGCCGCGCATATCGCAGACGGCATGAAGAATCTCGCGGTGATCGAAGCTCCCAATCCGGAAATGGAAGCGCTGGCGATCGCGATCGCCATGCGCGAAGCCGCACATTTGCAGAAGTCGGCAGCGCTGGTGACGCCGGACCGCGCGCTGGCCCGGCGCGTGATGGCGGCGCTGGCGCGCTGGAATCTCGACTTCGATGATTCCGGTGGCGATGCGTTGATCGAAACGTCGGCTGGAATCTTCGCGCGCCTGGTGGCGGAAGCCGTCGCAAACGGTCTGGAGCCGCCGACGTTGCTCGCTTTGCTCAAACATCCGCTGTGCCGGCTCGGCGGCGGGCCCGGCGCCCACACTGCCACCATCGAAGCACTCGAATTGGCGCTGCTGCGCGGGACGCGTCCGCAAGCAGGCGCCAAGGGCCTCGCTCTCGATTTCGCGCGCTTTCGGGACGAACTCCTAAAGCTTCGAAAGCGCGAAGTGTCTTCGCTGCACGGATCGGAGAAGCGCGCGCGGCTGACGGATTCACAGCTTGATGGCGTTCACACGCTGATCGCTGCGTTGCAGGCGGCACTCGCACCGATGGACAGCCTTTCCTCAACGCGGCCCTACGATTTGACCGAGATCGCCGCGCGGCATCGCGAGGTACTGATCACCCTGTCGGAGAACGCTGACGGCATTGCGGTTGCATTCGAGGGCCAGGAAGGCCTTGCGCTCGCATCCGCGTTCGACGACCTGCTCGCCGAGCAGCGACAAAGCGGCCTCCCGGTCACGCTGCCCGATTATCCCGAGGTGTTTCAGACCGCGTTCGCCGATCGCGCGGTGCGCCGCCCAGAGCGACCGGGCGCGACACTCCACATCTATGGCCCGCTGGAATCGCGATTGATGCAAGCTGACCGCGTCATCGCCGGCGGACTGATCGAAGGAGTGTGGCCGCCGACGCCGCGCACCGATCCCTGGTTGAGCCGGCCGATGCGGCACGAACTTGGCCTCGATTTGCCGGAGCGGCGCATTGGTCTGTCCGCGCATGACTTCGCGCAGCTCGTTGGCGCCGAAGACGTGATCCTGAGCCACTCCGCCAAGGCGGGCGGCGCGCCCGCGGTCGCTTCGCGCTTCCTGCACCGGCTGGAAGCGGTCGCAGGTGAAGTGCGCTGGGAAGCGGCCAAGCAGGCTGGCGAACAATACGTCCACTTCGCGCAGGCGCTCGACGCCCCCGACGAGGTGAAGCCGGTTGGCCAGCCTGAGCCGAAACCGCCTCTCGCGACACGGCCGTTGAGATTGTCGGTCACCGCGATCGAGGACTGGCTGCGCGATCCCTACACCATCTATGCCAAGCATATCCTCAAGCTGGAGGCGCTCGATCCTGTCGACATGCCGCTGTCGGCGGCCGATCGCGGCTCGGCGATTCACGATGCGCTCGGTGACTTCACCAGGAGCTTCGCCAGAGATTTGCCTGCGGATCCGGTGCGCGTACTGCGCGAGATCGGTCAAAAATATTTTGCGCCGCTGATGGAGCGCCCCGAGGCGCGCGCGCTGTGGTGGCCGCGCTTTCAGCGCATTATCGGATGGTTTTCCGAATGGGAGACAGCGCGGCGCGGCGACATCGCGGCGATCGATGCCGAGATCCGCGGCGAAATCCCGATCCATCTCGACAATGGACGCACGTTCCATCTCTCCGCGCGCGCCGACCGTATCGAACGCCACGCCGACGGCCGCTTCGTCATCCTCGATTACAAGACCGGTCAGCCGCCGACCGGCAAACAGGTGCGGATGGGATTGTCGCCGCAACTGACGCTGGAGGCCGCGATCCTGCGCGAGGGCGGCTTCGAGGGCATCGATGCGGGGTCATCCGTCCGCGAACTGGCCTATGTGCGCATCAGCGGCAACAATCCGCCGGGCGAGCACACGGCGCTGAAACTGAGAATCAGGAACGAGACGCCGCAGCCGCCCGACGAGGCCGCCGATTACGCGCGGGCACAGCTCGAGGCGCTGATCCGCAAGTTTGAGAGCGAGACCGAGCCTTACCGGTCGTTGAACCTGCCGATGTGGACCAACCGCTACGGCAGCTATGACGATCTCGCGCGGATCAAGGAATGGTCGGCGGCCGGCGGGTTGGGGCTTCCGGAATGGTGAAAGCAATACGCCCCATCCCCGGCGCGGTCCGCGACAAGCAGGCCAGCGCCTCGAACCCAACCTCGTCGTCGTTCGTCTCGGCAAATGCCGGCTCCGGCAAAACCCACGTGCTGGTGCAGCGCGTGATTCGGTTGTTGCTCACCGGCGTCGCGCCGGAAAAGATCCTCTGCATCACTTTCACCAAGGCGGCAGCCGCCAACATGGCGGAGCGCGTGTTCACCACGCTTGGTCACTGGGTGACGCTCGACGATGCCGCGCTCGATGAAGCCATCCGCGACACCGGCGTTCCCAACCCCGACCGAAATCTGCGCAAGGTCGCGCGAGAACTGTTTGCGCGAGCGCTGGAAACGCCGGGCGGGCTCAAGGTGCAGACCATTCACGCCCTGTGCACGCGACTTCTGCAGCAATTCCCGTTCGAGGCCAATGTCCCGGCGCGTTTTGCCGTGCTCGACGAACGCGACCAGGCCGACATGATGGAGCGCGCCAACCTCAGGGTATTTCTGGAAGCCTCGAACGCCCCTGACAGCGTCCTCGGCCGCGCGCTTCAGACCGCGATGGCGAACGCTGCCGACGTCACCTTCAAGGATGTCGTCCGCGAAGCTTGCCTGAGCCGCGACCATTTCATGGCCTGGACCGACGCGGCCGGCAGTGCAGAGGCCGCTACCGCGGAGATGTCGGTCGTGCTTGGCGTGAGCCAGAACGACAGCCTCGAAGACGTCGAGCGCGATATCATCGACGGCCCTTATCTCCCCCGCGCGCGCTGGCTTGAGATCGCAGCCGCACTCGATGGCGGCAGCAAATCGGACCAGAACCAGGGAGAACAATTACGCGCTTGCCTTGGGCTTTACCGGCAGCGCCCAGGTCGACGAATATCTCTGCGTCTTTCTCACCGACAACAAATGCCGCGTGCGGCCGTCCTGACCAGGGCATTCATCCGCGATAATCCCTCGGTCGCCCGCTTGTTCGAGGCAGAGATTTTGCGCCTTGCGCCCTTGATCGACAGACGCCGCGCCGTGATTACCCGTGATCGCACCGAGGCCTTGCTGCATATCGCAATAGCAGCAGCCGCAAACTACCGGCGCGAAAAGCAAGAGCGCGGCCTGCTCGATTATGACGATCTGATCGACAAGACGCTTGCCATGCTGACCAAGGTGTCGGCGGGCTGGGTGCATTACAAGCTCGACCGCGGCGTCGACCACGTCCTGATCGATGAGGCGCAGGACACGAGCCCGCGCCAGTGGGACATTGTCGAGCACATCATTTCCGAATTTGCCGCCGGCCACGGCGCGCGCGATGGCGTCACGCGCACCATGTTTGCGGTCGGCGACGAAAAGCAGTCGATCTTCTCGTTCCAGGGCGCAGCGCCGCTGGAATTCGCCGAGCGCCGGGCGAGCTTCAGTTCAAGCTTCAAGGCCGCCGGACTCGGCTTCGAGTCGATCTCCTTCACCTATTCGTTCCGCTCCGGCGCGGGCGTGCTGCGCGCGGTGGAAAGCGCCTTCCAATCGCCGGACGTTTACCGGAGCATTACCACCGATCGCGACGGCATGCCTCGGCACGAGGCGCTCGACGACGCAGGTCCGAGCCTGATCGAACTATGGCCGCTGGCGCAGGCCGACGACCGCGAGGACATCGAAGGCTGGCGCGCGCCGTTCGACGGTGTTTCGGTGACGAGCCCCGAGGTGAAACTTTCAAGACGCATTCAGGCCGAGGTCAAGCGGCTGGTCACCAGCGGCACCACGACCGGCCCCAAAGGCGCGCGAAGGCCGCTGCGCTATGGCGACGTGCTGGTGCTGGTCCGTCGCCGCGGCAATATTTTCGACGCGGTGATTCAGGCGCTCAAGCATGCGAGCATTCCGGTTGCCGGCGCCGACCGGCTGAAACTGACCGAACACATCGCCATCATCGACCTGATGAACCTTGCCGATGCGCTGCTGCTGCCGCAGGACGATCTTGCACTCGCCGTCGCGCTGAAAAGCCCGCTGTTCGGGCTCGACGAGGACGAGCTGTTCGCGCTCGCCTGGGACCGCAAGGGTTCGCTACGCGAGGCGCTGTCAAAGCAGGCCACGACAAGGGCCTCATTTCAGGAGGCGCTGAGGCGGCTGGAAGAATGCGAACGCCGTTTCACGCATGAAACGCCGTTTGCGTTCTACGCGTGGCTGCTCGGCGGCGACGGCGGCAGGCAACGTATCCTGCGGCGGCTCGGACATGAAGCCAACGATGCGCTCGACGAATTCCTCGAACTCGCGCTGAATTACGAGCGCAAGGCGCCCGCCTCGTTGCAGGGGTTCATGGCCTGGCTGCGCTCGGCCGACACCGAGGTGAAGCGCGACATGGAAATCTCGCGCAACGAAGTCCGCGTCATGACCGTGCATGGCGCCAAGGGCCTGGAAGCCTCCGTCGTCATCATGGTCGACACCACGTCGTCACCTTCGGATACGCAAAGGTTGCGACTGATCCAGGTGCCACGCGGCAATGGCGGCGAGGTCACGGTCTGGGCCGGCAGAAAGGCCGACGATCCCTCCGCCGTCGCGGCGGCGAGAACCGCCATGCTTGACGACACCGAGCACGAGTATCGCCGGCTGCTGTATGTCGCGATGACGCGCGCCGCGGATCGGCTGATCGTCGCGGGCATCAAGCCCGGCAATTCGAAAAACTTACGCCAGTCCTGCTGGTACGATCTGGTGGAAAAGGGATTGGCAGCTTCCGGCCTGATTGAGGAGATCATCGAAACGGACGACGGCAAGATCAAACGCTACATGCGGCCGGAAGACAGCATTCAGGCGGGCGGCGCCGTTACGGACGCAACCGCCGTGCAACGCGTCTTGCCGGCCTGGCTGCGAACATCGCTGCCGGCACCGACGACGACCTCAGACCTGCTGCGCCCGTCCGATTCAAGCGACAGCAAAGCGCGGCGCGTCAGATCCGGCGAATCGGTCGGGCAGCGAACCCAGGCCTTGCGGCGCGGCACGCTGGTGCATCGTTTGTTGCAATCCCTGCCCGACGTCGCGGCCGAGCGGCGGCGCGATGCGTCGCTGAATTTTCTCCGCCGCAATGCCGGCGACTGGACCGACAGCGACCGGGAAACGCTCACGACAAAAGTGCTTGGGTTGATCAGCGATGTCAGGTTTGCGGCCGTATTCGCTGACGGCAGCCGTGCCGAAGTGCCGATCGTGGGCCAGCTCGAACGACAGGACGGCGCGTCGGTGCTGGTCTCCGGGCAAATCGATCGTCTGGTGGTGACCCAAACGGAAGTGCTGATCGTCGATTTCAAGACCAACCAGAGCCCGCCGGGTTCGGCGAGCGAGGTGCCCACGGCCTATGTCCGGCAGCTGGCGCTCTATCGCGCACTGCTGCAAAAACTTTATCCCCAACGCGCCCTCCGGACCGCGCTACTTTGGACCGAAACCCCTGAATTAATGGAGATTTCAGCTCCCGCGCTGGACGCCGAACTGGCATCTATCACGGCTGGGACATCAAAGCTTGACCCGGCAACGACGCGTTCATAGTTTGCATTGCATGATCAATGCGGCGATTCCTTTGTAGACGCCGCCTCCGTCCCGAACTGAACGAGGTATTACAATGGCCGTTGGCAAGGTTTCCGATACCGATTTCGAGGCCGAAGTGCTCAAGGCGCAAGGCCCGGTCGTGGTCGATTTCTGGGCCGAATGGTGCGGCCCGTGCCGCATGATTGCGCCCGCGTTGGACGAGATTGCCGGCGCCATGGGCGACAAGGTCAAGATCGTCAAGCTGAACGTCGACGAGAGCCCGAAGACCGCATCGAAATACGGCGTGATGTCGATCCCGACCCTGATGATCTTCAAGGGTGGCGAAATGGCTTCCCGCCAGGTTGGCGCTGCGCCGAAGGCAAAGTTGCAGCAGTGGATCACCGCTGCGGTCTGATCGTTTCTCCGAATAATTCTGAAAACGGCCGGCGATTTGCCGGCCGTTTGCGTTGGCGGTCACGCTGGGCGGCGTGCCGTTGGCCGAAAGCACGTGGCCGGCCAGATACAGCGATCCCGTGATCAGAATCCGCGGCGGCACTTCATAGGCGAGTCGCTGCGATCGCGCGCAGCGCGGCCTCGACGCCGGCCGCGCTTTCCACGCGCATGCCAAGCGTACGCGCGGCGTCCATCAGGCGGTCAAGCGGCATCGCCCCTTCGCGATCCGGTATCGTGACCGCGATGATGTGACGGGTCAGGCCAGCGAAATTCGCAAGAAAGCTCGCGGCATCCTTGTTCGCCATCATGCCGACAATGACGACCAGCGGCCGCGACACCCGCTCCTCGAGGTCACCCAGCGCGGCCGCCGTAACGCGGCCGCCTTCGGCGTTATGACCGCCATCGAGCCAGATTTCGCCGCCGACCGGTCCCTGATCGACCAGCGCACCCGATCCCAGTCGCTGCATCCGCGCCGGCCACTCGGCGTTGACGATGCCCGCCTCATACGCCGATGTCTCGATCCTGAAGGCATCGGCCGCGCGTAGCGTCGCGATGGCAAGGCCGGCATTGTCGAATTGATGTCGGCCGAAAAGCCGTGGCGCCGCCAGATCCATCAAGCCGCGCTCGTCCTGATAAACCAGCCGGCCGTGCTCGACACCGATATGCCACCCCTCACCTGCGACATGCAGCGGTGCTCGCATTCGCCGCGCCTGCGCTTCGATTGCGGCCATCGCCTCGGGCGCCTGTTCGGCGCAAATCACCGGTACGCCCCGCTTGATGATCCCGGCCTTTTCAGTTGCGATCGATTGCAGCGAATTCCCCAGAAACTCGCTGTGATCGATGCTGACGGGCGAGATCACGCTGGCCGCTGGCCGCTCGATCACATTGGTCGAATCCAGCCTCCCGCCCAGGCCAACTTCGAGCAACACAACATCCGCGGGGTGCCGCGCGAACAGGTCAAACGCCGCGGCGGTTTCGATTTCGAAAAGTGTGATTGGCTCGCCGGCATTGGCGCTCTCGCAACGCTCAAGCGTGGCAACCAATTCCTCGTCATCAACGAGGATGCCGCCACCGTGGCGGCCAAGCCGATAGCATTCGTTGAGCCGCACCAGATAAGGCGAGGTGAAGACGTGGACGCGATATCCGGCCGCTTCCAGAATCGCGCGCAGATAGGCGATCGTTGAGCCCTTGCCGTTGGTGCCGGCGACATGGATGACCGGCGGCAGCTTGCGTTCGGGATGATCGAGCCGTTGCAGCAGGCGCTGCATCCGCTCCAGGCCAAGATCGATGCGCGCCGGATGCAGGGTGGACAGCCGGGCGATCAGATCGCCGAGCTTCGGCGACGTGGCAGGAAGATCGCTCACGTTCACGCGGGAGGCACAGCCGGCGCCATCTCCGCGGCCGAGGGAATCGTGGCTGACGTCGTGACCTGTGCCGCCGGTTTCGTGGCTGTGTCCAGCGCCGGCGATCTGGTCAGGAGACGGCAGAGCCGCGCCAGGGTCGAGCGAAGCTCGTGGCGATGCACGACCATATCGACCATGCCGTGGTCCTTGAGATATTCGGCGCGCTGAAAGCCATCCGGCAATTTCTCGCGGATGGTCTGCTCGATCACCCGCGCGCCGGCAAAGCCGATCAAGGCGCCGGGCTCGGCGATCTGCACGTCACCCAGCATCGCGTAGGACGCCGTGACGCCGCCGGTGGTCGGGTTGGTCAGCACGACGATATAGGGCAGCTTCGCCTCGCGCAGCATCTGGATCGCGACCGTGGTGCGCGGCATCTGCATCAGCGACAAAATGCCTTCCTGCATCCGGGCGCCGCCGGAAGCCGCGAACACGATGAAAGGCGACTTCTTCTCGAGCGCGAGTTCAAGCCCGCGCACGATGGCTTCGCCGGCCGCCATGCCGAGAGAACCGCCCATGAAATCGAAATCCTGCACGGCGACGACGACAGCCGCGCCCTCGAGCCTGCCGTAGCCGACCTTGACGGCATCGTTGAGCCCGGTCCGGGTGCGGGCGTCCTTGATTCGATCGGCATATTTGCGCTCATCGCGGAATCGCAGCGGATCGGCCTGCACCTCGGGCAACGCTACGTCGTACCAGGTCTCGTTGTCGAAGATCGACTTCAGGCGCGCCACCGCGCCCATGCGCATGTGATAGTTCGAGCCGGGAATGACGAACTGATTGGCCTCGACATCCTTGTAGAACACGAGCTGCCCTGAGTCCGGGCACTTGATCCACAAATTCTCCGGCGTCTCGCGGCGCAGAATATTGCGAATCTTCGGCCGGACCACATTGGTGAGCCAATTCATGTTGCGCTCCGAACTGCTTTCATTCGTCTAAATATATGGCGTCCCCGGGAGGACCCGGCAAGACGCCGCGTAACGCGCCCTTCCCGACATCACCGCCTATTTCGCGCTGCGAACGCCGGCCGCCAGCGCGGCTGCCAATTCGGCCACGGCGCCAACGGTCTTGGCGGTCGCATTATTTTCCGTATCGAGGCTCCCGCGCAGGACGTCCACGAGCGCGGTGCCGACCACGGCGCCATCGGCCTTGGCCGCAATCGCGGATGCGGCTTCCGGCGTGCGGATGCCGAAGCCGACACAGACCGGCAGGGCCGTGTGCCGCTTGATCCGTGCAACGGCGTCCCCGACCGCGCTGGAATCGGCGCTGGCGCTGCCGGTGATGCCGGTGACCGACACGTAGTAGACAAAACCGGACGTATTGGCGAGCACGGCCGGCAGGCGCTTGTCGTCGGTGGTCGGCGTCGCAAGCCGGATGAAATTCAGCCCCGCCTTCATCGCTGGCACACACAATTCCGAATCTTCTTCCGGCGGCAGATCGACCACGATCAGGCCGTCGACGCCCGCCGATTTGGCGTCGGCGAGGAATTTATCGACGCCGTAAATGTAGATGGGGTTGTAGTAACCCATCAGCACCAGCGGCGTGGCGTCGTCGCCTTTGCGAAATTCGCGCACCAGGCCAAGCGTCTTTTTCAAAGTCATGCCCGCTTTCAGCGCGCGCAACCCTGCGGCCTGGATCGACGGGCCGTCCGCCATCGGATCGGTGAAGGGCATGCCGATCTCGATGATGTCGGCGCCCGCCTTTGGCATCGCCTTGACGATATCGAGTGACGTTGCGGGATCGGGATCGCCCGCCATCAGGAAGGTGACGAACGCGGAGCGGCGTTCTTTTTTCAGTTGCGCAAACCGCGCGTCGATGCGGGTGGTCATAGTGCGGCAAACGCTGTGGTATACCTCTCCCCGGCGGGGAGAGGTCGGCTGCGTAGCAGCCGGGTGAGGGGGATGGACAAGTTCAAGTCGAGAGCACGAGCCCTGCGCGATTCGCAGACTAGCGCCGAAGCGCGACTTTGGCAGGCGCTGCGCAATCGCAGACTGGCTCGTTGGAAATTTCGACGCCAACACCCAATTGACCGGTTTGTCGTTGATTTCGTATCGCTCGACGGAAAGCTCGTCGTCGAAGTTGATGGCATGACGCATTCCTCTCCGTCCGAGGTAAAGCGGGACAAAACCAGGTCGAGGGTCCTCGAAGCCTGCGGCTTTCTCGTCGTTCGAGTCTCGAATACTGACGTGTACGAAAACCTTGAAGGGGTTCTCGAACTCATCGAAGGTACACTTCGCCTGGATTGAAAAGGCCCCCTCACCCGGCTGCTGCGCAGCCGACCTCTCCCCAACGGGGAGAGGTAAGAAGCCGGCGCCCCTCCAAAAATCACTTCTTCCTGCCTTTCAAGATATCGCCGACTTGCGGCACGTCCTTGTCGCCGCGGCCGGAGAGATTGACGACCATCAGATGATCTTTCGGCCGCTCGGGCGCGAGCTCCATCACCTTGGCGATGGCGTGCGCGGGCTCGAGCGCGGGAATAATGCCTTCAAGCCGCGACAAGAGCTGAAATGCGGCCAAGGCTTCCTCGTCGGTCGCGGACAGATATTTCACACGCCCGATCTCGTGCAGCCAGGAATGCTCCGGCCCGATGCCCGGATAATCGAGCCCTGCAGAGATCGAGTGCGCATCCTGGATCTGACCGTCGTCATCCATCAGCAGATAAGTCCGATTGCCGTGCAGCACGCCTGGGCGGCCACCGGCGATCGACGCGGCATGCAATTGCGTCAGGCCGTGGCCGGCAGCTTCGACACCGAAGATCTCGACCGAGGGATCGTCGAGGAATGGGTGGAACAGGCCCAGCGCGTTGGAGCCGCCGCCGATGCAGGCGATCAATAAATCCGGCAAGCGGCCTTCCGCCTCTTGCATCTGCCTGCGGGTTTCCTCGCCGATCACCGACTGGAAGTCGCGCACCATCATCGGATAGGGATGCGGTCCCGCCACCGTGCCGATGCAGTAGAACGTGTTGTGCACGTTGGTGACCCAGTCGCGCAGCGCTTCGTTCATCGCGTCCTTCAGCGTGCGCGTCCCCGATTGGACCGGGATCACCTTGGCGCCCAGCATCTCCATGCGGATCACATTGGGCTGCTGCCGTTCGACGTCGACCGCGCCCATATAGACGAAGCATTCGAGCCCGAAGCGGGCGCACAAAGTTGCGGTAGCCACGCCATGCTGGCCGGCGCCGGTCTCCGCAATGATCCGCTTTTTGCCCATGCGCCGGGCCACCATGATCTGGCCGAGCACATTGTTGACCTTGTGGGAGCCGGTGTGATTGAGCTCCTCGCGCTTGAAATAGATTTTCGCCCCGCCAAGGTGCGCGGTGAGCCGCTCGGCGAAATAAAGCGGCGACGGCCGGCCGACATAGTTCTTCAGGTAGCCGTTCATTTCCGCCTGAAAGGCCGGATCGGCCTTGGCGACAGCGTAGGCCTTCTCCAGATCAAGGATCAGCGGCATCAGGGTTTCCGCGACAAACCGGCCACCGAAAATGCCGAAATGCCCCTGCTCGTCGGGACCGCTGCGGAAGGAATTGGGGAGAGGCTTGGTCATCGAACCATCAGTTCTTCGGTTGCGCGCGCGGCACGAATAAAGGCGCGGATCATCTCGGGATCCTTGCGGCCGGGGACGCTTTCCACGCCGGAAGAAACATCGACGCCGCCGGCACCGGTCACGCGGATCGCCTCCGCGACGTTGCCCGCATGGAGACCGCCCGAGACCATGAACGGCAGTTTGAGGTCGAGATTTTCCAGCACGTGCCAATCGAACACCGCGCCGAGACCGCCGGGGCGCGTGGCCTCTTTCGGCGCGCGGGCATCAAACAGGATGCGATCGGCCACATCAACGTAGCCAGGCAAGGCTGCAAGATCAGCCACAGTTTCGACCGGGAGCGCCTTCATCACCGGCAGTGCAAATTTGCGCTTGATATCGCGCAGCCGTGCCGCCGTCTCGTGGCCATGCAGCTGCAAGAGATCGGGCTGCAAGGCGTCCACGATGCCGGCAAGCGTCGCATCGTCCGCATCGACCGTGAGCGCCACCTTCGCCGCGCGCCGCTTCACCGCCTGTCCGAGATCGCGTGCGATCGCGAGGCTGAGATGCCGCGGCGATGGCGGAAAGAACACAAACCCGACCATGTCCGCGCCGGAATCCAGCGCGACGTCGAGCGTCTCGCGCGTGGACAGGCCGCAGATTTTGACGATCAAGGACATGCTTCAAGGTTAATGGTTAGAGGTATTAGATGGCGTCAACCAAGCGCCTGGCGCGCCTTCTACAACGTCGCGCCCTGCTTGTCTCGCCGATATCCGACCTGCGGAACGGTGGTCGGGGACGCCGAATTCGGCCGTTGAGACATGGCGGCATGAGCACGCCAATCGGCCAGTTGGGCGCGCATCTCGCGCGCGTCCGCCTCATGCTGGCGCGCCGCGCGGCGCCAGCGGCGCTGGCCGAACCAGGTCGCGAGCCCGCCCGCCACGACCCCCAAAATAGCCACCGCAATGATGACCACGAAGAGCGGGAGCGTCAGGCTGAGCGCGGGATCACGCGAATTGAAGGGATCGAAAGAGACCGTCACCAGGTGACGATTGGCCACCGCAAAGATTACAAAAATCACGCCCAGCGGGATCAAGACGACTGCGTTGAAAAACTTGCGCATGATCCTCTCTCGCTAACGGAGTGGATGGAATCGGACCGCTAGTGCCGTGGAGTTGACATTCGTCACCAGAGGGATCGACGAGAACAGGTCGGCTTTAAGCGCCGGCGTCCGTTCCTTCGCCGTCGCGGTTCAGCCGTTCGCGCATTTCCTTGCCGGTCTTGAAGAACGGCACGCTCTTCTGATCGACCGGCACGTGCGCGCCCGTGCGCGGATTTCTTCCCGCGCGCGCCGGACGATGCTTGACCGAGAATGCGCCGAAACCGCGCAACTCGACCCGGTCGCCACGCGCCAAGGCTGCGACGATTTCATCGAGAATCGCGTTCACAATGTTCTCGACATCCCGCTGATAGAGGTGCGGGTTGTGCTCGGCGATGCGCTGAACGAGTTCGGATTTGATCATCGAGACGGGGACCCGGAAGCATACGGTGCTGCATTTCCGTGAAAATACCTTGAACTGTCAAGACGCTAAATGAGATTTGGCGCTGGCGAAGTCACGTGACAAGCGCCCGATGCAGTAATGTGACAGCCCCCGCAGCCGGGAACGGCAGTGCGGAAACCCTCCATTCGGTTCAATTCGCCCCTGCCGGGTGCCACAAAGCGAGCATGCCCTCCAAACCGAGGCGGTCGGCGGCCTGCGCCACCCCCGTTTGCTCGATCTGCCGCGCAACGGAGCTCAAGCCGAGCGCATCCAGCGTGATGGCGGCCGCCGTCCGCAGAAAAGTCAGGTCGCCAAAGCGCGGCGCGAGCTTGTAGTCGCGCACCGGCAGATCCGCCTTGACCCCTTTTTGCGCTACCAGCCAGGCGATGGCTGTTTTCTCGTCGCCCAGCTGATCGATCAGCTTGAGTTCGACCGCCTGACGGCCGGTGAACACGCGCCCGTCGGAAACCTTTTCCAGCAAGGCGTCGTCCATGCCCCGCCGTTCTTTCACGAGGCCACGAAACCAGGCGTAGGAATCCTTCACTAGCGAATCCAGCGCAGCGCGTGCCTCCGGACTGGTCGGCTCAAACCCGTTGGGTGCGGCCTTGAGCGGTGAAGACTTCACCTCCTCGACCTTGACGCCGACGGTCTTCAGCAGCTCGCTGAAGTTCGGAAATTGAAACAGCACGCCGATCGACCCCACCAGCGAGCTCTGCCGGGCAATGATGTGATCGGAGGCAATTGCGGTGATGTAGCCGCCCGAGGCCGCCAGACCCTCGACCACCACGACCAGCGGCTTCTTGGCTTTCAGGCGTGTCAGCGCATCATAGAGTTGCTCAGAACCGGCGGTGGTACCGCCGGGTGAATTGATGTGGACGATGACGGCCGCGGCCTTGGATTTCTCCAGCTGCTCCAGCGCCTCGACCCGCTCCTGGTCGCTGCGGATCAGGCCTTCGATATTGATGCGGGCAATCGAGCCCCCCGTCGTCAAGCCTCGGCCGGGCGCGGCGATCAGGCCGACGGTGACGATGGCTGCGATCGCAATCAGCGCCGCTACCACGCGCCAGAACGTCAGCTTGCGCCGTATCCTGCGGCGATCGACGATGACATCTAAGTCAAGCGACATCGACAATTCTCCTGGACGCATGTCGTGAACGGGGTATGCCGTCTTGGCCGCATACCCTAAAAATCCCGTGCCCTGATTACATCAATTGCGGCGCAATTTGAAGAAAACAAGACGCAACCCTTCTTCCTTCTCCTTGCGGCAGAAATAAAAATGGCCCCGGTCGAAACCGGGGCCAATTGTTTCTGGCAGACAAGCCTAAAGGCTTACTTGTCGGTGCGCTGCTTGAGCGCGGTGCCGAGAATGTCGCCGAGCGTCGCCCCCGAATCGGAGGAGCCATACTGGGCGATGGCTTCCTTTTCTTCGGCGACTTCGAGCGCCTTGATCGAGACCTGTACCTTGCGGGCCTTCTTGTCGAACTGGATCACCCGCGCATCGACCTTTTCGCCGACGGCGAAACGCTCGGCGCGCTGATCGTTGCGGTCACGGGCAAGTTCGGAGCGCTTGATGAAGGTGGTGAAGTCGGTGCCGACGATCTTCACGTCGATGCCGCCTTCCTTCACGTCGAGCACTTCGCAGGTCACGACTGCGCCCTTCTTGACGTCGCCCGGCTCGGCGAACGGATCGCCTTCGAGCTGCTTGACGCCGAGCGAGATGCGCTCCTTTTCGACATCGACATCGAGCACCACGGCCTTGACCATGTCGCCCTTCTTGAAGTTGTCGATCACCTGCTCGCCCGGCTGCTTCCAGTCGAGGTCGGACAGATGGACCATGCCGTCGACATCGCCCTCGAGCCCGAGGAACAGGCCGAACTCGGTCTTGTTCTTGACCTCGCCCTCGACCGTCGAACCGACCGGGAATTTCTCGACGAACACTTCCCAGGGGTTACGCATGGTCTGCTTGAGGCCGAGCGAGATGCGGCGCTTGACCGAATCGACTTCGAGCACCTGCACCTCGACTTCCTGCGAGGTGGAGACGATCTTGCCGGGGTGCATGTTCTTCTTGGTCCACGACATCTCCGAGACGTGGATCAGGCCTTCGATGCCCGGCTCAAGCTCGACGAATGCGCCGTAGTCGGTGATGTTGGTGACGCGGCCAGTGAAGCGCGCGTTGAGCGGATATTTCGCCTCGATGCCCTGCCACGGATCGTCGAGCAACTGCTTCATGCCGAGCGAGATGCGGTGGGTCTCGTGGTTGATCTTGATGATCTTGACCTTCACCGTCTGGCCGATGGTCAACACCTCGGTCGGATGGTTGACGCGCCGCCAGGCGATATCGGTGACGTGCAGCAGGCCGTCGATGCCGCCGAGGTCGACGAACGCACCGTAATCGGTGATGTTCTTGACGACGCCGTCGATCACCTGACCCTCTTCGAGGTTCTGCACCAGTTCCTGGCGCTGTTCGGCGCGGGTCTCTTCCAGAACCGTGCGGCGCGACACCACGATGTTGCCGCGGCGGCGATCCATCTTGAGGATCTGGAACGGCTGCGAATTGTTCATCAGCGGCGCGACGTCGCGGATCGGGCGGATATCGACCTGCGAACGCGGCAGGAAGGCCACCGCGCCGTCGAGATCGACGGTGAAGCCGCCCTTGACCTGGTTGAAGATAACGCCGTGAACCTTCTCGTTGTTGTTGAAGGCCTTCTCGAGCTTGCCCCAGCTCTCTTCGCGGCGTGCCTTGTCGCGCGACAGCACGGCTTCGCCGAGCGCGTTCTCGATGCGGTCGAGAAACACCTCGACTTCGTCGCCGACCTTGAGTTCGCTTTCACGGCCGGGCCCGGCGAATTCGCGCAGCGCCACGCGGCCTTCGGTCTTCAGGCCGACATCGATCACGGCCATGTCTTTCTCGATCGCAACAACCTTGCCCTTGATGACAGAGCTTTCCTGAAGGTTGCCGCCCGCAAAGGACTCATCGAGCATCGCGGCGAAATCGTCGCGGGTGGGATTATAGGAACTAGCAGTCGAAGCCATTTGTTCTCCAGATGCGGGAATTGCCGGCCGTTCGGGTTAATGGGCGTATCGGACGCACAGGGTCAGAGTTCCGCAAACTACTGACGACCGCCTCGCATAAATTGCGCTGGCGGGCCGGCTGCTGGCCTGCATGTTCGATACGTTGATTTTGTCCGGAGACGAATGGTCTCGAATATTCTGTTCGAGATATCGACTTCCAAAGCCAAAGGAGCGGGCTTTCCTCCAATGACGGCAGAGGCTCAAACCTGCTGCCGGCCCGCTCGGACGGCCTCGATAATGTCGATGGCGGCCCGGACGCCGCCTTCTATATCCAAATGGGAGTTATCGAGCAAGTAAGCATCTTCGGCTGCTTTTAACGGCGAAGCCGCCCGGTTCCGGTCGCGTTCATCGCGGGCCAGGATATCGGCCAGGATCGTGGCCTCATCGGCCGCCTCGCCGCGGGCACGGGCTTCCAGGGTCCGGCGATGGGCGCGCACCTTGGGGTCGGCGACCACGAAAATCTTCACCTCCGCATTCGGGCAAATCACGGTGCCTATATCCCGGCCGTCAAGAACGGCGCCGGGCGGGGTGCCTGCGAATTGGTGCTGGAATTCGACCAGTACGGCCCGCACCTCGGGGATTGCGGAGACGACGGAAGCGGCTGTGCCAACCTGATGCGATTTCAGCGCCGGATTGTCGAAGGTCGTGGGGTCGAGGTTCTGCGCGGCGCTGACCGCGGCGGCCTTGTCTTCAAGGTCTATGCCCCGGCTGATCAAGGCATAAGCAACAGCGCGATAGATCACGCCGGTATCGAGATGATGGTAGCCGTAGTGCGCGGCCAGCCGCTTGGCGAGTGTCCCCTTGCCGGAGGCCGCCGGTCCGTCGATCGCGATAATCATGAAAAGTCCGCTCCGAGCGCGCGCATCATCGGAATGAAATCCGGAAAGCTGGTGGCGATGAAAGCGGTGTCGTCGACCTTGACCGGCTTGTCGGAGGCGAGCCCCATCACCAGCGCTGACATCGCGATCCGGTGATCCATATGGGTGGCAACGAGCCCGCCGCCGGGCACATGGCCCTTGCCTTCCACGATCAGATCGTCGCCGACAATCTCGACCTTGACGCCGTTGACGCGCAGCATGTCGGCGGTCGCCTCAAGCCGATCGGATTCCTTGACCCGTAATTCACTCAAGCCTCGCATGATGGTGGTGCCTTCGGCAAAACTCGCCGCCACCGCCAACACCAGATATTCGTCGATCATCGAAGGCGCCCGCTCCGGCGGAACTTCGACGCCTCTCAACTTCGAGCCGCGCACGCGCAGCTCCGCCATCGGTTCGCCTGCGTCGGTGCGAACCTCGCGTTCCTCGATCACCCCGCCCATCTCGCGCAGCGTCGTGAACAGCCCCGTACGCAGCGGATTGGTCATGACGTCGGGCAGAATGAGATCAGAGCCCTCGACGATCAGCGCCGCCACGATCGGAAAGGCCGCCGACGACGGATCGGCGGGCACGACGACTTTCTCGCCGTGCAGTTCGGGCTGACCATTTAGTGCGATCCTGCGGCCATGCTTTCCTTCCGGCATGGAGACGATCTCGGCCCCGAAATGCCGCAGCATGAGTTCGGTATGGTCGCGGCTCGCCTCGCTTTCGATCACGGTGGTCACCCCGGGTGCAGCGAGGCCAGCGAGCAGCACGGCGGACTTGATCTGCGCCGAGGCCACCGGGGTCCGGTAGAGGATCGGCAAGGGGTCGCGCGCGCCTGCCAGCGTCAACGGCAGCCGGCCGCCCTGGCCGCTGTCGCCGACCCGCGCGCCCATTAATTCGAGCGGGTCGAGCACCCGCCGCATCGGCCTCGAACGGAGCGAAGCGTCCCCGTCGAACACGGCCGTGATCGGACAGCCGGCGACCGCCCCCATCACCAGCCGGCAGCCGGTGCCGGAATTACCGAAATCGAGCGGCCCTTCAGGCTGGGCAAAGCCAGTGACGCCCACTCCCGTGACCTTCCAGGCGAAATCGCCTGATCTTTCGACCTTTGCGCCCAACGCCCGCATCGATTTGGCGGTATTGAGGACATCTTCGCCCTCAAGCAGGCCCGATATCCGGCTTTCCCCGACCGCCAGCGCACCCAAAATCAGAGCACGGTGAGAGATCGACTTGTCCCCGGGAACGCGGGCCCGCCCGGTCAGGGGCCCGGTGCTGCGGGCTTCCAGCGGGGTTTTGTGGTCGGCAGCGCGGTCCGAATGGGTCAAGATTGTGTCCTCTCGGGTTGTTCTTACATGGGCCGGTGCGCCGCGTCATCGGGCCACCCGGGCCACTTATGTTCCGCAAAGCACTATTGACAGCGGCGTGCCAACTAGCCAAGTGAAGCACCGCTTTTCGAAAAATTCCCAGGATTCCACACGTGGCCAAATCCGATCTCGGAACCAAACGCATTTGCCCGACGACGGGTAAGAAATTTTACGACCTCAACAAGAGCCCAGTGATATCGCCCTATACGGGCGAGGTCGTGCCGATCGCGCCGGTGGCGCCGCCCCGGGTGCCCCGCGGCGATGCTGCACGCGCCACCGCCGCGGCTGCCGCCACCGAGGCTGCGCCGGAGCCAACGGAGACCGAGGAGTTGGTGCCGCTCGAGGAGGCCGATGCCGAGGAGAATACCGGCAAGGTCAAGGCGGTCGTTCCCGAATCCGAAGACGACATCGAGGTCGACGAGACTATCGAAGACGACGATGACGACAACTCCACCTTCATCGCCGATGAAGAAGAAGGCGATGAGGACGTCACCGATATCATCGGCGACGTCGGTAGTGACGAGGAGACTTGAGATCGACCCTGAACTGTGTTCAGGGTTTTGAGATGACACGCGTTGCCCAAGGCGCGTAGATAGCACGATCCGGAAAGGATCATGCTGCAGGTCTAAAGTTACGGGGCCATAGCTCAGCTGGGAGAGCGCTTGCATGGCATGCAAGAGGTCGGCGGTTCGATCCCGCCTGGCTCCACCACGCTTCGCCCTTCGGGCTTCGCGTGGCGCAGCCGAGCGATGGCCAGAAGGCGAAGGGTGCCCGGCATAGCCCGAAGGGCGACGACGGGCGACGTCAATCATCGTCCTCTTGGACGCCGGCACAGTAATTTCGATATAGTATCCGCTCGGGCTCGGGCTTCGCGTGGCGCAGCCGAGCGATGGCCAGAAGGCGAAGGGTGCCCGGCATAGCCCGAAGGGCGACGACGGGCTGGATGACCGATGTGGTACGTCTACATCATCCGAAGTGAAAGTTTTCCAGCGCAAGAATACGTCGGTGCAACAGCGGATTTGAAACGACGATTATCGGAACATAACGCTGGAAAATCGTCTCACACCACAAAATTCAAGCCTTGGAAATTGGCTTGGTATTGCGCCTTCCACGATAAATACAAAGCGCTCGCATTCGAGAAATACCTCAAGTCCCATTCCGGTCGCGCCTTCACTAAGAAGCGCCTGTGAGGCTTCTGCCGCGACAGCCCCCTACCCTCCAACCAACGCATTGAGCCGGTCGCGCAGCGCGACGATTTCGTTCTTCATCGTCGATAATTCCGCGACCGAACATTGCGATGCTGCGAGGATCGATGGCGGCACCGACCGCGCCTTGTCCTTGAGGGCGTGCCCGTGCGAGGTCAGGCCGATCAGCACCTGCCGTTCGTCCTCGGTCGAACGGGTGCGCTTGATGAGCCCCGCCTGCTCCAGCCGTTTCAGCAACGGGGTCAGCGTGCCGGAATCCAGGAATAGCTGCTCCCCGATCTCCTTGAGGGCCACGCCGTCGCGCTCCCAGAGCACCAGCATGACAAGATATTGCGGATAGGTCAGGCCCAGCCGGTCCAGCAGCGGCTTGTAGACGCGATTGAATGCGTGCGCGGCCGAATAGACCGCAAAGCAGATCTGGTTGTCGAGCCGCAGCATCTGGTCGGCGGCTGGTAGTTTTCGGGCCATTCCATCATCCTCGTCACAATTGACCGCCATTGTGGGCCGCGTGGGCGCCGCATTCAATTGCGGACAATTAAATGTGAGGTCGTGCTTTTTATGTTGTGCACAATCTAATTGTTTGCAATACAGATCGCATTGAGGCAACAAGCAGAGGAGACCCCGATGTCTGTAAACGTGCTCTACAAGACCCAAGCCAAGGCCACCGGCGGCCGCGACGGCCACGCTGCGACCCTGGACGGCGCGCTTGACGTCAAGCTCACCACGCCGAAGGAACTCGGCGGCGGAGGCGGCGCCGGCAACAATCCCGAACAGCTTTTCGCGGCCGGCTATGCCGCCTGCTTCATCGGCGCGATGAAATTCGTCTCCTCGCAAGGCGGCCCAAAAGTTCCTGCCGACGCCGCGGTGACGTCCACGGTTGGCATCGGCCCGCGCTCGGAAGGCGGCTTCGGCCTTGATATCGCGCTTGAAGTTTCCCTTCCGGGATTGGCCCGCGCGGACGCCGAGGCGCTGGTCGCCAAGGCGCATCAGGTGTGCCCCTACTCCAATGCCACGCGCAATAACGTCGATGTTCGCCTGACGGTGGTCTGACCGTGGTCTGAACAGACGGCCCGCTCCTTACGGTGGGCCGCTCTGCTCGAAAAACATTTGATGCGGCCTTGGAAGCCAGCTAGCCCTCAGATCCCCAGTGGAGTGGATTTGGCATTCGCTACCCACCTCGCCGCAGGTTCGTAAGGCGAATGTCAAATCCAAACCTCCACTGCAAACCCATATTTGCTAGTGGTCCTATAATTCTAACATTCGCAAAAGGTGCCCGCTTTGAGGGGATGCGAATGTTAGAATTGGACCACTAGAGACGGATTTGAGAGCAAGGGTTTTCAATGACTAATATCGGTTCCGGCGCGATGACCGGCTTGCGCGTGATCGACCTCACGCGCGTTCTCGGCGGACCCTACTGCACGCAGATTCTCGCCGACCACGGCGCCAACGTGATCAAGGTCGAGCCGCCGGCCGGTGACGAGGTGCGCGACTGGGGACCTCCCTTCCATGGCGAGGACGCGGCCTACTTCGTCGGCATCAACCGCAACAAGCGCTCGATCGGGCTCGACCTCGCTTCCGAGGGCGGCCGCGCCGTCCTGATGAAGATGCTCGAGAGCGCCGACGTCCTGATCGAGAATTTCAAACCCGGCACGCTCGACAAATGGGGCATCGGCAACGACGTCCTGCGCGCGAAATTTCCAAGGCTCGTTCACTGCCGCATCTCAGGCTTTGGCGCCGACGGCCCGCGCGGCGGCAATCCAGGCTATGACGCGATCATCCAGGCCATGACCGGAATGATTATGGCGACCGGCTCGCCGCAATCGGGCCCGATGCGGATCGGCGTCCCCGTGGTCGACATCACCACCGGCCTTTATGCCGCGATCGGCATCCTGATGGCGCTGTCGGAGCGGCAGCGTTCGGGCAAGGGGCAGTTTCTCGAAACCACTTTGTTCGAGACCGGGCTCTCCGTCATGCATCCGCATGCAGCGAATTATTTCATGCACGGCAAGCCGCCCTCGCTCACCGGCAACGAGCATCCGAACCTCGTGCCTTACGCGATCTTCCCGACGCGGACCGACAATATCTTCATCGGCGTCGGCAATGACGGCACCTTCCGCAAGCTCTGCAAAGAAATCGGCAAGCCTGACCTCGCATCCGATCCGCGCTTTGCCCGCAACAAGGACCGCATCGCCAACCGCGACGCCCTGCGCACGGAACTTGCCGCCGTCTTCAGCCAGCACGATGCGGAACCGCTATGCGATCGCCTGCTGGCCGCTGGCCTTCCCGCAGGTCCCGTGCAGTCGATCGATCAGGCCCTCACCAGCGCGCATGCCATCCATCGCGGTGATGTCGTTGAGAAGGACTGGTACAAGGGCGTGGCCTCGCCGATCCGGCTTTCGCGCAGCAAGCCGGCTTTGCGCAACGTCCCGCCCACCTTCGGCCAGCACACCGCGGAGGTGCTCGCCGAGTTCGGCTACTCGACCTCCGAGATCGAGGCCTTGACGGCCAAGGGCGTGATCTGCACCGAGCGACGCCGTTAAGCAGCGGTTAGCTTCGAAAAGCCTTTTGGGGAAAGGGTTTGCAACCCCGTTAGGGGGCGCTTGAATGCCACCAGATTATGCCCATATTGGCTTGTGACCGGGAGGTGAATCCACCTTCAGGTCATGTAGGGGGTGCCGCAAGGGCCCCGAAACTTCAAAGTCGCTTCGAGAGGACTTTGCAAATATGTCTCGTGTTCCCTCGTTATCGAGTCCGTTTCTGCTGGGATTCGACGAAATCGAGCGTGCGCTCGATCGCGTCGTCAAAGGCGCTGACGGCTATCCTCCTTACAACATCGAGCGGTGCGACCGCAGCAATGGGCAGCCGGACAGGCTGCGCATCACGTTGGCTGTGGCCGGATTTACCCGCGACCAACTTGATGTATCCACTGAGGAAAATCAGCTCGTCATCCGCGGTCGCCAGCAGGACGACAAGGCCCGGCAATACATCCATCGCGGCATCGCCGCGCGCCACTTCCAGCGCACCTTTGTGCTGGCGGAGGGGATGCTGGTGCTGGGCGCGGACCTGAAAAACGGGCTGTTGTCGATCGACCTGGCCCGGCCCGAGCCGGAAAGGGTCGTTAAGACAATTGCTATCAATGAGCACGAATAATGGAACGAGTAGCGGACTCGACCGCTTGGACTCAGAAGGAGTCGAGACCATGACTGAAGTTAATTTCGCGTTAGAGCCTCGCGTCTCCCTGGAGGCGTTGGCGAGCCTGGGCGAGGGCCATATCGCCTACGTGAAGCAGATCCGTTCCGAAGACGTGCCGGACCTGTTTCCACAGGCGCCGAAGATCGCACCGGGATTGAAACTGTTTGCGCTTCATGCCGCCGACGGCACCCCGATCATGCTGACCGATTCGCGCGAAGCTGCGATTGCGAATGCATGGAGCAACGAACTCGAGGCCGTGAGCGTGCATTGACGCCACGGCTGCCGCCGACGCATCGCGCGGCAGATGGATTGATCAAATGCGGAATTGTTCTCGCACGCTTCGGGAACAGTCCGCGTTTTTTAGCAAGAAGGATTACGCCGCGCTCGCGGGCGGCAGCGCCAGCACCGAATAGATCGCCTGGGCCTCGCGCGAGGCGCGCAGCTTCTTCGCCACATCCTGGTCGCGCAACAGCCGCGCGATACGCGCCAGCGCTTTCAGGTGATCGGCGCCCGCCCCTTCCGGCGCAAGCAGCAGAAACACGAGATCGACCGGCTGGCCGTCCATCGCCTCGAAATCGATCGGGCGCTCTAACCTCGCAAACAGGCCGAAGATCTTCTCCAGCTTGGGCAGCTTGCCGTGCGGGATCGCAACACCGTATCCCACCGCGGTGGTGCCTAACTTCTCCCGCTGCAACAGCACCTCAAAGACGGCGCGCTCGTTCTGTCCAGTCAGCAGTGCTGCCCGCGCCGCCAATTCCTGCAGCGCCTGCTTCTTGCTGTTGACTTTCAACGCCGGGAAAATCGCCTCGGGTGCGACCAGATCGGTAATCGTCATGGAGCGTTCCGAGGTAAATTGCGAGGTAAATTGATCGTCAGGTTGCGAATGGACGTCGGCGGGCGAATGAGGCTGGAAAGGCGGCCGCCGACCACCCCGGTCCTAATTGGGTGGGCTTCTACTCCAACGCAAGAGCGGTGCCAACACCCGTAAAGATACCGCCATCCCCGTAGCGTTAAGGGCGCGGAACATAGGGAGGGTCCCCTCAATCGTCAATGCCGATTTTGCACCGATTTTTGCCTTGGGCCGCCGGCTTCCGACCGAATCGCCATGACGCTTTAATCTGTTGTTTCGCCATGATCTTTTCGTAAAATCGGCTTCCGATTTTGCGCCTCGCAGGCGACTTTTTATCTTTAGCCCACAGCCTTCACCGTCGGGGGGTCGATCCATCCGACATTGCCGTCCACGCGGCGGTAGATGATGTTTACCCGGCCGCTTGAACCGTGCTGGAACACCAGGCAGGCTGCGCCGGTCAGATCCAGTTCCATGACCGCTTCCGAGACCGAAAGGTGCTTCAACGAGGTAGTGGCCTCGGCGATGATGACCGGGCTATAGCCCGACATCTCTTCGTCGCTCTCGCCTGGCGCCTCGATCACATAACTCGGTGCGTCGAGCGTCGGTGCCACCATCCCCGCCAGCGCTTCGGAGGCCGCATGGGCCTTGCGGGCGGAACGATCTTTCAGGCGGCTTTTGTAGCGGCGCAGGCGCTTCTCGATCATCAGGAGGGCCTGGTCGGCACTGGCGTAAGCATCGACTGCGGTGGAATCCGCTTCCAGCGTGATGCCTGAATCAAGATGCAGCGCGCAATCGGTGCGGAAGCCGGAGCCGTCCTTGCTCAGCGTGATATGGCCGGAATAATTGCCGTCGAAATATTTGCGTAGCACCTCGTGGGTGCGCTCACTCACCCGTCCGCGCAAGGCGTCGCCGACCGAGATGCTTTTGCCAGAGATCCGGAGAGTCATGGGATGCCTCGATTCCTATTGCCCAGAAACTTCGAATGCCCACGCCAACACTATTCCGATTCCGGCAGGACGCAATCAAGCGGGCTGAGGATCCCGGGGGCGGTCGGAGAGTGCGGCGGGCGCTGACAGGGCATTGCCAAGCATACTCTGTTTGTCGCGCCGCCGCTGGACCGACGATGGAATCCGCATGGCCTCGCGGTACTTCGCGACGGTACGACGGGCAATATCAATGCCGGTCGCGCGCAATCGTTCCACAATGGTGTCGTCGGACAGAATGAGCGCTGGATCTTCCGCATCGATCAGTTGCTTGATGTGGTGGCGCACCGCCTCTGCCGAGTGCGCTTCGCCGCCGTCGGCCGATGCGATCGAGGCAGTAAAGAAGTATTTCAATTCGAAGATGCCGCGATTGGTCGCCATGTATTTGTTGGCGGTGACGCGCGAGACCGTCGATTCATGCATCTGGATCGCGTCGGCAACGGCCTTCAGGTTAAGCGGCCGCAGATACGCAACGCCATGCGTGAAGAAGCCGTCCTGCTGGCGGACGATTTCGGTCGCAACCTTCAGGATGGTGCGGGCACGCTGGTCGAGCGCGCGAACCAGCCAGGTCGCGTTCTGCAGGCAATCGCTGAAATAGGATTTGTCGCCATCTTTCCGAATCGTCTTCGACAACTGTGTGTAATAGCTCTGGTTGACCAGCACGCGCGGCAAAGTTTCGCTGTTGAGTTCGACATGCCATCCGCCATCGGGACCCGGCCGCACATAGACGTCCGGCACCACGGTTTGCGTGCGGGCCGAGCCGAACTTCAACCCCGGCTTCGGATTGAGCCTTCGGATTTCGCCGATCATGTCGGTGATATCTTCGTCGTCGACGCCGCATAGTTTTCTCAAAGCCGCGATGTCACGCTTGGCCAGAAGCTCGAGATTTTCGACCAGCGCCTGCATCGCCGGATCGTACCGGTTGAGATCGCGCAACTGGATTGCCAGACATTCGCTTAAGGAGCGCGCGCAAACCCCGGGCGGATCGAACTTCTGCAAGACGGCGAGCACCGCCTCGACATCGCCTTCGGAAGCGCCGAGCCGCTCAGCGGCCTGTCCGAGGTCGGGCGGCAAGTAGCCGGCCTCATCGACCAGATCGATCAGGTACTGGCCGATCATGCGCTGGGCGGGCGCGGCGAAAGCCACCGCCAATTGCTCGGCCAGATGACCGGACAGCGTCACTTCGGCGGCGGCAAAGGCTTCCAGATTGTAGCCGTCATCATTGGAGGCGCCGCCGCCCCATTCGGTATAGGTAGAGGGTGCCGCATCCTGCGCGTTGCGGGCGGCGGCTTCCGCGGGTTCTTCCGAAAATACGTTGTCGAGCGGGGTATCGAGGGTCTGTTCGATCTCGGTGCGGCTACCGAGGTCGCGATTCATCCATTCTTCCTGGACCGGCTCAAAGCCGTCGGTGCCGGAATCGGTGAAATCACCCGCCGATTCCTCGCCAAACCCGCCGTCGGACACTTCAAGACTTCCTGCTGCCGGCTCGCCGGCCACCGGCGCCTCCGGGCCCTCGCTCTCGCGCTCAAGTAGCGGATTTCGCTCCAATTCCTCCTCGACGAAGGCCGACAGGTCGAGGTTGGACAGCTGAAGCAGCTTGATCGCCTGCATCAGCTGCGGCGTCATCACCAGCGACTGCGATTGGCGAAATTCTAGTCTTTGCGTCAGTGCCATGGAGGCAAGAACCGATTCCCGAAAACTTGGTCCAATTCTTGCTTAAACTAGTCCCGAGCCGATGTACACGGCTTGACTTCGCGGAAAAAAGACCCGCGTCGCGCCCCCGTCAGAGGCGGAATTCTTCGCCGAGATAAAGCCTTCGGACGTCCGGGTCGCTGACGATCTCCTCGGGGCTACCTTCGGTCAGGATCTCGCCAGCATAGACGATATAGGCGCGGTCCGTCAGTCCGAGGGTTTCCCGCACATTGTGGTCGGTGATCAGGACGCCGATCCCGCGGTTGGTGAGGTGGCGAACGAGGTCCTGAATGTCGCCGACCGCAATCGGGTCGATGCCGGCGAAGGGTTCGTCGAGCAGCATGTAGTTGGGGCGTGTCGCCAAAGCACGCGCGATTTCGACGCGGCGACGCTCACCGCCCGACAGCGCGATGGATGGCGTCTTTCGGAGCCGCGCGATGTTGAATTCATCAAGCAGGGAATCGAGTTCGGCCTCGCGCTTTTTGCGCGAGGGTTCGACAACCTCGAGCACCGCGCGGATATTTTGCTCCACGGTCAGTCCGCGAAAAATCGATGCTTCCTGCGGCAGATAGCCGATGCCGAGCCGGGCGCGCTGATACATCGGCAGCTTGGTGACGTCGTGGCCGTCGAGCTCGATGGCGCCGCGATCGGCCTTGATCAGGCCGGTAATCATGTAGAACACCGTCGTCTTGCCGGCACCGTTCGGCCCCAACAGGCCCACGGCCTCGCCGCGCCGGACATAGATGCTGACCCCGCGCACGACCTGGCGGGTGCCGAAGCTTTTTTCCACGCTATGCACAGCCAGATATCCGGCCCGCGGCGCCAGACGCGGCGCCGCCGCGCCATTGGTTTTGGGCGCGGGCTTGAGCGTTGCCGCGGGCCTGGGCTTGGGGGGCGCGGGGCGGGGAGGGGGATTTTCGACGCGCGGCAATTCCAGCGCGGGCGAGGGCGCGGTGCGGGCGAGCGGCGGTGCGTCACGCACGGGGCTCGTCAGCATCTCCCCCATGCGATCGCCAAGCGCGGTGATGTCCTCGCGCGAACGTGCAAAGCCAGCCTTGCCACGTTTTGCGGGGCGCCGCCGGAACATGCTGAGTAGATCCACCATCCCCGCTTCGTCCGAGCCCTTTGCAGAAGATCCGCCGATTCGCCGCTCCAGCATGAATGAGCGGATGTCCCTTGCCCAGCGGACCGGCGTTACGTTTTCGACGCGCGCAACCCCCAAAGCTAGATACAGGCTTGAACCGCCCGCTTCAACCTTGTCCCGGCCGGATTTACATTAAGATATTGACATTACTTTGGTTTGCCTGACGCGCCGGGCAGGACGAGCGGTGCAGCGCCCCCTGGGGACGCCTGGGCACAGCCCTGGCTCGAAGATTGATTGAGGAACAAGCCGTTCACCTTGCCGCTATCCGATTCGACCCGGGAAACGCCGGTGGTCATGTCCACCAGCAGCCGATCGCCTCTCAAGACGTTCTGACACTGGGTCAGCACAACGCCGCCTGACATGGTGATCAGGTTGGTCTTGGTGTCGAACACGGCCGTCTCGCCGGTCACGACCTGATCTTTCTGGGTCACGACCACGTTGCCTTTGGCTTCAAGCCGTTTGATCGATGACGATCCGCCGGGGCCGGGGGCAGCCGCCTGCATTGGGGCGGGGGCCGATTTTGCCGCCTTGGCGTTGGCTGCCGGTGACGGCGCATTCGGATCTTTCAATTCGTAGAAGACGACCAGAACCTTCGAGGTCATGGTGGTGTCACCCTGCACCACCTTGACGTTGCCGGAGAAGGTCGCCTCCTTTTTCTTGTCGCGCATCTCGAGCGAAGCCGCCTCGATCTGAATCGGCTGATCGCGATTTTGCGAAAAGCCCTGCATGGCATTGGGCACGCCGGTCGCCGAGCTTTGGGCTCTGGCGTCGCCCGCAGCAGGCAGCATCGCGAAGCAAAGGATCGCAGACGCCACGCTAGCGGCAATCCGGACTTTGAGGATTTTCTGACGAAGCAGCTTCATGGGATCATTTCGCGTTGGAGGATTTCACGCCCGCTCGCGATTTTGCAGGACGCGCGGGCGGAGAAGGCTCGGGCGCCGGCTCGGCGTCAGCAGGCGGCGGCAGCTTGTCGATATTCATCACGACGTGGCCATCGAAGCGGGCGACATCGCCGCCGCCCGTGATCTTCATCGTGTCGGCGGAAATTTTTCCGTCCGCCCATTTGACATCGACATGCTCGTCGGACGTCACCGTCCCCTTGTTCATATCGACGAAGGCCTGGCTGAGCCACGCTTCATAGCCTGCGGTGGTTTGCACATAGATGTCTTTATGCAGGTCGAGCAGTTGCTGCTTGGTATCCATCAATCCCTTCACGGCCTCGAGCGTAACCGTCGATTGATCCTGCATCAGCACCTTGCCCCGCAAAGTGTGCAGTTCGACATGATCTGGATCGGTCACATCCTGGGTTGCGGTATTGGCCCAGACCTCATAGGGGCGTTGATCCTGCGAATAGCCTGCCATATGCGGCGATTCCATCGTGATCTTGGTACCGGAGATGACGAGGTTGCTCATGTCCACCGGCAGCTTCGGCAACAGCATCCGGAACGGATTGAAAACCGACACCAGGAGGATGGCGGCGAGCGACAGAGCAACCGCCGCAGGAACCGCGATCCGCAGAATGCGCACCATTCGGCTGTGGCGCGCCGCAACCGCAAAGCGCGCCTCCATTCCGGCATGGTAGGCAGGATTCTGAACCGAATTCACTAGAGCTCCGATTCCGACGCAAGCTATCGCGGCGGCTGGGAAAGGAGTTTCAGATTCGCCGTACTAGGACTTTATCGGCAAGACCCCGATCACTTTATCCGGACGGCACGGGATCGCCCACCCCGCAAGTACTGCACTCCTTTTTTCAGGAGTGTGTCCAAAAAGGGGCGCATAGCCACTGAGACCGTTAGCGCAATAACAGCGGTCACGAATGCGCGAAAATGTCCTCGGCTTCCCAGCCTTGCAGGTCGAGCTTGGCCCGCGTCGGCAGGAAAGCGAAGCAGGCTTGCGCCAGATCGAGCCGGCCTTCGCGCGCGAGCATCATGTCGAGGCGTTCGCGCAACGCATGCAGATGCAGCACGTCGGAGGCCGCGTAAGCGAGCTGCGCTTCGGTGAGGCTCGGCGCGCCCCAGTCGCTTGATTGCTGCTGTTTCGACAGATCGACGTTGAGCACCTCGCGCACCAGATCCTTCAAGCCATGGCGGTCGGTGTAAGTGCGCGAAAGCCGCGAGGCGATCTTGGTGCAATAGACCGGTTCGGGCATCACGCCCAGGGCGTTATAGAGCGCAGCAAGATCAAAACGGGCGAAATGAAAGATTTTCGTGATTTTATGATTGGCGAGAAGCGCCTTCAAATTCGGCGCGTCCGCCGGACCCTGGCCGTGATCGCGCGGGATCTGGACGACATCGGCGCTGCCATCGCCGTTCGACAGTTGCACCACGCAGAGCCGGTCGCGATGCGGATTGAGCCCCATGGTCTCGGTATCGATCGCTACCGAGTTGGTGTAACGGCTGAGGTCGGGCAGGTCGCCGCGATGCTGGCGTACGGTCATCAATACAGGGCCTCTGGTCGATTCGGAACAGAACCTAACCTAACGCCCAATACCGCATGAGGCGAGCGGCCGAGCACAGCTTTCGTCAGCAAAATCCCGCGAGGCTCCACGCCGCGCCGTTCAGCCTGTCCGAGCGACGCGATCAGGCCCGCTCGTTGTCCGGCAATTTCGGCGGCTGAAGCTCGTAGCTATTGGCCCAGCGCTCCAGATTTTCGGAGATTTTCCGATAGCTCGGGCGGAGGGGTTTTGACGCGTCCGGCTCTTTCGAAAACATGCGGGGCAGCTTGGTATGGTCCATCACGGCGGCTCTCCCTTACAAGAAACCATGCGCCTCTGCCGATCTGAAATCAATACTTAAGTTATTGTTTTTATTGAAGTATTGTACTAATTTGACTTAATTGTCGGAACCTCAGCTGAGTTGGCGCATTGAGTAAGCTACTCAACCATCTCATTTTGGGTCATCCATGAACGATATGCGCGGCGAGCGATTACAGGTCATGTTGGGACCGCAAGAATTGGCGGCGGTCGACGATTTCCGGTTCAAGCACCGGATGCCGACCCGTGCGGCTGCCGTTCGCGAGCTTTTGAAACTGGGGCTGACGGTTGTCGCGCCCGAAGCGTCTAACAGCATGAAATCCAGCAATTACGGCATATTCAGCCGCGGGCCGGCCGGCCACAGGCGAGGCGACCCGGAGACGGATGCCGGAAATTAGCCGCGTCGGAAAAACTAACTGCAGTTTTGCAGAGTTTTTGAACCATCCCGGTGACTGGTTTTGTACCGGTTTTGCAAACTGGAAAAGCGCAGGCTCCCGCACGTGCTATGCTTCTGGCCATGCTTGAGACGCATCACGAACCTTGTCCCATCATCAAGGTCCATTCCAGGCCGGTCATCGAACGCCATCGCAAGAGCGGATGGGAGCTTGTCCTGTGGACAGGCGATGCGTTCGATTATTCGACCCCGTTCCGGGAAATGCTGACCGAGATCGCGACAGTCCTGAACCAGGAAGCGCCCGCGTCGGTCGAATTGCCCGGCTATGATGCCTTGGAAGATGATGTCGAAGGCGTGCTTCGGTTCGGCGATCACGAGATCGGTATCTATTACGAGCACTCGCTGAGCTATCTCTCTTTGACGAGTGACAGCCCGAATACGCTTCACAAGATAGCTGACCGGCTTCAGCCGTTAGTGGCGCTCGCTTGAGCCAAATCCGTTAGCCGCCCGCGCGACGCGCTGCCCGCCATTTGTACGATGGTGCCCAGGAAAGGACTCGAACCTTCACGACTGTTAGGTCACTGGCACCTGAAGCCAGCGCGTCTACCAATTCCGCCACCTGGGCATGGGGCCGCTAGTTAAGGTTCGGTCGCGCGCTTGTCAAATTGCCGAGCCGCCGGCGGAATAAGCCATTGAAATGGGCTGTACAGAAATCGGGCGATGGCGTATCCGCAAATCGTCGAAATATCCGCGCCGATCGACCGAATCCGACCCCGCAAAAATGGCCCCAGGAATTCATCCAAGGCATCAAACATGGCATCAAACCTAGAAACCCTGGTGACGGTTTTCGGCGGGTCCGGCTTTATCGGCCGAAGCGTCGTGCGGGCGCTTTGCAAGCGCGACTATCGGATCCGCGTGGCGGTGCGGCGGCCGGAACTGGCGGGCCACCTCCAGCCGCTTGGCAAGGTCGGCCAGATCCATGCCGTGCAAGCCAATCTACGTTACCCCGCTTCCGTCGAGGCCGCGATGCGTGGCGCAGATATCGCCATCAATCTCGTCGGCATCCTGGCGCCATCAGGCGCGCAGACGTTTGACGCCGTGCAAGCCGAAGGCGCGGGCACCGTGGCGAAGGCGGTCGCTGCCATGGGCGCGCGCATGATCCATGTTTCGGCGATCGGCACTGACGCCAATTCCACCTCGCGCTATGCGCGCACCAAGGCCGCTGGCGAGCAGGCGGTGCTGTCGGCCGTTCCCTCCGCCACCATCCTGCGGCCTTCGGTCGTGTTTGGCCCGGAGGATGATTTCACCAACCGCTTCGCCGCGCTTGCGCGGATGTCGCCGGCGCTGCCGCTGATCGGGGGCGGGGCGACCAAATTGCAGCCGGTCTATGTCGGCGATGTCGCCACAGCCGTTGCGGAAGCCGTAGACGGCAAGACCAAAGCGGGGGCGACCTACGAGCTCGGCGGACCGGAAGTGCTCTCCATGCGCGAGATCATGGAATTCATTCTGGCGACCACCGAACGCGACCGCATGCTGGTGACGCTGCCGTTTGCGCTGGCGAAACTGCAGGCACTGTTGCTGCAATTTGCGCCCGGCGCGTTCAAGCTGACGCCCGATCAGGTCGAGCTGCTGCGCGGCGACAATGTCGTGTCGGAGGCGGCGAAGAGTGCAGGCCTCACGCTGGAAGGGCTCGGCATCGCGCCGGATTCGCTGGAGGCGATCGCGCCGCAATATCTCTGGCGGTTCCGCAAAACCGGCCAGTTCGCGCAGAAGGGCGTGTAGCTTTTCAACATCCACCGTCAGCCGAGCGCCGGCGTTCCCCGGACGCTGCGCAGCGCCATCAGCGTATTCACGCGGGTCTTCGCCACGCTATGGCGGTTCGCTGCCGATCCGGGGTCCATCTTCCCCATTGTTCGTTTCCGCGGAGATCCCGGCTCTTGCATCGCGCAGCAAACCGGGCTGGTTGTTCTTTACCGCCAAGACGTAATCTCCACCGCGCTCCACGATGGCTTTCGCCATCCCGCGATAACAATGCACCGCGTCCGCCGTGACGACGCAGCCTTTCAGCTGAAGAAGCTCGACGAGATGCAAAGCGCCGGCCGCTTCGTTGTTTCCAGGCGCCAGCACATTGACGAGCGCCATGACGGGTCGTTGCGCTCCACGCCGTCACCATCACTGGCGGCATGTGACTTTGGCCGCGTTCGTAGGCTCTTCTCAGTGCCTTGCCATCGAGAGCTACCACGCCCTTGATTTTGGCCGCCGTCGCAAACGCCTTGGTGAAGCGCCGAAAAACCTCTTCGAAGCTGCGCGGATCGAGGATGCGAAAGACACGGCTGAAGGTGTCGTGGCTCGGTATCCCGTGTTCCAGCACCAGAATCGTGCGCAACAGCGCTTCTTTCGAGCGGCCAAACAGCGCGATGTCGCCTGAAAGGGGGAGGGTTGGGGAGGGGGTCAGATTTCATTCTACGCGGCAGTTGATCCCCTCCCGCTTTGCGAAGAGCAAAGCGACCTCCCCTTTTCAAGGGGAGGTTTCGACATCGCAAGCCTGATTCAAAAGACCGTCAGCGTCCCATCGCCAGCGCGATCAGGCCGAGCGTGCCGACGACGACGCGCCACCACGCAAACAGCGTGAAGCCGCGGCGGGTCACGTAACCGAGAAACGCTTTCACCACGATCATCGCGACCACGAACGACACCACGAAGCCGATCGCGACGGTGCCGAGGTGGTCGGACGTCATCTCGGCGCGGTTCTTGTAAAAATCATAGGCGAACGCGCCGATCATGGTCGGTATCGCCAGGAAGAACGAGAATTCCGCCGCCGCGCGCTTGTCGGCCCCCAGCAGCATCGCCGCGACGATGCTGGCTCCCGAGCGGGAGACGCCGGGAATCATCGCCAGGCATTGCGCGACCCCGATCCACAGATAGGTCAGCAGGGGGAATTTTGTGGCGTCGTGTTCATGCGGATTGTGATCGATCTGGTCGACCCACAACAGAATAGCTCCGCCGACGATCAGCGAGAAACAGACCACCCATGGATTGAACAGAACTTCCTTGATGTATTTGCCGGCAATGAGTCCGATGATCACCGCCGGTAAAAATGCTATCAACACGCCGATGACAAACCGGCGGTCGTCGGGATTGGAAAACATGCCGAGCGCGATCTTCCACAATTTGGCGAAATAGATCACCACGATCGCGAGAATCGCGCCGAGCTGAATCAGCACCACAAAACTGTCCCAGAAGGCACCCTCGCCGAGCCCGAAAAAACGCTTCACCAGCAGCATGTGCCCGGTCGACGAAACCGGCAAAAACTCGGTGATGCCCTCGACAATGCCGAGAATTACCGCCCGCAACGAATCAGACAGCATGATCTAGCGTCCTCTTTTCAAGCTTGGTGATGACACCACGGCGATCCATTTTCGACCGCGGTAAGCGGCAATGGTTGAAAACAGCCGGATTCTTCTCGCTTATTCGTTTGGATGCCGCAACGGCAAAAACGCAAAAACTGTAGGGTTGCCTCGGTCGAAAGCTTCGGTAGGTTGGCGGCGCAATTTCTCCTTCGTTCAGGCCTTCATGTTTACGCTGTTCCACCACCCGTTCTGTCCGCATTCGCGCTTCATTCGCCTGGTGCTCGGCGAACTCGGCGCCGATCTGCATCTCACGGAAGAACGGGCCTGGGAGCGGCGCGAAGCCTTTCTCGCGCTCAACCCCGCCGGCACCACGCCGGTCCTGATCGCCGAAGGCGAGGGCGCAATTCCCGGCGCGAGTGTCATTGCCGAATTCATCGATGAGGCCTTCGGTGCCGAAATGGCCGAGCGCCGGCTGATGCCGGCGACGATCGGCGAACGTGTCGAAGTGCGGCGGCTGATGGCGTGGTTTAACGAAAAATTCTTCGAGGAAGCTTCCAACCCGCTGGTCACTGAGCGCATTTACAAACGCTTCATGAGCGAGGAGGAGGGCGGTGGTCCGCCGTCGGCCGATGTGATCCGCGCGGCGAAAGCCAACGTGCGCTATCATCTGGCCTATATCGGTTGGCTGGCGGGGACGCGAAATTATCTCGCCGGCGACCGCCTCACCTATGCGGACCTCGCTGCGGCCGCGCATCTGTCGGCGATCGATTATCTGGGCGATGTGCCGTGGATCGAGGACAACGCGGCAAAGGCCTGGTATGCGCGAGTTAAATCCCGGCCCTCGTTCCGGCCGCTATTGAGCGAATGGCTGGCGGGCGTGCCGGCGTCGCGGACCTATGTCGACCTCGACTTCTGATCGGCTTGAGCGAACTCAATTCAAAAATCTTCATTCAAAAATCTTCGGAAGGTGAGGCGGCCGTCAGCCCATTTCTGCAACGGCGGCCAGAATGCGCACGATGTCCTGCGGCCGCGACAGGCGGTGATCGCCGTCCTGGATCATGGTCAGCACCACGTCGTCGGCCGGCAGCCGATGGGCGAGGGCAAAGGCATGCTTCCAGGGCACGTCGGGATCCCGCGCGCCCTGCAGAATATGCACGGGACAGCCGACCTCGATCGTACTGCCAAGTAAAAGGTGCTTGCGGCCTTCCTCGATCAGGTTGCGGGTGATCGGATAGGGGTCGCCATATTCGGACGGCCGAAGCCACGCGCCGGTGGTCTCGATCTGGTGCCGGGCTTCGGACGAAAATCCCTTCCACATCAGTTCTTCGGTGAAATCGGGCGCGGGCGCGATCAGCACGAGGCCGGCGAGCGAGGCGCGGGAAGCGGGGCGGCGGCCCAGTTCGCGCGCCAGAAGCAGCGCCATCCATCCGCCCATGGAGGAGCCGATCACCACCTGCGGCCCGGTGCAAAACCGCTCGAAGACCGCGACGCTTTCTTCCAGCCAGCGGCCAATGGTGCCGTGAACGAAATCGCCGGCGGATTCGCCATGGCCGGAATAGTCGAAACGGACACAGGCGCGCTTGCGATCGGCCGCCCACGCATCCAGCGCCACCGCCTTGGTGCCTTGCATGTCCGATTTGAAGCCGCCGAGCCAAAATAGCCCGGGCAAGCCGCCTTCGCGGGCACGGACCGCGATGCGGCGCATCGCATCGGCCTGACCGACCTCGATCAACACCGGATTTTGCGAAGCCTCCGCAGAACTGGTCATCAGATCGTCATTCCCTTTAACCTTGTGTGCGTGAGCGCATCAGGCCCGTCAACCAAATGCCCGCTCGCGCGTTATGAGCTTGCGGAACCTACCCTTGCGTCCTATGTCGTGGCCAAAATGCCTCGCATTTGATACTTTTTCGCTCCGTTCGAGCGAGTTTGCTTGCCCGCAAAGGCTTATTCCTTCAAACTACAACCTTCGTTCACAACTTTGGAGAAGAGACCATTCGCCGTCCCAATAGAGCCCCGCCCGCCGCCGCCAAAGACGGGCCGCGCACCAACGATGAAATCCGCAACGCAACGATTCAGCTCATCGACCACACTGGCACGAACCACGGTACGGTCGAGACGATCGCCGCCATCAAAATGGCGATCGATGCCGGAATGGATCTTGTGGAGATTTCGCCGAACAACAATCCTCCCGTCTGCAAAATTATGGACTACGGGAAGTACAAGTATTCGGCGCAGAAGAAGGCGGCAGAAGCCCGCAAGAAACAGAAGACCGTCGAGATCAAGGAGATCAAGCTCCGGCCGATGATCGACGACCATGATTACGACGTGAAGATGCGCGCGATGCAGCGTTTCTTCGAGGAAGGCGACAAGGTCAAGGTGACCTTGCGCTACCGCGGTCGTGAAATGGCGCACCAGGAAATCGGCACCAAGCTTCTCGACAAGCTTAAAAGCGACGTCGCGGAATATGCCAAGGTCGAACAGGACGCCCGCTTTGAGGGCCGTCAGGTCGTCATGGTTCTGGCACCGCGCTGATTTGGCCTATCCTATCGTCCCCGCGCACGCGGGGACCCATAACCACCAATGTCAGTTGAAAAATGGCTCTGCTCGTGCCCTGACGACAGGGCACGGCGTATGGGTTCCTGCTTTCGCAGGGACGACACGATAGAAACTAGGCCCGCGTAGCCTGCCAGGTCCCGCTGCAGCGGTCGCCGGAGATGACGCCGCTCCAGCGGCCGGTTCCGGAGCTGCCAACGAGGCGGCCCTTGCCGTCCGCCGCCGACAGACCGACCGAAATGTGAACGGAAACCGCCCCGCCGGGGCCGATGCCGCCGGTCACCTTGCCGCCACCCGCCGACGAAACCTGCCGTCCGGACACGTTGAAAGGCGCGCTGTTGTTCGAGCTGCAATGGCCGGCCCTGGTGGTGAAGACCACGTTCCAGGTCCCGTCATAGGCGCCCGGCCGGGCCGCGGCCGGGCCGGACATGCCGGCAACAAAAGCGAGAGCGGTGAGGGCAAAAATACCCTGCACCGCGCCTGTCCGTTTGAAATTCGAAAATGACGTTATCGATTGGGTTGAAATGCTCATGGGGTCCTGCCGTTCTCGTGATGCTGGAGATGCCAACGACCAGCATCCTGTCATCAGTCGAAGAAGCTGATTTGACGGTTCATCGTTGGTTGCCAAAACGGACTTGTTCTGCCATAAGCGCGGCCTTCATCGCCCGGCTGAATAAGGGCTGCCGTGGCGATGGCTGTGCGGGTTTGTCCGTCTATAGAGAAACCTGAGCACTTTCAACGCTCTAACGAGCATTTTAGCCGGGAAGACGCCGCTTGCGGCGGGATTTTCCGTGGCAATTAGGAGAGCCAAATGCCCAAGCTGAAGACCAAGTCGGGCGCTAAAAAGCGCTTCAAGGTAACTGCATCAGGCAAAGTGCTGCACGCCCAGCGCGGCAAGCGCCATGGCATGATCAAGCGGACGAAGAAGCAGATCAGGCAGCTGCGCGGCACCCGCGTGCTGTTCAAGACCGACGGCGACAACATCAAGAAATACTTCCTGCCGAACGCCTGATCGCGCGCTGCTTTCGCTGCGGCCCGCGTCCGCGCGGCGACCGTCATTCAATTTTTCGCAAGATGAAGGAGATCTGTCATGGCTCGCGTCAAACGCGGTGTGACCTCTCACGCCAAGCACAAGAAAGTCTACAAGGCCGCCAAGGGCTATCGCGGTCGCCGCAAGAACACGATCCGCGCCGCCAAGCCCGCGGTCGAAAAGGCCGGGCAGTACGCCTTCCGCGATCGCAAGCGCAAGAAGCGCACCTTCCGCGCCTTGTGGATCCAGCGCCTCAACGCTGCCGTTCGCCCGTTCGGCATGACCTACAGCGTCTTTATCAACGGCCTCTCCAAGTCGGGCATCATGGTCGACCGCAAGGTGCTCTCGGATCTCGCGATCCACGAGCCGGCCGCGTTCCAGGCGATTGCCGAGAAGGCCAAGGCTGCACTCGAAAAGACCGCGCTCGCCGCTTGATTGGGGTGCGACAGCGGGGTTCGTACGAGCCCCGCTATTTCCCCAGTCTGTGCGCATAGCGCTGCGAGATGCCAGCACGGCACATGGCTGCCGCCGAGCGCCACATGGTGCCCTGCTTGTCCGCGTATTTTTCGTCGCAGCGGCCAAGCTGGTCCTCGTAGACGCGCTTCCGCGACGTCGACAACCTCGAAAGAAACTGCGCCCCGCATTTCTTCTCAACGGCGTCGCCGAACTGGATGTCGGCAGTGCTGCCCATCTGGCAAGCCTCGAACACTTTCATCGACGCGTCGCAGCTTGAAGCGGCGTTCACAGCAGTGATGATGCCGTCCATCTCGAACGGTTTGACCGGACAGTCTTCGGCCGCAGCAGAAACCGCGCCGGCAACCAAAAGGGCGGCAACGGCCAAGAGCAATTTCAGGCGCATCATGGACTCCACGGATCGAATGGGTATTGGTGCGACACCGGCCCAAAGGGTTCAAAGAGACGCATGATACCGGCCCTTTCCCGGCTTTTGTTCGACGTTTTGGCCTTGACGTTCTGGCCTTGGGGCGGCCAAAACCAGCGGCCTTTCCGCGGGAGAATTGATCGCCGTGTCCGACCTCATAACGCTTGAACAGGAAATCCTGGCCCAGATCGCCGCCACCGGCGACGAAGCCGCACTCGAGGCCGTGCGCGTCGCCGCACTCGGCAAGAAGGGCTCGATTTCGGCGCTGCTCGCAACGCTCGGCAAGATGTCGCCCGACGAGCGCAAGACCCAGGGCGCTGCGATCAATCTCGCCAAGGACAAGGTGACGAGCGCCTTAAGCGCGCGGCGCGACGTCCTGAAATCCGCAGCCCTCGATGCGCGGCTGGCGTCCGAAACCATCGACGTCACGCTTCCCTTACGTGAAGCGCCGACTGAGGCCGGCCGCATCCATCCGCTGAGCCAGGTCTGGGACGAACTCACGGCCATCTTCGCCGACATGGGATTTTCCGTCGCCGAAGGTCCTGATATCGAGACCGACGACTACAATTTCACCAAGCTGAATTTTCCGGAAGGCCATCCGGCGCGGGAAATGCACGACACGTTTTTCTTCAATCCGAAGGAAGACGGCTCGCGCATGCTGCTGCGTACCCACACCTCGCCGGTGCAGGTGCGCACCATGCTTAGCCAGAAGCCGCCGATCCGCGTGATCTGCCCGGGGCGAACCTACCGCATCGATTCCGACGCCACCCACACGCCGCAATTCCACCAGGTCGAGGGCCTCGTCATCGACAAGGGCTCGCATCTCGGTCACCTCAAATGGATCCTGCACGAATTCTGCAAGGCGTTCTTCGAGGTCGATCACATCAACATGCGCTTCCGGCCGTCGTTCTTTCCGTTTACCGAGCCTTCGCTCGAAGTCGACATCCAGTGCCGGCGCGACAAGGGCGAGATCCGCTTCGGCGAGGGCGAGGATTGGCTTGAGATTCTCGGCTGCGGCATGGTGCACGCGAATGTGCTGCGCGCCTGCGGCATCGATCCGGACGTGTATCAGGGCTTTGCCTGGGGCATGGGCATCGACCGCATCGCGATGCTGAAATACGGCATGTCGGACTTGCGGCAGCTGTTCGACAGCGACGTGCGCTGGCTTGCTCACTACGGCTTCAAGCCGCTCGACATTCCCACCCTGGCGGGAGGGCTGAGCACGTGAGGTTGTCTGAGACTATCTGCGTCGAAAAGTGAGGTCCACCGTCCCTCCCCGCTTGCGGGGGAGGGTTCGGGAGGGGGGCATCGCGATGGCGCAGAAAACCCGCTCGGCGGGCTCCACTAAATCCGCGCCAACGCAACTTCGCAGGAATTCGACTGACGCGAGCCGAGAGTGCTATGGTCGCTACGTAAGCCATCGAATTGGCGGGCCTGGCTTCCGCAGGCAAGTCCCGATTGGAAATTGCATCGCCGATTTTATGTGCCATGCCGGCAAACTTGATCATTGAGCTTGACGGCGGTCGCATGATTTCGACGCTCGACAAAAATCTGATCGAGCCGACGACGGCTATTAAAGCCAGAGGATTTCAAATTTTTCGTTTCAGCAACGATGAAGTGATGAAAAATCTCGTTGGCGTGCTCGAAGTCAGCAATGGCTTCTGCGAGCGCAAGCACCTCACCCCCCTCCCTGACCCTCCCCCGCAAGGCAGGGCTATCGCATGTTCAGGAGCATATCGACGAGGAAACTGTCGTCCCAGGCGGCGCGTTTGAGTTTGCCTCGCAACGAGGTCTTTGTATCGGGATGAGCGCGAGCGATATTGAGGGCAAGTCGGCGCAGAACGGCGAGGTTGGCGGGAGCGTGGTCTTTTCGGCTTCGCGTCTGATCCTCGTCGAGAACGACGTCGAGTGTCCAGTGCAGGACGTTTTCGATGCCCCAATGTTCGCGGACAACGCGCAGCAGTTCTGCGGGCGTGTAGTACTGGGTCAGAAGGAAGTAGCGCTCGACGGTTTTGTCGCGTCCACGTTTGCTGGTGATCCTCGCGACGGCCTTGAGACCAGGAAAGTCGTGCTCTTCGGCCATATCCCTGACAGGCGCCACGATCGCGGTTCGGGTTTCCTTGCGGCAGTGACCGGTGTCCCTGGTGGTGGCTTGTTTGGCCTTCTTGCGCTCTGCCGCGGAGATCGCGGCCTTGGCATAGCGCAGCAAACCGGGCTGGTTGTTCTTTACCGCCAAGACGTAATCTCCACCGCGCTCCACGATGGCTTTCGCCATCCCGCGATGACAATGCAGCGCATCCGCCGTGACGACGCAGCCTTTCAGCTGAAGAAGCTCGACGAGATGCAAAGCGCCGGCAGCTTCGTTGTTTCCAGGCGCCAGCACATTGACGAGCGCCATGCGGGTGGTTGCGCTCCACGCCGTCACCATCACTGGCGGCATGTGACTTTGGCCGCGTTCGTAGGCTCTTCTCAGTGCCTTGCCATAGAGAGCTACCACGCCCTTGATTTTGGCCGCCGTCGCAAACGCCTTGGTGAAGCGCCGAAAAACCTCTTCGAAGCTGCGCGGATCGAGGATGCGAAAGACACGGCTGAAGGTGTCGTGGCTCGGTATCCCGTGTTCCAGCACCAGAATCGTGCGCAACAGCGCTTCTTTCGAGCGGCCAAACAGCGCGATGTCGCAACAGGTCGTGGCGCCGCACAGCGTGGCGAGCAACGCAATGAACAGCATCTCGGTCAGATCGTGCTGCGCTTGGTTCTTCCGAGGATCGACCAACGGCGAAAAGCATTCTGCAAAGCGGTCCACGACAGTCCCTCTTGAATCAGGAGACACTGTCAGAATCAATTTTTCCTTCCAGCGCAAAGCTTGGCCCCTCGGACGTGCGATTCCCCTGCCCCGCAAGGGGGGAGGGAACAAAGGATCTGCGGGCAAGTAACAAGTCAACGCAGACCACCGAGGCCAGCCATGAAATTCACCCTCTCCTGGCTGAAAGAACATCTCGACACCGACGAGACCCTGGAAAAGCTCGCCGACAAGCTCACCATGATCGGGCTCGAGGTCGAGAGCATCGAGGACAAGGCCAAGGCGCTCGCGCCGTTCACCATTGCGCGCGTGATTTCGGCCGAGCAGCATCCGAACGCCGACCGCCTGCGCGTCTGCATGGTCGATACCGGCAATGGCGCAGCGCCGGTGCAGGTCGTCTGCGGCGCGCCGAACGCGCGCACCGGCCTCGTCAGCGTGTTCTCTCCGCCGGGCACCTATATTCCCGGCAAAGACATCACGCTCGGGATCGGGACCATCAGAGGCGTCGAGAGCCGCGGCATGCTGTGCTCGGCGGCTGAGCTGAAAATCTCGGAAGATCACGACGGCATCATGGAACTGCCGGCCGATGCGCCGCTCGGCACGTCTTATGTGCAGTGGGCCGCGCTCGGCGATCCCGTGCTTGAAATCAATCTGACGCCGAACCGGCAGGATTGCACCGGCGTGCACGGCATCGCGCGCGACCTCGCCGCCGCCGACATGGGCAAGTTCAGGGATCCCGGCATCAAGCCGGTGAAAGGCGAGTTTCCCTGTCCGGTGAAAGTGACGGTGGAGGACGAGAAGCTTTGTCCCGGCTTTGCGCTGCGGCTGGTCCGCGGCGTCAAGAACGGCCCGTCGCCGGAATGGCTGCAGAAACGCCTGACCTCGATCGGCTTGCGGCCAATCAATGCACTCGTCGATATCACCAACTTCATGACCTACGATCGCGCCCGGCCATTGCACGTGTTCGACGCGGCAAAAGTAAAAGGCAATCTGGCTGTCCGTCGCGCAAAGGACGGCGAGACGCTGCTTGCGCTCGACGGCCGCACCTATACGCTCGACAGCTCGATCTGCGTGATCGCGGACGATCATGGCGTCGAATCGCTTGCCGGCGTCATTGGCGGCGAAGCTTCCGGCTGTTCGGAAGCAACCACGGACGTGCTGATCGAATCGGCGCTGTGGAACGAAATCAACATCGCCCAGACCGGCCGCAAGCTCGGCATCAATTCTGACGCCCGCTATCGCTTCGAGCGCGGCGTCGATCCGGCCTTCATGGTGCCGGGACTGGAAATGGCGACCCGGCTGGTGACGGAAATCTGCGGCGGCGCGCCGTCCGAAAATGTGGTGGTCGGCAACGCCTTTGGCGATGATCGCGTGATCGACTTTCCGCTCACCGAAGTGAAGCGCCTCGCCGGCATCGACGTGCCATTTCCGGAAATAAGGCGCATCCTCGGCCATCTCGGCTTCATGGTGGCGGGCACGGGCCCGGTGGTGAAGGTCGCGATTCCCTCGTGGCGATCGGACGTCCACGGCAAGGCCGATATCGTCGAGGAGATCGTGCGCATCGTCGGCGTCGATCAGGTGCCGATGACGCCGTTCGAACGCGGCGATGCGCCGCGCAAGCCGGTGCTCAAGCCGTTGCAACTGCGCACCCGCCGCGCCAAGCGTGCGCTGGCCGCGCGCGGCATGGTGGAAGCCGTGACGTGGTCGTTCATTTCCAAACCGCACGCCGAACTGTTCGGCGGCGGCAAGGCCGAGCTCGAGCTCGCCAATCCGATCGCCGCCGATTTGTCCGACATGCGGCCGAGCCTGCTGCCGGGCCTCGTCGCCGCCGCCCAAGCCAATTCCGATCGCGGCTTTGCCGACGTCGCCTTGTTCGAAGTCGGTCAGGTATTCAAAGGCGACAGGCCTGAAGATCAGTTCACGTCGGCTGCCGGCATTCGCCACGGATTTTCTTCCTCGGCGGGGCTTGGACGCAACTGGTCCGGCTCGGCGACGACCAATGTGTTTGACGCCAAGGCCGACGCCTTTGCAGTGCTGTTGGCCGCCGGTGCGCCAATGCAGGCGTTGCAGGTCGTGTCCGGCGGGGCGGCCTGGCTGCACCCCGGCCGCTCCGGCACGATTCAGATCGGCCCGCAGAATGTCCTCGGCCATTTCGGCGAATTGCATCCGCGGGTACTGGAACAACTCGGCGCCGACGGACCGATGATCGCCTTTGAGGTCATTCTCGATTCTCTTCCCGAAGCCAAGCAGCGCGCCACGCGCGCCAAACCGGCGATCGAACTTTCGGCGTTCCAGCCGGTGTCGCGGGATTTTGCCTTTATCGTCGATCGCACGGTGAAGGCCGGCGATATCCTGCGCGCCGCGCAAGGCGCAGACAAAAAGCTCATCACCGGCGTGACGGTGTTCGATGTCTACGAAGGCAAGGGCATCGACGAAGCCAAGAAATCCGTCGCAATTGCGGTGACGCTCCAGCCGCGCGAGAAGACCATGACCGACCAGGAGATCGAGTCGGTCGCGGCAAAGATCGTGGCAGAGGTCAACAAGAAGACCGGCGGCGTGCTGCGCTGAGATTGTTCGTGGTCAATCCTGGGCTCACGCAACGAGCGCCCGGAATCTCTGCCAATCTCAGTCCTCCTAGACAAGTAGATCAAGCGGTACATTTAGCACATTCGCGATGAGCCTCAGCGCTGCAACGGTGCCTACGCGACGGCCGTTTTCAATGTCAGAAATATATCCCTGACTTAAGCCCGTCTTGAAATGCAAGTACATCTGGGTTTCGCCGCGCCATTCGCGTAGTACCCGCGCAGGATTTTCTCCGGTCGCTATGCGATCCACAACATCCTTGGGTAACAACAGGCCGCCGCCGGCGACCTCCTTTTTCGCGTGCTCGACGATACGTGCCGTACCTACGTCCTCATCAACTTCGGATGCCTTAGCCGCCAGAATCTCGTAGTCCTTTCTCGGAAGGATCGCGACTTCACCACGTGACGTTTTCTGAAATCGAACCCTCATATTAGCCTCTCAATCATAAATCTCTCGCCTGTGCCCCACAGCTGCGCCAATTATCGCGCCCTGGTCCTCGAAGAAGATTACACGCCAATCTCCGACTCGAAGCCTCATACCATCGCGTCCTTTCAGACGCTTCACATCACCGTGTCCGGTCGTCGCAAACTCCGTCAGCCGCCTGTCAATCCGACTGCGAATGTCTGGTGAGAGTTTCGCCCACTGACGAGCGCTTGTGGCGGTGAAGGCAATTTGCCTCATACAGTAATATCGCATATCGCGATATTACTGTCAAGTTCACGTCGCCTTCAGTTGACCGACGCCCCGCGGGTGTGACGGCGTTGTCCGGGCGCGCGCGCCGGCGCTGCCACGGGCCCACCGAGCGCGCCGATTTTTTTCAACGCGGCTTCTGCGGCACGCTCTCCGCTTTCCCAGGCGCCATCGACCGTACCCCACAAGGCCTCGTGGGTGGCTTCGCCGGCGAGGAACAGATTGCCTGTGGGTTCGGTGAGAATCTTGCGCGAGCCTTGCCCGCCGGGCGCGGCCACCGACATCGCCCCCAATGTAAAGGGCGAGGCATTCCAGCGCGTCACGCTCGATTTCTTGACCGTGGCGGCGATATCACTGCCGAACAGCTTCTTCAGCCACTCCACGGCGAACGCCACCATGGCCTTCTCGCCCTGGCTCGGAAAGATCGCGCCCGAAGGAGCCTCCAACATCGACCAGGCATAACGACGAGCCGGCGATGTTGGCCGACAGCAGCGCGGTGCGGGTAGAATTGCTCTGCTCGATGAGGGCGTCGTCGCGTGCAAGGCCGAACGGATTGCCCGCCAGTTGCAAGGCGATGCGATCGTAACTGCCGAGCGACAGTTTTGCCGCGGCGTCGAGCTGGCGCTTCGGGAGTTCGGGCGTGAACTTGATATTGCCTGCCGCCAGCACATTGCTTGACACCGTGACGATCACGGCGCGTGCGGCGATCCTGCCCGCAGGCGTTTCCACCGTCACGTCACGGTTGTTCCAGATGATTTGATTGGCTGGCGTCGACAGGGCCACCGGCAGTTGCTCGCCCAGCTTGGCGACCAGTGCCCCGACACCTTGACGACAACCGATTGCGGCGTTGCGATCCTGCGCGCGCGCCTTGTCCACGACCGAGACGTCCCGCAGATCCTTGCCCGTGGCGTTGGCGCCGAGCACGAATTCCGCCGTGCCCGCCCAATCGCCGAGATCTTTCGGCAATACCGAGGCGCAGGCCACGTCGGCCTTGCGCGAGGCGTCATCGATGGCGCGGTTGGTGCGAACGAGCGCGGCAAGGAATTCCTCGGTTTCACCGGCACGCGCGTAGCGCTGGCCGATGCGGATCTTCTGGCCGAGGGGAGCTGCCGAGATATCGAGGCCGGCATTGCGCGCCAGCCTGACCATCGGATTGGTCTCGGGATTGTGCAGCCAGCGCGCGCCACGATCGAACGGCACATCGAAAGCGGCATTATCAGTCCAGCAGCGCCCGCCGAGACGGGCATCGGCCTCCAGCACGATCACCTTGCGATTGGCCGACTGGATGCGCCGCGCCGCGGCAATGCCGGCCGCACCAGCGCCGATCACGACAATGTCAGCCTCACGTGGCAAGGGGGCGCCCCACGCCCGGCTGCCGATGCCCGGTAAAACTACGGCGGCGGCAGATGCCGCAAGGAGATCGCGCCGCGTGATGGTCATGTCAGGTTTCCGGAATTCTTGAGAACAAAGTGAACAACTGGTGGCTGGTTCTAACGTTCGCTGCGGGCACCTTTTCAAACTAGCCGCATCCAAGTATGAGCAGCAAGCATCATGGTAAATCAATCATGATGGACCGGCCGTTCGCATGAACTAAATTGCAACGGCTTTCGACCAATATACAGGTCCAAAAAGGCGGATAGATGAGCCCCGAGCGGCTCAATAAATCCGCTGGGGGGAACAATGGGCGTAATGCTCGATACCGTTGGCCAGTGGCTTGCTTCCTATCTTCAGAAGGAAGTGCCCGGCTATGAGCCGTTCACGCCGAGCGACCCCGGCCATCTGAGCACCATCATGCAGCCCGGCGACGTGCTGCTGGTCGAGGGCAACAACCGCATTTCCGGCATCATCAAATACCTGACACAGTCGACCTGGTCGCATGCCGCCTTGTTCGTCGGGCCGATCGACGGCGCCGTCGAAGCGGACGGCGAGCCGCATGTGCTGATCGAGGCCAATATCGGCGAGGGCGTGACCTCGGCGCCGCTGTCGAAATATTTCACCTATCATACACGGCTGTGCCGGCCGGTCGGCCTGATGTATGAAGACCGCTACACGGTGTGCCGCTACGCCATCAACCGGATCGGCTTCGGCTACGACACCAAGAACATTCTCGACCTGATGCGTTTCCTGATTCCGCTGCCGATCCCGCAGCGCTGGCGGCGGCGGATGATTGCGTTCGGCTCGGGCGATCCCACCAAGATCATCTGCTCGGCCCTGATCGCACAGGCCTTCGACGCCGTGCGTTATCCGATCCTCCCCAGGGTCACGCTGGCCGGTTCTCGGCAAGCGCGGCGCGAAATCCTGCATATTCGCGACTCCTCGCTCTATATGCCGCGCGACTTCGACATCTCGCCCTATTTTGAAATCGTCAAACCGACGATCGTCACCGGGTTCGACTACACCGCTCTGCACTGGGCCGACAAACAAAAGCCGCTCCAGGAGGTAGCGGGCCAGTTCGGTGTGTTTCCAGAAGCAGTCTCGCCGCCGCTTGCTCCTGAAGCGGCTGACGAGGAAGCGCCGCTTCCAGCTACGTAAGTAGCGTTTGAAGTCGAGGCGGTAACGCTGGTCGAAAGACGCTCGACGTGAGCAATCTTGCACACTGCTAGTCTCGGCGATGGTGTAACTTCGCGACCGTCGGCTCGTGGATGATGCGGGTGCCGCCTAAAGTTGGCCAGCCTTCGCAAACCGCGTTCGCGATGCAAGTTTCGACTGACGCCGTGCGCGTGCGGTCGCCTTGACCATTGCGCATCGTCGCGGCAAAGTTATCCATAAAATGACGGGAATTCAGCATGCCCCAATGGCGTCCACGTCTCGATTGGGAACATCTGCAAAACTGGGTACCCGGAGTACTTGGAGCCTCTGCGGCTATTTTGCTGGTAGTTGTCGCCGCGAATTTTCCGACTCGGACCAATTCCGTACAGGCTGAGGCGCCACCACCGCAATCCGCGGCGGTGGCAACCAAAGGTCAAACAGACGCGCCCCCAACTCCGTCTCAACCGACCGTGCCTCAAACATCCTTGAGCACAGACAAGGTAGCGAAAGCTCCTCTACCGACGCCCCCTCCCGTCGCTACCACAGGCGAAACTGCCAAACCGCCGCCGATGCACGATCACGCCATGGTCAAATCTGAGGCCGTTGCTGCGTCGGCGCCAGTTCAAGGCACCGCAACGCTGGATAACGAACCGAAAAAAATCGCTGCCGACCCAACAGGCCTGCAAGGCGACGCTCTCGCCGGGCGACAGGTCTTCAAGAAATGCCAGGCGTGTCACTCTCTGGAGCCGGGCAAAACCGTACTGGGCCCAAGCCTGAGCGGGATTATCGACCGCAAGTCGGGCGCCGAACCGGATTTCAATTATTCGCCGGCAATGAAACAGGCTGCATTGACGTGGGATGCAGCCACACTCGACGCCTATTTGATGGATCCCCAAAAGATCGTGCCGGGCAATCGGATGCCTTTTCCCGGCCTCAAGACAGATCAAGACCGCAAAGACCTCATCGCGTTTTTGGCAGCGCCCGTGTCGCCTGCCGGTACACCTGCGGCGAAAGTCGCTGCGCCGGCCGCTTCGACGACAGCCACGCCGCAAGCCAAATCAGGCAGCGATCCGGTCTATCTCCCCGATGCTAAGTACACATTGCGCACCGGAATCGCCGAAGGAAAAATGGTCTTTCTGGGCGTTGGCGGCTCGATCGACGGCAAGGCAAATCCCGTCCTGACCGCGGCCGAAGGACAAATCGTGCAACTCACCTTGATCAATGGCGAGGGCACCGAACATGACATCGTGTTTCCCGATCAAGCCGCGAAATCGCCGCGGGTGAATGGCAAGGGCGCCAGCACGACGATCGTTTTCCGTGCAACGAAATCCGGAGACTTCATCTACTTCTGCAGCGTTCCTGGTCACCAATTGGCGGGTATGCAGGGCCAGTTTCTGGTGTCGCCTATCCTCGCGCCACAAACGCTGGTCGAAGCCGACATTTCGCGCGACCCTACTGACCTTCCCCCGCCGATCGGCAAGCGAGACCCAAAGACAGTCAGGCTCGATCTATTCACCGTTGAACAAGAAGGCCGGCTCGCGGAAGCGACGACATTCGGCTACTGGACATTCAATGGCAAAGTACCCGGACCATTCGTTCGCGTTCGTGTCGGCGACACCGTAGACGTTCATCTCAAGAATTCCGCCGACAGCAACATGATCCATTCCGTGGATTTTCATGCGGCAACGGGGCCCGGCGGAGGTGCTGCCGCGTTGCAGGTCGATCCGGGAGCAGAGAAGTCGATGACGTTCAAGGCCCTTATTCCGGGCCTTTACGTCTACCACTGTGCAACGCCGATGGTCGCCGAACATATTGCCAACGGCATGTATGGGATGATCTTGGTCGAACCTGAAGCAGGTTTGCCGCCGGTCGACCACGAATTTTACGTCATGCAAGGTGAAATTTATACCGAAGCCGCGTTCGGCCAACATGGAAGTCAGGAATTCAGCGTCGAAAAGCTGTTGAACGAGCGTCCGGAGTATTTCGTCTTCAACGGCTCTGTCGGCGCGATTTCCAAGCTACATCCCCTGCATGCCAAGGTTGGAGAAACGGTGAGGCTTTTCTTCGGCGTGGGCGGTCCCAATTTTACATCGTCTTTCCACGTCATCGGAGAAATCTTCGACAAGGTTTACAATCTGGGGGGTCTGACAAGCCCACCGCTGGAAGGTATTCAGACCGTCACAGTCGCGCCCGGTGGCGCCGTCATCACCGAGTTCAAGCTTCATGTGCCGGGAAACTACACGATCGTGGATCACGCACTGGCTCGTATGGAGCGAGGACTCGCCGGTCTCCTGATCGTCGAGGGGACGCCAAATCCTGACATCTACAACGGTACCGTGATGCCCGGCATGGGCCATTAAATACGACGTAGGCCGGACCCGCGTAAATCGATAAAAGCCGTCACCAGCCACGAACATCTCATTCATCGGTATGCGCCCCCTCTTGCCGAACCCCGCGCGCTTCGCTACCTCTCGCGAAGGTTTCGCAGAGGACAAACCGTCGTGTTGGATGCGGCCGTCAAGGCGTTGTCGCAAATTCTGTCGCCGGCGATGCGTTCGATCCTGTGGCGATCGATCGGTCTGGCGCTGGTGCTGATCGTGGTGCTGGCGATCGGACTGCAACGCCTGTTGAGCTGGCTTGCGACCTCGGGCGAAGTCTGGGCCGAAACGTTTCTCGGCCCTTCGTTCCAGACGCCGCTCGATATCCTGGCCTGGATCATTTCGATCGCCGCCGGCCTCGGCGTCGTATTCGGCGCGGTGTTTTTGATGCCGGCGATCACCTCGCTCGTGGCGAGCTTTTTCGTCGACGACGTCGCCGACCGTGTCGAGCGCGAGCATTATCCGGCTGAGCGGCCCGGCGCAGCCCTGCCGCTTCCGCTTGCGGTCGCCGAAGGCGTCAAAACCGCGTCGCTGACGATCCTCGTCTATCTGGTCGCGCTGCCTTTCGTGCTGTTCGCCGGCGCCGGCTTCATCATCTTCTTCATCGCCACCGCATGGCTTCTGGGTCGGGAATATTTCGAACTCGCCGCGATGCGGTTTCGCAGCCCGCAAGAAGCCAAGGCCATGCGCAAGGACAACGCCGCGACCGTGTTCACGGCGGGGCTGTTCATCGCGGCCTTTGTCTCGATCCCCATCGTCAATCTGGCGACGCCGTTATTCGGCATGGCCTTCATGGTTCACATGCACAAGCGCCTGAGCGGACCGAGACCGGAATTGATCGAACCAACGCGACGAACGGGACTACCTTTGGCGTAATCGCGCGCGACTCTAGTGCACTACCAACGGGCAGCCGCCATCCGCCAGCGAGCGAAACGCCTGATCGCCCGGGATGGTGGTGAGGATTTTGTAGTAGTCCCACGGCCCCTTGGACTCCTGCGGCGTCTTCACCTGCGCCAGATACATGTCGTGCACCAGGCGGCCGTCTTCGCGCAGATGGCCGTTCTTGACGTAGAAATCGTTGACCGGCCGCTCGCGCATTTTCGCCATCACGGCCTTGGCCTCATCGGTGCCGGCCGCGGTAATCGAACCGAGATAATGGTTGATGGCCGAATAGACCGCCGCTTGCGGCATGGTCGGCATCTTCCCAAACCGATCAAAGAACCGCTTCGACCACGCCCGGGTCTCTTCGTTGCGGTCCCAGTAAAACGCGGTCACGAACTTCAACCCCTGGGCAGCCTGTAGCTGCATGCTGTGAACGTCGGAGATGAACACGAGCAGGGAAACGATGGTCTGGTTTTTCGTCAGGCCAAATTCGTTGGCCTGCTTGGTGGCGTTGACCATGTCACCGCCGCCATTGGCGAAAGCGATGACCTTCGCGCCGGAAGCCTGCGCCTGCAAAAGATAAGAGCTGAAATCCGCGGTGTTGAGCGGATGGCGCACGCTTCCCAGCACCTTGCCACCTGCGGCCTTGACCGCGGCCGTCGCATCCGCCTCCAACGAATGGCCGAAGGTGTAATCGACGGTGAGGAAGAACCAGCTATCCCGTCCTTCCGCCACGACGGCCTTCGCAAGGCTCGTGGTCAGCGCATAGCTGTCATAGATCCAGGAGGCTTCGGTCGGCGTGCACGACTTGCCGGTAAAGGCGGTGCTGCCGACCGCGCCCGCAATTGCGATGCGGTTTTTCTCGGCGGCCAATTGCGAGACTGCGAGCGCGACCGCCGAATGGTCGAACCCGATCGCCATGTCGACCTTGCCGACGTCAAACCATTCACGCGCGATGGCAGCACCTACGTCGGACTTATTCTGATGGTCGCCGGAGACGATCTCGATCGGCTTGCCGAGCACCTTGCCGCCGAAATCCTCGACCGCCATCCTGGCTGCCACCACCGAACCCGGACCGCCGAGATCGGCATAGAGGCCGGTTTGATCGTTGAGCACACCGATCCTGACGACGTCGTCGGAAATTTGCGCCTGCGCATGATGCGCAAAGCCGCTGACGAGCAGCGCTGAAACAAGCACAAGCCATCGTCGCATGGCGTCACTCCCCTTTGATGCGCCGCCATTGATCTCGGCTTTGGCGCTTTGGGAGCAAGCCTAGGCTGCGGTTCGCCGGGAAACAAGGACCTCACGATGGACGAGGTGATCCTCCATGGCGAGGAACGTGCCTTTCGTTTGTCTCCAACCATGTGGGATATTGCCCATTCTTCGAGAGGCGGCGAGGCCTGCTTACACCGTCTTTTCCGGCCAGCGGCAGAGATCGTTGATCAGGCACACCTCGCAGAGCGGCTGGCGCGCGAGGCAGGTGTAGCGGCCGTGCAGGATCAACCAGTGATGTGCATGCAGCATGAATTCGCCCGGGATCACACGCTCCAGCCCTAGCTCCACTTCCAGCGGCGTCTTGCCCGGCGCCAGTCCGGTGCGGTTGCCGACCCGAAACACGTGGGTATCCACCGCCATCGTGCGTTCGCCAAAGGCCATGTTGAGCACGACATTGGCGGTCTTGCGGCCGGCGCCCGGCAACGATTCGATTTCGACGCGCGTTCGCGGCACCTCGCCGCCGAATTCGCGGATCAGTTTTTCCGAGAGCGCGATGACGTTTTTCGCTTTGGTGCGGTAGAGCCCGATGGTCTTGATGGTGTCGCGCAATTTCTCTTCGCCGAGCGCGAGCATTTTTTGCGGCGTGTCGGCCAACTGGAACAGAGTGCGCGTGGCGCGGTTGACCCCGGCATCCGTCGCCTGCGCCGACAGCACGACCGCGACCAGGAGCGTGTAGGGATTGAGATGTTCCAATTCGCCCTTTGGCGCGGGATTGGCCTTGCGAAAGCGTTCAAACGCCTCGCGCACCTCGGCTGGCGTCCACGGTTTTGGCTGTTTGACAGCCCGGCTGGGTCGCGCAACCGCCTTCTTTGGCTGTCGGGATTTTGCGGGCTTTGATTTTGCAGCGGCACGGCGCGTGATTTTCGGCATGATCCCGATATACTGACACGTCATGACCGCAGGCAATGACTTTGATCCGGATCATCCGCCCGAGTTGTTTTCGGCGCGACTGACGCCGCATCGCTCGCTCAACCGCGTCGGCTTTCTGGTGGTGATGGCCTTTGTCAGCGTGCTGAGCTTTGCGGCCGGCGTGGTCTTCCTGCTGATGGGCGCGTGGCCGGTGTTCGCTTTTTTCGGCCTCGACGTGCTCGCGATCTATTGGGCCTTCAAAATCAGCTTTCGCTACGCCAAGGCGTACGAGGAAATTCACCTGACGCCCTCGGAGCTTTATGTACGGCGGGTCAGCCATCGCGGCCATGTGGTAGAATTCACCTTCAATCCGCTATGGGTGCAACTCGACCGCAAGATACATGCGGAATTCGGTATCGAGCGGCTCTATCTGGTCTCGAAAGGCCGCCGGATCTCCATCGGCAGCTTCCTGGGCGCCGATGAAAAAGCAAGTTTTTCCAAAGCGTTAATGACCGCGCTCCAGGCTGCCCGGCGCGGGGTGACCTATAACCCGCTTCATTAGACCCCATCGGAAATCGGGTGGTTTGGAGGACACGGCGGTCCTACATCCGTGGCATGATCAATCCAGCCATGAATGACGCCATGAACCTCGCCATCGACGACCTTCGCCTGACCAAACCGGGCACCCAAAACGCCGCGTTGCGCGACTATGATTCCGTGCGGCGCGCCATCGCCTTCATCTCGGAACACTGGCGCACGCAGCCAGCCATCGAAGCGATGGCGGACGCCGCAAGTGTCACCCCGGATGAGTTGCACCACCTGTTTCGCCGTTGGGCCGGCCTGACGCCGAAAGGCTTCATGCAGGCGCTGACGCTCGACCACGCCAAGAACCTGCTGCGCAATTCGGCCAGCGTGCTCGACGCAGCCCTTGATTCAGGCCTGTCGGGCCCCGGCCGGCTACACGATCTGTTCGTGACCCATGAAGCGATGTCGCCGGGCGAATGGAAAACCGGCGGCGACGGCATGACGCTGCGCTACGGCTTCCATCCCTCGCCCTTTGGCACCGCGCTGGTGATGGCGAGCGAGCGAGGCCTTGCGGGCCTCGCCTTTGCCGATGCCGGCGAGGAGAAGGCAGCCCTCGCCGACATGACCGGGCGTTGGTCGCGGGCGAACTATATCGAGGATTATCTCGGCACCGCTCCGCTCGCCCAGCGCATCTTCGACAAGAAACTGTGGCGGCCGGATCAGCCGTTGCGCGTCACTTTGATCGGGACCGACTTCGAGGTCCGGGTGTGGGAGACGCTGTTGAAGATCCCGATGGGCCACGCCGTCTGTTATTCCGACATCGCCAAGAAAATCGAAAGTCCAAAAGCCTCGCGCGCGGTGGGGGCGGCGGTCGGCAAGAACCCGATCTCCTTCGTGGTGCCTTGCCATCGCGCGCTCGGCAAAAGCGGCGCGCTCACCGGCTATCACTGGGGCATCACCCGCAAACAGGCGATGATCGGCTGGGAAGCCGGGCAGGTGGGGATGCACTGAGGCGAAGCTGGTGGTCTTGAACCTCCCCTTGAAAAGGGGAGGTCGCTTTGCTCGCCTTCGGAGCAAAGCGGGAGGGGATCAAGAGGTTTGGAAGTTGCCTTGACCCCCACGCATCGACCCCCACCCAAACCCTCCCCCTTTCAGGGGGAGGGAATAGCGACGGCCTTAGCGCTCCAGCCGTTTCCATAGGATCGCGGTGTCGCAGAGCCGGCCGTCCGGAAACAGCGCGTAGTCGGGGACAACGCCGCTCTGCCGCCAGCCCGCGCGCAAATAGAGCCGGTGCCCGCTCTCGCCCGGCACGGTATCGAGCACGAGCAACCAGCGGCCGCGCTGTCGTGCTTCGGCTTCGACCGCCGCCATCAGGGCTGCGCCAACACCGCGGCCGCGCGCGGAACGGTGCACCAGCATTTTCCTGACGTCGGCGCGATGGGGCTGGTTGGGCGGCGTATCAAGCCCGAGCTGCACGGTGCCGACGATCTTACCGGCAAGGCTTGCCACCAAAAGCACGGTATCGCCGGCGGCGACCGAAGCTGCTGCCTTTTCGAAGAAGCGGCGCGCGTCATTTCGCGAAAACGGCGCCATGAAACTAACGCTGGCGCCGCCTGAAACGCAGTCGGCCAGCACATCGGCGAGTTCGTCGAGCGCGTGATCGCCAATCGGCGCAGCGAGAGAAACGATCTCGACGCTTTCGCTCACGCCAGATCAAGCTTGGAGGCAACGGTCGCGTCGGCGTTCAGACGATAGATGATGGGCGCGCCGGTTGCGAGTTCGCGCTTCAGAATGCCTTCCGGCGACAGCTTTTCCAGCACCATGATCAGCGCCCGCAGCGAATTTCCGTGGGCTACGACCAGCGTACGCTCGCCGCGCAGCACGCAGGGGAGAATCTCCTTCACATAATAAGGCAGCGTGCGCGCCAGCGTATCTTTCAGGCTTTCGCCGCCGGGCGGCGGCACGTCGTAGGAGCGGCGCCAGATCAACACCTGATCCTCGCCCCATTTCTTGCGGGCGTCATCCTTGTTGAGGCCGGAGAGATCGCCATAGTCGCGCTCGTTGAGCGCGATATCCTTGTGAACGGGCAGCTTGGTCTGGCCGAGTTGGGCTAGCATCAGATCGAGCGTGTGCTGGGCGCGTGTCAGCACTGACGTAAAGGCGACGTCGAAGACGAGGCCCTGCGCTTTCAGCTTGCGTCCGGCTTCGTTCGCTTCGGCGACGCCCTGCTCGGAGAGATCGGGGTCCTTCCAGCCGGTGAAGAGATTTTTCAGATTCCATTCGCTTTGGCCGTGACGTACCAGCACGAGAAGGCGATCGCTCATATCTGAAGCTTCCGTTTGATTGAACCGATCAGAAGTTATTGAGCCCGAGCACGTCGGCCATGCTGTAAAGGTCGGGCTTCTTGTCGCGGGCCCACAACGCCGCCTTCACCGCGCCTTGCGCAAACATCGTGCGGTCTTCGGCCCGATGGATGAGTTCGATGCGTTCCATCGCGCCGGAGAAAATCACGCTGTGATCGCCGGTGACGGTGCCGCCGCGCAAGGAGGCAAAACCGATGTCGCCGGTTCGCCGCGCGCCGGTGTGGCCGTCGCGGCCGCGCGCCGAATGTGCTTCGAGCGCCACCTTGCGGCCGGCGGCCGCGGCCTCTCCGAGCATCAAGGCGGTGCCCGAGGGCGCATCGATCTTGGCGCGGTGATGCATTTCGAGAATTTCGATGTCGAAACCTTCATCCAGCGATTGCGCCACGCGCTTGACCAGCGCTGCGAGCAGGTTGATGCCGAGACTCATATTGCCGGATTTCACCACGATCGCGCGCGAGGTCACGCTCTTGATCACGGCATCATCGTCGGAAGAAAGCCCGGTGGTGCCGATAATGTGGACGAGGCCCCGTTGGGCTGCGATCGCGACATTGGCGATGGTGGCGGCCGGCACGGTGAAGTCGAGGATGCCGTCGGCATTGGCCGACATCGTCCAGAGATCGGCCGACAGCTCGACGCCGTTAGCGGGCAGGCCAGCGAGCACGCCGGCATCCTTGCCCAGCAGTTCCGAATCCGGCGCCTCCAGCGCGCCGGCCAGCACGGCACCTTCCGTCTCGGAGATGACCCGCGTCAGCGCCCGGCCCATCCGGCCACCGGCTCCTGCAACGATCAAACGCATCTCGGACATGGCGATACCTCTCCCACGCCTATAGCTGGCGCGGCCAGTTCCGGCAACCGATCAGGCCCCGGCGGAGAGATTAGGCCCCCGGCTGCGGGCCGTCATAGCCTTCGATAATCACGAGATCGCCTTCGGAATGCGAGCTGCGGAGCGCGACCAGGCGGACATATTCCGGCGAATTATAGCAGGCGATCGCCGTCTCATAATCCCTGAACTCGATCACCACGTTGCGGGTCCGCGACGAGCCTTCTTTCGAAACATGGCGGCCGCCGCGCACCAGAAACTTGCCACCATATTTGGCGAAGACCGCGCCGTTCTGCGCGACATATTCCTTGTAGCCGTCCGGATTGTGCACGTCGATGCGGGCGATCCAGTAGCCTTTTGTCGCCATGTTGGCTCTCCTGTACTAACCGAGCGCCTGCGCGATCTCGGCCTGAATCAAATCCGCCGCCACCTTCGGATCGGCCGCTTCCATCACCGGCCGGCCGACGACGAGATAGTCCGCACCGGCCGCAATCGCGCGGGCCGGCGTCATGAAACGTTTCTGGTCGCCGACCGAGCTGCCCGCCGGGCGGATGCCGGGTGTCACGAGGCTCATCTCGCCGCCCACGATGGCGCGCAAGGCGGCCACCTCCTCCGGCGAACATACGAGGCCATCGACGCCAAGCGCCTTGGCCTGGCGGGCGCGGATGGCCACGAGATCGGCAATGCTGTGGCGATAGCCGGCTTCCTGCGCATCCTCCTCGTTGTAGGACGTCAGCACCGTCACCGCGAGAATCTTGAGCCCGGCGTCTCCGCGCCCCTCGACCGCCGCCTTCATGGTTTGCGGATAGGCGTGCACGGTCAGGAACGTGGCACCGAGCGTCGACAGGCTTTCGACACCGCGTGTCACGGTGTTGCCGATGTCGTGCAGCTTGACGTCGATGAACACCTTCTTGCCGGCGGCGCGGAGCTGGCGCGCGAGTGTCAAGCCTCCGGCATACACTAGGTGGTAGCCGATCTTATAGAACGTCACGCTGTCGCCAAGGCGCGCGATCATCGCTTCTGCGGGCTCAAGAGCCGGTAGATCGAGTGACACAATCAGCCGGTCTTTAGGCGCGATCGCGGACAGTGGCATATTACCTCACATCAGGCGTTGGGAGACGTCGATCAACTGCCGCACCAGCGCACCGAGCGCCTCGATGTCAGGCGGATGTTTCAGACGATCCATATCGTCATAGGCCTCATTGGCGAAGGCAACTGCAAGCTGGTTCGGAATCACCAACGCCTGACAGGCCGAAAGGATCAGCCGCAACGCCGCGAGCGCCCGTGCTCCGCCGAGCCGGCTGTGCGAGGCGCCGGCGATCGCAAAGGCGCGGCCACGAAACACCTGCCCCCGGCTTTCATGCGCATCGTGAACACGGCTGACCCAGTCGATCGCGTTCTTGAGCAGCGGAGGAACCGACGAGTTGTATTCCGGCGTGACGAACAGCACGCCGTGATGGACGCCGATCATGCGTTTGAGATCGACGGCGTTCTTCGGCACCCCTGACTTCGTCTGCAGGTCGCCGTCATAGATCGGCAGCGGAAAGTCGGCGAGCGACAGCCGTGTCACCTCGACGCCGGCTTGCGCGAATTGATGGGCGGCCACGGCGGCAAGCTTCGCGTTCAGCGAGCCGGTTCGCAGCGATCCGGGGATCACCAGGATTTTCAGCGCAGCCATGATTTAAATCGGTTCAGCCCAAACCGTGCCAGACGGCTCAACCCTTGCGATACACCCAGACGCGGGCGGGCGGAAGGTTCATCCAGACCCGCTCGGAGGCTTCGGTGGAAACACCGGGCAGCGACTTGGGGATGGGTGGCGCCACCGAATAGGTGAACTGCACGAAGGGAGCGCCCGGCGCGAGCGTCAGAAAGGCATCGCGAATGAGCTTAAGCCGGGTCTGCATGGGCTTCGTCACCAGCGGCAGGCCGGACACGACGGCGCTGGCGGGCGCAGCCAGCACCTGGCGCAGCGAGTCGCGCAGCCGATAGGCATCCGCCTGAACCACCTTGGCGTGCGGATAACGGTCGCGGAGAAGCGCGCAGAAACCCGGATTGTACTCGACCAGCACCAGACGTTTCTGATCGATGCCGCGCTCGATCAACGCATTGGTGATCGCACCCGTCCCCGGCCCGAGTTCCACAACAGGGCCGTTGGAATCGGCATCCACATACTGAGCCATGGTGCGCGCCAGCATGCGGCCCGACGGCATGACCGCTCCCATGTGAAGCGGCTTTTCAATCCATGATCTGAGAAAACGAACTTCGTCATCGAGACGAAGGGGCTTTTTCAACGCACGCGCGGACGATTGCAGTGGCATTGTCGCTACCAGGCGGGACCGCTTCCGCGGCGTGTCAGAAAATAGTCATAAAGAGGTATAGGTAGCCAGCGATCCGGTCAAGCAGAACGCGCTTTCTGCGAGCCATGCAAGGGATCGCCGGTTTAGCAATAAAGCTCTGCGGTCATTGTCGTTTTGTGCGCAGCCCCAATCGAGTCGACCCACTTTACGTGCTGGCGCGATTGCCGAAGAAATCCTTAACCTTGGCAAAGAAACCCGCAGCTTCGGGATGAGTTGCACCGGAGGACAATTTTTCGAACTCGGCCAGCAATTCCTGCTGCTTCTTGGTCAGGTTTTGCGGTGTCTCGACGACCACCTGAACATACATGTCGCCGGTCTGGCGGGAGCGCAGCACCGGCATGCCCTTGGATGCAATGCGGAAGCGACGGCCTGACTGGGTTCCCGAAGGGATCTTCACCTTGGTCTTGCCCTTGTCGATGGTCGGCACGTCGAATTCGCCCCCGAGTGCTGCGGTCACCATGGAGATCGGCACCCTGCAATGCAGGTCGGCGCCATCGCGCTGGAAGAATTCGTGGGCCGTCAGCGACAGGAAAATATAGAGATCGCCCGGAGGCCCGCCGCGCACGCCGGCCTCGCCTTCGCCGGCCAGACGAATACGCGTGCCGTCTTCGACGCCCTGGGGAATGTTGACCGAAAGCGTGCGCTCGCGCGTCACCCGGCCTGAGCCGGCGCAGGACGGGCAGGGATCCTCGATCATCTGGCCGCGGCCCTGGCAGCCCGGACAGGTCCGTTCCAGCGTGAAAAACCCTTGCGCCTGCCGCACCCGGCCGGCGCCGCCGCACATGCCGCAGGTCTTCGGCTTGGTGCCGGCCTTTGCGCCGATGCCGGAGCAGGACTCGCAGGTCACCGAGACCGGGATTTCGATTTGCGCGGTCTTGCTCTGGAAGGCTTCCTCGAGGCTGATTTCCATGTTGTAGCGCAGGTCTGCGCCACGTTCGCGGCCGCCGCGGGCGCGCTGCCCGGCCATGCCGAACAGATCTTCGAAAATGTCGGAGAAGGAGGATGCAAAGCCGGCGCCGAAGCCCGGGCCAGCGCCGCCGCCATGTTCGAAGGCGGCATGACCGAACCGGTCATAGGCGGCGCGCTTGTCGCCGTCTTTCAGAACCTCATAGGCCTCGTTGATTTCCTTGAAACGGACTTCACTGGTGGCATCGCCCGGATTCTTGTCCGGATGCCATTTCATCGCAAGCTTGCGAAAGGCCGCCTTGAGTTTGGTTTCGTCCGCGTTTCGCTCGACTTCAAGGGTCTCGTAATAGCAGCGCTTGGTGGACATCCGTCAAACCCGCCCGAAGTTCATCCTTGCGAAAAATAACCCCCACTCTTTCGAGACGCCATCTCGCGCGCTCGTAAGAATGGGGGTCATAACTCGCCGCCTTAAGCAGATTTCTTGTTGTTCTTGTCGTCGTCGACTTCGGTAAATTCCGCGTCGACCACGTCGTCCTTGGCAGCATCCTTGGCGGCATCGGCCTCGGCTTGCTGCTTGTACATGGCCTCGCCAAGTTTCATCGAAGCCTGCGCCAGCGTGTTGCTCTTGGCCTTGATCGCTTCGGCGTCATCGCCCTTCAGCGCTTCCTTCAAATCGCTGACTGCATCCTCGATGGCGCGGCGCTCGGTGTCCGCCACCTTCGAGCCATGCTCGGCGAGCGCCTTCTCGGTCGAATGCACCAGCGCATCGGCGTGGTTCTTGGCATCGACGGCTTCGCGACGCTTCTTGTCTTCGACGGCATTGGCCTCGGCGTCCTTGACCATCTTGTCGATGTCGCCTTCCGACAGACCGCCGGATGCCTGAATCCGGATCTGCTGTTCCTTGCCGGTCGCCTTGTCCTTGGCGGATACGTTGACGATGCCGTTGGCGTCGATGTCGAAGGTCACCTCGATCTGCGGCATGCCACGGGGCGACGGCGGAATGCCCATCAGGTCGAACTGGCCGAGCATCTTGTTGTCGGCCGCCATTTCGCGCTCGCCCTGGAAGACGCGGATGGTGACCGCGTTCTGGTTGTCCTCGGCAGTCGAGAACACCTGGCTCTTCTTGGTCGGGATCGTGGTGTTGCGGTCGATGATGCGGGTGAAAACGCCACCCAACGTCTCGATGCCGAGCGACAGCGGCGTCACGTCGAGCAACAGCACGTCCTTGACGTCGCCTTGCAGCACGCCGGCCTGAATCGCAGCGCCAATTGCCACGACTTCGTCGGGGTTGACGCCCTTGTGCGGCTCCTTGCCGAACAACTGCTTCACGACTTCCTGCACCTTCGGCATGCGGGTCATGCCGCCGACCAGCACCACTTCGCCGATTTCGCCGGCGGTGAGGCCCGCGTCCTTCAGCGCCTTGCGGCAGGGCTCAATGGTCTTCTGCACGAGGTCATCGACCAGCGCCTCGAACTTGGCGCGCGTCAGTTTCATCGTCAGATGCTTCGGGCCGGTCTGGTCCGCCGTGATGAAGGGCAGGTTGATTTCGGTCTGCGTGGTCGACGACAGCTCGATCTTGGCCTTTTCCGCGGCCTCTTTCAGGCGCTGCAAGGCCAGCTTGTCGTTGCGCAGGTTGATGCCCTGCTCCTTCTGGAACTCGTCGGCGAGATAGCCGACCAGCCGCATGTCGAAATCTTCGCCGCCGAGGAAGGTGTCGCCGTTGGTCGACTTCACCTCGAACACGCCGTCGCCGATTTCGAGAATCGAGATATCGAACGTGCCGCCGCCAAGGTCGTACACCGCAATGGTGCCGGTCTTGGTCTTGTCGAGACCGTAGGCGAGCGCAGCTGCGGTCGGCTCGTTGATGATGCGCAGCACTTCAAGGCCGGCGATCTTGCCGGCGTCCTTGGTGGCCTGACGTTGCGCGTCATTGAAGTAAGCAGGAACCGTGATGACGGCCTGGTCGACCTTCTGGCCGAGATGGGCCTCCGCGGTCTCTTTCATCTTCTGCAGGATGAAGGCGGAAATCTGCGAGGGAGAGTAGGTCTTGCTGTCGGCTTCGACCCAGGCATCGCCGTTGGACGCCTTGACGATCTTGTAGGGGACGAGTTTCTTGTCCTTTTCCACCATCGGATCGTCGTAACGACGGCCGACAAGACGCTTCACCGCAAAGAAGGTCCGTTCGGGATTGGTCACTGCCTGGCGTTTGGCCGGTTGGCCGACGAGGCGTTCGCCGTCGTCGCTAAAGGCAACGATCGACGGGGTCGTCCGCATGCCCTCGGCATTTTCGATAACTTTTGCGTTTTTGCCATCCATGACGGCAACGCACGAATTCGTGGTGCCGAGATCGATCCCAATGACCTTTCCCATGGTCCTCATATCCTTCTTTTTGCGGCAGGTCGGCTGGGCCCTGACGGCGCCCTGATCCGGACCCCCAACGATCAAATACTCGCGATATTGCGACGGTGAGCCTCATATAGGAGGGGGTGCATAGCCCGCAAGGAGGCTGGCGCAACCTTCATCCGTAAAAGCCTGCAACCTTTAAAGATAGTTTCGAGGCGAGGCTAGGGCCCACACCCCCCGGCGCAGGATAACGGGCGCCCCGGGGGCCTTGCCGCCATGCCGCTGTTGCCCGAGCGGCAAAACCGTTAAAAGCGCGCGGGACCCGGCCTCCATCGAACGGCCCTAATCATTACCTGAGAAATTGCCGATGAAGCATTTCCGACTGTTTTCCGCCTTCGCTTTGCTGGTCGTCACCATGGGTGGCGCCTCGGTCAGCGCCTTGGCCGCCGACCCGGTTTTCCCGCCGGGGGCCCGAATCGGGATCACGCCACTGGTCGGTCTTGTGCCGGCCAAGGCCTTTACCGGTTTCGAGACGGAGGATCAGAGCGTCAAGGTGCTGATCGCGGAGCTTCCGACGGCCGCCTATGGCGAGGTCATGAATGCCTTCAAGACCAATCCGGCAATTGCCAATGGCGCCAAGCCGGAGAGCCTCGAGACCAGCGCCGGAACGGCCTATTACACCGCCGAAACCGCCAAAAGAGGTTCCGTTGTCTTTCGCCACTATTCCATGATCCTGCAGGGCGGCACCTTCTCGGGCTATGTCGAGGTCCAGGTCCCCGAAAACGCCACCAAAATCTATAGCGACGATGCGGTTCGGCAGATGCTTGCCTCGGCGGTGATTCGCAAGGAAGTTCCGGTCGCCGAGCAACTCGCTCTCATGCCGTTCAAGGTCGCCGATCTCGGCAACTTCAAGAATGTTCGTGCGCTCGGGGCGACCGGCGCCCTGCTGCTCGCCGATGGCGATGAGACCGAAGGCTTTGAGGTCGCACCCTTCATGGTGATCGGCGTGATGGGGGCAATGCCCACACAGCCCGAGGATCGCGCCCGTTTTGCCGAGCAGACCGCCCGCGCCATTCCCGGAATGCACACCGGGCGGATTACGATGTCCGAACCGGTCCGCATCGACGGCATGGCCGGGTATGAGACGCGGATCGATGCCACCAGCGGCCGGAACGATACGCCGGTCACGCTGGTGCAGTGGCTGCGATTCGGCAGCGGCGGATCCCTGCGCATCATCGGCAGCGCGCCGCGCGATCAATGGGAGCAGGCATTTCCGCGTTTTCGCGCGGTGCGCGACGGGATTGAGCCGCGCTAATTGCTGCTTCTTTGACCTTCCGTCGCCAACCTGATTTGCTAACATTATCATCCTGGCAAAAGGAGATGCGACATGCGCAACCGAAGACAGACCCTCGCAGCGTTAGGCAGCATAGCCATGACCGCGATCGCCTCACGACCGGTCTGGGCGGCGGCTTCGATCAAGATCGATGACGCTTCCGCGCTGCTCGTGATCGACGTGCAAAACTGCTTCCTGCCGGGCGGCAGCCTTGCCGTGAAAGAAGGCGATCAGGTCGTGCCGGTCATCAACCGGCTCGCCAAGGGTTTTAGCAATGTCGTGATGACGCAGGACTGGCACACCGCAGGCCACGTTTCCTTCGCTTCATCGCATCCGGGCAAGAAGCCGTTCGAGACCATCGATCTCGCCTACGGCAAGCAGGTGCTGTGGCCCGATCACTGCGTCCAGGGCACCGACGGCGCTTCGCTCTCAAAGGATCTGTCGATCCCGCAAGCCGAACTGATCATCCGCAAAGGCTATCACAAGGACGTCGACAGTTATTCAGCCTTCACCGAGGCCGACGGCAAGACGACGACGGGGCTTGCCGCCTGGCTCAAGGCGCGCAAGCTGCAACGCCTCTTCATTGCAGGCCTCGCCACCGATTTCTGTGTGGCATGGACGGCGTTGGATGCGCGCAAGGCCGGCTTTGACGCCTTTGTCATCGAGGATGCGTGCCGCGGCATCGATACCCAGGGCTCGCTCGCCAAAGCCTGGGCCGACATGGCCAAGGCCGGCGTCATGCGAATCCAGTCGAACGATATCGCGGTGTAGCCAAGTCGTCATGGCCGGGCATAGCCGTTCGAAGAACGGCGTCGCTTTCGCTGGCCCATGACCCGGCCATCCCCGTCTTGGGTGATAATCTAAGGTCCCCGGCAAGCTTTAAGGTTCGAAGCGAGATCGAGCGCAAGTGGCTTACGCGATCTGTCCAACTACCTTTGTCCACGCGCCGGTCGATATCGTCTGGAGACTTCTCACTCTCCCAGAGGAGTGGAGCGACTTCTTCGACGTTGTTGTCAGGTCGGTTGATCCGTCCGGTGCTGCGGTCCCCGGACAAACAGTCCTCGCAGAATCTGGTCCGAGATCGCTGCGCTTTGCGCTTGAGTTTCGTTTCACCAAGGTGAACGTTCGAAACCACGAACTGCAAATGGACGTACAATTGCCTTTTGGCATAGCGGTCCGAGAAGACTTGAGCTGCATCCCCCTCGGATCAGACCAATGTCGGGTCAACTACCATTGTGGCTTCAGCTTTCCCGCGGGATGGCGTGGTGCGGTCGCGCGCTTGCTCTTGCGCCGCGAGATCAAATCCGGTCCGGCTGACTCGATATCGCGCTTACGGCGGGCCGCGGAGCAACGCTATGCCACCAACGCGATGGAATGAGCTAACCCTTATCGATACCAAACAGTTGCAGCTTGCGCGCGGTTTGATTCATAGAAGGCCGTCGATGACGGGGTCAGTATTCATCGAAGGACGATGGCGGGCCATCGCAAGCGGATAAAGCGCCGTCAGCTCTGTTCTGGCGCGGGCGCAGCCTTAGCGCCGCCCTTGGAAACGCCAACCAGCGCAGGGCGCAACACCCGCTCGCCGAGAGTGTAGCCGGCCTGAACCACCTGAACCACCGTGCCCGACGGCACTGAAGCATCAGGAACCTCGTACATCGCCTGCTGGAAATTCGGATTGAATTTCTCGCCCGAGGGATCGAACTTCCTGACGCCGTTTTTCTCCAGCGCATTGAGCAGGGACCGTTCGGTCAGTTCGACGCCTTCGATCAAGGTCTTCAGCATCGGATCGGCTAATTCCCGCGTTTCCACCGGCACCGCGTCGAGCGCACGCTGAAGGCTATCGGCGATGTCGAGCACGTCGCGGGCAAAGCCGGTAATTCCGTAGACCTTGGAGTCGGCAACCTCGCGCCGGGTGCGCTGACGGAGATTCTCCATCTCGGCCAGCGTGCGAAGCGTCTTGTCGCGCGCCTCGGCCAGCTCCCTGGCGAGCGCCTCCACCGAACCTTCTTCCGGATCGTCCGGCATGATGTAGGGCTTGGAAACCACAGGCTCGGCGTCATTCGCCGGGTTGTCCTTTGGCCCGTTGGGATCGGTCATGCAACTACCTTCTCGAAATCGTCTTTTGGGTAAGTTTGGTCGGATTGCTGGCCGGGATATCGTGCTTTAGCGAGCGAAAATCAAGCGTCCTGCTAGTGGAGTGGATTTGACGTTCGCTACCCCACTTGGCTGCAAATCTGGAAAGCGAACGTCAAATCCGAAACTCCACTAGAAACCTATATTTGCCAGTGGTCCTTTTGATTCTAACATTCGCAAAGGTGGCCGCTGAGAAGGGGTGCGAATGTTAGAATCGGACCACTGGGCGCCGTCACCCACCGAGCATGCGGCTGACGATCCGCGCCGCATAATCCACCGTTGGGATCACGCGGGCATAGTTGAGCCGCGTCGGTCCGATCACTCCGAGCACGCCGACGATCTTGCCGGCGCCGTCCCGGTAGGGTGCGATGATGGTGGAAGAACCCGACAGCGAAAACAGCTTGTTCTCCGATCCGATGAAAATCCGAACCCCCTCGGCGCTCTCGGCGCGGCCCAAAAGGTCGATCACGCCGCGTTTGGTCTCGAGGTCGTCGAACAGCAGGCGGACGCGTTCGAGATCTTCGAGCGCATGGAGGTCTTCGAGCAGATTGGCATGACCGCGCACGATCAACTGCCGGTCCTCGCTTTCGCCGCCGGACCAGCTTGCGATTCCCGCCGCGATCACCTTCTGCGTCAACTGGTCGAGTTCGGCACGGCCTTGCGCCAGGGCGGTTTCGAGTTCGAGGCGCGCTTCCGCGAGCGTTCGCCCCCTGATCCGCGCATTCAGGAAATTCGTCGCCTCCACCAGCGCCGACGAAGGAACGCCCGGCGGCAAGCCCAGGACGCGGTTTTCGACCTGGCCATCCTCGCTGACCAGCACCACCAGCGCCCGCTCCGGCTCGAGGCGAACGAATTCGATATGCTTGAGCCGCGAATTGGATTTACCGGTCAGCACCACGGAAGCGGCGCGCGTCAGGCCGGAAAGCCGGGTCAGCGCCTCGCCCAACGCCGCCTCGACCGACTGCGCCTTGCCGACGGAGGCCAACTGGGTCTGGATCGATTGCCGTTCCGCTTCGGTGAGATCGCCGACCTGCATCAGGGCATCGACGAAGAATCGCAGGCCGATTTCGGTCGGCAGACGTCCCGCGGAGGTATGCGGTGCATAGATCAGCCCGAGCGCCTCGAGATCGGCCATCACATTGCGGACCGAGGCCGGCGACAACGGAACCGCGATCAGGCGCGAAATATTGCGCGAGCCGACCGGCTCGCCGGTCGCCAGGTAGCTCTCGACGATCTGGCGGAAGATATCGCGCGAGCGCTCGTTAAGCTGGGCAAGCCCGGTATGCGACGAGATCAGGCCAATCGGTTCGTGGTGAGCCAAAATCGAAACTCCTCAACGGCCGCAGACGCCGATCTTGTCTATCTAGGTACGCTCTGACAAGCCGCCAAAGGAAAGGCCTTGCCGCTGCCCGCTCCCCCTCTTACAAGCACGCCAAGTCGGTCAAAACACCCGTTGATTGGTTAAAATTGGAGATTTTTCATGCGGCCAAGCCGCCGTGCGCCGGATGAACTACGCGCCGTGTCGCTGGAACGCGGCGTGGTCAAATATGCCGAAGGGTCGTGCCTGGTTAAGTTCGGCGACACCCATGTTCTGGTGACGGCCACGCTGGAAGAGCGCCTGCCGCCATGGCTCAAGGGTCAGGGTCGTGGCTGGGTGACGGCCGAATACGGCATGCTGCCGCGGGCGACGCTGGAGCGCACCCGGCGGGAGGCTTCAAGCGGCAAGCAAAGCGGCCGCACCGTCGAAATCCAGCGGCTGATCGGGCGTTCGCTGCGTGCCACCCTCGATCTCGAAGCGCTTGGCGAGCGTCAGATCACGGTGGATTGCGACGTGCTGCAGGCCGATGGCGGCACGCGGACGGCTTCGATTACCGGTGCCTGGGTCGCGCTTGCCGACTGCATCGGCTGGATGAAGGCGCGTAACATGATCAAGACCAACGTGCTGCGCGACCATGTCGCCGCGATCTCCTGCGGCATCTACAACGGTACGCCGGTGCTTGATCTTGATTATGCCGAGGATTCGACCGCCGAGACCGACGCCAATTTCGTCATGACCGGCGACGGGCGCATCGTCGAGGTGCAGGGCACGGCCGAGAAGACACCGTTCTCGCAAGCCGAATTCCTGGCGCTGATGGCGCTGGCGCAAAAGGGCGTGTCCAAGCTTGTGGACTTGCAGAAGATGGCGGTGGCGTGAGGGCCTCTCATTTGATGGACTATTGAAGCAATGCCCCGTCGCATCAGTGGCCAGCTTGTGATCGCTACCCACAATCCCGGCAAGTTGGCCGAGATGCGCGAATTGCTGTCGCCCTATGGCGTCACCGCGATATCGGCCAGCGAACTCGGCCTCGCCGAGCCCGAAGAGACCGGCGACAGTTTTGCGGCCAATGCGAAGATCAAGGCGGTGGCCGCCGCGACGGCTGCAAAACTCCCGGCTTTCGCCGACGATTCCGGCCTCGCCGTCGACGCGCTTGACGGTGCGCCCGGAATTTATTCGGCGCGCTGGGCCGGCCCGTCAAAAGATTTCAATGCCGCAATGAGCCAGATCGAGCGGCTGCTCGCCGAACGCGGTGCGACCGAGCCTTCCAAACGCAAGGCCCACTTCGTCTCCGCGCTTTGCGTCGCCTGGCCCGACGGCCACATCGAGGAAGTCGAGGCGCGCGTCGACGGCACGCTGGTCTGGCCGCCGCGCGGCACGGCCGGCTTCGGCTACGATCCGATGTTTCTCCCCGACGGCCACGACCGCACCTTCGGCGAGATGCCCGGAATCGAAAAACACGGCCTGCCGCCGCTCGGCAAAGGGCTCTCTCACAGGGCTCGCGCCTTCGTCAAACTCGCGGAGCGCTGCCTATGAGCAGCACCGAAGCAGCGAGCCCCCACCCTAACCCTCCCCCGCAAGCGGGGGAGGGAAAAGAAGGTCCGGCGTTCGGCGTTTACGTGCACTGGCCGTTTTGCCTGTCGAAATGTCCCTATTGCGACTTCAACAGCCACGTCCGGCACGCCGCGATTGACGAAGATCGCTTCGTGCGGGCGTTTGTGCGCGAGATCGAAACCACCGCAGGCCGCGTTGGCGGCCGCGAGGTCACATCGATTTTCCTCGGCGGCGGCACGCCCTCGCTGATGCAGCCAAAGACAGTGGCTGCAATCCTGGACGCGATCGGCAAGAACTGGCGCGTGGCCTCCGACGCCGAAGTCACGCTGGAAGCCAATCCCACCAGCGTCGAGGCGACGCGCTTTGCGGGTTATCGCACAGCCGGCGTCAACCGCGTTTCGCTCGGCGTGCAGGCGCTGGACGATGCGTCGTTGAAGATGCTCGGACGTCTGCATTCGGCGCGCGAGGCGCTCGATGCGGTCGCGATCGCGCGGCGCTCGTTCGATCGCTATTCCTTCGATCTGATCTACGCCCGTCCCGACCAGACGGCGGAGGACTGGACCAGCGAGCTCAAGCTTGCGATCGCGGAAGCGGCCGAGCACCTGTCGCTCTACCAGTTGACGATCGAAGAGGGCACGCCGTTTTTCGGTCTGCATGCGGCCGGCAAACTCAAGACGCCGGACGAGGCGCTGGCGCGCACGCTCTACGATGTGACGCAGGAAGTCTGCGACGACCACGGCCTCAATGCCTATGAAATCTCCAACCACGCGCGCGCTGGCGCGGAGTGCCTGCACAATCTCGTCTACTGGCGTGGCCAGGAATATGCTGGGATCGGCCCCGGCGCACATGGCCGGCTTGATATCGATGGCGTCAGGCACGCGATCTCGACCGAGAAGCGCCCCGAAGCGTGGTTGATGCGCGTGGAAGCAGGCGGCCACGGCGTCGTGGTCGATGATCTGCTCAACAGCGAAGAACGCGCCGACGAATTTCTCTTGATGGGGCTGCGGCTCGCGGAAGGAATCGATCCCCGCCGCTATCAGGCGTTATCCGGCCGCCCACTCGATCCGCGCCGGATCGCGCTGTTGCGCGAGGAAGGCGCGATTTCCGTCGATAGCGAGGGGCGGCTTCGCGTGACCCAAGCGGGTTTTCCGGTGCTCGATGCGGTGGTGGCCGATCTGGCGGCGTAGTTCTCGACTGTCGTCCCCGCGAAGGCCGGGACGACGAGAGATTACGCACCAAAGCTTCTGGGCGAACCCGCGACCGACGTCGGCCCGCCAGAGGTGACCCGCATCACGGCGAGGCCGCGCTCGTTGGTGCCCTCGGCGCGGAACCGGAACAGGCCGTCGATGCCGGCAAAGCCGGACGCGTTGAGCAGCACTTCGGAGGTGAAGCGCTTGCCGCCTTGGGTGCGCGACAACGCCGCGACCAGCGCCACCGCGTCATAGGCGAGCGTCGCGGTTCGCACCGGCTCCCCGCCATACTTGGAGTGATAGCGGGCGGCGAACGCGCGGAAACCCGCGGGATCAGGCGCCGCATACAGGCCGCCCTGCATGTGGGGACTGCCGAACACCCGCGGATTGTCCCACAAACCGGTGCCGAGCAATTGCAGGTTTTTCAGATTGGCGCCGGCCGCGACCAGTCCGTCGGCCACCGACACGACCGCCTCGCCATCGTCGGCGAGCAGCAGCGAATCGGCCTGTCCCAGCGCCGCCACGATGTTGCGCGTCGCGGTGGCGCGATCGGCGCCGTATTTCTCGAACGCGACGACGCGGCCGCCGCGCCGTGGTACCGCCTGCTTGAAAGCGGCTTCGACCACGTTGCCATAGGCATTCTCGGGCAACATCGCCACGAAGGAGCGTTTGCCGGTGCCGGCGGCATAGTCGACGATCCGGTTGACGTCCGACTCCGGCAGGAAGCTGAGCAGGTAGACCCCGCGACTGGCGACGCTCGAATCGGTCGAAAACGCGATCACGGAAATGTTCCGCGCCCGCGCCACCTGCGCGACCGCCGGCACCGAGGCGGCAAACAGCGGCCCCAGAATAATCTCGGCGCCTTCGTCGACCGCGAGCTGGGCCGCCTGCTGGGCTCCTTGCGGCGAGCCCGCATCGTCCTTGATCAGAAGCTGAAGGTTGGGGCTGAGGAATTCCGCCAGCGCCATTTCGGACGCATTCTTCATCGACTGCGCCGCGACGCCCGCATTGCCGCCGGCCGACAGCGGCAGGATCAGCGCGACCTTGACGTTGCCAGTGCCGATCGCAACCGATTGCTGCTGCGGCCCGACGGGACCTGCTGTCGGCGCTGGCGACGACGAGCTGAACGGATTCGGAACGGAAAACTGGCTGATGCTCTGCTGGACGCCCGCGCAGGCGCCAAGCAGCGGCGCGCCCAGAATAAGCCCCAGCGCGCTCCGCCGGCTCGCTTTGGAGCCAAAATCCCGGACTTGCCGGTGCCGGACTCCTCGGTTCCGGACGTCTCAATTCCGGAAGTCTTGTTTCCGGAAGTCTTGGGTCGAAATTTGGGATCGAACGCACCCACCATCGCATCTCTTTTCTTGTCCGGCCCATGAAAGCCAGGACTTCGCCCCATCAGGAGGGGTGGATTCAGGCATATTGTCGGCGAATGGTTAACCAAAACAAAAGGATTTTGGTCTCCGGGCCTTGGGGTTGGTTGCAGGTTCGTCCCTCCGCCCGCGCGAAAAGATGCCCGCCGTCTGACCCATCCTGGCGCGAACCCCTCGCCGCGGTTCGCACTCTTTGTCACCGTGTTCTAGAATGGCATTATGCGCCCGAAAGCCGTTTCCACCAATACACCTGATGTCTCAGAGCAGCCGGACAAACGAAGCTATGCCGTCGGCGGCGAGAGGCTGACCGCGCCAAAAGCCGCGCCCGGCCTCTATCTGGTGGCGACGCCGATCGGCAATCTCGGCGATATCACGCTGCGGGCGCTTGAAACACTCGCCGGTGTCGACCTGATCGCTTGCGAGGATACGCGGATTACCCGCCGGCTGACCGAGCGTTACGCGATCACCGCGCAGCTCAAACCCTATCACGAGCATAACGCCGCCGAGATGCGGCCGAAAATTCTGGCGCAGCTGGCGCAAGGCGCTTCCATCGCGCTCGTCTCCGACGCCGGAACGCCGCTGATCTCCGACCCCGGCTTCAAGCTGGTGCGCGAGGCATCGAGCGCCGGCTTTTCCGTGGTCGCGCTGCCGGGGCCTTCGTCGGTGCTGGCGGCGTTGTCGGTGGCGGCACTGCCCACGAATCGATTTTTCTTCGAAGGATTTTTGCCGCCGAAGCAGGCCGCCCGCCGCGCCCGGCTGACCGAACTGGCGCGCCTCGATGCGACGCTGGTGCTGTTCGAATCCGGCAACCGCGTGCAGGAGACACTCGCCGATCTCGCCGCCATCATGGGCGCGCGCGATGCGGCGATCTGCCGCGAGATGACCAAGCTGCATGAGGAGATCAGCCGCAGCACCCTCACTGAGCTGGCGCAATCGGCCGCCACGCTGGAGACGCGCGGCGAATTCGTGCTGGTGATCGCCCCGCAGCCCGAAGGCGCTCAAGCCATGACCGCGGATGAGGTGGACGATCTGTTGCGGGATCGATTGTCGCGCGACAGCGTCAAGGACGCGGTGGCGCATGCCGTCGAAGTCTCGGGTCGGCCGCGCCGCGAAATCTATGCCCGTGCGCTCGAACTGGCCAAGGGCGAACATGGCAAGGACTGACAAGCCCGTCGCCAAACCGGCCTCGCCCGCGCGCGTTGCGGCGTTTCACACCGGTCTGTCGGCGGAATCGCGCGCAGCCGCGGTCCTGATTGCCAAGGGCTATCGCATCCTCGCCCGGCGCTTTCGTACACCGCATGGCGAAATCGACATCGTGGCGCGGCGGCGCAATCTATTGGCCTTTGTCGAGGTCAAGGCGCGCGAAACCCTCGATGAGGCCGCCTATGCGGTGACGCCGCGCCAGCAGGCGCGCATCATCGCCGCCGCGCAAATGTGGCTGATGGCGCATCCCGAACATGCCGGATATGATCTGCGCTTCGATGCCATGCTGATTGCGCCGCGCCGTTTACCACGCCATCTGATGGCGGCCTTCGATGCGAGCCCCTAAGTAGTCTTCGCATGATCCTTATGACACAAACCGGCCCCATGGTTCGAGACGGCGCTATAGCGCCTCCTCACCATGAGGATCTCAGACCTCATCCTGAGGAGCGCGTATATGCGCGCGTCTCGAAGGATGAAGCCCGCAAAGTTACCGACACCAACGGATCCCGCCCATGAAATTGAACGTCGCCGTCCAGATGGACCCGATCGCGCGCATCAACGTCCGCGGCGATTCCACCTTCGCGCTACTGTTGGAAGCGCAAAAGCGCGGACATGGGCTATCCTATTACACGCCCGACAAGCTCTCCCAGAAGGGCGACGAGGTGGTGGCGCCGGTGCAGGTGCTTTCCGTGCGCGACGAGGTCGGCGATCACTTCACCCTCGGCGAGCCCCGGCGCGAACCGCTTGCCGCCTTCGACGTCGTCCTCTTGCGGCAGGACCCGCCGTTCGATCTCGCCTACATCACCTCGACGCATCTGCTGGAACGGCTGCATCCGAAGACGCTGGTGGTGAATGACCCGGCCAGCGTGCGCAACGCGCCGGAAAAACTGTTCGTGATGGATTTCCCGCAACTGATGCCGCCGACTTTGATCTCGCGCGATCTCGACGAGATCAACGCGTTTCGCGACGAGTTCGGCGCGGTCGTGATGAAGCCGCTGCACGGCCATGGCGGGGCGGCGGTGTTTCGCGTCATGCCGCAGGACATGAATTTCGGCTCGCTGTTCGACATGTTCTCCGTCACCTTTAGGGAGCCCTGGGTGATCCAGCGCTTTCTTCCCAACGTGAAGCATGGCGACAAGCGCATCATCCTGGTCGACGGCGAATTCGCCGGCGCCGTCAACCGCGTGCCGGCGGCCGACGACCTGCGCTCCAACATGGTGCGCGGCGGCGCGGCAAAGGCGACCGAACTCACCGACCGTGAGCGCGAGATCTGCGCCACGCTTGGGCCGGCGTTGCGCAAGCGCGGCCTTCTGTTTGTCGGCATCGACGTGATCGACGACAACCTGACCGAGATCAACGTGACCTCGCCGACGGGAATTCGCGCCATCGCCAACCTCGGCGGGCCTGATATCGCTGCGAAAATCTGGGACGTGATCGAAGCCAAGCGCAG
>CAVZJE010000003.1:0-29360 GCA_963775545.1 uncultured Alphaproteobacteria bacterium
TGAACGCTGGTTCGATCGATTTCGGCTCAAGCGCCGGTTCCGCCGCGCTGGTGGCCCGGATCAATGGCAACCCGATCAAATCGATCTACGTCTATTCGCGGCCCGAATGGACCGCACTGGTGGCGGCGAAGGATTCCAAAATCAACACGGTTGCCGATCTCAAGGGTAAGCGCGTCGCAGTCACGCGCGGCACCGACCCGCACATCTTCCTGGTCCGCGCTTTGCTCGGCGCGGGCTTGAGCGAAAAGGACATCACGCCGGTGCTGTTGCAGCACGCCGACGGCAAGATCGCACTGATCCGGGGCGACGTCGATGCCTGGGCCGGCCTCGACCCGATGATGGCGCAGGCGGAGATCGAAGACGGCGCCAGGCTGTTCTACCGCAACGCCGACGCCAACACCTGGGGCATTCTCAATGTGCGTGAGCAGTTCCTGAAGGATCACCCGCAAATCGTGCAGCGCGTGCTCGCGACCTACGAGGAAGCGCGCAAATATTCGCTCGCCAACTATGACGAGCTGAAAAGGCCCTGGTGGTTGCGACCAAACTTCCCGATGTGGTGGCCGACAAGCAGCTCAAGGAACGCACCGAGCTCACTTACAACCGGATCGGCAAGCCACAGCGGGATTCCATCCTGGCCGCGGGCGTCGCCCTCCAACAAGCGGGCGTGATCGACCCCAAGGTCGACGTCAAGGCCGCGCTGGAACCGCTGGTCGACGACGGCGTTCCGCTGCCGACGAATTGAAACACAAATGGGCGTCGCATCCTGGAGCGAGCGAGAGAAAGCGAGCGCTCTTACCTCTCCCCTTGTGGGAGAGGGTGGCGAGAATGAGCGACGCGAATTCGAGCCGGGTGAGGGGTCACGCTCTCTCGATAGAGCTAAACCCCTCACCCGGTTTCTCGCTCACGCTCGAAACCACCCTCTTCCACAAGGGGAGGGTCGCATGTGCCCGATGCAGCCACCTTGCATTCGTGCGCCAAAAGCGTTCTTGCTACCGCCATGACGAGCGAGACCATCGAGGCCGCAAAGCCTGAAGTTTCTCCCAGCGAGGTGGCAACAAGCCACCGGCGCCACTACGCGCGGCCGCTGCTCGGCCTGCTGCTGCCGTTAATCGTGGCGCTGGCGTGGGAGATCATTGTCCGGCTCGGCCTTTCCAACGGCCGCCTGGTGCCGCCGCCGTCAAAGGTCTTTGCCACGCTTGCGGAACTCGCGGAAAGCGGTGAATTGCTGCGCCATATCACGGCGACGATGGCCCGCGTCACGGCTGGATTTGGCTTCGGCGTCATCGCGGGCACGGTGCTCGGCGCCATCACCGGTTATTGGGCGCTGGCGCGGCGGCTATTTGATCCGACTATTCAGGCGCTGCGCGCGATTCCCTCGCTTGCTTGGGTGCCGCTCTTCATCCTGTGGCTCGGCATTTTCGAAACCTCGAAAATCGCGCTGATCGCGATCGGGGTATTTTTCCCGGTCTATCTCGGCGTCATGGGCGCGATCCTTTCCGTCGATCGAAAAATCGTCGAAGTCGGGCGCGCCTTTCGTCTCTCCGGACCGGCGATGATCCGCCGCATCCTGCTGCCGGCCGTGCTGCCGGCTTACGTGGTGGCGCTGCGCGTCGGTCTCGGTCTGGGATGGATGTTCGTGGTCGCGGCCGAACTGATCGGCGCCTCGGAGGGCCTCGGCTATCTCCTGCTCGATGGCCAGCAACTCGGCAAACCGGCGCAAATCCTGGCCGCGATCGTGATCTTTGCGATCCTTGGCAAGGCGACCGACTGGCTGATCGAAATTGTCGCGGCGCCCTTCCTGCGCTGGCAGGATGCCTTCAGCCGCAAAAGCGGGGACGCCTGATGCTGGTGCTCGACGGCCTCGACAAGACCTACCCGAACGGCGTCCATGCGCTCGAGCGTTTTTCCGCCCGGATCAACCTTGGCGAAATTGCCGCTGTTATCGGCGGCTCCGGCTGCGGAAAATCGACGCTGCTGCGCGCGGTCTCCGGCCTTGATCCCGCGACTTCCGGCAGCGTGACGCTCGGCGGCACCACGATTAAAGCGCCGCACGCGAAAATCGAAATCATCTTCCAGGAGCCGCGGCTGCTACCGTGGCTGAGCGTCGCCGACAATATCGGCTTCGGCCTCGGCGATTTGCCCGCCAGTGTCAGGCGCGAACGAGTTGCGCATGCGCTCGCCAAGGTTGGCCTTGCCGACAAGGCCCATGCGTGGCCGCGCGAACTGTCCGGCGGACAGGCGCAACGGGTCGCGATTGCACGCGCGCTCGTGCCGCAGCCCGAAGTGTTATTGCTGGATGAGCCGTTCTCGGCATTGGACGCCTTCACCCGGCGCGATTTGCAGGATCATCTTTTGGACCTGTGGGCGGAAACCCGCCCCACGCTGGTGCTGGTGACCCACGACGTCGATGAAGCCGTGGTGCTCTCCGACCGGGTGTTCGTGATGCGGCCCCGGCCGGGCCGCCTGTTTGACGAGATCCGGATCAATTTGGGCCGTCCGCGCGACCGCAATTCGCCGCACTTCGACAATTTCAAACGCCGGGTCCTGACCGCGCTCGATCGATCGCTCGACCGCAGCGTGCCGGATACCGAAGCGAAATCGAGCGCGGGTGAGGCGATGTGGTGGTGACATCGCCGCCCCGACCCATTACATCCGACGCGAACAGACATCCGGGAGAAGAAAATGGACGCTGCCGAACTCCGCGCCACGCAGGCCCCGATCAAGGAAAAATACAAGACCGATCCGAAAGCCGCTTTCATCACCTTGAAGGCGAAGGGCTCGATCGACAATGAAGGCATCGCCTGCAAGGTCGAGACCGGACGGGCGCTGGCGGTTGCGGGCCTGCATCCGGCAACGGGGGGATCCGGGCTTGAACTCTGCTCCGGCGACATGCTGCTGGAAGCGCTGGTCGCCTGCGCCGGCGTCACCCTGAAATCGGTCGCGACCGCGATCGAGGTGCCGTTGAAATCAGGCCATGTGAGCGCAGAAGGCGACCTCGATTTTCGCGGCACGCTCGGCGTCGACAAGGAAGCGCCGGTCGGCTTTGCTGAAATCCGCCTTCGTTTCGACGTCGGCACCGAGGCCCCGCAAGAAAAGCTCGATCTCCTGCTCAAGCTCACCGAGCGCTATTGCGTGGTCTACCAGACCATCAAGAATGGCCCGAAAGTTTCGGTGACGATGAAGCGGGTGTAGCCCCACTCATCGTCGTCCCGGCCAAGCGAAGCGCGAGCCGGGACCCATAACCACAGGCCGCCGTGTGAAGCGAAAGCCGTCGAACAACGCGGTTCAAATCGATAAGCTGCGGCGTATGGGTCCCTGCGTTCGCAGGGACGACAAATAAATGTCCCCCGAACTGCACTTCATCCTGTTGCTCGCGCTGCGCATGGCGGTTGCCGCCGCCTTCGTGGTCACGGCATCGATCATCGCAGAACGCTCGGGCGCGGTGATCGGCGCGCTGATCGCGACGTTGCCGATTTCGGCCGGGCCTTCCTATGTGTTTCTCGCCATCGATCATGACGCCGCCTTCATTGCCGAAAGCGCGCTGGCGAGCTTTCCGATCAACGCCGTCACCATGTTCTTCTGCCTGAGCTATGTGTTGCTGGCCCAGCGCTACAATGCGGTGATCAGTGTCGGCGGCGCGATCGCGGTGTGGATTGCATTGGCCACGCTCGAACGTTTGGTACCGTGGTCGCTCGCCGACGGCCTGATCGCGAATGCCATCGCCTTTGCGATCTGCATTCCGCTGTTCAAGCGCTTTCAGCATGTGAAGATGCCGCTGATCACCCGCCGCTGGTACGACGTCCCGCTGCGGGCGGCGATGGTCGCGACGCTGGTCGCGATCGTCGTTTCGCTGTCGCGCTGGGTCAGTCCCTCCGTCAGCGGCACGATCGCGTTGTTTCCGGTGGTGCTGAGCAGCATGACCTTCATCCTGCACCCGCGCATCGGCGGCCCGGCAACGGCCGCGGTGATTGCCAATGGCGGATGGGGCATGATGGGATTCGGCGGCGGGATTGCGGTACTCAACCTCACCGCCGTGCCGTTCGGCTCGGTCGCAGCGCTCAGTCTCGCGCTCGCCACCTGCGTCGTCTGGAATCTGATGCTGTGGTGGTTGGGGCGAAGACGCACTGCCAGCCCGTCATTGCGAGCATAGCGAAGCAATCCATCTCGCAACGCAAGGGCTGGATTGCTTCGTCGCTTTGCTCCTCGCAATGGCGATGATGTCGACGCCGTCACTTGAGCAGCTTCGCCTTCAGCGCATAGAGCGCTTCCAGCGCGTCGCGCGGCGACATCTCGTCCGGGTGCAACGCCATCACCGCCTCGACCATCTTCTCCGCCTCGCTTAGTGGCGCCGGCTCAGCGGCGGCGCGCGAAGGCACCGCAAACAGCGGCAAGTCGTCGGCGAGCGCGCGTGCGGTCTGGCCACGGTCCTGCGCCTCGAGTTTGGCGAGCACCGATTTGGCGCGCGCGATCACAGATGCGGGTAGCCCCGCAAGCTTGGCGACCTGGATGCCGTAGGAGCGATCCGCCGATCCCGGCAGCACTTCGTGCAGGAACACGACGTTACCCTGCCATTCCTTGACGCGGACGGTGGCGTTGAATAGCCGGGGCAGCTTCGCCGACAGCGCGGTGAGTTCATGGTAATGCGTGGCAAACAGCGCACGGCAACGATTGGCCTCGTGCAGATGTTCGATCGCCGCCCAGGCAATCGACAACCCGTCGAAGGTTGCGGTGCCTCTTCCGATTTCGTCGAGGATCACCAGCGAACGTTCGCTGGCCTGATTGAGGATGACGGCGGTCTCCACCATCTCTACCATGAAGGTGGAACGGCCGCGCGCCAGATCGTCGGCCGCGCCGACACGCGAGAACAGCCGATCGACGACGCCGATCTTGGCCCGCGACGCCGGCACGAACGAGCCTGCCTGCGCAAGCAGCGCGATAAGTGCGTTCTGGCGCAGGAACGTCGATTTACCGGCCATGTTGGGGCCAGTGAGCAGCCAGACCTGGCCAGAGGATTGTTGCGGGGCCGGAGAGAGATCGCAGGCGTTGGCGATGAACGGCTGGCCGTCGCGCTTCAAGGCCTGTTCGACCACCGGATGGCGGCCACCTTCGATCGCAAAGCAAAGCGAGCCATCGACTTCGGGCCGGACATAATTGTCATCGACCGCGCGCTTGGCGAGCGCGGTTGCGACATCAAGGCTGGCGAACGCATAGGCGGCGGCGCGCAAATCCTCGCTCGCTTCAACCGCGAGCGCGCAAAGTTTTTCGAAAATTTCCAGTTCGAGCCCGAGCGCGCGGTCGCCGGCATTGGCAATTTTCGCCTCGATCTCGCCGAGTTCTGATGTGGTGAAGCGCACCTGCCCGGCCAGCGTCTGGCGATGAATGAACGTCGCGTTCAGCGGCGGCGACATCAATTTGTCGCCATGCTGCGCGGTGACCTCGACGAAATAGCCGAGCACGTTGTTGTGGCGGATCTTCAAGCCCTTGACGCCGCTATCGTCGGCATAGCGCGCCTGCATCGAGGCTACGACAAGCCGCGAGGCGTCGCGCAAATTTCGCGCTTCATCGAGCGCGGGCTCATAGCCCTGGCGCACGAAGCCGCCGTCACGCTTGAGCAACGGCAATTGTTCGGCGAGGGCGCGCTCGAACTCGGCCGCGAGTTCCCGCGACGGACGGCGCAGCGCCGCCATCGCGGACGCAATCTCTTGCGGAGGCTGTTCCATCCGCGCCAGATGCGCGAGCGCCTGGTCTGCGGCCAGGATCGCATCGCGCAAGCCTGCGAGATCGCGCGGGCCGCCACGTCCGACCGACAACCGCGCCAGCGCGCGCGACAAATCGGGCGCGGCGTGCAAGGTGCTGCGGAGATCGTCACGCAGGCCGCTATCCGCCACAAACGCCGCAATGGCGTCGAGCCGCCGCGCGATCGCGGCGCTATCGGTGAGCGGTGCGGCGAGCCGTTGCGCCAGCAGCCGCGAACCCGCGGAAGTTACGGTGCAGTCGACCGCATCGAGCAGCGAGCCGCGGCGTTCGCCGCCAAGCGTGCGCGTCAATTCGAGATTGGCGCGGGTGGCCGGATCGATCGCCATCGTGGTGCCGGCGGCCTCGCGCGTCGGCGGCGACAGCGGCGGACGTTTGCCGACCTGGGTGCGGTCGATATAGGTGACCGCGGCAGCCGCAGCGGTCGCCTCGAGCCGCGACATCGCCGACAGGCCATCCATCGTGGCGACCGCGAAATAGTCGCACAGCCGGCGCTCGGCCGTGGAACTGTCGAAGACATCCCGCGTCAATGGCGTCACCGCCGGCCATTCGCGCAACGTCGATCCGATATCGGTATCGTTATAGAGCGCGTCCGCCACGATGATCTCGTTGGGATTGATGCGCGACAGCGTCGCGGCGAGTTCGCCCACCGCGCATTCCGTGACGATGAATTCGGACGTCGAAATATCAATCCACGCCAATCCAAGACGGTCAGCGCCGGCCGATCCGCGCAGGCGCGCAATCGCGAGCAGATAATTGTTGGATCTTGCGTCCAGCAACGTGTCTTCGGTCAACGTGCCCGGCGTCACCAGCCGCACGACGTCGCGACGCACCACGCTTTTGTTGCCGCGAGCCCGCGCGGCAGCCGGATCTTCCATCTGCTCGCAGACCGCGACCCGGTGCCCTTGAGCGATCAGGCGGTGCAGGTAGTCGTCGGAGCGTTCTACGGGAACGCCGCACATCGGGATGTCAACGCCCTGATGCTTGCCGCGCTTGGTCAGCATGATGCCGAGCGCGCGGGAGGCGATCTCGGCATCCTCGAAGAACAGTTCGTAGAAGTCGCCCATTCGGTAGAACAGCAGCAAACCCGGATTGGCTGCCTTGATTTCCAGATATTGTTCCATCATCGGCGTGACCCGCGCCGAGGCCTCGGCGGCGGGCTGGGCGTCGGGAGAAGCAGGAAATGTCGGCTGGATCGTCATCAAAGCGTTTTCAAGTGAAGTGGGCACCGGTTCGCGTGAAGAAAACGCGTCAAAATGAGAAATCTGGAGCTCGGTTCTGATCCAATCAGAACCGAGCTCCGGCGGCGCAAACTACAAAATTTATCCGGCTGATCCTATCGCTTTGCCGCTTCTATCTGCGTTTTCCACGTCCCGAAACGAGCAAATCGGTACCGTCCCAGGCATGGCCGCCCCTTCGCGAAAGCAGCGCTAGGTATGGGCGATCAATTGACCTGTTCCATCCCCGCTCCTAAAACTCGCCCTCAAGTGAGGACGAATGGCGCAAGGAGAGACCGATGGGTGAGGTATTTGTATGTGATGCGGTACGGACCCCGATCGGCCGCTTCGGCGGCTCGCTCGCCAAGGTACGCGTCGACGATCTGGCGGCCGCGCCAATCAAGGCCTTGATGGCCAAGCACCCGAAGCTCGACTGGTCGCAGGTCGACGAGGTCTATTACGGCTGCGCCAACCAGGCCGGCGAGGACAACCGCAATGTCGCGCGCATGGCGCTGCTGTTGGCGGGCCTGCCGGATTCAGTTCCCGGCCAGACCCTCAATCGCCTGTGCGCTTCGGGACTCGACGCGGTCGGCGCCGGTGCGCGCGCCATTCGTGCCGGCGAAATCGATCTTGCCCTTGCCGGCGGCGTGGAATCCATGACGCGCGCCCCGTTCGTGATGGGCAAGGCGGCGGAAGCCTTTTCGCGTTCGGCCGAGATTTTCGATACCACCATCGGCTGGCGCTTCATCAACCCACTGATGAAAGCGCAATATGGCGTCGATGCGATGCCGGAAACCGGCGAGAACGTCGCCGAGGAATTTCAAGTGTCGCGCGCCGATCAGGACGCGTTCGCAATTCGCTCGCAGCAGCGCGCCGGCAAGGCGATCGCCGCGGGTTACTTCGCCGAGGAAATCACCCCGGTTTCAGTTCCCGGCGGCAAGGCCGGTCCGATCACGGTGGACAAGGACGAGCATCCGCGGCCGGAAACGACGCTGGAAGGCCTCGCCAAGCTGAGACCGATCGTGCGCAACCCGGGCACCGTCACCGCCGGCAACGCCTCGGGCGTCAATGACGGCGCGGCTGCCATGATCCTCGCGTCCGAAGCCGCGGTAAAGAAGCACGGCCTGACCCCGCGCGCGCGAATTCTCGGGCTCGCTTCCGCCGGCGTGCCGCCGCGCATCATGGGCATCGGCCCGGTACCGGCGACGCGCAAGCTGATGGAACGGCTGGGACTGAAAATAAGCGATTTCGATCTGATCGAACTCAATGAAGCCTTTGCCAGTCAGGGCATCGCCTGTCTGCGCCAGCTCGGCGTCAAGGACGACGCCGATTTCGTCAACCCGCATGGCGGCGCGATTGCGCTTGGACATCCGCTCGGCATGAGCGGCGCCCGGCTGGTCGTGACCGCGGTGCACGGCATGGAGAAGCGCGGTGGAAAACGCGCGCTGGCGACGATGTGCGTCGGCGTCGGCCAGGGCGTCGCAATGGCGATCGAGAAATTGAACTGAAATTTCCCCGCCGTCGTTTCGGCGGAGGCAACAACGGTCCCGCGAGCCCCCTCGTTCGCATCCACAATATTGGCGGCGAGTAGAAGATACATTCACGGACCGGTGTTCTCATTGGCAAGTAATCCTCGTTGACTTATCCATATCATTTGTACAAAAGTACAAATGATATGGTCAGAAAACCCGCCGATAGGGAAAGGTCGCGCAAGCCGAACATGCGCGAAGCCATTCTCTTTGCCGCAGAGGAATTGTTCTCGACGAAAGGGTTCAGCGCTGTGACCGTGCGCGATATCGCGCAGGCCGCGGGCGCAAATCCGGGCAGCGTGACGTATCATTTCAAGACCAAGGACGAGTTGCTTCTGGAAATCTATCGGCGTCACTGCAAGCCGATGAACCTCAGGCGCGCCGAGCTGCTGGCCGCCGCCAAGCGGGTGCGCGATCTGCAGGACAGGCTGGAAGCGATCGTCCGCGCCTACGTGCTGCCGGCATTTTCTTCCGGCAGCGATCTCGCCGGCGGAGGGGCGCGTTTCACGCGGCTGCGCGCCATCATGTCGGCAGAGGGAAACGAAGTCACCCGGCTGATCATCGCGCAGACCTTCGACGACACCAGTCACGCCTTTATCGATGCGGTGCATGACAGTCTTCCGCATATCCCGCGCGCGGAGATCGTCTGGCGCAGCCATTTCCTTCTCGGGGCACTCTATTATACGCTGGTGACGCCAGAGCGCGTCTCCCGGCTATCGCGCGGCGATTCGGACGGAGCTGACGCAGGAGATGCGATCGAGCAGCTGGTAAAGGCGACCGTCGCTTCGCTGCAAGCGCCTGCGCTCGATCGGGTCGCGCCAGCTCAGCGGCGATCCGCGCCGCCGGCCAAATCTCTCGCCGGCGACGGTCACGCACCAAAGTGATGGGATTTCCGGTCCACCCCGGGTTCTGACGAGGAAAGATGAAATGAACGAGCGGGGAAGCTTGCAGATGCTCACTGACCCTGCCGCTTGGGACCAGCAGCGTCGCCCGTCCCTCCGCAGTAACTGATAGGGAGATCACGTGATCATCGATGCGCACGGCCACTACACCACAGCGCCCAAGGCCCTTGAGGATTGGCGCAACCGACAGATCGCGGGCATCAAGGATCCCGCGGTCAGACCCAAGGCCAGCGAGCTGAAGATCAGCGACGACGAGCTGCGCGAGTCCATTATCAACAACCAGCTCAAGCAAATGAAAGAGCGGGGCAGCGACCTGACCATCTTCAGCCCGCGCGCAAGCTTCATGGCCCATCACATCGGCGACCTCGAGGTGTCGTCGACGTGGGCCGCGATCTGCAACGAGCTGTGCTGGCGCGTAAGCAAGCTATTCCCCGACAGTTTCGTTAGTGCGGCGATGTTGCCTCAATCACCCGGTGTGGATCCAAAGACCTGCGTGCCGGAGCTCGAAAAGTGCGTCAAGGAGTATGGCTTCGTCGGCATCAACCTCAATCCCGACCCCTCCGGCGGACATTGGACCTCGCCACCGCTTTCGGATCGTCATTGGTACCCGATCTACGAGAAGATGGTCGAGCTCGACATCCCGGCCATGATTCATGTCTCCACGAGCTGCAACGCCTGCTTCCATACCACCGGGGCGCACTACCTGAATGCCGATACCACGGCCTTTATGCAGTGTCTGACGTCGGATCTGTTCAGGGATTTTCCGACCTTGAGGTTCCTGATCCCGCATGGTGGCGGCGCTGTCCCCTATCACTGGGGCCGCTTCCGCGGCCTGGCGCAGGAGATGAAGAAGCCGCTACTCAAGGATCACCTCCTGAAGAATATATTTTTCGATACGTGCGTCTATCACCAGCCGGGCATCGACCTGCTCACCAAGGTGATCCCGGTCGATAACGTCCTGTTCGCCAGCGAGATGATCGGCGCCGTTCGTGGCATCGATCCGGAAACCGGATTCCACTACGACGATACCAAGCGCTATATCGAAGCCGCCACCACACTCTGCGCACAGGACCGGTACAAGATCTACGAAGGCAATGCGCGGCGGGTATTTCCGCGCCTGGATGCTGCGTTGAAAGCAAAAGGAAACCGATCATGAGCGTTGCGATGAACGATCTCGGAATCGTCAAGCGCAATATCGACCGGGCGAACAAGGCCGCCGTCGAGAAATTGTCGCGCTTTAGCGTCGCCACGATCCACGAGGCGATGGGCCGGGTCGGCCTGATGCAGCCTTATATGCGTCCGATCTATGCCGGAGCCCACATGTGCGGCACCGCTGTTACCGTGCTGCTGCAGCCGGGGGACAACTGGATGCTGCACGTGGCCGCCGAGCAGGTGCAGCCGGGTGATGTCGTGGTCGCTGCCTGCACCGTCGACAACACCGATGGCTTTTTCGGCGATCTGCTCGCCACCAGCTTCCGTGCCCGCCGCGCGAAGGGATTGGTCATCGATGGCGGCGTGCGCGACGTGACGGATCTCACCGAAATGCAATTCCCGGTGTTTTCGCGCGCGATCAGCGCTCGGGGCACGGTCAAAGCGACACTAGGCTCGGTGAACGTCCCGGTGGTCTGCGCCGGCGCAACCGTAAATCCGGGGGACGTGGTGGTTGCAGATATGGACGGAGTAGTGGTCGTGCCCGCCCGGATCGCCCAGCAGGCTGCGGATGCGGCGGAAGCACGTGAAGCTAACGAAGCGGACAAGCGCGAAAAACTTGCGCAAGGCGTTCTGGGGCTCGACATGTACAAGATGCGGGATACGCTCGCAAAGGCCGGATTGAGATATATCGATTGACGCACAGCGACTAGAGCTCCGATTCCGAAGTTCGCAAGCTATTGAGGCGACCTCTGATGCGAACTTCGGAATCAAAGGAGCTCTAGCAACATATTGTTTCTAGTGCGGCTTTGAATTTGAAGTTCTTATGATTAACTCGCGGCGAAACTGATAGGAATTTCAAATTCGCCGCACTAGGGTTCAAGAGAGTTGGTCAATGGCCGCTGACATCGTTGGCATTTCGTCGATGGCCACCCGTCAGATCCTGGCGGAGCGTTCCAGCGTGTACCGGCAAAAGACGGGACGCTCGGTAGCTATCGAGTCCGTCGGCGGGGTCGATGCTGCGCGCCGCATCCTCTCCGGAGAGAAATTCGATATCGTTGTGCTCGCCGACGACGCCATGAAGAAGCTCGAGGAGGACGGATTTCTGAAACCGGGGAGCCGCGCCGGGTTTGCCAATTCGGCGATTGCCGTGGCTGTACGATCGGGAGCCAAGCGTCCTGATCTCTCGAACGAGGCTGCGACAAAAGCCGCAGTTCTCTCGTCACAATCGATTGGCTATTCCACGGGACCGAGCGGGACGCATGTGCTCAAGCTGCTGGAAAAATGGGACGCCGATCAATCGAAGTCGGTGCGTATCATTCAGGCTCCCCCAGGCGTTCCGGTGGGCACCCTGGTGGCGCGCGGCGATGCCGAACTCGGCTTTCAGCAATTGAGCGAGTTTCTGGATGTGCCGGGCATCGATATCATTGGGGCGTTGCCTCAGGAGATTCAATCTTTGACCCGGTTTTCATGCGGGGTGGGCGCACTGGCATCCGACGAAGCCGGGGCGCGTGATTTCATCGGCTATCTGACCTCTGCGGAGGCGGATGCATCCATACGGCGTCACGGCATGGAGCCGGCGCACCCAAGGTCATGACGCAACGGGTCGAAACATCAAAGGAAGCGTTTATGTCCAAACCTGTTGCGGGGCCGTTCGAGAAGACCCCGGGTTGGCTTGACTGGTATGCCGCTCCCTCGAAGCCGCGCTTCGCGGTACCGGCCGGCGCTGTCGATGCGCATTGCCATGTGTTCGGGCCGGGGGCTGAATTCCCCTACGCGCCCGGGCGCAAATACACGCCATGCGATGCGTCGAGGCGCCAGCTCTATGCGCTGCGTGACCATCTCGGTTTCGCCCGGAACGTGGTCGTCCAGGCGACCTGTCATGGTAGCGACAACCGCGCAATGATCGACGCACTCATTCATTCGGGTGGCAGGGCGCGCGGGGTCGCGACTGTGAAACGCAGTGTCAGCGACGCCGAACTCAAGGCGATGCACGAAGCCGGCGTGCGCGGGGTTCGCTTCAATTTCGTCAAGCGGCTGGTCGATTTCACGCCGCGCGACGAATTGAACGAGATCGCCGGGCGGATTGCGAAATTGGGTTGGCACGTAGTGATCTACTTTGAGGCACAAGACCTGCCCGAATTGTGGGATTTTTTCACCGCGCTGCCGACCACGGTCGTGGTCGATCATATGGGCAGGCCCGACGTCGCCAAGCCGATCAACGGCCCCGAGTTCGAGCTGTTCGTGAAATTCATGCGCGAGAATCAGAACGTCTGGTCCAAGGTCAGTTGCCCGGAACGATTATCGGCTTCGGGACCGCCGGCGCTCAATGGCGAGCAGAATGCCTATCGAGACGTCGTGCCGTTCGCAAAGCGAATCGTCGAGGCGTTTCCGGATCGCGTGCTCTGGGGCACCGACTGGCCGCATCCCAATCTCAAGGGGCATATGCCCGATGACGGTCTCTTGGTCGACTTCATTCCGCACGTCGCCACCACGGCTGAACTTCAGCACAAGCTCCTGGTCGACAATCCGATGCGACTGTACTGGTCCGAGGAATCATAAAGGAGGCACTCCGATGGCACTTGACAAACCCTACACGGACGTACCCGGCACCACCGTCTTCGACGCCGACATGTCGCGGCAAGGCTATCATCTGAACCAGTTTTGCATGTCGCTCATGAAGGCGGAGAACCGCGCGCGCTTCAAAGCCAACGAGCGGGCCTATCTCGACGAGTGGCCGATGACCGAGGATCAAAAACAGGCTGTGCTCGCGCGTGACCTCAACCGCTGCATCGAGCTCGGCGGCAACATCTACTTCCTTGCGAAGATCGGCGCGACCGACGGCAAAAGCTTTCAGCAGATGGCCGGCAGCATGACCGGCATGAGCGAGGAACAATATCGCGAAATGATGGTGAAGGGCGGCCGCTCCGTCGAAGGTAATCGTCGCATTGGGGAGAAGAAGTGATGGCCCGTATCACCGCAAGTGTCTACACCTCGCATGTGCCGGCGGTCGGTGCGGCGATCGATCTCGGCAAGACCACCGAGCCCTATTGGCAGCCGGTTTTCAAGGGCTACGATTTCTCCAAGCAGTGGCTAAAGGAGCAGAAGCCGGACGTGATCTTTCTGGTCTACAACGATCACGCCAACGCGTTCAGCCTCGACATCATCCCGACCTTCGCGATCGGCACCGCGCCCGAGTTCGCGGTAGCCGACGAAGGCTGGGGCCCGCGCCCGGTGCCCAAGGTGATCGGGCACCCGAAGCTCGCCTCCCATATCGCGCAGTCGGTGATCCAGGACGACTTCGATCTGACCATCGTCAACAAGATGGATATCGACCACGGTCTTACGGTGCCGCTCAGCCTGATGTGCGGCCAGCCAAAGGCGTGGCCCTGCCCGATCATCCCTTTCGCCGTCAATGTCGTACAGTACCCCGCGCCATCCGGCCGGCGCTGCTTCATGCTCGGCAAGGCGATCCGCAAGGCGGTCGAATCCTATGAAGAGCCGCTCAATGTGCAGATCTGGGGTACCGGCGGCATGAGCCACCAGCTCCAGGGGCCGCGCGCCGGGCTGATCAACAAGGAGTGGGATCAGGCCTTCCTCGATCGGCTGATCGCCGACCCCGAGGGACTTTCCAAGATGCCGCACATCGACTACGTCCGCGAAGCCGGCAGCGAGGGCATTGAACTCGTGATGTGGCTGATCGCTCGTGGCGCCATGAGCGACGTCAATGGCGGCAAGCCGCCGACGTTTCGGCATCGCTTCTATCATGTGCCGGCGAGCAACACCGCCGTCGGGCACCTGATCCTGGAGAACAACTGACATGACCATCAAAGTCGCGCTCGCCGGCGCCGGTGCTTTCGGCATCAAGCATCTCGACGGCATCAAGAACATAGATGGCGTCGAGGTGGTGTCGCTGGTCGGCCGCAGGCTGGAGCCGACCAGGGAAGTCGCGGCCAAATACGGCATCGCCCATGTCTCGACCGACCTCGCCGACAGCCTCGCGCTGAAGGAAGTTGACGCCGTGATCCTGTGCACGCCTACCCAGATGCATGCGTCGCAATCGATCGCCTGTCTGAAGGCCGGCAAGCACGTGCAGGTCGAAATCCCGCTGGCCGATTCCCTGCAGGACGCGCAGGCTGTTGTCGACCTGCAGAAAAAGACCGGACTGATCGCGATGTGCGGTCACACAAGGAGATTCAATCCCAGCCACCAATGGGTGCACAAAAAGATTGTCGCCGGCGAATACAACATCCTGCAGATGGATGTGCAGACGTTCTTCTTCCGTCGGTCGAACATGAATGCGCTGGGTCAGCCGCGGAGTTGGACCGACCACCTGTTGTGGCACCACGCGGCGCACACAGTGGATCTGTTCGCCTACCAGGCCCGCTCGCCGATCGTAAAGGCGAACGCGGTCCAGGGGCCCATTCACCCGACGCTGGGGATCGCGATGGATATGTCCATCCAGCTGAAAACCGAAAGCGGCGCGATCTGCACGCTCAGCCTGTCGTTCAACAACGACGGTCCGCTCGGCACCTTCTTCCGCTATATCGGTGATACCGGCACTTATATCGCGCGCTACGACGATCTCTTCACCGGCAAGGAAGAAAAGATCGACGTCTCCAGGGTCGATGTGTCGATGAACGGGATCGAACTGCAGGATCGCGAGTTCTTTGCCGCCATCCGCGAGGGCCGCGAGCCCAATGCGAGCGTCGCCCAGGTGCTACCGTGCTATCAGGTGTTGCACGGGCTGGAGCGACAGCTCGTTTAGGCTTGCCATGACGCAGAAAAGTCGACCTGCGATCCCTATTCCATCACGGTGCGATCGGGCGCTGTGGTCTGTTTGGACCGCGCGATCCCGCAGCCGCCATTGAATGTCTTCAACGATAGGTTAACCATAAAGGAATACCATCGGCGCCGCTAATGTCTACGAAGGACGCTAATGTCCACGAAGGATCTGTAATGCGGCACCTCAGTGTCTACCAACGATTTGGCTTGATCATCGCCGTTCTGACCATCGTCTTCGTCGCTGCGCTTTTTGCGCAAGTAATGGTGCTGCGCGACACAGTCTTTGAGGAGCGTCGAACCAAGGTGTTCGACATGGTCGAGGCCGCAAAGAAGATTCTCGTGACCTATGACGAGAAAGCCAAAGCCGGCAAGATTGCTCCGGCGGACGCACGACGACTTGCCTTCGATGCGATCGGCGCAATGCGCTGGGGCAAATCCAGCGACTATCTTGGAATCTACGGCGCCGGAAGCACGAATGCCGGTGTTACCTACGTGCATGCCAACCCCAAATACATCAATGTCAACCGTTGGGACTACAAAGACCATAAGGGTCAGCTGCTGATTCAAAATATCATTGGCAAAGCGCGGACCGGCGGAGGCTTTCTCGAATACCAGGTGCCAAAGGCGACGGGTGGGCCCGAGCAGCCGAAACTCACCTATGCCGGGGGGTATGGTGCGGGCGACGATATGCTCGCTATCCAGGCAGGCGTCTATACCGACGATGTCGATGCTGTGGTGTTCGCCCGGGCTATCTGGATTGCCTTGGGGGGACTGGCCGGCTTGCTCATTGCGGGAATGGCAGCGTTCGTGCTTGGTCGCGGCCTGGTTCGTCCGCTCGGCAAGATATGTGGCGCTATGGATGATCTGGCCAAGGGCAAATTGAACATTGAGGTTCCCTTCGTTGAGCATCGCAACGAGATCGGCCACATTGCGCGCAGCCTTTCCGTCTTCAAGGGTCGTTTGAATGACGCCGAACGCCTCCGTGCCGAGCGAGAGGATGGAACGGCTCGCGCCGTTGCGGAGCGTAAGTTGGCCATGAACCAGATCGCGAGCGTATTCGAGAAGAGCGTCGGCGCGATTGTCGCCGGGGCCGCTTCAGCCGCCGCCGAAATGCAGAGCTCGGCCCAGTCGCTGTCGGAAATTGCCAAGGAAACGACACGACAGAGCACCACCGTCGCCTCAGCCGCACAGCAGACCACAGGCAATGTACAAACCGTGGCCGCCGCCGCCGAGGAACTTTCGAAATCCGGTCAGGAAATCTCCCGTCAAATCGACCACTCGGCATCGATCGCACAAAGCGCTGTGGCACAGGCCGATCGCACCAATGCCATGGTGGAAGGGTTGCTGCAGGCGACACAGAAAATCGGCGAAGTGATGAGTCTCATTCAAAACATTGCCGCCCAGACCAACCTGTTGGCATTGAACGCGACCATCGAAGCCGCGCGAGCAGGTGATGCAGGTAGAGGCTTTGCCGTGGTGGCAAACGAAGTGAAGGCGCTGTCGACACAGACCGCCAAGGCGACGGAGGAGATCGCTGATCAAATCGAGGCGATCCGCAGTGCTACAGGAACAACGGCCGAAGCCATTCGCGAGATCGGCGCCACAATCGGCCAGATCAACGAGATCGCTACAACGATTTCTGCAGCGGTCGATCAGCAGCACGGATCGACCAAGGAAATAGCACGCAGCGTGCAGGAGGCAGCTCAGGGCACCCAAGGGGTCATGGAAAACATTGCCGGTGTCACCAAGGCATCAGGCCAGGTGGGAGCCGCTGCCGAACTGGTCCTCAGTTCGGCCGACGCACTCGGAAATCAGTCCGAACGCTTGAAGCGAGAGGTTGATAGTTTTCTGACGACAGTCCGGGCGGCGTAGCGAGCATCCTGTTTCGCCGCGTCTACGCATCAGCTCGTTGCGATGGCGGTTGCCCGGCTGGCACCGCCTTTGAGCGATAGGCCGTCATCGCGGACCGCTTTCCGAGTTCTATTCCATCACCGCGTGTTCCGGCCCTGTCGCCTGCTTGCGTAGCGCGACCTTGGTCGAACCGATCATGATGGCGAGCGGGATCGAGCACAGGATGAAGATCATCACGAGCTGGTAGTCCTGCGAGAACGCGATGATCTGCGCCTGGATCGCCACCATCACATCCGCCATCGCGCGTCCCTTGTCGGTGCCAAGGTTGATCATGCTATGCACGTCGGGCATCTGCAGCGCATGGTTGAACGGGGTGATATTCTCCGACAGGATCGCATAGATCCGCCGTCCGCCTTCGGTGAGTTGGGCGATCACGATGGAGATGCCGACCGAGCTTGCGACGTTGCGCATCAAGGTCAGCATCGAGGTGCCGTCGGTGCGCAGATGATCGGGCAGCGTCATGAATGCGACCGTCGAGAGCGGCACGAAGACGAGCCCGAAGCCAAAACCCTGGATGATGCTGATGGTCACGATCTCGGGCACGCCGGTCTGGTCGGTCCACGCGGTCATCCAGTAAAGCGACAACGCGGTGAGGCTGAGACCAACAATGATCAGCGTACGCGCCTCGATGTAGCGCATCAGTCGCCCGACCATCATCATGGCGACGAAGGTGCCGCAGCCGCGGCTCGCGAGCAATACGCCCGCGGTGATGATGGGATAGCCGATCACATTCTGCAGATAGGGCGAGGCGAGCGCCATGGTCGAGTACAGCACCAGCCCCATCACCGTCATGAAGATGCAGCCGGTCAGGAAATTTCGATCCTTGAACAGCGCGAATTGGATGAAGGGACGATCCGTCGTGAAGGAATGCGCGAAGAAGTAATAGAAGCCGGCGATGGAGATGACAAACTCTGCGATGATCTCATTGGATCCGAGCCAGCCGAGTTGTTCGCCGCGGTCGAGCGCAACCTGCAAGGCGCCGATCGCAACGGCGAGCGCACCGAAGCCGAACCAGTCGAACCGCAACTTCGTGTCCTGCCGCGTCTCATCCATGAAGACCATCAGGCCGAGCACGGTGACGATGCCGAACGGCAGGTTGACGAAGAACACCCAGTGCCAGGAATAGGTCTCGGTCAGCCAGGCGCCGAGTGAGGGCCCCATGATCGGTCCCATCATCACGCCCATGCCCCAGATCGACATCGCCTTGGCGCGCTCATGCAGCGCATAGGAGTCGAGCATGACAGCCTGCGACAGCGGCACCAATGCGGCGCCGAATACGCCCTGCAGCAGGCGGAACAACACCATCTGGTTGATATCCTGCGCGAGCCCACACAGCACCGAAGCGAACGTGAAGCCGGCGGAGCAGATGATGAAGGTGCGTTTGCGGCCGAAGCGGTTGGCAATCCAGCCCACCGGCGCCGTCATGATCGCCGCCGCCACGATGTAGGACGTCAGGACCCAGTTGATCTGGTCCTGCGACGCCGACAGCGTTCCCTGCATATAAGGCAGCGCAACATTGGCGATGGTGGTGTCGAGCGCCTGCATGATGGTGGCGGTCATGGCGCAAATCGTCACCATGTTCCGCCGCATGCCGGGAACGGCGCTCGCGGCTGATATCGCCGTCGGCGACATCGGTTCTAGTCCTGCTTCGCCGCAGCCGACCGCAGGCCGAACAGCCCTGCGAGCGTGCGCTTGTGGCCGGTGTCGATCGTGGCATAGGCGCTCATGCCGGCTTTCAGTTTCTTCACGAACGGATCGCCCTGGTCGAAATAGATCCGCACCGGAATGCGCTGCACGACCTTGACGAAGTTACCGGTAGCGTTTTGCGGCGGCAGGATTGCAAATTGCGCGCCGGTGCCGGGGCTCAGCGAACCCACGCTGCCCTTGAACATATGATCGGGGAAGGCATCGACGTCGATTTCGACCGGCTGTCCCACGGCGACATGGGTAAGATCCAACTCCTTCAGATTGGAATCGACCCAGGGCTTCGCGACATCGATGACGGTGAACACGGGCGAGCCGGCCACAACGAAGCGGCCGAGCTGGATCTGGTCGACCAGCGTCGCAATGCCGTCGATCGGCGCCCGCATCTCCGTATGGTCGAGGTCGCGCTGAGCCTGAGCGAGTGTAGCCTGGGCCTGGTAATAGGGCGGGAAGTCTTCGAGCTTGAGCTCCGGGTTGCCCAGCAATTGCGTCAACGAACTCGAACGCTGCTGCTGAACGAAGGCGAGTTCGGCGCGCGCGGTGAGAGACGCGGTCGAGGCGTTGTCGAGATCGAGCTGCGAGCCGTAGCTGCTCTTGGCAAGCGTCGACTTGCGGTCTACGTCGCGCTGCTTCAGGTCGATGGTCTGCTGCATCAACTCAGCCATCTGATCGTAAATTTTGATATTGGCGCCGAGATTGGTGTAGCTCGTCTTGGCCTGTTCGACGGCGGCCTTGGCGCGGTCCACGGCGAGCCGGAACGGAACCGGATCGATCTCGAACAGCACGTCGCCTTTGTGAACGAGCTGACCTTCCTTCACCACGACCTTGTCAATTCGCCCGGAAATATCAGGCGTGATCAGAACCTTCTGCGCGCCGACATAGGTGTCGTCGGTGCCGACGTAACGGCCGCCATTGAGATAGAACACGATGCCGCCGATCACGGCGACGAGCGGCAGCACGACGAGCAGCAGGAAACGGCGATAACGGCGCAGTCCGGCGAGCAGCCGGCGGCGCGGTGCGGCCGCAACCTTCTCGCGGGGCGCGCCGGCTCCTGGCGCGCCTTTCTGCTCGGGTGGAAATTTCAATACCGGTTCAGCCATAGCGCGGTTCTTTCTTTGTATCTTCTTCTGCATCCGCAATCGCATTGCGGACGTTTTCCTTGATCGCCTCGAGCTGGGCGAGAAGCCGGTTCGCGTCCGAGGCGCTGATGCCCTCAAGCGCGGTTGCGGTCAGCTCGGACTTCAAGCCGGTCAGCTTGGCGAGCAGCGGCCGCGCCGCCTTGCGCAAGTAAAGCCGGTTGACGCGGCGATCGCTGTCGTCGCTGCGGCGCTCGATCCAACCATTTTCGCAAAGGCGGTCGATCAGACGCGTCAGGGTAATCGGCTGCATCTCCATTTGTTCAGCGAGTTCCGTCTGCTTCATGCCTTCGAAGCGTTCGACCTTGGCCAGCACCGCCCATTGCGCGCGGGTAATGCCGTAGCGCGCGGCCTGCCGGTCGGCATAGGCGCGCACCAGGCGCTGCAACTCGCCGAGCGTAAACAGGAAATTCATATCCACGGGACCGCGGGGCATGGGAAGCCTTTTGTAAGCTTGGGATATAATAAGCAAGCTTATGAATTTTTAAATGGCCGAGCGAATTTTTAAATGACCGGGCTGTCGCGACCCTGCCCCGTCAAATCGGCATGGCTAAGGAACCCGTAAGGCGATGTCGCCGCGTGGTTTTCCGTGCAACGGGATTTTGGTTCACCCTGCAAAATGCTAGGTTGTTTCAATGACCTTGGCCAAACCGACATTTCCTGCCCCCGATCACGATCATCGCCGCTGCACGGCCGACGCCCTGCAGCACGCCGAACGGGTGTGTGCGCGGCGCTCGCAGAAGTTCACGCCGATCCGCCGCCACGTGCTGGAAGCGCTGTTGTCCAGCCATCGGCCGCTCGGCGCCTATGAAGTTATCGAGGCGCTGGCGAAAACCATGCCGCGGCCGGCCCCGATCACGGTCTATCGCGCGCTCGACTTTCTGATGGAAAACGGCCTCGTCCACCGCATCGAGAGCCGCAACGCGTTTCTGGCCTGCGCGCATGACCATGACGAGGCCGCGATGGTGGCATTCCTGATATGCGAACGTTGCGGCTTGGTCGGTGAAGTACCGGTGGCGCCGATCGCCCAAAGTCTTCAAACCTCGGCGCGGGCGACCGGATTTGCGCCGCGTATGTCGATCGTCGAAATCACCGGCGTTTGCGCCCACTGCCAGAATTAAACACTGTCAGAATTAAGAAGACCGAATGGATTCGCGTGGAGTTTCGGATTTGACATTCGCTTATCGGACTCGCGGCTAGATGCTAGCGAATGTCAAATCCACTCCACTCGTATCGGCGGAGCGCTCGCTCAGTCCGCACGCGGTCGCATTAATGCTGATGTTGTGCGTGAGCTGGGGATTCAACCAGATCGCTGTCAAGCTGGCGCTGCCCGACATCCCGCCGCTGCTGCAAGGCACGATACGCTCCATCGGCGCCCTGCCCGTGCTGTTGTTGATCGCCCGCTTCCGCGGCGTGAAACTCCTCACGCATGACGGCACGCTTTACGCCGGCTTGTTCGCAGGCGTGCTGTTCGGCTTCGAATTCGTGCTGATCTACCGCGGGCTGTTGTTGACATCGGCCTCGCGCGCGGTGGTCTTTCTCTATACCGCGCCGTTTTTCGTAGCCCTGGGTTCGTATCGATGGCTGGACGAGCGGTTGCGCGCCTCGCAATGGTCGGGGCTGGCTTTGAGCTTTGCAGGCGTGGCGCTCGCGATCGGCGTTCCCCAGGCCAATGTCGATGCCGACGTGCTCTGGGGCGATCTCCTGATCGTCGGCGGCGGCGCGCTGTGGGCGGCCACCACCCTGCTTGTGAAGGCCACCCGTCTGCTTCAAGCGCCGCCCGAAAAAGCGCTGATTTATCAAGTGGCGGTATCGATCCCGATCTTGGCCCTGGCCGCCGTCGTTTCCGGCGAAACCATGACCCGCTTTCCCGGTCCCCTGGCCGTGTCACTGATGGTCTATCAGGCGGCCTGGGTGGTCGGATTAACGTTTTTGCTCTGGTTCGGACTGGTTAAGACCTATTCGGCCAGCAAATTATCGGCATTTACCTTCATCACCCCTTTGTTTGGCGTCGTGGCTAGCTATTTCATCCTCCATGATACGCTGACCCCGGTATTTGGCGCCGCCGCACTTCTGGTGATTGCGGGGCTTTACCTCGTAAATCGGCCCAATCCGGAGGTTCCGGTTCCCATTGATCCGTTGCTGACTGTCACAAAAACCTGATATTCGAGACCCCATGAACCAGCCCGTAAAACCACCCGAAAACGACGTCGCCGGCCACAGTGCCGCCGATCTGAAGTTCCTACAGAGGTCACCGCAAGTTCACTCTGGGAACTTCAGATCGAAAAGCGGCACTGCAAACAATAGATTTGCTAGCGCCCTTTGCTTTCCGAAGTTCGCACACAGGACGCTGCGATGACTGACGAACTTCGGAAAGCGGGCGCTAGCGCGCGGCATCAAACCACCCAGGTCATGGTCGGCAATGTCGCCGTCGGTGGCGGTGCGCCGATTGTCGTGCAATCGATGACCAATACCGACACCGCCGATATCGAGGGCACGATCGCCCAGGTCGCAGCGCTCTCGCGCGCGGGCTCCGAAATGGTGCGCATCACGGTCGACCGCGAGGAAGCCGCCGCCGCCGTTCCGCATATTCGCGACGGCCTGCGCAAGCGCGGCATCACCACGCCTCTGATCGGCGATTTCCATTACATCGGCCACAAGCTGCTCGCGGAATATCCTGCCTGCGCCGAGGCGCTCGACAAGTACCGCATCAATCCGGGCAATGTCGGCTTCAAGAACAAGCGCGACACGCAGTTTGCAGACATCATCGAGATCGCCAACAAGAACGACAAGCCGGTGCGCATCGGCGCCAATTGGGGCTCGCTCGATCAGGAACTGCTCACCAAGCTGATGGACGAGAACACGGCTTCCGCCAATCCGCGCGATGCGCGCACGGTGACCCGCGAGGCCATGGTGCAGTCGGCGCTGTTGTCGGCGGCGCGGGCCCAAGAACTCGGCATGCCCAAGAACAAGATGATCCTGTCGGCGAAAGTTTCCGCCGTGCAGGATCTGATCGCGGTCTATCAGGAACTGGTGCGCCGCTCGGATTACGCCATCCATCTCGGCCTCACCGAAGCCGGCATGGGCTCGAAGGGAATCGTCGCTTCGTCGGCGGCGCTCGGAATCCTTTTGCAGGAAGGCATCGGCGACACCATCCGCATTTCACTGACGCCCGAACCCGGCGGCGATCGCACGCTCGAAGTTCAGGTCGCGCAGGAATTGTTGCAGACCATGGGCTTCCGCACCTTCGTGCCGCTGGTCGCGGCATGTCCCGGCTGCGGCCGCACCACCTCGACCACATTCCAGGAACTGGCGCGCTCGATCCAGGATTTCATCCGCGATGAAATGCCGAGTTGGAAGACGCGTTTTCCCGGCGTCGAAGAGCTCAACGTCGCTGTGATGGGCTGCATCGTCAACGGCCCCGGCGAATCCAAGCACGCCAATATCGGCATCTCGCTGCCCGGCACCGGCGAAGCGCCGGCTGCGCCCGTGTTCGTTGACGGCAAGAAGTTCCGCACCCTGCGCGGACCGACGATTGCCGCCGACTTCAAGGCGCTCGTGATCGACTATATCGATCAGCGCTACGGCGCTGGCGCCAAACCGACCGCGGCTGCGGAGTAGATCTCCGCGCCCCGGACGCGCGGGCGGCGTTGTTCGGGGAGATCGCATGATCAAGCGGCGCGCGTTTCTGGCCGGCGCCTTGGGCGCGGCGACCGCGGGAATCCGAACAACCAGGACAGCCGGTGCCCCCGATAATTCGCTCGTCGGCAACTTCGCTGAACTCTCCGGCGTGAAGCTGTGGTTCACCGACACCGGCGGCACCGGCGTGCCGCTGATTTTGCTTCACGCGAATACCGGCACCAGCGCCATTTGGGCGAACCAGGTCGAAAGCTTCTCCCGGACCGGATACCGCGTCATCGCTTTCGACCGCCGTGGCTGGGGCAAGAGCCTCGCCAATCCCGCAACCGGCCCGCAGCCCGGAAGCATTGCGGGCGATCTCGATGCGCTCGCAGAATATCTCAAGCTCGACAAGTTTCACTTGCTGGGCGTCGCCGGTGGCGGGTTTGCCGCGCTGGACTATGCCGCGTGGCGTCCCGAGAGGCTCCGCAGCCTGGTGATCGCGGCAAGCACCGGACAATTGGCCGACAAGGAGATCGCCGATTTTATCGCACGCCTTGAAATTCCGGGATTGCGGAAATTACCGGCGGTCTACCGCGAAGTCGGGCCATCCTACCGAGGCGCCAACCCGGACAGCACCAGGCGCTGGATCGAGATCGAGGAGCATGCTCGTCAGGCGGAAGCCCCAAGCCAACCGCTTCGCACGCCAAACACCTTCGCGAAGATCGAGACCATCCCGACCCCCGCGCTTATCCTTGCCGCGGACGCCGACCTGCTGGCACCTCCGGCCTTGATGCTAGTCTGGGCGGCTCGCATGAAAAATCATGAATGGGCGGTCATAGCCGATGCGGGTCATGCGGTAACGTGGGAGCAGCCGGACAAATTCAACGAGAAGGTTCTTGAATTCATCAAACGGCATTGAAGGGTTTCGCCTCAACGCATCTCGCCGCCGCCGGCGCTTCTCGCTAGACTGGCTCGACGCCGATACAAAAAACACGATTTGGGAGGAAGCAATGAAGATTCAACGTGTGATCGCTCCGATTGTCGGGTCGGCACTGGCGCTGCTGGCGAGTGGGGCGCAGGCGGCGGAGATCAAGGTTCTGGCTTCGACGGCCGTGAAGACGACGCTGGAGGAGCTCGCCCCGCAATTCGAGAAAGCGACCGGCAACAAAATTGACCTGACCTTCGCACCAGCCGCGACGTTGAAGGTGAAAATCGACGAGGGCGCGGCATTTGACGTCGCCGTCCTCACCGCACCGGTCACGGAAAGCCTTGGCGGAAGTGGGAAGCTCGATACGCCTCCCACGACCATCGCGCATTCGGGGATCGGCGTTGCAATTCGAAAAGGTGCCCCGAAACCCGATATCAGCTCGACAGAGGCATTCAAGCGGACGCTCCTCAGTGCCAAATCCATCGGCTTTACGGCGGCAGGCGCGACCGGCGCCTATCTCAAGACGTTGTTCGAGAAGCTCGGTATCGCCGACGAGCTAAAACCCAAACTCAAACTGTTGCCGGGCGCAGCCGGCGAGGCCGCCGCCAAGGGCGACGTCGAAATCGGCATGACCCAGATCAGCGAGATCTTGCCCTATGGCGGCGCTGAGCTTGTTGGTCCGCTGCCACCGGATATTCAGTCCTACACTCATTTCTCCGCGGCCGTATCGGTGGCGAGCAAAGAGGCCGACGTGGCCAAGGCCTTCATCAAATTTCTCGCCGCGCCGTCGGCGCTGGCCGTCATCAAGGCCAAAGGCATGGAGCCGGGTTGATCGGCGCGGCCGTGTTCACTCGCTGATTTGCCCGACAAGGCAAATCAGCAGCGTGTCTGTCCAGCCCTATCTCGAAAAATTTTTCTTGCGCCGACGGGCAAATCACCTTTAGAAGCCCGCGCCATCCCGTACCCGATAAGAGGGGCGTTTCGCGATCGTCACGGACGTTGGGCGCGGGATGCGATGGACGTGACGGCGTCACAAGACGAATGACGCTTTTGCGGACGGCGAAGTCGTGTGGTCCTGACGCCTCGACGCCGGCGTCAAGTTCTTAAGAAGCTGACGCTTCTCAGGGATGACGGTGACAAGTAAGCCCAATTCACCGGGGAGAGCGCGAAGCAAGCCGTTAAAACCATTCGCGTGCGGGAATGCCGGGTGATCCGGCGCGACCGTGGTGACTAACTCGTGTGGCTTTTTACTTTTCCACGCGAGGCTACGGGCGTATCGAGCGCCCGGCATTCCCCACGCCCTCTGTATTCCGAGGGCATTGCTTTGGGATCACTCGGGCGGAATTTCGTCGCGGGAACGTGAAATTGCGTCTTCTCGTGACGTCGTCCCGGACGTGATCCGGGACCCATAACCACAGGACTACGTTTTAACGCAACCCGGGAGAACCAGCCTTGGCGATAACGCAAGCCGGTGGTTATGGGTCCTCGCGTTCGCGAGGACGACACCAAGTGGCGCCGGCGTCGCGAAAACAAGTTGCGTTGACGCCCCGCCTGACCTGCGCCAAGCTTGCACGAAAGCAAGATCTATTTCCCGGAGGATACCCTTAATGCTCCGCGCGGAAGACAACAGGTTCCTCACCGAAAGCGGCGCAGGAACGCCCATGGGCGAGCTCTTGCGGCGGTTCTGGCTGCCAGTGTTGCTCTCCAAGGAATTGCCCGAAGCTGATGGCGCTCCGAAAAAGATCACCGTGATGGGCGAAAAGTTACTCGCCTTCCGTGACAGCCGGGGCGTGGTCGGCGTCATCGATCAATATTGCCCGCACCGCGGCGCCAATCTCTGGCTCGGCCGCGTTGAGGAATGTGGTATCCGCTGCGTCTATCACGGCTGGAAATTCGACACCGACGGCCGATGCGTCGACATGCCGACCTCCTACCCCGATCTCAACGCCAGGGACCTGATCCGCATCAAGTCCTATCCGGTGCGCGAATGGGGCGACATGGTCTGGGCCTATATGGTCCATCAGACGCAGTGCCGGAATTGCCTGACCTGGAGATGGCGCTGGTGCCACCCTCGCACCGTTACGTCACCAAGAAATGGCAGGACTGCAACTGGGTACAGGCGCTGGAAGGTTCGATCGACACCGCGCACTTCACCTTCGCGCATTTGAGCTTCGACAAGGAAGAGAACGAAATCCTCGAGATCAAGAAGCACTTCGTCAATCCGCTGACGCGCATGAACGCCGACCAGATGCGCTGGATCGCCGAAGATCCCCGCCCCGTCATCAAGACCATTGCGCATGACGCCGGGCTTGCGATCGCGGGCGGACGGCTTACCGGCAGCGACAATATCTACTGGCGTATCGCGCAATACCTGATGCCGGTGCATTCCTATGCACCGAGCTCGATGCCGGGCGAGAATATTTTCGGCCAGAGTTTTATTCCCGTCACCGACACCAATTGCTGGATCTACACCTATGCCTGGAATCCGGAACGCCCGCTGACCGCGACCGAGCGCGAAGGCTACGCCGATGGCAACGGCGTGATGGCCGTGGTCAACGAGAACTATGTGCCGCTACGAAACAAGTCCAACGACTACCTGATCGATCGCAAGCTTCAGAAAACCAGAAGCTATACCGGCATCCAGGGCATATCCGGAGGAGGATGCGGCTGTGCAGGACAGCCAGGGCCCGATCGCCAACCGCACCCGCGAGCATCTCGGGCCGACTGACCTTGGCATCATGCATTTTCGCAAACTGATCATGGATACCGCGCGCGCGCTGCAAGCCGGCACGGCTCCTTCGCACCTGGCGCATCAGGATCGCTGCGCGGTACGCTCCGGCGGCTGCGTGACGCACAGGGACAAGGAACTGCCCGCCGTGATGGTTGAGCGATTTGGCGATGCGACCGGCTATGTCGGCCGGCCACGCACCGCCGCGGCGGAATGAAAACCAAGATTCCAAACAAGGAAAAAACTCATGAGCTGGCAGCCCTCCAACGATCCGATCCTTGGCGATCCCTTATCCTGCGACGCGCTAGAGCTTGTCATCGTGCCTCGCACCCGCGACCTCGGCGACGGATTTGAAGTTCGCCGCGCGTTGCCCCACGGCAAGCGGCAGATGGTTGGCCCCTTCATCTTCTTCGATCATTTCGGCCCGGTGCAGTTCATGTCCGGCAAGGGCATGGACGTGCGCCCGCATTCCCATCTCGGGCTCGCGACCGTCAGCTACCTGTTCGACGGCAGCATCATGCACCGTGACAGCAAGGGAAATATCAGAGAAATTCAGCCGGGCGCGATGAACCTGATGACGGCGGGCCGCGGCATCGCCCATTCCGAGCGCACGCCGGACCTGCCGCCGGACCGGCCAGAAGATGCTCGGATTGCAAAGCTGGATCGCGCTTCCCGCCGGCAAGGAAGAAATCGCGCCGACCTTCCAGCATTATGCAGCTTCCGACCTGCCTGTCGTGACCGATCGCGGCGTCACCGCGCGCGTGATCGCCGGCAGTTCCTTCGGCGCCACATCGCCGGTCGCGATGGTCTCGCCCTGGTTCTATGTCGAGGTAACGGCGGAGCAAGGCATGAGCGTGCCGCTCGATGCCGATCACGAAGAGCGCGCCATCTATATCGTCGATGGCGAGGTTGAAATATCAAATGAACGCTACGAAAAGAAGGGCCTCGTCTACTGGTGTTTCGACCCGGCGACCGCATCACGGTGAAGACGCTGAAGCCGACACGCATGATGTTTCTCGGTGGAGATGCCCTCGAAGGGCCGCGTCATATCTGGTGGAACTTCGTCTCATCCAGTAAAGAGCGGATCGAGCAGGCCAAGCAGGACTGGAAGTCCGGCCGCTTTGCCGCCGTCCCCAACGAGCACGAATTCATTCCACTGCCGGAGTGAGCCGTCTCCATCCCGATCTTGTCACCGCGTGCCCCGCGTGTGGCCACCTTCGAAAGTAAAAATTCATGACCACCATGCTTGCGAGCGACCTGCCTTTGCCACGGATCGGCCGCGGCAAGGTTCGCGATATCTACGCCGTCGGCGACGATCGCGTCCTGCTTTTGACCACCGACCGAATCTCGGCCTTCGACGTGGTGATGGCCGAGACGATCCCGATGAAGGGCGCGGTGTTGACCCAGATCAGCGCCTGGTGGTTCAACCAGCTCGGATCCGTCGCGCCGCACCACATGATCAGCGCCGATGCCGACATCATTATCGGCGAAGTCCCCGTGCTGAAGGGCCACCGCGCTTCGCTTGAGGGCCGCGCGATGCTTTGCAAGCGCACCACTGTATTTCCGATCGAGTGCGTGATCCGCGGCTATCTTTCGGGCTCAGCCTGGAAAGAATATGCCGCGAGCGGCACGCTCGCGGGCGAGAGGCTGCCATCCGGCCTGCTCGAGAGCGGCAAACTCGAACCGGCGATCTTCAGCCCGGCCACCAAGGCCGAAACCGGTCACGATGAAAATATCACGGTGACACGGATGCGCGAGATCATCGGCGAGGAAGCGACAAATACGCTGGAGCGCATGACGCGCGGGGTCTACACGCTCGGCGAACGCTTGAGCCGCGAGCACGGCATCATCATTGCCGACACCAAATTCGAATTCGGCCGCGACGCCGAAGGCCGCATCATCCTGATCGACGAGGTGATGACGCCCGACAGTTCCAGGTTCTGGGCGGTGGATGTCTATCAACCGGGTAAGCCGCAACCAAGTTTCGACAAGCAAC
>CAVZJE010000004.1:0-15989 GCA_963775545.1 uncultured Alphaproteobacteria bacterium
TCACCTCGCCCGATGGATCCGGCCGGTGCTGGAGAAGGCGCTGGCCGACGGCGGTCCCTACCTGATTGACATTGAAGTGCCGCGGGATTTCAGAGGTCAGCCCCTGGGCCTTCATTCATCCGCCGAAGCCGTAAACACTCAAATCATCGAATTCTGCGGAACGTCAGATTGAGGCGTTGCGGCCCCATGACCGGATGCTCGCCATCGGCAAGCGGCGCGACGCCATGAAAGAACAGCCGTGATGGGCCGCCCCAGACCGCGATATCGCCGTGCTCCAGGCGAAATCGCTGCGGCTTGTCGCTTCGCTTTAGCCCGCCGAACAGGAAGATCGCTGGCAAGCCCAGCGACACAGAGACAATCGGTGCTGCGAAATCGAGCTCGTCCTCGTCCTGATGCAGCGACATTTTCGCGCCGGGCACATAGCGGTTGATCAAACAGACGTCGGGCGCGAAACCAGCGAAGCCGGCGCGGCCGGCGGCGCGATCCGCTAGCTCGCGAAAGAGCGGCGGCATCGCCGGCCACGGCTGGCCGCTTTCGGGATCGGCCGCGTCATAGCGATAGCCCGTGCGATCGGTCACCCAGCCGGCATTGCCGCAATTGGTCATCGCGACCGACATCTGGTGACCGCCCGGCGTCACCATGCGCCGGAACGGCGCCGCGGCCGCGATGTTGCGCAGAGCGGCAATCAGCTCGGCCTCGGCCGCACCGACAAATCCGCGCAACAGCACCGCGCCTTCGGCCATCACCTCAATGGAGGACTGCCTCTCGGCAAGGCCTGAAAATAAATCCGCCGTCAACGCAAGAAGCCCTCACTTGGCATCGTGAAAGATCACGCCGACCGTATGACGGTGACCCGACCGAATTCGGCTCACGCCGTGGCGCATATTGACACGATAGAAGCCGCGCGTCCCCTGCACCGGGCGAACATGCACGGCAAATGCAACGCCGTCGCCCTGCCTTAGCGGCACGACTTCGGCTCGCGACTGCATCCGCGGCCGCTGCTCGGTCAGCACGAACTCGCCGCCGTCAAAATCGCGGCGAGGTTCGGATAGCAGAATGGCGACCTGCAACGGAAATACATGCTCGCCATAGAGGTCCTGATGCAGGCAGTTGTAATCGCCCACTCCGTATTGCAGCAGCAGCGGTGTCGGCCGCAGCTGGCCCGCTTCATGGCATCGGGCGAGAAACGCTTCGTGACTCTGGGGATAGCGGATATCGATATCCATCGCCTCGTTCCAGCGGTTGGCGATTGGCTGAAGGCGCGAATAGAGCGCGGGGCGCAGTTCCCCGATCAGCTGCGGCAGTGGATAGGCGAAATACCTGTATTCCCCGCGACCAAAGCCGTGACGGCCCATCACGATCCGGCTGCGAAAGATCCCATCGTCAGGATAGCGCGCCGCCAGCGCACGGCATTCTTCTGCCGTGAGCAATCCTTTGAGCACGGCGCAACCCTGCGCATCGAGATCGCTTGTGGTCTCCGTCCAGTCGATGGCGGCCACGCGCGCGGCGATATCGGATTCAGAGCGGGAAACGACGTTTTGTGCTGATGTCTTCATGCCGGCTATCGTCGCAAATCGGGATCACGCCGGCCACCCGATTTCCGAAAAGCGGTGCCGCAAGGCTATCCCAGCACCGGCAGCTCGATCACGTCATAGGCGTGGCGGATGCTTCGGTTCAACATGGGATCCTCCAGCTCGTACTCAAACCGGCTGGCCGGTCGAATCCCGCCCTTGGCCGCAAATGTTCCGCCAAACATGACGCAGCCGTCGGGCAATTTCCCACCGGCAAAGCCACGCGCAAGCAGCTCGGAAATCGGCAGCATCGCGTCGAGCGTTCCCTCTTGGTACAGCTCTCGCTTGCCCCCGATCCAGGCATGGGAACGCAGGATCAGCCGGTCCCAATGATCGATGACCTCTTCGAGCTCCCATAATGTCGATGCGATTGGCTTGTCGCACATCTGCTTGGACACCGTGACGCTGTAACTCTCGACCTTGCGGTCGGTATGATCGGAGCCGAGGCCGACGAAAATACGCCCCTGCCAGCCGATCAGCACGAATTCGACCTCGCCGCTGGAATTTCCACCGCAGACCTCGATCTGGTCTTCCTGGGTCAAGCGCCGCGCCGAGCAGCGGTAATAAATTGGCGTCGAGGCAGGCCGCGCGATGCCGATCGCCTCCAATTCGGCGATGTGCTTGTCGCGCGCCACCGGATCGCGCCCGGTCCAGCCCGCGATCACGGCCTGATCGACCGCGAGCGTCAGCGGCGTCGTCGTGTCCTGGGCATCGACGGTGAAAGTCAGGTCAAACATGGATCGCTGCCTCCACACCAGCCGCCAATTCGAAGATGCGGCGGTCCGAGCCGCCCACGGCGCTCAGCATGAAACCGACCGGCGCTTCGCCATGGCGATGGCAGGGCAAGGAAATGGCGCAGCCATCCATCATGTTGGTCAGTGTACAGTTACGCAACGACAGCAAATTGGCTTTCATGAAGGCATGGTCGTCGGCAAGATCAGCGATCCGCGGCGGTGCGATCGCGCAGGTCGGCATGACAACGGCATCATAGGGAGCAAAGCGCACGGCCGCGCGCGCGATGAACGATTTTCGCGCCTCCAGAATGTCGATGTAGTCGGCGGCCGTGATGGATTGGCCGCGCAGGATTTGCGAGGAGACGCGGGGGTCGTAGACGTCGCCGTGGCTCTCGATCAGATAGCGGTGCCAGGCGTAGCTTTCCGCCGCGGCAAATCCGCCCTTGCTGTTCATGACGGCGACGTCGAGAAACTCCGGCACTTCGATCCGTTCGATCGAAGCGCCCTGGCGCGACAACGTATCGAGCGCCTGCTCGAAACTTCGCGACACGTGGGCGTCCAGGTCGTCCAGCGCCACGATCGTGGGCACTGCCAGCCGCATTCCCTTGACGGTGCGCGCTTGCAGCGGCCGAACCGGCTCGTCGGCCAGTATCGCATCGAGCACCGCGCAGCACTCAACGGTGCGCGCGAGCGGCCCGAAACTGTCGAGCGTGAACGACAACGGCACCCCGCCCTCGATCGGAATACGCCGTTGCGTCGGTTTGAAGCCGACGATGCCGTTATAGGCTGCGGGAATCCGGCACGAGCCGCCGGTGTCAGAACCGAGCGCGCCATGGGCCATGCCGTCGGCGACCGATACCGCAGCGCCGGACGACGAGCCGCCGGGCACGTGACCGGCATGGCGCTGCCAGACACTCTTGGGCGTGCCGTAATGCGGATTGATGCCGATGCCCGAATAGGCGAATTCGGTCATGTTGGTGCGGCCGATCAGGATGAACCCGGCGCGCCGCAGACGCGATACGACTGGCGCGTCGCTCTCTGCCGGCGGTGAATTATCCAGCGCCCGAGAACCGGCGCGCGTGACCTGCCCCTTGATGTCAAACAAATCCTTGATCGAGATTGGGATGCCGGCGAAGGGCGACGGCGCGGCTCTGACCTCGCGAAGCCGGTCCATGGCTTTGGCGGCCTCGATCGCGGCCTCAACGTCGACATGCACGAAGGCGCGCGCGCCCTCGCCCGATTTGTCGGAAATTTTGGCGAGGCACTCGTCGACCAGCTTCCGTGCGTTGGTGCGGCCGCTTTCGAGATCTGCCGCCAGCGCGGCGAGTGTCGGAGTATTTGGCATGGTCTTGGTCGCCTCGTTGATCGGCTAAAGTTTATTCGGAACGGCGTCGATCTCCAGATCGAGCAAGGCAGAGCTCAGCGACTTGCCATGCGCATCCAGCGCCAGCGACCGGGTCACCCCGCCCCCCAGCGCCCGGTCCATGACGAAATTGAGCGCAAACAGTTTGGGCAGCTCATAGCGGACAACCTCGCCTTCGACTACGCCGGCGAAATGCGCTTTGACCCGCGCGCTCGTCACCTGGTCAAGCAGCAGCGGATAGTCTTTCTCGTCATAGGCGATGACCGAGATGTTCGAGATATTGCCTTTGTCGCCGGTGCGAGAATGAGCGATCTCACGCAGCTTCATCGTTCTACGCCTCCGACGAATTGTACCTGCGGCGTTGCCAGTTCGCGCGGCAGCAAGACGGAAGCAACTGCCACGACGTCGCGCGCGGATTTGAAGGCGCCACCGCCGCCGGCCGGCCCATTGGTGTAGAGCGTTTCAACCTCGTTGCCGATCCGCACCGCCTCGCGCAGATTGTCGGTGCGCCCGTTGACGCGCACACGCACCTCATAGGGCTCGTTGGCCCGGGCCGAGACCTGCGCACCGTGCAGGGAATCGACGCCGATCAGGTCGAACCGTACTTCGTTCGCAGCGACACCCGTGAGTTTCAAGCGTTCACGGACGATGTCGAGCGCGAGCCGGCCGCGCGCCAAGGCGCCCGGACCGGCGTAGGAAATCTGGCCCTCGCCGATGAAGCTATCGACATAGCCGACGGAGACCTTGAGCGTTGGCGGCCGTTCGCGTCCGCGTCCGCCGCTGATCCGCACGCGGTTTAGGCCGATCTCCTCGACCGTCACCTGCGAGAAATCCGCGGTCACGTCCGGCTGGAGATATCTGGCGGGATCGTGCACCTCGTAGAGCAATTGCTCCTTGCAGGTTTGCGCCGTGACGGCGCCACCGGAGCCTTCGACCTTGGTGATGATGAGGCTGCCATCCTCGCCGACTTCGCCAATGGGGAAGCCGAGCCGGGCCAGATCCGGCACATCCTTGAACGTTGGATCAGCGAAGTAACCGCCAGTAACCTGGCCGGCGCATTCCAGCAAGTGACCGGCAACGATGCCCTTGCCGAGCAGGTTCCAGTCGTCGGTCGGCCAGCCGAAGGCATGGATCAGCGGCGCGAGGAACAACGCGGGATCGGAAGCCCGTCCAGTGATCACAACATCGGCGCCGCCACGAAGCGCTTCCGCCATTGGCCCGACGCCCAGATAAGCGTTGGCGGAGATCAGGCGATTACCGAGTTGGCCGATCGTGCCGTCGAACTCCATGATCGGGAGGTCGCGATCTTTGCAGGCATCAAGGACGTCGTCGCCGATGACAGCCGCGACCTTCAACGACGACAGGCCCATCGACCGGGCAATGGCAGCGGTCTTGCGCGCGGCGGCGAGTGGATTGGCCGCCCCCATATTGGTGACGATCTTGATGCCTTTGGCGGCACAGACCGGCAGCACCGCGCGCATCCGCTCCTCGAGCAGCGGGTCGTAGCCCAATTCCGGATTTTTCAGGCGCGCCTGCTGCGCCAGCGCCACCGTGCGCTCGCCGAGACACTCAAACACCAGATACTGAATATCGCCCTTTTCGGCGAGTTCGACCGCAGGCTCGATGCGATCGCCCGAATAGCCCGCGCCCGACCCGATGCGGATGGTTCGCATTACTTCAGTCCGAAATAGGCTCGCCGTAACGCCTCATTGTCGGTCATTTCGGCCACCGTTCCCGAAAACCGGATACGGCCGCCTTCGAGCACGAACACGCGGGTGGCGACCTCAAGGAACCCGATATTCTGCTCGGCGATCAGCAAAGCCAACCCCCGTCCGCGCAGGTCGCTCAGGATCCGGATCACTTCCTTGACGAACAGCGGCGACAATCCCGCCGACGGCTCATCCATCACCAAAAGGCGAGGCTCGGCCGCCAAAGCCTTGGCGATACCGAGCATTTTTCGCTGGCCGCCGGAAAGGCTGGAGGCCGGCGCGCGGCGCTTCTCGCGCAGCACCGGAAAGGTTTCGTAAAGATCTTCGATCCGGGGATTGGGATGCCCCAGCGCCTGCGCGCCGACCTTGAGGTTTTCCTCAATCGACAAATCAGGGAATACGGCGAGTTCCGACATGTAGGTCATGCCGAGCCGCATCCGCGCGCTGGAGCGCATCCGTGTCACATCCTCACCACCCAGCCTGATGCTGCCGTGCCGCGCCTCGATCAGCCCGACCAGCGATTTGAGGAAGGTGGTCTTGCCGGCGCCATTGGTCCCGAGCAACAGCACGGTTTCACCGGCGCGAACGTCGAGATCGACGCCCCACAGCACCTGCATCGTGCCGTATCCGGCATCGACGCCCTGCGCCGTCAGCAAAGATGTGGCAGCCTCAGGCGGCATGTTCGCCTCCCAGGAACACCTCGATCACCTGCGGGACTTTCACTGCGACCGCGAGCGTGCCCTCGAAAATTTCCTTGCCGGCGTTCATGACGATGACGCGATCGGTGATGTGCTCGATGAAGCCCATGAGATGCTCGACGACGATGATCGCCATGCCGTCCTTGGCTAACGCCTGGATGCGCTCGGCGATCCAGTCGAGTTCCGCCGGGTTGAGCCCGGCGGCGAGTTCGTCGAGCAGCAGCAGCCGCGGGCGGGTGGCGAGCGCGCGGGCGAGGTCGAGCATCTTTTGCTGGGCATTGTTAAGATCGGACGCCGGACGATCGGCCACCTCAGTCAGCCGATATTCGTCCAGCAGATCGGCGATGGCCGGCGGGGTCGTCGCGGCGCCGCCATAGGCCAGGGCCACCTCGACATTCTGCCGCACCGTCAGCGACAAAAACGGCTTTGGAATCTGGAACGTGCGGTTGACCCCGTGATGGACGAGCTTGTGGGAGGCCCTCCCCCCAATCGAGGCGCCATCCAGTACCACCTCGCCGCCGTCAGGGGCGTAAAGGCCGGAGATCACGTTGATCGCCGTGGTCTTGCCGGACCCGTTGGGACCCACCAGCCCCAAAATCTCGCCGGAAGACACGTGGAAACTCAAGCCATCGAGCGCGTGAAAGCCGCCGAAGCGTTTGACGAGTCTGGAGACGTTGAGAAGGGGCACGCTGTCAGGGGACATTCCAGCCTCTGCGCGTTGCGAGCGACACCAGGCCTGCAGGGAGAAACAGCACGAGGCCCATGATCAGGAGGCCGTAAATCAACTGGAAATATTGCGGCGTGGTGAATCCGATGAGGTTATAGATGCCATAGAGGATGATAACGCCGACGATCGGGCCGGTGATCGACGCGACGCCGCCGAACAGCGCAAACACGATCGCAAAAATACTGAAATCGCCGCTGAAGACGTTGTCCGGATAGAACACCGAGACGTACCAGGCATAGACGCCGCCGGCGAGGCCCGCGACCAGCGCGGAGGTGAGCCAGGCGATGATCCGCATCCGCACGACATTGACGCCGGCCATTGAAGCGCTGACGGCATCTTCCCGCACTGCCTGCAATGCGAGGCCGAAGCGCGAATTTTTCAGGAACACGACGGCGCCCAACGTCAGCGCCAGCACGACGAGGGCTGCCGCATAGGCATTTGTCGGATTAAACGTGCCCGTGAGCGAGACGCCGTAGGGGCCGCGCGTGATCAACTCCAGCGCTGGGTTGGCGATGAAATGCAGCACCGCAAGCGAGGCCGCGAGGTTGGCGATGGCGAAATAGGCGCCCGAGAGACGCAGCAACGGTGTGAGCAATAATCCAAGCGCAACGCCGACCACGCCGGCGACGAGCACCGCAAGCACCGCCGGGGTCTGGAAGTGCATCACCATCACTGCAAAACCGTAGGCGCCGGCGCCGAAGAAGCCGACATAGCCGAACGGCAGATAGCCGGTGAAGCCATAGATGATGTTTACGCCCTGGGCGAGGATCAGAAAGATCACGAAGTTGAACAACAGCAGATGGTTTTGATAGACGCCAGGTAGCACTGCAAAAACGACAAGCAGCGGCACAGCGATGAAAAGCGTGTGCTTGAGGGCGTTAGGCAACGCGCACCCGCCTTCCGAGCAAGCCACTCGGACGCAACAGCAGAATGAAAATCAGAAGCACATAGGGCAACAGATCGGACCATGAACTCAAATATGTCTGCACCACCATGTAGCAGATGCCGTAGACGACGCCGCCGAGCGCGGTCCCAAGCGGATTGCCGAGCGAACCCAGCACGACGATGGCGAACGACGTGACGGTAGCATCGGCGCCAAACGCCGGCGTCACCGAACCGAACATAAACGGTGCGAAGATGCCGGCAATCGCGGCCAATCCCAATCCAATGCCGAAGGCCGCGGCCGAGACGCGATCGACGTCGATCCCGGTCGCCAATGCTTCGTCGCGTCGCGACATCACCGCGCGCGTCAGCGCGCCGAGGCGCGTCTGATAGAGATAGACATACACCAGCCCAATCACGATCAGGCTGGTAACAGCCGCGATCACCCAGGGCGCCGGAAACCCCTGGCCCAGGATCTCGACCGGTCCGCCGCTCGCTGCCGTGCCGCCAAACCATTTCACCTTGATGGTGGAAAATACCGAGCCCAGCGCGCGGCTTGGAATCGAGCGCTCGCTGGTGCCCAGAAAGATCGTGGTGACGGCTTCAATGACCTGGGACAGGCCGAAGAAGAGAATGATCGACAGCATCTCCGGGTTTGCAGAGCCTTGCAGGCGCGGCACCAACACCCAGTAAAGCAACATGCCCACGATCAGGAAGATCACGAAAGCCAGTGGCACCGCAAACAGCGGGTCGATTCCCGCAAGCGTCACGACGCCGATCGCCACGAACGCGCCCAGCATCAGGAAGTCGCCATGCGCAAGGTTGACGATGCGCATGACACCGAAGACGAGATTGAGGCCTATCCCGACCAGGCTGAAGTACAATCCGAAGAGAACACCGGCGACGAGCGCATAGGTCAGCATCAGCGCTTCACCCCCGACAAGTTATTGCGACTGGCGCCGCCTATTTGAAGTTCCTGCGGCACAAGTGGCGAATTCGATCCAGGAACTTCAAATAGAGAAGCGGCATCAAAATCAAGAGGTTTGCTAGTGCCCATGGCTTTCCGAAGTTCGCGAAAGGTGTGTGCTGAAGCGGCACACGAACTTCGGAAAGCGGGCACTAGCGGCAACGCTCATGGCCGCGGGTAAACAGGTTTGCCGGTCGCCGTGTCGTGCGGATAGATCGACACGAATTTGAGATGGCCGTGGTCATCGAATTCGAGCTGGCCGAGCGGGGTCAATTCGCCGGTCTGACCGCCGGTTTCGTCGAGCGCAAAAGGTCCGCACAACGTCTTGAGGTTTCCGGAGAGGCTGAACACGGCGCGACGCAACTCCATCTGGTCGAGGCTGGTCGCTACCGACAGCGCTTTCTCGATGACGAGCCCGGTGGTGTAGCCGGCCACGGCGTTGAGGCCAAATTCAAGTTTGCCATCGGAATATTTCTTGTCCCAGGCGGCCTTATAGGTCGGGAGGTTCATGCCGAAGTTGACGGGATATTCCAGATCCGAGGCCGGTACATAGGTGAACACGTGTTCAAGTCCCTTGTCGCCGACATTCTTCTCAAGAAGCTCCTTCTCGAGGCCTGCATAGATCACAAACAGCATTTTGAACTTGACGCCGACATCTGCAACGTTGCGCAGGAAGGCGATATCGTTCGGCGCGTAGCCGAAAGTAAATACCGCGTCCGGATGCGTATTGTTGATGTTGTTGACGATGACCGTGTAATTAGTCGTCTCGGTAGGCACACCCTGGTCGTAAACGATTTCGACCGGCGCGCCGGAGTCCTTGATGAACTTCCGGAACGCGGTGGCCTGCGTGCCGGTGAATTCGTTGGTCGAGTAGAGAATCGCGATCTTCTTGATCCCGAGGGCCGGTCCGTCATGGATAACGAAGTCTGCCGCGGGCTTGGGCCAGATCGTCGAGACCGGGTCGGCCATCAGCGCGATATAGGGATTGTCCTTTGAGAAGAAGCTGGCGCCGGTGCCGGTCTGGTCGAACAGAAACATCTTGTGGTCGCGTGCGATCGTGACGGCCGGAGCAGTCAATACCGAACCGGAATCGGCAACCAACAGATCGACCTTATCCTGGGTGACAAGCTGGTTATAAAGCGTGGAAGCGGTAGCGGTGTTGCTTTGATCGTCATAGGCGACGAGTTTCACCGGCAGCTTCTTGTCGAAGGCCTTTACATAGACGCCACCATCGGCATTTTTCAGATCGGCCCACAGCTTGAGCGAGCTGAAAACCGGCATCGAAATCGAGGCAAATCGCCCGGAAGAGGCATAGAGGGTACCGATCTTGATTTCCGCCGGCGCGTCGGCGGCATGGACCTGGGTGGCAAAAGTCAACCCAATAAGCGCCGCACCCAATACCCTCAACATACAATCCTCCCAGCTTTTTCTTGTTTCCGGCGGACCATAGCGCGGGGGATTGCCGGGATACAAGCGCCCCTGCCTAGGCAATAGATATTAGGGAATAGAGCCACTTACAGGCTGGGCGGCTGGACCGTTGACGGCGCGCGGTCCATTGTCGCATCAACGATCGAAACGAGGGGGCAGACGCCCCGTTTTCAGGGGAGGACACATGGCCGAGCCAGCACGCGCGCGACCGAAGCCGACACCCGAAACGCAGCATTTCTGGGATGGCACCAAAGCCAACGAGCTTCGGCTACAGCGCTGCGACACTTGCGCCCATACCTATTTCCCGCCCCGCCCGTTTTGCCCGGCCTGCGGATCGCGCAAGGTCAGCATTTTCAAGGCCAGCGGCAAGGCGACGCTTTATAGCTACGTCATTCATCACCGCCCAGTGCTCGGTTTCACCCCGCCTTACGCGATTGCCGTGGTGGAGCTGGAAGAAGGTCCGCGCATGATGACCAATATCGTCGGCTGCCCACAGACGCCCGAAGCGCTCGAACTGGACATGAAGCTGGAAGTCAGCTTCGAGAAGCTCGACGACACAACCACCCTGCCCTTGTTCCGTCCGGCAAAGGACTGAGGGCCCATGCGCAGGAACCAGGTAGCCGTCGTCGGCGCGGCAGAGACCACCGAGCTCGGCGTGATCCCGAACATGTCGCAGATCCAGCTTCACGCCGATGCGGCGCTGAATGCCATCGCAGATGCCGGCTTGAAGCTCTCCGACATCGATGGTCTTGCAACGGCGGTCGAGACCCCGCAACAGATCGCGCATTATCTCGGCATCACACCAACCTGGGTCGATGGCACATCGGTCGGCGGCTGTTCGTTCATGCTCCATGTGCGCCACGCGGCTGCGGCGATCGAGGCAGGCCTGTGCAAGACCGTCCTCATCACGCATGCCGAAAGCGGCAAATCCAATATCGGCCGCACCCCGCGCATGATCGGTCCCGACAGCCTGAACGGGCAGTTCGAATTGCCTTACGGCGTTTCCACGCCGGCCAGCATGTTTCCGATCCCTGTGCTGCGCTACATGAAAACTCACGGCATTACCCACGAACAAATTGCGATGGTCGCGGTGGTGCAGCGCGAATGGGCGGCGAAAAATCCGCGCGCCACCATGAAGGCGCCGATCACGGTGGAAGATGTCCTGAATTCGCGAATGATCGCCTATCCGTTTCGCATCCTGCAGTGCTGCCTCGTCACCGACGGCGGCGGCGCGCTGATCCTGACATCCGCAGAGCGCGCGAAGGATTTTCCGAAGAAGCCGGTCTACATCCTTGGTACAGGCGAGAGCGTGGAAACCCCGATGGTCAGCCAGATGCAGACCTTCGACAGCTCACGCGCTTTCAGGGTCGCAGGTCCCCTGGCGTTCCGCGAAGCCGGCATCACCCATAACGACGTCGATCACTTGATGATCTATGACGCCTTTGCGCATCTGCCGCTCTACGGCCTCGGCGATCTCGGCTTCATGCCGCATGAAGAGACCGGAAAATTCATCGCCGACGGCCACACCAGACCCGGCGGAAAGTTGCCGCTCAACACCAATGGCGGTGGCCTCAGCTATATGCACTCCGGCATGTACGGCATGTACGCGCTGCAAGAGAGCGTGCGGCAGATGCGCGGCATCGCGCCGGCCCAGGTTCAAGGGGCCAACATTTCGGTCTGCCATGGCGTCGGCGGCATGTTCGCAGCGTCAGGCACGATCATCTTCACCAACGAGAAATAAAGAAACCGGCGGCGCACGCGGGAGACCTCCATGGCCAAATCACTCGACGGCAAATCCATCATCGTGACCGGCGCAGGCCGAGGCATCGGGCGCGAGATGGCGCTGCTGTGCGCTTCGGAAGGCGCCAAGGTCGTGGTCAACGATCCCGGCGTCGCCGCCGATGGTTCGGGCTCGAGCGCTTCCCCTGCCGAGGAAGTGGTCGAGGAGATCAAGAAGCGCGGCGGAACGGCGGTAGCCAATTTCGAAAGTGTCGCGGAAGCCATCCCGGCGAGCCGGATCGTCAAGGCGGCGGTCGATCATTTCGGCAAGCTCGACGGCGTCGTCAACAATGCCGGCATCCTGCGCGATGCCATCTTTCATCGCATGAGCATCGATGCCTTCGAGGCCGTCATCAAGGTGCACCTGATGGGCTCGTTCTACGTCTCGCACGCGGCGGCGCGGCTGTTTCGCGAGCAGGAGAGCGGATCGTTCGTGCACTTCACCTCGACCTCCGGCCTCGTCGGCAATTTCGGTCAGGCGAACTATGCCGCTGCCAAGCTTGGCATTGTCGGACTTTCCAAATCGATCGCGCTCGATATGAACCGGTTCAATGTGCGTTCGAACTGCGTCTCGCCGTTCGCCTGGAGCCGCATGATCGGTTCCATTCCAACCGAGACCGAAGCGGAAAAGGAGCGGGTGGCCAAGATCCAGCAAATGGGGCCGGAGAAGATTGCGCCCGTTGTTGCCTTCCTGCTCAGCGATGCCGCTAAGGATGTCACGGGGCAAATCTTTGCGGTACGGATGAACGAGATCTTCCTGATGAGCCAGTCGCGCCCGCTCCGTTCGATCCATCGCGGCGAAGGGTGGACGGTGGAAAGCCTCGCCGAGCACGGTATGCCGGCGCTCAAATCGTCGTTCTACAAACTCGATCGCTCAGCAGACATTTTCAATTGGGATCCGGTCTGACGGATAGCTGTCGCAAAGCCTGGAAGGAATAATGACAAACCAACGTGACTTCGGCTCCAACGCCGAACCCCAGCGCTATCCCGATCCGGATATCGTCGTGATCGACCGCAAGCGCTTCAAGGCAAAGGTCGGCAACACCGCGATCCAGCGGCTTTATACGGGTTGCCTGTGGGCCGAAGGGCCGGCCTGGAATGCGCAAGGACAGTATCTCGTATGGAGCGACATTCCGAACAACCGTCAACTTCTCTATCTCGACAATGACGGCCACATCGCCGAGCAGTTCCACAAGCCTTCCAACGAGGCCAACGGCAATACCTTCGACTTCGAGGGTCGGCAAATTACCTGCGAGCGGACGCGTCTGGTTCGCTACGAGCATAACGGCTCGCTCACCGTGCTAGCCGAACAAGCCAACGGCAAGCCGTTGAATTCACCAAACGACGTCGTCGTTCATCCGGACGGCTCGATCTGGTTTACCGATCCCGGCTATGGCGCCATCGTCCTCTACGAAGGAGAACGCTCCAACACCGGCGCGGCCCAGCCTTACCAAAAGGAAGCGGTTTATCGCGTTGACGGGAAAACAGGCGAAATCAGCAAGGTCGCCGAGGAGCCGTTCAAGCCGAACGGCATCGCGTTCAGTCCCGATTACAAGAAGGTCTACATCGCCGACAGCGGGATCACACACTACCCGAATGCCAAGAACATCGTCTGGCAATACGATCTCAATGGCGCCAGGCTTTCAAACCCGCGCCCGCTGATCGACATGGCGCTCGACGGCAGAACCGGCTTTCCGGATGGCCTGCGGGTCGATACAGAAGGCAATATCTGGGTCGGCGCCGGCTGGGTCGGAGAAGGCTATGATGGCGTGCAGGTCTTTGCACCCGACGACGGCCAGCGGATCGGCCAAATTCGCTTGCCGGAATGCTGCGCCAATCTCTGCTTCGGCGGCAAGAAGCGAAACCGCCTGTTCATGACGGCGAGCCAGTCGCTCTATGCGGTCTATGTTGAAACCCAGGGCGCGCATATTTGTTGAAGCTGATTGATAGCGGCGTCATCCAGCGCTGACACACGCCTTCTCGACACAGGCGCTGCCGATTTGCATGGCCGCCATTCTCTCGACCTGCGGTTGTTTCCGCAAAGCTGCCCGCTTTAGGCCGGATTTCCGGCAGACGTTCCTCACGCGCTAAAAAAACGGGAGGAAAATCATGACAAACAAATTGCTTTCTCATGACCAGGGCAGCGACTCCAAAGCCGTTGATCGCCGCGGGGTGTTGCGTGGCGCGGCGGCGATCGCTGCCGCAACCATGACCATAAGATCAGCATCGGGTGCGACCGAAACTCCGTTCGGCCAAACCGGCGCTCCCACGCGGTCAACCAATCCGCTGCCCTTGGGACCGCTTCCCGGGAGCCGGTACCCGGATTCTCACCTCGAATCCGCGCATCCAAAGGTTTCGTTCGGGCCTGCTGGCTTTCCTGCCTTCGCCGGCACCATGGCGGTCGAGCGCGTCGCAACCGGAATGCGCTGGGCGGAAGGTCCGGTCTACTTCCCGGCTGGACGCTACCTGCTGTTCAGCGACATCCCTAACAACCGCATCATGCGCTTCTCGGAGGATGACGGTCACCTCAGCGTGTTCCGCCGGCCATCCATGAACTCGAACGGCAACACGATCGATCGGGAGGGACGCCTTATCACGTGCGAGCACAGTGGTCGACGGGTCACCCGAACCGAACTCGACGGCTCTGTCACCATCATCGCCGACAAGTACAACGGCAAGAAACTGAACTCGCCGAACGACGCAGTTGTCGCTTCTGACGGCTCGATCTGGTTCACCGATCCTGTGTACGGCATCGGTGGCTATTATGAGGGCCTCAAAGCCGAGCCTGAGCAAGAAAAGCATAACGTCTACCGGGTCGATCCGAAAACCGGGGACGTCAAGGTCGTCGTCGACGATTTCGTGGAACCTAACGGCATTACCTTCTCGCCCGACGAGAAAAAGCTTTACGTCATCGATTCCGGATTCACGGACGGACCGGACATCCCATCGCATATTCGCGTGTTCGACGTGGAAATCGGATCTGGAAAGGTGTCGAATGGCAAGGTCTTTGCCGAGATGCCCAAGCCCACCATTACCGACGGGATGCGCGCTGACACCGCCGGGCGCATCTGGTGCTCGGTCGGTTGGGGCGATCCGAACGAGGATGGCGTGCGCTGCTACGCTCCCGATGGCGATCTGCTCGGCAAAATCCACATACCTGAAACTGTCGCCAATTTGTGCTTCGGCGGCCAGCAGCGAAATAGACTCTATATTTGTGGATCGACTTCGGTCTATGCGGTCTACACGAGTGCCCAGGGCGCCATGAAGCCGTGAGCGCGCCTTGTTGCATCGTCCCGGGTCCGCCGCGCGGACCCGGGACGATAAGTCAACCGCTGTTACGCAAGCCGGCCGAAATGCCGTTGATGGTAATCTGAATCCCGCGCAACACCTGCTCGTCCATGTTCTGCGCCCGGTGCTCCTTCAGCAGCTCGATCTGGATGTGGTTCAACGGATCCATATAGGGAAAACGATTGCGGATGGAGCGCTCCAGCGACGGATTGCTTTCCAGGAGACGCTGCTGCCCCATAATCTCCAACAGCAAATCGATCGAGCTTTGCCATTCACGCCGGATGCGTTCGAAGATGCTGTCGCGAAGCGCGACGTCGGGCACCAGCTCGGCATAGCGTGAGGCGATCGCGATCGAACTCTTGGCCAGCACCATGTCCATATTTGACAGCAGCGTGCGGAAGAAGGGCCATTCGCGATAGAGCTCCTTGAGGAAGGCCATGCCCGCGCCGGGGTTCTCCTTCAGCCACACCTCGACCGCGCTGCCGAACCCATACCATCCCGGCAGCATCAGCCGGCATTGCGCCCAACTGAAAACCCAGGGAATGGCGCGCAGGTCCTCGATCTCACGCGTCTTCTTGCGCGACGCCGGCCGGCTGCCGATGTTCAGCGTCGCGATCTCCGTGATCACGGTGGAAGCCCAGAAATAATCGGCAAATCCCTCGGTCTCGTAGACCAGCCCGCGATAGGCCTTGAAGGCATGGGCCGACAACTGCTCCATCGCCTGCAGATACTCCGCGCGCGGTGCACTTTGTCTTGGTTGCAGCAGGCTTGCCTCGAGGGTGGCCGCCGCCAGCACCTCCAGATTGTCGAGGCCGACATCGGCATTGGCATATTTGCTGGAGA
>CAVZJE010000005.1:0-40928 GCA_963775545.1 uncultured Alphaproteobacteria bacterium
TAAATCCTTGGTCGGACGGCGACTTTCGTGCTGCAGCTGCCCGCGCACTCAAAACCTTTCATCCAAAATCGGAATTTCGAAGAAACCTATTGCACTTGGGAGCGCGCCAATTTCTCGGGTCACGCTGACTCTAATCAGCCGGTCCCAGGTTCGAGCCCTGGTGCGCCCACCAAGCCCCTCAGGCACTCGAAAAAACCCTCACATTTTGTGTGGTGTCAGCCCGTGTTGGTGACGCGGCCGCCGAGGAAGGTTTCCGATACAACGGGATCGTCGACGAGCGCTTGCGCGGGGCCTGAGGTCACGACCCGGCCGGTCTCCATGAGATAAGCGCGGTCGGCGATTTTCAAGGTTTGGCGCGCCTTCTGCTCAACCAGGAGTACGGTCAGCCCCTCGCGCCGCAGGTTTTGCACCATCTCGAACACGGTCGCAGTCATCTTTGGTGCGAGCCCGAGCGATGGCTCGTCGAGCAGCAACAGCCGCGGCTTCGACAACAACGCACGGGCGATCGCCAGCATCTGCTGTTCGCCGCCGCTCAGCAAGCTCGCAAGGACATGACGGCGCTCGGCGAGAATCGGAAAGCGCGTCAGCATGACGGCGAGGTCTGTCATACCCTGCGCCTTGTCGCTGCGGGTGTAGAGGCCCATCAGCAGGTTTTCTTCGACGCTCATGGAGCCGAGAATGCCGCGTCCCTCGGGCACCAGCGCGATGCCGCGCTTGAGATTGCGCTCGGCGTTATTGGGCCTCAAGGTTTCGTTCTGGAAGGCAATCTCGCCCCGGTATGGCAACAGCCCCGCGATGGCGCGCGCGACGGTCGTCTTGCCGGCGCCATTGGCGCCGATCAGCGCAACGATCTCGCCCTGGGCGATATCAAGGTCGATACCGCGCACCGCCTGGATGGCGCCGTAGCGAACACTGAGATTGCGGACGGTAAGCATCAGTCGGCCTGTCCGAGGTAAGCGTCGAGCACGGCGGGATTTGTCCTGACCTCGTTTGGGGCGCCTTGCGCGATCAGTACGCCGAAGTCGAGCACATAGAGATAATCGCAGAGGTTCATGACAAAGGCCATGTCGTGTTCGATCAGGAGGATGCTGAGGCCATCGTCCCTAAGCTTGAGCATCAGGGTCCGGATGGTCTCGGCCTCGTCGTGGTTCATGCCGGCGACCGGCTCGTCCAGCAGCAGCAGTTTGGGGCGCGCCGTGACCGCGCGGGCCATCTCGACCTTGCGTTGCAGCCCATAGGGCAGCGAGCGTGCAAGCCGGTTGCGGACGTCACCCAACTCAAAGAACTCCAGCACCTCGCGCGCACGCTCGATCGCTTGCGGATTCGAAAGGCGTGTCGGCAACAGCCGCTGAAGCGCGGAGCCGGTGTGTGGCTGTGCCACCAGCAAGTGTTCCCACACCGTCATGTCGGCAAATAGCCGGATGTTCTGGAACGTGCGCATGATTCCGGCGCGCGCGATCCGGTACGGCGGCTCGTCGGTCACGGCATGGCCGTCCAGCGTGACGGTACCGGACGAGGCGCGATAGGCACCGGTGATGACGTTGAAGGTCGTGGTCTTGCCGGCGCCATTGGGGCCGATCACGCCGACGATCTGGCGCGGTGCGACTTCGAGCGAAAGGTCAGTCAACGCATGGACGCCGCCAAACAGCTTGGAGACGCGGTCGAGCTTTAAACGAGGAGGCGTTTCCATCATCGCGTTCATGCCGACGATGAAGGCAACACAAAGCGCAGCATCGCGCGGTCGAGCAGGCCCTGGCGGCGCACCACCAGCATGCCGATCAACAGCGCGCCAAAGGCGGCAAAACGCCAGTCGGCGAGGAAGCGCAAGTACTCGGGCAGGATCACCAGGATCACTGCGCCGACGAGCGCGCCCGGCGCCACCGTCGAGCCGCCGAGGATGACGGCAAGCACGAAATCGATCGAGCGTTCGAACGAAAAATTGCCGGGCTCGATGTAGACGTGGTGATGCGCAAACAAGCCGCCGGCAATCGCCGCCACCGCGGCTCCAAATCCGAACGCGCCCACCTTGATCTCGGTGGCGTTGAGGCCGACCAGGCCGGCTGCGGTTTCGTCGTCGCGCACCGCACGAATTTCCAGCCAAATCTGCGATCTCTCGAGCAGCATGACCAGCACAAGTACAGCGATCGCCCAGATCCAGATGTATCCGGTGGATACGTGGTGCATGCCATGAAAGCCTTCCGGCCCACCCATGGCGGAAAAATTCAGGAAGAAGCTGCGGACCATCTCGCCGAAGCCAAGCGTCGCCATCGCGAGATAGATGCCTTTCAGCCGCAGCGCCGGAAAGCCGACTACCACGCCGATGGCGCCGGACGCGAGGGCTGCAATCAGCAGCGAAGGGGTCAGCGGCAAACCGACCTTGACGGTCAGCCAGGAGGTCACATAGGCGCCGATTCCCATAAAGCCGGCATTGCCGAGCGAAAGCTGTCCGGTCGAAAGGATGATGTAGACGCTGAGCGCGCCAAGCACGAGGATGCCGACGTCGGCCAGAATTCCCGCGTAATACATCGACATCGTCATACCCTCTGATCTTGATTGCTGCGGCTGCCGCCGAGCAATCCTTGCGGGCGAAGCAACAGGATCAGGATCATCAAGCCATAGACGACGAAGTCGCGGATCTGCGATCCGCCATAGGCGACCGTCATGACCTCCACGACGCCCATCAATGGCCCGGCGATCAACGCACCCCAGATTTGCGTGGTGCCGCCGACCACCATCACGGCGATCGCCTTGAGCCCGATCTCGACGCCGATGTAAGGCGTGATCGCCGCGTAGTGGATGCCGATCAGGACTCCGGCCGCACCTGCGAGCGCGCCGGAAAGCATGAAGGCGACAAGCGTGATGCTGCCGGCGGATACGCCGAGCAGGCGCGCGACGTCACGGTTTTCAGCCACCGCGCGCAGCGCGCGTCCGATCGAGGTGCGCTGTACCAGGAACGCGAGCAGCGCGACCAGCACGATGGTGACGCCAATTACCGTGAGCTGGATCGCGCTGATGCTTATCGGGCCGATGTTGAAGCGCTCGGCGGCAATCTCGTCGGTGAGCTGCAGCGGATCGGAACCCCAAATATTCGTGGCGACATTTTGCAGGATGATCGAGAAGCCGAGGGTCGACAGCATCGGCGTGACGACGGGCGCGGTGCGGAAAGGCTGGTAACCGATGCGCTCGATCACGGCGGCAACCAGCGCCGATCCTGCCATCCCGGCGACCAGGGCCAGCGGCAGCGGCAGTTGCGCAAGCACCACGGCGAAGCCGAAATAGCCGCCGAGCATGAAGAGCTCGGCGATCGCAAGGTTGAGCACGCCCAGGATTCCCATGACCAGCGAGAAGGAGAGGGCGATCAGCGTGTAGACCGCGCCAAGCGTGAGGCCGTTCACGAGCTGCTGGATCAGCACTTCAGGGTCCCCTAAAGGAGAGGTTTTGCGGATTGTGTCGTTTGTCTTTGCAGTTATCGCCCGGCTTGACCGGGCGATCCAGTAGTGCGCAGCTTAGTGGAATATTCGGTGTTTGAGGCGCCCGGTCGACACCTCTCGACGCTCGTGGTTACTGGGTCGCCCGGTCAAGCCGGGCGACGACAGTTGGGCTTCAGCACCCTTGCTTTCCATCGGGGGCGCTGCAACCGCGTACCTTCGATTGCCATGTGCCGTTCTGGCCCTGCACGATATAGAAGGCCTTGATGGCGTCGCCGTCTTCGTTGAAGCTGATCGGTCCACCGAGCCCGGCAAAGCCCTTGAGCTTGGTCATGTAGTCGCGGATCTTGGTGCGGTCGGCTTCAAGGTCTTCCGGCTTGCCCGTGACGCCGGCATTCTTGACGGCGTCGATATAGATGCTGGCGATCTCATAGATGTTGGCGTCGTACATGCTCGGCTCGATCTCCGGCGGCAGTCCTGAGATCTTGTGAAGCAGCGGCGTCAGCTCCTTGACGAACTTCTCTGCCTTGTCGCCCGGCATGCTGGCGTAGAAGCTGGCCGGCGCGACGATCGGAATCTCGGGCGCGGCTTTCAGGATCGCCGACGAAATCAATTGCGTGGATCCGACAACCGGCTTGATGACGCCCTGCCGCTTCATCTCGCGGATGACGGTGACGGCCTGGCTGTAGTCGGCGCTGACCACGACGCCGTCGGGGTTCAGCGACTTGATCTTGGTGACCTGGGCGCTGACGTCGAGATCGCCGGTGTTGAAGGAGAGCGGATCGTTGGCGTTCAGGATTTCGATGCCGTTGTCCTTCATCAGGCCGGGCATGATCTTGCTGCCGACGGTCGCCGCGGTCGCGTCCTTGGCGTCGAAGATGATCGCGACGGTCTTGATGTTGAAGGCCTTCTTGTAATACGGCACAGTGGTGCGGCCGAGCACGCCCTCGTCGATGGTGTTACGGAATGCCCAGGGACGATTGAGTTTGGCGACGCCGGGTTTCGACGATGCCTGCGAGGTCGAGACCACCTTCATCTCGTTGGCGACCGGGAACGTGACCTCGGCGGCGCTCGACGTCAGCGGCCCGGCCACCGCGAGTACATGATCGTCGCCGGCGAGCTTGCGAAGGTCGTTGGTCGCCTGCGCCGGCTTGGTCCCGTCGTCGAGTATCATAATGTGAAGTTTGGCGCCCTTGATGCCGCCGGCATCGTTGACCTGCTTTTCCAGCATTTGCAGGGTTGCCGTATTGGTGCGCCCCCATTCGGCGAACGGGCCGCTCGACGGCACGATCGCGCCCAGCACGATCTCCGGCTCGGCGGCGCTCGCCGGTCCGCTTGCGATCGTTCCGGATACCGCGGCTGTGAGACCGGCGGCAATCAACACTCTCAATGATTTCGACGTCATGGGAATCTCCTCGTTAGCCTCGCTATTCCGCGATCTTTGCTAGCCCGGGAGGTCGCCCAACGTATCTTCCCTCTGGGCCCGACCTGAGAGAAGCTAGCATTAGAAAGCCAGCTTGAAAAGCTTCGTTAGTTATGTAATAATAGAAGATAGTTTAAGGGAGGCAAGCAATGGCCGAAACCGGCGCCGGAATGCCAATCAAGCGAATCCTCACTTTTCTCGACGAGACACGAAGCGCCGATGGCCGCGACGTTGGCGCCGCCGCTTCGTAAAGTTGCGGCGGTCGCCATCATCGACAATCCGTTTGCCGGGCGCTTCGTCGAAGACCTTTCGCACCTGACGCGGGCCAGTGAAGCGATCGGTCGCGAGATCTGCGCCATTGCGGTCCGGCTGCTGGCGCCGGATCAGGCCGTCAGCTACGGCAAGGCCGCGATCGTCGGCACTAACGGCGAGCAGGAGCACGGCAATGCGATGCTCACCACCGTGTTCGGAAACGTCATGCGCGAGGCGGCCGGCGGCGGCAAGGCGTGGATTTCATCGATGACCAAGCGCGCCGCGCCGGGCGCCATGATCGACATTCCGCTGGCGCACAAGGACGCGCTCTATGTGCGTTCGCATTATGATGGAATGACCCTGACGCTGCCGGATGCGCCGCAGCCGAACGAGATCGCGATCATTGCGGTCTACGCCACGCGCGGCCGCCCGAACCACCGGGTCGGCGGCTTGTCGGCATCGGAGATCAAGGGACAGGACGGCTTGATTTAAGGATGGCCGCGCTTGAGCGGTTGCGCTGCCTGTGACAACGAAAACCACGAAGCGGAGCGAAACATGACGGTTGCAAAGACAGGTGCAGAGCACGTTGCCTCGCTACGGGACGGACGCACGGTCTATATCGACGGCGCCCTCGTGGAGGATGTCACCACGCATCCCGCATTCCGCAATGCAGTGCAGTCCGCGGCATTGCTTTACGATTTCCAGGCAAGGCCGGAGAATATCGAGTTGATGACCTTCATGCCCGAAGGCTCCAACCGTCGCGTCAACCGCGCCTGGCAAATGCCCAAAAACTACGAAGAAATGGTCGTGCGCCGCAAGGCGCTACAGGCCTGGGCGAAGGTGCACTATGGCTTTATGGGCCGTTCGCCGGACCACGTCGCCTCGGCGCTGATCGGCCAGCGAATGGGCATCGAAGTATTCCGCAAGCACGGGCCGCAACGCGCCAAGGCTCTGGAGGATTACGTCGACTACGCCACCAAGAGCGACCTGTTCCTCACCTATGTGATAATCAACCCACAGGCCGAGCGCGCCAAGAACTGGGGCGATCAGACGCAGGATCTCGTCGCCCGCATCGTGGACGAGGATTCCACGGGCATCACCATCCGCGGCGCGAAGATGCTCGGCACCTCCTCGATCATGGCCAATGAAGTGCTGGTCGCCAATCTGCAACCGCTCAAGCCGGGCGAGGAGGACCTCGCGTTTTCCTGCGCGCTGCCGATGAACGCCAAGGGCATCCGGGTGTTGTCGCGCAAGTCATATGAGGCGGCCGCGGTATCCGTATTCGACAACCCGATCTCGTCGCGCTTCGACGAAAACGACGCGCTGATCTATTTCGACGACGTCAAGGTTCCGTGGGACCGTTTGTTCGTCTACCGCGACACCGATGTCTGCCGCCAGCAGTTTCACGAGACCTGGGGCCATTCCTATCAGAACTACCAGGCGCAGATCCGTCTCTCGGTGAAAATCCGCTTCCTTGCGGGTCTGGCCCACCGGCTGACCGAGGCCATTGGCACGACCAAGATCCCCTCCGTTAGCGAGAAGCTCGGCTACATGGCGGCGCAAGCCAGCATGGTGGAAGCGATGCTTTCGGGCATGGAGGCGAGCGGCTCGAAGGCCGGCGAGTATTGGGTGCCGAACAAGCACTTCATGTATTCGGCGCAGGTGTTGACGCAGGACCTCTATCCGCAGTTCATCAATGCGATCCGCGAACTATCGGGCGGCGCCTTGATCATGCTGCCGTCCTCCATCAAGGACTTCAACGATCCGCTGATCAACAGGATCATCCAGACGACCCAAAGGGCCGCCAATCTCGAACCGGAAGACAAGGTGAAATTCCTCAAAGCCTGCTGGGATGCCGTCGGCTCGGAGTTCGGTTCGCGTCACCAGCAATATGAGATGTTCTACGCCGGGGCGCGCTTTGTCACGGCGGGCCACAGTTTCCGTACCTACGACTGGAACGGCGCGACCGCAATGGTCGAAAGCCTTCTGGCTTCGTACTCGCTGGAAAGCGAGTTAGGCGGAGTAAAGCATTGAGCCGCTGACCTCTGCGGACAGGTTGGCGACTGACGATAGGGAGCTTGGCATGAAAGTCGCGATTACCAATCTCGGCACCATCGTTTCCGGCGACTGGCGTGCGCCGTTCGTCCAGGGCGACACCGTCATTGCCCATGACGGCAAGATTGCCAATGCCGGTACGGCTGATACTGCCGAAGTCGAGGCCTGCGACGTCGTGATCGACGCCGGCGGCATGACCGCGATTCCGGGCCTGATCGATTCCCATGTCCACATCACTTTCGGCGACTACACGCCGCGCCAGCGCACGGTGGGTTATCTCGAAAGCTATTTGCATGGCGGCGTGACGACCTCGATCTCGGCCTCCGAAGTCCACGTCCCCGGCCGGCCGCGCGATCCCGAAGGCGTGAAAGCGCTGGCGTTGGCGGCGCAGCGCTGTTTTGCCGACTATCGTCCGGGCGGCATGCGCGTGATCGCCGGCTCGGTCATTCTCGAACCCGGTTTGAGGGACGAGGATTTCGTCGAACTCGCGGCCAAGGGCGTTGGCCTCGCCAAGGCCGGCTTCGGCGCGGTGAAGACCGCCTACGATTACGTGCCGCTGGTGGCAGCGGCAAAGGCGGCGGGCTTGATCACCACCTGTCACACCGGCGGCTCATCGATCCCCGGTTCTGGCGCCATCACCGGCGATCATCTGTTGAAGATGCATCCGCACGTCTCGTTCCACATCAATGGCGGACCGACGGCGATGCCCGATCGTGATTTCGAGCGCGTGATCCGCGAAAGCGAGATGGCGCTTCAGGTCTGCACGGCGGGCAACCTGCGCACGACGCTTTTATGCGGCAAGCTTGCGCTCGAGCTTGACGCCTTCGACCGCTTCATCATCGCCACCGATACGCCGACCGGCAGCGGCATCATGCCGCTCGGCATCCTCTACACCATGGCGCATCTGGCGAGCCTCACCAAAATGACGCCGGAGCAGGCGATCTGCGCCGCGAGCGGCAACAATGCGCGCGTCTACCGGCTCGACAGCGGTTTCCTTAAAGTCGGCCATGCCGCCGATATCGTGCTGCTGGATGCGCCCGATGGCGGTACGCAGGACAACGCGCTCGATGCGATCCGCCATGGCGACATCGCTGCGATCGGCGCCGTCGTCACCGCGGGCGTGCCTCGTTTTGTCGGCCGCAGCCGCAATACGCCGGCCACGACGCGCAAGGCGCGCGTTGTAAAATCCTCGGTGATGCAGGATTTCGCCGCAGCAGCGCATTGAGAGGGGCGCAGTGTGGCCCTGGCCGAACTCGTCATGCCCGCTTTGAGCGGGCGATCACATCAGCTTTGCGATAGCGATTGATTGCACCGGTACGTTTGGCATAGGCAACTGGATAGCAACGCCGCTTGCAACGTGCTGTTGCCCTTTAGTGACGCAAGTGGGGTAAACCCCTGCGAACAACAGGCGATGACGGAGAGCGTGACCTCAGCTCACGCCGGATCGAAATAGTGGATTTCGAACAGCAGGCAGCCTTTTTCGGACTTGAACGGTCCGTGCCAGGCGCCGGGCGGTCGCGAGGCATAGGTGTTGGGTTTGAAGGACTCGCCGCCGTTGCCCTGTTCATCGTTACCGACCGTGAGGTCGCCCGAAACGAGATAAACCTCTTCCCAGTATTCATGCACGAATGGCGCGGTCGTGAAGACGCCGGGCTCGAAACGCAACAGCCGCGAGCGCGAGCCCTTGTTGTTCTTCTCGTCCAGCGCGCCCGACAGGATTTTTTGCTGAATGCCCGCAGGATAACCGGCCGGTGTCTCCCAGCCGCTCGACATGTCGAGGGCGTGAAATTCCTTGTGTTCCTTGTTGATGGCCATCCGGTCGTTCCTTCTGTTCTCAGGGTCGCGGAAATAAATGCATCACCAGCCGTGCAGTGAGCTCCACGCCCGGCGGGGGCGCGTGCGCAGTCGCTACGCTGGCGAGCTGACGGTAGCGGCCCTCGAAGAATACGAGCGGCCGGCCGCGGGTGAAGGCGTGTTCGTGCATGGCCTCGACCCGGCCGAGGAAGATCTCGTGGTCGCCGCCGTCGTACCGGGCATGGCTCACGCATTCGAACACCACCGCGGCGTTCGGAAGCAGCGGCACGCCGCTGGCCGAGGTGAGCACGGAGATGTCTTCCCATTTGTTGCCGCCGGCGCGCGCGAACTGGTTGGACACCTGCTCCTGATCTTCGTTCAGCACGTTGATGGCGTAGCGCGAAATCGATTGCCAGGCCTCAAAGCTCATCGTCTTGCGATGGACACTGAACAGGATCAAAGGCGGATCGAGCGAGACCGAATTGAACGAGCTCATGGTCATCCCGATCAGCTCGCCGGTTTGCGTGCGTGCCGTCGCCACCACGACGCCAGTCGGAAACTGGCCAAGGGCATTGCGGAATTTGCGCGGATCCATGCTGGTCTCCAGGGCAGCGTTGGGTTATATACTCCATAACTTAGCTAGTTTTCAAAGTATTTTGGGGCGCGAAGGAGGCCTCTCGGGCATGCTCGATTTCCACTTGCTACCCCACAAGGGCCATCGCGAACGGATCGGCTTCGACGTCGCGACGCTGGTCGTCGCCGGCTGGACCGGCCGCGACGAGGCGGCGCTGCGCCACCATATCGAGGAGCTTGCCGCCATCGGCGTACCGCGGCCGTCTTCGGTGCCGGTATTCTACCGAAACGCCACGCTGAATGTGACTCAAACTTCGCGGCTTCAGGTGCTGGGTCCCGACACCTCAGGCGAGGCCGAGCCGGTCGTGGTCGCGCATGGCGGGCGCCTCTGGCTGACGGTGGGGTCCGATCACACCGATCGCAAGGCGGAAACCATGGGAATTGCGCTGTCCAAGCAACTCTGCGGCAAGCCTGTTGGCACCGAGCTCTGGTTGCTGGACGATGTCGCCGGCCATTGGGACCAGATCAAGCTGCGCGCCTTCGCCACGATCGACGGCCGCCGTACCGCTTACCAGGATGGCACGCTGGCGGGCATGCGCACGCCGGCCGACCTGATCTCGCGGTTGGGCAAGCCGTTGTCGTCAGGAAGTGTCATGTTCTGCGGCACGCTCGCTGCCATCGGCGGGATCCGCCCGGCCAGCCGCTTCGAGATGGAGCTCGAAGATCCGGTGCTTGGCCGTACGCTGCGTCACGCCTACGACATCGAGGTGCTGCCGGTCGTCAGTTGATCGGCAACCTCAGAACATCGTACTGATTCTTTCCGGGCACGATTCGCCCGCCGATTTCAGGGATCTGCCGACCACCTGGAGAACCTTCTTGTCGCGCCAAAAAGTCAAAGCTGAGCGCAGCCAGACGCCGCGTCGCACTGAGCCTCTCCAATCGAGGAGCGGGGTGCCGCTGACGGTCAACCGTCCTGAACTGCTGAATGACGGCACCGACCGCGATTTTCGCAAACTCGTGCACAACATATTTGCCTTCATGGCGCGCCACGAGGCGATCCGCGACGGTCATGCGAGGCAAATAGGGCTCGCGGGCGTCGAGTATACGATCCTGATCTCGATCGGACATCTCGGCCTCGACGGCGACGTCAACGTCAAGACCGTCGCCGACCATCTGCACATGAGCGGCGCCTTCGTCACCACCGTCACCAGCAAACTGCAGACGCTGGGTCTTGCAGAAAAAAAGCAGGACAGCGTGGACCGGAGGCGGATCTCGCTCGGCATCACGGAAAAGGGGCGGGCGCTGCTCCGGAAGCTTGCGCCTTATCAGCGCGAGATCAACGATGTCGAGTTTGGATCGCTCAGCCGTGAAGACTTTCAAACGTTGTCGCGTATCCTCGAGGCGCTGATCGCCTCCAGCGACGAGGCTTTTGCGTTGCAGCGGTACAAGTCCTCGATCAAGGACGCCTCCAAGGTCGCTTGAGCGAATTTCCTGCGCCAACACGGTCAGGTTGCTGGTTGCACCCGGCTATGTTCCCGGCGAACTTCGATAGGTATTATTTCTCTCTCCGGCCATTCCACGAGAAGAGCGTTCCTTCATCGGCTCCCACAAGAGAATTTTCAGGGGGTTGCCTTGGGAGGATTTTCTTCCTCAAATCATGAACGCCAGCGCTTATAGACGTTGGAAATCCAACCCTCGTGGAGAAATGCCGTTGTCTTCCCGCCACATGAATCTTGCCGGGTTTCTGATTGCTGGCCCGGTGGCGCACAGTCACGCGCTCTGGCGAAACCCGGCGCACGAGGTGCCGTTTCTCACGAGCGACTATTATGTCGAGGTGGCGCGCAAGCTCGAACAGGGAAAATTCGACCTGATCTTTTTCGCGGACCGGCTTGCGGTTGCCGACAGATACGGCAACGACAAGGAAGTCGGGATACGCCACGGCGACCAGGATTCCACCCGTATGGATCCGGTGCCGATCCTCGGCGCGCTTTCGGCGACGACGCGGCATATCGGTCTCGGCGCCACGCGTTCGACGACCTACGATCAACCCTATCATCTCGCCCGCGAGTTCCGGACGGTCGATCATTTGTCGAACGGCCGCGCCGCGTGGAACGTCGTGACCTCGATGAACGACAGCGAGGCGCAGAATTTCGGCGTCGAGAGCCATCTCAGCCATGACCAGCGCTACGATCGCGCCGAGGAGTTCATGGAGCTGATCTTCAAGCTGTGGGACAGTTGGGAAGAGGGCGCTTTGCGGCTGGATCGCGCCAAGGGCCTTTATGCCGATCCGGCCAAGGTGCACTACGTCAATCACGACGGCGCCTATTTCAAATCGCGCGGTCCGCTGAATATTCCGCGCGGGCCACAGGGACGGCCGGTCATTATCCAGGCGGGAGCATCCGATCGGGGCCGAGCTTTCGCGGTGAAATGGGCGGAGATCATTTTCAATATCTCGCCGACCCGCGAGCATATGAAACGTTCGACCCAGGGCGTTCGCGAGGAGACCGAGCGGCTCAAGCGGCCGGCCGCAAGCTGCAAATCGCTAACGGCGATCATGCCGTTTGTCGGACGCAGCCGCGAAGAGGCGCAGGAAAAGCGCGACATCGCCAATTCGCTGGTCGATCCGATGGTGGGATTGTCGACGCTTGCCGCGCATTCCAATGTCGATCTCAGCACGCTTGATCTCGACGCGCCGGTAGAGCAATTGCAGAGCACGGGCACCCAGAGCCTGATTGCGATGGCGTCGCGCATCGCCAAGGACAATTCGCTGAGCTTGCGCGAGATCGGCCGCAAGTATGGGGAGACGGTGATGGTGCCCCAGCTCTGTGGCACTCCGAAACAAATCGCCGACGAAATGGCGGATATCTTTACGTCCGGCGACGCGGACGGCTTTGTCGTGTCCCCGGCGTTCCTGCCGGACTCCTTTGCCGAATTCGTGGACGGCGTGGTTCCGGAACTGCAACGGCTCGGCGTGTTCCGAGAGGACTACACGGCTTCGACATTGCGCGGGCACCTTCAGACCTGAGCGCGGACGGCGGAATGCTGCGGTCGCAAGTACACCCCGGCCGCGGTGATTTGATCTATCTGCCAGCCGATATGAGGAATGATCTTCTTATTTTTCCGAGCGTATCCAATATGTTGCATGGCACACTAATGTATCGGCCTCGCAGGATTGTTCGGTAGCCCTGCCCGGAGGGGCCTGGCCCAAGGCTTGCTTACTAATAAAGGCTTGCAAAGTATCGCAATGAGTTCATCCGCCACCACCCTTCCAGGTCTTCTCGCAGATCGTCTCGAATTCCAGCGTCGTGTCCGAGCCATCACCATCGCGACCTGCAGCCTCATCGGGCGCCGTCGATCACGATGTACAAGACGCGCCGCTGCTTCAGGTGCGCGGATCTTCGCAAAGCCTATGGCGGCCTGGAAGCTGTTTCGGGCGTCGATCTGGATTTGACCCACGGGCGGATCACCGGCCTGATTGGGCCGAACGGCGCCGGCAAGACGACGCTTCTCAATGTCATCTCGGGTGTTGACCGGGCAACTGGCGGCAGCGTTCAGTTCCTTGGGCAGGACATCGGCTCATTGCCGCAGCATCGGCTCGCGGCGCGCGGGCTGGTGCGGACATTCCAGATTTCGCGTGAACTGGGTCAACTTACGGTTCTCGAAAATCTCTTGCTGGCCCGCGCCCAGCAAACCGGCGAGCGCATCATCGGCCTCCTTGCGCGACCAAAGCGGGTGCGTGAGGAAGAAGAGGCGGCGATCGAGACGGCGCGCGCCGCGCTGCAAAGGGTCAATCTGTGGCGGCTTGCGGATGCGCCCGCCGCGACGTTGTCTGGCGGCCAGAAGAAACTGCTCGAACTAAGCCGGGCGTTGATGCTGAAGCCAAGGCTGGTGCTTCTCGACGAACCCGCGGCCGGCGTCGCGCCCGCGATGGAAGAAATGCTGGTCGCCACCATCCGCAGCCTCGCCGGCGAAGGCGTGGATTTTCTGATTGTCGAGCACGATCTCGATATCGTCGCGGCGTTGTGTGACCACGTCTATGTCATGGCGGCGGGAAAGGTGCTGACTGAGGGACCGTTCACGGAAGTTGTGAGCGATGCCCGCGTGGTCGAAGCCTATCTCGGGCTGAAGACATGACAGGCTCGGCCAATTCTCTCGAGGTGCGGGACGTCTCCGCCGGATACGGCGGCTCGGACATCATCACATCGGTTACACTCGCCGCTGCGCAGGGCCGGATCACGACCATTGCGGGGCCGAATGGCGCCGGCAAGTCGACGCTGATGAAGACGTTGGCCGGATTGCTGCGGCCGCGGCTCGGCCAGATATTGATCGATGGCCGTGACGTGACGCGGCTGGCACCGCCCCAACGGGCGTTGGCTGGGCTCGGCTACGTTCCACAGGAACGCAACATCTTCAGAAATCTGACCATCGGCGAGAATCTGCGGATTGGCTTCGAGTTCATCCGCCGCAAAGCGCCCGCAAAGGAGTTTGTCGTGGCGCGCGACCGGGTACTCGATCTCTTTCCTGATCTGGCCGGGCGGTTGAACCATGTCGCGGGCACGCTCAGCGGCGGCCAGCGGCAGATGCTGGCGATGGGCAGCGCGCTGGTGGCTGGACCGACGACGCTGCTGCTGGACGAGCCGTCGGCGGGGCTTTCGCCTCGCTATGTCACCTCGATGCTGGACGCGGTCGCTGCCGTCAACCGGTCCGGTGTGACTGTGATCATGATCGAACAGAACCTGATCGAGGCGATGCGGATTGCCCACGACGTCATCTTGCTGGTCGCCGGAGAAATCAGGGGCACATGGCAATCCGATCGCTTCCTCTCCGACCCCCTTGTCAGGGAATTGTTTCTTGGGAGCGCCAAGGCGAAAGCGACAGACCCGGATCACGTTGGGATCACCGATGACGCAAGCGCTGCTTAACGGCCTGGTCTCGGGGCTTCTGATCGCGCTTCCGGCGATCGCGTTGTCGCTGACCTATGGAATCCTCAATTTCGCGAATTTTTCGATCGGCGCGATGATCACGACCGGCGCTTATTTGGCCTATATGTTCAACGCCTCACTGGGCGCGCCGATTATGGTGGCCGCACCCGCCGCGGCGATTGGTCTGGCGTTGGTCGCCATCGCGATCCAGCGCGGGGTCTATCGCCAGATCCGCAATGCCGATCACGTCACCTTGCTGGTGGCGTCGATGGGCGTCGCCTTCGTGCTCGAAAACGTCTTGCGCTTCTTCTATGGCTCTGATGTGCGCACGCTCGATGTTCCCGTCGCGCGGCCGCTATTGTGGAACGGCCTGCGATTAAACCACGAGCAACTCATCATTGCCGTGGTCGCGCTGTCGGCCATGGTCGTCGTCGCTTTCATTCTCAAACGCACGCGGCTCGGCCGCGCCATGCGGGCGATTTCCGATGACCCGGATCTCGCCGAAGTGCGCGGTATCGGCCACGCGCGCACGGTGGACTGGACCTGGGCGATCTCGGGCGCGCTGACGGCCCTCGCCGGCATCCTGATTGCGCTCGATGGCGTCGTCGATCCGACGATGGGAACGAACTATCTTGTTTCGGTTTTCGCGGCCGCCGTGATCGGCGGCATCGGCAATCCGTTCGGCGCCGTGGCCGGCGCGCTGATCATTGGCCTCGTGGAAGAAACCTCGGCATTGGCGGTATCCACGACGTACCGCCAGGGCGTCAGCTTTGCGGTGCTTGTTCTGGTTCTGCTGCTGCGGCCGCAAGGGTTGGTTGGCGCGGCGAGGATCCGCCGATGAGCGGATATTTCATCGCGATCTTCACCTTCGTTTCTCTGGCCGTGCTGCTCGGGTTCGCCCTCAACATACAATGGGGGCAGGCCGGCATGATGAATTTCGGCCTCGCCGGCTTCTACGGGATCGGCGCTTACACCGCTGCCATTCTATCGAAAGCCGGTGTTGACGGCTTTACGGCAACGGTGGCCGCCATGGCGATGACGGCGGCGCTTTCGGCGCTGGTGTCGCTGGCGACGCTGAAGTTGCGCGAAGACTACCTCGCGATCACCACGCTGGCATTTGCAGAACTCGTGCGGCTGGTGCTGACCAATGAGACCTGGTTGACGGGTGGCGCCAACGGCATTCGCGATATCCCGCGGCCTTTGATCGGCCTTGTCGGCGGCGATCAATATGAACTGTTCTTTCTTTTGCTTTGCCTTGTGTTGGTCGCGGTCACCTATCTGGTGCTGGACCGGATCATCCGCTCGCCGTTCGGGCGCGCGCTTCGTGCGGTGCGCGAAGACGATGTCGTTGCCGCGACCCTTGGAAAGAATGTCCTGGCGCTTCGGGTGAAAGCGTTTGCGATCGGAGGGGCCGTCATCGGCCTCGCAGGCGCGCTGCACGCCTATTACTTCACCTATATCGATCCCGAAGAGTTTGCAGGCTTTGTCACGGTCTACGCCTTCATGGCCGTGATCGTCGGCGGCAAAGGGTCCAATCGCGGCCTCCTGCTTGGCGCCTGTACCGTGATGGTTTTGCTGGAGGGAACGAGGTTCCTGAAGGACTTCGTCCCGTTCTTTTCAGCGCAGCAGGCTGCCTCCCTGCGTCTCGCCTTGATCGGAGCCGGTCTTGTGTTGATTCTGATTTTCCGCCCCGAGGGCATTTCGTCGGAATACCGCCTTTCGATCGGCAAGTCGCCGCGTCCTGATCTCAATCCATAGCCCAGGAGAAGCTCGTGTCCCGTATCAGTGTCAAAACCAGAGGGGATCTGCCGGCCGAGCTTCGCCCGCTCTGGGACAAGATGACGACCTATGGCGCGTTCGAAAATCAGGCGGGCGTCATGGCCCACCGTCCGCCGATCTTTGAGCATATCTGGTCCATGCTGATCGGTCTCGCCGATGAAGCCGTGCTGTCGAAGCGCTATCTCGAACTGGCGCTGGTGACGGTGTCGCTCTTGAACAAATGCAGCTATTGCGTTTCACATCACGCGCCAAAGCTGGCGATCCAGGGTGTATCCGAGGAGGGCGCCGAGCGCCTGCTCGATTACAAGGATCATCCTGAATTGGATAGCATTGACAAGCTCGTCGTTGAATACGCCATCGCCGTCACGAATAACTGGAACAGGACCCGCGACGAGATTTTCGTCCGGCTGCGCGAACATTTCTCCGAAGCGCAGATCGTGGAGCTGACATGGCGCACCGCGCTGTGTGGCGCATTCAATCGTTTCAACGACATCTTGCAGTTTGACGTCGAACAGGGCGTCGCCGTTCGCGACGCCGCCGAGTAATCAGTAGCCAAAAGGATCAGACGATGAACTCAGTTATTTCGCGCCGTTCGCTGGTGGCGGGCATCGGTGTTTTGCCGTTCGCGCCCCATCTTGTACATGCGCAAGCGAGCGAACCGATCCGGATCGGCGTGCTTGCGCCGCTGACTGGCGGCGGCGGTCCCTACGGCGCCGATATCGTCAAGGCCTCGAAGCTCGCGGCGGACCAGATCAATGCCGCCGGCGGCGTATTGGGCGGCCGCAAGCTCGAGCTGTTCGTCGAAGACGACGAAACCAACGCGACCGCGGCGGTGAAGGCCGCACGGAAGCTGCTCGATATCGACAAGGTCGTGGCCATCACGGCGGTCTGGGGCTCGGCGCCGATCCTGGCCGTTCGTCCGCTGACGCTCGAGAAGAATGTTGTGCTGACGGTGCTTGGCTCGGCCGACGAAGTAACCGAGGGCGACACCAAGGGACTGGTGTGGCGTTTCCAGGCGCGTGCGTCGAGTTGGGGTGAGCCGGCGGCGCTGGCAATCCTCAAAGGTGGATACAAGAAGATCGGCCTTCTTCACCTGCAAAACCCCTTTGTTGCTTCGATGATCCCGTCGTTTGTCGAAACGATCGAGAAAGGCGGCTCGAAGGTGATATCGGACGTCGAGTACAAACCCGATCAGCCGTCCTACCGTGCCGAGGTCGAGAAGGTCTATGCGGCCAATCCTGACGCTGTCTTCGTGCCGGGTTACGTCAACCAGTTCACCTCGATCGCCAAGGAGATTTATCGCGGCGGCTACAAGGGAAAGGTGTTCTCCTTGACGATCGCCGCGGCTGCCGGGATCGATGGTGGCAGCACCTTCGTCAAGAATGTCGGCAAGGAAGTGGCCGAGGGCATCGAGCACATTCAGCCGATCAGTCCGCTGGATCGTCCCGAATACAAGGCCTTTGTCAGGGCGATGGGCGCGCCCGACGGCACCGTGTTTCCGTTCGCCGCGCTCCAGTTCGATGCGATCAACGTCGTGGCGACCGCCATCGAGAAATCCAAATCGGCTAATCCGGTCGAGTTCGCCAAAGAGATCATTCCGATTACCAATGGACCCGGAACGAAAGTCGCGACCGGCGTCGAGGCGCTCGCTTTGGTGCGCAAGGGCGAGGCCATCGACTTCACGGGCGCCGGCCAGGACCTCAAATTCGACCAGCGCGGCGAATTGCTCGGCCGGCCGTTCCTGCATCAGATCATTCGCGACGGTAAGGACGTGGTTCTGGGGACCGTTGGCGGCGCCGCTTAGCAGGCGGCGCTGGCTCGGGAGCTTCGCTGGCGTCGCTCGTGTTCGACGGCTATGCTGATCGCGGGTGCAAATTCCCCGTTTGCGATGAGAAGCTCCCGTTGCCGGTATGACCGCTCCCCGAAGACATTGTTCGCCGCGCCACCGCCGCTTTCAATGCGGGGCGGCGCGATGAGGCGCGAGCACTCTGCGAACAGGGTCTGATCGGCACGCCGGGCGAGCCGATGATGAGCCATCTCTTGGCCGCTGTGCTGTTTGCCTCCGGCGAGATCGAGGCGGCACGCGGGCATATCGAGGTCAGTCTTGTCAAACGGCCGGACAACGCGGCTGCGCGCCTGCTCGCGGCGCGTCTCGCCAGGACGACCGGGGATTTCGACGGCGCGCTATCGCATCTGGACCATGCGATCGCGCTCGCGCCGCAACGCGAAGCTTTCATTGAAAAGGCGCGAACGCTCGATCAGGCCGGCCTTCGGCGGCCGGCGCGGCAAGCCTGGAACGCCATCCTCGACGTCGTTCCGGATAACGTCGAAGCCGCCGCAAGGTCGGGCCGGCTCGCATGGGAGGATGGCGAGACCGAGCTTGCGGCAAAGTTTCTGGAACGCGCCGCGCAAACCGATGCGCCGGCGTCCGTGTGGTTCGACCTCGGGCTCGCCCGGCAGGATCTGCGCGACTATGCCGGCGCCGCCGCCGCCTATCGCAAGGCGATCGAGCTGAAGGGCGATCTTGCGGAAGCCGCGTTCAATCTCGGCGTTGTGCTCCAGGAAACAGGCCTTCTCGACGAGGCGATGCGCGCCTACAAGCAAGCCTATCGCCTGCGTCCCGCCAGCTTTGGCAACATTGCGATGGCGTTGACCTCGGCGTCCCATGGCGGCCTGTGGCTCGATGAAGCCTCGCTTCGCAGGGCGCTCGAAGGCTAGAGGCTGGATTACGCCCGTCCTCGCCGCGCACGAAAATGCTTCCGGTAGACGTTGGGGCGGCTGAGAACCTCGGCGACGGTCTTCTCATAAGCCTGCTTGTGCCGCTCGTCGAAGCTTGCAAATTCCAGTTCCGGCGCCGTGCGCGGCACCGCAAAGACCTGCGCCACCGGCGTGCCTTTCGGCAGCACGCCGGAAAAATCGGGCTCAAGCCAGATCGCCGGAAAATTGATGCCGCCGTCGTGGAAGAGATCGGCATCCACCAGTCCCGTGATCAAGCGAAACGGAAGATCGTCGCGATTGACGGGATGGGTCGCGAACAACGACCACCCGCGCTCGACTTCGATGGTCCAGAAGCTGTTGAACTTGATCGCGGCTTGTCCGTTGCGCGCAAAGGGCGCGCCCTCAAACTGCGATGGCACATGAAAGCTCAGGGGAGCGCGGGGGTGTCCCGACGTCGAAGGCTCCGGAATATCCCAGGCCCACGAAAACGAACCTTTATCGACCGTTACATCGCAGGGAAGCAGAATCAAAACGCCATAGGCCATGGCATCGACAAAGGGCGGGCATTGTTTGACGGTGCGGATGTCCCGTCCGTGGATTTCCGAGCGGGCTTTTGCCGGCATCTCGCGCAACCAGTCGGGGAGCCCGCCGCGCGCCGGAACCGGTCGCGGCAAATGATCTGCAAGTGCCGGATCGCAACGAAATGTCATGCGCATGAGGCCACCCGCTTGCCGTTCTTCCCGATCTTCATGAGTTCGGATAAAGGCCCAGATTGAAAGCGATCGATATACGCAGGGAATTGCCAGTGTAGGGACGTACTGCATGCAGCAGGAACGACGGAAACAGAAACAATAGCCCCGCACGCGGCCGAATCGTCTGCGCGCTTCCCGCGGAGCGGCCATCCTCACCGGCAAACTTCAGCAACGGCGCATGCATCATCGGCGACGGACCGCGCGGATCGAACATTTCAAACTCGCCGCCGAGCGAGGCGTCATCGGCGCAACCGCCGTCGGCGACATAATAAGTGCCGGACCAGAACGAGCCTGGATGGTAGTGGCACGCGTTCGAACCGCCGGGTCCGATGACGTTGGCCCAGGCTTCGACCTTCCAGTCAGGCTTGATCGGGTTGCCATGGCGGTCGGCGGTGAGCTCCGTCGCGACAGACTGGCCGACGGTCAGTACCTCCCGAATGCCCTTGCCGCCCCATTCCACGATGTCGCGCGTCGAATGCCAGCCGCCAATGCTCGACGCACCGATCGACGGCTGCTCGGCGCGGCGCCGCAAGATGATTTCGGTCAACTCCGCATTACGCTCTTCCGCGTCTGGCAGCATCACTGCGGCTACCGGCGTCGCAAACAACCCATTCACTTTGACTTCGGTGCCAGACATGCCCGGAAATCTTCGAACCGTTCTATCGCGTTAAAGAAAAAGGGATGGGACCACCCGAAGGAGCTTCCCACCCCGTTTGTCAAGCGTCAATCGGCTTAAGTTTTCTTGTGCGGAACTTCCGCCTTCCAGCTCTTGATGAGCTCATCGTAGTCCTGCGTTACGCCTGGCGGCTTCTCGTTAGCGAGCTTGCGTTGCGGGGCGAGATTGCCGTCCTTCTCGGCCTTGGCGTACCAGTACTCGGCGGTCTTCTCTTCATTGAGCTTCGGTCCGAGCTTGCCTTGCACGCCGGACTTCTCCAGGCGCGCCATGATGGAATCCTGATCGCGTGCCAGCCCGTCCATCGCCTGCTGCGGCGTCGCCTCGCCGGATATGGCCTTGGAGACATTCTGCCACCAGACCTGTGCCAGCTTGCCGTATTCCGGCACGTTGACGCCGGTGGGCGTCCACAACTTGCGCGCCGGGCTGCGGTAGAACTCGACGAAACCGCCTACCTTTGGCGCAAGCTCGGTCATTGCGTCCGCCCAGATGTCGCTCTCGCGGATCACGTGCAGGAACTTGATCGACTTCTTGAGCGAGACCGTCTTCGACACGCAGAACTGCGAGTAAAGCCACCCCGCCTTGACCCTCTCGGGCTTGGCATACTTCAAGAGCGTCCAGCAGCCGACGTCCTGGTAGCCCAGCTTCATGCCTTCCTTCCAGTACGCCCCGTGCGGGCTCGGCGCCATTCGCCACTTCGGCGTGCCATCCGAGTTCATCACGGGCAACTCGGGTTTTGAGAGCGCCGCGGTGAACGCGCTGTACCAGAAGATCTGCTGGGCGATATGCCCTTGCCCCGGAACTGCTCCTGCTTCGAGGAAGTCCATTCCCGCGGCTTCCGGCGGCGCATACTTCTTGAGCCACTCGACGAATTTGGCGAGCGCGTACACTGCGGCCGGTCCGTTGGCGTCACCGCCACGGGTCACGGAAGAACCCCGCGGAATACCGTCCTCCGCGCGGATGCCCCACTCGTCGACCGGTCTGCCGTTCGGCAGGCCCTTGTCACCGTTGCCGGCCATCGACAACCAGGCGTCGGTGAATCGCCAGCCGAGCGATGGATCCTTCTTGCCATAATCCATGTGGCCGTAGACCCGCTGGCCGTCGATTTCCTTCACCGTGTTGGTAAAGAAGTCGGCGATGTCTTCGTAGGCAGACCAGTTGACGGGAACGCCGAGCTCGTAGCCGAATTTGTTCTTGAATGCGGCTTTGAGTTCGGGACGCTTGAACCAGTCGTACCGGAACCAGTAGAGGTTGGCGAACTGCTGGTCCGGCAGCTGATACAGCTTGCCATCGGTAAATGTCGCGAACGACAATCCGATGAAGTCGTTAAGGTCGAGATTGGGATTTGTAATTTCCTTGCCGTCTCCCGCCATGAAATCGGTCAACGAGCCGCCGATGATGTCGTTATAGCGGGGATGGGTGCCGATGAAGTCCGAGTCATTCATCCAGAAATCGTAGATCGGCTTTCCGGATTGAATTTCCGTCGAGATTTTGTCGACGATCAAGCCTTCATCCATCATCTCGTGGTTGACCTGAATGCCGGTAATCTCGGCAAATGCCTTGGTCAGCGTCTTCGACTCGTACTCGTGAATGCCGAGAATCTCCGAAGCCGTGCTGACCTGCATCCCCTTGAAGGGCGCCGATGCCTTGATGAACCATTCCATCTCAGCCATCTGCTGATCCTTGCTCAGCGTCGATGGTTGAAACTCGCTGTCGATCCACTTCTTGGCGGCATCGACCTGTTGCGCATAGCTCACGGTCGGCGTGAGCAACGCTGGTGCGCCGACTGCGACCGCTGCGGCGGCCGTGCCTGCGCCCTTCAGAACGTCACGACGTTTGATATCCATCTTCCCTTTCCTCCCTTGTTACTCGCACAAAACGCGCGAGGCAGTTGCAGTCACGCGAAACGAAACATGGCGACGGCGAATGGAATACAGATCGCGAGCGCATACCAAAGCTCGCCACCGCCGAGTCGGATCCACAGGATGCAAATGAATGCGGAGCCGAGCAGTGAGACGAAGAAGCGGTCGCCCCGCGTCGTCGGAAACCCGAGAATGCCTTTGCGTGGCGTCTCCGGCCGGTAGATCGCGAGCAAGGTGAGAATGACGAGCGACAGCGCAATGAAGCAAAAGAAGATCGCCGTCTGCGGCGTCCAGGCCATCCATGCAAATGCCATGTCTGCCTCCTAAACGCGGCCGAGGGCGAAGCCCTTGGCGATGTGGTTCCGTACGAACCAGATGACGAGTGCGCCCGGAATCATTGTCATCACGCCCGCGGCGGCGAGCAGCGACCAGTCCATTCCGGAGGCCGAATAGGTGCGCGACATCACGGCGGCGAACGGCAGCGCATTCGTCGCGGTCAGCGTGGTGGCGAGCAGTTGTTCGACCCACGAGAACATGAAGCAGAAGAACGCCGTGACGCCGACGCCATTGGCGATCAACGGTATGAAGATGCGCACGAAGAAGCGCGGAAAGGAATAGCCGTCGATCGCAGCGGTTTCATCGATCTCGCGCGGCACGCCGCTGATGAACCCTTCGAGAATCCAGACCGCGAGCGGAACGTTAAACAGGCAATGCGCCAGTGCGACGGCCCATACCGTGTCGAACAGGCCGACCGCGTAATACAGATTGAAGAACGGCAGCGCGAATACGGCGGTCGGCGCCATCAGGTTGGTAAGCAGCCAGAAGAACAGGTGTTTGTCGCCGACGAAGCGATAGCGGCTGAAGGCATAAGCCGCCGGCAGCGCTACGGTTACGGAGATCACCGTGTTGATGACAACGTAGCTCAGGGACACCAGAAATCCGTGCACCCAGGTCGGATCGTGAAGAATGAAGTAATATTTCACTAGCGACGGATGTCGCGGCAAAATCGCAAGCCCCGACATGATGTCTTCGTTGCTCCGCAAACTCATGTTGATGAGCCAGTAGATCGGCAGCAACAAACAGAGAAGGTAGAGCACAAGGCCAAGCTTCGGGAAAATGCCGCGATTCATCTCAATCCTCCTTCAACAGATCGAGCTGGTTCATCGCGGTGAAGAAGATCCAGCACAGGGTGATCGTGATGAGGAAGTAGACGAGCGACATGGCGGCCGCACTGCCGAGGTCGACTTGTCCGAGCGCAATCTTGACCAGGTCGATCGACAGGAACGTCGTCGCGTCGCCCGGTCCGCCGCCGGTCACGACGAATGGCTCCGTATAGATCATGAAGCTCTGCATGAAGCGCAGCAGAATCGCGAGAACGAGCACACGCTGCAGTTTCGGCAATTCGATATTGAGAAAGACCGCCCAGCGGCTGGCAGCATCAATGCGCGCCGCCTGATAAAACGCGTCGGGAATCGCGCGTAACCCGGCGTAACTCAGAAGGATGACGAGCGGCGTCCAATGCCAAACGTCGATCAAGAGGATCGTGAACCATGCCGATACCGGATCCTGGGTATCGTTATAATGCAGACCCATGCCGTTCAGCGCCGCGCCGAACAAACCGATGTCGGCGCGTGCAAAAATCTGCCACATGGTTCCGACGACATTCCATGGAATCAGCATGGGCAGCGCAATCAGCACAAGACTCGGCCCGACTGCCCAGCCACGTCGCGGCAGCGCCAGCGAGAGCGCGACGCCGAGCGGCACCTCGATCAGGAGAACAACGAACGAGAAGATCAGATTTCGTTCGAGAGCGCCCGAGAAGCGGCTGCCAATTTCAGTGCTCGGATCCAGAAGCTCGCGGAACCAGGTATCGCCGTTCCAGAAGAAATGATTCTCTGCCATGGCGTCCTGAACCGAATAATTGACGACGGTCATCATCGGCAGGAGGGACGAGAACAACACGATGATCATCACCGGAGCGACCAGCAGCCAGGCACGGTTGTTGATGGTCTTTTTCATCACGCCACCCCCTCGACGAGCAAGCTATCGGCATAGACATGCACATGCGCTGGATCGAATTTCAGGCCGGCGACCTCACCGGGAATCGAAACACCCGGCGGCACCCTTGCTGCAAATTTGATGTCGCCGATGCGCAGGCGCGCTATGCGGACGCGGCCGAGATCGTCGATCCGCTCGATGTTCGCGGCCAGAAGATCGGGAGCGGGGGGCGCTATCTCGACAAACTCCGGACGCACGCCGACTTCGATTTTGGCCCCGGCCGGCAAGCGGTCGTAGCTGCGGTTCAGCGCGATCGCGTAGCCGTCGATGCGGGCCTGCCGCCCTTTGACTTCGGCGGGCACGATATTCATGCCGGGCGAGCCGATGAAATAGCCGACGAAGGTGTGCGCCGGCCGGTCGAACAGTTCGGCCGGCGTTCCGCTTTGCACGACGCGGCCGTCATGCATCACCACCACGGTATCGGCGAACGTCAGCGCCTCGGTCTGGTCATGGGTGACATAAATCATCGTCAGATCGAGGTCGCGATGCAGCGCCTTCAGCTTTGACCGCAATTGCCATTTCAGCTCGGGATCGATCACCGTCAGCGGCTCATCGAACAACACAGCCGCAACATCGGACCGCACCAGTCCACGACCCAGCGAGATTTTCTGCTTGGCGTCGGCGGTCAACCGCATCGCTTTGCGCGACAGATAGGGTGTCAGGTCGAGCAGGCGCGCGATTTCGGCGACCCGCGCCTCGATCTCGCGCTTTGGCGCCCCGCGATTCTTCAGTGGGAACGCCAGATTTTGCCCGACCGTCATGGTGTCGTAGATCACCGGGAACTGGAACACCTGCGCGATATTGCGTTTCTCGGTCGACTGCGTCGTGATGTCGACGCCGTCGAACAGGATCTTGCCGCGCGATGGCGTGACGATGCCGGAGATCAGGTTCAACAACGTGGTCTTGCCGCAGCCTGACGGGCCCAGAAGCGCATAGGCGCCGCCGCGCCGCCATGTCATCGTGACCGGCTTCAGCGCGAAGGATTCCTCAGGCGCATTTTTGCCGCCGTAGGAATGTGCGAGGTCGACGAGGTCAATGCGCGCCATGCTGCATCCCCCTCACGTCGCCTTTGGGGATGCGACCAGGCGGCCGGCCGCATCGAACACAAATACATTGTCGGGGTCGAGCACGGCATCAAGCACATGCCCGGGCTGATATTCGTGCACGCCTGGCAGCACGGCCACCCAGTTGGAGGCGTCGCGGTTGAGATGCACGAAACTTTCCGAGCCCGTGATTTCCGTCACGGTCACGGTGGCATGAAACGCGTGGCGACCGGGAATGCCGTTGGCAATCTCCAACTGGTGGGCGCGGAAGCCAACGCGGTAGGCGCCGTCGGAAAGGCCGGCATAAAGTCCAGCCGCCGGCGCCTCGATGCCACCGGCATATTGCACCGATCCGTTTTTCTTTTCGATGCCGACAATATTGAGCGGTGGATCGGAGAATACTTGCGCAACGCGCAAGCTGTCGGGGCGGCGATAGACCAGCGGCGTCTCGCCCGCCTGTAATGCCTCGCCTTCCCACATGCAGATGGTGCGACCGCCGAGCAACAGAGCTTCCGAAGGTTCGGTCGTCGCATAGACGAAGATCGCGCCCGAAGCCTCAAAGATGCGCGGCAGCTCTGTGCGCAGTTCTTCGCGCAGCTTGTAATCGAGATTGGCGAGCGGCTCGTCGAGCAATACCAGGTCGGCGCCCTTCACCAGCGCACGCGCAATCGCGGTGCGCTGTTGCTGGCCGCCGGACAGCTGCGACGGTGTTCGCTCGAGATAGGGTTCGAGTTTCAAAAGCCGAGCCGCCTCCTGCACGCGCTTTTCGATCTCGCTCTTCGGCTTGCGTTGCACCCGCAACGGCGAGGCGATGTTTTCGTAGACCGTCAGCGAGGGATAATTGATGAACTGCTGATAGACCATCGCCACCGAGCGTTTGCGCACGTCGGCGCCGGTGACGTCCTTGCCGTCGACGAGGATGCGGCCCGATGTGGGTTTGTCGAGACCTGCGAGCAATCGCATGATCGATGTCTTGCCCGATAGCGTCGGACCCAGCAGAACGCTCAACGTGCCGCGCTCAAGCTTCAACGTGACGTCGCGTATGGCTGCGACGCCGTCGATCGACCGCGAGACGTTGACCAGCTCAACGCTCATGGTTGTCCTCCCGTCGCAGCCAGGACAGGTTCAGGGGAAACACGATGGGCGGAAATCCAGCTCTCAAGGGTAGCAATCTCCTGCGGCGTCAGCCGCAACCCAAGTTTGGATCGCCGCCACACGATGTCTTCGGCAGTGCAAGCCCATTCCTGCGACATCAGGTACTTGACTTCGGCCTCCGTCAAGTTCGCACCGAACCACTGGCCGAGATCGCTCATTGATTTGGCGCTGCCCAAAACCCTGCTGGCGCGGGTGCCATAGGCGTGCGCGAGCCGATTGGCATGGGCGGCTGCGAGAAACGGGTAGTCGCGCACCAGTTCGGCACACAAAGCCGGGATGGCCGAGACGTCCATATCGCCGCCCGGCAACGGCGCCTCGCCCGTCCAGCCTTCGCGCGCCTTGGTGCCCTTGAGATAGGGGCCAAGTTTTTCCAGCGCTTCTTCGGCGAGACGCCGATGGGTCGTGATCTTGCCGCCGTAGATCGAAAGCAGCGGCGCCCCGCCGGGCAGGTCGAGCTCGAACACATATTCGCGGGTCGCAGCCTTGGCTTCGCTCGCGCCGTCATCGTAGAGCGGCCGAACACCGGCATAGTCCCACACCACGTCCGCAGGCTTGACGGGCTTTGCCAGATATTCGCTGACGGAAGCGCAGAGATACTCGATCTCCTCTCGCGTCGCTTTCACCTTGGACGGGTCGCCATGATAATCGCGATCGGTGGTGCCGATCAGCGTGAAGTCGTCCTGGTAGGGAATGACGAAAACGATGCGGCCGTCGCTGTTCTGGAACATGTAGGCGCGATCGTGTTCGTACAGTTTACGCACCACGATGTGCGAGCCTTGCACCAGCCGCACCTTGGCCCGGGCGTTGACGCCTGATCCTGCCGCCAGCACCTGCTCGACCCATGGTCCGCCGGCATTGACCAGGACGCGGCCGCGAACCGTCGAGCGCTCGCCGCTCACAGCGTTCTCGAGGGTGACTTCCCAGATGCCATCGGTCTGCCGGATCTCGGCCGCGCGGCTGCGCGTGCGGATTTCGGCGCCGCGGTTGGCGGCGTCGCGCGCCGTGAGCACCACCAGCCGCGCATCGTCGACAAAGCAGTCGGAATATTCGAACCCTTTGTGGTAGCGGTTCGGAACCAGCGGCTTTCCGACCTCGTCACGGGCAAGATCGACCGAGCGCGTCGGCGGCAACCGATGCCGTCCGCCAATGTGGTCATAGAGAAAGAGTCCCAGCCGCAGCAGCCAGGCCGGCCGAAGCCCGTCGTGGTGGGGCAGGACAAAGCGAAGCGGCCGGATGATGTGGGGCGCGATCCCCCAAAGGATCTCCCGCTCGATCAGGGCCTCGCGAACGAGGCGAAACTCGTAATATTCGAGATAGCGCAATCCGCCGTGCACGAGCTTGGTCGACCAGGACGACGTCCCGCTCGCCAAGTCATTCATTTCGCAAAGAAAAACCGAATTTCCCCGCCCAGCGGCATCGCGCGCGATTCCGCAGCCGTTAACGCCGCCTCCAATGATCAAGAGGTCGAAAATCCGATCCAAGCGCTTCCCCGGCTCGCCAGTTGCGATTGGCGATTTTACTTTCGTTTTGGATTAAATCACAACCAAATACGAAAGCAACACCGAGAGCCCGGTTTTCCGGTTCGATCCCCGGGAAATCAGGGCACAGACGTGTGGGCAGGGGGAAGTTCGGTGTCGGCCTCATCGGCGTCGCGCGCGCCAGGGTTCGCCTCGACCACCTGGATGTCGCGGGCCTGGCAAATCTCGGCCAGCCGCGCCGGCAGGGCCACGTCGGTCACGAAGGTGTTGATCTGGCTGATATCGGCGATGCGGACCGGCGCGCTGCGCCGGAACTTGGTGGAGTCCGCGACCAGCATCACGCTGCGCGCATTGGAGATGATGGCCTGCGCCACCTGCACTTCGCGATAATCAAAATCAAGGAGCGCGCCATCCTGGTCGATCGCCGACGCGCCGATGATGGCGTAATCGACCTTGAACTGTCCGATCAGGCCGGTCGCGGTCGATCCGATCACCGCGCCGTCGGCGCGGCGCACCGCGCCGCCCGCCACGATCACTTCGATCCGCGGATAGCGATACAGCAGCATCGCGACATTGAGGTTGTTGGTAATGACCAGCAGGTCCTCATGCGAGGTCAGCGCACTCGCCACTTCCTCGGTTGTGGTGCCGATATTGATGAACAGCGAACAGCCGTTGGGGATCAGGCCAGCTGCGGCCGCACCGATCGCCTTTTTCTCCTCGGCGGCGACGAAGCGGCGTGCCTCATAAGCGAGGTTTTCGACGCCGGAGGCGATGATGGCGCCGCCGTGGATGCGCGTTAGCGCGTGGTGATCGCACAGATCGTTAAGATCCTTGCGGATGGTCTGCGCCGAAACCTCGAAGCGCCGGGCAAGATCCTCCACCATCACCCGGCCGTGGGCGCGGGCGATATTCAAAATCTCGGTCTGGCGGTTTGAAAGAACGGTCAACCCTGCACCTTGGGAACAACAAGCAGCCCATGGTGCGGCGGTTCGCTCGGCCGGTCAACGTGGCAGATCGGTCGCCGCAGTCGCGAAACGGGCCTGTCGCGGCCGCGAAACACTGGGGCGGCCGGTCCGGCTGCCGACGATTTTCGGCGGCTATTTTTTGGATTTTTTGTCTCCTTGGTTGGGCCAGCCGTGCTAGAGATGCGTTCGGTCGCTCTGTCTGCGAGCCCCAAAATTCCGTTCCCGGGAGCTGGGCCTTGAGCCCGGAATCCTGGGACAGTTGAGGTCCGGATCGCGGGCTTCCGCGCCGCCTTGATTTACTAGTAGAACGATCCAAAAGGGACACAGAATGTCACATGCTTACCGGCTAAACGACGAAGTCCTTCACCGCGGTCAGGGGCCGCAAGGGCGGGTGCAAGCCGATGTGCCAAAGATCTACACCATCATTCAACGCATGCCCGTCGAGGCAGATGGACGTCTGAGATACCGCATCAAGTCCGACAAGATCGAGCGAGTCGTGACGGAAGATGAGCTTTCGTACTGTCAGTAGGATGCGGCGGTCCTGATCCCTGCAGGGAGTGAGCATGCGGCGGCGGAACTTCCTGGCGCTTGCAATGGGCGCAATGGCCTGGCCCGCTATCGCATTGGCGCAGCAATCGGCGCCAGCCAGTCCGCAACCCTTCACCGCGACATTGTCGAACAACACGCCCCTTGTCTTCGGGATGGGTGTCGAAGATGCTTCGCAGGCGCTCGGCCGGCCGCTCAGCTATGTCAGCGGTTCATCGGGCAATGAAGTCTATCTCGCCATTCGTAACGCTGGCGGCAGCGGATTGATCGGCCACAACGATCGGCTCTATCTGCAATTCCGCAACGGCAAACTGGCCGGCTGGAAGGGCGACTGGAGCCGCAACTGGATGTGGCAATAGACAAGATCTATTCAGATAGGGCCTATTCCGCCGGCGCTCCGAGCGCGCGCGGTTCGGATCGCGTTCGCAGCCGGTCGATCAGCAGATAAATCACCGGCGTCGTATAGAGCGTGAGAATCTGCGACACCAATAGCCCGCCGATGATGGTGATGCCGAGCGGCCGGCGCAGCTCGGTGCCGGGGCCGACGGCCAGAACCAGCGGGATGCCGGCAAATAGTGCTGCCATCGTCGTCATCAAGATAGGACGAAAGCGGGCGCTACAGGCCTCGAAAATCGCTTCACGGGGCGACAGGCCGCGCTCGCGTTCGGCATCGAGCGCAAAATCGACCATCATGATGCCGTTCTTCTTGACGATGCCGATCAGGAGAATGATGCCGACGAACGCAATGATCGTCAGCGGCGTGTGCGTGATCTGAAGCGCCAGCAGCGCGCCGAGCCCCGCCGAGGGCAGGGTGGAAATGATGGTCAGCGGATGGACGAGGCTCTCATAGAGCACGCCCAGCACGATATACATCGCGATCAGCGCGCCCAGGATCAACAGCGGCTGGCGGCCCGCGGTGCGGTTGAAGTCACGGGCGTTTCCGTCGAAGCTGCCGCGAATGCCTTCCGGCATATGCAGTTCATCGACCGCGCGCTGAATGTTTGACGTGGCGATCTCCAGCGGCACATCGGGCAGGGTATCGAACGAAATCGTGGTCGAGGGGAACGATTGCGTGTGCGTTACCGCCAACGGCGACAGATCGCGCCGGTAGTGCACTAATGCCGATAACGGAATCTGCGTGTCGTTGGCGCCGGCCACGAAAATATGTTCGAGGTCGGCCGGATCGTTCTGGAATTTCGGATCGACTTCCAGCACCACCTGGTACTGGTTGCGCTGGGTATAGACCGTCGAGATCTGGCGCTGGGAAAAGGCATTGTTGAGCGCATTGTCGATGTCCTGCACCTGCGCTCCCACGCTCGCCGCCGCTTTCCTGTCGATCAACAGGGTCAACTGAAGCCCGCCGGGATCGCGGTCGCTCGAAACGTCGGCGATGCCCTCGACGCTCTCCATGCGCTTGGCAACCAGCGGCGCCCACTTCTGCAGCAGCTCGAGATCGGTGCTCGTGAGCGTATACTGGTAATTGGAGTCGCTCTGCCGTCCGCCGGCGCGAATATCCTGCGCGGCGATCATGAATAGCCGGACGCCCGCGACCGTTCCCAGACTCTGGCGCAGCCGGTCGATCGCTTGTTGCGTGGTCAATCCGGGCCGCTCCGCCATCGGCTTGAGGCTGATATACATGGTGCCGCGATTGGAGCTGCCGCCAAGGATCGATCCGAGGCCTTCTACCGCCGGATCGGCCATCACGATGTCGGCGATCTGCTGTTGCAGCCCGCGCATGTACTGAAACGAGATATCGGCGGAAGCCCGCGTCGAGCCGACCACAAAGCCGCTGTCGTCGATCGGAAAATATCCCTTTGGGGTTTTGACATACAACGTCGCCGTCAGCGCGATCGTGGCGACAAACACCACCAGCGTCGCATACGGAAAGTTCAACACGACGCGCAGCGTTCGTTCGTAAAACGCCACGACCCGCGACAGCGTGCCCTCGATCAGCCGGTCAAACCAGGTCGCGTCGTCGGAGGTGGTTTCCTTGATGTAATGCGCACAGATCATCGGCGTGAGGGTGAGCGACACCACGGTAGAAACCGCAATCGCAAATGTCAGCGTCAGCGAAAATTCCCGCAGCAGCCGGCCGACGATACCCTCCATGAAAATCAGCGGTATGAAGGCTGCGACCAGCGACAGGCTGATCGACAGCACCGTGAATCCGATTTGCCTCGCGCCTTCGAGCGCCGCCTGATAGGGCCGCATGCCGAGCTCGAGGTTGCGGTACATGTTCTCGATCATGACGATGGCGTCGTCGACCACGAAGCCCACTGATATGGCCAGCGCCATCAGCGACAGGTTGTCGATCGAGAATCCGGCAAGCCACATCCCTGCGCAGGTTCCGGCCAAGGCCAGCGGCACCGACACGCCGGCGGCGATCGTCGGCGTGAGCCGGCGCAGGAATACGAACACGACGATCATTACCAATATGACGGTCGCGAGCAGCGTGAGCTGCATGTCCCCGACGCTGGCGCGGATCGTTCCGGTGCGGTCGACCAGGACTGAAACGTCGACACCGGCCGGTATCCACTGTTTCAATTCGGGGATCAGCTCCCTGACCCGATCGACGGTATCGATGACGTTGGCATCGCCCTGCTTGGTGATTTGAACCAATACTGCCGACTGCTTGTTGAACCAGGCGATCGAGCGGACGTTACGGACGGAATCTTCGACAGTCGCGATATCGGAGAGCCTGCAGAAATTGCCGTTCGAACTCTTGATGATGATGTTGCGAAACTCCGCCGCGGTTCGCATCTGCCGGTTGATCGACAGCGTTTCGCTTTGGCGGTCGCCGTTGAAGATGCCGACCGGGCCGAGCGGATTGGCGTTGACGATCGCGCTTCGGACGTCATCGGTCGAGACCCCGGCATTCGACAGCGCGACCGGATTGAGCGCGATGCGCACCGCCGGTTGGTCGGCTCCGCTCACGGTCACTTCGCCGACGCCCGGCACCTGCGAGATGCGCTGCGCGATGACGGTATCGGCGACGTCATAGATCTCGCTCGAGGACAGCGTCTTCGAGGTCAGCGCCAGAATAAACACCGGAGCCGCGGCGGGATTGGATTTGCGAAAGCGCGGCAGCGTCGGCAAATCGCCCGGCAGATCGGCGAGCGAGGCGTTGATCGCGGCCTGGACGTCGCGCGCGGCGCGATCGATGTCGCGGCCGATGGAAAATTGCAATTGGATGCTGGTCGAGCCCAGCGAACTCGTGGACGTGATCTGGTCGATGCCCGCGATCTCGCCGAGCCGTCGCTCGAGTGGGGCTGCGACGGTTGCCGCCATCACGGAGGGATCAGCGCCCGGACGCGACGCCGAAACCCGGATCGACGGAAAGTCCACGTTGGGAACTGACGCCACCGGCAGGAACGCGTAGGCGACTGCGCCTACCAGAAAAAGCCCGATTGAGAGCAGGGTGGTGCCGACCGGCCGGCGGATGAACGGCTCCGAGATCGATACCATTACGGCATCCCCTCGGCGGCTCCTGCGGCAGGTGCTGTCCTTTCGGTCCGGCGCGTGAGCCGGTCGAGCGCGAGGTAGATCACCGGTGTCGTATAGAGCGTCAGCAACTGGCTGAGCAGCAATCCGCCGATGATCGAAATGCCGAGCGGAAACCGCAATTCGGAGCCGGTGCCGCTTTCCACCGCCAGCGGCAGCGCGCCGAACAGTGCTGCCAGCGTGGTCATCATGATCGGCCGGAACCGCAAGAGGCAGGCCTGCACGATTGCCTCGGAGGCCGACATCCCCTGCTGCCGTTCCGCGTCCAGCGCGAAATCGATCATCATGATCGCATTTTTCTTGACGATACCCATCAACAGGATGATGCCGATCAGGCCGATCACCGACAAATCCTGCCCGAACAGCATCAGCGCCAGGATGGCGCCGACGCCGGCCGACGGCAGCGTCGAGAGAATGGTGATCGGGTGAATGTAGCTTTCATAGAGCACGCCGAGCACGATGTAGATGGTGGCGAGCGCGGCCAGGATCAGCCACGGCTGGCTGCCTAACGATTTAGAGAATTCGGCGGCGTCGCCGGCGAACAGCCCGACGATGCTGGTGGGCATGTCGATCCGCGTCTCGATCGCCTTGACCTTTTCAACCGCATCGCCGAGCGCGGCTCCGGGCGCAAGGTTGAAGCTGAGCGACACGGCCGGGAATTGGGCTTGATGCGAAATCGCCAGCGGCGCGGTGGTCCGCTTCAGCGTCGCGATCGCCGACAGCGGCACTTGCACGTCGAGCGCGCCCGGCAAGTAGAGTTTCGACAGGATCGACGGATCGCGCTGATACATCGGCAAGGCTTCGAGCACGACACGATACTGGTTGGCCTGTCCGTAGATGGTCGAAATCTGGCGCTGCGCGAAGGCGTCGTTGAGGGTGTCGGTAATCGCCTGCAGGCTGACGCCGAGCTGGCCGGCGCGCGCACGATCGATATCGAGCGCGGCGCGCAAGCCGCCTTCCTGCGCTTCCGAAGAAACGTCGCGGAACAGCGGATCGCGGCGCATTTCCGCAATCAGCTTGTCGGCCCAGCGCGTCACCAGCGCGGAGTCGGTTCCGGTCAGCGTGTACTGATATTGCGAGCGGCTGGTCTGGGTGCCGATCTGCACATCCTGAACCGGCTGAAAATAAACCTTGATGCCGGGGATCGAGGCCACGCGCGTCTTCAGCCGCGCAACCACGACGCCCACGTCGTCGCGCCGCTCGCCGCGCGGCTTCAACGTCATCACCAGACGGCCGACATTCGTCGTCGGATTGACCGAACCTCCGCCGATTACGGACACGACGCCGATCACGTCCGGATCGGCCTTGATCGCGTCGGCGGCCGCGGTCTGGCGGCGTTGCATTTCGGCAAAGGACACGTCGGGACCGGCCTCGCTTACCGCCGTGATGGATGCGGTATCCTGCAAGGGCAGGAAACCCTTGGGCGCGACGACATAGAGCAGCAGCGTCGCGGCGATGGTGGCGAAGGTTAAGGCCATCGTCATGCGCTGGCGCCCAAGCACCCACAATAACGTCCGATGATAGAAATCGACCATGCGGTCGATGCCGCGCGTGACCGCGCCAAGCCCGGGAACGGCAAATTCTTCCTCGATAGGCTTCATCAGCCTCGAACACATCATCGGCGTCAGCGTCAGCGAGACGATGGCCGACGTGACGACCGCGATCGTCAGCGTCAGTGCGAATTCGCGGAACATGCGCCCGACCAGCCCCGACATGAACAGGAGCGGGATGAACACGGCGATCAGGGACATCGTCAGCGCGATCACGGTAAAGCCGATTTCACTCGCGCCCTTGAGCGAGGCCTGCATCGCGGTTTCGCCGTTCTCCATGTGACGCGCGATGTTTTCGATCATGACGATGGCGTCGTCGATCACGAAGCCGGTTCCGATCGTCAGCGCCATCAGGGACAGGTTGTCGAGGCTGAAGCCGGAGAAATACATGATGCCGAAGCTCGTGATCAGCGACAGCGGCAGCGCCACGCCGGCAATCAGTGTCGCCCGCAACGAGCGAAGGAACAACAGCACCACCAGCGTCACCAGCACGATGCTCAGCACCAGCGTGAATTGCACGTCGTGGATCGAGGCGCTGATGGTGACGGTGCGGTCGCCGACCACGGTGAGACTGACGCCGGCCGGAATCGCGCGCTGCAGTTTGGGAATTTCGGTGCGGATCTGGCGGACGACGTCGATCACGTTGGCGCCGGGCTGGCGCTGAATGTCGATGATGACCGCGGGTGTTCCCTGGTACCAGCCGCCGGTGCGGTCGTTCTCCAGGCCATCGACGATCTGCGCGACATCGCCGATAGTGACCGGCGATCCGTTACGGTAGGCGATGATGATGGGCTTGTAGGCGTCAGCCGCCGCAATCTGATCGTTGGCGGCGATGGTGTAAGCCTGCTGGGCGCCGTCGAGCGATCCCTTCGGCCCGGAGACGTTGGCGCCAGCAATGGCGTTGCGCAGGTCCTCCATCGCAATGCCATAGGCCGCAAGCCGCGCCAGATCGGCCTGAACCCGTACCGCGGGCTTCAGTCCGCCGAGCACGGCGACGCGGCCGACGCCTGAAACCTGACTGAGGCGCTGCCCGAGGATGGTGTCGGCGATGTCGCTCATCGAGCGCAGCGAAACTGTTGGCGATGTCAGCGCCAGCGTCATGACCGGCGCGTCGGCGGGGTTCACCTTGGCGTAGGTCGGCGGGTAGGGTAGGGTTTTCGGCAAGACGCCGGCTGCGGCGTTGATCGCAGCCTGCACATCCTGCGTGGCGCCGTCGATGTCGCGGTTGAGATCGAATTGCAGGGCAATCTGGCTGACACCGAACGAACTCGTCGACGTCATCAAAGATAACGACGGAATTTGCCCGAGTTGGCGTTCGAGCGGCGCGGTGATCAGCGAGGCGATCACATCGGGGCTCGCGCCCGGCAATTGCGTCGTCACCTGCACCGTCGGGAAGTCGACCTGCGGCAGCGCCGATACGGGCAACGCCCAGTAGCCCAGCGCGCCACCGATCAACAGCGCGATCCCCAGAAGCGAGGTCGCGATCGGACGGCGAATGAACGGTTCAGAGACGCTCATGGCTGCGAGCTCGTGTTTTTCGAAATCAGGCCATCACCCGATGATCTCCGTCGTCATGGCTGCGGCTTCGCGGTGCTGACCGGGGGCTCGCTTCCCTGCACGAGGCCGGCCTGACCTTTTGGATCGCCGTCGCCCTGGTGACGCTCGCCCCTTCGGCCGCGGTGTTCGCCGCGCTCGCTTTGCCAGTCCTTGCTGGGCTGACCTTCCCTGGTCTCTCTGGCTTCCCGGCCTCGGCCGCCTTCGCTACTGTCCCGGCCTCCGCGGCCGCCCCTGTTCCGTCTGTGCGGCGCGATGTCGGCGACCGGCGGCGGCTCGTCCTTGCCGACAGAGACCTTTGCGCCGTTTGACAGACTCGCAAAGCCGGTTGTCACCACGCGGTCGGACGTCGACAATCCATCCGCGATGACCGCTTCGGTTTCGCTCTGCTGGGTCACCGTGACCGGCTTTGCGGTCACCGTGTCGTTCTCGCCAATGATGTAGCTGAATGTCCCCGTCGGGCCGCGCTGAACCGCCGAAGTCGGGACCACCATCGCCTGCGAGAGGGTTTCGATCCTGAGCCGTACGTTGACGAACTGTCCCGGCCATAGCTGAAGCTTGTCGTTTGGAAATTCCGCCTTGAGCTTCAGCGTTCCCGTCGTCGGATCGACCTGATTGTCGATGCCGGCGAGCTTTCCGGTATCGACCACCGTCGTGCCGTCATTGCCGAATACATCGACGGTGAGCGCGCCCTTGGCGGAAGCCGCATTGACGCGCACGATTTGCTGCTGCGGAAGACTGAACAGGACGGCGATCGGTTGCAGTTGAGTGATGACGGCAACGCCGGTGGCGTCGGAGGCGTGAACGATATTGCCCTGATCGACCTGACGCAGGCCGGTGCGGCCGGATATCGGCGCAATGATCCTGGTATAGCCGAGCGTCGCCCGGGCATTGTCGATGGCGGCCTGGTCGGCCTCGACCAGCGCTTCCTGTTGGGCGATCACGGCGCGTTGCGTGTCGTATTGCTGCTTGGAGCCGGCGTTGGCGGCGGCCAACTGTTGATAGCGTACGAGATCGAGGCGTTGATTGGCCAGCAGCGCCTCGTCCTGGGCCTTCTTGGCAACGGCCTGATCGAGCTGCGCCTTGTAGATCACCGGATCGATCTCGCCGAGCACGTCGCCTTTCTTGACGTCCTGTCCTTCGACAAAATTGATCGAGATCAGCTTGCCGTCGACCTGGGGGCGCACCAGTACGTTGTTCAGCGCGCGCACGGCGCCGACGCCGTCGAGATAGACCGGCACGTCCTTGATATGTGGCGTTGCCGCCAGCACCGGCACCGCCTGATTGGGACGTGCGCGGTTGGCGGCTTGCTTCTCCTCGACCGATTTCCAGCCGAGATAACCAAGCCCGCCGACAACCAGCAGCACGATCGCGGTGACAACGGTGCGGCGGCCGCGCCGCGCCACCGGCGCGCCACGCTCCCTGTCGGCCTTCGCCGTTTCGTTCAAGTCGGGTTTAAAGAGCATTGACCGGCTTCTCCATCTTCGGCTCCCAGCCCCCACCCAATGCCTGGTAGAGGCTGACGACCGCCAGCAATCGGGCAAGCTGCGCCTGCCACAAGGTGTCTTCCGCCTGAAACAGCGTCAGTTGAGTATTGAGGACGGTGACGATGTCGGCGGTTCCAGCCTTGAGCTGCTGCTCGGAGAGTTGAAAGGCACGCCGTGAGGCAGTCACGACCTGCCGCTGCAGCCGCAGCTTGTCGGTGGTGTCGCGGATCGCGATCAGCGCGTTATCGACGTCGGTGAACGCCGAGACGACCGTCTTGCGATAGGTCTGCAGCATTTCCTCTTGCTGCGCCTTGGTGAGTTCGAAATTGCCCAGGATGGCGCCGCCATCGAAAATCGGCTGGTTGATGCTCGCAACCATGTTGAAGAATGCCGCATGGGGCTGGATCAGCGATACCAGTCCCGAACTCTGATAGCCGCCGCCGCCGGTCAATTGAATGCTCGGAAAGAATTGCGCACGCGCACTCCCGACATTGGCGGTGGCCGACGCCAGTATCGCCTCCTGACGTTTGATATCCGGACGCTGCGTCAGCAATTCCGACGGCAACCCCGGCGTCACCCGCGGGATCGCCAATTGATTCATCGAGCCGCCCGCGACATGCAGGCCTTCCGGAGGACGCGCGACCAACAGCGCCAGCGCATTGATGTTCTGGTCCAGCGTCTGCCGCAACGTTGGGATGGCGGCGCGCTGGTTGGCCAATACGCTTTCCTGCTGCGCCACGTCGAGGTCGGTTCCTGTCCCGGCCTTGAAGCGTTCCTTGATGGCGTCGAGGATACGTTGCGCACTCGCGACGTTGCTGTTGGCGGTTTTGATCCGGTCCTGCGAAGCCAGCACCTGGAAATATGCCGTCGCGACTGATGTCAGCGTGGTGAGCGCGGTGACGTCGCGATCGAATCGGTTTGCGGCCGAGGTTTCCTCGGCTGCCTGCGCTGCGTCGTGATACTGACCCCAGAAGTCGAGGATATAGCTCGCGCTCAATCCCGAATTATAATTGACGGTCTCACGGCCGCCGGTCGACAAACCGTTGAGGCTTGAGCCCGAGACTCGGGAATAAGATTCCTGGAACAGGTTGCCCGGGCCGCTGGCGGCAAGCGTCGGCAATAGGGGAGCACCCGCGATGCGCGCCTGCGCATCGGCCTCCCTGAATCGCGCCACGGCCGCAGCAATATCGAGGTTGACGCTTTGGGCTTCCTCCATCAACGCCGTCAATTCAGGCGAACCGAATCCGCGCCACCAGTCGAGCGGCGGCGGCGCGTCCAGGCCGGTCGACTTGGCCGCCTTGTAGGCCTGCGGAATCTCCAGTGCCGGAACGGGAATATCCTGCGTCAGGATGCAGCCGGCGGAACTGGCAACGATGCAAAGCGCCGCGACCCACCTAGCAGCACGACGAACGCGAGGGCGATCAACGGGAAAACCGTCGCTAACAGTTGCCGGAACTCTTTGCCTCACATGCGCTCTCCGCCGGGCAATCCCAGCAGTTGACGCTGCAAGAATCGTCCAGCCGGTTTGCGAAGGGCGCGCGGGAGAATTGTCTGTGCGACTTTCACCGGTGTGATGCTTTCCGAGGAGCCTGCCCACTATTCTATCCGGCGGAATACCGGGCGGACAGTCCCGTCAGCTGCCTGGCATGGTGGGTGAGGCGAGCTTACCAGGATTTTATGTTGCTATAGATTTCTGCGGAAACACCGCGTCTAACTTTGCGCCAGCTACAGGTCCCGCACCCGACACCGCCCACGCGAATTTGGAAGGTCAGCAGGAGCTATCCGTAGCGACATCCTGCTGCCGAAATGGCCGCGAAGTAGCTCAATAAGGCGCCGGAAGCTCGCGAGCTTGTGTCCCCCAGTCATGCCGCATGGGCAGACGGATCCATTGCATCGATGCCTCAATTATATTATGACCGTCATCCAAAATCGAAACCAGGCTCGCAAAAGTCCTGTAAACGACCCGGAAAGTGACGAATGAGCTTGCAAATCCCCGCGCCGTCTGGCGACGCCTGTGCCGACGAGCTCGAACCGGTTTCTCCGGCCGGCGGCGGAGCCGTCGATCAGCCGGCTGCAATCGCCGCGCCTAAGATCGCCTCGGGCTCGCCGGCTGTCGCCAAAACGATCCAGGCACGCGGCAAGCTGCTGACCGGACCCGTGCTGCCGACGCTGCTGCAGCTCGCGCTGCCGACCATGACCGTGCTTGTCGCCCAGACCGCGGTGAACATCGCCGAGGCCTATTATGTCGGCTATCTCGGAACGGATGCGCTCGCCGGCGTCGCACTGGTATTTCCGATTTTCATGCTGATGACGATGATGTCGAACGGCGGACTCGGCAGCGGCGTCGCTTCCGCGGTGGCGCGGGCGATCGGAGCCGGTCGCAAGGACGACGCGAACGCGCTGGTGCTGCATGCGATCGTTCTCGCGGTGATCGTCGGCGCCATCTTCACCATCGGCACCCATTGGGGCGGCCCGGCGCTGTATCGCACGCTCGGAGGCCGTGACGGCGCGCTCGATGCCGCGGTGAAATATTCCAACTATCTTTTTGCCGGCGCCATTCCGGTGTGGATCGTCAATTTCCAGGCAGCGGCGTTGCGCGGCTCAGGCAATGTCCGGGTGCCGGCGATGGTGACGCTGGTTGGCGCCATGGTGCTGATTCCCTGCTCGCCGCTATTGATCTTCGGCCTTGGACCGGTTCCGAGCTTCGGCATCGCCGGCGCCGGAATGGCGTTCGGCATTTATTATGTCGCCGCCATGCTGGTGCTGCTGCGCTACATGAAGGCGGGACGCTCCGACCTGACCTTGAAACTTGGCCGGCTCGAGGGCCGGCTGTTCCAGGATATCCTGAAGGTCGGTTTGCCCTCGGCGGTCAGCACGACGCTGACCAACCTGACCGTGGTTCTGGTGACTGGCGCGGTCGGGCTGTTCGGCACCCAATCGCTCGCCGCCTACGGCATCGCTTCGCGGCTCGACTACATCATGATTCCGATCCTGTTCGGGCTCTCCACCGCGGTTCTGACCATGGTTGGCGTCAACATCGGCGCCGGTCAGGTCGTTCGCGCCAAAGGAATCGCCTGGACTTCGAGCCTTGTCGGCGCCGGCCTCGCCGGTGCGATCGGCGTAACCGTCGCGATCTTCCCGATGCTCTGGGTGCATTTGTTCAGCCGTGATCCGCAGGTGGTTGGCTTGGCCGCGGTCTACCTTCGGATCGTGGCGCCCGCCTATGCGGCGCTGGGGTTCGCCTTCGTGATCGCGTTCGCCGCGCAGGGAGCCGGGCACGTGCTATGGCCGTTCGTCGGAGCGGCGTCGCGGCTTGTGTTGGCTGCCGGGGGCGGTTGGCTTGCGGTCAGCTATTTTGGC
>CAVZJE010000006.1:0-317213 GCA_963775545.1 uncultured Alphaproteobacteria bacterium
CGAATAGAAATCATAGGTGCCGCCGGTGACTATGCTGTGGATACGCGTGTATGCCGCGTTGCTTGATTTGCCCGAGACTACCTTCGCACTGCATCCGGAAAATCCTAAATCGAAAGTGACCCAAATCATCATGGCGCCGGCATCGCCGCGCGGCGCAGCCACTGTCATCGAGTTGCCGCTGAAACTGACAGATCTTGCGGAGCCTTCGCCCTGGACGGCGTCGCGCTGGCCGAATCCAGTTCCGCGCCTGCCGCGATCCACCGCCATGCTGACGCGGCTGAAGGCGCGGCCCTTGTCGCTGACATAGACCGATAAGCGGCCCTGGGCCGTCTTAGAGTCTGTCCGGAGAGATCATGCGGGATTGCATAGTTTTCTGAGCATGAGGCGGATTGAAGCGAGGCGCAGAAATGCGAGCGCCTTTCGGTTGAGATTCTCCCAATCTTTGGCGAGACGCCTGCACCGGCCGAGCCATGCGAACGTTCGTTCGACCACCCAGCGCTTCGGGAGGACGACAAATCCTTTTGCGTGATCGGAACGCTTGACGATTTCCACATTCAGCCGCGCCATTATTTTTGCCACGGCGCGGCGAAACAGCGGGCCTTGATAGCCGCCATCGGCGTAGAGTTTTATCAGGAACGGATACATGCCGAACATGGTCGCCATGACGAATGCGCCGCCATCGCGATCCTGAATATCTGCGGTATGAACGATTGCATGCATCAACAGGCCTTGCGTATCGACGAGAATGTGCCGCTTCTTGCCCTTGATCTTCTTTCCTGCGTCGTAGCCCGGCGGATCAATCGAAGCCCCCCTTTTTCAGCGCTTTTGACGCTTTGGCTGTCGATGACGGCGGCGGTGGGACTGGCTTCCCGGCCAATCGCTTCGCGGCATTTTACATAGAGCTCATGATGTATGAGATCGAGCGTGCCATCCCAACTCCATAGGTCAAAATAATCGTACAACGTCGAGCGCGGCGGCAGGTCTTTCGGGATGGCCCGCCACTGACAACCGGTGGAGAGAATATACATGAGGCCGTTCACAACCTCGCGCATGATAACTGTGCGTTTGTCGCCGCCGCGCTTGCCTGGCGGGATCAACGGTTCGACCAGCTTCCATTCGTCGTCGCTGAGGTCGCTGGGATAGCGCAAACGGCTGCGGTCATACCGCGCGCGATTTTCATTCGTCCACATCGCCGGCCCCTCCGAATCAGGCCACCTCTATTGATCACAAATGATTCGTAGGATTCAATTTCTCCCCGGACAGACACTTAGAAACGGGAGCGGCGGATCGGTCGGTTGTCTGCATTCTGTTTTCGGTCCAACTGATGGTGACCGACTTCCCGTAGAGTTGGGCGGGTGCCGCGAAGGCTCCCGATGTGGTCACGGCGAGCACAAGGATAGCGGCAGGCATACGAAGCGACATGTTGAGCATGCTCCAAATGATTTTAAGTGAAAATGACGTTGGTAAATTTCAGAAAATCGCGATTCATGCCGTCTATTCGCAGTAGCTCCTGCCGTTGAATGAGAAGCACTTGCCACCGCCTCCGCCGCCAGACGGTGCCGCGTGATGCCGCGGCGTGGCCTGTTCCTGGTCTGCGGTGCGCGCCTTGGGCTCCGGCCGCTTCTCGCAGGCCCCGCTCGAATTCAGGAAGCTGCCGCTGCCGCAGCTGATCTGAACGCAGCGCCCGCCGTCTTCCTTCTGTCCCTTGGCGCAGATCAGCGGACAGACGCGGTCGGTCTTGCTGCGCACCGTGTCCAGCGCATCGAGGCTTGCCAGTTTGACGTCGAACCGGGTGTTGGCGTTCTTGTTGAAGAGCTCCAGCGCCTTGCGCGAACTGTCGTCCCAGGCGCCGTCGACATTACCGGTGTTGCAACCGACGCGCTTCAAATGAGCCTGCAACAGGCGGTTGATGTCGGTCTGATCGATTTGCGGCGACGGCGGCGCCTTCGGCATGGTGGGGTCCGGCGTCAGGCTTGCGAGCTTGTCGGTATCGTCCTTGGCGACGCGTTTGGCCTGGTCGGCGTTCGCCTGGTCGGCTTTGGCCTGCTCAGCCTTTGCCTGCTCAGACTTGGCCAGTTCGACCTGACGCTGGGCCTCGGCGATCGCCTGGCGCTTGGCCTCCTCGACCTGCTGGCGAGCGGCTTCCGCTTGTTGCTGCGCCAGCTCGACCTGCCTCCGCGCTTCGTCGAGCTGCTTCTTGGTCTGCTCGGCGACCTGGCGCCGCGCCTCTTCAAGGTCCTTCTTGGCCTGCTCGGACAGCTTCTGCTTGGCTTCCGCGGTCTGGCGGATGCTTTGCTCTTCCAGCTGCTTGCGCAACTCCGCGGCCTTCTGGGCTGCCTGCTCCTCGGCCTCCCGCCGCGCATCGTCCGCTTTGGAGCGAGACTGCTGGGCTGCGGCCAGCTTGTTGGTCTGCGCCCGCGCAAGATTGGCGTAGAGGCCATTCGGATGGCTGGCGAGGAAGGAATCCCAGGCTTCCTTGGTGCCGACCTGTGCGGCAAGTTCGTAATCGACCCGTGCTTCCGCTTCCGGATCGGCGGGTTTGGCGACGGGTGGGACCAGCGACATGGTTTGGCCGCCGAGCGAGCCATAGACGAACGGCTCCTGACGGTTGCCGGTGGTCTTCAGCACGTCGTCGCGCACGCGCCCGAACGCGATCCGCAGGTCGAGCCCGGGCTCGGCAATGTATTTCACCAGCGCCGCCGCGAACGGGCTGTTGGTCCCGTCGCCGTCGGACGCCACCGCTCCTGCCTTGGCGGCAAAGGCGACCAGCGTGTCCGACATGGTCGGCTCGATCTTGGCGAGGCCGCGGCCGATCGAGCGGCTGGCGACGGTTCGCTTCATGGTGTTGGCGAAAGGATTGTCACGGCAGGCATCGAGGATCACGAGCCGCAGGCGCCTGGTGCCCTCGAGCGCCTTGAGCACGCGGTCGAGCGAGATCGTCTCGTCCTCGATGTCGAAGTCGCTGGCGAGTTTCGCATCCGCCGGCACCAGATAGTTGGTGCCGTCGACCTCGATGCCGTGTCCGGCATAATAGACCACCGAGATATCGGCGTCGCGCGAGGTTTCGGAGAACTCGCGGATGACGCGGCGCAGATCGACGATGCCGAGATCGCGCTGATTGTTGACGACATCGAATCCGGCTTGCTTGAGCAGGGCAGCAACCGCGTCGGCGTCGCGCGCCGGATTGGTCAGCCGCGGCGCATGCTGATACTTGGAGATGCCAACGACAAGCGCGACGCGCTTCTCCGCGAGCGCGGGACCGGTCGAAAGCAGAAGCAAAACTCCAAATAAAAACAGAAATGCGGACCGCACCCCAGGCCCCCAATGCTCGCTTCCGCTTTTTCATATCAATCAGGGCGTTAGCCGGCAAGCTCGGGGCTTGATGCCCCGCGGCAAATCCGGCTGGTCGCGGCTGTATCTCCGAAGCGCACCGTTCGGCCGGCGTCCACGGCCGCGATCGCAAGCATTTTCCGAACCACGCCATTGTCTTCGCCTCCGCCCTGCGGCCTCATCTGAAATGGCCGCGTCATCTTCAATCGCTTTTGGGGCTCCGTATGTGAGGTAGCTCACAGATGTTGGTGTCGCCCTGGGGTTTGGTGAGGCCCATGGTGACGTGCAGGTTTTTCATGCCGAGGGAGGGAGCCGAGATGATGCGCCGTTTGATGGGAGTGCTTGCTGTTGCGGGCTGCCTGGACCCGGCGTGGGCCGCGCCTGAACCGAAGCCGAACGCCAGCCCGGTCTGTCTGTACGAAAGCAAGGCCTATAGCGAAGGCGCTTTCGTTTGCGTCCAGAAATCCCTGATGCTGACGTGCACGGCCGACGGCGCCCGCGTGTCGTGGAAGCCCGTTGCCGACAAGGACATCAACGACCGTTGCACGGTGCCGACGGTGCAGTACGCTCCGCCGCAGCCACGTCCTCATCACCACCGGCGGCATTTCGTCGTGCGCCGGGCGTTTCCCTTTGTGGAAAATCCGGCGAAGTGTTTTGTGTTCAATGGCAGGGAATATTGCGAGTAACATGTCAAAGATCAGGACGGCTACACGAAGGACTTTGTGCCTAAAGCGCAAGCGAACATCAAAGAATTTGGGGGCAAGTATATCGGCGGCGGAATGAACAAGGCGATTGGCTTTGTCGGAGCCCCGCCGCCCAATCGCGTGGTACTCCTACAATTCCCGGACATAGAGACGGTCAAGGCATTCGAGGAAAAAGAGGGGCGCAATGTGGCCGAGGTTGGAAATAAGTACGCCAGCTTCCGCGTCATCGGGGTCGAGGGCGTCGTGCCGAAGTGATGCCACGCGAGTGTGCCGCGGCGACATTGGTAGCGATGTCGCCTGTTCGCACAAAACAGACGTGAGCTATATCCAATCCGATGTCAGCTTTCGGTGGCGGACATTGTGATTTTATGAGTGCATGCCCTAATGCGTGATGCGCCAGATCGTGCCGTTGCCGTCCTCCGAGACGAGCAGGGCGCCGTCGCGCGCTACGGTCACGCCGACCGGGCGTCCCCACACGTCGGAATCGCTGGCGACAAAGCCGGTCATGAAGTCTTCGTATTCTCCGGTGGGAACGCCGTCCTTCATGCGAATGCGGATCACCTTGTAGCCGGTGCGCGTGGCTCGGTTCCATGAGCCATGCTCGGCGGCAAAACCGTCGCCGCGGTATTCCGCCGGGAATGCGTTGCCGTCGTAGAATGTCAAGCCGAGAGAGGCCGAGTGCGCCTGGATCAGGACGTCGGGAACGGTGACCTTGTCCTTCAGGTCCGGCCGCTCGCCCGCATGATGCGGATCTTCGTGGTTGCCGATATAGAACCACGGCCAGCCATAGAATGCGCCCTCGCGGACGCGGGTGATATAGTCGGGGACGAGATTGTCGCCGAAGCCGTCGCGCTCGTTGGTCGAACAATAGGCGTCGCCGGTGGTCGGATGAATCGCAAGCCCCACGCAATTGCGGATGCCGGTGGCAAAGATTTTCGGGTCGGTTCCGTCCGGATTGAAGGAGAGCACGTCGGCGCGGCGGGCCTCATAGCCTGAACTTGCGCCGAGCGCGCGTTTTGAATCGTCGGAAGGGCTGCCGCGGCTTCCTTCCGCGTCGTTGCTCGCTGAGCCGACCGACACCAGCATCCGCTTGCCGTCTTTGGTGAACACGATATCCCGGGTCGAATGTGCTCCCGCGCTCGGCAACTCCGCGACCACGGTCTCCGGCTTGCCGGTGGCTTTCAGATCTCCGCTTTCGTAGCGAAAGCGAACGACGCTGTCGGTATTGGCGACGTAAACCCATTGCGGATGGTCGCTCGGAAAAAATGCGATGCCGAACGGCCGGTTGAGCCCGCCCGCGTAGACCTCGTTTTTGGCGGGCTTTGAACCGTCCTCCGAGAGCCGCAGCACGCGAATTCGCCCGCTGCGGGTTTCCGCGACAAAAATATCGCCATTCGGCGCCGTCCTCATTTGGCGCGGCCCGTTCAACCCTTCAGCGAGCAGTTCAACCTTGAAGCCGGCCGGGACTTTGGGGACGGCTGCAGGTGGCCGTGGCGTCACGTGAGGACCACTGGCAGATGAAGCCGTCGCTCCCGGCTTCGGCAAATCGCCCGGCCTGATCAGGCGCACGAGACCCGGCCGATCGGTGTGCCAGTCGCCGAACGCCGCACTTCCGGTCAACGTTGCCGATTGGGCCAAAGCAGGAATCGAGGCGCAAACAACGCTTGCCGTCGCGACGGCCAGTGCTGGCAGTGACCGGCGGGTGAAATCGAATAGCGATACGTCAGACATCTTTGCCGCTCTTCCCATCCGTGACTTCATGCTCCCGCGGATCGTACCGGTCAGATACGGTGTCGGCCACACGGGATTGGCGCGTTGACGATGATGTGTAAGCGCTAATGCAGTTCGTCGGTCGCGATGCCCGGCACTATCGACCGGATCGTGGCCCTCGTCACCGAGTTGGAAGCGCAGAAGGCCGCGCTTTACCCGGAAAGGAATTGAGCCGCTGGCGGCCGACCGCTTCCTCCTGTATTTTCAGGTCATCGCCCACGGTTACGGATGATCGGGCGCGTAGCCATACGCAGCGCTTCGCTTGATAGCCGAAGGACAGCCTAAAGATGTTTCTCATATTCCTTCGTCACGGCAGTGTGGCCGCGCTGGTCGCAGGCGCGGCTGTGGAAGCGCTTGCGTTTTGCTTTGGCTGGATCGAGCCGAGTTTCGGTTTGATCCTGCTCGGTGCGTTACTGTTTTATCTGAGCGAATACGGCATGCACCGCTTTGCTTTTCATGCGCCGCCGCTGTCGTGGCCATGGATGCGCAAGCTGCAACACCGGCTTCACTACGACCACCATGTCGAGCCCAGCCGGCTCGATCTGTTATTCCTGCCGATCTGGTTTTTGGTGCCCAATCTCGCGGTTGCCGCCGGACTGGTTGCGCTGGTGTTCGGCGCGGCGGCCTCAGCGTCCGCGCTGTTCGGAATGATGCTGGCGATCCTGCACTATGAATGGGTGCATTATGTCGCCCACATTCCCTACCAGCCGCGAACCCGGCTCGGCCGCTGGATCAAGCAGTACCATTTGCGTCATCACTTCATCAGCGAAAAACACTGGTTCGGCGTCAGCAACCCGACGCTGGACGGCGTATTCGGACCGTGGACCAGATGCATCGGAAAAGAGCGCGACGACCCGCAAACTCTATTCCTGAGGCTAGCGATCCATTGCCGGCTCTGATAAATGGAAGCCGAGACGCCGCTTGCCACAAGCGAAGGCTCCGGTCCCGTAGCTCAGCCGGATAGAGCGACGGTTTCCTAAACCGTAGGTCGCATGTTCGAGTCATGCCGGGATCGCCATTTTTTCCAACGACATCGGGTTCTGGACCGTCGGGTGCCATCCGCCCCATGAACGATAGCGGCAACATTTCCGCCACGGCTGCCACCGGAATTCGAAGATGAGCAGCCCGCAGCAACTCACGATCGAAGCTGGAAAAGCAGGCGCCGTCTCGGCGCTTCTCGTTCGTCCCGATGCGCCACGCGCGTGCTTTGTGTTTGCCCATGGCGCAGGCGCCGGAATGAAGCACTCCTTCATGGAAGCGTTTGCGAACGGGCTTGGCGAACGCAGCATTGCGAGCCTGCGTTATCAGTTTCCCTATGTCGAGAAAGGCAGCAAGCGGCCCGATCCGCCGGCTGTCGCGCAAGCCACGGTACGCGCCGCGGCGGCCAAGGCCGCGCAGATTTTCCCGGACCTCAGTTTGATCGCGGGCGGAAAGTCGTTCGGTGGCCGCATGACATCGCAGGCCCAGGCGGCCGCACCATTGCCGGGGGTGCGCGGTCTTGCCTTTGTCGGCTTCCCGCTGCATCCGGCCGGCAAGCCTTCGACCGATCGCGCCGACCATCTCGCCAAGGTGAATATTCCCATGTTGTTTTTACAGGGAAGCCGCGACACGCTCGCCGAAGTGGCGTTGATTGAGCCTGTCGTGCAACGCCTCGGTCCGCGCGCGATGTTGCATCTCGTCGACGGCGCCGATCATTCGTTCCACGTGTTGGCGCGCTCGGGTCGCAACGACCGCGAGGCGCTGGGCGAAATCCTCGATGCGTTTGTGAATTGGGCCGGCGCGGTCTAACTCAACACCCCCGGCAAATGCCGTGAATCTGCCGGTCCAGCGCCTCGTCCTCGTGCTTCATCTGCTGCACCGCTTCCATGGTCGTGTCACGGCGCGGCTCGGGCTTGCGCTTGGCGGCGAGTTCGGCTTCCTGCCGCTGATAGCACGCTTCGCGTTCCGCCTTGGCCTGGATGAACCGGCATTGCTCGACCGCCGAAGCGGGAGCCGTACCGAACACCAGCGCGAGCAAGGCGCATGCGCTTAAGGCCTTCATCGCCAGCGAAATCCGGATCCTGATATGCATGCTGCGAAATCCATCTTTCTCTTCAATGCGGTGGGTCGTGAACTAGCACGCTTGAAAGCCGCTAACCACCGCCATGTCCCCGAAAATGGGGACAGGCGAAACTTGTGCCCGGCCCTATAGTCAGCCTAGCGGAGCGCCATGCTCATCCGGCTGAGGGAGATATCCATGCGCCTTGTCTCAAATCGTTTGCTCGCCACTACGATTGTTTGTGCCGGGGTTACGGTCGGCGTCGCTGGTCATGCACGGGCGCAATCGGCTGTTGACCTCGACCATCTCACCGCGACACAGGCGGCGGCCGACCTCTGCGCCGGCAAATACAAGAGCGAGGCGCTGGTCTCGGCCGTGATCGCCCGCGCGAAAGCCCGTCCCGAACTGAATGCATTCATCACGATCGATGAGGCCGGCGCTCTCAGGCAAGCGCGCGCCTACGATGCCGCGCACGCCCGCCATGCGTCGTGCAAGCCGCTCGGGGGCGTGCCGATCGCGATTAAGGACAATATCGAAGTCGCAGGGCTGCCCGCGACGGCCGGGACGCCGGCGCTGAGGGGCTACGTGCCCGCAGCCGATGCGCCTGTGGTGGCCAAGCTGCGCGATGCCGGCGCGATCATCGTCGGCAAGACCAACATGCACGAACTCGCTTTCGGCATTTCCGGCTACAACACTGCGTTCAAGACCGGCGCCGAATTCGGCGTTCGCAACGCCTATGACACGACAAAGATCGCAGGCGGGTCTTCATCGGGAAATGCCGCCGCAATTGCCGCGCGCATCATCCCGGCGGCGGTCGGCACGGATACCGGCGGCTCGGTCCGCATTCCCTGCGCGTTCAATGGCTGCATTTCGTTGCGCCCGACCGTCGGCCGATACCCGCAAATCGGCATTGCCCCGATCTCCCACACCCGCGATACGGCCGGACCGATGGCGGGCACGATGACGGACGTTGCCTTGCTCGATCGCATTATTGCGGGCGGCTCGAAAATCGAGGCGGCCAGCCTGAAAGGCGTTCGGCTCGGCACGGTCGCCGCGACCATGGCCAACGTCGATGACGACACCAAAGCAGCGTTCACCGCGGCGGTCGACAAGTTGAAAGCGGCCGGCGTCACGGTGGTGGACGTCGACATGCCGAAGCTTGCGGAATTGAATGGGCAGGTCGGCTTTCCCGTCGCGCTCTATGAGGCCTATGACGACATGGTCGCCTATCTCAAGCGCGGTCCGAAAATCTCGATCGAGGATTTGGCAAAGGGCATCTCCAGTCCCGACGTCAAGGGCACCTATGATGGCCTGGTGATTCCCCGCAAACTGCCGGGTCCGAACAACAGCGTTGTCGATGCCAAGCCCGCCTACGATGCCGCAATCAAGACCGCGCGTCCGGCGCTGCAGCAGCTCTATCGCGAGACGTTTGCGAACAACCATCTCGATGCGATCGTATTTCCGACCGTGCCGAAGGTGGCCACGACGGCCAATCCCGACGCCAGTAGCGTGCCCAATTTCGTCCTCTATATCCAGAACACGGATCCGGGCAGCAATGCCGGCGTCCCCGGGATTCAATTCCCGATCGCGCTCGGTGTTACCAGCAAGCTGCCGGTCGGCATCGAACTGGACGGTCCGTCGGGAGGCGACCGCCGGCTGCTGGCGATCGGGCTGGCCCTGGAAAAGCTGTTCGGACGAATTCCGCCGCCGGCCAGGCTGTAACAGGCCTTAAAAGGATCTTGGGCGTTAGCGCTGTCTTGCGAAGGCCGCAGCGATCCCGCTGCGGCGATGGACGCCGAGCTTGTCGAAAATGCGTTTGAGATAGGTGCGGATCGTCGAAGGTTCGACGCCGAGCCGGTAGGCGATCACCTTGTCGGGCAATCCCTCGCAGATCATCATCGCCACTTCGAGTTCGCGTTGTGACAGCCGCGGCGCAACGGCCGCCTCAGGCATCGTTCGGGGCGGCGTGCCGCCGGCGCGCATCAGGGCCCCGGTAAACGCCGGTTCAACCAAGCGTAACAGTTCGAGCGTCCGCAGGTCGAAATTCTCGCGGTGACGGCCGCGCCAGATCCGCAAATCGCCGATGTTGCGCCCACCCGCATAGCTGAAGACGTTGACGCCCCAATGCAGGCCATCGCGGGCGAGAAAATCGTTGAAGAATTCGGTCCGCATCAATTCGCGCTGCGGCATGATCTGGCTTACGAGCGTCGGCTCCCGCCGCGCCTGCAGCTTGAGCGTGATCGGGTCATTGAACTGGTAATAGGCGTCGTAGCTGGCCAGATTGTCCGGGCTCATGTTCAGCCAGACGCCGCTGCCGAAGCTGCGCGAAGGCGTATCCCAGACGAATGACGCGAATTGATCGGCCGACAGCAATTCGAGCAGATGATGCCCGATGCGTTCGCGGACTTCGCGCTCGGCGAGATCTTCGGCCAACAGACCGAAGAGGCGCGACAGAGCGCGGCTCTCCTGGGCGGTGACGTACATGATCGGATGCTAATGTAGCCGCATGCGTGACACAATTGCGCGATCAGGCTTTTGGCGCATTTTGGCTATGATCCGCCGGCCTTGACGCGATGGCGAAAATCCCCCACCCGAGGCATGATCGCCCGTCCGCCATCAGGAAGCGCCGACTTGCCCGCCGAAACCATTGACGAACCCGCGCGGAAAATTCCGCTGTACGGCGCCTATGAAGTCGCCGTACTCGGCGGTGGGCCAGCGGGAATCGCGGCCGCCGCAGCTGCAGCGCGCGCGGGGCGCAAAACCCTGCTGGTCGAACGCTACGGCTTTCTCGGTGGTATGGGGACGGCGGCAGGCGTCACGAATTTCTGCGGGCTGCACGCCAATGTGCATGGTGAGATGCACCGGGTGGTGCAGGGCATCGCCTCTGAGTTGTTGGCGCGGATCGATCGTCTCGACGGGCTTAACACCCCGCATCTGGTGCTCGGCAAGATCCTGGCGCAGGCCTACGACACCGCGGCCTACAAGATCGCGGCCGACGATCTCCTCGCTGCCCACAAGGTCGATCTGTTGTTTCACGCGCTCGGCGCCGGCGTGGTCATGCACGATGCGCGCCGCATCCACGCGCTGATGGTGGAGACCAAAGCGGGCCGGCAGGCGGTCACCGCCGATATCTTCATCGACTGCTCCGGCGATGGCGACCTCGCCGCCTGGGCGGGTGCGCGTTATGAGGTCGGCGACAACAACGGTTCGATGCTCTACCCCTCGATGATGTTCCGCCTGAACAACATCGACCCTGTGAAGGCGGGAGAGGCGTGGCGTACCATCCCCGCGCTGATGGAAAAGGCCGAGGCCGCGGGCGAACATCGTTTTCCGCGCAAGGCGGCGATCGTGCGGCCGCAACGATCGCAAATCGAGTGGCGGGTGAATTTTACGCAACTGGCGCGACCGGACGGCGCCGCCATCAACGGGCTTGAAGCGGATGACCTTACGCGTGGCGAAATCGAGGGCCGCCGGCAGGTGGTCGAGGCCTTCAATTTTCTGCGCACGGTGCCCGGCTTTGAGAATTCCTATATCGTCGATTTGCCGCCGCAGCTTGGCATTCGCGAAACACGGCGCGTGATCGGCGGCCATATGTTGTCAGGCGAGGACGTGCTCGGTTGCGGGTCGTTCGACGATTCGATCGGCGTCAATGGCTGGCCGATCGAATCCCATGTCGCGGGCGACGTGATTTTCACGTTCCCGCCGATTCCACAGTCTCGCGGCTTCAATGAACTGCCGTACCGCATGCTGGTGCCCGAAGGCATCGACAATCTGCTCGTTGCCGGGCGTTGCGCGTCGATGACCCATGACGGGCAATCGGCGGCGCGCGTCTCCGGCGCCTGTTTTGCGATGGGGGAAGCGGCCGGAACTGCCGCCGCACTAGCGCTCGACGGCAACGCTTCGCCGCGGCATATCGACGTCGGCACGTTACAGTCGCGGCTGAGACATCACGGCGCATTTATCGGGCGGGACCAGGTCGTGCCCGAAGGACTTTAAATGATTAAGCAAAGGGCGCGCCAACAGCAAGGTGCCACCTCTCCCCTTGCGGGAGAGGTCGGATTGCATCGTTGGATGCAATCCGGGTGAGGGGTGTTCTACCGATGGACTTGACCCCTCACCGCAACCCTCTCCCGTAAGGGGAGAGGGGGCTCACCTCCATTGCCGCGACGTCGTGCAATACGTAACGAAAGAAACTTGATGATGCCATCTACCGCGCGCTCCAAATTCAAGCGACTCTTGTTCTCAGGCCTACTGGTGCTGGCAGCGGGGCAAACCGCGCAAGCAGACGATGCCCTCAAAGCGCGAGTCGGCGTGTTGCGGCTGTCGTCGTCGGCGCCGGTCTTCATCGCGCAAGACAAAGGCTATTTCCGCGACGCCGGCCTTGATGTCGAACTGAAATTCTTCGATGCGGCACAGCCGATTGCGGTGGCCACGACGTCGGGCGATATCGATTTCGGCGTCACCGCCTTTACCGCCGGGCTATACAATCTTGCCGGCAAAGGCACTTTGAAGGTGATCGGCGGCATGAGCCGCGAAAAAGCCGGCTATCCGCTGATCGGCTATTTCGCCAGCAATAACGCCTATGCGGCAGGCCTCAAGACGCCAAAAGACCTCGCGGGCAAGCGCATCGCGGTCACCCAGGTCGGCTCCAGCTTTCACTATTCGATCGGTCTGCTCGCCGACAAATACGGTTTCAAGCTCGCGGACGTCAAAGTGCTGCCGCTGCAATCGCTGTCGAACGTGGCCGCCGCGCTCAAGGGCGAGACGGTGGATGCCGCGCTGTTGCCGGCCTCGGCCGCGCGCAAGCTGATGGACGATGGTGGCACCAAACTGCTCGGTTGGGTCGGTGACGAGACGCCGTGGCAGTTGGGCGCGGTGTTTGCTTCGCCGAAGACGCTCGCGAAAAAGCCGGAGGTCGAAAAACTGCTCGCGGCGTTGGAGCGTGCCGACCGCGAATATCACGACGTGATTCTGGCGGCCGTGGCCGCCGGCAGGGCCCCGATCAACGACAAGACACGGCCGCTGCTCGAGATCATCGCGAAATACACCAATCTCCCGCTCGAACAGGTGGTCGGCAACTGCGCCTATATCGATCCCGACGGCAAGCTCGACGTGAAGAACGTCGCCAACCAGATCGAGTGGCTGCAGGCGCAGGGTTTTGTCGACAAGGGCGTTACGGTTGACGCAATCCTCGCCAAGGATTTTGTGCAGCCGGATTGATCTTTCCTCTCCAAGCGTCTTCCGGGGCGATGCGAAGCATCGAACCCGGGGTATAGATTCCGGGTCTGGTCCTTTGGACCAGTCCCGCAATGACGCAGCACGAGAATTTAATGGACCTGATCGCCGACCATATTTCCCACCGCTTCGGCACACTTGACGTGCTCGATGATGTGTCGTTCACCGTCAGCGCCGGCGAGGTGGTCGCGGTCGTCGGTCCCTCCGGCTGCGGCAAGAGCACGCTGTTGTCGATTCTCGGCGGGTTGCTGCAGCCCTCCGCCGGCGCTGCGGAATTGCGCGGGGCGCCCCCGGCCGGCAGCCTCAATCCGCTGACCTTCGTATTCCAGGATTTTGCGCTGCTGCCCTGGTGCACGGTGGCGGAAAACGTCGAATTTCCGTTGCGGCATGCCATGGCGGATGCCGCCGAGCGGCGGGCCGTGGTCGACGATGCGCTTCGCCGCACCAACCTGTCGGATTTCCGCGTCGCCTATCCCAAACAGCTTTCCGGCGGCATGCGCCAGCGCGTCGGCATTGCACGGGCGCTCGCCGTCAAGCCCACGATCCTGCTGATGGATGAGCCGTTGTCGGCGCTGGATTCGCAAACCCGCGAGTTGCTGATGGAGGATTTCGTCCGTCTCCTCGCCGACGGTGCGATGGGCGCCGTCTACGTGACGCATAATCTGGAAGAAGCGGTGCGGCTTGCCGATCGCATCGTCGTGTTGTCGCGGCGGCCGGGCCGGGTTCGCGAGGTCGTTACGATTCCGCTGACGCGCACTGAGCGCGGCGAACTTCAGGCGCGGGAAAAGCTGCTGGCGCTGCAAGGCGATCTGTGGGCGCTGATCCGGACCGAGGCGATCGACGCCGAACGCGAGGTCCAGCATGGCTGATCGCGCCGAGGAAGAAACAGTACAACTCGGCCAGGCCGATGTGCGCAAGGTTGCGTTTCGCGGCGCAGGCTTTTCTCCGCAGACCTCGCGATATGCGGGCCTGGTCGCGCTCGCGCTCGTGATCGGGCTCTGGCAACTGGCCGGCGGCCTTTCGCTGGTCAACCCGATATTCCTGCCGACGCCGCTTTCGGTCCTGCGCGCGATGATCCAGCTCGCGCTCTCGGGCGCGCTATGGCAGCACCTGGCGTATTCAGTGATGCGTATCGGCGCGGGCTGGCTACTCGGCACAGTCGCCGGAATCGTCGTCGGCTTTGCGATCGGGCTTTCGACGCTGGCGCGCGGCGTCGGCATCACCTTCATCTCGGCGCTGTTTCCGATTCCGAAGATCGCGCTGCTGCCGCTTTTGATCCTGTGGCTTGGCATTGGCGAGGAGCCGAAAATCGCGACCATTGCACTCGGCGTGTTCTTCTCGACGGCCATCTCGGTCTATAGCGGCGTCGATGCGGTGCCGCGCAACCTGATCCGCATGGCGCAGAGCTTCAATGTGCCGTTTTTTTCCATCGTCTGCCGCGTGATCTGGCCCGGCGCGTTGCCGTCGATCCTGGCGGGTTTTCGAATCACCGCATCCATCGCGCTGCTGTTGGTCGTGAGTGCGGAAATGATCGGCGCCGAATACGGCATCGGCGCTTTCGTGCTGCAGGCCGGCAACCTGATGCAGACCGATCAATTGCTCGCCGGCGTCGTCATCCTGTCGCTGTTCGGGTTGGCGGTGGGATGGTTGATCAACCGGCTCGAGGCGCGGTTGCTGCACTGGCGGTGAGAGGAGTTGACTTGAAGCCGAGCTTTAGCAGCAAAGGCGGTGAGCACCCTCTCCCTACAAGGGGAGAGGTGGAGAGGAGTCCCGCGGTCGCGAATACGATGCCCAAGATTAGCGCGGCCCTTACGCGTTCCCTCTGTCCTCGCGGAACAGGTCGAGCTTCTGCTGCACCGGCCGATCCGAGAACGAGAACAGAACCGAGTCCGCATCCGCCTCGTGCGTGACCCACTGCCAGCTCGGCACCACGAACAGGTCGCGCGGTCCCCATTCGAAAGTCTGATCGCCAACCCGCGTGCGTCCCTTGCCTTCGATCGCCGCAAACACCGTCGCATCGGTCGCGCGATAGCGCGCGGTCTTGAAACCCTTCGGCAGCAGTTGAATGAAGGTGCCGATCGTCGGCATCGCGAAATCGCCGGTTTCGGGATTGGAGAACTTCAGCTTCAAGCCGTGGCAGGCGTCCCATTCGCCGCGCTGCTTGGCGGTCTCCAACGCCTCGCGCGTATAAGAATAGGGGTAGTTGAAGATCGGCGAGGTCTTGGACGAGCGCTTCTCGTCGATCGGCAGCAGGTTGCGGCCGTAGCGCGCAAAACTGTCGCCGGCGGGGCGCGTGATCTTCTGCTGGTCTTCCTTCAGGCCTTCGGCAAAGGACGCGTCGAAGAACTGCACCATCGGAATATCGAGCCCGTCGAGCCAGAACACCGGCTCGGAGGTTTCGTTGGAGTGGTCGTGCCAGGTCATGGCCGGCGTGATGACGAAATCGCCCGGCGACATTGTGGTGCGCTCGCCATCGACCGAGGTGAAAGCGCCTTCACCTTCGAGGATGAAACGCAACGCCGACTGGCTGTGGCGATGCGCCGGCGCAACATCGCCAGGGACCACCATCTGCACACCGGCAAACAGCGAGGTCGTGACCTTCGACTGGCCGCGCAAGCCCGGATTTTCCAAAACCAGCACACGCCGCTCGGCTTCCTTGGCGGTGATGAGCTTGCCGGCCTCGGTCATATAGGTGCGGATCGCATCGAATTTCCAAAGATGCGGCCGGCAGGCGCTTTTCGGTTCCGGCGTGATCAGGTCGCCGAGCACGTTCCACAGCGCGGACAGATTTTCGCCGTCGATCTTCTTGTAAAACGCCTCGCGTTCTGGCGTCTTCGCTACGGCTTCCATGGCCAAAACCTCCCGTTGCTGGTGTCACTCTTATTGTCTACCGTTTCCTAATTGACAGTATACTGCCAATATGGCTAGCGTCAATGACAGCCTGAAAAGGCCGGTCGAGATAATAAACGGGGAGGTCGACGATGAAGCTGCATGGCTATTTCCGCAGCAGCGCGTCCTATCGGGTCAGAATTGCATTGAACCTGAAGGGGTTAAGTGCCGAACACCTGAGCCATCATTTGCGCAAGGGCGAGCAGCGCGCGGCGGACTATCTCGCGATCAACCCGCAAGGCTTTGTTCCGACCGTGCAGGGCGATGGCGCAAATCTCACCCAGTCGCTGGCGATCATCGAATGGCTCGATGAAACCCACCCCGAGCCGCCGCTGCTGCCGAAGGAGCCGTTGCGCCGAGCGCGCGTGCGCGCTTTCGCGCAAGTGATCGCCTGCGACACCCACCCGATCCAGAACCTGAAAATCCTTGCGCGGTTGCGCGAGCTTGGCCTTCCCGAGGAGAAGGTGACGGAGTGGGCGGCGTGGGCCAACCGCGAAGGTCTTGCCGCCTGCGAGAAGCTGATCGCAGCTGAGGCCGGGCCATTTTGTTTTGGCGACACGCCGACCATCGCCGATCTTTGTCTGGTGCCGCAACTCGCCAATGCGCGCCGCTTCGGCGTCGATGTCGCCGCTTTCCCCCGTCTGCTCAAGGCGGAAGCGGCTGCGAAAGCCCTCAAGGCGTTTGCCGACGCCGCACCGGAACGGCAGCCCGATGCCGAATAAGCCCGACAACGTGACGATGGACGCGGTCTACACCGCGCCCGGCTATCTGTTTCGCCGGATGCAGCAGATCGCGGTCGCAATCTTCATCGAGGAGTGCAAGGCCTTCGATCTGACGCCGGTGCAATACGCCGCGTTGATCGCGATCCGCACCCATCCCGGCATCGACGCCACGCGGCTTTCCGCGGTGATCGCGTTCGATCGTTCGACGCTCGGCAGCGTGATCGAGCGGCTGGAGGCAAAGAGCTACATCGAACGCAAGCCTGCGCCAGAGGACAAGCGGGTCAAGCTGTTATATCTGACCAAGGCTGGCGCCAACCTGTTGCGCGACATCATGCCGTCGGTCGATCGCGTCCAGGCGCGGATTTTGCAGCCACTGAAGCCCGCCGACCGCAAGACGCTGCTCGCGCTGCTCGAACAGCTCGTCGATCTCAACAACGAGGCCTCGCGCGTGCCGCTCCGCGCGGAGGATGCGCTGGAGCATTTAGGGAAAGCGAGCTGATGGCGGGCGCGAGCACACAACCGGTCCTGATCGCGGGGGGCGGCATTGGCGGCCTCGCCGTGGCGCTAGGCCTCGCGCAAAAGGGCATCCGCTCGATCCTGCTCGAGAAGGCTTCTGCCCTGGGCGAGATCGGCGCCGGCATTCAGCTTGGGCCGAACGCCTTTCATGCCTTCGACTATCTCGGCGTCGGCGAAGCCGCGCGTAACATGGCGGTCTATGTCGATCACCTGCGCCTGATGGACGCGATGACGGCGAAGGAAATTTGCCATGTCGATCTCGGCGAGGCCTTCCGCGGGCGTTTCGGCAATCCCTATGCGGTGGTGCATCGCGGCGATCTGCACGGCGTTTTCCTTAAAGCGTGCCGTGACAGCGACCTGATCGATCTGCGCGTCAGCTCCGAGGTGGTGGGCTACGATCAGGACGGCTCGTCGGTCACCGCGCGCCTTGCGTCGGGCGATCGCGTCACCGGTTCGCTCTTGATCGGCGCGGACGGGCTGTGGTCGAACGTTCGCAAACAGGTGGCCGGCGACGGTAAGCCACGCGTCTCCGGCCATACCACTTACCGCTCGGTGATCCCGACCGAACAGATGCCGGAAGATCTGCGCTGGAACGCGGCGACGCTCTGGGCCGGGACGAAATGTCACCTCGTGCATTATCCGCTCTCAGGCTGGAAGGTATTCAATCTCGTCGTCACCTGTCACAACGATGCGCCCGAGCCAGTCGCCGGCAAACCGGTGCCCGAAGCAGAAGTGATGCGGGGCTTTGCGCATATCCACGAGCGCGCGCTCGACATCATCCGCCACGGCACCAACTGGAAGCTCTGGGTGCTGTGCGACCGCGACCCGACCGAACGCTGGATCGACGGCCGCGTCGTCCTGCTCGGCGATGCCGCCCACCCGATGCTGCAATATTTCGCGCAAGGCGCCTGCCAGGCGATGGAAGACGCGGTGTGCCTGTCGCATATGCTCGGCAGTCACGCGAGCGACCACGCTGGTGCGTTGGAAAAATACCGAAGCTTGCGTTTTCCGCGCACCGCGCGCGTGCAGATGCTCTCCCGCGCCATCGGCGAACACATCTATCACCCCTCAGGCGAACACGCGCGATTGCGCAACGCCATCATGAGCGCGAAGTCGCAAGAGGAATGGTACGGCGATCTCGCCTGGCTCTACGGCGGCACGGGGTTGAAGGGGTAACTACATCCGCATCAAGGCCTGGCGGTCGATCTTGCCGGTGCCGGTCTTGGGCAATTCGCCGACAAACCTGATTTCGCGCGGATATTTGTAAGGCAAGAGTTTTGCCTTGACGAAATCCTGTAGCCGTTTTGTCGTCTCATCCTCGTCGGCCGCGGCCTTGTTCATGACAACGACGGCCTTGAGTGTCATCCGCCGGTCCGGTAGCTCGACGGCGAACACCGCGCATTCGCGCACGTCAGGATGTTCAGCGAGACACAATTCGACTTCGAGCGGATAAACCCATTGGCCGGAAATCTTGATCAGGTCGTCGGCGCGGCCGCGGAAGAAATAAAATCCTTGCCGATCGCGCACGAAGCGATCACCGGTGTAGATCCAGCCGCCCTCGCGAATGGTCTCGGCGGATTTGTCGGGCCGGTTCCAATACAGCGGCGTATTGGAATCGCCGCGTACCCACAAAATGCCTTCCTCATCGTCATCGACGTCACGCCCGTCGCTGTTCTTCAGCGCGATCTCGTAACCGGGGACGCGAAGGCCCGCAGCGCCGAGCTTTTTCTTCTCCTGCCGGTTGGAGAGATAGATGTGCAGCGCTTCGGTTGAGCCGAGACCTTCCATGATCTCCAGGCCGGTGAGGGCCTTCCAGCCGTTGAAGACGTCTGATGACAGCACCTCGGCGGCCGATACCGCCATTCGCAGCGAGGCGAAATCAGCCTTGTCGGCGCCTTCGGCTTTTGTCAGGGACGTATAGAGCGTCGGCAGGCCGAAGAAGACGGTCGGGCGATACTGTCTGATCGCGTCGAAAATCGCCTGCGGTTTGGGCTGACCCGGCAGCAGCAGCGTCGCCGCGCCTACCGAGAACGGAAAGGTGATGGAATTGCCGAAGCCGTAGGCGAAGAACATTTTCGGCACGGAAAAGCAGATGTCGCCGGGCACGAGCTTGAGAAGGTTCTGCGCGAATGCCTGATCGCTGTAGGCCATGTCGTGCTGCAAATGGACGATGCCCTTGGGCCGGCCCGTCGAGCCCGACGAATACATCCAGAACGCCATTTCGTTGCGATGCGTGCCGGCCGCGGCGAGGTTGGCGAAGAAAAGCCCGGGAGCCAGGATCTTTGGCGATGACCGTGCTTCGCAACGGCGTGGCGTCCAGCCTCACCATTGACCATGATCAGCGTGTGCAAAGCCGTGTCCTTGCAGGCGACCTCGTCGAAACGCGCACAAAACTCGGAATCGGCGACCGCAACGGTGGCAGCGGAATCCGACAGATAAAATTGCAGGAGATCCGGCGGCGTCAGCGTATTGATCAACAGCGGCACAAAGCCGGCGCGCACCGCGCCGAAAAACGCCGCAGGATAGGCCGGCGTATCGTCGAGAAACATCAGGACGCGATCGCCGCGCTTGAGTCCCAGCGAGATCAGGCCATGGCCCCAGCGCGAGGCCTCAGCGCAGAGTTCGGCATAGCTCACGGCGCCAAGAGGACCGGTCAGCGCCAGGCGATCGCCGTGTCCTTTGTCGATGTTATCGAAGAGAATGCAGCTCGCATTGTAAATGCCCGGAATCGAGAAGCCGATCTCGCGCGCGCCGGCGCTGTCGACCGGAACCTGATCGGCGATCTCAAGCGGAGCGGGCGAACTCATGGTCTGCCTCCGCCAACCGAGCTTGGCTGCGACGCCTCGTAGCGGGCCATGAAGGAGGGCGACATCGCACGCAACCGCGCATGGTCGATCCGTCCCGAACGGGTGATGTAGCTATAGGCGAAATCCGTCAGGTCGAGCTTCATATGCTCCGGGAAGTCGGCATACCAGTCGGCGCTGGTGCGCGCGGCCGTCACCAGCTTTTTCACGATCGGCTGCCGCTCGCTCTGGTAACGGGCGAGCGCATCGCCAATATTGGGCTCTGCCTCTAGCGCCTTGGTGAGCGCGATCGCGTCCTCGATGGCGAGCCGCGTGCCGGACCCGATCGAGAAATGCGCCGAGTGCAGCGCGTCGCCGATCAGCACCAAATTCTTGAAGAACCAGCGTTCGTTCCAGACCCAGGGAAAATTGCGCCATACCGATTTGTTCGAGATCAACCCATGGCCGTCGAGCGTCGCGGCGAATACCCGCTCGCAGATTGCCCTGGATTCGTCGACCGTCTTGTCGGCAAAGCCGTAGGCCTGCCAGGTCGGCAGATCGCATTCGACCAGGAAGGTGCTCATGCCGGAAGCATAACGATAGTGATGGGCGTTGAAGCTGCCGCGATCGGTCGCCACAAAAGTCTGCGATAGCGTCTCGAAGCGTTTGGTGGTGCCATACCAGGCGAATTTGTTGGCGGAATACGACAACGAAGTGCCGAAGTCGCCTTCGAAGGTCCGGCGCACCATTGAATTCAGGCCATCGGCGGCGACGATCAGGTCGTAACCCGACAACCGGTCGAGCGAGGCCTGCGTGTCAAAATGCAAGGCGACACCGACGGACGCAGCGCGCGCCTGCAACATCTTGAGAAGATCGAGCCGGCCAATCGAGGAAAAGCCGACGCCGTCGATCTCGACATCTTCGCCGCGCAGGTTGAGCGTGATGTTCTTCCAGCTCTCCATTTTCGGCGCGATCGCGTCCACGGTGTCGGGGTCGTCGGCGCGCAGGAATTCAAGCGCCTGTTCGGAGAACACCACCCCGAAACCCCAGGTCGCGCCCGCGGGGTTTTGCTCGAACAGATCGATGCGCGCGTCCGGGTGACGCTTTTTCCAGAGATAGCTGAAATAGAGGCCGCCGGGGCCTCCGCCAATGACGGCGATACGCACGCCTTCCTCCCTAGATCGACAGTGTACTGCCGAATTGGAGAATAGTCCGTGACCGGCGGCCACGCCAGCGAAAAATCCGCGTAGGAAGCCGTGTCAAGACTAGGTAGTCAGACAAGGTTGTGACGCGCTGGCAATTTATTGCGTAGCGAATTCAGACAATACGCCACGGCAATCCGGGGAGAGCGAGGCGGACCGCGCCGCCAGGCACTGGATAAGCCGACCGCCGCCGGGGGCGACGCCGCCGCAAAGCGCGCGGACGTCGGCACCGCACGCCGACCGCAACACGAACAGTTCTTCGCGCGGTCGCATCGGACGAAGCACGAGTGCAGCCGCAGGGGGCACGCCGGCGGGGCTGGCTTCCGCGGCGCCGGCCGTCGGCGGCGCGGCACTGCCGTTCACGGCAGTAACGGCCTTCTGGCAAGCTGCCGAAACTCTCGACTTGTTCTTTTCCAGGCACTGTAGTGCCGGGGCACCGCCGGTGGGCACGCCGGCGCAAACCCTCGGATAGTCGCCCCGGCACGCGCTGCGGATCGCGGCAATGTTCGCATTGCTGGGCTTGCTGGTTATCGCGGTGGCTGCCTTGGGAGGCGCCGGAGCCGCGCCCTCGGCGGCCGGGCGGGCGGGAGGCGCGGCAGACTCTTCCTTGGGCGCAACGGCCGGCTCGGACTCTGTCTTTGCGGGGGCTGCCGGCGGCGCGGCCTTGGATTCCGACGGAGTTCCGACGGCGCGCACGGCGCTTTGACAGCCCGAGGAGAGGCTCGACATATTTTTCTGCAAACATTGCAACGAGGCCATTCCGCCCGGCGGAATGCTCGCGCAATGAGCTTCGTAGTCCGAGCGGCATTGGGCTCGGATCGCGCTTCGCTGGGCATCGGTCGGTGCTTGCGAATAAGCGGGCGTGGCAATAGCGACTCATAGATATCCAAAGTGCCGCCGCGCGGCTCAACGTGCCGGTCATGGGCATCCATCCTTGTCGTTCTCGACGCGAGCTGTCGTTTTAACCGAAGTCAAATTATATATACGTTGGTCGTGAAATATTGGCGGCGGTTCATTGTCGTTTTTCGCCGCCACAAATCAATTGCCTGACGAATGAATTGCGGCAGCCGGTCGGCGTCTCAGACCTTGATCATCCGCTTGCCGCGGTTGTCGCCGGCGAGCAACCCGATCAAAGCCTTCGGCGTGTTCTCGAGGCCATCGATCACGTCCTCCTGTACCTTGAGCGTGCCCGAGGCGACCCACGATTGCAGGTCGCGCAGCGCCTCGTTGCGGCGCTCCATGTAGTCGGTCACGATGAAGCCCTGCATGGTGAGGCGCTTGACGACGATCAGGCCGGGTACGCCGCGTGGTCCAGTGGCGTTCGGTATACCATCATATTGCGAGATGGCGCCGCAGCACGCGATGCGGCCGCGGTTGTTCATCTGTGCGAGGGACGCCTCGAGAATGTCGCCGCCGACATTGTCGAAATAGACATCGATGCCGTCGGGCGCCGCGGCTCTCAGCGCCTTGAACACCGCGCCGTCCTTGTAGTCGACCGCGGCATCGAAGCCGAGTTCGGAGGTGAGCCAGTGACACTTGTCCTTGCCGCCGGCAATGCCGATGACACGACAGCCTTTGATCCTGGCGATCTGGCCGACGATTGAACCGACCGAGCCCGCGGCCGCCGAAACTACCACGGTCTCGCCGACCTTGGGCTTGCCGACGTCGAGCAGTCCGAAATAGGCGGTGAGGCCCGCGATGCCGTAGACGCTGAGCAGGTAGGTCATCGGCTCGATCTTCGGCATTTTGGTGAGATGCTTCGCCGGCACGGCCGCATAGTCCTGCCAGCCGGTATCGCCGAACACGATGTCGCCGGCGGCAAGCTCCGGAGCCTTCGATGAAATGACTTCCGCAATACCACCACCCGCCATCACCGTGTTGGCTTCGACCGCCGCGCGATAGGTAGCCCCGTGCATCCAGGCCCGGTTGGCGGCGTCGAGCGAGATGTATCGCACCCGCAGCAAGGCTTCGCCATCGCGCGCCTCCGGGATGGTTCCCTGCCTCATCTTGAAGTGCTCGCTGCCGAGTTTTCCGGTCGGCTTCTCCACCAGCAGGATCTGGCGATTGACGGTGGCGTTCATGGCTTTCTCTCCCGTGGCTGTTCTTGATGCAGTGGCCGCGCAAGAAATGCGCAACTAGTATCTTCTCGCATCTTGCAGTCGTGGACCAACAGGTTCTAGTGGAGTTTGATCGACATTCGCTGTCCGAGTTTGCGGCCAGGTGGGTAGCGAATGCCACCGCTGCCGATTGTGCGTTGCATAAGAGGCTAATCGCATCGCCCGCGTTCTACAACGGTAACATCGTGGTCATGGATGCGTGTTGCGTCGGCCCCGAAATCTGCCACACTCTAAGTCGCTAGGAACTTACGGGGGTAAGACATGTCCAACAGGTTCACGCAATATATTCTGATCGCGATGGTGCTTGGCATCGTGATGGGTGCGCTGGTCTTCAACTATCTGCCGGACTCGCGTGCCGATATCGCTTCAAGCGTCAACCTGATTGCCATGCTGTTCCTGCGTCTGATCAAGATGATCATCGCGCCGCTGGTGTTCGCGACCCTGGTCGGAGGCATCGCCCATATGGGCTCTGGCGCCAAACTGGGGCGTATCTTCGCCAAGACCATGGGATGGTTCGTCAGCGCTTCTTTCGTGTCGTTGCTGCTTGGCCTCGTGATGGTGAACCTGTTGCAGCCGGGCGCCAATTTCCCCGGCACCCTGCCGGACAAGGCGCAGTCGACCGGATTGCCGGTGTCGGCGTTCTCGATCGAGAAAGTTTCTGACCCACCTGATCCCGACCTCGATTGCGGATGCGATGGCGCAGAACGAGATCCTTCAGATCGTGGTGTTCGCCGTGTTCTTCTCGGTTGCGCTCGGCGCCATGCCCGAGCGTTCCAAGCAGATTCTCTCAGTGATCGATGATCTCGGCCACATCATGCTCAAGGTGACCGGCTATGTCATGCTGTTCGCACCGATCGCGGTGTGGGCGGCGATCATGGCCACCGTCTCCAAGAACGGCCTCGCCGTATTGTGGAAGCTCATCGTGTTCATGGGCGGGTTCTACTTCTCGCTCCTGCTCCTGTGGGGCATCCTCGTCATCGTCGGCTTCATCGTCATCGGGCCTAGATACAGCCATCTGTTACGGCTGATCCGCGAGCCGCTGATGATCGCCTTTTCGACCGCGAGCTCGGAGGCCGCCTATCCGAAGACGCTGGAAGGCCTCAACCGCTTCGGCGCTTCCTCGCGGATATCGAGCTTCGTGCTGCCGCTCGGCTATTCGTTCAACCTCGACGGCACGATGATGTACTGCACCTTCGCCAGTATCTTCATCGCGCAGACCTACAAGATCGAAATGTCGCTCGGCACCCAGTTCGCGATGCTGGCAACCCTGATGATCACGTCAAAGGGCGTTGCCGGCGTTCCCCGCGCCTCGCTCGTGGTGATCGCCTCGACGCTCGGTCAGTTCGGCATTCCCGAGGCCGGCCTCCTGATGATCATGGGCATCGACACCTTCCTCGACATGGGCCGCAGCGCCACCAACGTGATCGGCAATTCGCTGGCGACCTCTGTGGTGGCGAAGTGGGAAGGCGAACTCGCTCCCGAACACGCGCTCGGTCCCGACGACGTGGTGCCGCCGACCATGATACCCGGCGAAATTCCCGCGATGGCCGGCCATTGACGGGAGAGGGCGATGCGCCAAACGGTGAGGAGAGAGATCGGGGCCTGCGCCCTGTGGCTTGCAGGGTGCCTGCTCGCGACAGCCGCGGGCGCCCAGACCGGCGGCGAAGGGCTTAGCCCGACGCTCGCCGCCATCAAGAGCCGGCACACGGTGCATCTCGGCTACCGTGAAAGCTCGCCGCCGTTCTCCTTCCTCGACCAGGCCAACCGGCCGATCGGCTATAGCCTTGAGCTCTGCCAGGCGGTCGTCGACGAGATCGGCGTCGAGGTCGACGATCCCGGTCTCAAGATCGAATATGTGAAGGTCACGTCCGACGACCGCATTCCGGCGGTCGTACAGGGCAAGATCGATCTGGAATGCGGGTCGACGACGGCCAATGCCGAGCGTTCGAAACAGGTGGCGTTCTCGCCGCTGATGTTCGTCGCCGGCACCAAGCTGATGGTGCCGAAGGATTCCACCATCTCGGCGCCGAAGGACCTGCAAGGCAAGACCGTCGTCGTCACCAGGGGCACGACCAACGAGCAGGCCATGCATGCGCTGGACAAGAAGTTCAGCCTCGGCCTGAACATCGTGACGGCATCCGACCACGAGCAGTCCTATCAGATGCTGGTGGACGGCAAGGCCGCTGCGTTTCGCCACCGACGACATCCTGCTCTACGGCCTGATCGCGCGGCACAAGTCGCAGGACAAATTCCACGTCGTCGGCGATTATCTGTCCTACGACCCTTACGGCATCATGTTCCGCAAGGGAGAGCCGCAATTGAAGGAGGTCGTGGAGCGCGCGTTCCGCAAGCTCGGTACGAACCACGACCTCGTTCCGCTCTACAACAAGTGGTTCGTTTCCCGCCTGCCGACCGGCGAGCGGATGAACGTCGCGATCTCGCCGCAGCTGGAGGACGCCTTCAAGGCGCTCGACGACAGCGAGGGCGTGAACGATTGACGTTTCGCCCTTGGAATGCGGCTGTCAGGGCCGCGTGAAGACCTACTTGATGTGGAGTAGGGATTTTGTCGCGTTGATCGCGCTGTTGACGGTCGCCTTGGTTTGGCCTGCGAGCGTCTTGGCTTCGTAGGTCGCGCCGGCGGAAAAGCCGGTCTTCGATTTCAGCCCCATCGCGACCTCGGTCTGGCGGAGAAGATTGCCAAAGACCGACGATGATGCGCCCTGGACCTGGTTCAGGTTGCTCACCTGGGTTCCAGCGAAGGCCGGCGCTGATGATGAGATCGATGATGTGTTGCCCATGAGGCTCTCCCCAGTCCCGGTTCCGACATTCGTATTCTGTCGCGGCAGGAGATGCCACCATCGGCCGGTTATGGTTAACGAATGGTTACCGCCCGGAGAAAGCGTTTCCGGTCTTCAGAAGAAGGCGAGTTTTCTCGGATCCAGCCCGCGTGCGACCGCGGCAAATTCGATTGCGGTGAACAATCCGCCGGCGACATAAATTCTCCGCTTGAGAGACGCGGCCAGCGTCCGGCTGGCGTCGAAAGCCTGGTCGATCGTTGCGGCGATCTCGACGCGTGCCTGCGGATTGAGCTCGCGCATGGTACCGGCGAGGGCTGCGGAATCGCTACCCTTGTGATGCGCCGACGTGCAGATGATGGTGTCGAACGCTGGCGCCAGCGCGCCTGCGATCTCCTCAGTCTTCTTGTCGACGGAAACTCCAATGACGAGAATCCAGCCGCCTTCGCCGTAAATCTGCTTGAGCGCGGTGAGCGATTGCCTGATGCCGTCAGGCGTGTGGCCGACGTCGATGACCGTCAGGGGGTCCTGAGCGATGGTTTCGAGACGTCCGGGCCAGCGCGTCGCGCCGAGCCCCGCTCGCACGGCCGCCTCGATGCGTGAAGCAGCATCGCCGGGACGTGCGCGCTCCAGCCAGCGCAGAAACAAGGCGGTCGCAATCGCGGCATTGTTGAGCTGGAAACCGCCCGGCAGGGCCACCTCCAGGCTACGAAAGTGATGATCCCGAAATGCAAAGTCGAAGCTTTGGCCGGCTGCCGCAATGGATTCGTTGCTGATCCCGACTTCATCGCGGACGAACAGGCTTTCGACGTTCCGGTTGCGGTTGTATTCGATAATGTGAGCCCGCAAGTGGCGGCAGTTCTCGCCATAGACGATGGTGCCACCGGAGGCGCAGGCATCGCTTTTGTCGGAAACGATCAGCTCCAGCGAATGGCCGAGCAGTTCGACGTGTTCATAATCGACCGAAGCGACCGCGGTGGTGCGGCTACCGAGCAAACGAACCGGGTCGTAGCGGCCGCCGATGCCGGCCTCGAACACCATGATTTCGCAATCGCTCTCCTGGAAATAGAGACAGGCCAGCGCGAACATGGCCTCAAAGGCGCCGAACTGTTCGCAGCGTTTCCTTGAAACAGTGTCGATCGTGGTTCCGATCCGGCGCACCAATTCGTTCAGCGCGGGGTCGGCAATCGGCGCGCCATCGATCTGAAACCGCTCATTGACGCGGAATAAATGCGGCGAGGTGAACAGCCCCGTCCGCAAGCCATAGGCGCGGCCAATCGAAGCGCAAAACGCCGCCGTCGAGCCCTTGCCATTCGAGCCGGTGATCGCGACCGACCTTTCTTGCAGCTTCGCGCGGTCGATCGCGAGCGCGTCGAGCAACTCGGCCATCCGCGCGAGACAAATGCCTTTGCCGTATTTCGGTAAGTCAAACATCCAGTGGTCCGATTAATGGGTGGGGTGCGAATGTCAAATCCGCTCCACTAGCAGCCCCACCGCGGAAAACGCGTGACGCCAGATTTTCAGGATCAGATCTACCCGCTGCAGTTCCTCCAACAGCCGGATCGAGGGATTGGAATTGACCTCGATGACCGCTGCGCTTTTCGGATTTCCGCGGAGATCGGCAAACAGGTCGACGGCCGCGGCCCGCAGGCCGAGCGCGCGGACGGCCTTTTGCGCCATCGTCAGCGCGGTTGCGTTGGGCGAAGCAAATTCCATGCGGCCACCCGCGCTCAGGTTCATCCGGCCGGGAATTTCCCAGCGCTCGCCCGTGGGCAAAATAATGTCGAGTTCGGCGTGAGGCAGTGTCGCGGAATCGATCGCAGAAAGACCACGGCTTTTCAGCGCGGCATTGTGTGCAAAAAGGAGATCGCGCACGCGGTGCCTGCCGTCGCCCTCAAGCGACGGCGGAAATTTGCGCACGGAATAAACCACCTCACCGTCGAGCAGAAAGATCCGGTATTCGCTGCCGCTGACGAGAGGCTGCATCAGTACCGCATCGTAGTGCGGTGCGACGGTGTCGAGATATCGGCCGAGGGAAGCCTCATCGCTGATGGCTTGCGCGAAATCGCCGCGCGATCCCGTCAGCGGTTTCAGAAACGCGCTTCCGTTCAGTTGCCTGAAATAGTCGAAGGCGTCGTCGCGCTCATGCCCCGCGGGGCGAAGCGCGCGGTGGCGAGTGCTCAGGAAGTAATAGTTGCCGCCGAGGGTTGTGATACCGGCATCTTCAAGAATTCGGCTCGCGAAATATTTGTCGGACGCGAGCGTTGCCGCGGTGGCGTTGTTTTGCGGATACCACGAACAGCGCCCGGCACCGAAGTAAGCCGTCTTGGTTGGCGAGGCGACGCGAAAGGCAAGCCCGGTGCCGCCGTCGATGTCGTCAAAGCCAAGCCCGAATTCGGCGCTGGCATAGGCGGCATATACCGCCTGATCCGGATAGGAGGCGGGCTTTCCCGCGCGAAATTCCTGCAAGTTCCGCATGCAATATCTGGCGATCTGGCATTCCGGTTTTTTCGAAGAATATCTCTAACGATTTTTTTCGCGCGGGGCGGCAATTAATCACCCAAACAGCGCGCCTTTTCAGCACGTTAATTGCGCTGAAAACCCTATGCGGAGAAGTTTTGGCCAAAGGCCATTCTGGCCGGCCGGCCCTGCAATTTTCGACGCCTTATCCTGCACTGCAGCATATTGACACCAGCCCAAATTGGGTTACTTCAACAGGCGTAATTCCTCAATCGTCACAGAGGCTTCCACGCATTGGAGCGGGTGAGTTGCCTGTCGGCTTTTTTGCAATACGTGATCGGAAAAACAGACCCATGAGCGCGTTTCATCGAGAGAAGGTTCTTTCTGTCCGGCACTGGACCGATACGCTTTTCAGCTTCCGGGCCACCCGCGACACCGGCTTCCGGTTTCAGAACGGACAATTCGCGATGATCGGGCTCGAAGTCGATGGCCGTCCGCTGCTGCGCGCCTATTCGATGGCGAGCGCCAACCACGAAGAAGAGCTCGAATTCTTTTCGATCAAGGTTGCCGACGGCCCGCTGACGTCCCGGCTGCAAAAGATCAAGGAAGGCGACACCATCCTGGTCGGGCGCAAGGCCACCGGCACGCTGATCGCCGACAACCTGTTTCCCGGCAAACGATTGCTGTTGCTGTCGACCGGCACGGGGCTCGCGCCGTTCGCAAGCCTGATCAAGGACCCGGACGTCTACGACAAGTTCGAGCAGATCGTCCTTGTGCATGGCTGCCGCCAGGTATCCGAACTCGCTTACGGCGAGGAACTGGTGGCGAACTTGCAAGGACGACGAATTGTTCGGGCCGCTGCTGGCCGAAAAGCTCGTCTACTATCCGACGGTGACCCGCGAGCCCTTCCGCAATCGCGGCCGCATCACCGATCTGATCACCTCGGAACAGCTGTTCAACGATATCGGCCAGGAGCCGCTGAATATCGAAGGCGATCGCATCATGATGTGCGGCAGCCCCGCGATGCTGGAAGAGTTGCGCCAGATGTTTGTTGCCCGCGATTTTGTCGAGGGCAACCACAGCGAGCCCGGCCACTTCGTGATCGAGAAAGCCTTCGTGGAGCGCTAAACCTACTTACTTGTCGTCCCGGACAAGCGAGCCTAGCGAGCGCGATCCGGGACCCATAACCACCGATGTACGTGTGGTCGGGTTTGTATCGACTGCCGAACGTAGCAACTAGCTTAGGCGGCTATGGGTCCCCGCGTTCGCGGGGACGACATGTCGTATTGTCGTGCCCATCCTCAATCGACAATGAAGAGCTTGGCGCCGGTCTTGGTCGATGAGCGGTGCGCGGCATCGCCGAAATCCGACACCTGGTAGCTCATTCCTGGTCGCAGCGTGAAGCTGCGGCCGTCGCGCAATTCGGTGTCGAGCTCGCCTTCCAGCACATAAAGCACGTGTCCCCGGTCACACCAGTGGTCGGCGAGATATCCGGGCGTGTACTCGACCATCCGGACGCGCACGTCGCCGATGTCCAGAGTACGCCAGAACGCCTGACCGCTTTCGCCCGCATGCGTGGTGGCGGCGACCTGGCTCCAATCGGTGACGGTGAAGGGCAGCGTTGGAATTTTCATTCGGCAACATCCTGTACTTGTGTTCGCGCGAGACGATATCGATTGGCGCGTGATTGTCACGGTCTTCTGGTTTGGGATCGCGGCCCGCTGTCAGGAATCCCTGAGGGAAACACCCACTGTTGATAGTGCGGTTCGCAAGGCCTTTGCTATAAGCTCTCGCAAAAGACGCAGGCCGATCGGCGATGCGTCACGGCAGGGGGAAACGGGTGCTGTCCGCGTCAACTCAGGACGATAAGGTGAAAACTGCGCTCGTCTTCGCTGGCGGCGGCAGTTTCGGCGCGATTCAGGTGGGCATGCTGCACGCGCTCGCCGCCAACGGCGTTTCTGCCGATATGGTGGTCGGCTCCAGCGTCGGCGCCGTCAACGGCGCCTATTATGCCGGAGCTCCTACCCTGAAAGGCGTTCTTGAACTCGAAACCATCTGGCGCGGACTGACGCGCCACGATGTTTTCCCCATCACCTGGCGGACCATGCTGGGATTCATCTGGCGCCGGGATTTCCTGATTTCGCATGAAGGCCTTCGCAAGCTGCTCGAGGACCATCTGCCGTTTCGCAATTTGGAGGATGCGCAACTTCCGGTTCACATCGTCACCACCGACATCGTCACCGGCGAAAGCGTTGTGCTTTCCGACGGGCCGGCTATCGAGGCAATCGTGGCCTCCACTTCCATACCGGGCGCATTCGCGCCCGTGCCGTACAGGGGCCGCTACCTTGCGGACGGCGCGATCTCAGCCAATACGCCGATCAAGGTCGCCGTTGAAAAGGGCGCGCGCCGCCTCATTATCCTGCCGACCGGTTATGCCTGCGCCTCCGACACGCCGCCGGTGGGGGCGGTCGCCAATGCGCTCCATGCGTTGACGCTCCTGATCGCCCGGCAAGTGGTGGACGATCTGGAAAACCTCCCGCCTGACATCGACTACTTCGTCGTCCCGCCTTTATGCCCGCTGATGGGATCGCCTTACGATTTCTCGCTCGCGTCAGAGCATATCGAGCGGTCGATCAAAAGTACCGACGAATGGCTCGCCAATCATGGCCTGGAGAAACAGCACATACCCGGTGAACTACGGACGCACGGCCACTAGGCGCCCCGGTTCTCTGCCTGTGGCCAGCTATCCGTCGCCTTTCCGAAGCGGCCACGTTGCAGTGCGGGATCGATCCGGCTCTATGGGCCCGGCCACCTGGACGGATTGATCATCCCGCAGATGATTAGGTAGCCTTGATCAGGTAGTCTTGGCGAACGGCAAATCACCTGCCACGATTTGTCATATATGTGACTGTTGCTGCCGATAATGTTGGACTGGCAAATCGGCCTGAGGGACCCATGGAAACACTGATGCTGCCGTTTTCACCGCGTTTCATCGTCTTGACGATATGCTCCGTGGTGACGGCGCTGCTGCTGGGCATCGGCATCGTCGACCACAAGACCTTCGACCTGATCGTCATTCCATTGGTGATCTTTGGCGCACTCACCTTGCTCGGCGTTCGCGACCTGACGCAAAAGAGCCATGCGGTGCTGCGCAACTATCCGATCTCGGCGCATTTGCGTTTTCTGCTCGAAGAAATCCGCCCCGAGATGCGGCAATATTTCTTCGAGAGCGAGAAGGACGGCATGCCGTTCTCGCGCGATACCCGCGCGGTGATCTACCAGCGGGCCAAGATGGTGCTGGACAAGCGGCCGTTCGGCACTCAGGAAGACGTCTATCGCGAAGGCTATGAATGGATTCACCATTCGGTGGCGCCGAAGGTTCGCGCCGACCAGAAATTCCGCGTGACCATCGGCGGCCCGGATTGCGCGAAGCCTTATTCGGCGTCGGTCTTCAACATTTCGGCCATGAGCTTCGGCGCGCTCAGCCCCAACGCCGTGCGCGCGCTCAACGCGGGCGCCAAGAAGGGCAGCTTCGCCCACGATACTGGCGAAGGCGGCTTCAGCCCCTATCATCGCGAGAACGGCGGCGACATCATCTGGGAAATCGGCTCCGGCTATTTCGGCTGCCGTAACCGCGACGGCAGCTTCAATCCGGACGAGTTCGCCCGTGTCGCGGTCGACGACCAGATCAAGATGGTCGAGCTCAAGATCAGCCAGGGCGCCAAGCCGGGCCATGGCGGGGTGCTTCCGGCGGCGAAGGTCTCCGAGGAGATTTCGCGGATCCGGGGCGTCGCCATGAACGAGGATTGCATCTCGCCGGCGACGCACCGGGCGTTTTCGACGCCGCTCGAGATGATGGCCTTTGTCGGCGAGATGCGCCGCCTGTCCGGCGGCAAGCCTGCCGGCTTCAAGCTTTGCATCGGCCACCCCTGGGAGTTCCTGGCGATCTGCAAGGCGATGCTGCAAACCGGCATCTACCCCGATTTCATCGTGGTCGACGGCAATGAAGGCGGTACAGGCGCAGCGCCCCTCGAATTCATGGATCACATGGGCATGCCGATGCGCGAGGGCGTCAATTTCGTCCATAACGCGCTGATCGGCATCAACGCCCGCAGCCGCATCCGCATCGGCGCAGCAGGAAAGATCGCGACCGCCTTCGACATGGCGCGCGCAATGGCGATCGGCGCCGACTGGTGCAATTCGGCAAGGGGCTTCATGTTCGCGCTCGGCTGCATCCAGTCGCTGAGCTGCCATACCGACCGCTGCCCGACCGGTGTGACCACGCAGGATCCCTCGCGCAACCGCGCCTTGTTCGTGCCGCACAAGGTCGAGCGGGTCTACAACTATCATCACGCCACGCTGCATGCGCTGGCGGAGCTTCTGGCGGCTGCGGGCCTCGAACATCCGCAGGAGCTGCGGCCGATCCACTTCTCGCAGCGGACGTCGACGACCGAGGTCCAGACCTTTGCGAAGCTCTATCCCTCGCTTCGCCCGGGCGAGCTGATCGACGGCACCAGCGATCCGCGCTTCCGCGATGCGTGGGCGATGGCGCAGGCGGATAGCTTCGCGCCGGTCGGCTAATGCGGATTTTCGAGACTGAACAGTGCGGATTGCTCGTCATAGGCGAACAGCTCGGCATAACGCGCCCATGACACGATGGTCTTGAGCGTTTCGTCGGCCGCACTCTCGCTCATATAGTCCTCGAGCTCGTTGCGGAAGCGTGCCTCAGGCGCGGTATGCGAGGGCCGCTCATCCAGCACCCGGCGGATCAGGCCGATGACCGGCACATAGTTGATCATGTGCTCGGCGAACAGCCGTTTGCGGGCGTCGGTTTCCAGGTTGGCGAAACGCTTTCCCGCATCGGTCAGCATCAGGTCGCCTTCGCTCAATTGCGCGAACCGCAGGAGTTGCAGCAACTCGCCGAGGTGGAAGATTTCGTCGGCCTCGAGTTGCAGGTGGCCGGCGAGAACCGGCAAATCGGCGTGCCCGTTATAGGGCGGTGCGGCGAGCGTCTCGATCAGGCCCGACAGCACGTTGGATGATACATGGTTGAGGACCATGCCGACGCCAGTGCCCTGAATGCCCTCGATTGCCGGAGTTCGGGCCTCGGGACGCTGCGTCATGCGGGCATAGACGCTGTCGACCAACTGGCGGAAGGCCGGGTCGAGGCGATTGCGCGGATGCGGCAGGTCGACCTTGATCTCGGCGGCGACGCGGCCAGGGTTCGACGAAAACACCAGGATGCGGTCGCACATCAGCACCGCTTCCTCGATATTGTGGGTCACCATCAGCACCGACTTGATCGGCAGCCGGCCTTCGATCCAGAGATCGATCAGGTCGGTGCGGAGCGTTTCGGCCGTCAGCACGTCGAGCGCCGAAAATGGTTCGTCCATCAACAACAGGTCCGGGTGCACGACCAGCGCCCGGGCAAAGCCGACGCGTTGGCGCATGCCGCCCGACAACTCCTTGGGATAAGCCGACTCGAATCCGTCAAGGCCGATCAGGTCGATCGCGGCCAGCGCGCGCTTGCGGCGCTCGCCGCTTTCGACGCCGAGCGCCTCAAGGCCGAGTTCGACGTTTTGCAGCACCGTCAGCCACGGAAACAGGGCGAACGACTGGAACACCATGGAGACGCCATTCGGCGGTCCCGCGATGGTCTCGCCGCGGCATTTGGCGTCGCCCGAGGAGGGTGCAATCAGGCCCGCGATGATGCGCAACAAGGTGGACTTGCCGGATCCGGAGCGGCCGAGCAGGCCCACGATCTCGCCCGCATGGATCGTCAGATCGACCTTTTCGAGAACCAGAAGTTCCTCGCCGCTGCCCTTCGGAAACGAACGGCAGACGCCGCGGATATCGAGCAGGGTGGTTTGTTTGGAAATATCGAGCATGGATTTTCCCTTCTAGTGTCCCGGTTCTGACATTCGTATCCTATCGCGGCGGGTACTTTTACGAATGTCAGAACCAAAGGGACACTAGCAAATATAGGTTTTCTAGTGTGGCTTTACTGACGTTCCTTCGAAGAATTCGCAGCGACACTGAAAGGAACGTCAGTGTCGCCACTAGTGCCGCCTATTTGAAGTTCCTGCACCACAAGCGGCGAATTCGATCCAGGAACTTCAAGATAGAAAAAGCGGCACTAAAATAATAGATTTGCTAGTGCCCATAACTTTCCGAAGTTCGTGAAAGGTGCGTGCTGAGGTGTAACACGAACTTCGGAAAGTGGGCACTAGCTTAGCCAAGGCGAAGACGGCGTTCTCCGAAAGCGTAGAGCGGCCTCCAGAGCATGCGGTTGAACAGCGTCACCAGGACGCACATCACGACGATGCCGAGCACGACGCGCTGAAAATCTCCGGCTTCCGTCGCATTGGCTATATAGGCGCCGAGGCCCTTCGCCATCAGATGGGTGTCGCCCCAACTGGCCACTTCGGCCACGATGGAGGCATTCCATGACCCGCCGGAAGCGGTAATGGCGCCCGTGATATAATAGGGGAATATTCCCGGCAGGACGACTTTGACCCACCACCGCCATCCCTTCAGATGGAAGCTGCCGGCGGCCTCGCGCAGATCGGTGGGGAAGGCGCTGGCGCCAGCGATCACATTGAACAGGATGTACCATTGGGTGCCGAGGATCATCAGCGGGCTGAGCCAGATGTTGGCGTTCAGGCCGTAGCGCACGATGATGACAACGAATACCGGAAAAGCAAGGTTCGCCGGAAACGCGGCCAGAAATTGCGCCAGCGGCTGCACGCGCTCGGCCAGTTTCGGCCGAAGCCCGATCCACACCCCGATCGGCACCCATATCAGTGACGCGAGCGCAATCAGCACGATCACGCGGGTAAGCGTGATGAGACCATCGCCCACAGCCGTAAAGACGTCCGAGAGGGCCAGGGTCGCCGACATGAATTGATAGGCACGCCAGCCGGCGTAGCAGGTGACGACTGTGATCACCGCGAGCCAGAGTGCATCGACGACGCGCGAATTCCCTCCCGATTTGACCGATATTCGCAAGGAGTCCGGCACTCTGACCTGGAGGTTCGAAAAGACCTTGTTCAAGGCGGCAAAGGGCAGCGTCGTTGCCCGCAAGGCCCGCGTGCGGCGGAACAGATCGAGCATCCAGGAGCTCGGCGCGGCTCCGGAGGCCGTCTGTTCGAAACGGAACTTGTCGGCCCAGGCCACCACGGGACGGAACAGCAACTGGTCATAGGCGATGATCACCAGCAGCATGGTCAGGATGGCATAACCGATCGCCGGCAAATTCTGCTTCTCGATGCCGAGCGCGACGTAAGAGCCGATGCCGGGCAAGGTGAGCGTGGTGTTGCCGACAGTGATCGCCTCCGACGCCACCACGAAAAACCATCCGCCGGACATCGACATCATCGTGTTCCAGATCAGGCCGGGCATCGCGAAGGGCACGTCCAGCCGCCAAAAGCGCTGCCACCCGGACAGGTGAAAGCTCTGCGAGGCTTCCTCGAGATCCTTCGGCACGTTGCGAAGCGACTGGTACATGCTGAAAGTCATGTTCCAGGCCTGGCTGGTGAAGATCGCGAACACACAGGCGAGTTCGGCGCCGAACACCTGGCCGGGGAATAGATTGAGGAAGAACACCACCGTGAAGGTGAGGAAGCCGAGGATCGGCACCGATTGCAGGATGTCGAGCAGCGGGATCAGCACCATCTCCGCCCGCCGGCTCTTGGCGGCCAGCGTCGCATACACAAACGTGAAAATGATTGAGCAGACGATGGCGAGCAGCATGCGCATCGTCGTTCGCAGTGCGTAGTAGGGCAAATGGGCTGGATCGAGCGAAACCGGAGCGGCATTGAGAGCCGATAGCGGCAGCGTAGTCTGTTCGCCGCCATAGACGATCAACACCATCGCGCCGATCACCAGGATCAGCGCCACCGCGTCCCAGACGTTTGGCCGCAGCGCCTGCCCCAGTCTCGGCGTCAGAATATCATTCAGCGTCATGCGTGCCGCCTTGGTTGAATGCCGGGCTGCCGGCTCCGGGAAGTGTACCGAGGCCTGGTGACAGGCCGAATTTATGATGGGTTGACAGTCGAGCGGGTGTTCTGAAAGAGCACTGGATTTTCGTAATTGCAAGAGTGTGATGAGTTATTCCAGAATCGGTCCTACGCTCCAGCTTGCCGCCGAAACGGTCGGCTCCAGACTGAGGCGGCCAACGACCTGTTCGAGCACGGCGTCGTTTTTGGCGACGGAAGTGAGCAGCGCGTTGACCTCGACTACGCCCGCTTTCCTCCAGATCGGTGCTGTCGAGCTGCCGCAGGCTGAGGTGGCCGTTGCCGGTGCTCTGCAGCAGCAGCGCCCGGACATGGGCTTCCTCCGGGCTCCGGCAAACGACGCGAACGTTGTAGCGAAAATCGGTCTCGGCCTGCACGATCGGTTGCTGGTTGATGAGCCGCACCAGCGGCCGCAGGGTCAGATTGGTGAGCACGACAAACAGGGTGACCGCCGCCGCATGCAGCGGATGGCCGCTGCCTGCAAGTAGTCCGACGGCCGCCGAACACCACAGTGTCGCCGCGGTGTTGAGGCCGGTCACCTGAAGGCCCTCGCGAAAGATGATGCCGGCGCCGAGAAAGCCGATCCCCGAGACGACTTGCGCGGCCACCCGGGTCGGACTTGTTTCGTCAGGAAACAGGCTCTCGAACACAACGAAGCTCGCCGCGCCGATCGCGACCAGCGTGTTGGTTCTCAGTCCCGCCATTCGCTGCCGCCATTGGCGTTCGAAGCCGATGCAGGCGCCGAGCAGCGTCGCCACGCCGAGGTTGAGCGCGGTCTGATCGATCGAGGTGATCATGACCAAACTCCCGCGTCGCCTTGCGGATTGCGGGCAAGGCGAAAGCCCGCGCAAAACGAGCACGCCGCAGGAAATCTTGTGCTGTTCTTGTCGAACATCGCTCGCCTCCACGTCCGCGATCTGCGCGGCGGGCCGGTGAGCGGACAGGCCGCCTAGGCGGGACCGTCACTCCTCACGCGGCGGTGGCCGGCCCGATCGTTTTTGAATGTTGCCGGCGCCGTAAGCCCTGCTATCGCCGGGTTCGCGTCGCCGAAGGTGGTACTGCCCATGGCTCTTTTTGTCAGGATTGAAGGATTTGTTTGACACTATTGTTACAACGACGAGCGGCACCTACGCCCGTGCCCCATGGCTGTCAACCACAGATTTGCTAGTGGTCCGATTCTAACATTTGCATCCCGGTGTGGCATGCACTTTTGCAAATGTTAGAATCAAAGGACCACTAGCAAATATAGGCTTCTAGTGGAGTTTTGGATTTGACATTCGCAGGGCGAATGCGCGGTTACAGGGTAACGAACGTCAAATCCACTCCACTAGAGGTGCTGGACCTCGACGGTGACGTGCGACAGATCGGGAAAATGCGCGAGGCTCTGGCGGTAGTGCGCGGGCTCGCGCTGCGCCGACGTCGCAATCGAAACGATGGCGCCGAGATGTCCCGGCCCCAGCCGCCACAGGTGCAGGTCGGTGACCTGGTCGCCCTCGCTTTCGATAGCGAGCCTGACCTGCTCGGCCATGCCGGGGTCTGGCATGCGGTCGAGCAGGATCGCCCCGGTATCGCGTATCAGCGCAACCGACCAACTCGCGATCACCAGCGCGCCGATAAGGCCGGCGAGCGGGTCCATCCAGAGCCAGCCGAAGGTACGAGCCAGCAGTAGGCCGGCAATGACCAGGACGGAGACGGCGGCATCCGCCATGACGTGAACGACGGCGGCGCGCATGTTGTTATCGCGATGGTGTGCATCGTCGTTGTGCGAATGGTCGTGGTCATGACCGTGTGAGTGGCCGTGGTCATGCGTATGACCGTGATGATTGCCACCGGCCAGCAGCCAGGCGCTGGCGATATTGACCAGAAGCCCCAGCGCCGCGATCGGGATGGCTTCGTTGAAGGCGATCGGAACGGGATCGAGAAAACGGGACACTGCTTCGTAGCCGATCAGAAGCGAAATCATCGCCAGCACGATGGCGCTGGAATATCCGGCGAGATCGCCGAACTTGCCGGTCCCGAAGGTGAAATTCGGATCGGCCGCGTACCTGCGCGCAAAGGTATAGGCGAGCGCGGCGAGCAACAGCGCGCCCGCGTGGGTCGACATATGCAAGCCGTCCGCGATCAGCGCCAGCGAGCCGAACAAGGCGCCGCCGACGATTTCGGCGATCATCATCACCGTGCAAAGGATGATGACGGCCCACGTCCGCCGCTCCGCCCGCGCATGGTCAGGGCCGAGGAAAACGTGGCTGTGCGACGATATTTGAAAGGCCGGGCGTGAGTCCGTCATGATCGCCTCACTTCATATAGGTGTGAACCACGTCGATCAGTTGATCGGCCGCCTCGGCATTAAGCGCGCCGGGATTCCTTTCAGGATCGACCAAATGGGTGCGGATGTGATCCTCGACCACTTCCGCCATCAGCCCGGCGACGCTGCCGCGAATGCCGGCGATCATGTGCATGATCCGCTCGCATCCGGCTTCTTCAGTCAGTGCCCGCTCGATGGCCTCGACCTGGCCGCGGATGCGGCCGACGCGCGCGAGCAGCTTCTTTTTCTCTTTGATGGTATGGGACATTGCGAATCATATAGGATACCCCCCTATGCTATGTCAACGGGAGGTATGGATATCGGGTCACCGAGAGCCGCGGGGAATTCCAGTCAGATTTTCGGGGGATTGGACAATAGTCTGAGGTCGAAGCGGTCGACCTCGCCGAGCAATTCGCAGAATGCCGTGGCGCCCTGATCGATCAGGCGCTCGCCCTTCTCGGCGGAGGCCTGCGTGGCATCGCCCACGGCGCCGCTCGGATGAAGGTCCTGGATCTGCCAGGCGAACGGCGCCGGCCGCTGTGCGGAGAGCCAGCGAAAATCCTTCTTCATCGCAATCGTCGAGGGACGGAAATCGGCGACCGCCTCGCGGTTCACCTGAGCGCTATATCGTGCCAGCATGATCGATGTTTCGACCGCGCCGCCATGGATACCGTGCTCGACCTCTTCGGCGGGAAACAGTGTCTCCGCCGCCGAAAGCCGGCCCCAGGCCGTAGTGACCACCAGCAGATGGTGACGGGCGCGCAGTTCCTGCGCGACCAGGCTCATCGCGGCGCTGTTGCCGCCGTGACTGGTGACGATCACGAGCTTTTTAACGCCCGCCCGTGCAACGCTTTCGCCCAGCGCCATCCAATTCCTGAGGGCTGTTTCAGGCGCCAGCGTCAGCGTGCCCGGAAAGTCGGTGTGTTCGGTCGAGATGCCGATCCGCTCAACCGGCAGAAAGGTGACGGGCAACGTGTTAGGTAGCCGCTCGCGCACCCGCGCGAGATAGGCTTGCGCAATCAAGATGTCGGTCTCAAGGGGCAAGTGCGGCCCGTGCTGCTCGGTCGCGGCCAACGGCAGCACTGCAATCCAGTGCGCGCGTTCGACGCCGGCCAATTCAGGCCAGCGGATGTCGATCCAATCGCGGGGCGGGAGGGTTGAAGTCATCGCGCAAAGATAGTTTGTATGGGACACCCGGGTGTCCCCCATCATGAGGCAAAATGACCTACGGAGTCCAATCATGAAGTTTACGCTTTTGCGAGCGTTGATGGCTCTCTTGCTGGTCATGGCGGCTGCTATATCGCCAGGGCGCGCCCAGACTACGCTCGACAAGGTCTCCTTTGGCACCAACTGGGTCGCTGAGGCCGAGCATGGCGGATTCTTTCAGGCCGTGGCCGACGGCACTTATCAAAAATATGGTCTCGATGTCACGATCGTGCCCGGCGGTCCGAACGAGAACAATCGCATCCTGCTCATCGCCGGCAAGATCGACTTCTTCATGGCTGCCAACACGTTGATGTCGTTCGATGCCGTCGCCAATAACGTGCCGCTGGTTACGGTTGCGGCGATGTTCCAGAAAGATCCGCAGGTGCTGCTGACGCACCCGGAATTCAAGTTTACCAAGCTGGAAGATCTCAAGCCGCTGACGCTGTTCATCTCCAAGGAAGGAATTTCGAGCTATTTCCAGTGGCTGAAGTCCGAATACGGATTTAGCGAAGACAAGGTGAAGCCTTACACCTTCAATCCGCAGCCGTTCCTGGCTGACAAGCACAGCGCGATGCAGGGCTATGTCACGTCCGAGCCCTACGCCATCGAGAAGACTGCCGGATTCAAGCCCGGGATCATCCTGCTGGCTGACTACGGCCTGAACAGCTATTCGACCCTGATCGAAACGCGCCGTGACGTGATCGACAAGAAGCCGGATCTGGTGCAGCGCTTCGTCAGTGCTTCGATCATCGGCTGGTACAACTACCTCTATGGCAACAACGCCGCCGCGAATGCGATGATCAAGAAGCTCAATCCGGAAATGACCGACGAATTGCTCGCCTATTCCATCGCCAGGATGAAGGAATACGGGATCGTTGATTCCGGCGATTCGTTGCACGACGGCATCGGCGCCATGAACGATGCGCGGATGGCGAGCTTCTTCGACAAGATGGTGCGCGCCCACGTCGTCCGTCCCGACGTCGACTATCGCAAGTCCTACACGCTTCGTTTCATCAACAAGGGTGTCGGCCTCGATCTGCGGCCGAAGAACTGAGGCCGCGGGCAAATGGCCGATCCTGTCGCGTTGGCTGAGGTGATCGCTGATCCGGCGGGGCTTGCGGTCAGCCTGCGCGATGTCACCAAGGTCTACGACAACGGGGTGACGGCGCTCGGGCCAATCGATATCGAGGTCCGCCGTGGCGAGTTCGTGTCGCTGCTTGGGCCATCCGGTTGCGGCAAATCGACGGCGCTTCGCCTGATTGCGGGTTTGAGTGCCCCGACCTCCGGAACGGTCCACGTCGCGCGGCCGGCGGTGACGGCGAATGGCGGTCATCCGATTGGCTTTGTGTTTCAGGAGCCGACCCTGATGCCGTGGGCCACGGTACGCGAGAACGTTCGTTTGCCATTGAAGCTCGCGCACGTCGCATTTTCGGCCGCGAAAACCCGGGTCGATGAGGCGCTTGCGCAAGTGGGGCTTTCCGAATTTGCAGACGGCTACCCCCGCGAACTATCCGGCGGCATGAAGATGCGTGTCTCGCTCGCCCGCGCGCTGGTCACCGATCCCGACATTCTCCTGATGGATGAGCCTTTCGCGGCGCTGGACGAAATCACCCGTTTCCGCCTCAATAACGATCTGCTCGCGTTGTGGCGTAACCTGCGCAAGACCGTCATTTTCGTCACGCACTCCGTTTTCGAATCGGTCTATCTGTCGCAGCGGGTGCTGGTGATGACATCGCGGCCCGGTCGCATCGCGACAGAAATCGGCATCGAGACGTCAGAGCCGCGCTCCGAAGATTTTCGTACCTCGGTTGACTATGCCGGCTACTGCCGCAAAGTGTCTGATGCGCTGGCGCCTTCCTATTCCGGGCGGGCCGTATGAGCACGCCCGGCATCTCTTCGTCGTTTGCGGCTTCCACGTCTGCCGCCGGCAACCGCGCATTGCGTCTTGTGCGCCTTCTGCTGCCGATCGTGGTGCTCGTGGCGGGGATCGGGCTGTGGGAAGCCGTGGTGCGGGTCAATGACATCAAGCCCTATGTTTTGCCCGCGCCGTCGGCAATCTTGGAAACACTGATCCGCGATTGGGGCGTGCTTTCCCGCTCGCTTCTGACGACGCTTTTGACAACGTTCGAAGGCTTTGTGGCCGCGGCCATCGGCGGGGTCGCGCTGGCGCTGTTGTTCAACCTGTCGAAGTGGCTGGAATATTCGCTGTTCCCCTATGCGGTGGTGTTGCAGGTCACCCCCGTGATCGCGATTGCGCCACTATTGTTGATTTACCTGTCGCAACCCACGGCGGTTGTCGTTTGCGCCTGGATCGTCGCCTTCTTTCCGGTGCTGTCCAACACGACGCTGGGTCTCAATTCGGTGGATCGCAACCTCGCAGGCCTGTTCCAGCTTTATCGGGCATCGCCGCTGCAAACCCTCTGCTTTCTCAAGTTACCTGCCGCATTGCCTTTCATCCTGGGCGGGCTTCGCATCGCGGGCGGCCTGTCGCTGATCGGCGCGGTCGTGGCCGAAATCGCCGCCGGTTCAGCGGGCGCGGGATCGGGCCTCGCCTACCGAATTGCGGAATCCGGCTATCGCCTCAACATTCCCAGAATGTTCGCCGCGTTGCTGTTGCTCTCGGCCGCCGGAATTGTCATTTATGGGCTACTGGCGCTAATTTCACATCTGGTGCTGAGGCGCTGGCATGAGAGCGCGCTTGGAAAGGAAAATTAAAAAATGAGCGGAAACATCTCATCGGAGAAGATCGATCTTCTGATCTACGGACCGAACAAACCGATCGTCGACAAGGGCTTTTCCGATCAGTTCGTGCTCCATCCCTTTGAAAGCCGCGCCGATTTGGATCGCGTGAGCCCGGCCGTGGCCGCAAAAATTCGCGGCGCCGCCGTCACCTACAGCACGGTCCGTTGCGACGGCGCCGTCATGGCGATGTTCCCGAAACTCGAAATCGTTGCGTCTTTCGGTGTCGGCTACGACCACGTCGATGCCAATCATGCGCGCGAGCATAACATTGTCGTGACCAACACACCGGACGTCCTCACCGAGGAGGTCGCCGACATCGCGATGGGGCTTCTGATCGCCACGGTACGCGAATTCATCAAGGCCGACCGCTACCTGCGCTCCGGGCTCTGGACCACGCAGCAATATCCCCTGAGCGTCGGCTCGCTCCGCGACCGCAAGGTCGGAATCGTCGGCTTGGGCCGGATCGGCCAGGCGGTCGCGCGGCGGCTGGATGCGTCGCTGGTACCGGTGGTTTACCATTCGCGCAATCCGGTCGCGGGTGTCAAACACAAGCACTATCCGGACCTGATCGAGATGGCGAAGGCGGTCGACACGCTGGTCGTTATCGTGCCCGGCGGTCCCTCGACCGCAAAAATGATCAACGCGGACGTCCTCAAGGCGCTCGGTCCCCGCGGCGTTGTCGTCAATGTCGCGCGCGGCTCGGTGATCGACGAAGAGGCCCTGATTGCAGCATTAAAGTCGGGAACGATCCTGGCGGCGGGCCTAGACGTGTTCGCCAAGGAGCCTGCGGTGCCGGATGAGTTGAAGGCGATGCAGAATGTCGTGCTGCTGCCGCATATCGGCTCGGCGTCGGTCGTCACCCGCAATGCGATGGACCAACTGGTAGTCGACAACCTGAAAACCTGGTTCGCCGGCAAGGCGCCGTTGACCCCGGTCGCCGAAACGCCGGCGATGGGCCGTTGATGTCAACTCGGCCGCTTATTGCGGTTGCAGCGCTCGCCGTGGCGCTTGTCTGCGGGCATCCTGCCGCGGCGCAGGATGCCGCCACTTTGAGAAAGGACATGGTCGGCCAGTGGGAGCTCTCGACCACCGAGCGCAGCAAGACTTGCGTCGTCACGTTGAAAGCCGACGCGGCGCCACAAGGCCTGAAGCTTGAACTGGAGCCGGGTTGCGCCCAGGCATTGCCGTTCGCCAAGGATATCGCGGCCTGGAGCGTCAAAGGGCTTGATATCGTCCGCTTGCAGGATGCGAGTGGTCAGCCGGTGATCGACTTCACCGAGGTCGAGAGCGGCATCTTCGAGGGCGTGCGGCAGAATGAGGGCGTCTACATCCTGCAAAACCTCGCCGCGGCGCGTTCGCTTGCCAAATCAATGGACCAGATGATCGGCGACTGGGCGATGGTGCGTGGCAATGGCCAGGCCATCTGTGGCCTCACTCTCACCAACACCGACGCCGGCCAGGACAATTTCAAGGTCTTCCTGAAACCGAAATGCGATCCCGTGGTCGCCGCGTTCGCGCCGACGCATTGGCGATTGGAGCATGGCCAGATCCTGCTGATGTCGGACAAGGGTGAAACCTGGCAGTTTGAGGCCGACGACAACGCGCAGTGGCGGCTGGTGCCTGACAGCACTGATCCGCTGATCATGGTGCGGCAGTGATTTCGCGGTAAATCCGCTGATTCCGGGTACAGTTCGGACGTTGCCAAAATTTTTAGGTCCCGTGTCGATCTGCGGCCGGCTGGTTCGTCGAACCATTAGCGAGACAGCTCGCCGGCAAGGTGCCCGCGGCTCGCCCTGGAAGGAGTTCCCATATGCGCTTCATGTATTTGGTCAAACATCCCGGCCCTTCGGGAAATCCAACCCCCGAGCTCTTGGAGGCGATGCACAAATTGGCCGACCGGGAGATCAAGGCGGGCCGCATGCTCGACAATGGCGGGTTGATGCCGGTTCAGACGGGTGCGCAGGTGCGCATCAAGGATGGCAAGCTCAGTGTGATCGACGGCCCATTCGTCGAAGCCAAGGAAGTCGTCGGCGGATATGCGATTTTCGAGCTTCGCGACAAGCAGGAGGCGGTGGCGATGGCAAAAGAGTTCATGCAGCTCCACCTCGACCACATGCCCGGCTGGGAAGGAACGTGCGAACTTCGTGCGTTTGCTGGTCCTTGAACCGCGACGCCCGCGGACGCCCCCGTTAGCCGTGACGGCCGACCATACCCATCACGCAATTCTCGCCGCCTGGCGGGTCGAGCAGCCCCGGCTCATCACCGGGCTTTCGAGAATGCTGCGTGATGTGCCGCTGGCGGAGGAGTTGACGCAGGACGCCCTGTTGGCGGCGCTTGAGCATTGGCCCTCAACCGGGATTCCCGAACGGCCGGGCGCCTGGCTGATGGCCACGGCCAAACGGCGCGCGCTCGACCACCTGCGCCGTGCCCGTATGCTTGCGCGCAAACATGAACTGGTCGCGCTCGAGCTGGAAGCGGAGCAGCAAGCGATGCCCGATCTGGAAGCCGCGCTTGATGACGACATCGGCGACGAGATGCTTCGGTTGATTTTTACGGCGTGCCATCCGCTACTGTCGCGCGAGGCGCGGGTGGCTCTGGCGCTGCGGATGATTTGCGGCCTGACCACTCCGGAGATCGCAAGAGCCTTTCTGGTTTCGGATGCGACCATTGCCCAACGCGTCGTCCGCGCGAAGCGAACGCTTTCCGAGTCGGGGCTGGTTTACGAGACGCCTCGCGGCGAAGAGTTGTCGGAACGGCTCGCCGCCGTGCTTGAAGTCGTCTACCTGATTTTTAACGAAGGCTATACCGCGGCGAGCGGCGAGCATTGGCTACGTCCGCAACTTTGCCAGGAAGCACTCCGCATCGGCCGCATCCTGACGTCGACCGCGCCTCGCGAACCCGAGGCCCATGGTCTGCTTGCCCTGATGGAGCTGAACGCCTCACGCACGGCCGCGCGCACGGATGCTGCAGGCGAGCCTGTCCTGATGCTCGAGCAGAACCGCGCGCTCTGGGATCGATTGCAGATCCAGCGGGGACTGCAGGCGCTCGGCCGCGCGCGAGAACTCGGGGGCTCCTTTGGCTTCTATGCGCTTCAAGCGGCGATCATTGCCTGCCATGTGCAGGCCGGAACCGCCGCCGAGACCGACTGGCCGCAGATTTCGGCACTTTATTCAGAACTCACAAGGCGCGTGAATTCCCCCGTCATCGAACTCAATCGAGCCGTCGCGGTCGGTATGGCGGAGGGACCGGAAGCGGGTCTTGCGATCGCGGACCGGCTCGTGGGCGAGCCGGCACTCAAGGCCTATCATTTGCTTGAAAGCGTGCGCGGCGACCTGCTTTACAAGCTCCAGCGTTTCGCAGACGCTAAAGCGGCATTCGGAGCGGCGGCGGCGCTGGCGGACAACAAACGGGAACACGAGCTGTTGCGGCGACGGGCAGCGGAGGCCGCGCGGGCAGCAGTCTCGAGGACCGAGTAGATGCCGGCGCGTTCAGATCAGCTTCATCCCCTTCAAACTCGCATGCCCGCTTTTGCCAACGATGATGTGGTCGTGCACGGAAATGCCGAGCGGGCTGGCAATGCCGATGATCGCTTTCGTCATCTGGATGTCGGCCTGCGAGGGCGTCGGATCACCGGAAGGGTGGTTGTGCACCAGGATCACGGCGGTTGCCGATAATTCCAGCGCCCGCTTGATTACCTCGCGCGGATAGACCGGCGTGTGGTCCACGGTGCCGGTCTGCTGCACCTCGTCCGCGATGAGCTGGTTGCGCTTGTCGAGAAAGAGAATGCGAAACTGTTCCTTGTCGGCAAACGCCATGCCGGTGCGGCAGTAGTCGATAACGTCGTTCCACGACGACAGTGCGACGCTGCGCTTGATTTTCGCCCTTGGCGATGCGGCTGGCCGCCGCCGCAAGCAGCTTGAGTTGAGTGATCGAGGAGTCACCAATGCCGTCGATTTCGCGCAGCAGACTTTCCGGTGCATGGACGACTTCGGCAAAGGAGCCGAATTTCTTCAAGAGTAGTTTGGCGATCGGCTTGGTGTCGCGCCGCGGCAGCGCGGCAAACAGCGCCAGTTCCAGCAACTCATAGTCACTCAACGCGTCCGGACCGGCGTCCCGAAAGCGCTCGCGCAGCCGCTCGCGATGGCCGTGATAATGCGGCGGCTCCTCGCGCGCCTTTTGGTTAATCGGATTGTCCGTGTCGCTGGCCATCGGCTCCAATGTGCCGAGGTGGCCGAGTTTTGCAACCGGGAAGTGCGGCCTGCGGAATACCCTGGTGCCAGTGGCTACCTACGGCCGCGCCCTGCGCTTGAGATAAAACTCGGCGGTAAGACGCCACGTCTTGCGCTCATCGGCGGATTCACGGCTGACCCAATGGAACGAATTGGCTTCGATCTCGAAGAAGCACCATTGGCAGATCGTGCCGGTCGCGCTGCGATATTCCTGGATGATGTCGGGGCCGACTTGCCGTCCTGTCATCCTGTCGCGCTTCTGCCTGACCGGATCGATGAACGTGATTTCCCAATTGTCGTGCCGTGGATCGTAAACCCGCAAGGTCGTTCCGTACATTCTGTCGGCCTCTCCGGGAGGCCGATCAACCCGCGAGGGCACGATCCAGACGTCCTGAATCGCGCGGCCTTCGAGCGCCCAGCCGAAATGAACTTCGGCGCTTGAATCGAAGCGATCGCCATTGGCGCCATATCTTGTGAGCGTTCCGTCCCATGCGCCGACGAATTGTCCATAGAGCATCATCTTGTCGGCACGGTCCCGCGCCGGACCGTCGGTGCCGCACAAGGCGTCGATGAATGAAAGGGATTGGCTCGCCATCGATCGTTCTCCGGGAGATGCTTCGCGTCTCCGGCGAAATATCGCCAAAGGCCGGGGGCGTCGCTTGGAGAATATTGCGCTTTCGACGGCTCCGCCGGGGCTTCGAGACCGTTAAGCCGGTGGCCGATTATGCACTCAGATTAACGCCGTCGGCGGCTTCTCGCCGTGGCGTTCCGACAGCGTGAAGATCTCGACGCCGGTCGCGGTCACGCCGACCGAGTGCTCGAACTGCGCCGACAGCGAGCGGTCGCGCGTCACCGCGGTCCAGCCGTCGGACAGGATCTTCACATGCGGCTTGCCGAGATTGATCATCGGCTCGATGGTGAAGAACATGCCCGGCCTGAGCGGCACGCCTTCGCCCGGCCGGCCGATATGAATGATGTTGGGTTCGTCGTGGAACAGGCGGCCGAGCCCGTGGCCGCAGAAATCGCGCACCACGCTCATGCCCTGCGGTTCGACATAGCTCTGGATCGCATGGCCGATGTCGCCGGTGGTGGCGCCCGGCTTCACCGCGGCGATGCCGCGCATCATGGCCTCATAGGTCACTTCGATCAGCCGCTCGGCCTTTCGTGCGATCGGCGCGATCGAATACATCCGGCTGGAATCGCCATACCAGCCATCGACGATGAAGGTGACGTCGATGTTGACGATATCGCCTTCCTTCAGCGCGCGGTCGCCGGGCATGCCGTGGCACACCACATGGTTAATCGAGGTGCAGGTCGAATAACGGTAGCCGCGATACATCAGCGTCGCCGGAAAGGCGCCATGGCTGAAGGCAAACTCGCGGACGAAATCGTCGATTTTCGAGGTCAGCACGCCCGCCTTGACGATATCGGTCAGTTCGTCGAGGCATTTCGCCACCAGCGCGCCTGCCTTGCGCATGCCGGCAAAACTGCTTGCGCCGTGCAGCTTGATCTGCCCGGTCTTGCGCAGGGACGTATCTGAGGCCTCAACATAGCTCATGGGTGGGTCGTATCTCGATGGGAGGGCGATCGGTTTAATTTAATGATTGGCGCCTGCAGTGCAAGCTACCCGCAGGGGCCGGAACCGGCGGCAAAATACGTTAATTGGGGACCTCTACCGTGGTGTCGACCGGCAGCGCCCCGCCGCGAACGCGGATCTCGCGTACGGGATAAGGCACCTTGATGCCCTCGCGCTTGAAGGCTTCCCACAGCGCCAGCATCACTTCGCTTTTGACGTTATCCATGCCGTCGGGATCGCCGATCCAGAAGGTCAGGGAAAACTTCATGCCGGTCTCGGCGAACTCGGTGAGGATGCAGGCGGGCGGCTTGGACTTGGTGGCGCGGGGCGCCGTGGCCGCGATTTCGGCCGCGAGTTTGCACACCTGCCTCGGGTCGGAGTCGTAGTTGGTGCCGAAAATAACCTTCACCAGCGTGTTCTTGTCGGTATAGGTCCAGTTGGTGACCTTCTGCGTCACCAGATCCTCATTCGGAATCAGGAATTCGCGGCCGTCGCCGGCGGCCACCGAAATATAGCGCGTCTTCATCGCGCTGATGCGCCCGGAACTGTCGCCGATCGTGACGAGGTCGCCGGGTTTGACCGATTTGTCCGCCAACAGGATGATGCCGCTGATAAAGTTGGCGACGATCTTTTGCAGGCCGATGCCGATGCCGACGCCGAGCGCGCCCGAGAACACCGCCAGCGCCGACAGGTTGATCCCGACCGCACTGAGCGCAACCGCGATCGCGACGATCAGTAGCCCCATCCGGATCATCTTCACCAGCAGAACCTGGACCGATGGCGTCAGGTCGGAAGATTGATTGATGCGGTTTTCGGCAAAATTGCTGGCGACGTTGGTAAGCCACAAGGCTGCGATCAGGAGCAGGCAGAGCTTGATCACAACCAGCGGCGTCAGCCGCAATCCGCCAAGAACGATCGAAACCGAGTTCGAGCGCCTCGATCGCCGGATCGAGCTGATTGATGATGCTCAGCGCCGCGATCAGCCACGCCGACAGCGATATCAATTTGACCAGGAACGCGTTGCGGATGACCGAGGTCACAAGCCGGATGATCAGCCACGCCACCGCAAGTTTGGCCGCAACCACCAGCATGTAACTGCGGCTCGGCCAGGTCGAATGGAACATCGCAATGCGCGCGGCAATGACCAGAAGCGCAAACACGACGGTAGAGAAGCTCGCCACCAGGACATGGGCCATGTGCCGCAGCGGCAGCGGCCATCGTTTCGCGAGCGAGTCGTTATTGACGCGCGCCTGTAGTGCCCTGTTGGCGGCGAATGCAATTCCAGCCGCGGTCAGGATCAGGCCAAATTGCAGGTAGAACCAGGGCGAGGAGACCTCCGCGCCAACAGACCGCGCCGTGGCTCGCAGGTATTCGATGACGTCGTTCAAATCCATCGTCAAAATCTCGTCTCGGGGCGCGCATGGCCGGCATTGATTCGAATGCAGGCCAGATTTCACACAACCGGGTCTTTAGCGCCATTGTCGTGGGCGTTTGGGACGCGGGATTGTGCTGGCAAACCGGCCGCGGCAGAAATGGGTTGGCGGCGAACTGTGGCGACGATAAGGATGCTTTTACAGGGATTTACGTAACCGCCCATGGCCTCTCTCAACTCGGTCAGCATAGCCATTCTGCTCGGCGCGGTGCTTGTCATGGCGGGCATTCTGTCGAGCCTGTTGGCGCTGCGCTTCGGCGCTCCGCTGTTGCTGGTGTTTCTCCTGATCGGTGTGATGGCGGGGGATTCCGGCCCGGGCCAGCTTCAATTCGACGATTTGCGCACGACCTATCTGGTGGGATCGGTGGCGCTGGCGCTGATCCTGTTCGATGGCGGGTTGCGAACGCGTTTCCAGAACATCAGCGCGGTGATTGCGCCGTCGATGTTGCTCGCGACCGTCGGCGTGTTGCTGACGGCGCTGATTACGGCGCCCGTCGCCAGATATGCCCTCGACCTGAACTGGACCGAAGCGCTGTTGGTCGGCGCCGTGGTCGCCTCGACCGACGCGGCGGCGGTATTTCTCCTGGTGCATGCGCAGGGCTTGCGGTTGCGCCCACGCGTCGGCGCGACATTGGAGGCGGAATCCGGCACCAACGATCCGTTCGCGGTGTTTCTCACCCTGATGCTGGTCGAGCTGATTTCCGTCGGCAACGGTTCGTTCGCGCATGTCGCCGTGGAGCTCGGCCGCGAGGCGGTGCTGGGCGCGGTGGCCGGGATCGCCGGCGGCCGGCTCGTAGTGCTCGCGCTCAACCGCGTGGCGCTACCGCAGGGCCTGCACGCGCCGTTCGTGCTTACCGCGGCGCTCGTCGTATTCGGCGCCACGCAGATCGTGCACGCCTCGGGGTTTCTGGCCGTCTATCTCGCCGGCATCATCATCGGCAACCGGCCGACCCGCGCGCATAATGCGTTGGTGACGTTCCTGGATGCCGCGACATGGTTGGCGCAGATCGTGATGTTCGTGCTGCTCGGGCTGCTGGCCTCGCCGCAGCGTCTGGTGGGGAGCATCGGACCGGCTGTCTTCATCGCGCTGGTCCTGATGCTGGTGGCGCGCCCGGTCGCGGTGTTTTTGTGCCTGGCGCCGTTTCGCTTCAACTGGCGGGAGAAGATATTCATCGCCTGGACCGGCCTGCGCGGCGCGGTGGCGATCTTCCTGGCGTCGATTCCGATGATGGTCGGGCTCTCAAAGGCTTATCTTTATTTCGACGTCGCGTTCGTCATCGTCGTCATTTCGCTATTGCTGCAGGGGTGGACGCTGGCGGCTGCGGCGCGCCGGCTGCATGTGGCGCTGCCGCGCGCCGATCGCGGCCCGCGGCGCGTCGAACTCGACCTTCCGGGCCAGCTCGAGCAGCAACTGGTGGGCTATTCAGTGCGACCGAAGAGCCTGTTTTTCCGGCGCGGCCTCACCCCGTCCTGGTCGAAGCCGACACTGGTGATCCGCGACCAGCATATTCTCTCGCCGGTAGAGGCCGACCCGGTTCGTCCCGGCGATTATATCTACCTGCTGGCACCACCGGAGAAGGCCGAAGCACTCGATCGCTTCTTCGTCGATATGCCGCCGAGTGCGGCGCCAGATCCGCATCTGCTCGGCGATTTCACCGTATCCGGCGAGCACACGCTCGGTGAGCTGACAGAGGTTTATGGCGTCAAGATCGACGCCGATCAGGCTGGGCTGACGCTCGCCGACTATTTCGATATCCATCTCGACCATGCGCCAAAGGAAGGCGCAACGCTCGATCTCGACGCCATCGTCCTGGTGGCGCGCAGCATTAGCGGTGGCAGGGTGAATGTGATCGGTCTTCGCTTGCCCGAAGATCCCGAAGAAGTGCCGGCCATGACGCGGCTTGGTTCCCTCAAGCGAAAACTTGCGAGCCTCTGGTCGTCGGTCGCCGGGATCTAAAATACAAAACGGCGCGCGCCGGCGGCTAAATGTAAGCTTTCAATCGCATCAGGCCGGCGTGGGCGCCGCTGGCAATACCTCGGCGCCGCCAAACGCGGTCACTCGTCCGCGCTGGATGATCGCAACTTGACTGGCCAGTTTCCGCATTTCGGCGGGATCGTGGCTGACATAGACCATGGGAATGCCGGCTTCGTCGCGCAGGCGAATGAGATAGGGCAGGATCTCTTCCTTGCGCTCCTCGTCGAGCGATCCGAGCGGCTCATCCATGAGCAGCAACCTCGGCTGCGACAGCAGCGCGCGTCCGAGCGCCACGCGTTGGCGTTCGCCGCCGGATAACTTTCCGGGGCGGCGATCCATCAGTCCGCCGATGTCGAGGAGTTCGGTGACGCGCCGCCAGAGTGCGGCGTCGTCCGAGAGGCGGTTCATGCGCCGCCCGTAGTCGAGATTCTTGCGGATGTCGAGATGGGGGAACAGCCGCGCGTCCTGGAAGACGTAGCCGATCCGGCGGCGGTAGACGGCGACGCGTGTTCGTGTCGACGTGTCGTCCAGCGTCTCGCCGTCGATGGAGATCACGCCGCGGTCGGGCCGAAGCAGCCCCGCGATCATGTTGACCAGCGATGTTTTCCCAGCGCCCGATGCGCCGAACAGGCCGGTGACGCGGCCTTCGCTCGCAAAGGTGGCATCGACCGTAAATTCACCCAGCCGCTTTGAGACATCGACCCGCAACATGATCAATTCCCGTGCAGGCGCCGCAAGGCGCGGCGCGCAAACCATTCGGAGGCGACGAGCGCCGCCGTCGAGATCAGAACCGACACCACGACCAGCCGCATCGCTGCTGCATCGCCATCCGGCGTTTGAATCAGCGCGTAGATCGCCGACGAGATGGTCTGGGTCTCGCCGGGAATGTTGGACACAAATGTAATGGTCGCGCCGAATTCGCCGAGCGCCTTGGCAAATCCGAGCACCATCCCGGCGAGCACGCCGGATACTGCCAGCGGCAAGGTCACGGTCACGAACACCTGCCAGGGCGCCGCGCCGAGCGTTGCGGCTGCCTGTTCCAGCCGCCGATCCACGGCCTCGATCGAAAGCCGGATTGGCCTTACCAGCAGCGGGAACGACATGATTCCGCAGGCCAGCGCAGCTCCAGTCCAGCGAAACGCGAAAACGATACCAAGATGATCGGCAAGCCACGCGCCGACAACGCCGCGGCGGCCGAAGGTGAGGAGCAGGAGATAACCGGTAACGACAGGCGGCAGCACCAGCGGCAGGTGGATGACCGCGTCGAGCAACGACTTGCCCCAGAATTCCCGGCGTGCCAACAGCCATCCCACCGCAATCCCAAGCGGGGTCGCGACCAGCGTTGCGACGGTCGCGACCCGCAGCGAGAGCAGGACCGCCGTCCATTCCGTGGGTGAAATGTCGAACACGCTGAAAATGCGATCAGGATTTGATGCTGGTCAGGAAAGTGAATCCGTATTTTTCAAAAATCGTCTTGGCGGCCTGCGAGTGCAAAAAGGCGAGATAGTCGGTGGCCCCTGGACCGGCTGAAGTGGTCGCAGCGACCGGATAGATGATCGGCGGATGGGAATCGGCCGGGAAAGTGCCTACGATTTTCACCAGCGGTTCGACCTTGGCGTCGGTCGCATAGACTATACCGAGCACGGCCTCGCCGCGCGCCACCAGCGTCAACGCCGCGCGTACGCTTTCGGCCATCGCGAATTTCGGTGCGGCCGCGTCCCACGCGCCGAGCTTCTCCAGCGCCGCCTTGGCGTATTTGCCAACCGGAACCGAATTCACGTCACCGGTGGCAATCCGGCCATCGCCGGCGAGCTTGGCCAGGTCGAAGCCGGACGCGATCTTCACCTTGTCGATGGAAGAGTCCTTTGGCGCGATCAGAACGATGCTGTTGCCGAGCAGATTCGTCCGCGTGTCCGTCTTGATGGTCTTTTCCTTTGTCGCATAATCCATCCAGTCGGTATCCGCAGACAGAAAAATATCGGCCGGCGCGCCCTGGTCGATCTGCTTGGCTAGCGCGGAGCTTGCCGCATAGCTTGCCGTGACCTTGACGGCGGTCTTGGCGGTATAGGCGGCGTCGACTTCGTCGAGCGCGTTCTTCATCGAGGCCGCGGCAAATACGGTCAGGCCTTTTTCCTGGGCGGATGCCTGCGGTGAGGCAAGACCGCACGCGATCGTCAGAGCGAAAAGAATTTTGGTAAGCCGGTTCATGGATGCGCTCCGCGCCCGAACGCGGCGCTGCGTGGCGCGCGAAACCGGGCCTTGGTCAATCGTGAAGTGCGACAAGCGAAAGCGCCGTTCCGCTGCTCCCGCTGGCTTACGGCCGGTGGAAACATCGCATGAGAAAAAACAATAACAGGCTGATGGTTCGGGTAAAAGTGTCCAAATGCCGCCTTGTTTGAGCGGCGCGCCCTTCATTCCGACGGCTGGACCACGAGCGAGATCGAATTCTCCCTGACGCCGCTGATTTGAAGCACGAAGGGGCTTGCCGAAAGCTCGAACTTCACGGTCTTGCGGATGCCGTCGCAATCGGTGGCGCCGCTAAACGCCGTTGGCTTCAGAAAATGGCCATCCTGAACTAGGTCGACCCATGCTCCCTTGGAAAGGCTCAGCGTGTAACTACCGGCCTTCGGCACCGCCGGGAACTTGGCGAAGCCGGCAAAAGTGCCATCCTTCGGCGCGCGTTCCGGCGGCGTCGGCAGTTTGGCGTCAGCCGGCGCGACGAGAGCAATCGTCACACCTGTCGATGGCATGGCGCCCAGCTCGCTGCCGGAGCTGAGCTTCGTGCGATCAGGCGCGGTCAGCGCCGCGCGCGCATGGTCGATATTCCATTTGAATTTGTCGCAGCCGCTCGGCTCTTCCGCCGCCCAAGCGGAGGTGGACGTGAGCAAGACCAAAACGAGAAGAGCAGAGCTGCGCATCATCAATCCACCGCTATCATGACATCGGAAGCCTTCACGACCACCGTCACATGGCCTTTGGCTTTGATGCCGAGTTCGTCGACCGCCTCATTGGTGATCGCTGAAGTGACGACGTGCCCATTGCCGATATCGACCCGAACATGGGAGGTCGTCGCACCTTTTTTGACCTCGATAACGGTACCCTTGATCTGATTGCGTGCACTGATGCGCATGATGGTCTCCTCACTGTCGGGCCGCGCTCGATCCGCCGCGGGCGTGACGGTCTTCTGATCGAACCGAAGATGGGATTGTCGTCCCGGTTAAGCCGCCGTGCTTGCGGCATCGGCGGCCCTAAATCTTACCGCATTCAGTCTGCGCGCGATAGGTTAGCCCCGGCAAATGTTATTGCTTGGCAGCCGGCGCGGCCAGGACCTTCCGGCACTCGGCCGGCAGCTGCGCCAGCGTCGGCCCCCGCCGCGGCTCGGCCGGTTCAGGCGACGGCTTGGGATGGATCACGTCATCCTTGAACCAGTAAGCGAGGTCGGCTGCGCTGCAAGCCTCGCCCTCCTTGTTCGCAGGCTGGCTCTCGCATTTGGTGCTGCCTGCTGGGCATTTGATGCGAATGTGAAAGTGATAGTCGTGGCCCCACCACGGCCTGATCTTGGACAACCAACTGCGGTCGCCCTTGGCCTCGCGGCACAGCGCCTTCTTGATGGCGGCGTTGACGAAGATGCGTTGCACGGCCGGCTCCTGCGCGGCGTCGCGGATGACTAGTAGATGACCGGGCGTGAACACCTTCGGGTCGATGTCAAGCCGATCGTCGCGCACCATCATGACGGCTGACGTTTCCTCACGCTCCTCGCGCGACAATTTGCGGTCCGGCATCGGCGTCAGCCAGATGTCGGCATCGAGCCCGATTTGGTGACTGGCATGGCCGGTGAGCGCAGGACCGCCTCGCGGCTGGCCGATGTCCCCAACGAGGATGCCGGGCCAGCCGGCATCCTTGTGAGCCTTGGCTGCGAGGCGCTTCAGCAGCGCGATCATGTCGGGGTGGCCCCAGTAGCGATTGCGCGACAGCCGCATCACCTGCCAGGTCTCGCCATTGAGCGGCATCTGTTCGGCTCCGGCCAGGCAGCCCTTGGCGTAGGTGCCGATCGACTGCGTCGGCATGTTCGCGGGCAACAGCTTGCGCGCAAACAATTCCTTGGCGCCGAGTTTAGGATCGTTCGGATTGGCGAGCGGCGGCAGCGGCTTTGGATCGACGCTGCCTTTGTCCTGGGCCCACGCGGTGGAATTGCCGCCGGCGAATGCGAGGGCCAGCAACATCGAGATAATAAACAGGCGCCGATTCATGGCCGCACTCTATCTGACGCACCGGCGACATGGAATTCACCAATCGGAGAAAATGGCCTTAAGCGCTGCTTCGCCCGCTCCGCGACGCCACCGCGCGCGCATTCCGCTTGTTCAAATGATAGGTCAAAGCGAGCGCGATGCAGTGGCGCAGCGCCGCTTCGTCGAATTTGTCGTCGGTGCTGAGCAGGATGCAGCGATTGCCGCCATAGCTCCATTTGTCGGCATAGAGTTCACGGAAAGTCGCGACCAGATCGGTCTGGCAATGGAAATAGAGCGCATATTGTTTGCCGGCCACATGATCGATGCGGACGGTGCTGCCGCTTTTGGTTTCGGTCGTGAGGTAACTGGGCTGGCCCCATTTCAGGGCTTCCTCGATCCGGCCGACGCCCCGGGTGGCTTTGGCGGTATCAAAAATCAGCCGGCGCAGTGCCAATAATTTTGCCTTCGCCGGCTGCGGATAGGCCTTGAACACCGCCTCGACGGCGGCGTCCCGCGAACCGCCCCCGGCGGCTCTCGATTTGATAGGATTCTTCGATGTGGCCGCCATTTTCCGACCCGTCGGCGGAATCGTTGCCGCCAGGAAAGCTATCCTACGCGGCTTCGCGGAAGCCGGCGAGGAACTATCGACACTCTGGCGTCCAGACCGCCGTTGCCGATTTCAGATGGTCGGACCGCGCGGGATCGCGCTGTTGGTCAGGATCCTTTTGCCGACGTCCTCATAGTGCGTGTCGCGGGACTGGATCTGCTGCGCGATGGCGTGGATGTCACGGAACCGCCGCTCGAACGGATTCGATTTGAATACCGCGGTGGCGCCGGCCATGTGGTAGGCGGTATCGACCACCTCGACCGCCTGATGAATGGTCCAGGTCGCGGACAGGCGAATGGCCGCCCGGCGATCCTCGGACAGTCGTCCGGTGCTCAGCAATTCCTGCCACGCTTCCGCGGCGGTGGAGAAGTGATAGGCCCGTGCCGCACGAAGTTTCGCCTCGGTGCGTCCGATCAGGCCCTGAACGGCGCTGTTGTCTTTCATCGCCGTGATGCCGACCGAGTGCTTTTTGCGGGCAAGGTCGATTGCCGCATCCAGCGTCGCGCGGGCGACGCCGAGCGCGACCGCGCCAAAGCCGAGTCCGAACATGGTGTAGGTCGTAATCCCGTAAAGCGGGCCTTTCTCGCGCAGCGCCGAGAAATCGTCGCGCAGCGCGGCGAAATTATCCGGGATGAACAGGTTCTCGACCGAATAGGAGTCGGTGCCGGTGCCGCTTAGCCCGATCACATTCCAGACGTCGTACATGGTGGCGCTTGACGCCGGAAAAACGATGGTGCGGATTTCCGGCGTGCCATTGGACCTCATCCGTCGCGTGCCGTCGGCCTCGAGCACCTGGACGTGGGCGCCAAGCCAGTTCGCCTGACGGGAGCCGCTGGCAAAATCCCAGCGCGCGCTGACGGTGTAGCCGCCGGGAACGGCCTGAATGTCGTGGGCGATCGCGCCCCAGGCCATGATGTCGTCCGGTTTGTCGAAGACGTGATGCGCCACATCCGCATCGAGATAGGCCGCCGTCATGGCGACGACCGAGCATTGGCCGACGCACCAGGCGGTGGAGGCATCGGCCTTGGCGATTTCCTCCAGCATCCGCATGAAAACCACCGGCGGCGACTCGAATCCGCCGATGCTCTTTGGCAGCAATGATCGGTAAAGCCCGTTTTCGATGAGGGCCGAAACCACCTTCGGAGTCAGCCGCCGCGTCCGTTCGATCTCGTCGGCCTCCTGCGCGATCAGGGGCGCCAGCGCCTTGGCGCGTTCGACGAGGCCCGAGGCGATGCTCGTGGCTTCGGGCTTGTTCATGGCGTTTCCTCGTACTTTATCGAGTGATCAATTAGAGCCATGTTGGTCCAACTCGCGACCGGGATCAAGGTGGACGCGAGTGCTGTCAATGCAGAATTATCAGGTGAGCAAGGCGCAAAGAGCAGGGCTCATGGAGCCGATTTGGCTTTCGCTGCCCGCCTGGGGCGGCCAATCGCCGGAAGCGATGCGAACGTCAGGGACGAACGGGCGAGCTAACCAGGGCTCAGCTATCCACCTTCAGCGCGGCGATGAAGGCTTCCTGCGGAATGTCGACTTTGCCGAACTGCCGCATCTTCTTCTTGCCTTCCTTCTGCTTCTCCAGAAGCTTGCGTTTGCGCGTGATGTCGCCGCCGTAGCACTTGGCGGTGACGTCCTTGCGCAGCGCCCGCACGGTCTCGCGCGCGATCACCTTGCCCCCGATCGCGGCCTGGATCGGGATCTGGAACATGTGCGGCGGGATCAGTTCCTTCATCTTCTCGACCATGGCGCGGCCGCGGCCTTCGGCGCGGGTTTTGTGAACCAGCATCGAGAGCGCGTCCACGGGCTCGTTGTTGACCAGGATCTGCATCTTGACGAGATCGGCCGGCTTGTAGTCGGTGAGGTGATAATCGAACGAGGCGTAGCCTTTCGAGACCGACTTCAGGCGATCGTAGAAATCGAACACCACCTCGTTGAGCGGCAACTCGTATTTCACCATCGCGCGGTTGCCGACGTAAGTGAGCTCCTTCTGCGAGCCCCGGCGATCCTGGCAAAGTTTCAGCACGCTGCCGAGATATTCGTCGGGGGTGAGGATCGTCGCCTCGATCCAGGGCTCCTCGATCTCGGCGATCTTCACCACGTCCGGCATGTCGATCGGGTTGTGGATTTCGATCGACTGCCCGTCGGTCAAATGCATCCGGTAGATCACGCTCGGTGCGGTGGCGATCAGGTTGAGATCGAATTCGCGTTGCAGCCGCTCCTGGATGATTTCCAGATGCAACAGGCCGAGGAAGCCGCAGCGGAAGCCGAAGCCGAGTGCGGCGGAGGTTTCCATCTCGAAGGAAAAGCTCGCGTCGTTGAGCCGTAGTTTTCCCATCGCCGCGCGCAGCGTTTCGAAGTCGTTGGCGTCGACCGGAAACAGGCCGCAGAACACCACCGGGATCGCCGGCTTGAAACCCGGCAGCATGTCGGTGACCGGCTTGCGGTCGTCGGTGATGGTGTCGCCGACCCGCGTATCGGCAACTTCCTTGATCGCGGCGGTGATGAAGCCGATCTCGCCGGGACCGAGCTCGTCGATCTGCTGCATTTTAGGGGTGAAGAAACCGACCCGCTCGACATCGTAGGCGGCGCCGGTGCCCATCATGCGGATGCGCTGGCCCTTCTTCATCACGCCGTCAACGATCCGCACCAACACGACGACGCCGAGATAGACGTCATACCAGCTATCGACCAGAAGCGCTTTCAGCGACGCCTCGCGGTCGCCTTTGGGCGGCGGCAGCCGGTGTACGATCGCTTCCAGCACCTCGTCGATGCCAAGTCCGGTCTTGGCCGAAATCATCACGGCGTCGGAAGCATCGATCCCGATCACGTCCTCGATCTGCTGCTTGACCTGTTCGGGTTCAGCTGCCGGCAGGTCGATCTTGTTCAAAACCGGCACGATTTCATGGCCGGCGTCGAGCGCGTGGTAGACGTTGGCAAGCGTCTGCGCCTCGACGCCCTGGCTCGCGTCCACCACCAGCAGCGAGCCTTCGCAGGCTGCCAGCGAGCGCGAGACCTCGTAGGCGAAATCGACGTGGCCGGGCGTGTCGATCAAATTCAGGATGTAGGATTGGCCGTCCTTGGCCGCATAGGTCAGCCGCACGGTTTGCGCCTTGATCGTGATTCCGCGCTCGCGCTCGATGTCCATGGAATCGAGCACTTGTTCCTTCATCTCGCGGGCCTGCAACCCGCCGGTGGTCTGGATCAGGCGGTCGGCCAGCGTTGATTTGCCATGGTCGATATGCGCAACGATGGAAAAGTTGCGGATGTTCGAAATCGGGGCTGAGGTCATGGGGCGCGGGATAGCATTCGCGTTCCGGTGCGGCAACCATATTGCGGCATTTTAGCGGGTCTTCTTCACGTCAAGCTGATTTCATGGCAGCGGAAAACGCGCTACCCACACGGGACTCCAAGAGGGTACGACCGCGTATGCCAACGACACTGCTATCTACCGCGCCCTTGCAATCGCGGCGCCGGAAAAGGCGGCGGCTGAGCTTCAGGCGGCTTGCGGCCTGGGTGGCAGTGTCCGCGACCAATCGCCATGGCGCTTCCGCGTTCGTCTTTACCTTTGCCACGATCCATGCGGTGCTCTGGACCGTCATCCTGATCAATCTCAAGGCGGCGCAGGACGTCCATATGGACGTCGCCGAGGCCTTTGCCTGGGGGCAGAAGTTCCAGTTCGGATATGGCAAGCATCCGCCGCTGGCGGGCTGGGTCGCCGGTCTCTGGTTCAAGGCTTTTCCGGTCACTGATTGGGCCACCTACCTGCTGGCGATGACGACGGTTTCCGTCGGCCTCATCATCACATGGCTGATCGCGCTTCGGGTGGTGGATTATCGCCGCGCGTTTTTGGTCGTGGTGATGCTGGCGATCTACCCGATCTTCAATTTCAAGGGCTTCAAATACAATCCGGACCTCCTGCAACTCGTCACACTGCCGCTTCTGGTGCTGGCCTATCTGCACGCGTTTGAAAAACGCACGGCCCTCTCGGGCTTCTGGCTCGGCTTGGCCGCTGCGCTGGCGCTGATGACGAAATATTGGGTGCTGACCATGATTGGCGCGGTCGGGCTTGCCGCGCTGATTCATCCCGGCCGGATGAAATTCCTGCGCTCGCCGGCGCCATGGGTCGCGGTCATCGTCGCCATCGTTGCGATGATCCCGCATCTTCTGTGGTTGAAAGACGTGGACTTCGCGCCGCTCATTTACGCCGACGACGTCTACGGGCATCGAACCCGCGCCGAGAGTGCGATGCTGGCTCTCAGTTACGTCGAGCACAATCTGGGGCTTTTGGCTTTGCCGGTGGTGATCGCCGGACTCGCGCTTGTCGGAATAAGCCTGCGCCGGCCGTCGGCTACCTTGGCGCGCGTCTGGTCGCCGGGACCGAACAGCGGCGTGAACCTGTCGCAGGCGCTCAATGTCTGGATCATCCAGATCATTGTCGCGATCGGGCCGCCGCTCGGCGGATTGATCTTGTCGGTCTACATGAAGACCGATTGGGGGATCTCGCTGTTCTTCCTGACGCCCCTGGCGCTGGTCGCCATTCCGCAACTGCGCGTACCGAGCGTAGCCTTGTTCCGGATTGCGGCGACCTGGCTCGTGCTCACATTGGCGACGCTTGCCGCCTCGCCCACGATCGCGCTCCACGAGTTCACGGATAATCCCAACTCGGCCTTCAGCTACGGCGCGCGTTCGCAGTTGGCCCGCGAGCTGACGCAGCTATGGCGCAACCGCTTTTTCTCGCGCTGGTCGGTGGTCGCCGGCACAACAGAGGTCGGCGAGCCCATGACGTTCTATAGTCCGGATCATCCGGCGCCTTTGACGCCGGGAGAGCTATGGTCGTCGGGCCTGACCTCGCTGGAGGAAGCCAAGCGCCTTGGATTCATCGGCGTCTGCGATACCACGGATAACCGGCTGCCGGAGTGCGAGGCCTGGATGGCCAAGAACGGCAAGGATGCCGAACAGGTGGCGGTGACCACGCAGCGCTTTTTCAAAGGCCATCCGGGGCCGGCGACCACCTGGAAGATCTACATCGTCCCGCCGGCAAAGTAATCTTCACTAAGCAACCGCGATACCAGTTCGTTCCCCGGACGCTGCGCAGCGCCATAAGCGCGTTCACGCGCGTCTTCGACGCGCTATGGCGGTGCGCTGCTGATCCGGGGTCCGTCGGTCCCGGTTCTGCGGAGCAGCGTTGCACGCTGCACCGCGCCCGGGACACCCGTCTACATATTCTCTTCGTTGAACTTGGCGGCGACGAGTTCGCTGATGGCATCAAGCGCGGCCTGTGCCTCGGGTCCGGCCGCAGAGACGACGATCGATGTGCCCGGTCCTGCGGACAGCATCATCAGGCCCATGATCGACGTGCCGCCGACCGTCTCTGCGCCTTTGGTTACCCATATGTCGGCGTTGAAGCGCTCGACCATCTGCACGAATTTGGCGGAAGCGCGCGCGTGAAGGCCGCGTTTATTGATGATCGGGAGTTCGCGGGAAATGGCGTCGTCCGGAATACTCGGTCCGGGAGAAGTGTCAGGCGACGCGTCGTCGTCGCTCATTTGCCGGCAAGTACCCGGCTCGCAATGGTCACATACTTGCGGCCGGCTTCCTGGGCCATGGCAATGGCGTCGGGAAGCGTTCGCTCTTCGCGGACCTTGGCAAGCTTGACCAGCATGGGAAGATTGATGCCCGCGAGCACTTCCACCTTCGGGCGGCTCATGCAGGAAATCGCGAGATTCGAGGGCGTGCCGCCGAACATGTCGGTGAGGATTGCAACCCCATCGCCGCTGTCGACGCGGTTGACCGCCTCGATAATGTCGCTGCGGCACAGATCGGAATCGTCCTCAGCCCCGATCGTGACGGCTTCGATTTGTTTTTGCGGACCCATGACATGTTCAAGCGCCGCCTTGAATTCGTCGGCAAGGCGCCCATGGGTCACAAGCACTAGACCAATCATCGAAAACTCCTCGTGGGTGCCTTTGGTGCACCGCACGAACGCGCCACTTTGACCATCCAGAGCCCCCACGCAAGAGGGGATCGCTGCAATTTTCCCTAAAATGGATGAACGAGAAGGGGAGCGAGCGCCGGTCTATTCGGTCGCGATAGTGGGACTGATATGGTTACCAAATTCCTTCGAGCAATCTGCCGAAGATGAATTCGCGGTCATTGTAAGGGCGGCAATGATCAGCGGAAGCGGCGAAAATCCCTGTTTGACCGGAATTCTTGGTATCAAAATACCATTAATGCTGACTTGGAGGGCCTCCGGCGGCGGCAGGCGCTCGGCATCGGCCGCTTCCAGATCGACTACCAGGCCGATGGGGGCCTCGGCTGCGAACTCGCAGCGGCGGATACCAAGACCGCGAATTTCGATCAGGCCGGCCAATGCGGGGGCCGGACGGACCATAAGTTCCCCCGCCTGCGGCCAGACACGGACACGGTCATCCCCCACCAGCATGGCAGGCGCAATCAGGCCGGCGCGGCCGGCCAGCACGAGGTCGAATGCCAGGCGCGATTTGCCGGAACCGGATGGTCCGCGGACAAGGACGGCACGATCTCCAACCCGCACGGCGGAGGCGTGGATGCTGGCATCCTCGCCTGTCATTACGTCGGGAGCCGGACCACAAAGCGGGCACCGGCCACCGTCGCTTCGCTATCGTTGGTTGGCGGGCCTGCGCGATTCTCAGCCCAGATCCTCCCGCCATGGGCTTCGACGATCTGCTTGGAGATCGAAAGACCGAGTCCCGAATTTTGCCCGAAGCCCTGATGCGGCCGGTCGGTGTAGAACCGCTCGAAGATTCGCGAGAGCGCGTCCTCGCGGATGCCGGGCCCGTCGTCATCGACCATGATTTCGATGTTCGATCGCCTGTTCCGGCAGGCGATCCGCACCTTGCTGCCGGGTTCCGAGAACGACTGCGCGTTCGACACCAGGTTCGAGATCACCTGCCCGAGCCGCGAGTCGTGTCCCGGCACCGTGAAGCTATCGAGCGCACCCCGGCCCTCGAAGCGCAGTTCGACGCCGATATTGTTGCCGCGCCGGGTTTCGTTGGCGACCGAAGCAAGCGCCGTGAGCAGGCGGCGGAGATCGACCGGCGCCATGTCCTGGCGCTGCAATTCGGCATCGAGTCGGCTGGCGTCGGAAATATCCGAGATCAGCCGGTCGAGGCGTTTGACGTCATGCTCGATCACGGCGAGCAGCCGGGCCCGGCTGTTTTCGGTGCGAGCGAGCGGCAGGGTTTCAACTGCCGAACGCAGTGAGGTCAGCGGGTTCTTCAATTCGTGGGCGACGTCGGCGGCGAACGTCTCGATCGCCTCGATGCGGTTATAAAGCGCGCCGGTCATGTCGCGCAGCGCGCCGGAGAGATGGCCGATCTCGTCGCGGCGGCCGGTGAAATCGGGAATCTCGACGCGGGTGCGGATGCGGCGGCGGACGCGTTCGGCGCTGTCGGCGAGCCGGCGCACCGGCCCTGCAATCGTGCTGGCGAGCGCCAGGGACAGCACGATCATGACGATGGAAGCGACGCCGCCGACCTTCAGGATCGCAAGCCGCTCGGCCGTGACCATCTGGTCGATATCGTCGCCCTGGGTCGAAAGCATCAACGAGCCATGAATCGCGCGGAACCGCTGCACGGGGACCGCGACCGAAACGATCACCTCGCCGAGATCGTTGACGCGCACCATGCTGGCCTTCTGGCCGTTCAGTGATTGCGCAACCTCCTGGTAGCCGTTGCCGTTTTCCGGACCGAGTTCGGTATAGAGCGGCAGGTCGCCGCGATTGAGCCAGGTCCGGATCGCGATCGTCGTGCGTTTGACGATTCCGGGTTTTTCCACCGCAGGCGGCGGCAGTTCGAAACGCAACACGTCGCCGCGGCCATAGAGACTGCGGCTGTCCAGAATGAGCGAGCCGTCGCGGTCGTAGATGCGGGCACGGGTCTTGGTGGGCGAAATCAGCCGGCGCAGCACCGGCGCCACCCGCTCCGGATTGATCGGAAAATCGAGTCCCGAAGATTCATCCGGCGCGCCATAGGTTTCGCCGGGCTTCAAATCCTGCAACCGGTCGGGGTCGATGGTGATGGTATTGGTTTCGACGGTGGCTGATGCCGCGATCGCGCCGGCAATGATCTCGGCCTGCACCAGCAAACTCTGCGCGCGGGCATCGATCAGGCCGGCGCGGAATTGCGAGAGATAGAGAATGCTCGCCACCAGCGCGAGCAGGCCGGCAATGTTGAGCGAAACGATGCGCCGGGTGAGGCTGGAGAAGCTTAAGGCAAAGGCGAACTGTCCGAACCGCTGTAGCCAGTCGAACGGTCGCCACGACGGCACAGCCGGGCTTTCCGCGGCGACGCTATCCATCACGACGGGCGTCGTGACGTCGTCGGCGCTCAGGGCTGCATCAGGCTGGGTTCGATCAAGCAATGGTCAAGACCGCCGGTTGTTTCAAAAGGCTGACGCGATGCTGTCAGCATTCTACCACCGGTGCACCGGCGGCGTTAGTCCGCAAAAATGCGCAGGAGACGTGAGCGCCCCTCAGGTTTCCTTGAAACGGTATCCGACCCCATAGAGGGTTTCGATCATCTCGAAGTCGTCGTCGACGACCTTGAACTTCTTGCGGAGCCGCTTGATGTGGCTGTCGATGGTTCGATCGTCGACATAGACCTGGTCGTCATAGGCCGCATCCATCAGGGCGTTGCGGCTCTTCACGACGCCGGGACGCGTAGCGAGCGCCTGAAGGATCAGAAACTCTGTCACGGTGAGCGTGACCGGCTCGTTCTTCCAGGTGCAGGTGTGGCGTTCCGGATCCATGCGCAGCAGCCCGCGGTCGAGCGCCTTGGCGTCGGTTTCCTTCGGCACCGCCGTCGGATCTTTCGGAGCTGCGCGGCGCAGCACGGCCTTGACGCGTTCGACCAGCAGCCGCTGCGAGAATGGCTTGCGGATGAAATCGTCGGCGCCCATTTTGAGGCCGAACAATTCATCGATTTCCTCATCCTTGGAGGTGAGGAAGATGACCGGCAGATCGGACTTTTGCCGCAACCGCCTCAGCGTCTCCATGCCGTCCATGCGCGGCATCTTGATGTCGAGGATGGCAAGATCCGGTGGGCTGGTCCTGAATCCGTCCAGCGCAGACGCACCATCCGTGTAGGTCATGATGCGGTAGCCTTCGGCTTCGAGCGCAATCGAGACGGATGTGAGAATGTTACGGTCGTCATCGACCAAAGCAATTGTGGGCATGAGCCTGCTTTCGCACTAACGTTGCTGAAACGGCGGCTATTCGTCTGGTGCGCCGCATAATCGGGCTTCGAACACGGTCAACGAGCAATGCAAGCTGGGCTGAAGTGTGACCGAGTTCCGTGAAGGCGCTTCCTAAGGTTTAGGCGCCTCGACCCATATGGACGTCCGTTTACCCGAAAAAAGGGCCGAATTGCAATAGGATGCAAGGAAATATTCGATGCAATTGACCCCTGATTTCGACCCAGCCAAAGCGGTCAGGTCGCTTCTGCGTCGCAGCCGGCAGGGGGCGCTGGCGACTTTGATGGCCGGCAGCGGCGATCCCTATTGCTCGCTGGTGAACGTCGCAAGCCACCCTGACGGCTCGCCGATCCTGCTGATTTCCCGTCTCGCGATTCACACCAAAAACCTGCTCGCCGACGCCAGGGTCTCGCTGATGCTGGACGAGCGCGTCGAAGGCGATCCGCTGGAGGGATCGCGTATCATGCTGTCGGGTCACGCCGAAGAAGTCACCTCCGATCGGGACCTCGTGCGCCGGCGCTACCTCAACGCCCATCCGAGCGCCGAAGCGTTCGTCGACTTCAAGGATTTCTCTTTTTTTCGGATCCGCCTGACGGGAACCCATCTGGTGGCCGGATTTGGACGAATTCTAGATCTCAAGCCGGCGCAATTTCTGACCGATATTTCGGACGCGGGGTCGCTTCTGGAAGCCGAACAAAGTGCGGTCGAGCACATGAACACCGACCATCAGGAGGCGCTCGGTCTTTACGCCACGCGTCTTTTGGGCGCAGGCGCGGGTGATTGGCGGTGCAGCGGGCTCGATCCGGACGGGATCGACCTGCAAACCGGAAACATGACCCTGCGGCTCGACTTTCCGGAGCGGATCGCGGGGCCTGGCGAACTGCGCAAGGTGCTGGTTCGCTTGGCCGAACAAGCGAGGGCGCCGGTGGAGCGGATTTGAGATTCGCAACCCCGCTTGGCCGCAGGTTCGCATAGCGAATGTCAAATCCTGAGCTCTGCTAGAAACTTATGTTTCCTGATGGTCCTATGGTTCTAACATTCGCAAAGGGGCCTGCTGAGAAGGCATGCTAAAACCGGACCCACTAGCGGCCGCCGTGCTCTGCACTGCAGCATGAGATTTGGGCCGGCCGCAGCCGCCTGCGGAATAAACCAAATCGGCGGGATCGGCTTGGCAAGCCCGGCGTTCATCAATAATAGATCGCCGGAAAGTTTCGTTCGCCGAGCCTTGGTTGGGCGAGTATATTCACGGTCTTAACCGTGAAGGGCGTGCGGCGTTCGCGCGATCGAGATACGCGGATTCGAGGAGGAGTTTTTCGTGCAAGAGACGGGTAAGCGCAACGGCGCCTTCGGCGCCGACAAATTCGGCTTGAAAAATCTGAAAGGCGTGCACTGGAATCCGGGTGCTGCGCAGCTTTACCAGCACGCGCTGTCGGCAGGCGAAGCGATACTCTCGGCCGATGGCGCATTGTGCGCGGACACCGGGGAGTTCACCGGCCGCAGCCCGAAGGACAAGTTCACGGTTCGTGACGCGACCACCGACAAGAACATGTGGTGGGCCGGCAACCAGTCGATATCAGCAGAGCAGTTCGAAGCGATCTATGCCGACTTCCTCAAGCATGCCGAAGGCATGACGCTGTTTGCGCAGGACCTCTACGGCGGCGCCGATCCGACGTTCCGGATCAAGACCCGCGTCTTCACCGAACTCGCCTGGCACTCGCTCTTTATCCGCACGCTCTTGATCCGCCCCGGGCAGTCGGAGCTCGCAGGCTTCGTGCCGGAACTGACCATCATCGACCTGCCGAGCTTCCGCGCCGATCCGAAACGTCACGGCGTGCGCTCGGAAAACGTGGTCGCGATCGATTTCGCCCGCAAGATCGTCCTGATCGGCGGGTCTTATTATGCCGGCGAGATGAAGAAGAGCGTATTTACGACGCTCAACTACTATCTGCCTGCGCGCGGCGTGATGCCGATGCACTGCTCGGCCAATGTCGGGCCGGCCGGCGATAGCGCTATTTTCTTCGGCCTTTCCGGGACCGGGAAAACCACGCTCTCGGCCGATCCGAAACGGACGCTGATCGGCGACGACGAGCACGGCTGGGGCACCGACGGCATCTTCAATTTCGAAGGCGGATGCTACGCCAAGTGCATCAAGCTGTCGGAAGAGGCGGAGCCCGAGATTTATTCTGCCAGCAAGCGCTTTGGCGCGGTGCTTGAGAACGTCGTGCTCGACGAGTTTACGCGGGTGCCCGATTTCGACAACGGTTCGAAGACCGAAAATACGCGATCTGCTTATCCTTTGGATTTCATCCCCAACGCGTCAAGAACAGGACGCGCCGGTCATCCGAAGAACGTCGTGATGCTGGCGGCCGATGCCTTCGGCGTGCTGCCGCCGATCGCCAAGCTGTCGCCGGCGCAGGCGATGTACCACTTCCTCTCCGGCTATACCGCCAAGGTGGCGGGCACCGAACGTGGCCTCGGCAACGAGCCGCAGCCGGAGTTCTCGACCTGCTTCGGCTCGCCGTTCCTGCCGCTCGATCCGTCCGTTTACGGCAACATGCTGCGTGAGCTGATCGCCAAGCACAATGTCGATTGCTGGCTGGTCAATACGGGGTGGACCGGCGGCAAATTCGGCACCGGCTCGCGGATGCCGATCAAGGTGACGCGCACGCTGCTCACGGCGGCACTCGACGGCTCCTTGCGCAATGTCGAGTTCCGCACCGACAAGTATTTCGGCTTTGAGGTGCCGACCGCGCTGCCGGGCGTGCCGAGCGACATTCTCGATCCGGTCAACACCTGGAAGGACAAGGCCGAGTTCGACAAGACCGCGCGCGCTTTGGTCGGCATGTTCCAGAAGAACTTTGCCAAGTTCGAAGCCAAGGTCGATGCCGAAATTCGCGCGGCCGCGCCCGAGGTCAAGCTCGCGGCTGAATAAAGCACGACGCAGACAAGACAAGTTCAGAAGCGCGGTGGGCACCCATCGCGCTTCTTTTCTTTAATGCGCCTCGTCCCAGTTGTTCGCGGCGCGCGCATCGACGTGCAACGGCAGGGAGAGCACGACCGCCGGGAATGGCGCGTCCTGCATAACGTGCTGCACCACCGGCAGTGTCGCCGCCACCTCGTTATCAGGTACTTCGAAGATCAGTTCGTCGTGAACCTGTAGCAGCATTTGCGCTGAGAGCTTCTTCTCGGCGAGCGCCTCTTCCATGCGGATCATCGCCCGGCGGATGATGTCCGCGGCCGTTCCCTGCAGGCGCGCGTTAATCGCCGCACGCTCGTTGAAGGCACGGACCGAGGCGTTGGAGGCCTTGATGTCGGGGTAGTGGCATTTGCGGCCGAACAAAGTTTCGACATAGCCATGGGCGCGGCAGAAGTCGCGCGTTGAGTCCATGTAGGCGCGAATTCCCGGAAAGCGCTCGAAATATTTCTTGATATAGGCCGACGCCTCTTCACGGGCGATGCCGAGCTGGTTGGCCAATCCGAACGCCGAGATGCCGTAGATGATGCCGAAGTTGATCGCCTTCGCCCGGCGGCGCACTTCGCCCGGCATGCCCTTGACCGGAACGCCGAACATTTCCGACGCGGTCATGGCGTGAATATCGAGCCCGTCGCGGAAGGCTTGCTTGAGCACGGGAATATCGGCGATCTCGGCGAGCAGCCGGAGCTCAATTTGGGAATAATCCGCCGACACCAGCTTGTGGCCGGCGGAAGCGATGAAGGCACGGCGGATTTTTCTTCCGTCCTCGGTGCGCACCGGAATGTTCTGCAGATTCGGCTCGTTCGATGACAACCGCCCGGTGGTGGTGGCCGCCAGCGCGTAAGTGGTGTGCACGCGATGGGTCTGCGGGTGCACATAGGTCGGCAGCGCATCGGTGTAGGTCGATTTCAGTTTTGAGACCTGCCGCCACTCCAGAATCTTCTTCGGAAAATCGTGGCCCTGCTCGGCGAGCTCGTCGAGGATTTGCGCCGAGGTCGACCATGCGCCGGTCTTGGTCTTGGTGCCGCCGGGAATTGCCATCTTGCCGAACAGGATATCGCCGATCTGTTTCGGGCTGCCGACATTGACCGGCTCGCCTGCAATTTCCTGGATCTCGGCCTCGACCCGTGCCGCGGTCTGGGCGAATTCGCCTGATAGCCGCGACAACACCTGCCGGTCGATCGAGATGCCGCGCCGCTCCATACGAGCCAGCACCGCCACCAGCGGGCGCTCCAACAGCTCGTAGACCGCCGTCATGCGTTCGGCGACGAGGCGCGGCTTGAGCAGCCGCCACAGCCGCAAGATCACGTCGGCATCTTCGGCCGAGTATTCAGTCGCCTTGTCGATCGTGACCTGATCGAAACTCAGTCTGCCTTTGCCGCTGCCGGTCAATTCGCCGTGGGTAATGGTGGCGTGACCGAGCCAGGTTTCGGCCAGCGAATCCAGCCCATGCGCGTTGCGGCCAGCGTCGAGCGCGTAGCTCATCAGTTGTGCGTCGTCGCAATTGCGCAGCGTGATCCCGGCCTGCGCCAGCATGACGGCGCCGAATTTGATGTTAAATCCGATCTTGAGAATGCCGGCGGATTCCAGCAGCGGCCGCAGCGCCGCAAGCGCCTCCGTCACTTTCATCTGGTCCGGCGCAGGGCCGGCGGCGAAAAGCCCGCTGCCGTCGCCAGCCTGTTTGTGGTCGAGCGGAACGTAGCCGGCGTCGTTGGGCTTGAGCGCGAGCGCGATGCCGCAGATGTCGGCCTGCATCGGATCTTCCGAGCTTGCCTTGACTTCGAGCGCGAACTGGCCGGCATCCTGCGCCCGCGCAATCCAGGTCTTGAGTTCCTCCAGTGTGCGGATGGTCTGATATTTCTTGCGATCGACCGGGGTGTTGCGGGCTTCTTCAGCCCGCGCCGCCGCCAGCGCTTTCGGCGTGCCCTTGAGGCTCGATGTCTTGTCGTTTCTGTCGCCCGGCTTGCTCGAACCCGCTCCGCCCTTTGGCGAGGACGGCTTCTGGTCGGCAAACAGATCGTTACCCTTATCGGGTCGGGGTGCGTTGCCGGACTCGTCTACCTTCTCGGCAAGCGGAAGCGGCGAAAATACGCCGGCATTTGCCGCGATGTTGGCAGGATCGATTTGCGAAAATTCGGCGACGCGCCGGGTGAGGGTCGAGAATTCCATCGCCTTGAGAAAGGCGATCAGCTTGCGCCCGTCGGGCTCGTGCACCGCCAGGTCGTCGAGCGGCACGTCGAGCTTGACCTTGTCGTCGAGCAGCACCAGTTGCCGCGAGATGCGGGCCTTCTCGGCATTCTCGATCAAGGCCTCGCGCCGTTTCGGCTGCTTGATCTCGCCCGCACGTTTCAGCAGCGTTTCGAGATCGCCATATTCGACGATCAGTTGCGCCGCGGTCTTGATGCCGATGCCGGGCACGCCGGGCACATTGTCGGTGGAATCCCCCGCCAGCGCCTGAACCTCGACCACTTTCTCCGGCGGCACGCCGAATTTCTCGATCACCTCGGGAATGCCGATGCGGCGGTCCTTCATGGTGTCGAACATCGTCACTTTGTCGGTGACGAGCTGCATCAAATCCTTGTCCGAGGATACGATGGTCGTGGTGGCGCCGCGTTCGCCGGCCTGCTTTGCGTAGGTCGCGATCAGGTCATCGGCTTCAAAGCCGATCTGTTCGAGACAGGGCAGGTCGAACGCACGCACGGCATCGCGGATCAAGGCGAATTGCGGAATGAGGTCGTCCGGCGCCGGCGGCCGGTGCGCCTTGTAATCGGGATAAAGCTTGTTGCGGAAGGTGACTTCGGACTTGTCGAAGACGATGGCCAGATGCGTCGGCCGGTTGTCCGGCGGCATGTCGCGCAACAGCTTCCACAGCATGTTGCAGAAGCCGAGCACGGCATTGACCTGCAATCCATCGGATTTGCGGTTGAGCGGCGGCAGCGCATGATAGGCGCGAAAAATATAGGAGGAGCCGTCGACCAGGAACGCATGGTCGCCCTTGGCGAGGGCCTTGGCGGCAATGGGTTTTGGGGCGGCGGCTTTTGGTGAGGATTTCGGCATGGCCGAAATTTAGGGATTTTTCCGGCGATTGACAGCCTTCAGGACCCGTTGTGCCGGGGATTTTTGCGTAAGCCGCTCTTGAGCCTTATTCTGCCGCTTGCAGGGCAGCAGGAGCCTTCCTGGGCGCGATCCAGAACGCATCGGGGCGCTCGAACAGGAAGTTGGCCCCGAACCTGATCGCGGCCTGCCAGATCGCCAGCGCGCCGAACAGCGCCACCAGCGTCACCGTCAGCGACATCACGCCGACGTCGTGGATGAGGCCGGTGCGCAGAAGAAGCGTCCGTGTCGCTGCCATCGGCAGGAAGAAGGCGAGGTAGATCACGATCGAATGCTCGCCGCAGAAGCGAACGAAGTCGAGCCATTTCGCGCGCGCCAGCAGCGTGCCTGTCGTGACGATGGCGCAGGCGCCGGCAACGCCCAGCGACAGCGAAATCAGCGGCCATTCGCTCACCCCAAGCTGCACGAGGCTTTCGTCGACGAGCGCCCAAAGCGCCAATGCGGCGAGCGCGAGGCGTGGCTCTGCCCGTGCACGATCGGACAATGCGAACACCCGGTCCGCAAACAGGTAGCCGGTGTAGAAGTACACAAAGCGTGCGCCGAATTCGTCGATCGCGGTCCAGCCGGTTGAGTAGTGGGTCATCTCGAGGAACGCCGCGAGACCCCAGATCAGCAGCGGTGGCAGGCGTCGCGTCGCCTTCGTCACCACGAAGAAGATCGGCAATTCGTAGATGAACCACAACGTGCCGAACGGCTCGATGAACAATTCCAGATAAAGATACCCGGCATGGGTCCAGCTCGTCTCGGCCGCAAAACTGGGCGCCTTGAAGCCGAATTGAATGGTCACCCAGAGGACGTAAAAATAGGCGAAGTGCACCACCTTGCGGTCGAGATAGGTGCGCCAGTCGCGATCAATGACGAGCGGCAGGAACAGGCCGGAGATCAGGAAGAAATCCGGCATCCGGAACGGTTTGGCGAAGGCGACCACCAGATGCATGAAGCCGGTCTGGCCGGCGGCCAATTCCACCCCCAGCACCGAATGCATCATCACGACCATGATGATGCAGATGCCCTTGGCGTAGTCGACCCAATCGACCCGGCCGGAGCGGGCAGGGCCGCTCGTTTGGACAACGGCAGGTGTGCCGTTTGATGTCATCGCAGTCCCTTTCCGGAGCGCCTTTGTGGCATCATCGGGCGTATCCGTTTCATTCTCCTTTACTCACGCAAATGACATGCCATTGTCATGATCGCAGTCCGTTTTCTGTTTGTGTCAAAATGCTTTAAGACGTCGCCACGAATCGTCCCGTTAACCATTTTCGACAGGTTTCCAAATGCGTATCGCCATGATCGGCACGGGTTATGTGGGGCTGGTGTCAGGCGCCTGCTTTGCGGATTTCGGCCATGACGTCACCTGCGTCGACAAGGATGAAAGCAAGATCGCGGCGCTCCGCCGCGGCGAAATTCCGATCTTCGAGCCGGGGCTCGATGCGTTGGTTGCCACCAATGCGAAGGCCGGCCGGCTGAATTTCACGACCGATCTCGCCGCGCCCGTCGCCGACGCCGATGCGGTGTTCATTGCGGTCGGCACCCCGTCCCGGCGTGGGGACGGTCACGCCGACCTCAGCTATGTCCATGCCGCCGCGCGCGAGATCGCCGCCGCGCTCAAGGGGTTCACCGTCGTGGTCACCAAGTCGACCGTGCCGGTCGGCACCGGCGACGATGTTGAGCGCATTATTCACGAAACCAATCCCGGTGCCGACATCGCGGTCGCCTCCAATCCGGAATTCCTGCGCGAGGGCGCGGCGATCCGTGATTTCAAATTCCCGGACCGCATCGTGATCGGCACTTCGGACGAACGCGCCCGCAAGGTGATGGGCGACATCTACCGGCCGTTGTCGCTCAATCAGGGGCCGCTGATGTTCACGGCCCGGCGCACCGCGGAGTTGATCAAATACGCCGCCAATGCTTTCCTCGCCACCAAGATCACGTTCATCAACGAAATAGCTGATCTGTCCGAAAAAGTCGGCGCCAACGTACAGGAAGTCGCGCGCGGCATCGGGCTCGATAACCGCATCGGAAGCAAGTTCCTGCACGCAGGACCCGGCTTCGGCGGGTCGTGCTTCCCGAAGGACACAAGGGCGTTGGTCAAGATCGCGCTCGACCACGACGTGAATTTGCGGATTGTCGAGGCGGTGCTCGCGGTCAACGACAACCGCAAGCGCGCGATGGCACGCAAGGTTTCGAGCGCCGTTGGTGGTAATCTGCGTGGCAAGACCGTCGCGGTGCTCGGCCTCACTTTCAAGCCCGACACCGACGATATGCGCGAGGCGCCGTCGATCCCGCTGGTGACGGGGCTACTCGACATGGGCGCAAAGGTGCGCGCGCACGATCCGGTCGGCATGGAGGCGGCGCGTCGCGAACTGCCCGACATCGAATATTGCGACGATCCGTATCTCTGCGCGCGTGGGGCGGATGCGATGGTGGTGGTGACCGAGTGGGCGCAATACCGAGCGCTCGACCTCGAACGCCTCAAGAGCGAATTGGCCCATCCGGTCGTAGTCGACCTGCGTAACGTCTATCGCCCCGAGGAAATGGCCGCGCACGGGTTTGTCTACGAAAGCGTCGGCCGGCCGCCCGAGCAGGCGTAACTCTGTTGTCATACCCCGCGCATGCGGGGTATCCAGTATTCCCGATCTTCGTGATCTTTGAGGTCGGAGTTTACTTGATCACCCGCTTTCGCGGGTGATGACGAATTTGAGCTAGTGCCCCGCAGCTTTGACACGCCCCTTCCCATCGATGCCGTGCTGGACGATCTGGCGCGCACGCTGGACGGCCATAACGCCGCGGTGCTGGTCGCGCCGCCCGGTGCCGGCAAAACCACGCGGGTGCCGCTCGCTTTGCTCGATGCTCCCTGGGTGAGGGACAAGAAGATCATCGTACTGGAGCCGCGGCGGATCGCGGCGCGGGCCAGCGCCGAGCGCATGGCCCATACGCTTGGCGAAAAAGTTGGCGAAACCGTCGGTTACCGCGTCCGCTTCGGCTCAAAGGTGTCGCGCGCGACCCGAATCGAGGTTGTCACCGAAGGGATTTTTTCCCGGCAGATTCTCGATGATCCCGAACTGAACGGCGTGGCCGCAGTGCTGTTCGACGAGTTTCACGAGCGCTCGCTCGATGCGGATTTGGGGCTGGCGCTGGCGCGCGATGCGCAAACCGGCTTGCGCGACGATCTACGCATTCTCGTGATGTCGGCCACGCTCGACGGCGCGCGGGTCGCCAAATTGCTCGGCGAGGCGCCGGTCGTCGCAAGCGAAGGCCGCGCTTTTCCCGTTGAGACGCGCTATCTCGGCCGAAAGGCCGATGCGCCGGTCGAGCGGCAGATGGCCGATGCGATCGCGACCGCGCTGCGCGCCGATCCGGGCTCTGTGTTGGCCTTTCTGCCGGGGGCTGCGGAAATTCGCCGCACGCAAAACTTTCTCGCTGAGCGCATCCACGATGCGTCAATTGAAATCGTGCCGCTGTTCGGCGCGCTCGATGCCGCCGTGCAGGACCGCGCTATTGCGCCGTCGCCGAAGGGCCGTCGCAAGGCCGTGCTGGCGACCTCGATCGCGGAGACATCGCTTACCATCGAAGGCGTGCGGATCGTGGTCGATTCCGGCCTGGCGCGGGTGCCGCGCTACGAACCGGATATCGGACTGACGCGGCTTGAGACCGTGCGGGCCTCACGCGCGGCGGTCGATCAGCGCCGCGGCCGTGCCGGACGGACTGAGCCCGGCGTGTGCTACCGGCTGTGGGATGAACCGCAGACCGCTTCGCTTGCCGTCTATACGCAGCCGGAAATCCTTAGCGCGGACCTGTCGTCCTTGGTGCTGGACCTCGCGCAATGGGGCGTCAGCGATCCGTCCAGTCTTGCCTTTCTCGATTCCCCTCCCGCGCCGGCGTTAAAAGAAGCCCGTGAATTGCTGCGCGAACTCGGCGCGATCGACGGAGACGGGCGGATCACCGACGAAGGCCGGAGCTTGCGGGCGCTGGCGTTGCCGCCGCGGCTGGCGCGGATGATCGTGGATTCGCATCGCCTGGGTGCAGGCCGCGCCGCTGCCGAGATTGCGACGGTGCTTACCGAGCGCGGGCTCGGCGGCGATCATGTCGATCTCGATGTCCGGTTGGAGGCCTTCCGCCGCGATCGCTCGCAGCGTGCCGAGGCTGCGCGCCATCAAGCGCAGCGCTGGGCCGCGCAGGTGGCGGCGGGCGACAAAGCCAACATGGCGCGTGGCGATGAGTTGCCGTCCAACGGCATCATGCTGGCGCTCGCATTTCCCGATCGGGTCGCGAAGAATCGCGGCAACGGCAGTTTTGTGCTCGCCAATGGGCGCGGCGCGGCACTCGAGCAGACTGCCGCGCTGTCGCGCGCGCCGTACATTGCGGTTGCTGAGCTCACCGGCACGGCGATGCAGGGCCGCATCCTGTTGGCGGCGCCGATCACACAAGCCGAGATTGAAGCGCATTTCGCCGACCAGATCGAAACGGTGGATGAGATTTCCTTCGATCGCGGTTCGATGGCGCTGCGGGCGCGCCGGAAGAAGACCCTGCGCGCGATCACGCTGTCGGAGACGCCAAGGGCGCTCGAACCCTCGGTGGAAACCGCGCGGATATTCGCAGACGGTCTGGTCGCGGCAGGCCTCGATCAATTGCCGTGGTCGAAACCGATAAAGCAATGGCGCGACCGCGTGATGTTTTTGCGCGCGGCTGAGAGCGCGGCTTCCGAAAATCCGTGGCCAGATCTGTCGGATGATGCGCTTGCAGCCGAACGCGAGTCCTGGCTGGTGCCGGCCCTGCTCGACAAGACGTCGTTGAAGGCCTTCTCCGCTGGCGATTTGTTGGAAGCCTTGCAAGCGATGTTGCCGTGGGCCCTGCGAGCACGGCTCGATCGGGAAGCGCCGACACATTTTGAAGCGCCGACGGGGACACAGCTTGCGATCGACTATGAGGCGGAGCAGGGGCCGACCATCGCGGTGCGCTTGCAGGAACTGTTCGGGTTGACCAGCCATCCCTCAATTGCCAGAGGCGCAATCCCGCTGGTGCTGGAATTGCTGTCGCCGGCGCATCGTCCGGTGCAGGTGACGCGTGATCTGCCGGGTTTCTGGCGCGGCAGCTATGCAGGCGTACGCTCCGATTTGCGCGGGCGTTATCCCCGTCATCCCTGGCCGGAGGATCCGGCGAGCGCGATGCCGACCCGCCGCGTTAAGCCCAAGGGAACGTAAGAGGGAACATAAAAGGGAACATAAGCGAGGAGAGCGCGCGTGACCGTAAGTCGCCGCGCGTGATGCATTTGTTAACCCTTCGCTCATCCTTTTCGCCAAAATTGCCGCCGGCGCCGTTAGCCCCCGGTCGTAGTTTCGTCGTGACCGTGATGGAATAGGCTAGTGCGGCGAGTGAGAGTGGCGTTATGCGTAACATTATGATCTTTGCGGCGATCATGATCGGGCTCGGCACCTTCATGGCGCAGATCGCCGACAAGATGACGCCCGCGCCGGCCTCCGCCGCCCCATCGGCACGATTGGCCACACCTGACACGACAGCCGACGCCGGTCTCCGCAGCCTCAGCATTCCCCGTGACGGCCGCGGTCACTTCGCGACGGAGGGGCGGATCGACGGCCAGCGCCTTGCCTTTATGGTCGATACCGGCGCCTCCGTCATCGCCCTGAATGAAAGCTCGGCGGCGCGGTTTGGCTTGCATCCGTCGCGCAACGACTATCGGGCGACGGTTTCGACCGCCAACGGCACCGTGAAGGCGGCGCCAACGCGATTGGCGATGGTCGATATTGGCGGCCTCATCGTGCGTGACGTCGATGCGATGGTGCTCCCGGACGAGGCGCTGTCGGAAAACCTGCTCGGCCTGTCGTTCCTGTCGAAGCTCAAGCGTTTCGAATATGCCAACGGCAAGATGGTGCTCGAACAGTAATTGCCGCTCCCGGCCGGCGCGTTTCGGTTTCTGCAGAATTCGTCGCAATTAACCTCAGAAAACGGCTGTTTCGCCTTCCGTTGGCGTCGCGCATTCGCTATGGCTTCGGCCTTCGCGGTATTTCATGACAAGGCCTGTTGAATGTTTCCAAAGCCGAAACCCCTGCTGGTCCCGAATACCTACGCCTTCGAGTCGGAGCCGATGGTAAAGGCGACCGGCTTTCGCGAATACGACGCCCGCTGGCTGTTCGGCAAGGAAATCAATTTGATGGGCATCCAGGCGCTCGGCATGGGCCTGGGTGCGCTGATCGCCGAACTCGGCGTCAAGCAGGAGGTCGTGACCGGTCACGATTTCCGCGGCTATTCGGCGTCGATCAAATACGCGCTGATCTCGGGCCTGCAAGCCGCAGGCTGTCGGGTGCACGACATCGGGCTTGCGATGACGCCGATGGCGTATTTCGCGCAATTCGAACTCGACGTGCCCTGCGTCGCGATGGTGACGGCGTCGCATAACGACAATGGCTGGACCGGCGTCAAGATGGGGGCCAACCGGCCGCTCACCTTCGGTCTCGATGAGATGAGCCGCCTCAAGGAGATCGTGCTCAACGCCGACTTCAAGAACAAGGTCGGCGGCTCCTATCAGTTTCACGAGAATTTTCCGGCGCGTTATATCGCCGACTTGACGAATCGCCCCAAACTCAAGCGCAAGCTGAAGGCCGTGGTGGCCTGCGGTAACGGCACGGCGGGCGCGTTCGCGCCGCAGGTGATGGAAGCCGTTGGTTGCGAAGTGATTCCGCTCGACACCGAACTCGACCATACCTTTCCGAAATACAATCCCAATCCTGAAGACATGGAAATGCTGCACGCGATCCGCGACGCAGTGCTCCAGCACAAGGCCGATGTCGGCCTCGGCTTCGACGGCGATGGCGACCGCTGCGGCGTGGTCGACAATACCGGCGAAGAGATTTTTGCCGATAAGGTCGGCGTGATGCTGGCGCGCGACATGTCGGCGATTCACAACGGCGCTCAATTTGTGGTCGACGTGAAATCGACCGGGCTTTTTGTCACCGATCCCGTGCTGCAAAAGCAGGGCGCCAAGGTCGCCTATTGGAAAACCGGCCACTCCTATATGAAGCGGCGCACCCATGAACTCGGCGCGCTGGCCGGCTTCGAGAAGTCCGGCCATTTCTTCTTCAACAAGCCGTTCGGCCGCGGTTATGACGACGGCTTGCTTTCGGCGATTGCGATCTGCGAAATGCTCGATCGAGCGCCCGGCAAATCGATGGCCGATCTGAAGAACGATCTGCCGAAGACGTGGTCATCGCCGACCATGTCGCCGTACTGTGCCGACGAGGCCAAATATGGCGTCGTCGATCAGGTGGTGAAACATTTCGAAGGCTTGCAAAAGCGCGGCGAGAAAGTCGCCGGCCAAATGGTCCGCGACCTCGTCACCGTCAACGGTGTGCGGGTCACGGTTGAAGACGGCAGCTGGGGACTGGTGCGCGCTTCCTCCAACAAGCCGGAGCTTGTGGTGGTAGTCGAAAGCCCGGTATCCGAGCGGCGGATGCGTGATATGTTCGAGGCAATGGATCAGGTGCTGCGCACCCATCCCGAAGTCGGCGAGTACAATCAGAAGATTTGAGGTCTCGCCGCGCGGCGGCGCGAGCAAGACCGTGTTGTGTTATCTTGCAACCCGCAGCGAGCCGAGGAAATGATCGACCTCGGACTTCAGTCGTTCCGACTGCGATGACAGGCCGTTGGCCGCGTCGAGAAGATGGCCAGTCGCGACGCCAGCTTCGTTGGAAGCGCGGGTGACGCTGTGGATGTTGTCGCTGACTTCCCTAGTGCCGTCCGCCGCCTGAAGCACATTGCCGGCGATTTCGCGCGTTGCCGCGCCCTGCTGATCGACGGCCGCTGCGATCTGGCTGGATATTTCGTCGATCTCTGCAATGGTCCCAACGATGGCCTCGATGGCGCTGACGGCATCGCCAGTGGCATTCTGGATGCTTTGGACCTGCGCGGAAATTTCCTCAGTCGCCTTCGCGGTCTGGTTGGCCAAAGCCTTGACCTCGCTGGCAACGACGGCAAATCCCCTGCCGTGTTCACCGGCGCGAGCCGCTTCGATGGTGGCGTTCAGGGCCAGCAGGTTGGTCTGGCTGGCGATGTTTTGAATAAGCGTCACGACTTCGCCGATCTTCTGGGTGCCGCTCGCCAACCCCTCGACCACGGCGTTGGTACGCTTTGCCTCCGCGGCGGCCTTGCCGGCGATCTCGGCAGAACGCGTCACCTGCTTGGCGATCTCGCCGATCGAGGCCGTCAGTTCCTCGGTTGCCGCGGCGACCGTCTCGACATTCGCCGAAGCGCGCGTCGACGCGGCGGCCGCCGCCGCCGTCTGCGCGGTCGTTGCACGGCTATTGCCGCTGATCGATGTCGAAAGCTGCTGCATTTCCTGTGCCGTCACGGCAACCAACTCGACAATGTGCCCGATCGTGCGCTCGAATCCGGATGCGAGCTCTTGTCTGGCGCCGTCGCGATCCTGCTTGGCGCGTGTCTCCGTCTCGACGCGCTCGGCATTGGCGCGGACCTCGGCGGCGCTCGCCGCTTCGGCTTCCGAAGTTTTCTGGGCCGCCGTATCGAACAGGTTTGCAAGCTTGTGGGCGAGCCAGATCAAGACGCCGGACTCTATCATGACGATGACCGCGTGAAACATCGCTCGCCCGAGATCGGCCCCGCCGGGATAGATCGCCGCCGGAAACACGAAATTGAGCGCCAAATGATGCAGCGATATCGCGACGGCGCCGGCGACGATCGGCCGGTAGTCGCAATAGGCGACTAGGCAGGCCAACGTGGCGAAGAAATACATGTGCATGTCCGTCTGCCAGGCATGACCATTGAGTTGGTATGTGAAGACCGAAACATCGCCCATCAGCGCAACGGCGAATATCAGGCGGGTCGAAAGCTCGTTCCCCGTCGTGCGCCACGACAGCGTCGCCGCACCCGCCATGACCATCGTAAACATGACCGGCGACGTCCAGCCATCGCCAACAATCAGACCGATGGCGAGACAAATCGGAACATGCAGCCAAAGGAGAACGATCAGGGCCCGGCTGGTCGTTTCGCGCAAATTCCTCAACTCATGACTTTCAATTATCATTTTTTTGTCCTTCAGCCCTTCAGGTTCAAGCAGGCCGCAATGGCCCTTGGGTCAATGGCAAGCCAGGCGCCGGCCTCGCGCAATCGGGCCAATCCGGCCTCGTTGTCGGGCCGCACGACCAGGATGGCCGGGATAGCCGTGGCCCTTACAAACGCAGCGTTGGCGGAAGCGGCAGCCTGGAGCGCTTGTTGCGTGCTCCACCACGGTGGAAATATCACCGCAACAATCTCGGTATCCGGGCGGACCTGAAAGGAAAGCGCGGCGATGAAAATCCAGCTCGAAAGCAACAGGACGGCAGCATTCAACCACACGGGCCACCGGCAGGCGCTATTGCTGCTTTTGTGCCCCATGTCGGAAAACTATCGGAGCAAAGCTAATCAGAGGTAAATTTAAAGTGATGGTTCGGAAATTATCCAGCGAAGACAAAAGGGTGTACCGATAGACCGGAAAACGCGGAGGTTGTTGGCCGCAGGATCAGGCGCGCTGAACCATCAGCCTCCGGTGCGGCCCGAGAGCCCGTTTGGATTAGTTGGCGGGCACCGGAAGGGACGTCACCGACTTGATCTTTTCCATCGCAAAACGCGACGTCACGTTCTTCAGCGGCACCGCTCCGATCAACCTCTTGTAGAACACGTCGTAACTCTGCATGTCCGCCGCCACGACGCGCAGCATGTAATCGACATCGCCGGCCATCCGGTAAAATTCCATCACCTCAGGCATCGCAGAAACCGCCTCGGCGAATTTCTGCAACCACGCCTCGGAGTGATCGGCGCTTTCGACCGAAACGAACACGGTAATGCCGAGCCCGATCTTGTTCTGATCGACGAGTGCCACCCGGCGCAGGATGACACCGTCAGCTTCCAGCCGCTGGATGCGCTTCCAGCAAGGCGTCGAGGAGAGGCCGACGCGGTCGCCGATCTCGGCGACTGAGAGCGAGGCGTCCTGTTGCAGCACGGTCAGGATCTTGCGGTCGATCGCATCGAGCCTGCGGTTGAGATCGGGGGCGTGAACGGCGAGGTCGGTCATGTCCAAAAGAACTTTCTTCCAATAGTAAGGGTTCGTTCCCTCATATATAGAAGATTATTCTAGTGCAAGCCTACTTTTGCGACAAGCCGAACCGGCCGGCAATGGCTCCTAGCCTAAAAGCGCTTCAACTTCAGCACGTTGCGGGGCCGCGAAAGCCCCCCCAAAGCGGGTGCATTTCAGCGCTGCTGCCGCCGAAGCGAACCGCAGCGCAGCCCGCAAGTCCTGGTTCTCGGTGATCGCCAGCGCAAATGCGCCATGGAATACGTCGCCCGCGCCCAGCGTATCCACGGTGTGCACCGGAAAAGCCGGCGTCTGTTGCAGGTTCTGATGTTCGTCGAGCCAGATCGTACCCTGTGCGCCGCGTGTACCCGCGAGGAAGGAAGGGGTCAATTTCGCGATCTTCTTGAGCGCTTCGCCATCGTCGGTGACGCCAGCCGTCTCCTGCAACGGTTCGCTGGAGAAAATCAGGTGCGACGACGCGGTGAGCAGGCCCTCCCGCAGCGACATCGCGCGATCGACATCGACGATGACAGGAATGCCGCGTCGCGTCGCTTCGGCGCAGAGATCGGTACAGAACGCGGCGCAGCGGCTCTCGGTCAGGATGGCATCGCAATCTTCCAATAGCGTATTGGGATCCGAGAGGCGGACGTTCCACAATTCCGGGTCGCGGAAGGTCACAATGGTGCGCTCGCCGCTGGGATCGATCATGATGTTGGAGATCGGCGTCACCAGGCCCGGCATGTGCACGAGATGCCTGGTTTCGATGCCTTCCTCTGCCATCTTCTCATAGATGTATCGGGACGTCGTTTCGCGTTCGTCCCCCATCGGTCCGCAGATCGAGGCGCGGCCACCAAGCCGCACGATTCCGATCGCACCGTTGAGCGCGTTGCCGCCGCAAATTTCCTCAAAATGAGTGGCGTTTTCCTTGGAGCCACGCGCCGGCAGTCCAGGCACGCGAAATGTCAGGTCGCGCACCGGCATGCCGATGCAGAGAATCCGCGGAGATGGTCTCCCCGCGCGATGCGGGGTTGAGGCGGCGTCGGTCATGCTGATTCCGGGGTATTTGTAACTTGAGGCCTAACGGCGGCGGTCAGGGGCAGGTTCCCTCATACGTGATGATCCGGTCCGTCGTGCACCCACCGCCCGAGCAGATGATGAGCGATCGCAAACGGATGCGGACCGGCGAGTCCATCGGGATGTTCTCGTTTGATCATCAAGGTCGCCTCGGCGCGATCGAACCAGCGCGCATCTTCCAGTTCCGCGCGGTCGACGACGATGTCCTCGTTCAAGGCGCGCGCGGTGCATCCGATCATCAGCGACGAAGGGTAGGGCCATGGCTGCGTCATGTAATAGTGAACGTTGGTGCAGCGGATACCGGATTCCTCGAAGATCTCGCGCTGTACTGCGTCCTCAATTGTTTCTGCGGCTTCGACGAATCCCGCAAGGCAGGAATACATCCCGGGCAGGAAGTGCTTCTGGCGGCCGAGCAGAACCTTGTCGCCCGAGGTCACCAGCATGATCACGACGGGATCGGTGCGAGGAAAATGTTCGGCCTTGCAACTCGGGCAGTCGCGCTTCCAGCCGCCCTCCTTCATCGCGGTGCGGGTTCCGCAATTGGCGCAATAGCCGTGGCGCTGATGCCAGGTCACCATCGACTTCGCCATCGCGATTGCCGACAACTGACTGGGAGGAACCGCGCCCTGCATCGCCATGCCGCGCAATTCGCTGACGGCGGCATCGTCGCGGGTCAGCAACTGCTCGACCGCTGCCGGCGATATGCCCATGCCGAAGACGGGCGCGCCATCCCGGAGTCCTAAGAAAATGGTGCCCGGATTGGCGCCGAGCTTCAAAGCTTCATCGAGTTTCAAGAGCGCGCGCGGGTTCGCAGCCTCCCGCCTCACCACCAGCGAGTCCCGATAGACGACGTAGGCGCGGGCGTCGGGATGGCTTTCCAGCGCCAGCAGTTTTGCTTCGTCGCCGCGCAGGTGCGCTGCGCGATCGAGGATGTGCGAGACGAAGCCCGGCTGTCCCAGTGGAAACGAATCGAATGCAGTCATGTGTTCAACCTAGTGATCCGATTCTAATATTCGCATCCCTTCTCGGCAGCCACTTTTGCGAATGTTAGAATCGCAGGATCACTAGTAAATATCAGATTCTAGTGAAGTTTAGGATTTGACATTCGCTATTCGCGAGCCCGCGGCCAAGTGGGGAGCGAATGTCAAATCTACTTCACTAGCCAGATTTTGCGGCGAAGCACGCTGATAAATCGCTGAACCTCCTCGGCATCATGCGCGAGCGGCGGCATCACCCCCCAAACCGGCCGCGGCCAGGCTGCATCGCTGGAACGTCGTGCGATGACGTGCACGTGCAGTTGCGGAACCATGTTGCCGAGCGCTGCGATATTCAGCTTCTCGCATTTGGTAATCTCTTTCAATGCGCGGGCGACGCGGGAAATCTCCGTCATCAACTGCGCCTGCTCTACCTCGTCGAGGTCGATAATCTCCACAGCCTCGGGCCTGCGTGGCACCAGCAGCAGCCATGGATAATGCGCATCCTTGATGACAAGCACCCGGCAGAGCGGCAGGTCACCGATGTCGATGGTGTCTTCCTTCAGCCTTGCATGGAGCGACCATGCGGGTAGCTCGGGGGTCATGGATATTTCCTTGTCCCGGACAACCAAGACACTGCAACTAATGCCTTATCCGCAATTTTGTACAAGTCCCGCAACCCGCCCATCCCGGCTTGCTTTCCGGGCCGATTGGCTCCAAATAGGGACCGGGAGATTGGCGGTGGACGAGCCACTCGCCAACCGGGTCAGGTCCGGAAGGAAGCAGCCCTAACGAGGTCCGGATCGGGTCGCTCGTCAGTCTCCTACCTGTTTTATCGGCGAATGGCGCAACGTTCTGTGACCGGCTTCGCTGTGGTTGTTTCCGTTCCGCAAAGCCAGCTTCGCCAGATGATCAATTGCGGACCAACCGATGAATGATGCTGGCGCGCCCCTGACCCCCGACGATTCCGAGAATGCCGGTCAAAGCGGTTTGGCGCTGGGCACTCCGGCCGAGTTGGGCAAGCCCTATCGCGTGCTGGCGCGGAAATACCGCCCTGCAGGGTTCGAGGACCTGATCGGCCAGGAGGCGGTGGTGCGCACCGTCTCGAACGCGTTTGAGACCGGACGCATTCCGCAGGCCTGGATCCTGACCGGGGTCCGCGGTGTCGGCAAGACCACAACCGCGCGGATCCTGGCGCGAGCCCTGAACTACGAACTGCCGGATGGATCGGTAAAGGGACCGACCATCCATATGCCGAAGCTCGGCGTGCATTGTCAGGCGATCATGGAAAGCCGGCACATGGACGTGCTGGAAATGGACGCCGCTTCCCACACCGGCGTCGATGATGTGCGTCAGATCAACGACAGCGTGCGCTACGCGCCGGCAAGCGCGCGCTACAAGGTCTACATCATCGACGAAGTCCATATGCTGTCGACGGCGGCGTTCAACGCGTTTCTGAAGACGCTGGAAGAGCCGCCGGAGCACGCCAAGTTCGTCTTCGCCACCACCGAAATCCGCAAGGTTCCGGTCACGGTGCTGTCGCGCTGCCAGCGCTTCGATTTACGACGGGTCGAGGCGGATGTGCTGATGGCGCATCTGGCCAACATTGCCGCGAAAGAGGGCGTCGAAGCGGAAGCCGAGGCGCTCGGTATCATTGCGCGCGCCGCCGAGGGTTCGGTGCGCGATTCACTCTCGCTGCTCGATCAGGCGATCGCGCACGCGGCCGGTCCGGTGCGCGCAGACGCCGTGCGGCAGATGCTCGGCTTGGCCGACCGAACGCGGGTGATCGATCTGTTCGAACATCTCGTTCGCGGTGACATCGCGAGCGCGTTCAAGGAATTTCGCGAGCAATATGACACCGGCGCCGATCCTGTCGTGGTGCTGTCGGATTTGGCCGAATTCGTCAACTTCGTCACCCGCGTCAAGATCGTGCCGGTCACAGCCGATAACGTCGCCTTCGGCGAAACCGAGCGGTTGCGCGCGCGGGACTTCGCCGCCAAGATTTCGATGCGCGTGCTGTCGCGGATGTGGCAGATGCTGCTCAAGGGCACCGCCGAGGTGCAAGCCGCCACCCGCCCTGCGGCGGCGGCGGAAATGGTGCTGGTGCGCATCGCCTATGTCGCCGATATGCCGACGCCGGATGAAGCGATCCGGATGGTCGAGCAGGCCGGCGGAGCTTCGCCGGTCGTGACCGGAAATGCTGCGCCACGCTCTGCGCAGGCAGCCCCGTCCTCAGCGATGCCGTCTCAGCCGGTGCGACCCACTCCGGCGCCGCGCGCCGGTGGTCCCGAGCCATCGATGCGGCCGCAGATGACAGCGCCATCGCCCGAGGTTCAAGGCGCGCCGGCGCAGCGGGTCGCGAGCTTTCCCGAATTGGTGGCGCTTGCCGGCGAAAGGCGCGATTTGCTGACCAAGGCGGCGCTGGAAGCCGACGTGCGGCTGGTTCGCATCGAGGACGGGCGGCTAGAGGTGGCGCTGGAGCGTAGCGCGGCGCGCACGCTGATCAACGATCTCTCCCGCAAGCTGGAACAATGGACCGGACGGCGCTGGACCGTGATCGTGTCGAACGAAGCCGGACAGCCGACGCTGCGGGCGCAGAGCGAGGCCGCGAAGAATCAACGTGAGCGCGCCGCGGAATCCGATCCCAGGGTGCAGGAAGTGCTGGCGCGATTCCCTGGCGCGAAAGTCGTCGAAGTGCGCCGGCTTGCCGCCGAGCCGCCGGAATCCCATGCTGATGGTGATGACCTCGCCGATAGCGGCGATGGCGACGACGCGTAACGATTTCAAAGGGAACATCGATGGCTGACTTTCTCGGCATGATGAAGCAGGCGGCGCAGCTGCAATCCAAGATGCAGGCGATGCAGGACGAACTCGGCAATGTGGAAGTCGAGGGTGCTTCCGGCGGCGGACTGGTCAGCGTGCGGATGACCGCCAAGATGGAGGTCAAGGCCGTCAAGATCGATCCGTCCCTGATGAAGGCCGAGGAGCACGAAATCCTCGAGGATCTGCTGGTGACCGCGCTTGGCGATGCGCGGCGCAAGGCGGAACTGGCGATGCAGGAAAAGATGCAGGCGCTGACCGGCGGGCTCGGTTTGCCGCCGGGATTGGGCCTGGGTTAAGAGGTCTCGGCTGACACATGGCCACCGCGGTTGCCGGACCTGAAATCGAACGTCTGATCCAGTTGCTGGCGCGGTTGCCCGGATTGGGACCGCGTTCGGCGCGGCGTGCGGCGCTGCATCTGATCAAGAAGCGCGAGGCGCTGATGACGCCGTTGTCATCAGCACTTCAGGTCGCGATCGACAAGATCCAGGTCTGCAAGACCTGCGGCAATATCGACACCCAAAACCCCTGCACGGTATGCACCGATCCGCGGCGCGACCAGTCGATCATCGTGGTGGTGGCCGACGTCGCCGATCTCTGGGCGCTGGAGCGCGCGCATGCAACCAGCGGCCTCTATCACGTTCTCGGCGCCACGCTGTCACCGCTCGACGGCGTCGGTCCGCAGGATCTGACGATCGATGCGCTGGTCAAGCGCGCCCACGAACCTCAGGTAACTGAAATCATCCTGGCGCTGAATGCCACCGTCGACGGCCAGACCACCGCGCACTACATCACCGACCTCCTGCAAGAAGCCAATGTCAGGGTCACGCGGTTGGCCCACGGCGTGCCAGTCGGCGGCGAACTCGATTATCTCGACGAGGGCACGTTGTCGGCGGCGATGCGGCAGCGGACCCTGTTTTAGCCAACTAGTGCCGCCTATTTGAAGTTCCTGCACCACAAGCGGCGAATTCGATCCAGGAACTTCAAATAGAAAAGCGGAACTAGAATCAATAGGTTTGCTAGTGCCCATAACTTTCCGAAGTTCGTGGAAGTGGGTGCTGCGATGGAGCACGAACTTCGGAAAGTGGGCACTAGTGGTCCGATTCTAATATTCGCATCCCTTCTCAGCGGCCACTTTTGCGAATGTTAGAATCATAGGACCACTAGCAAATATATGTTTGTAGTGGAGTTAGGATTTGACATTCGCTTTACGAACTCGTGGCTAGGTGGGTAGCGAATGTCAAATCCACTCCACTAAACGGAAACGATTGAAATGACGAAACGCGGATTCGGCAGGCAACTCGCTTTGTGCGCGATCATTGCAGGGATGATGGCGACGCCAGCTGCGTGGGCGCAACAGGACCAGCCTGCGCCCGCGGCCGATAACAAGCCGGGCACCTTGATCAAGACCGGTGATGTCCTGTCGGGAGAACTCAATGCCTTGCGTGGCCGCGGCGGCAAGAAAGGCAAGCGCGTGGCGACCTACCAGCTCACCAGTCAGCCGCACCGACTGGCGCCGCCCGGCGGCCTTTGCGGCCTCGAAACCGGCCCCGAGACGTTTCAGATCGTCACGAGCAGCGACGCCCAGGCGGCGCAGTTGAAGGGCTTTGTCGGCAAGGAAGTCTCGCTCCGGGTTGACGAAATCGCCTGCGCCGAAGATGCCGGCGAGATGAGCGAGGCCATCGTCTCCAAATGGAGCGTGGTGACCAAGCATTAGAGGGCCTGCGAACTCTAAGGACTCCCAAAGCTATCACGAACAGATTAAGGCTTCCATTGGGAGGCAGCGCTGAGATGATGAGGACGCTATTCGCCTTTGTGCGATGTCGCTTGGGAGCGGATGGCGCCCCTGATCATAGGTCGGCCTGGCCAGAAAGGCTCCACTGGGCGCGACAACCGGATGTTCGTGGAGGGCGTGCTTTGGATCGTGCGTACGGGCTCTCCTTGGCGTGATCTTCCGGAAGCGTTTGGGGATTGGAACAGCGTATTCCGGCGCTTCAGCCGGTGGAGCATCAAGGGCGTCTGGTATCGGATGTTCGAGGCGATGTCCGATGATCCGGACTTCGAATATCTGATCATCGATTCCACCATTGTCTGAGCCCATCAGGATGCTGCCGGGGCTAAAAAAGGGGGCCTGAAGATCAAGCGATCGGCCGCTCGCGCGGCGGCCTGAGCACCAAAATACATATGGCCGTCCGAGGCCTAGATTGTCCGTGCCTTCACGTTGACGGCAGATCAGAAGGTCGATGCACCGCAAGCCGCCGCGTTGGTCGAGGGGTTTCCTGCCGCGGTCGTCATGGCCGATACGGCCTATGACGCTGATCATCTGCGCAAAGCCATCGCCGCCAAGGGTGCGCTCGCCGTCATTCCCAACAACTCGTCAAGGGCGCTCAAATATTCGCTCGATGAACATGTTATGCGAAGCGCCATCTCGTGAAGTGCTGATTTAAGTGATGCAGTTGTCGCGGAATTCGGGAAGCTCAACGGGCGCGTTCGCGACGATCTTAATTCGAAAACGCGCTAAACCTTCACCGGCCCAAGCGCTGCAAAATGCCCACGCCGTTGCAACCACGCCAGCAGGATGAAGCTCGGCACCGCGACCGCGACACAGATCGCAAAAAACAGCGGCCATCCGGTGGCCTTCGCCACGAAGCCTGCACCAGATGAAAGATAAGTGCGCCCGACCGCGGCAAGGGCGGTGAGGAGCGCGTATTGCGTCGCGGTGTGGAGCGGATTTCGGCATAGCGCCGACAGGTAGGCGACAAAGATCACGGTGCCGATCGCGCTCGTGAAGTTTTCCGCTGTGATCGCGAGCACCAACGCCCAATGATTGACGCCGACCAAGGCGAGCCAGGAGAACGAGAGATTGGCGATTGCCTGAAGCGTGCCGCCAATCCACAGGCTCGCCGCGAGCGAGTAACGCCGCGCCACGAAGCCGCCGGCAAAACCGCCGATCAGCGTGGCGGCGAGGCCAACGCCCTTGACGATCGCGGCATAGTCGTTGCGGGAAAAGCCGAGATCGATCACGAACGGCGCCGTCATGGTGCCGGAAAAGGCGTCGGTGAACTTGAACAGCACCACGAATGCCAGCGCCGCGAGCGCATCCTTGCGGACCAGGAACTCGGAGAACGCGCCGCCTGCCGCGCGTGCGACGCGGACGAAAGCCGTTTCGGTGCTGGTCGCGGCTTCCGCGCGCACCGATTGTTCGGGCTCGGTGGCTACAAGCGCGGTCGCGGTGCCGATCAGCACCAGCGCGGCCATGGTCACGTAGCCCCACATCCAGGCGGACAAGCGCGTGGTGCCGGTGCCTTCATATGCGCTGACGAGAAACAGCGCACCGGCGGTCGAGACCAGCATGCCGATCCGGTAGGCCGCCACATAAGCGGCCATGCCGGCGGCTTGTTCGCTTTCAGGCAGGCTCTCGACGCGAAAGGCATCGACCACGATGTCCTGCGTCGAGGACATCGCCGCCACCAGGAGTGCGCCGAGCGCGACGAACAGCGGCGAGCGCGCAGGGTCGGTGAGGGCGAGCAGCAGGATGGATGCGATCAGCAGTATCTGCGAACAGACCAGCCAGCCGCGCCGGCGGCCAAAGGCTCGCGTGAAGAACGGCAGGTGCAGCGCATCCACCAGCGGCGCCCAGAGGAATTTCAACGTGTAGGGCGTGCCGACCAGCGCAAACAGCCCGATGGTGCCGAGGTCGACGCCGGACTCGCGCATCCAGATCAAAAGCGTCGATCCCGACAGCGCCAGCGGCAGGCCCGACGAAAAGCCGAGGAACAGCACAATCAGCACGCGGCGCTGTAAGTACACCGCAAGACCATCGCGCCAGGAGGTTTCAGGAGCGATGGTTTCGTCTTCGCTCGTTTTGATTGCAGTTTCGGGAGAGTTCATAGCCTGCTGTTAGCATATTTGCGCGTTGCCGCCTCTTCTCCCTCTCCCCGCTTGCGGGGAGAGGGTTGGGGTGAGGGGCCATCTCCGTGCGCTGAGTGCACAGTAACTCCCCCTCACCCGCCGCGCTTCGCGCGTCGGCCTCTCCCCGCAAGCGGGGCGAGGCAAGACGATCACTCCCCCGCCTGTAGCTTGCGCGGCAGCGGGAACAGGTCCGGCGCGGCCGGTTTGACAAGACGCGGCGGCTCGGCCGGCGTCTCCTTGCTGAAATCGAGCTCCTCGATTCGCCCGGCGCGCTTTTCGATCTTGTCGGCGGAAATCAGGATTTGCCGGACGTCCTCGTTGGCATCGGCGAAGTGCTTTTGCAGTTTCAGCACGCGCTCGCGCAGCCGCCCAAGGTCGTCGCCGAGATTGAGCACCTCGGTGCGGATCTGGTCGGCGGCATCGCGCATCCGCGCGTCTTTCAGGATTTGCTGCATCACCTGGATAGCGAGCATCAGCAGCGAGGGCGACACCAGAACGACGCGAGCGCGATAGGCCCTTTGGATCACATCGTCGAAGCGGTCGTGGATCTCGGCGTAGACCAATTCCGACGGCACGAACATCAGCGCGGTATCCTGGGTTTCGCCGGCGATCAGGTATTTCTCGGCGATGTCGCTGACATGCTTCATGACGTCAGCGCGCAGCCGTTGCGTGGCGACCTTTTTCTCGTCGTCGCTTCGTGCGTCGTGCAGCGCGGTGATCGCCTCCAGTGGAAACTTTGCATCGATGCAAAGCGGACGCTGGTCGGGCAGGAACACGACGCAATCCGGCCGCTTGCCGCTCGAGAGCGTGTGCTGGAATTCGTAAGCGCCTTTCGGCATGCCGTCCTGGACGATGGCTTCCATCCGCGCCTGGCCGAACGCGCCGCGCGATTGCTTGTTGGCGAGCACGTCGCGCAGCGTCGTGACCTGCGACGTCAGGTCGGTGAGATTCTTGTGCGCGTTGTCGATAATGCCGAGCCGCTCGTGCAGCACGCGCAGCGAATCCATGGTGTTTCGCGTGGTCTGTTCCATGGATTGACCGACGCGGTGGGTCACCGAGTCGAGCCGTTCGGTGACCGCGCGGGCCATTTCGGCCTGCCGCCCCGCCAACGCCTGCCCCATCGCATCAACGCGGCCGGTCGCCTCGCTCTGGGCGCGCAAGACGTCGCCGAGGCGCTCCTCAAGCGCGTCGGCGCGGAACGCCTGTGCCTGCGCCAGTTCCTGTCCGCGCCGGCCGGATCGCGCGACCGCGATGGCGATGACGAGCAACAGCAGGAGGGCGAGCGCACCGAACCCGGTCAGCGCCTCGCCGGTGTGGACCGGCATGGAGCCGATCATGAAAAGGATGTCGTTCATGCCGCCCTTGTAGCCGATTCGGCTCCTGAATACGAACGAAGGGGGAACATTTATGGTTAATCGCAGGTAAATTTTTATGGTTAATACTTCCTCAAAAAACATGGTTAAGCCCGGGTAAATGCGTGGCGGGCCGCATTGACCCCTGCAAATCAGCGGCTTAAATCGCGCGCCAGCGCTTTACAGAGACATCATGGCCCTAAGAGAAATCATCATCCTTCCCGACAGGCAGTTGCGTCTGGTCTCCAAGCCGGTGGAGAAAATCACCGCCGAGATCCGCCAACTGGCCGACGACATGTTCGAGACCATGTACGACGCGCCAGGCATTGGGCTCGCTGCAATCCAGGTCGCGAAACCGTTGCGGCTGATCACCATGGATCTTGCCAAGAAGAACGAGGAGGGTGAGACCAGCCCGCAGCCGCGTGTCTTCATCAATCCGGAGATTTTATCTTCTTCGGAAGAGGTGGCCGTCTACGAGGAAGGCTGCCTGTCGATTCCCGAATATTACGAGGAGGTCGAACGGCCGGCGAAAGTGCGGGTTCGCTTCATGGATATTGACGGCAAGGTGCATGAGGAAGACGCCGAAGGGCTTTACGCCACCTGCATCCAGCATGAGATCGACCATCTCAACGGCGTGCTGTTTGTGGATTATCTGTCGAAGCTCAAGCGCGACCGCGTGCTGAAGAAGTTTACCAAGGCCGCAAAGCGCGGCGGAGAATAATGGATATGGTCGTTGCGGCTGGCTCGGTCTGCTCTCTCCCCCCTTGTGGGGGAGAGGCGGAGAGGGGGGTGTCACGAGTACCGAGCTTGAGACTGACCCCCCTCCCTAACCCTCCCCCACAAGGGGGGAGGGAACGTAACGAGTGCGTGTCATGTCCCTTCGCTTGATCTTTATGGGCACGCCGGAATTTTCGGTGCCGACGCTCCTGGAACTCGTGGCGCATGGCCACGAGATCGCCGCCGTCTATACGCGCGTGGCAAAGCCTGCCGGCCGCGGCATGAAGCTTCAGCTCGAGTCCGGTCGAGCAGGAGGCGCGGCGGCTCGGCATTCCCGTGGTGACGCCCGCGACGCTGAAAACACCGGAAGCGCTTGATGAGTTCCGCGGGTATCAGGCGGATGCCGCCGTGGTCGTCGCGTACGGCATGATCCTGCCGCAAGCGATCCTTGATACGCCGAAGCTCGGCTGCTTCAACCTTCATGCTTCGCTGCTGCCGCGCTGGCGCGGCGCTGCGCCGATCAATCGAGCCATCATGGCGGGTGACGCCGAGACTGGCGTGATGGTGATGAAGATGGACATCGGGCTTGATACGGGCGACGTAGCGATGGCCGAGCGGCTGGCGATCACGGATACGATGACGGCGTCCGACTTGCACGATGCGCTGGCGCCGCTTGGCGGCGATTTGATGGTGCGTGCGATGGCAGCACTTGAACGCGGCAAGTTGCAACTAACGCCGCAAAGTGGCGAGGGCGTCACCTATGCCGCCAAGATCGACAAGGCCGAGGCGCATATTGACTGGGCCAAGCCGGCGCGCGACGTGCTGCGTCATATTCACGGACTGTCGCCATTTCCGGGCGCGTGGTCCGAGATGCCGCTCGACGGCGCAAGTCAACGGGTCAAGATCCTGCGCTGTGAAATCGCCGATAGCTCTGGTGAACCGGGCTCCGTGCTGGATGACCGACTAACGATTGCCTGCGCGCAAGGTGCGTTACGCGTGCTCGAATTGCAGCGCGCCGGTAAGCAGCCGATGAAGGCAGACGAATTTTTGCGCGGCACATCGTTGAAGCCGCCGGCGCGGTTGAGCTAAATGCCCCGCTACAAACTCATCATCGAATATGACGGCGCGCCGTTCTCGGGCTGGCAGATTCAGGACAACGGCCCTTCGGTGCAGGGCGCGCTGGAGGCCGCGGTCAAGGCGATCTGTGGTGAGGAGGTGCGCGTCCATGGCGCCGGCCGCACCGACGCCGGCGTGCATGCGCTGGGACAAGTCGCGCATTGCGATATTGCCAAGCATTTCGTGCCCGGCCGGTTTCGCGATGGGCTGAACGCACATCTTCGGCCGCACCCGATTGGTGTGCTCTCGGCGGACATCGTACCGGACGATTTCGAAGCGAGGTTTTCCGCCAGGAAGCGCCACTACCGCTACCGGATCAAAAATACCCGCGCCAATCTCGCGATCGACATCGGCCACGCCTGGCGGCTGCCGCGGCCGCTCGACGCCGATGCGATGCATGCGGCCGCGCAGCGCCTCGTCGGCAAGTACGATTTCACGACCTTTCGCGACACCGAGTGCCAGGCGAAATCACCGGTGCGAACGCTGGACCAGCTTGACGTCGTTCGCGACGGCAATGAGGTCGATATCCTGACCTCGGCGCGCTCGTTCCTGCACAGCCAGGTGCGCTCGATGGTGGGATCGCTGGTGTGGGTTGGCGAGGGCCGCTGGAGCGCCGACGATCTTGCTGCCGCGCTAGATGCGCGCAGCCGCACCGCCTGCGGCCCGGTCGCGCCACCAGACGGGCTCTATCTGGTGCGGGTGGATTATTAGGCGCGTTATGCCTTGCCGATGACGACGTGCATCGCATTTTTCGTGGAGACGTGCTCGGTGCACTTGTAACCAAGGCTCACCAGATCAACGCCTGCGAGAAGATTTTCGCCTGATCCCAGCAACGCCGGCGAGATCGCGATATGCAGTTCGTCGACGAGGCGGGCGCGCAGATATTGCTGGATGGTGGCAGCGCCGCCGCCCAGCCTGATGTCCTTGCTGCCTGCGGCCTCGCGAGCCCGCTGCAACGCAGCCTCGATCCCGTCAGTGACGAAGTGAAATACAGTACCGCCTTTCATGCTGATCGGCGCACGGGCGTGATGGGTCAGCACAAAGACGTCGCAATGATAGGGCGGTTCATCGCCCCACCAGCCCTTCCATTGATCATCCGGCCACGGCCCGCGCACCGGGCCGAACATGTTGCGGCCCAGTATCCACGCGCCGATATTGGCAAAGCCGCGCTCCGCAAAATCGTTATCGGGACCCTCGGTGCCGCCGTCCTTTCCGAACAATTTTTTCTGAAACGTGCACGTTGGGAACAGCCATTGATGCAGAGCCATTCCACCGACGCCAAGCGGATTACTCATGTCCTGATTGGGGCCAGCCCCGAAACCGTCAGCGGAGACGCTGAAGCAGCGCACCACGAGCTTGTTTTTGGAAGTGCTGTTCATGACGAAACATTTTCCCGGAGTGATGATACCAGCGTGATGATAAGGGAGAGTCAGGCAAAATAGCGGTCGAGAATGCCACGATAAATCTTCGTCAGCTTCTCGAGATCGGCGACCGGCGTTCGCTCGTCGATCTGGTGCATGGTTTGGCCGACCAGGCCGAATTCGATCACCGGGCAATAGTGCGAGATGAAGCGGGCGTCCGAGGTGCCCCCGCTCGTGCTCAATTCCGGCTTGAGGCCGGTAATCTCCTCGATTGCCGCCACCGCAAGGTCGGTAAAAGCGCCGGGCTTGGTCACGAACACATTCGAGTTCGACGGCTCCCAGACGATGTGCGCTTTGATCCGGTTGCCGGCGGCTTTGGCCAGCCGCGCCTCAACCAGTTCGCGCAACGTTGCTTGTGTGTGCAGGTCGTTGAAGCGGATGTTGAGCCTGGCGCGGGCCTGTGCGGGGATCACGTTGCTGGCGGGATTGCCGACATCGACGGAAGTGAATTCAAGATTTGAGGGCTGGAATTGCGCGCTGCCATGGTCGAGCGGTTCGTCGCTCAACGCCACGATCAGGCGCGAAATATCCGGCACCGGATTTGACGCGCGGTGCGGGTAGGCGACGTGGCCCTGGATGCCTTCGACATAAAGCGTGCCCGACAGCGAGCCGCGGCGGCCAATCTTGATGCAATCGCCGAGCGTCTCGACGTTCGAGGGCTCGCCGAGCACGCAATGGTCGAACTTCTCGCCCCGCATAGCCGCCCATTGCAGCAACTTGATCGTGCCGTTGACGGAAATGTCCTCCTCGTCGCCGGTGATCAGAAACGAGATCGAACCGTTGCCGCCCGCTCGCGGCTTGCCGCCATGATCGCCGAGATATTGCAGCACTGCCGCAACGCTGCACGCGATGCCGCCTTTCATGTCAACCGCGCCGCGGCCGTAGAGAAAGCCGTCCTTCACTTCGCCGGAAAAGGCTCCGACCGTCCACGCCGATTCGTCGCCGGGCGGCACCACATCAGTATGTCCGGCAAAGGTGATATGCGGCGCGGCGTTGCCGATCCGCGCATAGAGATTGTCGACATCGGCGGTGCCTGCTTCGCCAAACGTGATCCGGTGGGTTTCGAAACCAGCGGCTTTCAGGAGCTTTTCAAGTACGCCAAGCGCCCCGGCATCGGCCGGGGTTATCGAAGGGCAGCGGACGAGATCACGGGTGATCGAGAGAGCGTCGGTCATGCCCCCGCATAACATGCATGCCGGGCGAGGAGCTAGCACGATGCGGGATAAATTCCATCGCGTTTGTCTGACCCCAGCCGGAGCTCGAGTTATTTCCGGTAGGTGTGCTGCGTGGCCTGTTCTGGACCTTCGGCAGTGGATTCGGTCCGAAGCGGTTGGTCCATCGCGTCCCTCGCAAGCAATAGATCTCGACGAAGCCGGCGATCATGAGAAGGAACGCGGCCAACCCGAGGGTAAATATCAAATAGGAGGGCAGCCGGTCATGAAACTCGCTGTAGAGGCCCGGGAGGACGAAATAGGGAATCATCCACCAGCCGCTCTTGTCGCGGTCGTGCAACCGCTTGATCGAGGTCGCGAGGTCGACCCAGACGAATACGAGCGTGCCGACGCCGTGTAAAAAAGCCAGAACGAGATGGGCTGGAGACGCCTCCTTGCCCTCGCGCACACGTGAAATCGCCGCACGCAGCACGGCAGGATCGAGAAAGGCGAAGATGTCGTTGATGCTGAAGCCGATGGATTTGGCAGGGTTGCCAAACACTGCGTCGATGCCCAGCATCAGCATGGCGGTGAAAATCATCCAGCAGAGGATGACCAGCAGCGCCAGCCATATCTTGGCGCGGTTGATGCGGCCGTCAAACCCAAACAGAAACCAGACCCAGTCCATCGCAAACCTCCACCCCGCAGCGACAGGCTTGCGGTTTGGAGGTTAGTCGCGCGGGGACCGCCTCGGGTTCGGGCTAATCCCGCAGCAATTCGTTGATGCTGGTCTTGGCGCGGGTGCGCTCGTCGACCCGCTTGACGATCACGGCGCAGGCGGTGGCGGGACCCGGCTGGCCATTCTTGAGCGGTTTCGGCGGCAAGGTGCCGGGCACGACGACGGCATATTCCGGCACTTCGCCGATGAACGTCTCGCCGGTTTCGCGATCGACGATCTTGGTAGAGGCGCCGAGAAAGACGCCCATCGCGAGCACCGCGCCCTTGCGCACGATCACACCTTCGGCGACTTCCGAGCGCGCGCCGATGAAGCAGTCATCCTCCACGATCACGGGCTCGGCCTGCAAGGGCTCCAGCACGCCGCCGATGCCGACGCCGCCGGAGATATGCACGCGCTTGCCGATCTGGGCGCAGGAGCCGACGGTAGACCAGGTGTCGATCATGGTCGCCTCATCGACATAGGCGCCGAGATTGACGAAAGACGGCATCAAGACGACATTCCGTGCAATGAAGGCCGAGCGGCGGACGATGGCGCCGGGCACGGCGCGAAAGCCGGCGTCGCGAAAGCGGTTTTCGCCCCAGCCCTCGAACTTCGACGGCACCTTGTCCCACCACGACGCCTTGCCCGGACCGCCGGGAATGGCACTCATATCGTTCAAGCGGAACGACAGCAGCACGGCCTTTTTCAGCCACTGGTGGACCTTCCATTTGCCGCTCGCCTCGCGTTCGGCCACCCGCGCTTCGCCCTTGTCCAAAAGGTCAAGCGCATGGTCGACCGCGTCGCGGACCTCGCCTTTGGTCGCGGACGAGATGCCCTCACGGGCGTCGAACGCGGCGCTGATGGTGGATTCGAGGGCGGCAGCGGACATCGCAAATTCCTTGAGGTCATTTTAGATATTGGGGAGGCTTTTTCGGAATTTGGAGCGGGAGAGTCAAGGAGGCCCCTTTTGTCGTCACCCGCGACCCGTCTCCGCCAAGGCTCCGCCGGGGTCGCGGGGCATGAGGATCGACCGAACTGGTTAGCCTTCGCGCTGATTCACCAGCCCCTCCAAAAACCCCGTCAGATCGTCGGTGACATGATCGACATGGGGAGCGTCGCGGCCCTCTAACTCCCAGTCTTCGCGCACGACTTCCCTTGTGCCGTCGGGCACGACCAGAACGGTGGTCATGCCGAGCTGGTGGGGGACAACAAGGTTGCGCGCCAGATCCTCGAACATCGCCGCTTTGCTCGCGTCGACGTCGTGACGCTTGAGGAATTTGCGATAGGTCTGCGGTGCAGGCTTGGGCTCCAGATTGGCGGCGATGATGTCGAACACCGCTTCGAAATGCTCTCCAATACCAAGCCGCGTCAGAACGGCCTCGGCGTGGTCGGTCGATCCGTTGGTGAGGATCAGCTTGCGGCCCGGCAGCCGGGCGATCGCCGCGCCCATCGCCGGGTTAGGTTCGAGCGGCGAATGATCGATCTGGTGTACGTAAGCGAGGTAGTCGTCGGCGCGCACGCCATGCTCGGTCATCATGCCGCGCATGCTGGTACCGTAGCGGCGGTAATAGTCCTTCTGGACGACGCGGGCTTCCTCTTCCGAAATTTTTAGATAAGCAGCGATGAATTCGCCGATCCGCTGGTCGACCTGCTGCCACAGATTGACGTGGTGCGGGTAGAGCGTGTTGTCGAGATCGAATACCCAGGTGTCGATGTGACGGAAGGAGCGCTTTGCGGTCATCGCGGCATCGCAAAGCGCAGCGTCTTGCCGCCGCTTGACATATCGACGGCTGCAAATCCGGTCGTGGAGAAGCCGCGGTTGCCACACTCGCTTTGCTCGTTGATCTCGAATTTGCTCTCGCGCGTGCAAAGCTGGCTATCGCCGCCCCAGTTCAACGGTTTATCCTTGAATCGGATGGTGCGGTTTTCGGCATCGACGGCTTCCGCGAAGCTGAAGAGGCGTCTGGGCTGGCCGGTCACGTCGGGATGCAGGCACTTGCCGGGTTCGATGCGATACCAGCCGCGACTGACCACCGTTTTGCCATCGTCAGTGCCGACGGCGGCCATCACCTTGTGAGGCGTGTCGTTGCACCAGGTCAATCCGGCGGAGGAGGGCGCTTGAACGGCCTCGACCATCGTGGTGAAGAAATTCGGCGATTGCGCGAAGTCGGGTGCCAGTCCGCGGCTCTTCAGGAATGCCGCCAAAGCCGCTTGGGTCTTTGGGCCGTCAACGCCGTCGATCGGCGAAGCATCGAAACCTGCAATCACCAACAACCGCTGAATGCCGGCAAGACGCGCCTGGTCGTCATCATATTCGCTGTCTTCGGCGAGATAAGCCACCAGGTTGCCGTCGTCGGCGCGGGTCGGATTTATCTGCGTGAACGGCGCCGGCGTCTGCCCGGTGCGGCACTGACGGGCGGCGGCGATGACGAAATTATCGGAAGCAACGCAAAGGGTGTCGCTGCCGTTCTGCGGAAGCGGCGAAGTTCCGTAAACACCAAGCGCGCGGGCATTGAGCAGGATGCGATCGGCCGTCAGCGTGCCCTGCAGGACCACGCGGCACGCCGCCGGATCGATGCGAAACCATCCACGCGTGGCGGTTGCGGATTTGTCGTCGATGCCGATCGCCGCCTCGATCACGTAACTCATGCGGTTGCAGAGCTTCAGGTCGGCATGGGCTGGCGCGGTCCCGGCGAACAGCGCGATGACCGGAACTAGTCCGGCGACGATGCGCCTCAGTTGCGTGACCCCGCCCATCATCACTTGTGGATCAGCGTGCCCGTGCCCCGGTTGGTGAACAGTTCGAGCAAGACCGCATGCGGCTGTTTGCCGTCGATGATGACGACGCCCTGAACGCCCTGCTCGAGCGCGTAGATGCAGGTTTCGACTTTCGGAATCATGCCGCCGGAAATCGTGCCTTCGGCAATCAGCTTGCGCGCATCTTTGATCGAAAGATCGGGGATCAGCTTCTTCGATTTGTCGAGCACACCGGGAACGTCGGTCAGCAGCAACAGCCGCTTGGCCTTGAGCGCGCCCGCGACCGCGCCAGCAAAAGTGTCGGCATTGACGTTGAACGTCTGCCCGGTCTTCGAGGTCGCCAGCGGCGCCAACACCGGGATCAGCTCATAGCCGATGATCTGGTTCAACAGCGTCAGGTCGACTTTTTCCGGTTCGCCGACGAAGCCGAGGTCGACCACTTTCTCGATATGCGAATCCGGGTCGACCATGGTGCGCGTCACCTTCGACGCCGTCACCATGTTGCCGTCCTTGCCGCACAAGCCGACGGCCTTGCCGCCGGCTTCGTTGATATAGCCGACCAGTTGCTTGTTGATCGAGCCCGCCAGCACCATCTCGACGATCTCGATGGTCGCGGCATCGGTGATCCGAAGGCCTGCGGCGAATTCCGATTGAATGCCGAGCCGCTTCAGCATGGTCGCGATCTGCGGGCCTCCGCCGTGCACCACCACCGGATTGATCGCGGTCTGCTCCAGAAGCACGATGTCGCGGGCAAATGCCTTGGCGACATCCTCCGCGCCCATGGCGTGGCCGCCATATTTGATGACGATCGTCTCTTCGTCATATTCCTGCATGTGCGGCAGCGCTTCCGAAAGGATGCGGGCCTGTTCGAGCGGAGTGATGGAAGACGCGTCGTTCATGGAGTGGTCTCTGGCCAGGGTGGCGATGATCTTCTATCCGATTGACGGGCGCCGCGCAAAGCGGATGCTCTCGTGCCCCGGACGCGGCGCAACGCGCTGGCGGTGCGCTGCTGATCCGGGGCCTATTTAACGATCCCGGCTCTGCGGAGCAGCGTTGCACACTGCACCGCGTCCGGGACACGAAATCTCCTTCAATTGCGCCGGGGCCAGGTCGCGGCAATGACCAGCACCACCCAGCTTGCGATCAAAAGTGTACCGCCGGTCGGCGCTGCAAAAGGAAACAGGCTGTGCCCGGCAAAATGCCGTGAGCAAAGATCGCCGGCAAACAGCGCGGATGCGACCACAAAGCCGAAGGCTGCGGCAAGGCCACCTTTTGCGGAAACAATGCCGCGCTCGGCCAATGCCACGGTAGCAAGGACGGCGGTTGTGTGAAATAGCAGCATCGAGGAGGCCGGCAACAGCCGCGCAGCGTCGCTTTGATGGGCGGCGACGGCGGCCAGGATCACGCCATCGGCGCCCATGATGCCGGCGAGGATGACAAGGATGCGAAACAGCGCCGTCATCGTTGACGTTCTTCGAGAAGGCGCACCATCGCAGCTCGCAGCTCCGGAATTCCCGCGGCCGTTTGCGAGGAGGTCGCAAGCAGGTCCGGAAAGGCGGCCGGGTGTGTCGAGAGCGAGGCCTTTATGTCGCTGATGCGTTGCTCCAGTTCGGCCGGCTTGACCTGATCGGCCTTGGTCAGGACGACCTGATAGCTGACCGCCGATCGGTCGAGCGTCTTGAGCACATCCAGGTCGACCTCCTTGAGGCCATGCCGGGCATCGATCAGCACATAAACCCGAGCGAGATTGCTGCGGCCCTGGAGATATTTGTGAATCAGCGCGGTCCACGATGCGACCTTGGCTTTGGGCGCCGAGGCGTAGCCATAGCCGGGCATGTCGACCAGCCGCAGGCCGGCGTGGTCGGGACCCTCGAAGAAAATCAGTTCCTGGGTGCGGCCCGGCGTGCTCGACGTCCGCGCCAATGCATTGCGGCCGGTCAGTGCGTTGATCAGGCTCGATTTGCCGACATTGGAGCGGCCGGCAAAGGCAACCTCCACGCCCGCCATTGGCGGCAATGTTTCGATCGAGGGCGATGCCCAGATGAACTTGAAGTCGCCGGCGAATAATTTGCGGCCCTGTTCGATCGGCTTCGCATCTGATGCGCTGGTCATGCGAGGCTCCCGGTGGCTTCATCACGCCGTCATTGCGAGGAGCGTTAGCGACGAAGCAATCCATTCTCGCCGAAAAGCTGGATTGCTTCGCGGAGCTTGTCATCGGGCGCGCATTCGCGCGACCCGTTGGCTCGCAATGACGATCGAACGTCAGGTGTTCGATTCGGCCTTCTTGGAGAAGAACATCGATTTCAGGTTGTCGAACAGCTCCACCTTAACGCCATTGCGGCGCATGATCAGGCTTTGCTGGCACACAGAGAGTGTGTTGTTCCAGGCCCAGTAGATCACCAGGCCGGCCGGGAAGCCCGCAAGCATGAAGGTGAAGATCAGCGGCATCCAGCTGAAGATCATCTTCTGGGTCGGGTCGGGTGGCGTCGGGTTGAGCTTGAACTGGAACCACATCGTGATTCCCATGATGATCGGCCACACCCCAAGCGCGAGGTAATGTCCGAACATCGGCAATTGCGTCGGGTCGTAGTGCAGAAGGCCGAACAGAGTAAAAAGGTTGGTCGGGTCGGGCGACGACAGATCCTTGATCCAGCCGTAGAACGGCGCGTGCCGCATTTCGATGGTGACGAACAGCACCTTGTAGAGCGAGAAGAAGACCGGAATCTGCAGGGCGACGGGAAGGCAACCGGCGATCGGGTTGATCTTCTCCTTCTTGTAGATCTCCATCATCTCCTGCTGCTGCTTCACCTTGTCGTCGGGATAGCGCTCTTTCAGAGCGGCCAGTTGCGGCTGCACGGACTTCATCTTCGCCATCGAGGCGTAGGACTTGTTGGCGAGCGGGAAGAAGATCAGCTTGACCAGCACCGTCACCAAAAGGATCGAGATGCCGAAATTGCCGAAGAAATTATAAAAGAAGTCGAGCGCCAGGAACATCGGCTTGGTGATGAAGTAAAAATAGCCCCAATCGATCAGAAGGTCGAAATGGTTGAGCTCAAGCTGCTTGTTGTATCCGGCAGGCCCGAGGAGCGGAAAATTGATGCCGACGACGCTGACTTCCTTGGCGCCGGCGAATAGCCGCGTGCTGGCGCTGCCGGTGCCGCCGATCGCAATGGTCTGCGGGTCCTCCAGGTAATCGGTCTGATAGGTGCGGACGTTGCCGACGAGATTGGACGAATAGCGCGCCTGCAACTGGGCGCTGGTGTCCGGCAACAACGCAGAGGCCCAGTATTTGTCGGTGATGCCGAGCCAGCCATTGGTGGCCTTGAAGCTGACCGCCTTCGCCTCGTCGATCTTCTTGTAGGTGTATTCCTGGAGGCCATGGTCGCCGAGATAGCCGATCAGACCTTCGTGCAGGATGTAATAGCCCGAGACCTTCGGCGCGCCGTGCCGCGAGATCAGCGCGTACGGATAAAGCGTGACCGGCGTGTTGCCGACATTGGTCACGTCGTCCTTGATGGTGAAGAGATATCGGTCGTCGATCGCAATGGTGCGGCGGAAGGTGAGCCCGTCGCCATTTTCATATTTCAGCGTCACCGGATGGCCCGGCGTCAGGCTGCCGGTGCCGTCCTGCTGCCAGACCGTGTTCTGGTCCGGCATTTTTGCCGATGAACCGCTTGCCGCAACCCAACCGAACTCCGCGTAATATGGGTTCTCGCTGCCTGAGGGCGAGTAAAGCACGATCGGCGGTGAGGTCGGATCGACGGTTTCGCGGAATTGCACCAGCGACAGGTCGTCGATGCGGGCACCCTTCAGGGAAATGCTGCCGGCAACACGGGGACTTTCAATCTTGACGCGAGGACCGGCGGCAATTGCGGCTTCGCGGCTGACCGGTGCGGCCGAGCTGGACTGAACGGTCGAGGGAGTATTGGCCGACGGCGCAGGCGTTGCGGTCTGCGGGGCAGCGGTGTTGCCGGCATCCTGCGCCGGCTTGGTGGTCGTCTGGCTTTGGCTTTGTGCGAGCTGCGCGGCGCGCTGCTTTTCCATCTGCGGAATGTTGAAGAAATACTGCCAGCCGAGCAGGACGAGCCCGGAAAGAATGACGGCGAGGATGGTGTTGCGGCTGTCGGTCATCGTTCAGGTCTCGTCATTCTTTTCAGTTGCGGCGCGCGGTCTTGCGGTTTGCTAGTGCCGCCTATTTGAAGTTCCTGCACTACAAGCGGCGAATTCTGTCCAGGAACTTCAAATAGAAAGCGGCACTAGAATCAATAAGTTTGCTAGTGCCCATAACTTTCCGAAGTTCGTGGAAGGCGGGTGCTGAGATGTAGCACGAACTTCGGAAAGTGGGCACTAGTCGAGGCGATGCAGCGCCTGGCGGAGATCGCCGAGCATGTCGGAGAAGCCAGCCGTCAGGGCGGCCCGGCGGCCGATTAACACATAATCACTGTGCGGTTGCAGCGATATGGCAGGCAGCCGTTTCACCAATTCCCGAAGCCGGCGCCGGATACGGTTGCGCTCGGTCGCGGTTCCATTCTTCTTGGTGACGGTGAAACCGACCCGGACCTGGCCATCGTCGTTGCGGCGGCGGCGCTGCACGACAAAGGCGGCAGCGCTCGTCCGCGCGCCATTGGCAACGGCGAGGAAGTCCGCCCGCTGCCTTAGCCGATCCATGATAAAGATCTCTTTGAGGGGAGCCCGGCCTAGTATGGTAGATTTGACATTCGATTCAGTCTCTCCGCGAGTCCTCAAATCGAATGTCAAATCCAAAACCACACTAGAATCCGATATTTGCTAGTGTCCCTTTGGTTCTGACGTTCGCAAAAGATGGCGCCGCGACATGATGCGAATGTCAGAACCGGGACACTAGGCGCTCAGGCGCTTGCGGCCGCGCGCGCGGCGCGCGGCGAGGACCTTGCGGCCGCCGGTGGTGGCCAGGCGGGCGCGGAAGCCATGGCGGCGCTTGCGCACCAGTTTGCTGGGTTGATAAGTCCGCTTCACGGGTCGTTCTCCGCTGACAACTTGCCTGCTAGGCTGACAATTTGCCTGATAAATGAGGTATGTCCGCCGATGTGGGCAGGCCTTGAAGCGGGCCGTTTCCGGCCCAAAAAGGACCGTCCGGCGTTGGCCGGATCATCGCGTACAGTTGGGCGGCTTATAAGGGAGGGGCCCCTTTTCGTCAATGTGGCCCGGCGGTCGATATGAGGTTCTTTTAATCGATGAATTTGGCCCGAATAATTCAATATTTGCGGTGTATTACGTGAAGGAGAAGGCGCTCGTCTCCGGGCGCGTGGCAGGGTGGAACGCGGGACTGTCAGGCTTGACGGTTTCCCCTTCCGAACCGACATCAGAAACGTCACGACAAATCGGGTCCTTTTTGCGGAACGGCTGTTATTAAACCTTGATTTGACCGTCGGGCGGGGCGGGCCCACATTAAAAAAGCAAGGCTTCGAAGATAGTTATGGTTTCAGTGACCGACGACCAGCCGAATATGGCAACCCCGCGGGCAAAGCCTCAGCGCAGGCTCGGCCTGTCCGGCAAGTTGCTGCTCTTGACCATTCCGCTGGTGATGATCGCGGAAGTCCTGATCTATGTGCCTTCGATGGCGAACTTCTGGATGAACCGGCTTAACGCCCGCCTGGCGTCGGCCAATACCGCGGCGCTGGTTCTGGATGCGGCGCCCTCCGGCATGGTGCCGGAAACGCTGGCGCGGCAAATCCTCGACAGCATCGGGGCGCGGGCGGTGGCGATCAAGCTCGGGCAGCAGCGGCGGCTCTTGGCGAGCGTCGGACTTCCGCAGGCGATCGATCACGACGTCGATATGCGGTCGCTGACCCCCTGGAGTTCGATCGTCACTTCGTTCGAGATGATGTTTGAGACGGGCAATCAGGCGATCCGCATCATCGGGCCGCCGCCCGGTGGCGGACAGTTCATCGAGGTGGTGGTCGACGAGGCCCCGCTGCGCAAGGCGATGTACCGGTTTTCCCGCAATCTGTTGCTGGTTTCGCTGGCGATTGCGATTTTGACCGCGGCGCTGGTCTATCTCGCGCTGCATTTCCTGTTCGTGCGGCCGATGCGGCGGCTGACCGAAAGCCTCGTCAGCTTTCACGAGAACCCGGAAAGCTCTGCCCGGATCATTGTTCCGTCGAGCCGCAGCGACGAGATCGGCGTGGCGGAGCGCGAACTATCCGATATGCAGCGCGATCTCGTCTCGATGCTGCATCAAAAGAGCCGGCTTGCGGCGCTTGGCCTTGCGGTGTCGAAGATCAATCACGATCTGCGCAACCTTCTGGCCTCCTCGCAATTGCTGTCGGATCAACTCGCGAGCGTGCCCGATCCGCGCGTGCAACGTTTCGCGCCGAAGCTGATGCGTTCGCTGGAGCGCGCCATCGCATTCTGCCAGTCGACGCTGTCCTACGGCCGGGCGCAGGAGGCGGCGCCTGACCGTCGCATGATCCTGATCGAGCCTGTCGTGGCCGAGGTGCGTGAATCCGCTGGCCTTGCCACCGAAACCTCGATCACCTGGATCAGTGCGATCGAGCGCGGCCTGACGATCGATGCCGACCCGGACCAACTGTTCCGGGTGCTGCTCAACCTGGTGCGCAATGCCGAGCAGGCGCTCGAAGGTCAGCCCGCCATGCAGATCCGTATTACCGGCCGGCGCGAAGGCGCCGTCGCCATGATCGAGGTGTCCGACACCGGTCCCGGCATTCCGCCCGCGACCCGGGAGAATCTGTTCAAGGCGTTCCAGACCTCGGGAAGGCCCGGCGGCAGTGGACTTGGGCTGGTGATCGCCGCCGAGCTCGTGGGCGCCCATGGCGGGCAGATTCACCTGGTCGAAGGCACCATCGGTGCAACTTTCCGGATCACCATCCCGGACCGGCCGGTCGAGCTCCTCAGCATTCGTAACGAGCGCGCGCGGGCGTAACCGCCAGAGCCCTGCTTTTGCGGGCCCGTCGGGACCTTGCCAATCCGGTCCGGAGCCGGTAGCAATGGCCCGCTTTCGCGACCTGCAAACGTTAAATCTTGCAGTGGCGGACCCTTTGGGCCCCGATCTTTTGCGAAAAACGCGCCCGTAGCTCAGCTGGATAGAGCATCAGACTACGAATTTGAGGGTCGGACGTTCGAATCGTTCCGGGCGCGCCATTTCGGATAGGTAGGGCACTGCTCGCCAGGCCAGAACGACGGCTCATTCATAGACCGGCTCGCCGGCAACCATTAGCCGACTTTCACCGCTCGAAGGAGCGGGAAATTTAGCCGCTCAATCCGGAAGACGATTGAAGTCTGGTCCAGTGCTAGGCCGCGGCCGAGCTGCGGACGGCGTGCACGATCACCCGGCGCAGTGAAGAGACCGCATCGGTAACGTCGGCTGCGCTGCTATGGACCCGCCCCGCCTCGCCGCCCAGGCGCGTCGCTTCGCCCGATACTTCGGTAATTCGGGTCGAGACCTCGCGGGCGCCGTTTGCCGTCTCGGCTACGTTGCGGGAAATCTCGCTGGTCGCGGCATGCTGCTCTTCGACCGCGGCTGCAATCGAACCCGCAATTTCGTCGATCGCGCGCACGGTGTTGCTGACCTCGTCCATGCCGCGCACGGTTTCCTGTGTGATGCTCTGGATTTCGTTGATCTGGCGGTTGATCTCTTCCGTCGACCGCGCAGTCTGGGTCGCTAGGCTCTTCACCTCGCTCGCCACCACCGCAAAACCCCTGCCGGCCTCGCCGGCGCGCGCCGCTTCGATCGTGGCATTCAGGGCGAGCAGATTGGTTTGCGACGCTATCTCCGAAATCAGCGTCGTGACCTGCCCGACCCGCGTGACGGCTTCGGCCAAAGTGGCGATCGTGGTGCGGGCGTGTTCGCTGCGGGTGACCGCGGCGCTCGTGGCTTTCGTCGCATTGGCGACCTGGGAACTGATCTCCCGAATCGAGCTCGACAGTTCTTCGGTGGCGCTGGCGACCGTCTGCGCATTGGTGAGGGATTGCGCCGAGGCGGCGGCGACGGTTTGCGCGCTCGCGCCGACGAGCTCGGCCGACCGGCTCATCACCGACGCCGCCTCTGTCATCGCCGTCATCCGTTTGTCGATGCCGGTCACGGCGGTGTCGGTTTCGGTCTCCACCGTTGTAACCATTTCGCTCAGGGCTTTGCGGCGTGCCGCTTCGGCCTCGCCTTTCTGACTGTCGACTTCGCCGCGCAACCGCTCAGCCTCCGCCGACCTCTCCTTGAAGCCCTGGAGTGCGCGCGCCAGCGTGCCGATTTCATCCTGCAGGTTCAGGTCGCGTGCGAATGCGGGGGAGGGCGCGGCCGACAGCGGTTGCTCGGTGAACTGCATGAGACGGTTGAGCGGCCGGGTGATCTGGCGTGACAACCAGTAGGCGCAGGTCGCCATGAACAAGCTGACGAGGCCCGCGATCAGGAAGAACTGCCAGGCGATTTCGGCATAGCGTGCTTCGATGTCGTCGACAAACATGCTGGTGCTGACCGCCCAGTGCCAGGGTTCGAAGGCAATCGCATAGCTGAGCTTTGTCACGGGCTCGTTGGAGCCGGCACGTCCGAGGGGGCTGATCGCAAAGACGGCGCCCGTGCCATTGCGGGCGGCATCGATCTGCTCCTTGATGATCTGCCGGCCGTTTGTATCCACGAAGCCGTAGAAGTTCTGGCCTTCGCGTTCCCGCTTTGCGCCATGCATGATGCATGTGCCTTCGTAGTCATGGATGTAGTAGTATTCGCCGCTGGTTCCGTATCGAACGCCCCGCAGCTGATCCTTGACCAGCGTCTTGGCCGCTTCCTCGGTCAGCTCGCCGCTCTTGAAGCGGGCATAAGCGTTCTTGACCATGGACACGGCCACCTCGTCGACATGGCGGACCTGCTCGATGCGTTCGGCGGTGATGGTTTGATGAATCTTGTGGCTCGCAAGCCAGGCAAGGAAAGCATAGCCGGCAAAGATGATTGCGGAAAACAAAAGCAGCTTTGCACTAATTCCAAACCTGGGCATCGAGGACTCCGCGTCACCTTGATGTCCTTACGTGCCACTAATTCTTAAACCCGCCGTTAATCTTAACGGGCTTTCGGGATGCTCACGCGTTATTGAGACGAAGCTGCCATCTAGTGCCGCTATTTGAAGTTCCTGCACCACAAGCGGCGAATTCAATCCAGGAACTTCAAATAAAAAAGCGGCATTAGAATCAATAGTTTTTGCTAGTGCCTATAACTTTCCGAAGTTCGTGGAAGCGGGTGCTGCAATGGAGCACGAACTTCGGAAAGTGGGCACTAGGCGGTTCCCGGCGGGTCTGGCGGCGGCTGTTGGCCTTATCGGCTGGAACGAATCAGTTCTTCTCTCTAAGAACGGCCCATCAAGATGGTTTGCTGGGCTCTTCAATCATCGGAAGCGCAATGCCAATCGCAGGCACGGAAAAGACAAAGCTGTTGCTCCTGGAGGGCGTGAACGACAGCGCAGTAGAGCTGCTCCGGAGCTCGGGGTTTTCGGCCATCGAGCGGCTGCCGAAGGCGCTGGAGGGCGATGCGCTTCGCAAGGCCCTTAAAGGTATCTCGCTCCTCGGCATTCGATCGAGAACGGCGTTGACGCAGGATGTATTCACTGCCGCCGATCAACTGACTGCGGTGGGCTGTTTCAGCGTCGGGACGAATCAAGTCGATCTGAATGCGGCTCGAAAACGTGGCATTCCCGTCTTCAATGCGCCGTTTTCAAATACGCGGAGCGTCGCCGAACTCGTCATCGGCGAAATCGTCATGCTGCTCCGGCAGATTTTTCCGCGTTCCGTCGCCGCTCATGACGGAGGCTGGGACAAGTCCGCCGCCGGCAGCCGCGAGGTGCGCGGCCGCACGCTGGGAATCATAGGTTACGGCAACATCGGCTCCCAGCTCTCGACGCTGGCGGAAGCAATGGGGATGCGGGTCATCTATTTTGACCGCACCGACAAGCTTCGGCACGGCAACACCGAGCCGGTGGATCGGCTGGAGGATTTGCTGGCGCAAAGCGACATCGTGAGTTTGCATGTGCCGGAAACGCCCGAAACACATAATATGATTGCAGAGCGCGAGCTGCGGCTGATGAAGCCCGGCTCCTGTCTGATCAACAACAGCCGCGGCACGGTGGTCGATCTGGATGCTCTCGCGGGCGCGCTTCGCGACGGTCATCTCGCGGGCGCTGCGATTGACGTGTTTCCGGTCGAACCCTCGTCGAATTCCGAACGTTTTAAAAGCGCGGTTCAGGGCCTCAAGAACGTGATCCTGACCCCGCATGTCGGCGGATCAACCGAGGAGGCGCAGGAGCGGATCGGCAAGGAAGTCGCGCGCAAGCTGCTCGACTACTGCATCAATGGCTCAACGATGGGCGCAGTCAATTTCCCGCAGGTGCAACTCCACGCGCGTGCTCACGGCGTGCGGTTCAGCCATGTTCATCACAACGTGCCGGGAATGCTGAGACGCCTGAACGAGGTATTTCTCCAGCGCGACATCAATATCGCCGCACAATATCTCGAAACCGACAGCGACGTTGGTTATGTCGTGCTGGACGTCGACCTGGTCGGTCACAATTGCGCAGAACTGCTGGAAGAAATTCGTGGCCTGGACGGCACGATCAGCGCGAGGCTGATCTATCAGCATTAAATTAGAGGCGATGGCTGCGCCGGCCTCACGCCGCGATGCGCTTTGCGGGCTGTTTGTCCGTACCAAGCTCTTCGAGCTCCTGTTCGGCCTCTACCCTGGCCGTCTTCAGGATCTGTACCGCATCGGCGATATTCTGCTCGGTGTGGTTTGCCATCACCTGCAGGCGAATGCGCGCCGCGCCCTTCGGGACGGCAGGAAATTCAACCAGATTGGCGACCAGGCCGAGCTCCGGCAGGTGGCGCGACACAAGGCGGGCAAGGCCTTCCGATCCCATCTTGACGCACACGATCGCGGAAGGATCGCCATAATATTCCAGGCCGGCCTCGCTCAGCTCGCGGCGAAGCGTCATGACGTTGGCGAGCAGTTCGAGCCGCAGCACCCGTCCCTCGAACGAGTCAACGATATCGAACGCCTTCAGGACTGTTGCCGCCTGCACCGGCGACAGCGCATTGGAGAACGTCGCGGGCGCACTGTAGAAACGAAGATATTCCTTCACAGCGCGGCTCTTGCTGGCAACAAATCCGCCATTCGAGGCGAACGTCTTCGAAAAGCTGCCCATCACCACGTCGACCTTGCCCAGCATATTCTGCATGCCGATATGGCCACGGCCATCCTTGCCGAGCGAGCCCAGATCATGGGCGACGTCGACGACGAGCGTCGCATTGTACTCGTGGCAGAGCGTCTGAAGCTCAAGCAGGCTGGGCGTGTCCGAGTCCATCGAGAACAGGCCTTCGGTGATCACCAGAATGCCGTTTTCCTTGTCCTTGGCGCGGATCTTCGCGAGGATGTTACGGCAGTAGTCGTTGTCGAGATGCCGGAACAGATGAATGTTGTTGGTGGCAGCGTTCGCGCCTTCCTGAAGGCAGGAATGCGCAAGCATGTCCATGACAATATGATCGGCGGATCGGACAAGTCCCTTCACGACGCCGAATCCTGCGCCCCATCCCGTGGGGTAGAGGACGACGTGATCCATGTTGAGAAACTCGGCGATCTTGCGCTCGAGCGCAACTGAATGGGAGGTATTGCCGACGAGAGCAGGCGAGCCCGCGCTGTGGACGCCGCAGCGCTCGATGGTCTCGATCGCCGTCGCCATAATTTCCGGATGGGATGACAGGCTCAAATAGTCCTGCGAGGCAAAGTTGACGCCTTGCATCTTGTTGCCGCGGTCGTCCTGCGCGGCGCAGACTGTCTTCGGGCCGTCTTCGGTCGCGCGGGAAAATGGCCAGAGACCGTTTTGCCGCCGAAGATCCTGCCAGCGATAGAAACCTTCCGTCCGGCCCAACAGGTCGGCGCCGCCCGGCACGCGAAAATCACGCATGCTTCCGGTCAGAGCAGCAGGAGGCACCTGCGCATAGGTATCGCCGTTCATCATCTTCCCCGTTCGGCCAATTAGATTTTTATTTTGCCGATGCGGCACGATGCGGCGTCGAGATTAAGATCCAGTGGGGTTTTGTTTCGAGCCGGACAATTCGTCTGGCTTTTTGATGACGTTATAAATTTTTCGTTGGCAGCAACGTGTGCGCTGCCTGCAGCTTTTTTTCATTTAGCCGAATATTAACCATGGCGCTTGTATTTGGGCGATCACACGCCTCAGGCGCCGCAAGACCGTTTTCGAGTCTGAAAATACTGAACTGGCTTTGGAATAAGGGCGCCTTTTCCGGCGCCCTTATCTCAGGCGACCGCGGCGCTGGTTTGTTTGGCTTCAGGCAGGAGCGCCCGCATCTTTCCAAGCAGCCGCTGCATGTCGACAGGCTTGGTGTCGAAATCGGAGCACCCAACTTCCACGCTCTTTGCCCGATCGCTCGCGAGGGCATGAGCCGTCAGCGCGATGATCGGGATCGCGGACGTCACGGGATTGGCCTTGATCAGCTGCGTTGCCTCCCAGCCATCCATTTCGCCCAAAGCCACGTCCATCAGGATCAGGTCCGGCGCTTCGCTCGCGGCCATTGCGACGCCGGCGGCCCCGTCATGGGCGCAGCACACCGAAAAGCCAAAGCGTTGCAGGCGGCGGGTCAGCATGTCCCGATTCATCTCATTGTCTTCGACAAGCAAGATCTTAGGCATGGTTGACTTCCGCGGTCGGCTTGAGCGAATAGTCCGAATCTTCGGGCACGAGCGTGGCGGCGACGTGCGCGTCAGTCCGCCGCCGGCCGGCAACCAACGGCATGCGGATCGTGAAGCGGCTGCCCGCGCCGAGGCTGCTCTCGACCGAAATTTCTCCGCCCATCAGTTTGCAGAGCTTTTGGCTGAGAGCCAGACCCAGTCCCGTTCCGCCATATTTGCTGGTGCTGGAATCGTCCGCGACGGCGAATTTTTCGAAAAGATGCGTAATCTGACCGGGCCGAATGCCGATACCGGTATCGATAATATCGACCACCAGAAGATCGTCATCCTTGTCGGGGACGCGGTTGGCAATGACCTCGATCTTGCCGTTCTGGGTGAATTTCGCGGCGTTATCGATCAATTGCCCCGCCATGTTCCGGAACCTGACGGCGTCGCAGAGCGCTACCCCGAGGTGAGGTGAAATCGCGCAACTGAATTCGTTCTTGTTGGCCGCTGCTGCGGGCCTTGCGCTTTCAGCAATCTCTTCGAGCAGTTCGCCAATATCGACCTCTTCGAGGTCGAGCTCCAGCTTGCCCGCTTCGATCTTCGACAGATCGAGAACCTCGTTGACGAGCTTCAGGAGATGCTGACCCGCCGTGTAAATCTTGGTCAAGTCCGCCACGCTCGCGGAATCGCCTTCGATTTCGGCGTCTTCAAGCAGGATCTGGCTGTAGCCGATGACGGCATTAAGGGGCGTGCGCAATTCGTGGCTCATCTTGGCCAGGAATTCGGCTTTTGCCGCGCCCGCCCTTTCGGCCTCCTCGGTAGCCGCGCGCAATGCGGTGGCGGTCGCCACGTGCTGACGCATCTCGCTTTCCAGTTCGCCATGCGAGGCCTGAATCTGCGCATAATAGAGCGCCATCATCGCGACATAGAGCGCGGCAGCCGTGGTCGACACCAGGCCGAGGCCCTGCATCGCGGCGACCGGCAGGCTGTTATTGACCTGGAAACCAAAGAAATAAAATAAGCCGAAGATCGCCATGTTCACCGCGAACATCGCCTCGACGATCAAAGCCAGTTTTCTCGAAGATCCGAGGTAAAAGAACGCAAGCAGCGGAATGACGAGCACCCAGGCCAGCGTCGGTGAGGTGACGCCGCCGTAAAAGTAGCAGCTCCACAGGATGCAGAAGATCAGGTTCTCGATGGAAACCAGCGCCAGCGGATTGTAAGGAACGCCCGCCCGCAGAATGAAGGGAAAAGCCCAGAACGCGATAATCGATGTCGCGAGGACGGCGACGTCATATCCTGGCGCGGGGTCCAGCACATAGATTGTAATCGGAACGACGCTGCCGATAAACGGGCCAAGGATATGGCTAACGAGAAAGACGTGTGCCCGGTTTCTCGTATCCCGATCGGCTGCAATATCGGCGGGAATGAAATAGTTAACCAGACGATCGAGGGCAGCAATCGCCGTTGCAAGTTTGGCTTTCATGGAAGTCGCGCCGCCTTCTGAAAATGATTTTATCAATTGTCAGTGCGTCGCAGATTTCTGGACGCAAAGCGGGCAGGCACGCATAGCCGCCCTCACCTAACATTTTCAGGCTCAGCTTAAAACCGCGTTAATGCCTGAAAAGTCAAAGCTAAACCGAATTTTAAAGCCGGCCGCGTTAAGTTCGGCGCGACAGAAGTCAGCGGGGCGTCCAAAATGCTGTTTTGGAGTCGAATACTCAGATTTGTCGACTGGTTCATTCCGGCTGAAGCGAAGCTGGAGCGCTCCGAGCGTGGTTTGGCGCAGAACTTCGTTTTTACGCATCTGGCCGGGCCGGCGCTTTCGCAATCGATCAGCGTTTTCCTGTACCTCAGCGATCCAAATCCCGGCTTTGCCTGCTGGACCGTCATCGTCTGCATCTGTCTCTTCTGGACGCTGCCGTTTGTCTACAAATACACCGGCGATTTGCAGTTGTCGGCTCTGATGTCGGTCGAGCTGCTCGCTTTCACATCGCTGTTCGGCGCCTATTTTTATGGCGGCGTCAGTTCGCCGTTCCTGCCGTGGATGCTCGTCAGCCTGTTGCTCGGATTTTTCTATTTTTCGGAGCGACCGATCCTGGTGGTCGGACTGTTTACATTCAACATTGCAGGTTTCGTCGCTGCCTACCTGGCCTACGGCTTTCCCGATCTGCTCTCCCACGAGCAGCTTTCGATGGTCGGCTGGATCTCGATCCTCTCGGCAACCATCTACATGTCGTGGATGGCGATCTACTACGCCAACATGATTTCAATGCGATCGGATCTCGAGCGCGAGGCCGAACGGCATCGCGAGACTGCGGTCCGGCTTCACGAAGCCAAAGATATGGCCGACGAGGCGAACCGGGCGAAGTCGATTTTCCTTGCCAAGATGAGTCACGAGCTGCGCACACCGTTGAACGCGGTGATCGGTTTCAGCGAGATCCTGCTTGATGACGTCGACGGCAAGGATAGCCGGAAGCGCGCCGATCTCGTGCGAATCAATTCCGCCGGAAAGCATCTGTTGTCGCTGGTGACGGACGTTCTCGACCTCTCGAAAATCGAATCCAACCATATCGATCTGAAGATCGAGAAGTTCGATCTCAGCGACATGGTGCGGGAGGTCGTTGCGACCGTCGAACCCATGGTGGTCGAGAACAAGAACAAGTTGATCGTCAAGTGCCCGCAGGGTCTTGGCATTGTTTCGACCGATCAGACCAAGCTGCGGCAGGCTGCGCTCAATCTATTGAGCAACGCCGCAAAATTCACCCGGGATGGAACAGTCACGTTTGCCGTCCAGCGCAGGAAAAGCCAGGCGGGAGACTGGATCGAGATCCAGGTGCATGACACCGGCATCGGCATCGCGGAAGCGGACATCGGCCGGCTATTCCAGAACTTCGGCCAGGCGAACCGTTCGACTTCGAGCAAATACGGCGGCACCGGCCTTGGCCTGTCGCTCAGTCAGAAGCTGTGTGCGCTGATGGGCGGTGGAATCTCCGTCAAGAGCGAAGTCGGGCAGGGTTCGTGCTTTTCGATACGCGTGCTTGCCTGGATGACCGAGCAGCAGGAAACGGAATACGCCAACGGTACGGTATTAGAATTCGCAAATTCAGCAGCAGTATAAAAAATGTCCAATTCGAATACCTATCTCCGTGAGGCTTTTTCGCCTCTTGATCAGCCAAATACGACCGATGAACAGCAAGAGGCGCAGCCGCGCCTTCTGATCGTCGACGACATCAGCGACAATCGCAGCGTCCTCAAGCGGCGCTTTGAGCGCCGCGGCTTCGATGTCGTGGAAGCGGAATCCGGTCTGATCGCGATCGACTTGATCGAAAAGAGCCCGTTTGATCTCGTCCTCCTCGACGTGATGATGCCGGGTATCGACGGAATGGAGACCCTCAAGCGTATTCGCAGCCGAAAATCTGCCTCCGCTTTGCCGGTGATCATGGTCACGGCCAAATCGGAGAGCGACAACATCGTCGATGCGCTCGAACAGGGTGCGAACGATTACGTCACCAAGCCGGTGGATTTTGCGGTGGCGCTGGCGCGCGTCAATACGCAGCTCAGCCGCAGGCGCGCCGAGCAGCAGGTTGCGTTGGCCAACGAGGGATTGCGCAAGGCCAATGAGGATCTCGAGCGCCGCGTCGAAGAGCGGACCCGTCGCCTGATTGATGCCAATCAGAGGCTGAAGGAAGAGATCGCGGATCGCGAGGAACTACAGGCAAAGTCGCAATATCTCGCCTACCACAACTCCCTGACCGGGCTTGGCAATCGCCTGCTGTTCAAGGAGCAACTCGACGAGGCGCTCAAGGACGTCTCGGTGACGCCACATCCCCTGGCGGTTCTGTTCCTCGACCTCGATGGGTTCAAGGCCGTCAACGATACCTTGGGGCATTCGGTCGGCGATCTCTTGCTGAAGTGCATCGCAACCAAATTGCGCGATCTGCTTCCTTCGACGGACCGGATCGCGCGGCTGGGCGGCGACGAGTTCGCCATCCTTCAGATGTCGAGCCCGCAACCGGCATCCTCGACACTGCTCGCGGAGCGCATCATCGATATTGTCGGCCAGCCGCACAACATTGATGGACACGATGTATCCGTCGGCGCGAGCGTCGGCATCACGATCGCGCGTCCTGGTGAAATGAGCACCGAGAGCCTGCTCAAGAGCGCCGATCTCGCAATGTACAGCGCCAAGTCGGAAGGTCGCGGTACTTTCCGCATCTTCGATCCGCAGATGGACGCGATTGTTCAAACGCGCCGCTCGCTGGAGCGCGATATGCGGACGTCGCTCGCGCAGGGCGGGTTCGAACTCTATTACCAGCCGCTCGTCAACCTGCAGACCAAGCGCGTGACCGCCTTTGAAGCCTTGATGCGTTGGCATCACAAGGAGCGCGGAGCGGTTCCTCCCTCGGAATTCATCCCGGTCGCGGAGGATATGGGCCTCATTATCCAGCTCGGCGAATGGGCGCTCCGGCGTGCCTGCATGGAAGCAATGGAATGGCCGGATGATATCCGGGTGTCCGTCAATCTGTCCTCGCTGCAGTTCGCCAAGGGCAGTCTGGTGTCCACGGTCGTCAGCGCCTTGGCCTCCGCGGGTCTTCCGGCAACGAGGCTGGAACTCGAGATCACCGAGTCTGTCTTGCTGGAGAAATCGGATCGCAACATTGCGATCCTGAACCAGCTGCGCGCACTCGGCGTCCGCATTTCGATGGACGATTTCGGAACGGGTTACTCCAGTATCGGCTATTTGCGTAGTTTCCCCTTCGACAAGATCAAGATCGACCAGTCGTTCGTGCGCGACCTGCTCGTCGACGAGGGCAGCCTTGCCATCGTTCGTGCGATCGCTGGCCTCGGCGTCAGCTTTGGGATGACGACGACCGCCGAGGGCGTCGAGACTGAAGAGCAGATGCGCTGCCTCAATCTCGAGGGCTGCGTCGAAGTTCAGGGATACCTTTACAGCAAGCCTGTTCCGACCAGCGAAATCGCCAGGGTTCTGGCCGATCTCCAGCATTATTCCCCGCCGCGGTCCTGACCGAGGCTTTCGCTTGCTGGCCTGAACGCCGACGCCGCCGTGCCGGCGTTGCTGCCGTTTTCTGTTCCCGTTAAGATAACAACTGTCGCCTCGCCGGTGAGGTGAGCCCCTGCGCCACGGGTGCGCGGATCTCATCGGGCTCATGCACGGGGCGAACAAGCCAGCGCAAAATGCGCGGGGACTACAATCGGAGGGGATGTCATGAGGGCCTTGTTGCCGTCCATTGCAGTTGCGGCTTTGCTCTTGGGAAGCGGCCATGCCGTTTGGGCAGAGGAGACCGTGATGTTCCCCGATGCCCAGGGCAAGATGGTCCGCATTCCCATCGCGCACACCTACGAGCAGTGCCGCAAGAATGGACGTCATCTGGGCTATCCTGACGCCGACAGCCACGCATGGTGCACTCAGCATTGCGACGGCAAGATTTGCCAGTAGGGTCGGCGGCAAGTTCACAAAAGGCGAGGTCCATGATCGGATTGTTTTTTGAAGTAATCCCGATGGACGGTCACGCAACCAGCTATTTCGAGCTGGCGGCCGGCTTGAAGCCGGAACTGGAGCGCAATGGTGGCGTGCTGTTCATCGACCGCTACATCAGAATCGACAGGCCGGAAGTCATCCTCTCGCATCAGTGGTGGGTGGACGAAGAAGCTCTCATTCGCTGGCGTCAGAACGCCCAGCATCGTGTGATCCAGCGCGCCGGGCGCGAGCAGCATTTCAAGGATTATCGAATCCGGATCGGACGCGCCATCGATCCATTGCGCGCCGCTTCCGTGGCTCGCCAACTCCGGGTTTCCTATCACGATGCCGAGCCGGTCAAGCCGGCCGGCGAACTCTTCAAAAGCGTCTACCGGGAGAGCCAATTCCTCGTGCTCTCCGAGGGCGAGCCTGCGACGCAAGAGGCACCGCAGGACACCAGGATTTTCGAGATCTTTCGCGATTACTCGATGTATGAGCGGGCCGAGGCGCCGCAGCAATATCCCCCGGTGCAACGCCGTTAGACCCGCAAGGTGCGCCTCGAACTAGTGTGGCGACACTGACGTTCCTTTCAGTGTCGCCGCGAGTTCTTCGAAGGAACGTCAGAGTCCAAGCCACACTAAAATCATATGGTTGCTGGTGTCCCTTTGGTTCTGACATTCGTAACAGTGCCCGCCGCGATGGAGCACGAACTTCGGAAAGTGGGCACTAGCGCGGCACAGCAGATGCCGAAGGCGGGATGCTGGCGGTTGCCTCGGCGCTTGAGGATTTGCGCAGCCGGATTTCGATGCGGCGGCGTTGCTGAATGTCACCGGTCGAACCCGATATTGCGAGCGTCTCGTCGGTATTCACGAGTTGCGCACCGGACAGCGGAATCAATTTGTATCCGGCAAGGAGCGGACTCTGGCGCAGCACGCTCACCACCGCGACCGCGCGCGCAAGGCCGAGCCCGGCATTATCCGCCGGCACAAGACTGACGACCCCGGCGTTGTTCTTCAGGACCGGCAACAGATCCCGGTCGAGGTTGGAATATTGGCGCACGCCAATCGGCCGCTCATCGGTATGACCGACGACCTCAATGATATCGACGTCATATTTGCGAATATAATTGAGAATTTCACCGGGGGTCCTGGTGATCAGTGCTTCCTGGAAGGTCGGTGACAATTCCGCGCTTCCCGATTTGAAGAAATAGCCGTCGGCCTCGCTCATCCGGATGATCGGCGGCCATTGATGGCCACCGGAGCCTTGCGCCGTCCCGCGCGCCAGGGTGTCGAGCACGGCCTGTGCGGATACCGGAGGGTCGCCAGGTTTGGTCATCGCGCGATTGATGGCGCCGACGATCTCCGCATCATGAATGGCTTTGTCGACGTCGATGCCATTGGCATGCAGGGCCGTGATATTGGCGAGGCTCTCGCGGAGCTCTTTGACGCTCAGGTTCTTCTCGATCTCCTTGACGACGCTCCGGCTGTCCACCAACTCGCGCCAATATTGATCGATCGCCTGCGGATCGCTCAGACCCGAGAGGTTTTCGATTTTCTCGGCGACCGCCGCGCTCTTGCTCAGCGAGTTGACCACCTCGCGGATATGTTCGTTTTGCGCCCGCTCTTCCTTGAGATCGTGTTCGGCGGCGATGCGTCTGGTTTCCTCGCGCTTCAGGAAAGTCGCCATCGCGATCAAGAGGCAAAACACCAGCAGCACCATGATCTCGGCCATGGTGAGGCCGAGCACGAGGCCCCGCCGGTAGGATGATCGCTGCTCGAGTATCTGCCCTTCCATCGTGACCTAGCTCTATCTCCTCGGATTATCGCTCGACCGCGGCGTCATGAAGCCCAACGCACGCGGAATGATACCTCGCTTTGTGGCGTGTATCTCGATCAATAATTCCTTCATGGCGATGACGACGCCTTGAGCATGCCGCAAATTGATCTCGGCGCTTCTGGCTTGCGTTTGCGCGTTGTCGTTCAGCGAATCGACCGCTTCGGTCAGGCGCTCGATCATCGGGACCAACTGGGTACCGATGGCTTCTTCGGAGGTCTGATGCGCGGTGAGGCGCGCGAAAAGCACATCGATCGATCGCACGATACTCGTGGTGTTTTTGGCGAGCTCTTCGCCTTCCTGGACCAATTGCCTGGATATTTCCAGCGCCTCGGCCGTCCGCTGGTTCAAGCTCGATAGCGTGGCCCCGGAAATCCGGGAGGACTCTTCGAACGGCATGCTGGCGCTGGCCGCCAGCTTTTCCAGCTCGCCGGCAAATTGCTGATGCGCCTTGCCGATGCTCTCCCGCACCTCATCCAGCGCGTCGGCAATGGATTGTTGAGTCATGCGCCGGAAATAGCCGAATTCGAGAATGGAGCTCTCGAGTTCACGTCTCACCCGCCGCGAGGCTTCGGCCAGCTCCAGCCGGGAGGCGGCCTCGGTCTCGACCGGGTCGCGCCGCATCTGGTTGAACATGATCCGCAAGGTGATGCCGGCGATGGTCGAGGCAATCGCGATGCCGAAATTCTGCACGATCTGTTCAGCCGAGCCAGCCGCCGAAAACTGATAGAGCGAGACGGCGAGACTCGTCAGCGTGAACAGGAACCCCATGTAGTAGAGATTGTCGCCGGATTGGTCGTCGCGCAGGCGAAACAGCCGCGCCCCGAGCAAAGCCGCATAGCCGATCATGATCAGGACCGGGACGGCAGTAGCCGCCAGCGCCCCGAAATCGTGCAGTTTTGAGAAGATGATGTAACCGCTGCCAAAGACGACGACGGCGAAGAACACGAGCCCGTTCAGGAGACCGGGCGGCAAATTGGGTTTGTAATCGTACACCGCCATGTGTCAGGCCCCCTGCAGTCGCTTGACGCCGCCAAAAAGGCCCCGGTTGTCCTCGATCCAGGCTTTCCAGAATTCCATGTGCTTGGTGGCGTCCACAACCTGCTGGCCTGCCGTTTGCCGGGTCACGTAGCGCAAGATGACGGTGGCGCCGTGCAGGTCGGTACGGAACTTCAGGTAGGCCGGCGATTGCTTGTAGCGCTGAAACGACAGGTCGCCCGCGCGCGGGTATTGGCTGTAGTCCTTGGTATATTCGATCATGTCGGAAATAACATAGAGCGTCTTTCGCGCTTTTTCGCTGGCGAGACTGGAGAATTCGCCGATGGCGATGTCCTGTATCGCGGCCATGATCGGCGAACTGGCCGAATTCGCCGAGGAGATACTGCTTTTCACGGCTTCGGCCGCGGGTTTGCGGAAATCCTCGATCCAGCGCAGCCGCGCAATTCGCGGATTGTCGGTCCATTCGCTCAAACCCGCGCCGTCGCCGGGATTGCATTTCGAAAATAGTGAGCGGCTGCGCACACCGGGAATATCGAGAACGCGGATGTCGAGTTTGTAGAACGGCGGCAGCGTCGTGATCATGTCGTCGAGTTGGCCAAGCACCTCGCGCCTTGTGGTATCCGGCAGGTCGTCCGAGGTGTCGACCAGCACGACGGTAATTCCCTTGGGACCGTCGACCGGGCAAAGCGTTTGCGCGTCGAGGACCGGCCGCTCCGGGGCCGCGAAATAGAAGTAGGCCAGCGCGCCGCCGGCGCCGATCGCCAGCAGCAACAGCAGCACACCGCCAAAACCCGACCAGCCGATCGTGAACGAGCTGCGTTGCCTCGGCCGGCGTCTAGCCACTCTTTTTCTCCGGCAGCAATTCGTCGATCTCGCGATAGGTGCGCACCGCCTGGTCGAACGCCTCGTGGATGGCCTTGATCTGATGGCTCAAGAGCTCCTGGGTCTCGGCGATCATGGTGCGCAAATTCTCGCGCGCGCTCGTGCTCGGCTCGCCTCCGGCATAGCTGATCCGCTCCAAGCTGTAGGGTCTGGCAAAATAGCCGGGAGCAGGCGTCGAGCGGGCCTTGCGATTGGCTTCGCGGTAGATCTCGAGCAAGGCACGGCTGGTTTGCTCGATCTGGTTCTGATGCTGGTCGAAGCGCTGGGCGAGGCGAAGGCGGCCCTGCAACAGCAAATCGTATTCGCTGCGCCGGACCGAGAGGTCACGTGCGGCCTCGTTCATGGCTTCGGTGGCATCTTCGCGAATGTCGCGAAGCCGCTCGATCAATTCGCCGCGCGCATCGGCGAATTGCCGCGTGGCCTCGATCCACCGCCGCTCAAGGCCGGCATAACCCATGTAAGGATCGAAAAACATCAGGCCGTCCGCCATCGCAATCAGCGAGAAGACAAAGCCAAGCGCAAACAGAAGCCACGAATTGATGTCGGTCAGCGCATAGGGCGCGGTCAAAAGCCGGTGCAGCACTTCTTGTCCGACATTGTCGCTGAGGCTGACGGCGGGCGGAATTTCGCGCAAATGCGACAGCGTCAAATTGAGCGCGATCGCAAAGGCGAGATAGACCAGGAAAGACAAGACGCCGACCAGCTTCAGAAAATAGTTTCGGCGATTGACGAGCCGGATCAGCACCAACCCCCAGAAAAAACTGGCAATGATGTTGAGCGCGGCGAAAGTCACCGCCTGGACCGCGCCGCCCAACAGGCCGCCGAGATTGGCCTTGGCGAGAAAGCTCCCGTTGATCACCACTTCGATGATGAACAGGATCGCCAGAATGCCCGCCTTCAGAATGATCTTGCCGGGACTTGCCAGCCGTGCCGGCCGCTCGATGCGATGGTGCTTGCGAAATTGCTCACGCTCGATCTCGGATTCGTTGAGCCGGCGACGCAGGACAAAAAGCTCGTCGCGGCCAACGGTGGCTTCGGCGCGAAAATCGCCGACCGCCTCCGGGGCGGCCTGCTGGATGGTCGCAAAGCGCTCCTCGAAACTGAGCGCGTTCAGGCGCTCGTCATAGGTGTGGAGCTGGTCGAGATAGATGACATTGGCATCCTGCTTGTGCGCCTCGATGCGCTCGACGATCTTGTGTTCGACGTCGTCCAGCGTCTGGGCGTCGGATGTCGGCCGATTTTCCGTCCCGCGCTCGTTGCCGAGCGCGGCCAACCCGAATTCGTCGGCGACGCGATCGACGTTCAGGTCGAGAAAAATCGTGGTGGCCGGACGATAATGATGGGCAGGCTGACTCAACAGGGCCCGGATGCGCGCGATCGCTGACGGGCGGGTTCCGGGGACGCTCACGATATCTGCAGCCTGCTGGTGACGGGGATGACGGCCTGATTCGAGTTATCACGGATTAAACGCTCTTGTCCGCACCGGCTAGCGCTCCTCCCGATGATTTTAGGCAGTCGACCTTGCCGGACCGAAGGCGGTTTATCCAAGGCGGGCTAGACACATTGGCAGCGGACAGGTCTTGCCGCCGGGTGATGGTCAAGGCGGATCCGCCGGTCATTTAGCCGAAGAAGTCGCGCAGCATCCTGTTGACGGTGTCGGGAGCAAAGCAGAAAATTTCGGCAACAACATCCAGGACCCTGAACTCAAGTGATACTCGATCAGGAAACCTGCACCTCAACGAAGCCCAGTCCCTCGAGGTCGAAACGATAATGGGCCTCGTGTTCGGGGAAGATGGTTTTCATGACGCTTCCGGTCATCACGACCTCACCCGCCTTCAGAGTGACGCCGCGTGAGGCCAACTGACTGGCAAGCCAGGCGACCGAATTGAAGGGATGCCCGAGAATATCGCGTCCATGTCCTTCGCCGATCAAATCCCCGTTTTGGGTGGCGCGTCCGAGCAGCGGCTCAAGATCCGGCCACGCCGGCTTGAAGTCCGAAAGCACGACGCCGGCATTCCAGGAATTATCCGCCACCAGCGAACGCACGTCGATGTTCGTATAATCCGCAGCCCGGTCATCGACCAGTTCGATCGCCGCGCACACGCCGTTGATGTGAGGCGCAATCATCTCCGCCGTGAAAGCCGTCTTGCTTGCCGGGACGTCCGACTTGATGCGAACGGCGATTTCGAACTCAAGGCCGAGACGACCGAAATCCGAACGCCGTATCCTGGCGCCTGAGCTGTGCACGCGCGACGCCAATACGACGCCGGCAATCGGGTGATCTATCCGGCAGAACGCCTGCATCGTCGCCGATGTCAGCCCGACTTTATAGCCTGCCGTCTCTCCGCCTCCACGGCGCAGAAGGGCTACGTATCTGTCCTGGATATCATAGGCATCCGAAATGGAAGTGGGAGTGACCGGCTGTCCCAGCGTCGTGAAGCGATGCCCGGCCTGGTGTTCGGCCAGAAGCCATTCGGCCGCACGTTGAGCCGCGGTGTTCTCCATGTTTCTTCTCCCTTTTCCGGCAAATCTTAGCGGCTCTACAGTGGAGTGGATTTGACATTCGCTCCTCACCCGGCCGCAAGTTTGTATAGCGAATGGCAAATCCTAAACTCCACTGGAAACTTATATTTCTAGCGGTCCTGTGATTCCAACATTCGCAATAGTGGCCGCCGAGAAGGGATGCGAATGTTGGAATTGGACCGCTAGCGGCGGTCAAACGAGCGCTGGCGAATCTCGTGCTTGGCAGATCGGAGAGATAGATTGGATATGCGATCGCTTTTAAGACGTCACGGCGCGGGCGATCGCCTCGGCAAGCTCGCGCTGGCCAAACGGCTTAGCGAGCCGCGGCAGTCCTTCGCCTTCTCCCGGCGCCAGTTCGGCGTAGCCGGTCGCCAGGATAATCGGCATGTGCGAGTTCTCCGCCCGGATTCGGCTGGCGAGTTCCGAGCCGGTCATGTCGGGCATCAACTGATCGGTGATCATCAGGTCGATTTTCTTTTCCCGGCGCAGGATGTCGAGGGCGTGTAGGGCGGACGGCGCGCTGTAGACTGTGTGGCCAAGCTCTTCGAGCAGTGCCGATGTGTTGAGGGCGACCAGGGGATCGTCGTCCACGGTGAGAATCGCAAGCTTTTTGTTGATGGGGGTGGGAACGTGGGTCTTGATGTTCAGCGTCGGCTGTGCCGTCTCGCGCGGCGCAACCGGAAGGTAAAGTTCGGCAATGGTTCCTTCGCCCAGTCTGCTTTTCAGGCGTAGTTTCCCGCCGGATTGTTCCGCCATTCCGTGAACCATTGGCAATCCAAGGCCTGTTCCTTTGCCGACGCCTTTCGTCGTGAAAAAAGGCTCCGTCGCTCGTTTCAGCGTTTCTTCGTCCATGCCGGTGCCGGTATCGGCCACGCTCACACAAAGGTAGTTTCCCGCTTTCAAGCCCGGCACATCGGCTTGCTTCGTCGCGCCGATCGTGATTGTCCCGCCCTTTGGCATCGCATCGCGCCCATTGATCGCCAGATTTAGAAGCGCCAGTTCGAGCTGGTTGGCATCCGCGTTTACTTCGGGAAGCTCTGGCGGGAAATGCGTTTCAACCCGGATCGACGGGCCAAGCGAACTCTGCAGGAGGCTTGCCATCCGCAGTACCGCGTCGCCGACGTCGAGCGGCGCCAGCTTGAGTTCCTGTCGGCGCGCAAAGGCCAGCATCCGCTGGGTTAGTGCTGCTCCGCGCCGCGTCCCCTGAAGCGCATTGTCGATCAGCTGCGCGACTTTCGGGTCGCTCCTTGGCAGCCTTCTTTGCAAGAGCTCGAGACTGCCCTGAATGGCCATCAGCAAATTGTTGAAGTCGTGGGCGACGCCGCCGGTCAAATGCCCGATCGCTTCCATTTTCTGCGACTGAAACAGCGCTTCACGGGCTTCCTCCAGCGATCGCGCCGCGTTCATTCGTTCGGTAATGTCTCGCGTGATTTTGGCAAAGCCGAATATCGACCCGTCGGGATTGTAAATTGCGTCGATGAGGACGTGGGCAAAGAATTGCGTCCCGTCCTTGCGAACACGCCAACCTTCCCTTTCAAATCGTCCTTCCCGCGTCGCGATCTCGAGCGCCTCTTGCGGCACGCCGACTTGCCGATCCTCTTCGGTATAGAAGCGCGAGAAATGCTGGCCGATAATTTCCTCGGGCGCATATCCCTTGATCCGCTGCGCGCCGGAATTCCAGCTTGAAACATATCCTTTGGAGTTCAGCAGGAAGATCGCGTAGTCGGTGACGCCCTGCACCAGGAGACGAAACTGTTCCTGGCTTTCGCGCAAGGCACATTCGGCTTGCCGCCGCTCGGTCAGGTCGCGCGTTATTTTGGCGAAGCCGATCAGCCTGCCGGCATTGTCCCGGATCGGGTCGATGACGACGTAAGCCCAGAAGTTGGTGCCGTCCTTGCGGACGCGCCAACCCTCGCTTTCGAATTTTCCCTCGCGCTCGGAAACTTCGAGGGCGTGCGCGGGAAGGCCCGCCTTGCGGTCCTCCTCGGTATAAAAACGCGAGAAATTCTCACCGATGATTTCGGATTCCTCGTACCCCTTGAAACGCCTGGCGCCGGGATTCCAGCTCGTAACCGTCCCGTCGGGATCGAGCATGTAGATCGCATAGTCGGTGATTGCGTCGATGAGCATCCGAAAGCGGCCTTCGTTCGACCCCGAGGCATCGAACCGTTCGGAATGCTCCACGCAATTACCCCCTACATGAAATATCGAGTTAACCGGAACGAACGCCGGGCTATGTGAAAAGTTCCAATCAGGCCCGCGATTATGCGGGATCGCCTCAAACGCTTCTAGTGTCCCGATTCCGAAGTTCGTCGCATTTTGCGGAGCCACGTTTCGAACTTCGGAATCGAAAGGACACTGGCTAACTTGTTGATCTAGTGTGGCCTTGGTTCAGAAGTCCGCATGATGAATCCGCGGCGTAAACAATGCGGACTTCTGAACCGCCACACTAGTTGAAATCCCCGGCGCAACCGTGCAAGGCTGATTTTCCAACGCTCCAGCCCGTCTGTCCATGAATCTCCTCACGATTACGCCTTCGCAAGTCCGCAGCAGGCTGCTGCTGCGCGATGAAATGGCGCTGCTCGATCTGCGCCATGAGGCCGCCTACGCCACCGGTCATCCGTTGTTTGCCGCCAACATGGCTGTGGGGCGGATTGCGCTCGAGGCCGAGACAAGGCTTCCGCGAAAGGATGCGCCGATCGTGGTCTACGACGACGGCGAAGGCCTTGTTGCCGAGGCCGCACGCCATTTTGCCGCGCTTGGCTATAGCGATATTCGCGAGCTCGAGGGAGGGCTGGAAGCCTGGCGGAACGCGGGCTTCGAGATTTTTATTGACGTCAATTCCTATGCCAAGGCCTTCGGCGAACTGGTGGAGTCACGCCGTCACACCCCGTCACTGTCGGCGGAGGAAGTTGCCAAGTTGCTCTCGAACAAGGCCGATATCCGCATTTTCGATGTCCGGCGGCCGGACGAATATACAACCATGAACATCCCCGGCTCGGTCAGCGTGCCCGGCGCGGAGTTGGTGCTTCGTGCGGGGCACGTCGCGCCCGATTCGGAGACCACCATTGTCGTGAATTGTGCGGGCCGGACCCGATCGATCATCGGCGCTCAATCGCTGATCAATGCCGGTATCGCCAACAAGGTGGTGGCGCTGCGTAACGGCACCATGGGCTGGACGCTGGCCAACCAGACGCTCGAGCACCGCGCTGACCGCCGCGGCGGTATCGGCCAATTCGAGGGTGCAAAAGACAAAGCCCGCGAAGTCGCTTATCGCGCCGGCGTTCGACACTTAAATCCGCACGAGGCCGCCGTGCTCGAAGCCGATACAACGCGCACGCTCTACCGCTTCGATGTCCGTCCGGTTGAAGATTATGCGGCCGGGCATCTCAAGGGTTTTCGCCACTATCCGGGCGGTCAGCTCGTTCAGGAGATCGATATGGCGGCGCCAGTGCGTGGGGCGCGCATTCTTCTGACCGACGACAGGGGCGTTCGCGCGGACATGACCGCGTCATGGCTCGCGCAGATGGCTTTCGAAGTCTATGTGATCGAGGGCGGTTATGATGACGCACTCGAAATCGGGCCGCCACAGATTTTGCCCAAGCCTGATCCGTCGCACCGCTATCGGCGTCCCTACGAGGGCACCGAGGCATCAAGGGATGCGATGCAGGCTTATTTCGACTGGGAATATGGCCTCGTCGAGCAGCTCCGGCGCGACGGCACCCACGGCTTCTTCGTGATTTGAGAAGACCGTCGCGTGATTTTTGCGATCAACGCTGAGCCGTAATTCCTGTCGACGCGCTTGCCCGCAGCCGCGGCAAAGGTCGCGTGCGGATGTCGAGCGCAGCGCAGTATCCTTAACGATTACTGACGGCAAGGTTCGGGATGTACCGACAGGGGTCGGCTGGATCGATGTGGCCCTGATCAAATTCTATCACATCGCCCACATTCACCGAGAGCCCGGAAGGGACCGCTACGGCAAACTTTCCGGTGCCGTCCAGTGTCTCGGCGAAAACTTCCTGGCTTCTCAGGTAATGCGGATTGATATGCCGGTCCGCTACGAGCTGGCTCGATCGGGTCATGGCCAGCGCCTGACCCTCAGTGACGAACCCCAACACCCTCGCCTGGTTTCGGATCGCGACCGCCGGTGACGGTCGCTTCGCCTTGCGGCCGCACTCAAGCTTCTGCTCTTTGACGGCGGTCAGCTCGTCTTCGCCCGGCTCGCGCGCCGTCGTCTGCCGTTGTGCGAGGCCGGTGGGTTCAATCGCCCAGGAGGGGAGGGACGCGGCGCCGGAGGCAAGGTCGCCGTCAGCGGGCGGCACGGGGGCCCCGGCCGGATCCGAGCTCGGGTCCCCGCCATCGTGTCCTGGCTGCTTTGGCAGATCGATACCATTGACGTCCAGCGTCGCAAGCGGCGCCTTGGCCCGCTTGTCGACATCGGCCACGGCAGGGATGCCCGACAGACGATTCTGCTCGTTCGACGCGGAATCCGAGGGCGACGAAGCCGCCGCTGCAGGCTTTTCCATCACGATTTCAACGGGGATTGCAGCGATCTCAGTCGGCTCGATTCGCTCGAAGAACCCGAGCAGCAGAAGCAGCGCAATAATGGCATGGCCCGCAATCGCCAATCCATAAGCCATGCGGGAGTTGTTGGATTCCTGCGGAAGGAATTGCTGCAACCATTTCACGATCGCCATCGCGTCAATCGGAACTGCCTCGATCGGGCACTGTTCTACCTCAAGCACACCTGGGGGATCAACCAGAGGCTGAGTGCCAGGATCTAATTCGATCGATCTTGTTGCATCAGCCATGGCAGCATCATTTTCGTTGTTCAGCCCGTGCGCATTAGCACGATCTGCATATGGCAGGGCACTTTCCCGGCTTATCGCGACCTTGAGCTCCGATTCCGAAGTTCGCATGATATCGCGGCAAGTTCGCTGCCGAAGGCCCGCTTGCACGGGCACAAGCGAACGACCATTGTGCTTTCCACGCGTAGACCGGATGGGGCGAATAAAATGAAAATCGGCTCGACCTTGCGGCGCCTGCGCGACTCCTTCATCAACTCGGCCGGCACGGTCGTCTTCGGTATGGAAGACGGGACTGTTTCCATCTTCGGCTTGATCTTTGGCGTTGCAGCTACGACCACCAGCACGAAGACAGTTTTGATCGCCGGGGCTTCGGGTGCCGCGGCGGCTGCCGTATCCATGATGGCGGGGGCCTATCTTGACGCGGAGACGACGCAAGACAAGAGCGATGCAACCGCGTTGGCCAAAGGCAACCCCGATATCTCCCTTTCGAGCCGCCTCATCGGCGCGGGCCTCACGCCACAGCAATCCAACGCACTCGCCGCAGCCGTGCAAGGCGACCGCAATGCTGCCGACGGGTTGCTGCTTGCGCTTAAAGGTGCGGCGACCGAACAACTCAATCCTTTCGAGCAGGCGCTCTGGATGCTATCTGCGGATTTCCTTGCGGCCGCGGTTCCGATCCTGCCATTCGTGTTCCTGCCAATCGATCGGGCGCGGATCGTTTCCGGGACCGTCACAGTTGCCTTGCTTGCAGGACTAGGTATCGGGCGAGCGCAATTGGGAAGACGCAATGTCGTGCGCACCGTGGTCGAAACAGTTTTAATGGGTATCGGAGCCGCGCTCGCAGGCGTCGCAATCGGCGTGCTGATCAATCATTCGCTCGTTTGACGCGCGGCGGCCCGCTCCGTCCCGCGCCAGATAAGAGGGGTGTATTGCGATCGTCACGAACGTTGGCCGCGGGATGCGGTGGAATGGGACATATGCCGGAGCCCTAAGAGGGGGCTTGACTTACCGGATCGGATTACAGGACGGCGTCGTACCAATGCGCGCACGTGAACAGGAACAACAGCGCGGCGCCGATAAGTATCGCAGTTACCGCTGCGGCATAAACGCCTGGCAAATGCCCGACAGGCACTGCAATTGCATTCGCCGCCAGCGCGAGCGCAATGAGAGCCATAGCCGCCACGAAAGTTATCACCTGCATCGGCAAGGGCGTTGGATTCGTCGCATGCCTGCGCCCGGGGAATGTCAATGCCCACCACCCGAGAATAATAGCCATCAAGCCGCTTGAAATGCGCCAAACCATTGGCGTCGATACTTCAAGCAAAGCCAACTGCGGCGGCAGGATTGAGCCGAACGTGATCATGAACCCCAGTTGAAACCAGGTGCGCGCAACGAAGCTGTCGAACTTGGTCATCTGTCCGCCGAGCATCTGCCGCAGGATCATTGTCAGGACTGACAAGCCGGCGAAGGACATACCGACAGCCGCGATTGCATAGAGATAACCGATCGCCTCCACATCAGCCCCCCAAGCTTGTGGTCAAGTGTGCACGATAACATATCGTTGGACTTTGAGTATTGCACTCCAACCTGATTTGGGTCGCTGTCCAGTCCCGGCCTGAATATTTTCTTGTTGCGCTGTCGGGCAAATCACCTTTAGAAGCCCGCCCCGTCCCGTGCCCGATAAGAGGGGCGTATCGCGATCGTCACGAACGTTGGACGTGGGATGCGATGGACGCGGTGTCGCCAACTGACGAGTGACGATGCCGCGGACGGTGAAGTCGTGTGGTCCTGATATCCCGACGCTGATATCAAGCTTGCGAGGCGATGATCTTTGCAAGCGACGGAGGCAACAGAGCCCGGTCTCCGGGGAGAGCACGAAGGAAACCGTTAAAACCATCGCGCAGGGAATGCCGGAATGCTTCGGCTACCTGTGGTGACTAACTTGTGTGCTTTCTCATATCGCACACAAGGCTGCGGGTGCGTGAGGCACCCGGCATTCCCTGCGCCCTCTCGATTCGAGGGCTTGGTTCGCAAAACTCGGGGCGTAATTATCGCTCGCGAGAACGTGGAGCTGTGTGGAAAGGATCACAGCAACGGGGCACAGGGACATATTGCCGGGCTTTTTGCCCGGTCAAACGGCCGGGACAATCCCGGCCGTCCGGCCGATAGTCTGAGGGCACTGGATTCCGCAGATTCGTTCCTATCTTCATTGATAGGAGTAACCCATGTCTTTTTCACCCATGTCCTTTCCATCAGACGTACTCAGCCAATTATCGAATGCGATATCGGCGCGCGTGGAAGCCGCCAAAAACGCTGTCGTCGCCGTTCGTCTTGGCCAGGAAAGCCATCTGACCGGAATAGCGTGGCAGTCGGACGTTGTCGTGGTTTCGGAACAGGCGCTGCCGCGCGGGGATGAATTTGAGCTGGTCGTGCCGGGAGGTTCGAGCGTGGCTGCAAAGCTTGCCGGGCGCGACGCCAGCACCAACATCGCCATTCTGAAAGCGGCCGAGGTGATCGCCGCGCCAGCTTTTGCCGCAGGCGAGGCTCGCATGGGCACGCTGGCGCTGGCGCTCGGCGCCGACGGTGCCGGCAGCGCGAGCGCGCGATTGGGCATGGTCAATCTGGTTGGCGGTGAATGGCATTCCCGCCGCGGCGGCCTGATCGACCGGCGCATCATCCTCGATATCGGGCTTGCCCAGCGCGAGGAGGGTGGACCTGTATTCGATGCCGCCGGCGGCTGCCTCGGCATGTCGACCTTTGGGCCGCGCGGTCAGGTCATCGTCATTCCCCATGCGACCCTCGCACGCGTCGTGCCGCAACTCATCAAGGAGGGCCACATTGCGCGCGGTTGGCTAGGCGTCGCGCTGCACGCCGTCGCCGTCCCGGATGCGCTGCGCGAGAGCGCCGACCAGCGCGGTGGAATGATGGTGATGTCGGTCGTGGAGAACGGTCCGGCCGCGCAGGCGGGAATCGTGGCGGGCGACATTATCCTGAGCGTCGATGGCATATCGGCGAACCGGTTTCGGAAGATCGCCCGGTACTTCGGCGGCGACAGTATCGGGCGCAAGGCGGATGTCCGGCTGATCCGCGGCGGCGGCATCATCACGGTCCAGACGACGATTGCAGAACGGCGGGCTGCGTGAGCGAAGTGGCGAGCGATATCGTATTTGCCGACCGGCTGCGGGTGGCCGTCCACGCGGACGACCCGCTTCGCCGCAACGCGCTGTGCAAGATTGTCACCGAAGCCGGCCACATGATTGTTAGCGAGCACGATGCGGCCGACATCGTGCTGGCCGATGGCAGGCCCCCGCCGAACGAGGTTCGCAACGTCGTCGGGTTGGGCATTGCGGACGACCGTCTGCGCGGCGCGTTGCCGCGCGACGCCGATTCGCGCCAGATCGACGCTGCGATCCGCGCGGTGGCCGCGGGGTTGATCGTTCGGGCGCCTGCGGTGCGCGAAAGCGGCTTTGGCGCGATGGGCGAAAGCGAAGCTCATCCCTTGCTGACACGGCGCGAAATCGAGGTGCTCGCCGCGCTCGCCGAGGGCATGACCAACAAGGCGATTGCCCGCCGGCTGGACATCTCGCTGCACACGGTGAAGTTTCACGTGGAATCGCTGTTCCGCAAACTCGGTGCGCGCACCAGGACCGAAGCCGTGACGAAAGCGGCGGAGCGCCGCCGCAGCGATACCATCATGCTGTGAGCGCTGGCTAGAGTTCCGATTCCGAAGTTCGCGTCCCTCCTAGGCCAGCGATCCTTTCAAGCAGATCCCGCAGCAACCCCCGAAGCAGGTCGAGCTTGTAGCCGGTCATGGCCAACGGTTTGGCGCCGGCGGTGGATTGAGCGACCGCCTTTTCGATGGTTGCCGCATTCGCGGTGGCGCCTTCCAGAACAGATTCCGTGCCATCGAGACGTAATGGCACGGGCGCAATGCCGCCAGCGGTGACGCGGGCAAGCTTGAACGTTCCCTCCGTAATCACGGCGCGGACGACGATTTCCACGAGCGGCCATTCTGCATAGCTGCGGCTGATCGCGCGCCGATAGAGCGCACGTTCACCGGCTGCGGGGACGCCGAGATCGAGGCTCTGGATCATTTCGCCGGGCACCAGAAGATTGTCGGCGTACCCATTCGAGCCATCTCCCAGCAAGGCTGTGATACCGAGATGCCGGCGCTGATCCGTCGTGACGGTCGCGTCATAGGCCATCAGGGCTGCGGCCATCGTGGATGGATGCGGCGCGACGCAAGGACCGAGATCGAACGCGACGCCATAAAGGTGATTGCCGTCGCGGGCGGGGCAGACTTCGCCTCCCTTTTTGAGACAGGGAATATGCGGATCGCGGAAATACCAGCAGCGCGAGCGTTGGGCGAGGTTGCCGCCGAGCGTCGCCACGTGCCGGATCTGAGGCGTCGCGAGTCCGGCCGCGGCCGTGGTCAGTCCCGGATAGGCGGCGGCGAGTTTTTCATCCGCCGCCAGCTTTGCGATTGTTGCGAAGGCGCTGATCCGTGCCGCGCCATTTTCGTTCCAGACGATGTCTGGTGCGTCCGTGGGCCGAACGAGGTCGATAAGCGGCCCACGCGAAACGCCGCTGCGCCGCCGCTCGGAAAGATCGGTCCCAGCGGCACGGAATTCCGCCGATGGTGCGGCCGCGGCTGCTGCGCTGTTGGTCATGCCACGCTCCTCTGATTCAGGAGAGCCACCAGCCGATCGGGCCGGATCGGCAGTGCGTTGGCGCGCACGCCGATCGCGTTGCGGATGGCGTTTGCAACGGCCGGCGACGTCGGTACGGTCGCGACCTCGCCGATGCCGACACTGCCGCCGAGCACGTGATCGAAACCGGCTTCATCGAAATGAACGTCGATGTTGGGCGTGTCGGCGATACCGGGAATGCGGTAGTCCTCGAGGCCGGCGGTGAGAATATGGCCTCGCAGGGGATCGACCTCGCGACCTTCGTAAAGAGCATAACCGATGCCCTGGATCACTGAACCCGCCGCCTGGCTTCGCGCCAGCGCCGGAGCGGCGAGCTTGCCCACCGCGATACCGGTGTGAACGTTCAGCACACGCACATGGCCGAGCCAGGTATCGACCTCAACTTCGATCACCTGTACCGAGCTCGGTACGCCGGAGCCAACGGCGAGGTTCGAGAAACGCCGCAGCATCCAGCCGAAGATTGCGCCCATGAAGCCGGCTTCCTTCAGAGGCGAGCGGACGCCGGGCGCGAGATGCCGGCTGTCCTCGGGGCGCGTTGCTGACACGCTGATATCGCCAGACGTTGCGAGCAACTCGCGCCAGGGCGCATTGGAGCCGGGCAAGGGCTTTCGCTTTGCGTTGCTCTCGATGACACCTTTGAGTTTCTGGATTGCGAGCAACGTCGGCGGTACGACCGAAGCGGTGGTTCGGCTGCCGCCTGAGCCCGGTCCCTCGGGGAGGATCGAATCCCCGATTCTAACCTCGACCTCGTGTGGATCCAGTCCGAATTCACGCGCGACTGTGTTGGCGATTACAGTTCGGCTGCCGGTGCCGATGTCCTGGATCGCCGTGCTCGCAATCAGCCGCCCGCCCTTGATCGCGAGTTCAACCTTCGAACCGGGTTGCCATAAATACAGCCAGTAGCCACTCGCAACGCCAACGCCGCGGCGATAGCGGCCGCTCTTTGACGAGGCCGGTTTGACGTTACGCCACGCTTCCAGCCCGGCTGCCCACTCATAAAGCCGCCGGCGATTGGGATCGGTGTCCCAGCGCTGGCGAAGTTTGATCGGGTCGATCTGTAGACGAAGCGCGGCTTCATCGACCGCCTGCTCGAGCGCAAAGGCCATCGGCGGTCCGCCGGGACCGCGAAACGGCGCGCCCGGCGGCAGGTTACTGACGACGTCGAAGTCCGTAAGCGCCTTGGCTTCCGCGGGATAGATCAGGCGCGCGAGCGCGGCGATCGTGGAATTGACGCCGGCGCCGTTGTCGGACCAGGCCGTTAGTGACACCGCCTTGAGCTCGCCCGCTTGCGAAGGCAACAGCGCGATGTCGATCTCGGTGCCGGGACGATGTCCGGTGACGGAAAGTTCATCGTGGCGGTCGAGGGCGACGCGGACCGGCGCCTTGGCGGCGCGCGCCAATTCGATCGCAGCGATGGTATCGACGCCGAGGCTCCCCTTTGAGCCGAATCCCCCGCCGACATGGTCGGCGATCACCCGGACCTTGTCGTGGCCGAGCTTGTAGCGTTTTGCGATCAGCTCCATCACATGAAAGACGGCCTGCGTCGAAACGTGCACGGTCAGATAATCGCCGTCGAAGCGGGCGACGGTGGCGTGGGGTTCGAGACAGCTATGCGACTGGCCCGCGGTACGGAAAACACCCTTGATCAGCAGCGGATCATTGGCTGCGGCCGCGCTCGCAATTTCGCCGCGAACCGTCTTGGTTTTGTGCGAGAAGGCGGCGGAAGGGCCGCGCACGTTCTGCTTCCAGGGTGCGGGCGCCGGCGAGCCCTCCGAGACGTTGGCCGCCTTTTTGCGGCTCGATCGCTCGAACACAAGCGGTGCATCCGGCTTGCGTGCGGCGTCGAGGCCAATCACCGACGGCAGTTCCTCATAGGTGATGCCGATGGCGGCTGCGGCTTGCCGGGCTGTCGTATGATCCCGCGCGGCAACCGCGGCGACCGGATCACCGACATAGCGCACCATCTTGTCGTCGCCGAGCAACGAAATCACCGCCATGACGCCAGGCAACGCACGCGACGGCGCGAAATCGAGCGAGGTGATCTTGCCGTGGGCTACGGCTGAACGAACGATCAGGCCTTCGAGCTGTCCTTCGTGGCGGATGTCGACGGTGTATTTTGCACTGCCTGTCACCTTGTCACGAGCCTCGACGCGGGGCGCGGCGCTCGTTTCGGCGTCGAAGCGGCCGCTGCAGGCCTCGGCCACGGCGCGAAGGATATTGTCATAGGCGCCGCACCGGCAAAGGTGACCCGAAAGCGCCGCGCCAATCTCCTCGCGCGACGGGGTCGTGGTGCCTTGCGCCTTGCGCCAGTTGTCATGAAAAGCAGTCGCTTCGACAATGAACCCGGGCGTGCAGAAGCCGCACTGCAAGGCGTCGAGCGCCATGAAGGCGCGCTGGATCGGGTGCAGCCCTGTGGCCGCGATTCCTTCGACCGTCGTGATGGTTCGGCCCGCGGCGGCTTTTACCGGCATCAGGCAACTCGCGACGGGGACGCCGTCGAGCAGCACGGTGCAGGCGCCGCAGACGCCTGCACCGCAGACGAGCTTGGTTCCGGTCAGGCCTAACCGATCGCGAAGCACATCGGCGAGAAGGGAATCCGGATCATCCGGCAAGGTCTCGGGGCGGCCATTGATCGTCACGGCGCTCATCGCGATCTCCTTTTGGCACGGGATTGGGATGCGGCGGGTGCAATTGCGCCGGCCACCAGAAGGCGAACCATCCGGTCGAGTTCACGAAGCAGGCCAGTGTCCAGGCGAAGATTGTTGCATCCGCGGATGGCCGTCTGGATGCAGCGGGCGAGATCGCGCGACGTCATGCCGTTCTGCAAGGCGAGGTCTTGTCTGGTGCAGACGCGATCGATGGTTTCCGCCCGCAAATCGGCGTTGTGCTCGACGAAGCTTTGATAGAGGTCGCGGGTCTGGAGCTGATGCTCCGACATCAGTTCGTCGGCTTGCGGTGATTCCTCGACGCATTCGATCAGGTAGCGAAAGCGCGCGCCGATCTGCGCTGCCAGAATGTCGGCCAACCCGCCGCCGGCCTGCTCCTGCTCGAGCCCGGCCGCGGCCTCCGCTTCGTAGGCGCATTCGTGCAGTTGCTCGACGACGGCCCGAAACAGCGCCTCCTTGCTTGAATAATGGTGGTAGAGCGCCTGCCGCGTTAGACCGGCTTCCTCCGCGATCTGGCTCATCGACGCGCGCCGGAAGCCGAACCTCGCGAAGATGTTTTCCGCAGCCGACAAGATGCGATCCGAAGAGCCCATTCGACAATTTTGACAAATATCGTCGATTTGTCAAATGCTACAGGCCGACCGTTCGCGGGGCCGCGGCCATGCGGCGGCCAGATTGATCCGTGGCAAGAGGCAATATAAGGAGGATTGATAACCGCGCGGCGACCGGGCGCGCCAAGACCGCGAAGGCCAAAAGGCCTTCAACATCCAAGGAGCGGCAAGGGCATGATGTCCCCCAAAATCGCAATCGTCGGCGCTGGAATGGGCGGCATGGCCGCCGCCGGTACGCTCCGGCAGGCAGGCCTTGACGTCGAGGTATACGAACAGGCGCAGCAGTTCGGCCGGATCGGCGCCGGCATCCAGATGTTGCCGAATTCCATGAAGGTGCTGCGCGGTATCGGCGTCGAGGATACGTTGCGCCAGCGCGCCTTTGCGCCTTACTCCCATCTCAACCGCGTTGGCGACACCGGCGAGATCAAGCGCGAATTGCCGATGCCGGAAGACCTTTACGGCGCGCCGTTCCTTTGCATGCACCGCGCCGACCTGCACGAGGCGCTGACCTCGATCGTCCCACCCGAGATCATCCATCTGAACAAGAAACTGGTTCGGCTGGAGCAGAACGGTGGCCCGGTGACGCTGTTCTTTGCCGATGGGACCACGGCCACAGCCGATGCCGTGATCGGCGCCGACGGCGTTCACTCGGTCGTGCGCGATATCATCATCGGTCCCGACAAGCCGATTCACCGTGGGCGGATCGCTTACCGCGCGGTGTTCGCCTCAAACCTCTTGCCGAAGGAAATCTCGCGCTCACGCGTCAAGTGGTGGGGCGAGGATCGTCACATCGTGATCTATTACACGACCAAGGACCGCAGCCAGCTTTACTTCGTCACCAGCGTGCCGGAGCCGGCCGACTGGATGACAAAGGAGTCGTGGTCGGCCAAGGGCGATGTGCAGGAGTTGCGCAAGGCCTATGCCGGCTTTCATCCGGAAGTGCTGATGGTGTTGGATGCCTGTCCCGATTGTCACAAATGGGCGATTCTCGAACGCGATCCGCTACCGACCTGGAGTCAGGGCAGGGTGGTTTTGATCGGCGATGCCTGCCATCCCATGACGCCCTATATGGCGCAGGGCGCGGCAACCTCGATCGAGGACGCTGCGGTGCTGGCGCGCTGTCTGAAAGGCGTGTCGGTCGGTGATATCGAAGCGGCATTCAGACGCTTTGAGGCCCACCGCAAGCCGCGCACGTCCAAAATTCAGGAGATTTCGAGCGCCAACACCTGGATGAGCGGCGGCAACGATAATCCAGACTGGCTCTACGGCTACGACGCCTGGAACGTTTCGCTCGACCAGCCGGCTCCGACGCCGGGCTCTTCGCCGAAATCGGCCGCGGCATGAACAACCTCTTGACGTCGTACATGGGGAACGCCACCGCGCCCGATGGCGCTTCGATCGCCTTCACGCTGCATGTGCAGCCGCGCGACGGTTCACCCGCACGCCCTTGCATCGTATTGATCCATTCGCTGGCGCTCGACCGGCACATTTGGGACGGCGTCGTGCCGCTGTTGACCCCTCATGCGGATGTCCTGACCTATGACTGCCGCGGTCATGGCCAATCGGCCCGGGTCAAGATGACGTATACGCCCGAATTGTTTGCAAACGATCTCGCGAGCCTGCTCGATCACGTGAACTGGCCGCGCGCAACGGTCGCTGGATGCTCGATGGGCGGCTGCATCGCGCAAGCCTTTGCCGGCGTCTATCCGGACCGAGTCGAGCGGCTCGCCGTGATCGACAGCACGGCCTGGTACGGCCCAACCGCTCCGAAAGACTGGCGTGAGCGCGCCACTACCGCAGCGACCAAGGGATTTGCGGCGCTGTCGGCGTTTCAAGCGACGCGGTGGGTCAGCGATGCATTTCGCGAAGCGCATCCGGAAGTGGTTCGCGCGCATATGGATGTGTTCCTCGCCAACGATGTCGACTGCTACCGGTCGACGTGCGAGATGCTCGGCGATGCCGATCTGCGGCACTATCAGGCGTCCATGCGGATGCCGGTCAGCGTGATCGTCGGTGAGGAAGATTACGCCACGCCGGTTGCGATGTCCGAACAGATCCATCAGGCGGTCGCGAATTCGACGCTCGCCGTTCTGCCCAACGTCCGCCATATCACGCCGGTCGAGTGCCCTGATTTAATCGCAGACAAGATTCTGGCGTTGTTGAAGCAGATCGCCTGAGGATGGAGAGAGACTTGTCACTTGCCAGTGCAGCGCCGCACCCCGAGCCTTCGCCGGCTTTCGATGCTGAGGGTGCAGCTGACCATCTGATCGCTCGGATGGAGCAGGTGCCGACGTCGCGCTGGTTCGTTGTGGCGCGGGTCGTGATGGGAAGCGCGACCTTCTTCGATGCTTTCAACGCGCTGTCGATCGCTTTCGTTATTCCCGTCCTGGCGCCGCTCTGGCACATCACGCCGCCGGAAATCGGCATTCTGATCGGCGCGAGCTATGTCGGCCAGATTGTCGGGGCGTTCGCGTTCAGTTGGGGAGCCGAGCGCTATGGCCGTATTCCCTGCGCTGCGGCGGCAACCGCGATTTACGCAGTCTTGAGTTTGGCGTGTGCGGCGGCCTGGAGTTTCAATGTTCTGCTGACGCTTCGCTTCATTCAAGGCATCGGCGTTGGTGGCGAAATGCCTGTGGCCGCAACCTATATCAGCGAGCTTTCGAAGGCACGGGGTCGCGGCCGGTTCTTCCTGCTGTATGAAATGATCTTCCCGATCGGGTTGATGGTCACCGGTCAGGTCGGCGCGGTGCTGGTGCCGCTGATGGGATGGCAGATCATGTTCGTGATCGGCGGCATTCCCGGTCTCGTCATTGCGTTGATATTGCTACGGCTGCCGGAATCGCCGCGTTGGCTGATCGGGAAGGGCCGGCTTGCCGCGGCCGAGGCGGTCGTCCGGCGGTTGGAGGCTGCGTCGGGCAAGTCCGACACAGTCGACGCTGCCTTGCCGCTCGCGTCCTTGCCGGCGCAGGTCGAGGTGCCGACGCGCTCGCGCGGAAGGTGGAGCGAATTGTTGTCGCCGGCCTACCGTGGACGCACGCTGATTGCCTGGGTGTTGTGGGCCTCGGTGTTTCTCGTGGCCAACGGTCTCAACAACTGGATGCCGACGCTTTACACCACCGTCTATCATCTCGACCTGCCGCAGGCGCTGCGTGCTGCTTCGATGACCAACGTCGCTCAGGTAGGCCTGGTGCTGATTTGTGCCCTGGTGATCGACCGCACCGGCCGCAAGTACTGGATGATGGGCGCCTTCGGCCTTGGTGCGGTGACGCTCGGCATATTGGGACTTGGTGGCACGCACGACATCTCGTGGTTCATCGTGCTCAGTACCCTCAGCTATGGGTTGATCGGGTCGATCGCCGCTGTCGTCTATCTCTACACGCCGGAAATCTATCCGACGCGGATGCGCGCGGTCGGCACCGGGGTTGCGACCTCCTGGCTTCGGGTTGCCTCCGCCATCGGCCCAACCATGATAGGCTTCATGCTCGGCAAAGGCGGCGGCGTTGATGCCGTCTTTTTGATGTTTGCCGCTGTAGCCATCGTGGGACTGATTGCCGCAACCCGCATGATCGAAACGCGGAACCTGCGGCTGGAAGAAATTTCGCGCTGATGTCCGATTCGTTCAACTGATCGTCACCCTGCAGTCGTTAATAAATATCATATGCTCTCCCGGAGCGACCGGCGGCAATGTGTCTCTGCTTGGCGCGGGAAAACTGATATCATCGATGAAGCAATGATAGGCGATCTACCATGAGCGTTTCCGAACCCACCTCCTCGACACCGATCGATCCTGTGAAACTCGACCGGCTTGCGGAGGTCGCCATCAAGGTCGGGCTGCGGCTTGAGCGTGGACAGAATCTCCTCGTGACGGCGCCGACCGTCGCATTACCCCTGGTCCGCAGAGTGGCCGAGCACGCCTACAAGGCAGGCGCAGGTCTCGTGACCCCGATCCTGTCGGATGAGGCGATCACCTTGCTGCGCTATCGATTTGGGCAGGATGAGGGTTTCGACCGCGCCGCCAATTGGCTCTATGAGGGAATGTCGAAGGCATTTGCCGCCAACACGGCGCGGCTTGCCATCGTTGCCGACAATCCGATGCTGCTTTCGGGCGAGGATCCGGCGAAGGTTGCGCGCGCCAGCAAAGCCAACTCAATCGCTTACAAGCCTGCCCTCGAACGGATCGTCAATTTCGACATCAACTGGAATATCATCGCTTATCCGTCGCCGTCGTGGGCGAAGCTCGTGTTTCCCCAAGACGAAGAAGACGCTGCGGTCGTAAAGCTCGCAGATGCCATTTTCTCGGCGTCCAGGGTTGACAGGGACGATGCCGTCGCCGCCTGGCAGGCTCATAACGAGATATTACGCGGTCGGAGGGAGTGGCTGAACGGACAGCGGTTCGGTGCGCTGCATTTCTCCGGACCCGGTACCGACCTCACGGTCGGTCTCGCCGACGGTCATGAGTGGCAGGGCGGCGGCTCCACTGCAAAGAACGGCATTACCTGCAATGCCAACATTCCAACGGAGGAGGTCTTCACTACGCCCCATGCGCGGCGGGTCGACGGTCACGTCGTCAGCACCAAGCCGCTGTCGTATCAGGGGTCGCTGATGGAGGGTATCGCTGTGCGCTTCGAGGAAGGGCGCATCGTCGAGGCCAAGGCAACACGTGGCGAGGAAGTTCTCAACAAGGTCCTCGATACCGACGAAGGCGCGCGCCGTCTCGGCGAGGTCGCGTTGGTGCCGCATTCCTCGCCGATTTCGGCGAGCGGGTTATTGTTCTTCAATACCCTGTTCGACGAGAATGCCGCCTGCCACATCGCGCTCGGCCAATGCTATTCAAAATGTTTCGTCGATGGCGCGGGACTGACGCCGGAGCAGATCGCCGCCAAAGGCGGCAACAGCAGCCTGATCCACATCGACTGGATGATCGGTTCAGACAAGATCGACATTGACGGTCTTTATGCCGATGGCCGGCGCGTGCCGGTATTCCGAAAGGGCGAGTGGGCCTGAACGATCCCGGCACGCCTCGCCGGGAGGGTCCGTTCGGGCGGATTGTTCAGCAGCCGATAAGAAAAGCTTAAAAGATTGTTATTAGCTTGGCGTCGGGCACTGCCGCGCGGCAGTTTGATGCAATTTAAGCAGCTTTTTGCGGTTATCTGAGGGGCGAAGATGGCTTTGATTGAAACGACCAACCTCGTTGTCAACCTGACGCCGAGGCCGATCGAGCCGTCCTGGATCATCGAAGGCAATCCGGTCGCGCAATGCTGCGTGCTCTCAAGGAGTGATGACGGCCTTGCTACCACCATGGTGTGGGAGTGCAGCGAAGGCAAATTCAACTGGTACTACGATTTCGACGAAACCATTCTGATCCTGGAAGGCGCAATCGTGCTGGAAAGCGATATCCTGGGCCCGACCCGCTACGGTCCCGGCGACGTGGTTTTCTTCCGGGACGGCGCGCATGCCAGATGGCATGTCGAAGGCCGCGTTCGCAAGCTGGCCTTCTGCCGGACGGCGCAGCCTTTCGCGCTGGGCTTCGCATTGCGGGTGTTCAAAAAGGTCAAGCGCATGACAACGCCGTCCGGAAAACGGACCGCGCCGAGTCTCGCCGCTTCGGCCTGATCGATCGATCGGTCATTCAAGCTTCAGCCGATAGACGTTCATCGCTGTCCCTGAAAACAGCGCGTTCTTCTCCGCCTCGCTATAGCTTGCGGCGATGCGTTTGAAGGCGTTGAAGATCACCTGATAGCTGCACTGGCCTTTGTCAGGCGGAAAATTGCTCTCGAACATCGCGCGCTCGGGACCGAACGCCTCGATGCATGTCTCGACATAAGGCCGCCAGGCCGCGGCGAGTTGTTCCGATGAAGGCGGCGTCGCTCGCTCGTGAAAATCATAGCCAAGCAAGCACATCGCCAGACCGCCAAGCTTCACCGCGACATTGGGACATTTGGCGATTTCGCGGATCGAAGCCTTCCAGGTCGCAAAGATTTCCTCGCGCCGGTTGGCGTATTGGCCGGTGCCGGCCGGGCCCCCGCAATGGTCGAGCACGATTTGCGTCTGCGGAAAGGCGCGGGCAAGCTCGGTGAGTTCGTCGATCTGCGGATGAAACAGCCACGCATCATAGCTCAGGCCGAGCGGCGCGAGATTGGCAAAGCCTTTGCGGAATGTGGAATCGAGCAAGAGGCCCTTCGGCCGCGTCGCATACATATGGGCGACGTTGGGGTCGGCATCCCAGGCCGATGAATGCCGGATGCCGCGAAAGCGGCCTTGGCCCGCGGATATTTCCGCCTCCAGCACCGGCCGGGCGTCTTCGCCCAGCAGGAGATTGACGTGACCGACAATGCCGGCGCAGACCGCAGCGGGTCCGTAGCCGCCGCTTGCGCTCATGGCGGCGGCACCATTGGCGAATTCCACCTCGCCCACAGGACGAAACGCGTCCTGCCCTTTCGCCCGGTACATCGAGCGGGCCTCGACATAGACGGTCGCGATCACATGATGACCGGAGGCGATATCGGAGGCGATGTCGTCGATCAGATAGCGCTGTCCGCCGCGATCCCACAAATGATGGTGAGGATCGACAATCGGGCGGGCCGGGTCGAGCACGTCCTCTTCGCGCAAGGCAAGCCAGTCAGGCCGCGGATCGGCATAAAGGCCGCTTTTGGTGGAAGGCAATGTGCTGGCGGCCATGGGCTTTGTCTCCGGGCGTTTTATTTGAATTAGACGCCTCGAAGAATGATGACGGTCGGCGTCGAAGGCAAGGAATCCCGCGATATCGTGAAGCTGCGTTCGGTTCGCTGGTCGATCTCGAATTGCTGGCCGATCCGGCGCATGAACTCGTCGAGCGGGGTCGCAAAGCGGTGCATCGGCAGCACCACGGAGGCGCGCAAGCGTCGCGTGATTTCAGAGACGCCACCCAGTGACATTGTATAAGTGCCGTCGATCGGGACCATCACGATATCGAGCCGGCCGATCGCCGCGAAATGGCTGTCGTCGAGCTTGTGATGCAGATGACCGAGATGTCCGATGCAGAGACCGGCAACCTCGAAGATGAAAATGGAGTTGCCGTCCTTGATCATTTCGCCGCTGGAATCGTCCATGAAATAGCGGCGAATATCTGTGGTCACGTTGCGAATGAGGACGTCGCCGATGCGCTCGTTGATCCGCGCCGGGCTGCCGTCGTCGTTCCAGCCGTGCAAGACGTGGGGAATGCGAGGGTCCGGAAATAAAGTGTAATGCGTGCTGTGCGCCCGATTCATCGTGACGACGTCGGGCAGGCGGCCGGTGGTATAGGCGCCACTGAAGTCGGTTGCGATCCGCACCCCGCCGGGCGTGTCGATGTAATAGGTCGAATGGCCGGCATAAGTGATGGTGACGTCTTCGGCCTTTGCTGCCATCCGGCGCAGCGACACAGGCCTCGCCCGGGGCGGCGCATGCGCCATGGCGAGGCATTCACTGCCGCGTGGAGCATCCTGCGCGGCCGCCGTCGCGATCGGAAAGCCCAACAGGCCAAGGACAAGGGTAGCAACGCGCAACATGAGGCGCACAACCGGTGGCAATTTCGAAAGCAAGTCACTCTAGCGCCGAATTTTCGAGGCGTCATGCCGGCGGTCGCGCATGTCTGGGCTGACCTGGATTTAAACGCGGCCGGAAAATTTGAATGTCAGCCTTGATCGTTTCTGCTTAGAATTTGCGCGAGCGCCACGCAGTTCCGATCCGGAGCACGGATGAGAGAGCCTATCGACCGTCGACGCCGGCATATTCTCGCATTCGGCGCGGCCTTAACCGGAGGTTTTGCCATGGAAGTCGGTCAGGCACGTGCGGCCGATGGCGCATCAGGCCAAGCTGCAGCGGCGCCGCGCGCGGCTTCGTCGCGCCGCCTGGGGCCGCTTCGTTCGGTCGAAGCCGGCGTCCTCAATATTTCTTATTATGAGGAAGGACCGGCCGATGGCCCGGTCGTCGTGCTTCTGCACGGCTTTCCCTTTGACATTCATTCTTATGTCGATGTTGCCCCGATGCTGGCGGCCAAGGGCTGCCGCGTCATCGTTCCCTATCTGCGCGGCTACGGTCCTACTCGATTTCTCGATTCCAAAACGCCACGCTCGGGCGAGCAGGCGTCCATCGGCGCCGATCTGATCGCGCTGATCGATGCGCTCGGTATCAAGCGTGCGGTCTTCGCCGGCTATGATTGGGGCGGCCGCGCGGCCTGCGTCGGGGCGGCGCTATGGCCCGACCGCTGCGCGGGACTTGTGACCGTGAACGGCTATCTGATCCAGAACATCGCGCGCGCGATGATCCCGGCAACGCCGATGCATGAGGTCGCCTACTGGTATCAATATTATTTCCAGATCGAGCGCGGCCGCGCGGGCCTTGCCGCCAACCGGCGCGAGATCGCCAAAATACTATGGCGGCAATGGTCGCCGAACTGGCACTTCGACGACGCGACTTTCGACCGGACTGCTGCGGCCTTCGATAATCCCGACTATGTCGATGTCGCGATTCACAGCTACCGTCATCGCTACGGCCTCGCCGGCGGCGATCCGCGCTACGCCGATTTGGAACGCCGCCTGGCAGCGCAACCAGCGATCACGGTCCCGACGATTACGCTGGATGGCGATGCCGACGGCGTTGCCGCTCCGACCGACGGCACCGCCCATGCCGCGAAATTCAGCCGCCGTCTCGCCCATCGCATTGTTCCGCACGCAGGACATAATCTTCCGCAGGAAGCGCCGGAAGCGTTTGCGGAAGCAGTGATGGGAGTGGTCAAAGCGTAACGCCCGAACACGAAGGTCTAGTCTCGCCGCGGGCTGAACTTCCAGGTGGCCGCTAAAATGGCCGCGGTCATCAATCCCGTGACCAGTGCTGCTCCCGGAAGTGACAGTACCAGCGCTGAGGTCGCAGCCCATCCGATCGACGAAAAGGCTTCTGCGAAGGTCGCCAATCGCGACGATGTCTGGCGGCGGCGAAACTGACTGCGGCGCGCCTGGACACGAAACCAGAGCTGGATTGCGGTCGCGGAGGCGGCCGCAACGACGACGCCGACCGCGGTGACGGCCGCCTGTTGTGGCGAGGCAAACAGCAGCGCCGTCACGAGTGGCGCGAACAGGGCGCCGATGACGAGCAGCACGGCCTCGATCTTGGCGCGAATCAGCCGAGTGGATGGCAGTGGCGCGGTGGTCACGAGATCGGGGGCATCTTCGCCGGAGATTGTCAGCCACCCGAGGCCACCGGCGAGTTGTCCAGCCGCCATCACGACGACAGGCGTAATCAGCATGATGGCGACCGAACTGTCGCTAAAACTTCGCCACAGCAACACCGCGGGCGGCACGAGGTAAAGCAGTTGCATCAGGCTTTGCGACACCAGCCACGGGTCGCGGCGGAGCAGCATGAGTTCCTTTCGCCGCAGCGCTTGTTGACGCGATCCGGATCGGAACGTTCGAGAACGCGAAATGCGCCGGGCGGATGTGGCTCCGGTCGAGGCGCGGACGGCGGTGTCCGCAAACCTCGCTGAAAAGCCGGTCATGACGGCTCCCAGCAGCAGAAGCCCGCAAGCCAGCAACAGCAACAACGCCTCGCCATCGCCAAGCGCCGCGTGCGCCGGCCACCAGAGCACGCTGTCCGGGCCGGGCGCGAATGCAGCCGCTGCGTCCGAGGTCAAAATCGCAAAGCGCGACAGCGTTCCATAAGACAGGATCGCGGCAATCTGTAGCGCGATGACAAAGCCGGCGCCGATCACCGCAGCGAGAATCTGGGCGATCAACCGGGTGCGGCTCGGGCCAATCGTCCGGAACAGCAGGATGGTCACGGCAATCGCGACCGCGGCGGCGGACAGACCGATGGCGACGACCACACCATAGACCGACAGCCAGCGTAGGCCGCCGCCGAACAACAGGACGTCGATGAACGGCGTTGCAAGCAACATCGCCATGGCGGTGATCGATAACGCGATCGCGGCAAGCCGTGTCGAGAAGACATGGGTGAGCGTGGCCGGCGAGGACATGATGAGATCGAGATCGGCGCGGGCGTAAAACACCCGTGTCACCAATTCAATCGCCTGTGACAGCATCAAGGCCCAGGCCAGGAACATGGACGCGGTGATGACAATCAGCGCCGATTTGTCGAGTGGCCCCTGGAGCTGGGCGTATCGCCCGATCACGGCCCAGGCAGCCACGTGCAACAGCGCGACAAATACCAGAAGGCCGATGATCAAGGAGCGGCGGCGTCCGCGCCGTCCGCCCGTCATCATCGCCAGCCATTCTCGCCAGGCCAGCCGGATTTCGTGCCGGGCAAACCAGCCTAGTGGAGCGGATTTGACATTCTCTACCCACCCAGCCGCAAGCTTGAAAGCGAATGTCAAATCCGGAACTCCACTAGAAACCTATATTGGCTGGTGGTCTTATGATTCTAACATTCGCAAAGTGCCTGCTGAGAAGGGATGCGACTGTTAAAATTAGACCACCAGTGCGGCTGTCGTCACGCGGCCGCCGCCTCGCTGTCGACCAGCGCGATGAACATGTCTTCGAGGCTGGTGTCGCTTTTGCCGTTCTGCTGCCGTAGTTCGGCCAGCGTACCCTCGGCGACAAGCCGTCCCGAAGAGATCACGCCGATACGGTCCGCCATGCGCTCGGCGACTTCGAGAATATGCGTGGTCATGATGACGGTGCATCCGTTGTGCACGCGCTCGCCCAGCAATCCCTTGACATGGCGGGCGGACACCGCGTCGAGACCGGTCAAAGGCTCATCCAGAATGATCAGGCGCGGATCATGCACCAGCGCTCCGGCCAGCGCGACCTTCTGGCGCATGCCCTTGGAAAATCCTTCGCAGCGCTCGTGCAGATTGGTTTCAAGGCCCAGCGAGACGAGCAGTTCGCGCGCGGAACGCTCGGCCAGGGATGGATCGACCCCCCAGAGCCCCGCGACGAATTCGAGATATTCAAGCGGCGTCAGCTTGTCATAGATCATCGGCTCGTCGGATACCCAGGCCGTGATCTGCTTGGCTGCGACCGGATCGTTGAGCGCATCGATGCCCATGATTGAGACGGAACCGGCGTCGGGCCGCAACAGGCCGGCGACCATGCGCAGCGTCGTCGTTTTGCCGGCACCGTTGGGGCCGAGCAGGGCATAGAACTCGCCCGTGCGAACGGTGAGGTCGAGCGCATCGACGGCTGGGCGCTCAAAACGCTTTGTTAACCCTCGCAGCTCGAGGGCCGATTGATGGGAGGCCATGATGCCGGGCGATCCTCGTTACAGCCGAAGCGACCATGGACTGGAAACCGTTTCGGTGGGGTGAATCGAGGAGCCAAAATTGCATCTCTTAAGAATCGCGAATGCGCTATTTCAGGGTCCGCTGAGCGCTACGCCGACTTCGACCGGCTGCATCGCGGTGGCATTGCAGCGCCAGCCACCGTCTTTCTTTTGAAAGGCGAACGACTTCTCGATGCGCACGCGATAACCGACCTGGAATTGTTCGCGGCTGCCCGGCACCGACTTCGGCTTTCCCGATTTCAAATCCCAGCAGGTGCCGGTACAGCCCGATGCAATCGGACTACAGGCGGTGAAAGGCGAGAGAACGACCATCTCGATTCCGCTGGTAATCTGCGCGCTCTCTTCGGTCTGGCTGCTTTCGATTTGAACGACACGGTTGACGGCCAAAAAACTGCCGCAGGCACCCGCCGAATGGATTTGCGCGACGCAGAGGTCGACTGCGTCCGCGTTCGCCACAGGCGATGCAAGCTGCTGCCCAAAAATCTTTTTAGGGTCGCCCTTGGCCGCGGTGGCCTCGGCGATCTTCCGGGCGAAATAGTCGGACAGACAGCCCTCCGAGGATGGCAGCTCCTGGAGCGGAACGTTGTCCTTGCCCTCGAGATCGCATTTCCGGTCGCGCTCCCGGGTCCACCTGTCGAATTCCGAGAAAGCCTCTCTGGCTTCGTTTTCCTTCAGCTTGGCGATCAACCCGATCACCAGCTCGTTGAGTTCTTCCTTGGCCAGTGCCAGTGAGGGGTCGCTGCAAATCAACAGGCCGGCCGTCGTATGGACGGCGAGGCAATCGAAATTCGGATCGACCAATATGTCGATCCTCTCTTCGGTCTCCTTCAACAGGCAGTCCCTGACAGGCTTGATGTCCTCGATCCTGACGGGCTGCCGGCCGAGAATGCCGCAGCTGGAATTGCGGTCTCTGACCCATTCGGCATTTTCCTCGATCGCCATGCCGCGGTTCGGGACTCTTTTCAGGCGTCCGGCAATGGCGGTGCTGAGTTTGGCGCCGGTGGCGTTGAGTTCGGGGTCGCCGCAGAAAAGCTGATCCGCCGGTACCTTGGTTTCCTCGCAGTGGTTCTTGGTAAACAGCGGCAGGATATCGGTGATCGATCGATTGGAATCGGCCGCGTTGTCGGCTTGTGCTGGCTGAGCCAGCCCGATTCCGATAGCCACCATTGCCAACGCGAATGCCCGCATCCCGATCCCCCGAAAGGAAAAGCCAGACGATTACCGGAGCCATCGTAGCTTTTCGGCCGCCGGTGCGAAATGAAATTGTTTGGGCTGGCAGCCGGTGATACCTTGGCTTTCATTGCCGGGCTGCGAGGCCATTATTCCCGCAATCGTTTATTTGGATGCGACCATTTTGAAGAAGCGAGATTAGAACCATGACATTGCATTCTGGCGCATTGCTGCGGGGAATATTCACGGGATTTGTTTTGCAGCTCGGTCTTGTCCTGATCTCTGCCGCGTGGTCAGGCGCGAGCATGGCCGAAAAGCTCGTCGATCCGAATACGGTCGCACCGGAATATCGCGCCGCGGCCGAAAAACGCCGCGCAGAGCAGATGAAGCTATTCCAGTGCTCGAAGAAGGCGGATGAGGCCAAGGTAACGCGCCGGGATCGCGGCGCCTATATCAATGAGTGCCTCGACAAGTGAGACATGGCTCCGGCTGAGACTTGGCTCCGGCGGGCGTCTCAGGCCAGGGAGGGGCTTGTCAGGACTTAGTTGGACAGGGCGACGTCGATCGGGCTTGCGAGCTCCGAAATCGGAGCTCCAGCCAAATTCACCGCTACCGCCGGAGCGGAGGCCTGCCATGCCGCGCTGGCGGACGGCGACTGTTGGTCGTAGCGCATGACGCCGCTGTCGCCGATGACGAAGAGCGGCCGATGGTTTCTGACGTCGATATCCTCGATCATTGCCAGGCGCCGGTTATCGAGGGTCAGCCAGTGGCCGTCCAGCCGTGCCAGCACGACCGCATGATCTTCGCCGCGAAGCACGTCGCGCAACACGACCAGCCTGATGTCCTCGGTCGAGACGCCCGCCATGCGTAGCGCGACCATTTTGGCGATGGCATAGTCCTCGCAATCGCCCGCGCCGGAGGTGAAGGTGACGAGCGGCGAGCTCCAGACGTCGATCTGGCCATATTGGGCGAGGTCACTCATCGGTTTGATCGCCAGGTTGATGGCGCGATTGATTTCGCCAAACCGGGCACGGCCTTCCCGGGCCCTGGCCGCATCCACGATGGCGAGGAATTGCAGGGCGGCCGGCGATACGCAGCGCTCACGGTCGCCGTCGCACAGCGCGAGCTGCACCATCTCGTCCTCGAGCTTGTGCTCGACGCCGTTCCATTTTTCCAGGAGGCCGCCGCCGGACAATCTTGTCGCAAACAGCCCGAAAGGTTCGGCGGATTTGCGGATCGAATCCAGCGCGCCCGGCGAAATCAGAGTCCCGGCATTCAGATTCGCCGCAGGCCCGAACCAGACCAGAACCCAGGCAAGAACGATGGCACGCCAAGCCTGCCCGTTACCGAAGTAACCCATCCGACACCCCCTTCGCCCGGGCATCGACGGGGCGTGTTAGCCGCGTGTGACCGGGTCGTTTTGCCGGGGATGATGGGCGTTCGGGCTTTTATTCTCCTTAAGGGCTGCGCGCCGGCCGCGGGAATGTCCGAAACAGTCTGAACGACGCCTTGCGAGTTCACCGAAAATTTTAGGGAAGGCTGGCGCTTACGGGCCAGCAGAGCGATTTCTGGCCGGTATGGCTAATTTGTCGAAAGTTGTCGGATTTGTAATCCAGCTCACATTCCCCGGGGCGGGAACCGGCGCAGTATTATCCAATGTGGGACATGGCAAGGCTATAAGTAATAAAGATTAAAAAATATATACTTATGAATACATTAAGATGCTCTCCGAGCGGAATTAATACGTATCGAATACAAAGAGGGGCGAGGCCTTTACATGATTTTATATGAAGAGAATGAAGCAGATTCCCCAAGAATATCCACGGTTACCAAGCTCGGGAGGGCCTTTTGCAAGCAAGAGATGGTTTCGCGATCGGGCCGCTGGTGATAAGGAAGCTTAGACCTTTGAATTTATATATTTATTAACCATTGCGGTGACCGGGTGAATTACTTCGGCAAATTTGATGCCACGGTTTCTGATGCGCTGGGCCAGCACCCGGGCAGCCACGTTTTTTCCGAAACGGTTCATGCCACCCACGTTCCGTCGGATGCTATTGTCGTTCCCGACGCGCAACTGCTGTTCGGCGCAGAGTTCAAGCGTACGGGTGTCGATCTCGTTCTTTCCGGCGACAACCGCGAACTCGTTCTGCATGATTACTTCAAGGGCGAACATCGCGCGCCGCTGGCGTCGCCCGATGGCGCTCATCTTACGGGCGATCTCGTCACCGCGCTTGCCGGTGAAGTCCAGTATGCGCAAGCCGATGGCAATGCGAGCGTCCATCAGGTCATTGGCCATGTGACCAAGCTGACGGGCACCGCAACCGCTGTCCGCAACGGCGTCTCGATTATCCTCAACAACGGCGACAACGTCGAAAAGGGCGACGTCGTCGCGTCCGGATCGGATTCGACGCTCGGCGTCACTTTCATCGATGGCACGGTGTTCGGCCTGTCGTCGAATGCGCGCATGGTGCTCAACGAGATGGTGTACGACCCGAACGGGTCGAACAATTCGTCGCTGCTGAGCCTGGTGGCCGGTACCATCACCTTCGTCGCCGGCGAGACGGCGAAACACGGCGACATGAAGATCGATACGCCGGTTGCGACCATGGGCATCCGCGGCACGGCGGTTCTGGTCGAGATCGACTTCAACGTGCCCGGGGACACGCCGGACGCAAAGTTCCAGGTCCTGGTCGAGCCGGACGGCACGACCGGCTCCTACATCCTGTTCGACAAGACGACGCTCACGCCGCTCGCCGTCGTCGACCACGCCGGGTTGCAGATCAACATCTCGAACGGGATCATGAGCCAGACGCTGGCTCCGCTGTCGCCCGAAATACAAAAACTCATCACGGATGTGTTTTCGCTGAAATTCTCCGACACCTCGAACACCAAGTCGCTCGAGCATTTCACCGATACGATCACCCCGACGACATTCGGGCCTACCAAATTCGCGGGCTTGTCCGGATCTCTCCCGACGATTCCGGTCATTGTTAACCTGGTGGTCGTGAACACGGCAGGCTCCGGCAACAACGCTTCGGGCGATGGCCACGTCCCCGTGCCCCCGGCCTTTGACAGCATCAACGATGGCAACATTACCGAACTGGCGGGCGTTACCGGCAGCAAGGCGCCCGATACGGCAACGATCCAAATCCATTATCGTGACGTCAATTCGGGCGACCAGCCGACCGTGTCGGTGAAATTCGCTTCTTTCAGTTACACGGATGCACAAGGTCACCCCCTGGCGCTGAACACGCTGCAGCAGAAGGATGTTGCCGCGGTCGAAGCCATCACCAATGCGGTAAATCAGGGCACCTTGCTCAACAATAAGGGGCTCGCGACCTGGACCTATCAGGCCGCCGATGGCGCCTTCGACTTCCTCGCCGCCAATGAGACGCTGACACTGACCTACACGGCGACCGTCGACAACAATTTTGCGCCGAATGACCAAACCGGTTCGCAACAGTTCACGATCACGATCACCGGCACCAACGACGCGCCGGTCATTACCAGCTCGCAGCAAAACATCAGCTTCGCTGCCGCCGGCACCGATACAAAAGGTGGTGATCTGATCCCAAACACCGCCCAAAGCGGAACGCTGGTTTTTACCGATCCCGATCTGACCGATACCCACACTGTTGCCGTCAAAATGACGAGCGCGCTGCTTGATGGACAGCCCCTCTCGGCGACGGTCGGGCAAACTGTGATCAATGAACTCGCAGCGGCAGTGACTGCCAGCATCGCGAAGGCGAACGACAGCACCGGTAGCGGCAGTGGAACGATCGACTGGACGCTTGCGAACCTTCAGGTCTATCTGGCGGACCTTGTTCCCGCCAACGAGTCGCTTGTCCTCACTTACGCTGTCACCGTGACGGACTCGGCGACGCCAGGAGCGACCTCCGTCCAGGAGATCGTTGTCACGATTGGCGGCAACAACAACGCAGCCGTGGTCTGGGTCAACGTCAACCCAATCCCGTCGGGCGGTGCGCTATGGAGCGATGCTTCGAATTGGGAGGGCGACCGGGCGCCGAGCGTACTGGGCACTGATGACGTATTCATCGGCACGGACCAAGTGCTGCCGGGGACGCCGGTGTTTCCGGCGACGGTCAATGACGCGGAAGCGGCCAAATCGCTGACCATGGATTATTTCAACGACTTCGGGACATCGATCCCGGAGTTGGATGTCTTGTCGACCGGCAAGCTGACGATCGCCGGCGCGCTCAATATGGACACGAGTACGGACCCTAATTCCCCTCTGACCGCTGAATCGATCATCAAGAATTTTGGAACACTCAGCGTCGGTGGCATTGCCACGCTCCTGAAGCATAGCGTCCTGGACAATTACGGCACGATTACTCTCGCCAAGGGCGGCGTTTTTGGCGATCAGAGCAGCATTACGAATTCCGGAACTATCGAGGTTGTCAGCGATACGCTCAAGGTCGAGGTCGATATCGCCAATAGCGGTGGCACGATTCAGGTCGATGCCGGCGCAACGCTGGGGCTTTCGGACGGTGCGACGATCAGCGACGGCAAGCTGGTATTTGTAGATAGTTCGGCCGCGGCCTTCGTCGGCACCGGTGGTGCGACGTTGAAAGATGTTACCGTCACCGGCGGCGGCGAGATTGATGTCGGCTCGGCGACCGTCACCGGCGTGACGCTGACGCTGGACGATGCGACCTCGGTTGCCGGCGGCAAGCTGGTATTCGGCGATGCCTCGGACAATACCTTTGTCGGCATCGGTGGTGCGGCGCTGGACAATGTTGCCGTCACTGGCGGCGGCGAGATTGATGTCGGCTCGGCGACCGTCACCGGCGCGACCCTGCTGCTGGACGACGGCACCAAGGTCACCAACGGCAAGTTGGTCGTCGACAGCGGCAACACGCTCGATATTGAGGCCGGAAAGACTGGCCCCGGCGCGACGCTCGATGGCGTGGCTGCCAGCGGAACGAGCGGGGATACCCCGAGCACGATTGAAGTCGGTACCCTCGGTGCCGCGACCCTGCTGCTGGATGACGGCACCACAATCACGAACGGCAATCTGACGATTGCCGGCGGCAGCACGCTTGACATTGAGGCCGGAACGACCGGCCCCGGCGCGACGCTCGATGGCGTGGCTGTCAGCGGAACGAGCGGCGATACACCGAGCACGATTGAAGTCGGCACCCTCGGTGCAGCGACCCTGCTGCTGGACGACGGCACAACGATCACGAGCGGCAATCTGACGATTGACGGCGGCAGCGCGGTCGATGTCGAGAGCGTCAACGGCGCGACGCTGGACGGTGTTGCTGTCGGCGGGACCAGTGGCGGCACCCCGAGCATCATCGCAGTGGGCGGGTCCAGCGTGGCGACGCTTGTACTCGACGGTGGCACGACGGTCACGAACGGCAACTTGAACATTGCCGGCGGCAGCACGCTCGATGTCGAGGCTGGAACGGCCGGTCCTGGCGCAACGCTGGACGGTGTGACGGTGAACGGCACCGATGCCGATGCCGCGCTTTCGGTGCTGGCGAGCACGATCGAAGTCGGCAAGCTGAGCGCGGTCACGCTATTGCTCGACGACGGCACGACGATCACGAACGGCAATCTGACGATTGCCGCTGGCAGCACGGTTGATGTCGAGAGCGTCAACGGCGCGACGCTGGACGGGGTGACCGTCAGCGGAACCAATGACCCAAGCACCATCGAAATCGGCAAGGCCGGCGCGGCGACGCTGCTGCTGGACGACGGTACGACGATCACGAATGGCAATCTGACGATTGCCGGCGGCAGCACTCTCGATGTCGAGACGGCAACGAGCGGTCCCGGTGCGACGCTTGACGGCGTCACCGTTAGCGGAACAAGCGGGGACAACCCAAGCTTCATCGAGGTTGGCACTCTCGGCGCGGCGACTCTGCTGCTCGATGACGGCACAACGATCACAAATGGCAATTTGAACATCATTGGTGCCAGCACGCTCGATATCGAGGCGGGAACGACCGGCCCCGGCGCAACGCTGGACGCTGTGACGGTCCATGGTACCAACGCGATAGACATGATCGCCGCCAGCACGATTGAGGTCGGCAATTCCGGCGCGGCGACGTTGACGCTGGACGACGGCACGACGATCACGAACGGCGACCTGACGATCGCCGCTGGCAGTACGCTCGACGTCGAGGCCGGAAAGACCGGTCCGGGCGCGACGCTCGATGGCGTGACCGTCAGCGGAACGAGCGGCGATACCCCGAGTACGATTGAAGTCGGCACCCTCGGTGCCGCGACCCTGCTGCTGGACGACGGCACGACGATCACGAACGGCAATCTGACGATTGCCGGCGGCAGCACGCTCGAACTCGACCGGAACCAGCTTCATCAGCAATGCCACCATCACCAATTCCGGGACGCTGGAATTGACCGGCGGCACGCTGACGATCGACCCGGCGGCCGGCCCGAGCATCACCAACTCCGGCACGCTGGAGGCCAATGGCGGTGCGCTCGACATCACCAGCGATCCCATCACCAACACCGGGACGCTGCAGGCAATCGACAACTCGGTCCTGACACTGACGACGCTGACAGTGACCAACACCGGCGGCACGGTGTCGGACGCGCTCGGCTCGACCATTGATCTTGCGAGCGCCACGATCTCCGGCGGTACGCTGAGCAATTTGGGCACGCTCGACTCGACCGGGACCAGCTTCATCAGCAATGCCGGGATCACCAATTCGGGGACGCTGGAATCCACCAGCGGCACGCTGACGATCGACCCGGTGGCCGGCCCGAGCATCACCAACTCCGGCACCCTGGAAGCCAACGGCGGCGCGCTCGACATCACCAGCGATCCCATCACCAACACCGGGACGCTGCAGGCGATCGACGATTCGATCCTGACGCTGACGACGCTGACGGTGACCAACACCGGCGGTACGGTATCGGACGCGCTCGGCTCGACCATTGATCTTGCGAGCGCCACCGTCTCTGGCGGTACGCTGAGTATCTCCGGCACACTCGATTCGACCGGAACCAGCTTCATCAGCAATGCCGGGATCACCAATTCGGGGACGCTGGAATCTGACCGGCGGCACGCTCGACATCACCAGCGATCCCATCACCAACACCGGGACGCTGCAGGCGATCGACAATTCGATCCTGATGCTGACCACGCTGACGGTGACCAACACCGGCGGTACGGTATCGGACGCGCTCGGCTCGACCATTGATCTTGCGAGCGCCACCGTCTCTGGCGGTACGCTGAGTATCTCCGGCACACTCGATTCGACCGGAACCAGCTTCATCAGCAATGCCGGGATCACCAATTCGGGGACGCTGGAATCGACCGGCGGCACGCTCGACATCACCAGCGATCCCATCACCAACGCCGGGACGCTGCAGGCGATCGACGACTCGGTCCTGATGCTGACCACGCTGACGGTGACCAATGCCGGCGGCACGGTATCGGACGCGCTCGGCTCGACCATCGATCTTGCGAGTTCGACCATCTCTGGCGGTACGCTGAGCAATTCCGGGACGTTCGATTCGACTGGAACCAGCTTCATCAGCAATGCCACCGTCACCAATTCGGGGACGCTGGAATCGACCGGCGGCACGCTGACGATCGACCCGGTGGCCGGCCCGAGCATCACCAACTCCGGCACGCTGGAGGCCAATGGCGGTGCGCTCGATATCACCAGCGATCCCATCACCAACACCGGGACGCTGCAGGCAATCGAAAACTCGGTCCTGACGCTGACCACGCTGACAGTGACCAACACCGGCGGCACGGTGTCGGACGCCCTCGGCTCGACCATTGATCTTGCGAGCGCCACCATCTCCGGCGGGACGCTGAAAATTTCCGGCATGCTCGACTCGACCGGAACCAGCTTTATCAGCAATGCCACCATCACCAATTCGGGGACGCTGGAATCGACCAGCGGCACGCTGACGATCGATCCGGTGGCTGGCCCGAGCATCGCCAACTCCGGCACGCTGGAAGCCAACGGCGGCGCGCTCGACATCACCAGCGATCCCATCGCCAACACCGGGACGCTGCAGGCGATCGACGATTCGGTCCTGATGCTGACGACGCTGACGGTGACTAACACCGGCGGCACGGTGTCGGACGCCCTCGGCTCGACCATCGATCTTGCAAGCTCCACCATCTCCGGCGGTACGCTGAGCCTTTCCGGCACGCTCAACTCGACCGGGATCAGCTTCATCACCGGTACTACGATCATCAATTCCGATCACATCGATGTCGTCAGTGGTACGCTCACGATCGACCCGGCGCCGTTCACCAACACCGGCACATTCGAAGTACAGGGTTCGGTGGTCCTCAATGGTGAAGTCGTCACCAACAGCGTCACGGTTGGGGATACCACGACCAATGGCACAATTCAGATCGACCACGGTGGCACGCTGACGCTCGAAAACACCACCATCAATGGTGGCACGATTGACGACAATGGCACGCTGTTGCTCCTGGGCGCGAGCAAGCTCGAGAACGTCACGTTCAATGGCACCGCGTTGATCGACGTTTCCGGCCACACAACATTCGAGATCGGCGGTTCGGTCTCTTCCGGCGTGACCGTGAACTTCGAGGTCGCGAACGGAGAATTCGGGCTGATTCTCGATAATCCGTCCGATTTTCATGGGGTGGTCGAAGGTCTCGTGGAAGCGTCCTCGGAGGGCGCAGAGAACTACATCGACCTCAAGGGTTTTGCAGACACCACTCAAACGCACGTAACGTCGGCGGTATTCAACTCGTCCACCGACGTCACAGCTGTTACTATCACCAACGGTACCAATCATCTCACGATCGATCTATCTGGTGATTACCGCAGCGGCGATATCGAATTTGCGACCGATCACGCGGGCGGGACGTTATTCTCGGATCCGGCGGCGAATTCCGGCGCAGTAACGATCGATAGCGGCACAACGCTGGACATCGCTGCCGCAAGCACGGCGACGGTGAGCTTTGCCAACGGCAACGGCAACACTGGTGAGCTTGTGCTCGCCGACTCCAAGGATTTCACTGGAACAATCGTCGGCTTTACGGGCGACGGGACCATCTCAAATTCGGATCTGGTCGACCTCGCCGACGTCAATATTGCGAATGTCGCGCTGAACAAGACGACCTATACGGATCACGGCAACGACACGGGAACGTTGACGCTTTACAATGCGAACGGCCAGGCGCTCGACAGCATCAATCTCAGCGGCACCTATCAGTTGGCGAACTTCACCATCGAGAACGATGGCGACGGCGGTACTCTGATCGTCGATCCTCCGGTCAACACCAATGGTCAATCGTCGGCCAACACGCATATGGCGTCGAACCAGAACCCGACCGGAACCCAGGCTGCCGACGGCTTTGCCTTCAATTTTACCGGGCCCCACCACGCCCCGACAACGGATTTCCATCCGGACCTGGATGCGTTCCGGCTTGGTGGCCCGATGTTGACCAATCTGCACACCGCCTCGAATGCCGCTCCCGACCAGGGTAATTTCAATATGTCATTGGGAAGCGAGGGCCACGATCATTTCGGCCTCGCCGGATTCGGCAAGGTGCACCTCCACAGCGCCGACTTCCATTTCGTGTGAGCGGGGCTTGCAGCCTTGCGCCGGGCAGCCGGTAATACTTGTCGTGACCCGGGCAGTCGCATTATTGATGGCTGACCTGACAGTATTGCTCCAACCCGATTTGCCAGCATGAGACGTCCTAAATCCATCCGGCGCTGGTTCGGACGCAAGTTCGGCTATTCGCGACTGGTGTGCCTTATTTTGCTGATCGGCCTCGCGGCGCTGCGTATCTCCGATTTTGCGCCGATCCAGGAGCTTCGGGTCCGGACCTTCGATTTTTACCAGCGCTTCGATCCCCGCGTGAAGACTGCGCGTCCAGTCACCATCGTGGATATCGACGAACCGAGCCTGAAGAAGCTCGGGCAGTGGCCGTGGCCGCGTACGCACATTGCGGACATGGTCATCAACCTCGCCAATCTTGGCGCGCTCGCCATTGCGTTCGACGTGGTTTTTTCCGAACCTGATCGACTTAATCCGGATGTCGCGGCCAACACCATGCGCTACCTGGATGAGCTGACCCGAAGCAAGCTGCGCGAATTGCCAAGTAACGACCAGGTGCTGGCCGATGCCATCAGGCGCGCGCGTGTCGTGCTCGGCGAAACCGGGCTCCCGTCGGTAGTGTCGGATATCGACAAGGAGCTTCCCTTCACGGGATTCGCGTCGCTGGGCGACAAGGGTAGCCGTGAACCTCGCTTCTTCGAGTTTGACGGCCTGCTGCGCAACGTTCCGGTTCTCGAAAAGGTCGCCGCGGGCCGGGGCCTGGTCACGATCGTACCCGAGCGCGACGGCATCGTCCGGCGGGTGCCGATGGTGTTGCTGGCGCAGGGCCACATGATGCCTTCGCTCAGCCTGGAAATGCTTCGGGTCATTTCGGGGACTTCGACGATCCTCGCCAAATACGACCTGAACGGCATCAAGAGCATCGGCGTCAGGGGGCTGGATATTCCGACCGACAAGAACGGTCAGTTCTGGGTGCATTTCGCGCGCCAGGATCCATCGATCTACGTCTCAGCGGCCAGCATTCTCGATGGCACCGCGCCGGTCGACAAGATCAGGGGCAAGCTGGTTCTGATCGGCACGTCGGCGGCGACGCTGAACGATCTCAAGACCACGCCGGTGTCGTCGGTGATGCCTGGTGTCGAGGTTCATGCCCAGGTGCTGGAGGCCGCGCTCTCGCACGCCGTGCTGGCTCAGCCGAATTACGCGACCGGCATTGAACTTCTCGGCGCGTTTATTCTCGGGCTCCTGGTCATCGTCTTCACGCCGAATCTGGGACCAGTCACGCTGGTCGCCGTCGGCGCCCTGTTCGCCACGCTTTTGATCGGAACGTCCTGGTACTTCTACCGCGAGCAGCGGCTGCTGATCGATTTCACCTATCCGCTGCTGTCGACGACTGCGATCTATCTGACGCTGATTTTCGCAAGCTTCGTCCGGGAGCAGGCGCAGCGAAAGCAGGTTCGCGATCAGTTCGCGCAATACATGTCACCGGTTCTGGTCGAGCAACTTGCGCAATCGCCGGAAAAGCTCCGGCTCGGGGGCGAGGAGCGCGAGATGACGATCATGTTTTCCGACGTCCGGGGTTTCACCACCATCTCGGAGTCCTACAAGAGCGATCCGCAGGGACTGACCGCGCTGATGAACCGGTTCCTGACGCCGCTGACCAATGCCATCCTCGCCAGGAAAGGCTATATCGACAAATATATGGGCGATGCGATCATGGCGTTCTGGAATGCGCCGCTCGACGACGAGGCGCATGAGATCAACGCATGCAACGCCGCCATCGACATGCTCGAGAAGATCGACGAGCTCAACACGACGCGCGAGCAAGAATCCAAGGAGGGGGGCCCTCCCTTCATTCCGATCAACGTCGGCGTCGGCCTTAACACCGGCCTTGGCGTGGTCGGCAATATGGGGTCCGACCTGAAGTTCAATTATTCGGTGCTGGGCGATAGCGTCAATCTGGCCTCACGACTGGAAGGGCAATCCAAGGAATACGGATTTCCGATCATCGCGGGCTCGCGGACCGCGCTCGCGGCGAAAGACAAGTTCGCGATTCTCGAATTGGACTTCATCATGGTGAAGGGCAAGACGGAGCCGGAGGTCATCTACGCCATCGCCGGACGCGAAGATGTCGCTCAGTCCGGGCGATTTCAGCGATTGCGCAACCTGACGATCGAAATGCTGGCGTGCTACCGAAGCCGCGACTGGGAGGGCGCGCTGGCGTCGATCGAACGCGGCCGGCGCGCCGATGAGGCCGGCACGCTGACTTATTTATACAAGCTCTATGAGGCGCGCATTCTCGACTATCAGAAAAACCCCCCGCCCGACGACTGGAATGGCGCCTTTGCGCTGCTTGACGAAATAGCCCCTGCGTTTGCCGCAGGCCGAACACTCTCACGCCGCGCCCATCGTTCTTTTTCCCGAAATCAGCGCCGTGCATGCGCGCATTGCTGGCGTGCAAGCCAGAACATGCGCTTGCGTCCGCTTGGTCGGCGCTCGATAAAATGGGAGATCAGGGGACCTGTTACACGGCCATCGCCGGTTTGGGCCACATCCTCGCGCGAAAACAAGAAGGGGAAATACCGCATGACAAGACCCACGGAAAAAGAGATCAGCGCTATTGCCCGCGCCGCAGGCGTCCCGCTCGATACGGAAGTGGCCACACGCATCGCCAATTCCCTCGGGCCGGCGTTCGACAGTTTTGCGGCGATCGCCGGCACGCTGCCCTTCGACCTCGAGCCGTCGACGTTTGTCTTCGTTCAAACCGAAAAGGTCGCCCGATGAGCACTGAGCCGGGCCTGATGTCATTGACGGCGGTTGCCTGTGCAATCGCCGAGAAGCGCCTTTCCTCGCGCGAAGCGACGCAATCCTGTCTCGACCGGATCGCGAAATGGCAGCCTTACCTGAATGCCTTCATGGCGATCGAGGCGCACGAGGCCTTGATGGCGGCGGACGCTGCCGATGCAGCGCTTGCAAAAGGCAATCGCCGCGGCCCGCTGCATGGCGTGCCGCTCGCACACAAGGACATGTATTACGAGGAGGGCCGAGTCGTGACTTGCGGCTCGCGCATTCGCCGCGACTTCGTTGCCACGACGACGTCGACGGCCGTGCAACGCCTCAAGGACGCCGGCGCGATCCGCCTCGGCTCGTTGCAGATGGCCGAGTTTGCCTACGGCCCGACCGGCCACAACGCGCACTTCGGCCCGGTACATAATCCCTTTGCGCTCGACCATATCACCGGCGGTTCGTCATCGGGATCGGGCTCGGCGGTCGCCGCCCGGCTGACCTTTGCCGCGCTCGGCTCGGATACCGGTGGCTCGATCCGGATGCCGGCGCATTTCTGCGGCGTGACCGGCTTGAAGACGACCGTGGGCCGCGTCAGCCGCGCCGGTGCGATGCCGTTGTCGCAATCGCTCGATACCGTCGGGCCGCTGGCGCGCACCGCCGAAGACTGCGCGGTGCTTTTGGGATTGATGGCGGGCGCCGACCCCGCCGATCCCACCGCGGTCGCAAGCGTGGTGCCGGACTATGCCGCAGCAACCACTGAGCCGATGAAGGGTCTCACCATCGGCGTGCCCAGCGCCTTTTATGTCGATGATCTCGACGCGGAAGTTGCCAGCGTGCTCGATGCGACGATTGCCACGTTGAAGCGCGAAGGCGCCAATGTCGTTCAGGTCGATCTGCCTGACCAACGCCAGCTCTCGAGTGCTTCGCAGCTGGTGCTTGCGGTGGAGGCCGGCGCCTTCCACAAGCGCTGGATGATCGAGCGTCCGCAGGATTACGGCTCGCAAGTGCTGATGCGCCTTCAGAACGGGCTCGCGATTTCAGGTGTCACCTATCTCGAAACCTTGCGCTGGCGGGGTCCGGCGCTCGCGGCACATAACGCGGCTACCGCCGGCGTGGATGCCGTCATCGCGCCGGTGTCGCCGGTGCCTGCGCCGACGATTGTTGAAAGCGATGTCGGTGGCGGTCCAGGCGCGGAAGCCGTGATCCAGCGGCTGACGCGCTTCACCCGTCCCATCAACTATCTCGGCCTGCCGTCGCTTGCGATTCCGTCGGGCTTTACCCGCAAGGGCCTTCCCGTGGGATTGCAACTGATCGGCCGCTCGTTTGGTGAAGCGACGCTATTGCGGATCGGCGCGGCGTTCCAGCGCGCAACTGACTTCCACGAAAAGGCGCCGCAGTTGCCTCTCGCATAACGTGTAGATCAGAAGTAATATAATTTCAGGATGTATCTCGGCAGAACGTTCATGTTGCGCCTGCGGCGGCTGGGGCTGGCCAGTTCGCTCCCGCAATCGTCGCCGCTGTTCGGGGATGCCCGTTCGAATTGGCATGGTCACGTCAGCCAATAATGGCTAGGTTTCCAACCAGCGCGGGGAGGACGCCGCGTATCATCAGGGGGAGTTTCATGTACATCTCGAGCGAGAGCCTTATCGTTATTCTGTTCGTTGGCCTGGTTGCGGGCTGGCTGGCCGGCAAGGTCGTGCGCGGCGCCGGTTTCGGCATCATCGGCGACATCGTTATCGGCATTGTCGGCGCCTTCATCGCGAGCTGGCTGTTCCCAAGGCTCGGCTTTCACATCGGTGGCGGCATCGTCGCGGAAATCATCTATTCGGCGATCGGCGCCATCATCCTGCTGTTGATCGTGAGGCTGGTTCGGGGCGGCGGCCGTTTTTGACGCTGAGAACAAGGTCAGGCCGGCCGCGTCTTCGCCGGCCGGCTTTGAACTTCCGGCGTCCTTCCGTGACCTAAAAAGACGGGCGGTTTGGCCGTCCGGTGCAGGAAAAAGCGTTTAGGCTGAAAGCATTTAGGTTAATGTGACTTCATTAGACGCTGGCTGCAAAAGCCGGTAATATTGCGCCGCGGTCCGTGATTGCTGGGACCGCGACCCCCAGGTGAAGAGATCAGGATAGATGGCAGCCGCTCCCGGTGTCCGGCGTTCCGAACTCGGTGAAGCCCTGCGCGCGTGCCGCACCGCCTTCATCGGCGTCGGCGTCATGAGCTGCATGATCAACCTGCTCTATCTGACCGGGTCGCTGTTCATGCTTGAGGTCTACGACCGGGTGCTGCCGAGCCGCAGCGTTCCGACCCTGGTCGGTCTGATCATCCTGGCGGGCGGACTTTATGTCGCCCAGGGCATTCTCGATCTGATCCGGGGACGAATCCTCGGCCGCGTCGGAACGTCGCTCGACGAGGCGCTCAACGCCCGGGTGTTCGATATTGTCGTGCGGCTGCCGCTAACCGTGGGCGGACGCAATGAGGGCCTTCAGCCGCTGCGCGATCTCGACAACGTGCGCGGCTTCCTCGGCAGCATGGGGCCTGGCGCGTTCTTCGATCTGCCATGGCTGCCGTTTTATCTCGCGATCTGCTTTGCCTTTCACGTTCTGATCGGCCTGACCGCGCTGATCGGCGCGATCATCCTGGTGACGCTCACCGTCATGACCGAGTTCCTCTCGCGCGCCCCGGCGCGCCAGGCGCTAGGGCTGGCGGCGCGGCGCAACGACCTGGCTGCCGCCAGCCGGCGCAATGCCGAAGTGCTGGTGGCCATGGGAATGTCCGGACGGCTGACCCGGCGCTGGAGCGAAGCCAATCAGAATTATCTCGACGGCAACCAGCACGCCAGCGACGTGTCCAGCGGGTTAGGGGCTGCGGCCAAGGTCATGCGGATGATGCTGCAATCGGCCGTGCTCGCGGTCGGCGCCTACCTCGTGATTCATCAGGAGGCGACTGCCGGCATCATCATCGCGGGGTCGATCCTGAGTGCGCGGGCGCTCGCGCCGGTCGATCTTGCGATCGCGCACTGGAAGAGTTTCATGGCGGCGCGCCAGAGCTGGCATCGCCTCAACCGCCTGCTGGAGTCGATGCCGGCCCGCGCCACACCGACCCTGCTGCAAAATCCGTCAGGCCGCCTCTCGGTCGAGGCCCTCAGTATGATGGCGCCCGGCGATCAGCGGGTCATCGTGCAGGACGTGACGTTCGCGCTTTCGGCCGGTCATGGTCTTGGTGTCATCGGGCCGAGCGGCTCCGGAAAATCTTCGTTGGTGCGGGCACTTGTTGGCGTGTGGCAGCCGGTGCGCGGCAAGGTGCGGATCGATGGCGCCGCGCTCGACCAGTGGTCCTCTGACGTGCTCGGCGGCCATATCGGCTACCTGCCGCAGGATGTCGAATTGTTTGCGGGTTCGGTCGCGCAGAATATCTGCCGCTTCGATGCCGGAGCTACCTCCGACAGTATCATCTCGGCCGCGAAGGAAGCCGGCGTCCACGAAATGATCATCAAGATGCGCGAAGGCTACGACACTCAGGTCGGCGAGCAGGGTGCCGCGCTTTCGGCAGGGCAGGCGCAACGCGTGGCGCTTGCACGGGCGCTCTACGGCAATCCGTTCCTCATCGTTCTGGATGAACCCAATTCCAATCTCGACACCGAAGGCGACGAGGCGCTGACACGCGCCATCCGGGGGGCCCGCGAGCGCGGCGCCATCGTGGTGGTGGTCGCGCACCGGCCGGTCGGGATCGAGGCGGTCGATCAGCTGCTCGTGCTGCGGGATGGCCGCATGCAGGCCTTTGGGCCGAAGGAGACCGTGCTCGCCCAGGTGCTGCAGCCGCGTGTCGCGGCGCCGTCGCCGATCAAGATCGTCTCAGATGGAGGCGTCGCCAAGTCATGACGGACGTTGCGATGAAAGGGGCGCGTCTTTCGATCAGGCAGCACCTGATCGTCGGACTTTCCGTGGTCGTGCTGCTCGCCGGTGGTCTCGGCGGCTGGGCGTCGACCGCGGAAATCTCGGGGGCGTTGATTGCGCCGGGGTCGATCGTCGTCGAATCCAGCGTCAAGAAGGTTCAGCACCCGACCGGCGGCGTCGTCGGCGAGGTGCGTGCCCATGACGGCGATGTCGTCAAGGCGGGCGACATATTGGTGCGGCTCGACGATACCGTCACCAAGGCGAACCTTGCGATCGTCACCAAGAATCTCGATGCTCTCCTGGCGCGCGGGGCTAGGCTGGAGGCCGAGCAGCGCGGCGCCGACAAGATCACTTTTCCGCCGACGCTGACCAACCGCGCCGACGATCCCGACGTCAAGGCGATCATGTCGAGCGAAACCAAGCTGTTCGAGGTTCGCGTCAATGGCCGCACCGGTCAGAAAGCGCAGTTGCACGAGCGCATCACCCAGTTGAATGAAGAAATTTCGGGTCTCGCCGCGCAGGAAAAAGCGAAGGACCAGGAAATTGAACTGGTGCAGAAGGAGCTCGGCGGTGTTAGCGATCTCTACGACAAGCACCTGGTGCAGTTGAGCCGGCTCACGACGCTGCAGCGCGATGCGGCGAGGTTGTCGGGCGAGCGCGCGCAGTACGTCGCGTCGCGGGCGCAAGCCAAGGGCAAGATCACCGAGACCGAGTTGCAGATCATCCAGGTCGACAAGGACATGATCAGCGACGTCTCCAAGGACCTGCGCGAAACCAACGACAAGATCGGCGAATTCATCGAGCGCAAGGTCACAGCCGAAGATCAGTTGCGGCGGGCCGACATCCGCGCGCCGCAGTCCGGCATGGTGCTGCAATCCACCGTGCATACGGTCGGCGGCGTGATCACCGCCGGCGACGCCATCATGCTGATCGTGCCGCAGGCCGATGACCTTCAGGTCGAGGCCAAGGTCAATCCGCAGGATATCGACAAACTGCAGCTCGGCCAGAAAACCCTGTTGCGGCTATCGGCCTTCAACCAGCGCACCACGCCGGAATTGAGCGGCGTCGTCACCCGCGTCTCGCCCGACGTCACCACCGATCAGCGCACCGGCCAGTCCTATTACACGATCCGCGTTTCGATGCCGCCGGAGGAGGTCGCGCGCCTGGGCGAAGTCAAATTGATTCCGGGCATGCCGGTCGAGGCTTTCGTGCAGACCGGCGAGCGCACCATGCTGTCCTATCTGATCAAGCCGCTGAGCGATCAGTTGATGCGCGCGTTCCGCGAGAGGTGACGGCGTAAGCCGTCATTCCGGGATGGTGCGTTAGCACCAGACCTCAGATGCGCAATTGCGCATCGGGGAATCTCGAGATTCTCCGATGTGCAATTGCACATCGTAGCTCGATGCTCCGCATCGCCCCGGAATGACGTTCGGGAGAGTTACCGCGATAAATTCTGCAGCAATAAATTCAGTGCGGCCGTCGCAAATGCCTGCATGTTGCCCAGCCGGTCGGCACTGCCTGTCTCGAGCGTGATGACCGACGAGGTGGGTCCCGCGATCGCCATGCAGCAATGACCGGCAGCGTCGCCGTAGCGATTTCCGGTGGGGCCGGTGGCGCCTGTCTCCGACAGGCCCCAATGGGTCGAAAAACGACCACGGATCTGGTTCGCCAGCAACTGGGCGTAAGGCTCCGACGCTGAGCGGATTCCTTTCATCGCCTCGTCGGGAATATCGGCGAGAAGCCGCCGCGCGTCGCGGGTGTAGACGACCGCGCCGCCGAGGAAATAAGCGGACGCGCCGGGCACCGCGAGCAGGCTTGCCGAAATCAGCCCGCCGGTCGATGATTCCGCAACCGCGATGGTTTCTTTCCGCGCCACAAGTTTGGCGGCGATCTGCTCGGCAATCGCGACGAGGTTCTTCATGGGTCTCAATTCCTTAGGTAGATGCTGTCTGAAGAGGCCCGCTTTATAGCACGCCAGAGATCGCTTTTTGCCGAGTTGCCGGCGAAGTGACGGCCTGCTTCAATGGGGTCTCCGTCATTCCGGGATGGTGCTTTAGCACCAGACCCGGAATCTCGAGATTTTGGATTCGATGCTGCGCATCGCTCCGGAATGACAGAACCGGAGAGGAAGCCAGCGTCATGACGTCACCGATCCCAGGTGGTGTGGATTGCGATCTTCATCCCGCCGTTCCGCACCTGACCAGCCTTTTGCCTTATCTCGACGATTATTGGCGGGACCAGGTCACCACGCGCGGGATGACCGATCTCGTCTCGCTATCCTATCCGCCGAACTCGCCGATTTCGGCACGACCAGACTGGCGACCAGCCAAGGGCAAGCCGGGCTCGAGCCTTGCCGACATGCAGGCGCAGGCGCTCGATGCCTTCGGTGTTCGCTTCGGGATCTGCAATCCCCTGTTCGGCGTGCAGATGGTGTTTTCGGAAGATATGGCGGTCGCGTTTACCCGCGCCTTGAACGACTGGCTGGTCAAGGAGTGGCTCGACAAGGACGACCGTCTGCGCGGTTCGATCGTCATTCCCGCTCAGAGTGTCGAGAAGTCCGTCACCGAAATCGAGCGCTGCGCGCAGGACAAGCGTTTCGTTCAGGTCCTGATGCTGGTCATGGGCGACATGCCGCTTGGCAAGCGCGCCTATTGGCCGATCTATGCCGCGGCCGAGCGGCTCAAGCTGCCGATCGGGATTCATGCCGGTTCGAGCTATCATAACCCGCCGACCTCGGTCGGCTGGGGCTCGTATCACATCGAGGACTATGTCGCGCAGGCCCAGGCGTTTCAGACCCAGTTGACGAGCCTGATCGTCGAAGGCGTTTTCGCGCGGCATCCGAATCTGAAAATGGTGATGCTGGAAAGCGGCTTCACCTGGCTGCCACCCTATCTGTGGCGGCTGCATAAGTTCTGGCGCGGCATCCGGATGGAAACACCGTGGGTGGATCGTGCGCCGCTTGAAATTGTGCGCAGCAATATCCGGTTTTCGTTACAGCCGGTCGACGCGCCGCCGGAACCGGAGACCTTAAATCGCCTGTTCGACCATATGCAGTCCGATGAATTGCTCCTATTCTCGACGGATTATCCGCATTGGCAATTCGACGGCGATGCGGCGCTGCCGGAGGGGATCTCGCCCGATCTGGTCAAGAAGATCATGATCGACAATCCCTTGGCGACCTACACCCGTTTGAAAGAACAGGTGACGGCATGATCCCGACCCGAAGGACCGCGTTAGCGCAAAGTGGAATCCGGTTTTCGGAAAAAGATCATGCCAAAACAATATTGGAGACGGTGTCATGAACGTCCAGTTTCGCGAGCGACCGGGAGTGGCTCCGTCGGTTGAGACAAAAACGCCTGCCAAGACGGCGATTGCCGATTGCGACATTCATCCGGCACGCGCGACCGCGACCGAACTTCATCCCTTTCTCGCCAAGCGCTGGCATGAGCATCTCGAGACTTTTGGCAGGCATCAGTATCAGGGCATGATGGAGGGACCGCCTTATCCGAAGGCGCAACCCAATGCATCGCGCCGCGACGCCTACCCGCCGGAAGGCGGCCCGCAAGGCTCCTCGCTTTCGTTCATGCAGCAACAGCATCTCGACCCGAACAATGTCGTGTTGGGCGTGCTCAATCCGCTCGCCACTGGGCAGGGTATCCGCAACCACGAACTTGCGGCCGCGATCTGCTCGGCGATCAACGACTGGCAAATCGACAAATGGACCAGCAAGGACGCCCGGCTGAAAGGTTCGATTGTCGTGGCCAACGAGGACGGGCCGATCGCGGCCGCCGAAATCCGCAAGCGCGGGGGCGACAAAAATTTCGTTCAGGTGCTGCTCTTAAGCCGCACCGTCGAACCGCTCGGCCAGCGGCGCTATTGGCCGATCTACGAGGCGGCTCAGGAAGTAGGGCTTCCGGTGGGCGTGCATGCCTTCGGCTTCGGCGGCAATCCGATCACGGCCTCGGGCTGGCCAAGCTTTTACATCGAGGAGATGGTCGGGCATTCGCAATGCCAGCAAGCGGTGCTGGCAAGCCTTGTGCTGGAGGGTGTGTTCGATCGTTATCCCCGGCTCAAGATGATCATGATCGAGGCTGGCTTCGGCTGGGCGCCGTCGCTGTCGTGGCGGCTCGACAAGAACTGGAAGCGGCTGAAAAGCGAAGTGCCGCATGTGAAGCGGCTACCCTCGGAAACCATCCGCGAGCACATCTGGTGGACCACGCAACCGATGGAAGACCCCGAGCGGCGCGATCATTTGTTCGACGTGGTCGAATGGGTCGGCTGGGACAAGCTGTTGTTCGCGACCGACTACCCGCACTGGGATTTCGACGAGCCGTCGCGGGTGCTGCCGCCCGGCGTCAGCGACACCAACCGCGAGGCGTTTTATCTCGGCAATGCGAAGAAGCTGTATGGGTTGGCGTAAATCGAAATGACAAGGCACGTCGTCGCCCCGGTCGATGAATTGCCGCCGGGTACGCGCAAGTTTCTCACCATCGACGAGCGTCCGATTGCGATCTTCAACGTCAACGGCGAATTCTTCGGCCTGTTGAACCGCTGCCCGCATCAGGGCGCGGCTTTGTGCGAAGGCGCGTTGATTGGTCTTGCGCAATCTTCCGATCCCGGCGAGATCGAATACACACGATTGGGCGAGATCATCCGCTGCCCCTGGCATGGCTGGGAATTCGATATCCGCACCGGCCAGTCGTACTGCGACCCAAAGCGGTTTCGTACCCGCGCCTATGCCGTCAATGTCGAGCCCGGAACGAGCCTGGTGAAGGGGCCGTATGTGGCGGAAACGCTGAAGGTGTCGGTGGAGAGCGACTACGTGGTGGTGGAGTTGTGAAAGGGTATTGCAACGTCCGCTAATTTTCGACCTCCGCAAATCAAAGCTGCTCTTGTTGAAGCAATCACGTAAAGGCCGACGGATAGACTTGGGAGTGCCCACGGAAGGCCCGCTATTGATATAGCAATCAGCACGACGATAGCGCCACAAAGTAATCCGTAGAAAATGGTCAAAGCGATACTGCGATTCCTCCGGTCGCCATCCCAGCACCAGAGATTTGCAGGCAAGGCTGCATTGCGAAGTACAATAAAGCGGCCAACTAAAATAAGCATGATCCCAGTGAGAACAAAATGCGGGATCAAAAGAACTTCAACGCCGCGCCCGGTATCGATGGTCGGAGTGAGATCGTCCCTAACGTACTCGTCTTCAAGCTCCAAAATAAGCGTTGGTGCCAATGCTAACCAAGCGCCGCTAGCCAACGTTAGAAGACCGAATTTCGATCGGGGCGTTGTCGCTGACCGTAACTTGCGGATATCCCATAGCTTGAAACGAAAGACAGTGATGAGCAGGGTCGACCCTGCCAAGCACATAACGAGTCCAGCATAGTGAATTTTCCATTTTGACGTTCTCAGCGAGACCAGCTGTTTCTCGATGGACATCTTCGCTTCGGGAGAGCCATTGATGTAGATTTTCTCGTATTGGATCGTCAAGTCGGCTGCGTGCGCCTCGTCGGTGTGCGCAGGCATTTCGTGTGCCCATACAAGGAATGTACTGCCTATCGCGCATCCGATTACGCATAACGCAATTAGGATGGAGCCGACAATTAATCCCGCTTTTCGTGTCATTGTTCGCTTTTGGTGATTTATGCCGTCATTTGGGTTTGCGTTAACAATCACACATGTCGCGCCATCCGCCGCTCGCGCGCGTAACGCACGAGTGCTGCATAACGATAAAGGCCGTGTACGAACTTGCCATAGGGCAGCGTGATGAACAAAGCGAACACCACGCCGAGGTGCAGCGCCAGCAATGGACCCATCGCCGAGGTCTCACGCCACAGCAACAGTGCAAGCCCCGTAAGGCCGGTCAAGAACAGCATGAGGGTAAAGGCGGCATCCATGCCGGAGCTGTTTTTATCAACCAGCGCCGCGTCGCGTTTGGATTTCTCCGCGAGCAACCCGATCGGCCCAATCACGAGCCCGATGCCGCCAAGCGTGCCCAGCACCACCGGCAGGTCCCACCAGGCATAGGGCGCTTCGCGGGCCAGAAGATAGTGATAGAGCGTCGCCACCGAAGTCGACGCAAAGCACAGGAGAAAACCGTAGAACGTCAGGTGGTGATAGATGCGGCGGTGGTCGGTCGGGCGCTCGTCTTCGTTGAAGCAGCCGACGCCGCCGCCGTCGAGATAACGCAACCGCCCGGCATCCTTCATCGCTTGCCAGAGCGATGGCGGCTCTGCGAGTGTGCCGAAGGGTTCGCCAATATCGCGCCAAAAAGCGCGAAGGCCCATCGCGAGCGCCAGGATTGCGTAGAGAAACGCCGCGCCGAACAAGGCTGCCATCGCACTGTGCGGCATCAGCGCGTAGAACGCGCCGGGGCCGGTATGAACGCCGGTCAGAACCGCGCGATTGGTCAAGGCGGCAAAACCGAAAATAAACGCCGCGACGCTCAAGGCGCAGATCAGGCTGATCGCAAGCCCGTTGCGGACGAATAGGCCGGAGAAGGCGCGCGGCCAAGCATATGTCGCCCAGGATTCGGCACGCGCGGCGGCGAGATTTTTCGGTACATTGACATCGAATTCGTGCGGCGGCGAGAACTGGCAGTCGGTGTAGCAGGCGCCGCAAGCGTGGCACAGATTGGCAAAGTAGTTGAGGTCGCCATCGGAAAAGGCGCGGCGCATTTCCATCGCCGGAAACACCGCGCAGAGGCCCTCGCAGTAGCGGCAGGAATTGCAGACCGTCATCAAACGGTCGGCTTCCTTGAGGGTTGGGGTGCCATGCATGCTGCTAATTCCTCGCATTCTTCGCCGCTTCCCGGCCCGCGATCCGGCCGAACACGCTGCCGATGGTCATGCCCATGCCCGCGGCGTAACCCTTGCCTAGCACGTTGCCGGACATGATTTCGCCGGCGGCGAACATGTTGGCGGAAGGCTTGCCGTCCTTCATCAGCATGCGCGCCTGTTTGTTCACGCGGGTGCCGAGATAGGTGAAGGTGATGCCGGGCCGCACCGGATAGGCATAAAAGGGTGGGGTCTCGATCCGTCTCGCCCAATGGGTCTTCGGCGGCGTCAAGCCTTCGGTGCGGCAATCGTCCAGAATGGTATGGTCGAAGGTGCCGGGCCGCACTGCCGCATTGAAGCCAGCGATAGTTTTTTCCAGGGCTGAGGGATCAAGCGTCAGCTTTTCCGCAAGGCCGGCGATGGTGCTAGCCTCGATCGGTGGAAACAACGTCGGCATGAAACTGTTGCGCGAGCTCGCATCGAAGATGATGTAGGCGATCTGGCCGGGCTGGGCGGCGACGAGGCGTCCCCAGATCGCGTAGCGCTTCGGCCAGATATCCTCGCCTTCGTCGTAAAAGCGCTGGGCGTCGCGATTGACGACGATGCCGAACACCACGAAATCATGCCGGGTAATGATGCCGCCGTCGAACTTCGGCGCGCGGGCGTCGATCGCAACCGCATGGCATTGCGTGGGATCGCCGATTTCCTGCACGCCCTTGTCGAGCAGCACCTTCAGGACCGCGCCGCGGTTATAGGGCGTGCCGCGAATCAGGAAATTGTCGGCGACCTCGCCCCAGTATTGCTTGAGCCATTCGATATTGGCCTCGAAGCCGCCGGCGGCCGCGACCAGCGCCGAAGCCGAGACGGTCGCTCTCCCGTCGCCGCGCTTGAACGTGGCGGAAAGGAACATGCCCTCCGTGATGTCGAGATCGATCACTTCGGCATCGTAGAGAATATCGATGCCGAGCCGTTCGGCGGTGAGGTAAAGTGCGTTCAGCATCGCCCGACCGCCGCCGAGAAAAAACGAGTTGGTCCGCCCCAGGCTTAGCGTGCCACCGAGCGAGGGCTGCCAGCGCACGCCCTGTTGGACGATCCAATGCAGGATGTCCTTGGACTCAGCGATCATGTGGCGCGCCAGTTCCTCGTCGGTCTGGCCGCCGGTGACGCGAAGCAGGTCTTCCCAGAATTCCTCTTCCGTATACGGCCCGGTGAGGATCTCGGTCGCCGCGTCGTGGGCGCAGCGCATGTTGCGGGTGTGGCGGGTGTTGCCGCCGCGATAGAATTTCGGGGCGCCTTCCAGCACCAGCACGGAAGCGCCGTCGCGGGCTGCGCTGATCGCGGCGCAAAGCGCGGCATTGCCGCCGCCGATCACCAGCACATCATATTTACGGGTCAAGTCGACCATGCGTCATCTTGCGGAAACCGCCATACCGGGGTTGTTATCCTGTTTGCATGGAAATCAAAACCGGCATCCAGGCAAGCCGATCTGCTTGCCCGGCATGGCCAGGCTTCAAGTCGCAAGGGCCTCCTGCGCCGCGATGGTCTTGCCGCCGCGGTAGATGACGAGGGCGGCGACGATGCCGATAGCGGCGGCGCACATCAGCCAAAATGCCGGGGAAGCCTTGTCGTCGGTGTATTTGATCAGCAAGGTCGATGCGACCGGTGTGAAGGTTCCGAACAGACCCGCCGCCAGCGCGAAAGCCATCGAGAAACAGGTCGTGCGGACATGCTTTGGCACTACCTCGACCAGCGCACCCAGCATGGTGCCGCTGTAAACGCCGAAATAAAACGAGAACATCATTTCGACCACCAGCATCTTGCCGAAGGTCGGCGCGGCGACCAGCCAATGCAGCGCGGGATAAGCCGTCACCAGCGACATACAGGCGATGAAAAGCAGCACCGGCTTTCGCCCGATGCGATCCGACACCGCGCCGCCAACCGGGTTCCAGATGAAATTCGTCACCGCGACCAGAAGCGTAACCAGAAGCGCGTCGTGCGAGGTTAGTTTCAGCACCGTCCGGCCGAAGGTCGGCGTATAGACGGTGACGAAGTAAAAGGTCGTGGTGGTCAGAACCGCGACCATCATGCCGAGCACGATGATCTTCCAGTTCGCCGCCGCCAGCCTGAAGACCTCGCTTGTCGTCGGATGTTTCTTCATCGCTAGAAATTCCGGCGTCTCTTCCAGCGTTCGCCGCAGGAAGAAGATGAAGGGAATGATCAGGCAGCCGATGAAAAACGGTATCCGCCAGCCCCAGGCCGCGACGGTTTCGGCCGGGATCAATTCGCTCAACGCAAAGCCGATGGTCGCGGCCACGAAAATCGCGACCTGCTGGCTTGCGGACTGGAACGAGGTGTAGAACCCCTTGTTGCCGGGGGTCGCAATCTCGGAAAGATAGACCGAAACGCCGCCGAGTTCGACGCCGGCGGAGAAGCCCTGCAACAGGCGACCGCCGAGGACGATGATCGGCGCGGCAACACCGATCGTGGCATAGGTCGGACAGAACGCGATGGTGATGGTGCCGATCGCCATGATCGACAAGGTCACGATCAAGCCCTTGCGGCGGCCAATCTTGTCGATATAGGCGCCGAGCACGATGGCGCCGACCGGACGCATCAAGGCGCCGAGCCAGAACACGCCGAAGGTGTTGAGAAGGGCGGCGGTTTCATCGTGCGAAGGAAAAAACGCGGCGGCGATGTAGCGGGCATAGAAGCCGAACAGGAAGAAGTCGAACTGCTCGAGGAAATTGCCGCTGGTCGCGCGGAGAATGGCGCCAATTCGCGATTTGATTTGAGCCGGTGGCGAACTGGACGATGGCGTCATTATCGGTTTCTCCCTGTATCCCGCGCGATATCCGCCCATTTCGAGCGAGCGAGGTTTGCCTTGTTGTTCGGCCAATCTGCCACGCTAGTGGTCCGATTCCAACATTCGCTTTTCGGGGGGGCGGGCGGGTAGCGAATGTCAAATCCACTCCGCTAGTGTGGCGGCTCTGACGTTCCTTTCAGTGTCGCCGCGAGTTGCTGCAAATCAGGCGATTTTTGCGCCGCGTTCGATCGAGGCGAGCAGCCACTGCCGAAACGCCGATAATTTGGCCGATTCGGCGCGCGCTTGCGGCGAAACCAGATAAAAGCCGGCGTCCGCCGGCAGCGCGATCTTGAACGGCACCACCAGCCGGCCCTTGGCGATATCGCCTTCCACATAGGAGGTGCGGCCCATCGCGACGCCGAGCCCGTCGATGGCGGCCTGCACCGTCATCAGGATCAGGTCGAAGCTCAAGCCGGGCAGTTTCGAGATATCCGATGGCTGACCGGCCGCGGTCAGCCACAGCCGCCAATCATCGTCATAACCGCCGCTGCTGTGCAGCAGGGTGTGGCGGGCGAGGTCTTGCGGGGATCGTAGCGGGTTGTTGCCTTTCAATAGCTCCGGGCTGCACACCGGAAACAATTCGTCCGCGGTCAGCCAGTCGGCGCGCAGGCCGGACCAGTGTCCCCGGCCATAGCGGATCGCGGCATCGACATCATCACGGCGGAAATCGACCAGACTGGTCGAGGAGGTGATGCGGACGTCGATATCGGGATGGGCCTGCTGAAAGGTGGACAGCCGCGGCAAAAGCCACTTCGCCGCAAAGGACGCCAGAGTGGATACCGTCAGCACGCGATCACCGTCCTTGCGCAACAGACGGTCAGTGGCGAGCCGCAGGTCGTTGAAGGCGGCGCGAATCCCGGGAAGGTATTCCCTGGCCTCTGGCGTCAGCGCCAGGGTGCGGTTCTGCCGGACAAACAGGCGAATTCCAAGCTCGGCTTCCAGCCGCCGGATCTGATGGCTGATCGCAGTCTGCGTGACGTTCAATTCCGCCGCAGCCGCCGTGAAACTGAGGTGCCGGGCGGCGGCTTCGAAGGCGCGTAATCCGTTGAGGGAGGGGAGGCGGGCGGCCATGGTCTCATATGTATGAGTTTATATCATGGATTATGGCTCAAAGTGTCGTTTGCCGCAACAGCAAAATATCCAGATAATCGGCGCAAATGCTAGGATTATGGAGGACATCATGTCCCTGTGCTTATCCAATAATGTGACAAATAATCATGATTCGGGTGTTTTCACCCGACTGAGCGATCGCGTTCATATCTGGTTGGATCGCTGGCAGCAGCGTGACGAGCTGACCCATTGGTCGGACCGGGACCTGCATGACGTCGGATTGTCGTGGAGCGACGTCGCTCACGAGGCCGAGAAACCGTTCTGGCGGGCCTGAAGGCAGCCAAGGCCGGCGCCGCCTTCTCGAAAGGGGCGCCGGCCGAAATCTTTCAATCCGGCGGGAGGCCGCCATGACCGAACTTCGTCTCTCCGAACATCCGCACCACATCGACCATTTTAGGCTGAGCGACGGCCGCACGCTGACGGTTCGCCTCGTCGCGCCCGACGATGGTGAGGCGTTGCAGCGTTACTTCCGCAAGCTTTCGATGGTCTCGCGCCACAATCGCTTTCTTGGCGCGATGAGCGAACTGCCCGCAGGCGAGCTTGACCGTTTCGTTCACGCCGGCGAGAACGACAGGTTCAGCGTGATCGCGGTGATGATGATCGAAGGCCACGAGATTATCGTGGGCGAAGCGCGCTACGGGTTTGAGGCAGCGAGCGCGAGTTTCGAGTTTGGTATTTCCATCGACGACCGCTGGCAGGGCCAGGGCATCGGCGCGGCGCTGCTTCGCAATCTGGAATGCCGGGCCGCCGCGCTGGGCGCGACCACGATATTCGGCGACACCTTGCGTTCCAATACAGCGATGATTGCGTTGGCGCGCAGACTGGGCTTTGCCTTTGGCCGTCATCCCGACGACTGGAAGCTGGTGCGCTTCGAAAAGCCGATTGATCCGGTACGCCAGGAGATTCCCTGCGTGTGTTGGAAGCTTGTGGCCGAGCGACGCATGGCAGGAGCGGTAGTATAAAGTTTAGTATCGCGTCATTGCGAGGAGCAACGCGACGAAGCAATCCAGCGCTGTTCATTGGCCTGGATTGCTTCGCTGTCGCTCGCAATGACGGCGACCATCGACGCCGTTTAAAATTTCTCCACCCACGGCCGCAGCTCCAGCTCCCAGGTCCAGGCGCTCTTCGGCTGTTGCAACACGTTCCAGTAGCTCAGCGCAATCGCATCGGGATCGAGCATCGAATCCGGCCGGTCGGCGGGATCGGGTCGCGTTGTGCTTTTAATGCCGCCGTCGATCACGAAATGGGCGATGTGAATGCCTTGCGGTGATAGTTCGCGCGCCATGCTCTGGGCAAGCCCGCGCAGCGCAAATTTCCCCATCGCAAAGGAGGCGGATTGCGCATAGCCCTTGACGCTGGCGGAGGCGCCCGTGAACAGGATGGCGCCGCGTTTGTTCGGCAGCATGCGCTTGGCCGCCTGCTGGGCCACCAGAAAGCCGCCAAATGCGCTGACGGCGATCGCCTGCGCCACGTCCGCCGGCACGAGATCGATGACGGGGCCGCGCGCCCGCGCGCTGGCATTGTAGACCACGAGATCAGGCGTCCCGATTTCGCGCTCGACCAGGCCAAACAGCCGTTCGACCTCCTCCGGCTCGGTGGCGTTGCAGGCGTAGGCGCGCGCTTTGGTCTCCGCGCAGAGCGCGCCCAGCTTTTCGATGCTTCGGGCGGCGAGCGCGACGCGGATACCTTCGCGCGCAAACAGCCGTGCCAGCGAGGCGCTCAGGCCTTCGCCGGCGCCTACGATCAGGGCATTCTTGTATTTTGGCGTTTCCATCGGATGTTCCTCGTTTTATCCGGAGCGGGATATGCGATAGTTCGCTTTATGAGATGAGGAAGCGCACGAGGGAATTCAATGCAGGAGCATACGCAAAATCGCGTTGCGAATTCGGACCCCCGGTCGAATCTCTTGGCGCCGGACACCTCCGGCATGAATTTCTACCGTGCCGATCCGGCGCTGGCGGATCTGCTTCGCATCCATCTGCCCGACGCCCTTTTTCGCCACATCGAGCCGCATCTCGACCGCCTTGGCGGCCTTGCAGGCGGGTATCTCGACGAATGCGCAAGGCTCGCCGACCGGCATGTGCCGGTGCTGCATCAGCGCGACCGCTTTGGCCGCGATGTGCAGTGGATCGAGTACCATCCGGCCTACCGTGAGCTCGAGAACGCGGCCTTCGGCGAATTCGGCATTCATGCGATGTCACTTCGCAAGGGCATCATGGGCTGGCCCGATAAATATCCCGTCGTCGCCAAGCACGCCTTTACGTTTCTGTTCAATCAGGCCGAGTTCGGCCTCGGCTGCCCGATCAATGTTACCGATGGCTGCGCCAAGCTGCTGGCGAATTTTGGCAGCGCGGCGTTGAAGGAAAAATATCTCGACGGCCTCACGCAAACCGACATGAACAAGCTGACTCAGGGCGGCCAGTTCATGACCGAAAAGGAAGGCGGCTCCGACGTCGGCTCGCTGACCACGATTGCGGTCGAGGAGGGCGATCACTGGCGGCTTTATGGCGAGAAATGGTTCTGTTCGAATGCGGACGCCAAAGTCGTGATGCTGCTCGCGCGGCCCGAAGGCGCCGGTCCCGGTACCCGCGGCGTCGGCTTGTTCCTGATGCCGCGGACGCTCGATGACGGCTCGCCCAATCACTACCGGATCGTGCGGCTGAAGGACAAGCTCGGCACCCGCTCGATGGCGTCAGGTGAAATCAAGCTCGAAGGTGCGATCGGCTATGCCGTCGGCAAACTCGATCGCGGCTTCGTGCAGATGGCCGAGATGGTCAACTCGTCGCGGCTCTCTAACGGCGTCAAATCCACCGCCCTGATGCGGCGCGCCTATCACGACGCGATGACGGTCGCCAAAAACCGTGTGGTGTTCGGCAGCCGCATCATCGATTTGCCGTTGGCGCGGCGGCAATTGATGAAGATCATGCTTGCGACCGAGCAGGCGCTGTCGATGAGCTTTATCACGGCCGACGCGCTCGATCGTGCCGAAGCCGGCAGCCAGGACGCCGCGGCGTTGTTGCGCATCCTGACGCCGACGCTGAAGTTTCGCGCCACGCGTGACGCCCGCAAGGTCTGCGGCGACGCCATGGAGATGCGCGGCGGCATCGGTTACATTGAGGAGTTCGCCACCGCCAGACTGTTGCGCGACGCGCATCTCGGTTCGATCTGGGAAGGCACCGGCAATATTGTCGCGATCGATGCGTTGACGCGGGCGGTCGGCCGCCACGGCGCGGATGCCGCGCTTGCGGCCGATCTGCATGCCAGGATCGATGACAGCGCCAGCATACCGAGCGCTTTCCGCGACCGGCTACGTGGCCTTGTCGATTCGGCCATCGAGTTTGCGCGCAAGATCGCTGGCCGCAGCGAAAACGAGAGCGAAGCACGGCGCGCCACCAGCCTGCTTTATCATGCGGGGAGCGCGGTCGCGCTGGCATGGGAAGCCGCACGTATCCATGACATGCGCGGCGATGCGCGGCGATTGCTGTTGTCGCGGCTTGTGGTCGATCACCGGCTTTCGGCCGGCGATCCGTTCCGGTTGGCTGGCGACGGCAAGCAGCGCGCCATTGCCGAGCTTTTGCTCGGCGAACGCGCGGTCGGCATGGCCGAGGCCGGTGAGTTGGTCGCGGCATAGCGCGCCGAACGCTGGATGAATTGAGCTGCCCTCGGCAGGCTTGCTTCACAAAGCTCCATTACGATTTTGCCGTTATCGCGGCAACATCCGCTGCATGATGCGATCGCGATAGATGAAGATATGGGCCATGGCGGCCGCCACATGGACGCCGATGAAGGCAAGGAGCGTCCATTCCGCCGCCTGATGCCAGCCATCGATGAATTTTCCGGCCGCCGCGTTGTCGGAGGCGAGCATTGGCAGCGGCACGAGATAGAAGAAAGATAACGGCCAGCCGCGGAATGATGCGAACAGCCAGCCCGTGATGGTGGTCGCCAGCACCAGTCCATAAAGCATCCAGTGCAAGAACTCTGACGACAGCCGCTGCCATGGCGGCAGCGAGCTTTCCGGTGCGACCGGGTGGGTCAACCGCCAGACAAAGCGAAGAACGATGAGGGTAAGGATGACGATCCCGAACGAGACATGAAATGTCATGGGAGCGCCAGGTTTGTCGCCGCGATGAATGTCCGGCATCAGCCATCCGATCGGATATTGCACGACGAGCAAGGCAACGATCAGCCAGTGAAATGTCTTCGCGGTCGCTCCATATTGCAAACGGTCAGTCATGCCTTCACTTCTCATCTAACAGATTGTTTCATCCATGCGGGCGACCAACTATAGTCGTGGGGGTGGGTTCGCTCCGCGCGTAAATTCCTATGACGCGCCGATGAGAATACCGACGCCAAGCACGATGACGCCGCCAAGCACGATCTGGAATACGGCGTGCAAGAAAGGCGTGTCCATGTAACGCGCGCGGATATAGGCGATCGCCCAGAGTTCGAAGAACACCACGACGCCGGCGATGGCGGTCGCAATCCAGAAGGCGTTGGCCCAGGAATCCGGCACCAGATAAGGCATGGTGTGACCAAGCCCGCCGAGCGCCGTCATCACGCCGCTTGCCGCGCCGCGTAGCCAGGGCGAGCCACGTCCCGTCAGCGAACCGTCGTCGGACAGCGCTTCCGCAAAGCCCATGCTGATGCCGGCGCCGATCGAAGCGGCAAGACCAACCAGAAAGGTCTGCCAGTTGTGATGCGTGGCGAAGGCTGCGGCAAACAAAGGCGCCAGCGTCGAGACCGATCCATCCATCAATCCGGCAAGGCCGGGCTGGACGTATTGCAGCACGAACACCCGACGACGCGTCTTTTCTTCTTCGGCGCGCACATTGGGGGTCAGAATTTCATCGGTCAATTTGGCGGCGACGTGCTCGTGGCCTTTTTCCGCTTCCGCCAGATCGGCGAGCAGCCGGCGAACGCCGACGTCCTGGGTCTGCTCCGCGGCGCGGATGTAGAAACGCTCCGCTTCGAACTCCATCGTTGCCGCTTCCTTGCGGATGGCGTCGAGCGACAGGTTCTTGGTCAGCCAGATTGGGCGGCGGCGCAAAAAGCCTTTGACGTTGTCGCGCCGGATCGGTGGCAGATGTTGGCCGAAGCGCTTCTCGTAAATCTCCAGCAAACGGTGGCGATGGTCTTTTTCCTCTTCGGCCATCTCCTCGAATACCTTGGCCGATTCCGGATAGCGCTCCGCTAGGTCTTCAGCGAAGCTCATATAAATGCGGCTGTCTTCCTCTTCCGCTGATATCGCGACCGCCAGCACTTCACGCTCGGTCAAATCGGCAAATTTCTTCACGGTATGACCTTTGACTTGATTTAGAACTATTCTAAATTGGTATAGCGGCTACCCTTTCGAAGGTCAAATTGACTGGTTCCACGCAACGGCTGCTTTCTCAGGGAACTGTCGCGGCTCGTACTCGTTCGGCTTTCCGTGACACATTCGTTGGGGAGTCCTCATGGGAAAGGTCAAATATCGCCTGAACGATCCGCGGCTGGCGCCGCGCCGGACCAAACTTGAAATTCCAGGATGGGCCGGAAAGCGCGAGCCGCGCGCGGATGGTTCGCGCGAGCAGGTGTGGCACTGCGTTCCGTTTTCGGAAGGTGCTCAATATGGGATCGAACTGTTCTATCCCTACGACAACGAACTGCATGTCAGTACAAAGGACGGGCAGCTTGTTCTGGAGAGCGATTGGGGCGATCCGCCCGATGGCGGTCTGCAATGGCCCCCGTTCCGGAATTTCGGCGGCACATTCTACACCTACCAGATCCTGCTTGATCTCAAGGTCGAGAAGGGTCTGGCGATCCGCACCGAACCGCATCCGCGCTTCTACACCGACTCCAGCGACACCGTTCCGATCGCAGTCCCGGCCTTGATCCGAAACTGGTGGCCGATGATGTTCTTCTGCGTGTTCAAGGCGCCGGCCGAAGGCCGCACGCATATCTTCAGGCCCAACGAGCCTTTTGCGCAGATCATCGTGATTCCCGAAGAGGCCGATTTCGAACTTGAGCCCATGAGTAACGACGAATTTGCCGAGCGCGAGCTTCAGTCGCGCCGGATCTATAATAACCGGCCAAATCTGTCCACCGGGACCGAATGGACCTCTGCAACGGACACCGTATTTGACGGGACCTACCGGCACCTGCACCGGGCGGCGAAGGAGAAAGCGCGCCAGCAATAGCGCCGAAAGGGAATCGCAAAAAAAACAGGACCGCAAGGGGTCCTGTTTGATGGCTGCTGCCGTTCACCGCCAATGGTGATGGTGGTGATGGTGATGATGGCGATACCGCCGCCAATAACGGTGATGGTGGTGATGATGGTGGTGGTGATAATACTGAGCCAGCTGGACGTTATTTTCCGCAGCCGGTTTTTCATCCATTGCCATCAGGAGCGCTGGCGCGTTGGGAATTGGTTCCAGCAGTTCGGCAAATGAGTTCGCCTTCAGAGCATCATTCGGATCCGGCGCCGGTGCGGCCTGGGCCACGCCGAGTGCTCCAAGCGCTGCCACAGCGCCCAGTAGTCCGGTTATTGTCTTCTGCATAATCCCTCCTTCAGTTTAGACATCGGGTTACATGACCCGTCAGCGGCAACGCCGGCTTTTTCCGAAGGTTCCTCTGAAAGATTGTGTTCGAGCGAAGGCGGAAACCTGATCCGCCTATGCTGCGGTCATATTCAAAAAGCGCAGCAGCAGCCGGCCGACTTCGTCGGGCTGTTCCTGTTGCACCCAATGCCCGGCGCCTTCGATCAGGTGAACGTCGAGCATGCGCGTGCAGGCCGCCTTCTGCATCGTCTCGAACACGCCGGGACGCTGATAGGTCCCCCAGTCCTGCCGTCCTGAGATGAAGCAGGAGGGCACGTCGATGTTCTTGCCCGACCAGGTCTCGAGTTCCGCGGTGAACGCGCCCGACGTGCCGCAGCGATACCATTGCAGGCCGCCTTGAAATCCGGTCCGCTGATATTCGGCGCTGTAGACGGCGAGTTCGCTGTCGGGAAGCCACGCATTGGCCGCGATCGCTTCCCTCGATGGCATTTCTTCCGCGACCGTCTCTGGCATCGTCTTCGCAAGATCCATCACATAGTAGGTCGGCAGGATGGCGAGTTCGTCCGCTGACCATGATTTGAGCGGATGAGGCCGGTTGCCTTTCCAGTCTGCGCTCTTGTGATGGTAATAAGCGCGCAGGAAATCATGCACGCCTTGCGGCGCGCGCCACATGTCGTCGTTGGCCTCGCGCGTCGAATAGTACCAGTGATAATGCTTGCGCGGGCGGGGCAGCGCGGCGAGCTCGTGGTGCACCGGATCGACGCGCTTCGGTGGCAAAGGTATAGCCGCCGTATTGAAGGCCATTTGCGGCGGACCGGCGAACGGCGCGCTCATCAAGACCACCGACCGAAATACGTCGGGCCGGATCATGCCGCACCAGGCTGCGACCGAACTGCCGAAATCATGTCCAACCACGGCAGCCACGGAGCGATGACCGAACGCTGCGACGACGCCAAGCGCATCGCGCACCAGGTTTGCCAGGCGGAACGGCACGAGGCTGCCGTCGTAGTTCGCATCCCAGCCGGTGGTGCGGCCATAGCCGCGCTGGTCCGGCGCGATCACGTGATAGCCCGCTTGCGCCAGCACCGGCATCACCTTGCGCCAACTGAAAGCCAATTCCGGGAAGCCGTGCAACAGCAACACGCAAGGACGGCCTTTGCTTTCAAAGCCGGCTTCCAGCACATGCATGCTGAGGCCGTTGATGCCGTCGATGGAGCGTGAGCGGATGCCAGCGGGGAGCGGGATGTCGGGGAGGGTGTGCATACTGTAGTCACCAACAATCTGGTCGTTCCCGCGCAAGCGGGAACCCATAACCACCACTAAAGAGATAGCGCGGAGTTGGCTCCTCGCAAAATCGCTGCCGTTGTTGGTTATGGGTCCCGGCTCGCGCTCGTTTCACTCGCTTGGCGGGACGACAACTACTACTCTGTTACGCCTACAGCCGTTCCACGATTGTCACATTGGCCATGCCGCCACCTTCGCACATGGTCTGCAGGCCATAGCGCTTGTTGCGCTGCTTGAGCGCGTTGACCAGCGTCGTCATCAGCTTGGTGCCGGAGCTGCCCAGGGGATGACCAAGCGCGATGGCGCCGCCATGGACGTTGAGCCTCTCCGGGTCGGCGCCGGTGGTCTTGAGCCACGCAGTCGGCACCGACGCAAAGGCCTCGTTCACTTCGAACAGGTCGATGTCGTCGACCTTCATGCCGGCCTTTTTCAGTGCCCGTTCCGTCGCGTGAAGCGGCGCGTCCAGCATGATCACGGGATCACCGCCCATCATGGTCATGTGATGCACCCGCGCCATCGGCGCGACGCCGAGCGATTTCAAACCCTTTTCATTGACCACCATCACGCCGGAAGCGCCGTCGCAGATCTGGCTGGCCGAGGCGGCGCTCAGTTTGCCGTTCTCCGCGATCAACTTGACGCTTCTGATGCCGTCGAGGCTGACGTCGAAACGAATTCCTTCATCGATCGCGTGGACATCCTTTGAGCCGTCGGCGCGCGTAATCGGGAGCGGCACGATTTCGTCCTTGAACAGGCCGCCCTGGGTTGCCGCGATCGCCCGCTGGTGGCTGTTGTATGAATATTCATCCAGATCGCTTTTGGAGAGGCCGTATTTCTCCGCCATCAATTCCGCGCCGGTGAACTGGCTGAATACGATGTTCGGATAACGCTGTTCGATATTCGGGCTCTTGTAATGTCCGAAGCCGTTCTTTGCCGGCAGTTGCGAGGCAAGTCCCATCGGCACCCGCGTCATTGCCTCGACGCCGGCCGCGATCACGACGTCCATGCTGCCGGACATCACGGCTTGGGCCGCGAAGTGCAAAGCCTGTTGCGAGGAACCGCATTGCCGGTCGATCGAGGTGCCAGGCACGCTCTCCGGCAGGCGAGACGCCATAATGGCGTTGCGCGCGATATTGTTGGATTGCTCGCCGACCTGCATGACGCAACCCATGATCACGTCCTCGACCTGATCCGGTGCGGCGCCGGAGCGTTCCACCAGCGCATTGAGTACGGAGGCCGCGAGATCGGCTGGATGCCAGCCCGCAAGACGACCTCCCTTGCGGCCACCGGCGGTGCGTGCGGCAGCGACGATATAGGCCTCGGCCATGGGCGCTCTCCCTAATATTTTATTGGGCGGAATTTTTGGTTGTTGGCACGAATTAGAATGGCGCGGCCGGATTTAGTCAATCAATTAGGCTTGCAATTAAGGCTTGAGGCGGCCCGCGCCATGGGGTTAGCGTGCCTGCAAGAACGAAGAAAGTTAGGGAGAGACGCCACCATGCAATTAAAAGACGTTGCAGTCTTGATCACCGGCGGCGGTTCCGGCCTTGGAGCTGCGACCGCGCGCGCCATGGCCGCCAAAGGCGCCAAAATCGCCGTGCTGGATCAAAGCAGGGAGAATGCCGAGAAGGTCGCGGCCGAGGTTAAAGGTATCGCGGTCCCGGCCGATGTGACCGACGAGGAACAGGTCAAGGCCGCGATCGCGAAAGGTGAGAGCGCCCACGGCATTGCGCGTGTGCTGGTGAATTGCGCCGGGATCGGCGGATCGCAGCGCATCGTCGGCAAGGACGGCGTCTATCCGCTCGCCAAGTTCGCGCGCATTATCAACGTCAATCTGATCGGGACCTTCAATGTGCTTCGGCTGTTCGCCGAACGGCTTCTGACTGAGCAACCTGTCGGAGAAGAGCGCGGCGTCATCATCAATACCGCAAGCGTCGCGGCCTATGAGGGCCAGATCGGTCAGATCGCTTACTCAGCCTCCAAAGGTGGGATAGTCGGCCTTACGCTGCCCGCCGCGCGCGATCTCGCCCAGCACAAGATTCGGGTCAATACCATTGCGCCCGGTCTCTTCTTTACCCCGCTATTGATGGGATTGAGCGAGGAGGCCCGCCAAAGCCTCGGGGCGCAGGTGCCGCATCCTGCGCGTCTTGGCGATGCCGCCGAATACGGCAACCTCGCGGTCCACATCGTCGAGAACGCCATGCTCAATGGCGAAACCATCCGCCTCGACGGCGCGATCCGCATGGCGCCACGATGATGAGACAATTCGCCTTGCACTGGAGAGTAGCGGCATGAACTTCGATTTTTCCGACGAACAAAAACAGTTGCGCGACACCGCGCGGAAATTTCTCGCCGAGAAGTGTCCGCCCAAGGCGGTGCGCGCGGTCATCGACGGCAAGGCGCCCTATGACCGCGATCTGTGGAAGGGTCTCGCCCAGATGGGGTTTCTCGGCGTCGCGATTCCGGAGGCCTATGGTGGCACCGGCGCGGGTCATCTGGAGCTTTGCGTGATTGCGGAAGAAATGGGCCGGGCGCTGGCGCCGGTGCCGTTTTCCTCAACCGTCTATCTCGCCGCGGAAGCGCTGCTCATCGCGGGAAGCGAGGCGCAGAAACAGAAATGGCTCCCGGTGATCGCGTCCGGCGACGCGATCGGGACGCTCGCTCTGTTCGAAGGCAAGGGCAATCCATCGCCGCAGGCGATCAAGCTAACTGCTTCGGGCGATAAGCTCGACGGCGTGAAGAAGCCGGTTGCCGACGGCGCGATTGCGGATTTTGCGATCGTGGCCGCACGCACCGGCTCGACCGGCCGCGAGAACGACATCTCGTTGTTTCTGGTGGACATGAAGGCCGGCGGCGTCGAAGCCAAGGTATTGCAGAATATCGATCCGTCGCACGGTCAGGCCGAAGTCAACTTCAAAAATTGCAAGGCCGAGCCGCTGGGCGCTTCCGGCGAAGGCTGGAGCATTATTTCGCAGGTGCTCGATCGGGCTGCGGTGCTGCTCGCCTTTGAGCAAGTCGGTGGCGCCGACCGTGCGCTCGAGATGGGCCGCGACTATGCGCTCGACCGCATCGCCTTCGGCCGGCCGATCGGGTCGTTCCAAGCGATCAAGCACATGCTCGCCGACATGTATGTCTCGGCGACGCTGGCGCGCTCCAACTGCTATTACGGCGCCTGGGCGCTCTCGACCAATGCCGGCGAATTGCCGGAAGCCGCGGCAGCCGCGCGGATCAGCGCGACGCAGGCGTTTCAGCATTGCGCCAAGAACAACATCCAGGTCCACGGCGGTATGGGGTTCACCTGGGAGTTCGACTGTCACCTGTATTACCGGCGCGCGAATGCGACAGCACTGTCGCTCGGCTCGCTGTCCTATTGGGAAGATGCATTGATCGAGCGGATGCGAAAAAGGAATGCGGCTTAGGCTTGTCCCGGACGCGGTGCAGCGTTTCCACGCTGCTCCGCAGAGCCGGGACCCATAGAGTTTTTGTAGGCCCCGGATCAGCGACGCACCGCAAGCGCTGCACCGCATCCGGGGAACGCGCGAAGGAAAGAGCACGACATGAATTTCGACGATACGCCGCAGGAGGCTGCTTTTCGCGCCGAGGCGAAGGCCTGGATCGCCGCGAACGCGCCGAAGCAATATGAGGAGGAATTGAAAAGGTCCTCGCTCGGCCGCACGGCCCTCAACGGCGCCAATGTGCTCGATGTCGCCAAGGCGTGGCAGAAGAAAAAGGCGGATGCCGGCTGGGCATGCCTGCATTGGCCGAAGGAATATGGCGGCCGCGGCGCCTCGCCGATCGAGCGCGTGATCTGGCAGCAGGAGGAAGGCGCTTTCGGCAAGCTTTCCTTCACCTTCATCATCGGCCATGGCATGTGCGGCCCGACCATGATGGCCTATGCGGGCGAGGAACATAAGCGGCGTTATCTGCCGCCGCTCGCCTCCGGCGAGGATATCTGGTGCCAGTTGTTTTCAGAACCCGCCGGCGGCTCCGACGTCGCGGGCTTGCGCACCCGCGCCGAGAAGCGCGGCGACGACTGGATCATCAACGGTCAGAAAATCTGGACGTCCGGCGCGCATTATTCCGATTATGGAATCCTGCTGACGCGCACCGACCCCACCGTGCTCAAGCACAAGGGGCTCACCATGTTTTTCCTGAGCATGAAGGGCCCCGGCATCGAAATCAGGCCGATCAAGCAGGCCAATGGCAACTCCGACTTCAACGAAGTTTATTTTACCGACGTGAAAATTCCGGACTCGCAGCGGCTCGGCGCCGTCAACGACGGCTGGAACGTCTCCCTGACCACGTTGATGAACGAACGGATGTCGATTGGCGCCGGCATTGCGACCGGCTTTCCGGAGCTGTTCGAATTTTGCAGCAACCTGATGCTCGAAGATGGACCGGCGATCGATGACGCGAGCGTCCGCGCCAAGCTCGCGCAATGGGCGGTGCGCGCCAGCGGACTGAAATACACCAACATGCGTGCGATCTCGGCGCTGTCGAGGGGCGAGCGGCCGGGGCCGGAGAATTCGATCGGCAAGCTGGTCGCGGGATCGATGATCCAGGACATCTCGGCCTATGCGATGGATTTGCAGGGCGCGGCCGGGGTGCTTTCCGGCCCGGAGGACGCGGAGGTCGCCGGCAAGTTCCAGGCGATGCTGTTGCGTGCGCCCGGTACCCGTATCGAAGGCGGCACCGATGAGATCATGCGCAACATCATCGCCGAGCGCGTGCTGGGTTTGCCCGGCGATATCCGCGTCGACAAGGATGTGCCGTTCAACCAGATCCCGACCAGGGGGAGAAACTGACCGCGGACGGACTCTCTCTGCTCCCTCCCCCTGAAAGGGGGAGGGTTGGGGAGGGGGTCTTGGGCGGGATACGCAGGTGACCCCCTCCCGGCGCCATGCGCCGGCCTCCCCCTTTCAGGGGGAGGCGAAGTAAAGGCCGAGGCAAGGAGATTGCTCCGATGAATTTCGACGACACGCCGCAAGAAGCAGCCTTCCGCGCCGAGGCGAAAGCCTGGATCAAGGCCAATGCGCCCCACGAGTTCGAGGCGGAGCTTGCTAAGGCGTCGCTCGGCCGCATCAAGCTGCAAAAGCACGACATCGTCGACGTCGCCAAGGCCTGGCAAAAGAAGAAGGCCGAAGACGGCTGGGTGTGCCTGCACTGGCCGAAGGAATATGGCGGCCGCGGCGCTTCGCCCGTCGAGCGCGTGATCTGGCAGCAGGAAGAAGGGATTTACTTCAAGCTGACAAGTCCGTTTCAGATCGGCGAGGGCATGTGCGGGCCGACGCTGATGGCTTTCGGCAGCGAAGCCGACAAGCGGCGCTATCTGCCGAAGATCGCCTCCGGCGAGGAAATCTGGTGCCAGTTGTTCTCCGAGCCCGCCGGCGGCTCCGACGTCGCGGGTTTGCGCACCCGCGCCGAACGCGATGGCGATCACTGGGTCATCAACGGCCAGAAGATCTGGACCTCGGGCGCGCACTATGCCGACTACGGCCTTCTCATCACCCGCACCGATCCGGCCGTGCCCAAGCACAAGGGCCTCACCATGTTCTTCATCGACATGAAAAATCCCGGCGTCGAGGTCAGGCCGATCAAGCAGGCCAACGGCATGCAGGAATTCAACGAAGTGTTTTTCACTGATCTGCGCATTTCCGACTCGCAACGGCTGGGCGCGATCGGCGACGGCTGGAACGTGTCGCTGACCACATTGATGAACGAACGCATGTCGATCGGCGCGCGGTTGGCTACCGGCTTCAACGAACTGTTTGAGTTTTGCTGCAACCTGATGACCGAAGACGGGCTTGCGATCGATGATCGCGCCACGCGCTCGAAGCTCGCGTCCTGGGCGGTCAAAAACAGCGGCCTCAAATACACCAGCATGCGAACCATCTCGGCGTTGTCCAGAGGCGAGCGGCCGGGGCCGGAAAACTCGATCGGCAAACTCGTCTCGGGCGCGATGCTTCAGGATATCGCGACCTATGCGATGGACCTGCAGGGCGCGAGCGGCATGCTGAGCGATCCGGAAAATGCCGAAGCTGCCGGCCAGTTTCAAGCCATGCTGCTCTCGTCGCCGTCAATCCGGATCGCCGGCGGCACCGACGAAATCCTGCGCAATATCATCGCCGAGCGCGTGCTGGGTCTTCCGGGCGACATCCGCGTCGACAAGGATGTGCCGTTCAACCAAATCCCGACCAAGGGACGATAAGACATGTCAACGAGCAACCCCTCCGGCAGCCGACACAGCACCGAGGAGCGTATCGGCATTCTGGAGGAATTGCTTGACGAGCGTTTTTCCTGCCGCGCCTTCAAACCCGATCCCGTGCCACGCCCGATCATCGAGCGAATTCTCAAAGTGGCGCAGCGCACGGCATCCTGGTGTAACAGCCAGCCGTGGCAGGTCGTGATTGCGAGCGGTGAGGCGCGCGAAAAATTTCGCAAGGAGATCTACGCGGCGGCAATCACCGGCAAAGACGACGGCGACTTTCCGTTTCCGCGGGAATATCGCGGCATCTATCTGGAGCGCCGTCGCGAAAGCGGCTTTCAGCTCTACAACACGCTTGGTATCGCGCGCGGCGATCGGGCGGCCTATGCGAAACAGGCGCTGGAGAATTTCAATTTCTTCGGCGCGCCGCATGTGGCCATTATCCACACCGATGAGGCGCTCGGTATCTACGGCGCGATCGATTGCGGCGCCTATGTCGGCAATTTCATGCTGGCGGCGCAGGCGCTGGGCCTCGGCACCATTCCGCAGGCCGCGCTCGCGCATCAGTCCGGCCTGATCCGGCGTCATTTCAAGCTAGGCGACAACCGGCGAGTGGTGTGCGGCATCTCGTTCGGCTTTGCCGATAACGACCACCGCGTCAACAGCTATCGCACGTCACGCGCGGCCGTGGCGGAAGCGGCGGCGTTTGTGGAGTGATCGTGCGACAGTCTGTTATCGTGACAATCGGAAAGCGGCGTCCGTTCGGCCGCCTCTTTCCATCACACTTCCGGATGAAGTCATTCCAGTGCGGCGGAAACCAGTGCCACCGCACTCCGGGAATCCGATGACAGCCTAGTGGTACCAACCGATATGTGAGTAAGGTTGGCAATCCCAAGGATGGGGAATCCGACAATCATAGTAACCCCAGGGGCTGCTCGCATAATAGCCGCCGGCGTAGGTTGGGTCCGAGCTGGCATAAGCGTCATAGTGCTCGTCCGTGGTGTAAGGATATGCCCAAGGTGAGGTCGCAGCCGCTACCGTAGCGGCGCCGACCGCCAATCCTGCGCCGACCGCGCCGTAGCCATAACCATAGCCGTTGCCGTACGCACCACGCCGATACTGTCGACGCGCGACGCCCGCGACGCTGACGGGTGTCAAGGGGCGACCGACGCGTGCCTGCGCGTTCTCGATCGACAGCGAAACGCCGCGTTGCCCTGTCGGTTCGAAAGAGAGCAACGTCCCGCACACGAAGGTCGTGCTCGCAATTGCAATTGTTACCAGTCTCTTTTTCATGGCGTGTCTCCAAAGCTATTTTGCCCCTTGGCAAAAAAGCTCTGCTTCGCGACGAAAGGAACCTTGAGCTATGTCAAAGGGCTTGCGGTAACATTTGCCTCGATGAGGCAATGCTTCTGACCAACCGCTCGGATACCTTACGCGGTCGCTTCACGTCATAAATTAAATCAAGGCACGATAAACCGGTCCGGATTAAAACCGCGGCGGACGTTTCTCGGAAAACGCTCTTATGCCTTCCTTGATCTCGTCGCCGCGCATGCTGTCGCGGTGCCGGCGGTCGGCCGCTTCTGCATCGAGTTCGCCGCGGGCGATCTCGTTGATGGTCTGCTTCATGCCGCGCATGGCGACCGGTGCATTGCCGGCAAGAGTTGTCACAAGCCGGTCGACTTCCTCGTCCAGCGCCTCGGGCGGGACCATCGCGGTGAGATAGCCGATCCGCAGCATTTCAGCGGCGCCGATTTTCTCGGCGGTCAGAAACAGCCGCTTGGCGTTGTCGAGTCCGAGCCGCGTTACATAGCGCGCGATGCCGCTCTTGTAATAGTGCAAACCGAGCCGCGCCGCCGGCATGAACATTTCGCTAGTGTCGGTGCCGATGCGGAAATCGCAGGCAAGCGCAAGGTCGGTCGAGCCGCCATAGACGCCGCCATTGAGCCGGCAGATGGTGGGAATGCCGATATCCTCGAGTCGGTTAACCACAGCCTCAAAGGCGGATCCGGCGCTTCGTTGTTCCACCGCGCTGGTGGCGCGTTCCGCAACCGAATTGAGATCGTAGCCGGCGCTGAAAGCCCGGCCGGTCCCCGTGAGCACCAGTACGCGCAGCGCAGCGTCGGCCTCGATCTCCGCAAACAGGCTCAATAACACGTCGAGATCGTCGGCCTGCAAGTGGTTGAGATGTTTTGGCCGATTGAGGCGAATGGTAGCGCGTGTGCCCTGCCGTTCGAGTACCGGCGGGCTTGCGTCGGTTTCCGACATTCTTTTCTCCGTTATTTTTTGGAGCATGATCTCCGCGCAAACGTATACACGTTTGTCGCGAGAGAAAACCGGTTCCCACTTTGCGCTAATGCGGCCGTTCCGGTCCGGACCATGCTCTATTTGTTTTCCAGCGCGCGCCGTTGCGCTTCGGCATCGATCGTATCGGCGAGGTCGGGGTGCCGCGCCATCAACAGGCGAAAGTCGACGAGGTCGAGCATCAGAAGCTGCGACACCCGTGTCGTCGTGATATTAGCCGAGCGCAGATTATTGCCGAGCAGCGCCATTTCGCCGAAGAAGGCGCCTTCGCCAAGCGCGACTTTCTTGCCCGGCAGATCGACCTCGACCTCGCCGCTGGCGATGAAATACATGCAGTCGCCGGTCTCTCCCTTGCGAATGATGGTCGTGCGCGGTGGAAGATCGATGGTCCGCAGTATCTGCGTGACGTCGGCGATCGCCGCAGGTCCGAGCGAAGCGAAGAACGGCACCTTGCTCACGTGCTCCCAGGTCCGCAGGAAATTGTCACGGCGGGTTTCGGCGGCAAAGCCCGTGGCGAGGATGCCGGCCCACAAACCGAACACGCCAAGTCCGCAGATCATGACGGCGGCTGCGATGATCCGCCCCAATGGGGTGATCGGTACCACATCGCCATAGCCGGTCGTCGTGAGTGTCGCCACCGCCCACCATAGAGCCGCCGGTATGCTGCCGAAGCTCGCCGGCTGGATATCGCGCTCCAGGAAGAATTCCGCCACCGAGGCCATGAAGAGGACCATCAGGAAAATCACGAGCACACTTAACAGCGGTCCGGATTCGACCACCAGCACCCGGCGCAACTGCCGCAAGCCCCGAATCCCCGGCACGACCTTCAGCACCCAGAACATGCCGAGCAACCATGCGGATTTGGGCGTTACGTCTGCTGCCAGTGCAATAGGGACGGCGAGCGCGGAGGCGGCATCCACGATGCCGCGCAACGAGGACGTGTAGGCCCATCGGCGGTCGATACGAAAGGCATGACGTAGCCGGACGACCCATTCGAATACGAAATAGACGAGACAGGCCCAGAGCAGCGCGTCGATGACATGGTGCAGGGCGGCATAGGCCGGATCGACTGTCAGCAGCACGATCGCGACAACGCCGCAGGTGACCGCAACATAAGCAGCCTTGGTCATATCGCGGCCGGTGGCCGTGGCCGTTACAAACTGCTGGAAGGCTGAAACGTCGGAGGGCTTGGACATAGCGCGCCGGTCGCCTCTCAAGCGCTTTGTGCGGTCTTGACGACCACCACATTGTCGTCGTGTCCACCCTGCCGCTTCAGGCTCTCGCGCCGCATACCGATTTCGTCGCGTACGAATTCATATCCGAGCTTGAACGTATCCAGGCCGTCGCTGGAGATGGTGCCGTCGCGCAGTCCGATCACCGCGCCGCGCAGCACGCCTTCGAGTTCGTCCTGAAGGCCTTCGAGCGCCTCCATCGTCTTGGCCTCGGCGATCCGCTCGCCGATATCAAGGATCGCGGTTGCGAGTTCGCTGGCCTTCTCCGGTGCGACCCGGGTGACCTTGGTGTAGAGCCCGACAAAGATCGATCCGATGACGCCGAGCGCGGCCACGGCCAGATATAGCAGGTCGCTATAGCGTTCGAGGAACGATTTGGACGTGTCATTGATGTATTCGGCGACGCCCTGATGGGCCGCGACAAAGGCGCTCTTGTCGACGTCGGCCGGTTCGATCTTGGAGGCGAAACCGTCATCGAGCGCGAGCTCCGCCTTATTCTCATAGATCGTGCGCGCCAATTCGCCTGCCGTGTTCGCAGGTATGGCGGCCTGACCGACGAGCAGCCAGTGCAGTCCCACCGTATCCAGATCGTCGTCGGGAATTTGCGGCGTCGAGGACAAGAGGCCTGTGGCCAGCGTTTCCTCCGAAATGCCGGGATAACGCCGGGTCAACGCCGTCGATTCGTCAAGGGCATTCACCGTGAATGGCGCGCGTCTGGCAGATTGTTCGAAGCTCTTGTCTCTGACGATGGCGGAGGCATGGTCGAGCGCGATGACGGCGCCATAGCCGCCCGAGGTGAACAGCTTGTCGATCATCGAATTAGCGGGCGCCAGTTGCAGGCGCGCATTGGTATCCGATCCTTCGGGAATTTCGAGAACCTTGCGAACGAAGGCGAGGTTAGTGCTGGAACTCGTCAGCAACGCAATTTTCTTCTTCTTCAACTCCGCCAGCGATTTGATCTTCTTGTCGCCGGGACTGATCAGCATCAGCACGTCGTGTTCGAGGATCGCGATTGATCGCGCGCGGGGCGGGATCTTGGCATCGGTTCGCAGCACGGCGAGGTCGGCCAGTTTCCGGTCGAACTGGGTAAGCGCCCTGGTGTTGTCGGCGTTGGGAATGATCCTGAGCCGAAGCCGGGAGGAGGTGGCCCTGAGCATCGCGGCAAGCTTGGCGGCGAAACGGGCTTCCGGCCCATTGGCCTCGCCGACGGCAAAGGTCAGCGTTTCGGAATCCCTGAGCCAGACGCGGCCGCCCCAAACGGTTGCGCCGCTCAACAGCAACGTCAGCACCGCAAACAGGATCACCTGCCTGCGGTTGCTGTTGAGAAATGACGGGCGCGAGCGCCGCGTGCCGGGTGGTGGCGTTGGGACTTCAGCGCTCATGGCTCATATCCGCAACCGGCAGCGCTTTCGTGATACTAGAGCTCCGATTCCGAAGTTCGCATGATATCGCGGCAACCTCTGGTGCGAACTTCGGAATCATAGGAGCTCTAGTAACTTATTGATTCTAGTGCGGCCTTGAATTTGAAGTTCCTATGACGAACCCGCCGCAACCCTGATAGGAACTTCAAATTCGCCGCACTAGCTACGCCGAAATTCGCCGCTCTACGTCCTAAATGCCTAAAAAAGAACGATAATTTTATGAACTTGGATGATATCCGCTGGGCCAAGGATTGCAAACCTGCCGTTCCCGGTAACCTTACCCTGTTCCGGTCAGTCCTTCCCCGCTATTCCGGGCAAGCCCTGGGCCAATTGTCCGTATTTGCCCTTCGGCCACACTTTGTGTTTTTCGAAGACGGCAGTGGTGCATTCCAAACCGGGAGATGTCATAAATTGGGGAACCCGGACCTGAAGTGTCGGGGTTGAAGAAGAAAGCGCGTTGAAGCCTCGAGAAAACTACCCGCATCATTCACGCCCGAGGGCTTCCGCTTGTCGTTTCCTCCCATGTCCGCGTCGGTTCCGGTAGGTGCGCTGATCGGATGGATGGTGTTGCTGACCGTCAAGCACGTCATTGCCGACTTTGTCCTGCAAACATCCTGGATGGCGATCGGCAAGGATCAGCGAACCGGCTGGTTCCTCCCGCTGCTCGCCCATTGCGGCGTACACTTTGCGGTTGCGCTTGCTGTGATCCTGGCCGTGGCACCGCGATTCTGGTTCGTGGCGCTGATCGATTTTGCCATTCACATCACGGTGGATCGCTGCAAGGGCCTGGTTGCTTCAAGGCTCGGCGTGACGCAGGAAAACCAGCATCCCTGGTTCTGGACGCTGATCGGCGTCGACCAGGCGTTGCATCATTTGACCGACTTCGGCCTCTCGATCTTCATGGCTGCTAACTGATTCGCATCAGCGGCGGCCCTGACTTCCGACCTTCAATCAAGCTGTCCGTAACACTACCGACGGCGGTGGTTAACCTTTCGTTAGAGAGTCGCATTGCATCCTCGGCATCAGGGGATATGCAAATGTTTTCAAGCCGCGATGCCTTCGAGAACGATTTTTGCCCGGTCCGGGACGAACTGCTCGGCGAAATGTACCGTGCGAGCGAACACGGTCTTCCGCAGTTGGTGGACAGCGTCTCGCCGGATGTCCGGGCCATGCTGGCGCTGTTCTGCTATCGCCGTAGCCATCTTTATTCGCTGGCGCTGACGATTGCGGCAAGCTGCAGCGAGCAGGACTTGGTTCAGGTTGGCGGTCGCGTCGGCTCGACACTTTACGGGCTGTCCCGCGAGCCGGCGGCGCGAAACGCGCCATCATCGGCTTACGGCAACCGCAAGCCGATCACGTTGTCGACCAAGCCGCTCTCGGCGGTGACGCCGATGGAGGACGAACCCGACGACGAGGATTTCGCGGAATTCGCCAAGGCTGTCACGGCGTAGATCGCTTCCGTCAGCCTCCGGCGTGCTCCAGCGGTGGCAGCCCCCATTTTCGGCGAGCCATGCCGCATTCGGCATCGCCCGGCATACAGGTACGGCACACCTCGGGTCGCACCGCATAGATCGTGCACGAGGTCTCTACGCCGATCTGTCCCGCCAGCGCCGAACAGCGGTCGCCATCGCAGCGCATGCCGGATTGTTTCTCGTTGACGAATTTTGCCGGAATGAGATCGAGTGCGGCATCGTCCTCGGTCGAAAAACGCGGCCAGTTCCGCGAATAAGCGCAGCAGGCGCCGCAGGATTGGCACGGGCTCTCGGATGCGGTGGGCGGCTGGCGAGTTTCCATAATCAAATATCGCTCGGCGCTTCCCAGACCAGGCTCCGCCGCCATTTCGCCCGGAGCAGGTCGCGCCGCTCGGGGTATTTCTCCTCGAGATAGACGGCATCGATGACGCGGTCGGTGCGGAAGCTGCGAAAGTCGCGGCGTAATTCGCACCATGCGGCGAGCAGCCGCACCGCTTCCAGATAGCCGATCGCGATCGGCCAGATCGTGCGCTCGCTGTCGCGCCCGTGCTCGTCCCGATAGCGAAGAGCGATCTTCCTTCCCTCGTGAATCTGCGTTCGCGTCCGCACCATGTCGATGCAGTCGCGTTCCTTGCGCCAGAGGGGACGGGCGCGGCTCGCTGGTTCAAGCACGAACGGCCGCAACCGCTCGGGCACGGTTTCGGCGATCTTGGCGATCAGATCGGCCGCGGCGCGCGACAGCAACTCATCCGCATGCCCCGCAACCCATTGCGCGCCAAGCACCGCAGCCTCGATCTCCTCGGGTGTGAGCATCAAGGGCGGCAGGTCGAAACCCTTTTCCAGGATATAGCCCATGCCCGCCTCGCCGCGGATCGGCACGCGCTGCTCCATCAAGGTCGCGATGTCGCGGTAGATCGTGCGCTTGGAGGTTTCGAGCTCGGCCGCGATGGCATCCGCAGTCATGGGTTTGCGGGTGCGCCGGAGCACCTGAATGATCTGGAACAGACGATCGGCACGACGCATGGGAAGGTCTCACATCTTTTTCGAGCGGGCTGTTGGATGCTGACACCATGTTGGCAGCAGGTGGCAAGTATAACGGTGACAACACTCAAATCGAGAGGGGTTTGTCCCATGATCATACTTTACGGCCTCGACCTCTGGACCACGATCTCACCACTGCTGACACCACGGTGGCAGCAGGGAATGGCTAATCTGAAGCGCCTTCTCAGGAAAAAGGGAGTGCTTCATTGATCAAGCTGTATGGCTTTGGCCCCGGTTTCGGCCTGCCGGAGATCAGTCCGTTCGTGACCAAGACGGAAGTTCAGCTCAGGATGGCTGGCCTTGCCTACGGGAAGGAAAAAGCTAGGCCGACCGCCTCCCCCAAGGGGCAATTGCCTTACATCGAGGACGATGCCGAGGCGATTGCCGATTCCACCTTCATCCGCGCGCACATCGAGGGCAAATACGGCTTCGATTTCGACGCGCCGCTGAATTTGCAGCAGCGCGCGCAAGCCTGGGCGTTCGAACGCATGATCGAGCATCATATGTACTGGGCGCTGGTCGGCGCACGCTGGGTGAATCCTGAGAATTTCGTCAAGGGACCGGCGCATTTCTTCGATAGCGCGCCGTCGCATATGCGCGAAAAACTTCGCGAGGACGCGCAGTTTCGCGTCGCGGAAAATTATCTCATCAGCGGCCTTGGCCGTCATGCGCCGGACGAGGATGTCGACCTTGCGGTCCGCTCGCTGCTTTCGCTGTCGGTGCAGCTTGGCGACAAGCCTTATTTGATGGGCGATACGCCTTGCGGCGCGGACGCAACGGCGTTCGGGATGGCTGTCGGAATCCTCACGCCGTTCTTCGCATCGCCTTTGCGCGAGCGCGCCGAGCAGTTCAGCAACCTCGTCGCTTATGTCGACCGGATGATGGGACGATATTATCCGGAGTTCGCCTGGACGCCGCTGCTGGAGGCGGCCTGAGTTTCGGCATGGCTTTCGGACGCAGGCTCCGCCTTCAAGGCAGCCAACTCGGCCTCAAGTTCCGCAATGCGCGCATCGCGTGAGGCGAGCGCTGCCGCCACGTCGGCCGCATCGAATTTCTGCGGAATATGCTGCGGGCAATTGGTGTCCCACGTCTCAATCCGAAACAGGATCGCCTGCTCAGGGCGCGCTTTATAGCCCTTCGGCATCAGCGATTGCAGCAACGCATCGTCGTCCTCGACCACGCGGGCCTCGCCCCACAGCTTCACCCTCCGGCGATGGGCATAGTCCATCACGAAGATATAGGTCTTCGGGTTTTCGGATAGATTGCCTTGCGTGATGTATTGCCGGTTGCCGCTGTAATCGGCAAAAGCCAGCGTGTTCTTGTCGAGAACTTTGAGAAAGCCCTTCGGTCCGCCCCGATGCTGGATATAGGGCTGGCCGTCGGCAGAGGCGGTCGCAAAATAGAAGCTGTTGGCCTCGGCCAGAAATGCGGCCAGCCCTTCATCGATCTCGGTGCGCCACCCGCCACGGTCTTCGACATGGGCATACGCCATCCGCGAGCCTTTGCGGGACTGGATGGCCTTCACGGCCGGGGTAAACGCGACGTCGCTGGAATAAAGCCGGCTGTCTGACATCGGAACTCTCCTGGGTCATTCTGCCTCGATCGTCCAGCTGAATTGATCATACTCCTTCCTTAAAACAATCTCCGAGATTGACATCAGATAATTGCAATATATGAAATAATGCCATGGACCGCCTCGATGCCATGCAGGCCTTTGTAACGGTCGCGGATCTGAAGGGGTTCGCGCCGGCCGCGCGCAAGCTTGGGCTTTCGCCCTCCGGCGTGACGCGGCTGATTGCGGCGCTGGAAGAGCGTCTAGGCGCACGCTTGTTGCAGCGGACGACGCGGTCGGTGACGCTGACCGATGCGGGCACGCGCTATCTCGAACGCGCCAGGCGCATTCTCGCCGATGTCGAGGAGGCCGAGATTGCGGCCGAGGGCGAGCGTGCCCGCCCGAGCGGACGGCTCGTGATCTCCGCGCCGGTCGGTTTCGGCCGGCTTCACGTCAGTCCAGTGATGAACGCCTATCTCAAGCGCCATCGCGAGGTGTCTGCGGAATTGAGGCTGGAAGACCGCATGATCAATCTGGTCGAGGAGGGGGTCGATCTCGCGGTCCGGATCGGTCACCTCGCCAATTCCTCCCTGGTAGCCCGCCATGTCGGCGACATGCGCCGGATCGTGGTTGCTTCGCCCGGATATCTGAAATCTCGCGGCGAGCCCAGGAGGCCTCAAGATATTGCCGCGCACGACACCATCCAGTTCGGCGCGAACTCCGCTTCGACCGATTGGAATTTTGTCGAGGGCGGAAACGAGATCCGTTTGAATTATGCGCCACGCCTGTCGACCAACAGCGCCGACGCGGCGATCCAGTATGCGGAAGCGGGCGGCGGGCTGACGCGGGTGCTGGCCTATCAGGCGGCGGAGGCGATCAAGCGCGACCGGCTCAAGGTCGTGCTGACTAAATTCGGGCCACCGCCGCTGCCGATCCATATCGTCTATCCGACCTCGCGGCTGTTATCGGCGAAGGTGCGCACCTTCATCGATCTCGTGATCGAAATCAGCGACTGGCAGTTCGGCTAACCTTGCGGGTCTTTCTTCACGACGCGGAATGTCGCGTTGGCGCGCGCGATCAACTCACCGTCGGCGGTGACACGGCATTGCGCGAAACAAAGCGTACCGCCGGTTTTGATCACCTCGCTCTCGACCACCAGCCACTGGCCGATCTGGGCGCTGCTGATGAAATCGATCGACATGCTGACCGTCACCAGAGAATGAGCGCCACGCATCTTGTGGCCGCAGCTATGGCCCATGGCTTTGTCGGTCAGCGCAGCAATCAACCCGCCATGGACGAAGCCGCGCGCGTTGGTGTGCGCCGTCGTCAGCCGAAGTCCCAGGATAATCGCATCAGGCGTTTGCCTCGAATAGATCGGCTCCCAGGGATCGGTGAGGGGGCTAGGCCGGCTTTGGCGTTCGAAACCTTCGGGAATATCGGACGGCGTCATGGGGGGCTCGCGTTCTGCTGAGCCGCCATTGAAGACCGGTGAGGGACGAAAATCACCACCTACAAAGTTTCAAACAGAATTTGCGCCGATGTTTGAAACGGTTTCGCCTAGTACGGCAGCCCGACATAATTTTCGGCCAGCGAAGCGGCGGCGGCCTTCGAATTCACGACGTAATCGAGCTCGGCGAGCTGAATCCGCGCGCCGAAGTCGCCATTGTCGGGAAATTTGTGCAACATTGACGTCATCCACCAGGAGAAGCGCACGGCCTTCCAGACCCGCGACAGCGCCTTGGCGGAATAGGCGTCGATGGCAGCAGAGGATTTCTCGTCGTAATACTCGCGAAACGCCAGCGCGAGGTAATGCGCATCGGAGGCCGCGAGGTTCAGCCCCTTGGCGCCGGTCGGCGGCACGATGTGGGCGGCGTCGCCGGCCAAAAACATCCGTCCGAACCGCATCGGTTCGGCAACGAAGCTGCGCAACGGCGCGATGCTCTTCTCAATCGAGGGGCCGGTGATAAGTTCGTCCGCCGCCTTCTGATCGAGGCGTCTCTTGAGTTCGTCCCAGAAGCGGTCGTCCGGCCATTGGTCGATGTGATCGTCGAGCGGGCATTGCACGTAATAGCGGCTGCGCTTCGTCGAACGCATCGTGCAGAGCGCAAATCCCCGCGCATGGTTGGAATAGATCAGTTCATGGCTGACGGGCGGTGTTTCGGCGAGAATGCCGAGCCAGCCGAACGGGTACACCCGCTCAAAGGTCTCGATCGCGGCAGGTTTGATGCTGGCGCGGCTGATACCGTGAAAACCGTCGCACCCGGCGATGAAGTCGCAGTCGATTTCGTGCGTGACGCCGTCCTTCACATAGGAGAGGCGGGGGCGATCAGTGTCGAAATCGATCGGATTGACATGTTCGGCTTCGTAAACGCTGGTCAAGCCCGCGGCGCGCCGCGCGTTCATCAGGTCGAGCGTCACTTCGGTCTGGCCGTAAATCATCACCGTCTTGCCGGTGGCCCCGTGCAGATCGATGCGGTGGCGCTCCCCGCCAAAGGCAAGTTCGATGCCTTGGTGAACCAGGCCTTCGTGATGCGCGCGCTCGCCGGCGCCGAGTTCGTCGAGCAGCGCGACGGTGCCTTCTTCAAGAAGGCCGGCACGAATACGCCCCAACACGTATTCTGGCGTGTGACGCTCCAGGATCACGTTGTCGATGCCGTAAGTGTGCAGCAACTGCCCAAGCAGCAGACCGGCTGGCCCCGCGCCAATGATCGCGACTTTGGTCCGCAACTTCGTTCCTCCTCCCCGATAGTATAAGTTGGCAACAGTGGCCGCCGCCCTTAGACACTGGTAGTTATATCATATAACAGTTTTGGAAAAGCACAGGACGGCAGCTCATTCGGATGTCGTGCGAAGACGCTGCGGGCAGTTGGTGTTCGCATATCGCACGGAATATTTGGGCCGCCATCGCCTCGTCTTGAAACCGAAACGAAACCATCTATAACATGTTAAATAAAAAGAGCGGCTGGTTAAAGCCTGCCTTTATCCAAAGGGAGTGATCGATGAAAAAGGCCCTGCTCGCATTGTGGCTTGCAGCCCTCGCCTCGCCCGCGATGGCGCAGGAAAAGACCTTCGAGCTGAAGATATCGCACTGGGTCCCCGCGTCGCATCCGCTGCAAAAGTCGCTGGAGGATTGGGGCGCCGCGGTCGAGAAGGCCTCCGGCGGCACCATCAAATACCACGTCTATCCGGCGCAGCAGCTTGGCAAGGCCTTCGACCATTACGACATGGCGCGTGACGGCATCGCCGACGTTACCTACGTCAACCCCGGCTATCAGCCCGGCCGTTTCCCGATCATCAGCGCCGGCGAACTGCCGTTCCTGATGTCGGCTGCCAAGGGCGGCTCGATGGGCCTGGACGACTGGTATCGCAAATATGCCGGCAAGGAGATGAAGGACGTCAAGTTCTGCCTCGCCTTCATTCATGCACCCTCCTCGTTTCATTCCCGCACCAAGAAGATCGTCGTCCCGGACGATATCAAGGGCATGAAGATCCGCCCCGCAGACGCGACGATCGCGAATTTTGTCACGCTGCTTGGCGGCACCAACGTCCAGTCCTCCGCGCCAGAAGTCCGCGACATCATCGAGCGCGGCGTGGCGGACGCGGTCACCTTCCCATGGGGCTCGCTGGTGCTGTTCGGCATCGACAAGGTGACGAAATTCCAGATGGACGCGCCGCTCTATGTCACCACCTTCGTCCTTGTCATGAACAAGGACAAATACAACGAAATGTCGGACCGGCAGAAGAAGGCGATCGACGACAACTGTAACACCGAGGCTGCGGGGCGCATCGGCGAACCCTGGGGCAAGTTCGAAGACGCGGGCCTCGACAAGGTGAAGGCGGAGCCCGGTCAGGAAGTCTATTCGCTCACGCCGGAACAGACCGCGCTGTGGAAGAAAGCCGCCGAGCCGCTGGTCAAGACCTGGAGCGATAGCGTGCGCAAGACCGGCACCGATCCCGATGCCGCGCTTTCCGAGCTGCGGGCCTCCTTGGCCAAGTACAACGCCCTGGCGCCGTAAGCGGCCCTCGCATCGGGGCGCGGCAGCTAATCGCTTCCGCCGACCCAGCCATCGCGAAGACTCACGTGGAGCGGAAATGACGCGCAGTGCCATGGATCGTTTCATCGACACGATCGAATGGGTTGCGGCCGGCTTTGTCGGCATTGTCGCCGTCAATATCTTCGTTGCGGTGCTGTTGCGCAATATCTTCAGCTACGCGATCCCGGATTCGTTCGATATCGGGCGCATGCTGCTGGGTATCCTGATTTTCTGGGGCATTGCCGCCACCAGCTATCGCGGCACTCACATCACCGTCGATCTCATCTGGGGTAATGTCGGCCCGAAATATCAGCGCATGATCGACGTATTCGCGACACTCGTGCTGTTGTTCGTGGTGACGGTGCAGACCTGGACCCTGTTCGACAAGGTGCGCGGCACCTACAACGATCACGTCGCGACCTTCGACTTGCATATGCCGACCTGGCCGTTCTTCGCTGTGGCATGGATCGGCGATGTCTCAGCGGTGCTTCTGATAGCGATCCGCACCTATCGGTTGATCTTCCATCCGGAAGACATGCACGACCCCAAATTCAAGAGCACGGAGTGAGCGCGGCATGAGTACCGATGCCGTCGCCATCCTTGGCTTCGTCGCGCTGTTTGTGCTGATGGTGCTCCGCGTGCCGGTCGGCATGGCGATGGGTCTCGTCGGCGTCTCCGGCTTCGGTTACCTGGTCGGCGGCACGCCGGCGCTCAAGCTGGTCGGCCAGACTTCGATGCGCACGGTGACCGACTATACGTTCGGCGTGATTCCAATGTTCCTGCTGATGGGAACTTTTGTTAGCCATTCCGGCATGAGCCGCGACCTGTTTCGTGCCGCCAATGGCTTTGTCGGGCATTTGCGCGGTGGCCTCGGGATTGCAACGGTTGCGGCCTGCGGCGGCTTTGCCGCGATCTGCGGCTCGTCGGTCGCGACCGCCGCGACGTTCTCCGCGGTGGCCTATCCGGAAATGCGCCGCTTCGGCTATCCGCAATCTTTCGCGACCGGGGTGATCGCCGCCGGCGGCACGTTGGGTGCGATGTTGCCGCCTTCGACGGTGCTCGCGGTCTACGGCATCATCACCGAACAGGACATCGGCAAGCTGTTCATCGCCGGCATCATCCCCGGCCTGCTGGCGATGACCATGTACATGATCACCATCGGCCTGATCGGCTATCTGAGGCCGGGCTTCCTGCCGAAGGGCACACAGACGTCCTGGCGCGAGAGTTTTGCCGCGCTTAGGGATATCTGGGCGCCGGTCCTGCTGTTTATTTTTGTCATCGGCGGCCTCTACGGCCTGCCTTATCTGCCGCGCTTTACGCCCACGGAAGCCGGCGGCGTCGGCGCCACCGGCGCGTTCCTGATCGGTGTTTTAACCGGCAGGCTCGACAAGGAAAAGATTCTGGCTTCGCTGCTGCAGGCGACGCGGACGGCGGCGGCCGTGTTCACGGTGCTGATCGGCGCCTTGATTTTCGGCTATTTCCTCACGGTGACGCAGACGCCGCAAAAGGTGACGGAGTTCCTCACCGGGCTCGGCCTCGGCAGCTATGGCGTGCTCGCGGTCATCATGGTGATGTATCTGGTGCTCGGTTGCCTGATGGACGCGATGGCCATGATCATCCTCACCGTGCCGATCATCTTTCCCGTCGTCTCGCATCTCGGCTTCGATCCGATCTGGTTCGGTATCATTATCGTGATGACGGTCGAGCTCGGGCTCATTCATCCGCCGGTCGGCATGAATGTCTTTGTCATCAAGAGCGTGATCAAGGACGTTTCCTTCACGACGATCTTCAAGGGGGTGATCCCCTTCGTTCTCACCGATATCATTCGTCTGATCATTCTGATTGCGTTCCCGCTGCTGGCGACGTGGTTGCCGCAGCACATGATGACTCGCTGAGTTTGCTCCATGGTTCGAGACGCGCGGCGTTGTCTCGCCGCGCTCCTCACCATGAGGACCTCATCCTGAGGAGCATCGCATCCGCGATGCGTCTCGAAGGATGGGGGCACGAGGTTGAAAATGGGGTTAGTTCGATGGAACCTGCGCTTGCGACCCGATACGTCTTCACCATCACGGCGCGCATCGGCGCCGTCACCTCGGCCGGCGAGATCGGCACCGGCGAGCGCCGCATCATTCCGATTGTTGGCGGCGAGGTGAGGGGCAAGGACATCAACGGCAAGGTCCTCGCGTTCGGCGCGGATTTCCAGATCGTCCGTCCGGACTCCTCGATCGATCTCGAGGCGAAATACGCGCTTCGTGCCGATGACGGTGCGGTGATCTACGTCGAAAACCGGGGCATCCGCTGCGGCCCGATCGATCTGGTGAAAAAGCTCAATCGCGGCGAGGCGGTCGATCCCGCGCTGATCTATTTTCGCACCATGCCGAGGTTCGAAACCGGAGCTGCGAAGTACCGCTGGCTGATGCAAAGCCTGTTCGTCGCCTCCGCCGCACGCCACGCCGACCGCGTCGTGATCGATGTACACCAGGTGTTGTGACCTTTTTACCCTCTCCTACAGTGGGAGAGGGTAAAAGTGCCACCGCCCCCGAAGGTCGAACCGCGGAATTGTTGACTCCACCCAAATTAGTTATAAAACATAACTATTAGGGAGGCGGACATCGGATATGAGCGCGAGAGCCGACCTGTCCTTGCACGCGAACGACGCCCTGCCGTCACCGGTCGGCAGCTCGCATCCGTTGCGGCCGATTTCGTTCGGCGATCCGAAGGTCACGATCGATCGCGGCGCCGACGGCACGATTTATCTCAGGCCGGATCAACCGCTCCCGGCCTATCCAGACCGGCTGACAGATTCCCTGCGCTACTGGGCGACCGTTGCGCCTGACCGTCTTTTCCTGGCGGAGCGCGAAGCGGGCGGCGGCTGGCGCAAGGTCACTTACGCCGAATTGCTCCGGCTGAGCCGTCACATCGCTTCGTCCTTGCTGGCGCGTGGTCTTTCGGCCGAAAGACCGATCGTTATCCTTTCCGGCAATTCGATCGACCACGCGCTGGTTGCGTTCGGCGCCATGCTTGCGGGTGTGCCGTTCTGTCCGGTGTCGCCGGCCTATTCGCTGATCTCGAAAGACTACGGCAAGCTCGTCTACCTGATGAAGCTCCTGACGCCGGGACTTGTCTTTGTCGATGACGCCGATCAATTCGCAGCCGCGCTTGAGGCTAACGTTTCCGCCGACGTCGAGATCGTCGTCTCCCGCGGCGTGTTATCTGGCCGCGCGGTAACGAAGCTCGCCGATGTGATGGCGACGCCGCTCGACCCCGCCCTCGATGCGGCACATGAGGCGATCGGCCCGGACACCATCGCCAAATTCCTGCTGACGTCGGGCTCAACCGGAAATCCCAAGGCGGTCGTCAATACGCAACGGATGCTTTGCGTCAATCAGGTGATGATCCGGGAGACCATGGCTTTCCTGAAGGACGAGCCGCCGGTGATCATCGACTGGCTGCCGTGGAATCACACCTTTGGCGGCAACCACAATCTCGGGCTTGTGCTGTTCAACGGCGGCACGATGTATCTCGACGCGGGAAAACCGATGCCCGGCGGCATCGAGGAGACCGTGCGTAATCTCCGCGAGATATCGCCGACGGTCTACTTCAACGTTCCAAAAGGCTACGAATCGCTGCTGCCGTATCTGCGCGACGACGCGCATTTGCGGCACATGTTTTTCGACAAGCTGCAAGCGATGTTCTTTTCCGGCGCGGCAATGTCGCCCTATATCTGGAACAGCCTTGATGAGTTGTCGGTTCAGGAGACCGGATTTCGCGTGCCGATGCTGACGGGGTTGGGCGCGACCGAGACCGCGCCGCTGTGCCTCTTGGCGACGCCGGAGACCAGCCGCTCAGGCCATATCGGGCTTCCGGTGCTCGGCAACGAAGTCAAGCTCGTGCCGCGCAATGGCAAGCTCGAGCTTCGCGCCAAGGGGCCGAACGTCACGCCGGGTTATTGGCGCGAGCCGCAACTCACCGCGGCTGCCTTCGACGAAGAGGGTTTTTATAAATTCGGCGATGCCGCCAAGCCCGCCGATGCCGCTGATCTTGCCGCCGGGTTGGATTTCGATGGCCGCATTGCCGAAGATTTCAAACTCGCAAGCGGAACCTGGGTCAGCGTCGGTCCGCTGCGCGCCCGTTTCACTGCCGCCTGTGCGCCGCTGGTGCGCGACGTCGTCATTGCCGGCATCAACCGCGACGAAATTACGGCGGTGGTCGTGCTCGATATCGACGGCTGTCGCCTGATCAATCCGGCGCTGTCATCCAGCGATATCGCCGCGTGCGCCCGCGACGAACAGGTTCGCAACGCCTTCCGGCAACGATTTTCCGCATTTCAATCGGCCGCGACCGGTTCCTCGACGAAGGTCACCCGGGCGCTGCTGCTCGACATGCCGCTCTCGATCGATCGCGGCGAAGTCACCGACAAGGGGTCGATCAACCAGCGTGCGGTGCTCGATCACCGCAGCCGTTTGGTTGAGACGCTTTATTCGACTCCGTTCGCCGCCAACGTGATAACGCCAAAGAACCAGTGTTCAGGAGGATAGCATGCAGTTGAAGGATCAGGCCGCGATCGTGACCGGCGGTGCATCGGGGTTGGGCGCCGCGACCGCGCGCCGGCTCGCCAAAGAGGGCGCCAAGGTTGCCGTGTGCGACCTCAATACCAAGTTGGCGGAAACCGTCGCCGCCGAGATTGGTGGCGTCGCAGTGACGTGCGACGTCGCCGACGCGGCGTCGGCGGAAGCAGCAATTGCGGCCGCGGCGAAGGCCCATGGTCCGGCGCGGGTCCTGATCAATTGCGCCGGCATCGGCGTCGCCAAGCGCGTGGTCGGCCGCGAAGGCGCGATGCCGCTTGCGGATTTCGACCGCGTGATCAAGGTCAACCTGATCGGCTCGTTCAACATGTTGCGGCTGGCGACGACCGAAATGTCGAAACTGGAACCGCTTGCGACCGGCGAGCGCGGCGTGGTGGTCTCGACCGCCTCGGTTGCCGCCTATGACGGCCAGATCGGGCAATCCGCCTACTCGGCGTCCAAAGGCGGCATCGTTGCGATGACGCTGCCGATCGCGCGCGAATTGGCGCAATTCGGAATTCGCGTGCTGGCGATCGCGCCGGGACTGTTTCTGACGCCGCTCTTGGCCATGCTGCCGCAGGAGGCGCAGGATTCGCTCGCCGCGGCCATTCCCTTTCCGCGCCGCCTCGGCGATCCCAGGGAATTTGCCTCGCTGGTGATGCAGATGGTCGACAACCCCTATCTCAACGGCGAGGTGGTGCGGCTGGACGCCTCGCTGCGCATGGCGCCGAAGTAGGGCGATCCCAAATGTTCGTTCACCGGCGCGACGTGCAGATCCAGTGGGGCGACTGCGACCCCGCCAATATCGTCTATTACCCGCGCTATTTCGAAATGTTCGACAACTCGACCTCGATCATGTTCGAGGCGGCCGGGTTCTCCAAACAGGATATTGTCAGGAAATATGGCATGGTCGGTATCCCCATGGTGGACACACGGGCTAAATTCTATATCGCCTCGACCCACGGCGACTGGATCACGATCGAGAGCCGGATCGAGAGCATCAAGCGTTCGAGCTTCGAGGTCACCCACAAGGTGTTCAAGACCGATGCGCTGGCGATCGAGGCGTTCGAGACAAGGGTCCTGGTCGGGCATCATCCCGACGATCCCGCTCGTCTGAAATCGGCGCCGTTTCCGCAGGAAATGATCCAAAAGTTCATGAGTGGATAGGCTCGATCAATCCGGGCAAAGCGATAAGATCAAAACAGTTAAAGGGAGGAAATTGATGAACAAGATGCTTCTCATTGCCGCCGCCGCATTCGCGCTGCAGGCCGTTCCTGCCGCCGCGCAAACCAGCGAAATCACCATCGGCATCTCGATTACCACCACAGGCCCAGCGGCCGCACTCGGCGTTCCCGAGCGCAACGCGCTCGATTTCGTGCCGAAAGAAATCGCCGGCGTGCCGCTCAAAGTCATCGTTCTCGACGATGGCGGCGATCCGACCACTGCCACGACCAATGCCCGCCGCTTTGTCACGGAATCCAAGGCCGACATCATCATGGGATCGTCGACCACGCCGTCGACGATTGCAGTCTCCAATGTCGCCAACGAAGCCGGTATTCCGCATTTCGGCCTCGCGCCGTTTCCGGTGACGCCGGAGCGCACCAAATGGTCCGTGGTGATGCCGCAGCCGGTGCGGATCATGGGCAAGGTGCTCTATGAGCACATGAAGGCGCACAACATCAAAACCGTCGGCTACATCGGCTATTCCGATTCCTACGGCGACCTGTGGTTCAAAGACTTCAACAATCAGGCCGTGCCGATGGGAATGACGCTGGTCGACGAAGAACGCTTCGCCCGGCCGGATACGTCGGTGGCAGGCCAGGTGCTGAAGCTCGTTGCCGCCAATCCCGATGCGATCCTGGTCGGCGCCTCCGGCACCGCGGCAGGCCTGCCGCAAACCGCGTTGCGCGAGCGTGGCTACAAGGGCCTGATATATCAGACCCACGGCGCCGCCAGCATGGACTTCATCCGGATCGCAGGCGCGTCCGCCGAGGGGGTGATCATGGCGTCAGGTCCGGTGATGAACCCGGAGGGCCAGCCGGATTCCGCGCTGACGAAAAAGCCGGGCCTCGCGTTGGATAAGGCTTATGAAGCCAAATATGGTCCGAACTCCCGCAGCCAGTTCGCCGGCCATTCCTATGACGCGTTCGAGGCCTTGAAGCGCTTGATCCCGGTTGCCTTGAAGACGGCGAAGCCCGGTACGCCGGAATTTCGCGAAGCGATCCGCCAGGCCATGCTGAGCGAGCATGAAATCGCAGCGAGCCAAGGCGTCTACAACTGGACCGAAAAGGACCGCTCCGGCCTCGACGACCGCTCGCGCATCATCCTGACCGTGAAAGACGGAAAATACGTGCCGGCGATGTGAGCCGATCGCGGCAGCAACAGTGCGCTCCCTCTCCCGCTTGCGGGGAGGGGGCGAGACGAACCATCGTCAGAACCGGACCGTTCGTTGCGCCGCCGATAGTGAAAACGTCTCGAAGGTCTTCCTGGCGTTTTCCAGTTCTTCGGCAGAGATCGGCGGGTGACCGGGGCGATGCTTCAGGATCCCACGGGCGGTTGACCAATCGAGTCGGGAGGCCTTGCAAGCCACAACGAGCCCGTCCACGTTATCGCAGACGATCAGGCGTTGAATGATTTCTACCGGTGAGCCGCTCAGAAGGGCGAGCGCCGCGATGATGTTGGTGTATTCGCCGTTGACGACAAATCGGTTGATGGTGGAGTCCTTCAATTTGCCCTTGCGAGCGAGCTCCACCATGTTGGCGTGCGCACTTGCATAGTCGGCTAGATCCGAATTCCCCGAGATTGCGGTCGTAGCGATCGTATTTTCAATCTGATCTCGCATGACGCCGGGCATCGCGTTGAGTGCACGCATCCGCGTATCTTCCAGCTTGGCATGGAGCTGGCGTTTAAGCGGAAGCGGAATGTTCCTTCTTCGATCGAGCCTTTCCGCGAGGCCCTGGTCGCTTTCACCAAGTTTGACCAGTTGGGCCCAACTATCCTCGGACAGCTTGGCGCCCTTGTTCTCGGCGAGCGCGCGGTGGACGGCCTGGTCGCCACAACGGACGAGCGCTTGGCTTACGGCAGGGACGACGTCGTTCCTGCACGCGATCGCCAGGCGCTGCTTGTTGCCGCAGGATTGAGCCGCTTCGATCAGGAGTGCCGGCTCGAGATGGCCGGATTTCAGGATCGGCAGTGAAACCAATTCGTCTTCGTGCAACGCAAGCCGCCGGGTTGCCTGGGGCAAAGTGCACTTTGCTTCAGTAAGCTGCTGGCTTATTTGCGCCAGTAACTCGCTGTCAGCGCGGTCCATCAGGCGGACAAAGACGTCATCGAAAAGGGTAATCTGGTGAGCTGTCAGGCCCTCGGCATGACTCAGGAAAAACTTGGTAACCCGATGCAGGACCTCGGCCCACCGTTCGGGAGGCCATCCATAAATGGCGTCCAATTCAGAAAGTAACGCTGCCGACGTCGCCACCACAGGGCACCTCTAGGGCTTCGACACACTCGGGCAGCCCTCGTCAAAATCGCAATAAAGATTGGTCCTTATCCGGCCAAAATAAGCTTTAACGGCTAAGGTTTCATTAAGGACATCGCCGCGGGATGCCGCAACCGCGGGTAAATCACTGGCAGGTCTCGGTAAAATTGGCCCTAAGCGCGCCGGCGCGGCGTGCTAGAAGCCGAGATAGCTCGCGGCGACGCGGGCATCACCGGCGACGTCCTTGGCCGACCCCTGCAAGACAAATTCGCCAAGTTCCATGACATAGGCGCGGTCGGCAATTTGCAGCGCCGCTTGCGCGTTCTGCTCGACCAGCAGCACCGATACGCCGCTGCTGCGCAATTCGCCGACGGTGCGGAAGATGTCGGCGACGACGATAGGCGCGAGCCCCAGGCTCGGTTCGTCCAGCATCAGCAATTTCGGTGCGCCCATCAGCGCGCGGCCCATCGCCAGCATTTGCTGCTCGCCGCCGGACAGGGTCCCTGCCAATTGGCGCCGCCGCTCCTTCAGCCGCGGAAACAGCGTGTAGACGCGTTCCAGCGATTGTGCCGCGCGCGCCTTGGCGATCCGAAAGGCGCCGAGCCGCAAATTGTCTTCGACATTCATTGCGGCAAACAGTTCGCGATGCTCTGGCACCAAGCTTAATCCTGCCGCGACGCGGTCCTCGATTTCAAGCCGCTGGATATCGGTTCCGGCAAAGGTGGCGCGTCCCTTGAACGGCAAAATGCCCATGATGGCGTTGAGTAGCGTGGTCTTGCCGGCGCCGTTGGCGCCAATGATGGTGACGATCTCGTTCTCGGCAACCTCGAGCGTGACGCCGCGAACCGCCTCGACCTTGCCATAGGCGATATGAGCATCGGCGACCTGGAGAAGCGCGCCGGTGCTCATGCCACGGCCCCCAAATAGGCGCGGATCACATCGGGATTGGCTTTGATCGTCTCGGGTGTGCCCTCGGCAATCTTGGTGCCGAAGTCGAGGACCACGACGCGGTCGGCGAGACCCATCACGAATCCCATGTCGTGTTCGACCAGCAGCACCGACATGCCGCCATCGCAAAGTTCACGCAGCAATTTTGCAAGCTGCTGCTTTTCGAGGTGACGAAGGCCGGCCGCGGGCTCGTCGAGCAGCAGCAGAACCGGGTCGGCGCACAAGGCGCGCGCGATCTCGACAATGCGCTGCTGGCCGAGCGACAGGTTTCCGGCCAGGGTATCGGCCTGCGCGGACAGGCCAACGCGTTCGATCTGCCGCGCCGCCTCGGCCAGCAATCGCAACTCGTCGCCGCGGTCAAGGCGCAGCATGCTGGCCAATGCGCCCGCTTTTCCGCGCAGATGCGCGCCGATCGCAACGTTCTCGAGGACAGTCATGTCGGCGACGAGTTTGACGTGCTGGAAGGTTCGGGAGACGCCGAGTTGGGTGATGGCTTGCGGAGCAGTGCGGTCGATCGCATGGCCGAGGACGGAAATCGTGCCGGCGGAAGAAGAGAGAACGCCGGTGATGAGATTGAACGTCGTGCTCTTGCCGGCGCCATTGGGGCCGATCAGGGCGACGATCTCGCGCGTTCCGACCTCGAAGGAGACGTCGTTGACCGCGATGACGCCGCCGAATTGCTTGCGCGCGTGATCGACCCGCAGCAGGATGTCACCGGTCGCGGCTGGCCTTTGGCGCGGCGGCAGGACCAGCGATGCGTCGGTCACTTTGCGTTCCCGCTTCAGCGGCAAGCGCCGGATCAGCCAGGGCCAGACCCCGCCGGGGGCGAGCTGCAGCAGCAGCACCAGCATCATGCCGAAGACGATCGTCTCAAGCTGACCCTCGCTGTGAAGCAGATAGGGCAAATAGCCCTGAAGGATCTCTTTCAGGATGATAACGATCGCCGCGCCGAGCACGCCGCCCCAGACGTAGCCGGCGCCGCCGATCACGGCGACGAACAGATATTCCATGCTGGCCTGGACGCCGAACGGAGTCGGATTAACGGCCCGCTCGAAATGGGCATAAAGCCAGCCCGATAATCCGGCGAGCACGGCGGCGTAAATGAAAACCAGAAGTTTTGCCTGCGGCGGCTTGATGCCAAACGCTTCAGCGGCGACCTGCCCGCGTCGCAGCGCGCGGATCGCCCGGCCGGTGCGGGAATCCAGCAGGTTCATCGTGAGCCACGCGCAAAGGATAACCGCGGCCCAGATCGCGAAATAGATCGTATCCGGGGCAATCATCTTCAACGAACCGATCGCCAGCGGCGGTATTCGGGAAATGCCGTCGTTGCGGCCGAGGAATTCGAGCTTGCTGAAGAGATAAAAAAGCCCGAGCCCCCAGGCGAGGGTGCCGAGCGGCAGATAATGGCCGGACAGCCGCACGGTGACGATGCCGAGCGCCACCGCCAGGATGCCGCTCACCAGCAGCGAAAGCGGCAGCGTCAGCCAGGGCGAAAGGCCGTAAGTCGTCGTCAGCACCGCCGTGGTGTAGGCGCCGAAGCCGCAAAACGCAGCCTGTCCGAATGACGTCAGGCCGCCGACGCCGGTAAGCAGCACGAGCCCCATCGCGACCAGCGCCGAAAGCCCGATATTGTCCAACAGCACGATCCAGAACGGCGGCATGCCCGGGACGAACGGAATCACCGCCATCGCCAGCGCGAACAGCACCGTAGGCCACCGCTGTCCCATCAGTCCTCTTCCTCATCGACCGCGGGGGTAGTCAGCGATCGCAGCAGCAACACCGGAATGATCAGCGCGAACACGATCACTTCCTTGAAGTTGCTTGCATAGAACGAAGAGAAGGACTCCACGCCGCCGACCAGAAGCGCTGCGACCGCCGTCAAGGGATAGCTCACGAGGCCGCCGATGATGGCGGCAACAAAGCCCTTGAGGCCGATCAGAAAGCCGGTGTCGTAATAAAGCGTGGTGATCGGCACGATCAGGATGCCGGAGATGGCGCCGATCACGGCCGCAAGCAGGAACGCGATTTGCCCCGACAGCGCGGTTCGAATGCCGACCAGCCGCGCACCCAGCCGGTTGACGGCCGTGGCGCGAAGCGCCTTGCCGTACAGCGTGAAACGAAATAGCAGCCAAAGCGCGACAATGAGGATCACCGTCACCGCATAGACGGCGATGCTCTGGCCGGTGAAGCGCAAGGGAGCAATGGTGAAGGCGGCGTTCGACAGTGCGGGGCCGCGTTGGCCTTCGGCGCCGAAGAACACAAGGCCGATGCCTTGCAGCGCAAGATGACAGCCAACCGCTGATATCAGCAACACCAGCACGGAGGTGTGCGCGATCGGGGCAAAGGCGATGCGATAGAGATAAAGACCGATGGCGCCGACGATCAGAAGCGAAAGCGCAATATCGATCGCAATCGGCGTCTGCTTACCGGCAAGCGTCAAGGTCAGGGCCAGGATCGCCGCCGGGAAAAGGACGTTGACGGCCAGGCTGCGTCCGACCAGAGCGGGCCGCAAGCTTCGCCTTCGCATGAAGAGATCGAGGCCGAAGGCCACGACGCCCATGGCGACCGCAAGCCGCGCGGTGCCGGGCACCTGGCCGGAGGCGAGCGTGGCATAGGTCAGCGCGCCATAGGTGACGAATTCTCCCTGCGGGATCAGAATGACGCGCGTGACGGCGAAGACCAGTACCAGCGCCAAGCCGAGGAGGGCATAGATTGCGCCATTGGTGATGCCGTCCTGAAGCAGGAACAGCATGATGGTCGTGTTCAAAGAGGCCCCTCCCTCATTCCCCACGTCACGGCGGTTGAAATCCGCCCGCTTAGTTTGATATACTTAATAACAATTATCAAATATAACCTCAAGGCTTGGCCGCCCCGGCGAGGTTTTGTGAGCATAGCGCGATAGCGAATACCTGGTGGAGTGGATTTGACATTCGCTACCCGCCTAGCCGCAAACCCGGAAAGCGAATGTCAAATCCGAAACCCCGCTAGAAGCGTATATTTGCCAGTGTGGTGGTTCAGAAGTTCTCTTCAGTTCTGCCGCGAATTCGTCAAGAGAACTTCTGAACCAAAACCACACTAGATTTATAAGTTTCTGGTGTCCTTTTGAATCCGAAGTTCGCAAAAGAGGAGCCGCAAGCATGTGCGAACTTCGGATTCAGGACACCAGTGGTCCTTCTAATTCTAACATTCGCAAAGGCGACCGCTGAGAAGGGATGCGAATGTTAGAAGTGGACCGCTCGCGATGACCGTTTCCAGAGCCGCTGCTGGCGCCGTCAAGGCACAGCGTCCCGCCCGCAAGCAGGCCGAGGGCGCCGGAATCGAACTGGGCGAACTGTCCGAATTGCTCGGCTATACGCTGAAGCGCGCACAACTGAAAATTTTCGAGGATTTTCTGCGCTGCATGGCGCCGCTGCAGCTGACGCCGGCGCAATTCTCCGTGCTGTTCCTGCTCGACCGCAACCCCGGCCGTAACCAGACCGAGATCGCCAACACGCTTGGCATTCTCCGGCCGAATTTCGTGGCGATGCTCGACGGCCTCGAGAGTCGCGAACTATGTGCGCGGGTGCGTTCGGTGAACGACCGGCGCTCGCACCATCTCGTTCTGACCGACAAGGGCCGAGCGGTGCTTTCGCGGGCGAAGAAACTCGTCACCGCCAAGCACGAGGCGCGCCTCAATGAACTGCTGGGCGCCAATAACCGCGCCGCGCTGGTGGCGATGCTGGCCAGGATTGCCAACGAGTTTTGAGGGCTCGTCATCCGGGTTCGCTCGCGATAAGCGAGCGCCCCGGAATGACCCAACGGTCAATCCACTAAAATCACCCTGACGTCGTTGACGTTGGTCAGGGTGGGGCCGGTGAGCAGCAGGTCGCCGGTCAAGGCGAAGAACGCAGTCGCGTCGTTATTGGCGAGATAGGCCTTCGGATCGAGCCCGAGCGATTTCATTTTCGCAAACGTTGCATGGTCGATGACGGCCCCGGCGGGATCGCTGGCGCTGCCGGCGCCGCCATCGGCGCCGTCGGTGTCGGCGGCCAACGCGGAAATGCCGGAGGTCGCTTTCAAAAGATCGGCGAGCGCCAGCGCGTATTCCTGGTTGGGACCGCCGCGCCCCTGGCCACGCACCGTAACGGTGAGTTCTCCGCCCGAGAGGATTGCCACCCGTTTGCCCTCGGCGCGCGCCTTCAGCGCCAGGCGAGCGTGATCGGCGGCGACTTCGCGCGCCTCACCTTCGAGGTCGGCGCCGAGGTCGATGGTCGCATAACCGGCGTCAGTGGCGACCTTGACGGCCGCCTCCAGCGAGGCCTTCGGCCGCGCGATCAATTCGAACCGCGCGCGGGCAAAGGCGGCATCGCCCGGCTTGCAGCTCTCATTCTTCGGATCGTCGAGCGCACGGCGAATGGCATCGTCGACCTCAAGCCGGTACTTGGCGACGATCGCGCGCGCATCCGATAATGTCGTTGGATCCGGCACCGTCGGTCCCGATGCGATCGCGGAAGGCTCGTCACGCGGAACATCGGAAATCGCGAGCGTGACGATTTCGGCGCGCTGTCCGGCACGCGCAAGCCGGCCGCCCTTGATCCGCGACAAATGCTTGCGAACGGTGTTGATCTCGCCGATCGGCGCTCCCGAGCGCAACAACGCACGGTTCACTTGCTGTTTTTGCGTGAAGGTCACGCCGTCCGCCGGCGCGATCCAGTTGGCCGAGCCGCCGCCCGACAACAGCACCAGCAGCAGGTCGTCGGGACCGGCCGTTTGCGCCAGCGCGAGCGCTTCGTCCGCCGCTTTCAACCCGGCCTCGTCGGGCACGGGATGGCCGGCCTCGATCACCTTGATCCGCCGCGTTGGCACGCCGTGGCCGTGGCGCGTGGTGGCGATTCCCACCAGCCGTGCCGGATCGAGTTTGAGCCCATCGAGATAATGCCGTTCCGCCGCCGCTGCCATCGCGGCCGCGCCCTTGCCGGCGGCAAGGCAAATGATTTTGCCTTTGGGCACAGGCCGCAAGTGTGCCGACAGCACGACGTCGGGATGCGCGGCGGCGACCGCCGCATCGAAAATCGCGCGCAGGAGAGGGCGTCTGTCGGTCATGGCGTCACGGCTTCGTTTATCGGACCAGAGGTCGGAGAGGAACGCCGTTATCCACCCCCTTGCGGCAAAAGAAAACCCCCGCAGAGCAACTCCGCGGGGGCCTATCACGTGGCCTCAGCCAGGAAGATCAGCCGTTGACATCGGCGCTGATGACATCGCCGAACCGAACCCAGCGTTCGCCCTTGAACACTTCCAGCTGAAGCTGGGTGATCGGGGCGAAATTGGTCGGCGAGGTGTTGATCTTGATGCCGGGCAGCAGCACTTCGGTACGGAAGTCCTTCAGATTCGCCGCCTGCTTCATGATGTTCTCGCGGGTGAGGTTGTCGCCGCACTGCTTGAGCACCTGCACCATGGTTTGCGCGAAGCCGTAACCGACGATGACCGAGCCGTCGAGCTTGTTGGCTTCAGGGAAATCCTTGGCGAGAAATGCCAGGAATTGCTTCATGCCGGGATCATTGTCCCATTGCGGGTCGGTAACGTCCTTCACGTAGGCCGCCGAAATGATGCCCTGTGAGTTCTCATAGCCGGCCGGCTTGAGGACAGCGCCGACGTTAGCGGAAACGTTGTTGAGAAAGTGCAGCGGCTTCCATTCGATCTCGGCGGCCTTCTTGATCGCCTGTGCGGCGAATTTCGGCGTCGTGATATCGACAAAGATGTCCGCGCCGCTGGCTTTGAGCCTGACGAGGTGGTTGTCGATGGTTGGTTCGGTAGTCTCGTAGCTTTCCTCGGCGACGATCATCGAAGCGGCTTTCTGGCCGAGACCGTCTTTCAGGCCCTTCAGGTAGTCCTTGCCGTAATCATCGTTCTGGTAGAGCACGGCAATCTTGGCGTTGGGCTTTTCTTTCAGAATGTATTTGGCGTAGATCCGCGTCTCGCTCTGGTAGCTCGGCTGCCAGCCCATCGTCCACGGGAAGTCCTTCGGGTCGTTCCACTTGGTGGCGCCGGTGGCGACGAACAGCTGCGGCACCTTCTTCGCGTTCATGTATTTTTGGATCGCCGAATTGGGCGGCGTGCCGAGCGAATTGAAGATGAAGAGAACTTCGTCGCTCTCCACGAGCTTGCGCGCCTGCTCGACCGTCTTGGGCGGGCTATAGCCGTCGTCATAGCTGATGAAGTCGATCTTGCGGCCGTTGATGCCGCCGGCGTCGTTGATCATCTTGAAGTAGGCGGCCTCGGTCTTGCCGATCACGCCGTAAGCGGAAGCGGGACCGCTATAGGGCATGATGTTGCCGATCTTGATTTCGGTATCGGTCGCGCCGGTATCGTATTTCTTCTGCGCGAGCGCGCCGGTGCTCGATCCGGCAAGCAGAGCGAATGCGGCAACAGATGCGACCGCAATTCTGCTTATGAAAACAGTCATGACGTTCTCCCTCTCGTCCAGTGTCTGATCGCTGTGTCTGGCGCGGCTTTCTTGATCGAAAGCTCTTGGTGAACGGCTCATGCGTATCATTTTACCGGGTTGCTCACAAGAAAAAGCCCTCCGCACAAGGTGCGGAGGGCTGCGTCTTTAGTAGACGTTAGAGACGTGCGGTGATTTCACCGTGCGGAATGTTAATTGCTTAGTTCGCTTGAGATGATGTCGCCGAACAACTCCCACTTCTCACCCTTGAACCGCATCCATCTGCAACTGCTTGATCGGGGCGAAATCGGTTGCCGAGGTATTGATGGTGATGCCGGGCAGTAGCCAAATCGGTGCGAGAAGTTCTTCAGGCTCGCGGCCTGCTTCATCACGTTCGCGCGAGTGAGATCGTCGCCGCACATCTGCAGACACCTTCACCATGGTCTGGGCGGCGCTATAGCCGTACACCACCGAGCCATCGAGCTTGTTGGCGTCGGGAGAGTACTTCGCGAGGAATTCGAAAAACTTCTTCATGCCGGGATCGTTGTTCCACTGCGGGTCGGCGGCGTCCTTGCCGTAGTTGACGCCGAAAGAATGCCCTGCGAATTCTCAAATCCCGCCGGCTTCAACACGCCGCCGACCGAGCTCGAGACGTTGGACACGATGTGCAGCGGCGTCCAGTTCATTTCGGCGAGCTTCTTGATCGCCTGCGCAGCAAACTTCGGCGTGGTGATGCTGATGAAGACGTCGGCGCCGGAAGCCTTGAGCTTGACGATGTGGCCGTCGATCGAGGGCTCGGATGTCTCGTAGCCTTCCTCGGCGACGATCATCGACGACTTGGCGCCGAGGCCGTCCTTCAGGCCCTTCAGGTAATCCTTGCCGAAATCGTCATTCTGATAGAGCACCCCGATCTTGGCGTCGGGCTTGGTCTTGATCAGATATTTGGCGTAGATCCGCGCCTCGCTCTGATAGCTGGGCTGCCAGCCCATGGTCCACGGAAACTCCTTTGGCTCGTCCCACTTGGTGGCGCCGGTGGCGACAAAGAGCTGCGGCACCTTCTTGGCGTTCATGTATTTCTCGATCGCGCTGAATTTGACGGCGTGCCGAGCGAATTGAAGATCAGCAGCACTTCGTCGCTTTCGACGAGCTTGCGTGCCTGTTCGACCGCCTTGGGCGGGCTGTAGCTGTCGTCATAGCTGATGAAATTGATCTTGCGGCCGTTGATGCCGCCCTCGGCATTGATCTTGTTGAAATAAGCCGCCTCGGTCTTGCCGATCACGCCGTAGGCGGAAGCAGGGCCGCTATAGGGCATGATGTTGCCGATCTTGATTTCGGTATCGGTCGCGCCGGTGTCGTATTTCTTTTGCGCCAGTGCGCCGCCGGTCGAAGCGAACGCGATAGCGCCGGTGGCGATCGCGGCAATCAGCAGGTTCCGTCTTGAAGGCATCGTTTTCTCCTTAAGCTATTTTAGCGTTTCTTGAAGCGGCCAAGCAGATGCTGGGCAACCATGGCGACCTGCCTTGCGCCGTGCGGCACCAGGAAGATGACGAAAAACAGGATGACGCCGAACACGGCGCCGGAAAGGCCCTTGGAAATGCCTTCCGCGATGTTCGGCACGAAGATGATGAACGCCGAGCCGACGATCGAGCCGGGCAGCCAGCCGACGCCGCCGACCACCATGCCGAGAAACAGCGAGATCGCGAGCGTGATGGTGTAGCCGTCGGGCGCGACAAACTGCACGGCGATCGCGCCTAACCCGCCGGCAATGCCGGTGACGGCCGCCGAGACGCCGAACGCCAGCGTCTTGTAGAGCGCCACGTTGATGCCCATCGCGGAGGCCGCGATTTCGTTATCCCGGATGGCCATGAAGGCGCGGCCCGAACGCGACCGCAGCAGGTTCACCGAGAAAATGTAGATCGCAATCGTGACCACGAGCGTGACATAGTAGAACCACATGTCCTGCGACATTTTCAGGTGGAACCATGACAGCATGCTCTGCAGGATCTCCGGAGGGTCAGGCTTGGTCACCACCAGGCCCTGCACGCCGCCGGTCCAGTATTCGAAGTAGCCGAGCTTGAGGAACTGCGGCATCGCGGCGGCGAGCGCGAACGTCGCCAGCGCCAGATACACGCCGGAAAGCCGCAGCGCCGGCAGGCCGAACAGGAATCCGAACAGGAAGCAGACCAGGCCCGCGACCGGCAGCGTCAACAGGTAATTGATGTCGGCATGTTCCATCAGGATCGCCGAGGTATAAGCGCCGACCGCATAGAAGGCGCTTTGTCCGAGCGAGAACTGGCCGCTGCCGCCGGTCAGGATGTTCAGCGCCAGAACCGCGAGCCCATAGACCAGCAGCATGGTCAGCTGGAAGATGATGAAGTTTTTTACAAACAGCGGCACCAGGATCAGCAGGGCCAGCATGATAAGCGAGGTGCCGACGCCGAGCGTCATCGCCCGCTTCGGAACGGCCTCGATAGCGGGTGCCCCGGTAACGACTTCCTGCACGGCGCTCATGCTTAAACTCGCTTCACGATTGGCCGGCCAAACAACCCGGCCGGTTTGACAACCAGAACAGTAATGATCAGCGCCAGCGCGATCGGCAGCTTCAATTCATTGCCGACGCCGGGAATATAGGTCCCGGCGAGATTTTCGATGATGCCGACCAGAAATCCGCCGACCACGGCGCCGAACGGGCTGGTCAGGCCGCCAAGCACGGCGGCGGCAAAGCCGTAGAGCAAGATGCTCACCATCATGTTGGGTTCGAGAAACACGACCGGCGCGATCAGCATGCCCGCAATCGAGCCGATCGCTGCCGCCATGCCCCAGCCCAGCGCGATCATCCACGAGGTATTGATGCCGACCAGCCGGGCTGACTCCGGGACCGAGGCGGCCGCGCGCATCGCGAGCCCGATCCGGGTGAAGCGGAAGAAAACGTAGAGCCCGATCAGGAGCAGTATGGTCACGCCGATCATGCCGGCCTGATGGGTCGAGATCAGCTGGCTGCCGAGGAACGGCGAGGAGCCGAACGGCGTCGGATATTCCTTGATGGTGAAGTCCCAGATCAGGCCGGCGGAGCTGTTGAGGATCGCAAACAGCGCGATGAAGCCGGCAACGTTGGTGAGAATCGGCGCTTTCGCCAACGGCTTGAACAGCAGCCGTTCGATCAGGATGCCGCCGACGAACGAGAAGACCAGCGTGAGCAGGAAGGCTCCCCAGTAGGGCACGCCCCACTGCATCAACTGCCAGGAAACGAAAGTCGAGAACATCGCCATTTCGCCTTGCGCGAAATTGAGATGGTCGATCGCCTGATAGATCATGACGACCGCGAGCGCCATGCAGGCATAGATCGCGCCGGTGGCGATGCCGGCCAGGACCTGGTTGACGAAAAGCTCCATGGGCCGCGTTCCCTAATAGCCGAGATAGGATCTGCGGACGTCTTCATTGTCCGCGATCTCGTTCGCGCTGCCGGACATCACGATACGGCCGGTTTCGATCACATAGGCATGGTCGGCAATTTCCAGCGCCAGTTGAGCATTTTGTTCGACCACCAGGATCGTGACCTTGTCCTCCCGGTTGATCTTGCCGAGAATCTTGAAGAGGTCGCGCACGATCAGCGGCGCCAGCCCGAACGAAGGCTCGTCGAGCAGCATCAGCCGCGGCCGCAGCATCAGTGCGCGGGCCACCGCCAGCATCTGCTGTTCGCCGCCCGACAGCGTGCCGGCCTGCTGGGTATGCCGCTGCTTGAGGACGGGAAAGTGCGCATACATGCGTTCGATATCGGCCACCACACCGGCCTTGTCGCCGCGCGTGATCGCGCCGAGCAGAAGGTTCTCCTCCACCGTCATGGTGGTGAAGGTGCCGCGGCCCTGCGGCACATGGGCGATGCCGAGGCGGACGATGTTTTCGGTCGAGCGGCTGGACAGAGGCGCGCCATCGAACTCGATCGCGCCTGACGTCCGCACCATGTTGCAGATCGCGCGCAGCGTCGTGGTCTTGCCGGCGCCGTTGGCCCCCAATAGCGCGGTGACGCTGCCTTCGTTCAACGAGAATTCAAGGCCGTGCAAGGCCTGAACCTGGCCGTAATAGGCATTCAGCGCCTTGATGTTCAAAAGCGCCGTCATTGGTCCTTGCTCCCGAGATAGGCCTTGATCACGTCGGGGTCGGATTGCACGGCGGCGGGCGTGCCCTCGGCGAGCTTGCGCCCGAAATTCAATGCGACCACATGGTCGGCAATCGACATCACCAGGCCCATGTGATGTTCGACCAATAACACCGTGACCTTGCGGTCGTTGCGAATGCGCCGGATCAGGTCGCCGAGCGCATGAACCTCCTCGTGATTGAGGCCGCCGGCAGGCTCGTCGAGCAGCAGGATCTTGGGCTCGGATGCGAGCGCCCGCGCCAGCTCCACGCGTTTCTGCGTCCCGAACGGCAATCCTGAAACCGTGAAATGGGCAACGTCTTCCAGTTCGAGGTAATTGAGGATTTCGTGAACGCGTGTGTTGAGCGCGGCCTCGTTGCGGCGGACCTTGGGAAGCTTCAGCGAGTCGCTGAGGATGTCGCTACTGGTTCGGGCGTGCGCGCCGACCCGGACGTTGTCGAGCACCGACAGATTGGCAAACAACGCGACGTTCTGAAACGTGCGGCCGATGCCGATTTCGGCGATCCGGTGCGGCGGCCGCCGCAGGATGCTCGCGCCCTCCAGCAGGATATCGCCAGCGCTCGGCTGATAGAGCCGGCTGAGACAGTTGAAAAGCGTGGTTTTGCCGGCGCCGTTCGGCCCGATCAGGCCCAGGATCTGACCTTCGTGCATGTCGAACGATACGCCGTTCAAGGCGACGATGCCGCCGAACACGACGCTGACGTCGCAAACCGCGAGCAGGGGCGACGTCGCCTGCGCCGTTTGGACCGCGTTCATCGGTCACCGTACGGGCAAGCCATCGGCCATGCTGAATCAGAACGGCAAAGGCTACCTGATCTCCTCAACCACACGCGCAACTTTCCCTCCTGCTCTCAATTTCCTGCCTTCTTGTTTTTTTATTTGCGGCGCTATTCCGCCGAGTGCGGCTTCGATGTTCCTGACCATGGTCAGTAAACGCGGGCCAATATCGTTGCGCAGCCGTTCCTCGGTGAAGCGGAACGCCGGCGCGCCACAGTTAAACGCATAAGGACCCGTCCCGTCATTAAGCTTTAGTGCTACGCCGGCGGCTGCGATGTCGTCATGCCACTCACCGGCCGAGATCACGAAGCCATGCTTGGCCACAATCTCTCCGGCGCGCTCGATGCCGTCGCGCATTTTGGCCCAGCGGGAGCCATAATGCTCCTTCAGCTCGCGCAGCAGCGTGTTTCGCTCCTCTTCAGGCAGCGCCCAGAGATAGGCGCGTCCCATCGCCGTGGTCGCGATCGGAACTCGCGAGCCGACATCGAGCTGAACACCGATGGTCATGCCGCGGCTCTGGCCGAAATAGATCATGCTGAGGCGATCGCGGGCGCCGACGGCCACCGCACCGCCGGTCTCACGCATCAATTCCTCCCGGAAGGGTTCCGACAGATGGCGGACGCCGAGATTGGCGAGCGCGGCATAACCGAGCGCCATGGCTGCCGGGGCGAGCTGGTATTTCTCAAACCGCGGAACCGGCGTAAGGTAACCGAGCTTGGTAAGCGTGTAGGTCAGCCGGGAAACGGTCGGCTTCGGCAGATTGGTGCGAGCCGCAATCTCCTGATTGCCGAGCAGACCGTCATTGGCCTGGAATGCGCGCAATACATTGAGACCGCGGGAAAGTGCGACTACGAAACTGCGATCAGTCGCGACTTTCTTGCCTTGACGCTTCATGCTCTGTCGCCGACGCTCACCTGACTGATGGTGTGGATTTGACATTCGCTACCGCCGTACCCGCGAGTTCACGCAGCGAATATCAAATCCAAGCCTCCGCTAGTGTCCCGATTCCGAAGTTCGTAGCATTTTACGGAGCCACGTTTCGAACTTCTGAACCGCCACACCAGGGGCTTTGTTGACAAGGGACGTGCTTCAAAATAACCCTCCCTGTCAAGATGCGGAATTCAATTCCGCAATGCGGAATACGCCGGCCGGCTTGAAATAAGCTATGCAAGAACAGGATATCCAGGGAGAGTTCCGTGAGTGAAGTAGTCAGTCTTGAACGTCATGATGTGGTCGCGGTCGTCACGGTCAACAGCCCCCCGGTAAATGCCCTGAGCGCCGCCGTGCGCGGCGGCATCATGGACTGCGTCAAGCGTGCCATTGCCGATCCGGAAGCGAAGGCAATTGTTCTGACCTGCGCGGGACGCACCTTCATCGCCGGCGCCGATATCACCGAATTCGGCAAGCCGCCGCAGTCCCCGGGCCTTCATGAGGTGCTGGACGAGATCGAAAATTCGCCCAAGCCCGTGATCGCCGCTATTCACGGCACCGCGCTCGGCGGCGGCCTTGAGGTCGCGCTGGCCTGTCATTATCGCGTCGCTGTCAAGGAAGCCCGGCTGGGCCTGCCCGAAGTGAAGCTTGGCTTGTTGCCCGGCGCGGGCGGCACGCAACGCCTGCCGCGCGCGGTGGGCCCTGAGCTTGCGGTCAAGATGATCGTCGGAGGCGATCCGATTTCGGCCGCTGACGCCCTGAAGAACGGATTGATCGACGACATCGTTGAAGGTCCCGCCGCCGGCGGCGAAGCCTTCGCCCGCAAGGTCGTGGCGGAAAAGCGGCCTTTGAGAAAATTGCGCGACGACGACAGCAAGCTCAAGGCCGCCAGGGCCGACCGCTCGATTTTCACCAATGCGGTTGCGGCGATGACGAAGAAAGCCCGCGGCCTGGAGGCGCCGTTTGCGGCAGCGGATGCGGTAGGCGCGGCGATCGATTTTCCCTTCGAGGAGGGAGTTAAGAAGGAGCGCGAGGGGTTCCTCAAGCTGGTCTCGGGCGAGCAGTCCAAGGCGCAGCGTTACGCCTTCTTCTCCGAACGCGAGGCGGCGAAAATCGCCGGCGTTCCCGAAGGCACCAAGCCGCGCAACGTCGAGCGCGTCGCCATCATCGGCGCCGGCACCATGGGCGGCGGCATCGCGATGTCGTTTGCCAATGCCGGCATTCCCGTCACGCTGATCGAGACCGGGGAAGAGCAGCTCAAGCGCGGCATGGGCGTGATGCAGAAGAATTATGAGGCGTCAGCTGCGCGCGGCGGCATCCCGGCGGATGCGCCTGCCAAGCGCATGGGCCTCATCAAGGGCGTCGTCGGGCTTGAGAACGTGAAAGACGCCGACCTCGTGATCGAAGCCGTGTTCGAGACCATGGCGATCAAGAAGGAAGTTTTCGGCGCGCTCGACAAATACGCCAAGCCCGGTGCGGTGCTCGCCTCCAACACCTCCTATCTCAATATCGACGAGATCGCGAAGGAGACCAAACGCCCGCAGGACGTGCTCGGCATGCACTTCTTCTCGCCGGCCAACGTGATGAAGCTGTGCGAGATCGTGCGCGCGGCCAAGACCGCGCCGGATGCCCTGGCCACGGCGGTTGCCGTCGCGCGCAAAATTGCAAAGGTTCCGGCGGTCGTCGGCGTCTGCGACGGCTTTGTCGGCAACCGCATGCTGGCGCAGCGCGGCAAGCAGGCCGAGAAGCTGTTGTTCGAGGGCGCATTGCCGCAGCAGGTTGATGCCGTCGTCACCAAATTCGGCATGCCGATGGGACCGTTCGCCATGGGTGACCTCGCCGGCCTCGACATCGGCTGGCGCTCGCGGAAAGATCGCGGCATCAAGTCGGAAATCGCGGACGCGCTGTGCGAGGCGGGGCGGTTCGGCCAGAAGACCGGCAAGGGTTACTACAAGTACGAGGCCGGCTCGCGGGCGCCGTTGCCCGATCCGGAAGTCGAGAAGCTGATCGACGAGACGCTGCAACGCCTGGGACGCAAGCGCCGTGTCGTCAGCGAGGAGGAAATCCTCGAGCGCATGATGTATCCGATGATCAATGAAGGCGCGCGGATTCTCGAAGAGAAGATCGCGGCGCGCCCGAGCGATATCGATGTGATCTGGCTCTATGGTTACGGCTGGCCGATCTATCGCGGCGGCCCGATGTTCTATGCCGACCAGGTCGGGTTGAAGCACATTGCCGACCGCCTGGCCTTCTACGCCAAGGAAACCAACGATCCGTCGCTGGAGCCCGCGCCGTTGCTCAAGCGGCTCGCCGCCGAAGGCAAGACATTTGCGTCACTGGCGCAGGGTGCGAAAGCCGCGTGATGGTCTATGACGAACGTACGCGTTCGTCTCCGGGATACGCCGTCCGGCGTAGCCCTTGATGGCATGGGCACGGGTAAGGGATCGGGTTCGCTCGTAAAGGGCTCGCAGACCCGGAATGACGGCTGCGGTTCGGGTTTCCTTGCGGCCGTGACCGGTGTCCCTGGTGGTGGCTTGTTTGGCCTTCTTGCGCTCTGCCGCGGAGATCGCGGCCTTGGCATCGCGCAGCAAACCGGGCTGGTTGTTCTTTACCGCCAAGACGTAATCTCCACCGCGCTCCACGATGGCTTTCGCCATCCAGCGATGACAATGCAGCGCATCCGCCGTGACGACGCAGCCTTTCAGCTGAAGAAGCTCGACGAGATGCAAAGCGCCGGCCGCTTCGTTGTTTCCAGGCGCCAGCACATTGACGAGCGCCATGCGGGTCGTTGCGCTCCACGCCGTCACCATCACTGGCGGCATGTGACTTTGGCCGCGTTCGTAGGCTCTTCTCAGTGCCTTGCCATCGAGAGCTACCACGCCCTTGATTTTGGCCGCCGTCGCAAACGCCTTGGTGAAGCGCCGAAAAACCTCTTCGAAGCTGCGCGGATCGAGGATGCGAAAGACACGGCTGAAGGTGTCGTGGCTCGATCGGAGCACCCCCACCCCCAACCCCTCCTCGCAAGGGGGAGGGGAGCCGCCGCCGCAGTGCTCACCTTACGGTCATCGTGCCCATGATCCATCCCGGCGAACAGTTCTATCCGAAGGGTGTCCATTGGGACGATCCGATCGAGCGCGGTTCGCTGCCCGGACTATTGTCGAACGCTGTCAGTCAATTCGGTGAGCGGCCCGCGATCGAGTTTCGTGACCGCACCATCAGCTACACTGAGTTGGAAACGCTCGCCGACGTCGCGGCGGCCGCGTTCCTGCGCGCCGGCTTTGCCAAGGGCACGACGGTAGCGCTATTTCTCGGCAACTCGCCCGATCATCCCATTAACTTCTTCGGTGCGCTGAAGGCAGGCGCTCGCATTGCGCACCTTTCGCCGCTCGACGGCGAGCGCGCGCTGTCTCACAAATTGACCGACAGCGGCGCGCGGATTCTCGTCACCTCCAACCTCGCGACGCTGCTGCCGACGGCGCTGAAATTCCTGGAAAAGGGCCTGGTCGATCGGTTGATCGTCTGCGAGGACGATCATTGGGGTTCGGTCGGCAATCCGCATGCGCCGATCCCGGATAGTCCTGCGATCGTCACCTTTGCGAAATTCGTCGAAGGTGCGGCAAAGCCCGCGCAATGGCCCGATGTTGCGCCCGACGACGTCGCGCTGTTGCAATATACCGGCGGCACGACGGGATTGCCGAAAGGCGCGATGCTCAGCCACGGCAACCTGGTTTCGGCGGTATCGATCTACGAGGTCTGGGGCAGGCCTGCGCGGCTGGAGCGCAATGCGATCGAGCGCGTCATCTGCGTGCTGCCGCTGTTTCACATCTATGCGCTGACCGTGGTGCTGTTGCACTCGATCCGGCTCGGCAATTTGATTTCGTTGCACCAGCGCTTCGATGTCGAGGCGGTCATGCGCGACATCGAGGTCAAGCGCGCCACCATGTTTCCCGGCGTTCCCACCATGTGGATCGCGATCGCAAGCCTGCCCGATCTCGATAAGCGCGATATGTCCTCGCTTGTGATGGCGGGCTCCGGCGGCGCGCCGCTGCCGGTCGAGGTCGCCAAGGTTTTCGAGCGCAAGACCAACATGAAACTGAAGAGCGGCTGGGGGATGACCGAGACCTGTTCGCCCGGCACCGGCCATCCGGCGGAAGGGCCGGACAAACCCGGTTCGATCGGGCTGATGCTGCCGGGCATCGAGATGGACGTGGTCGCGCTCGACGATCCCCGCAAAGTCCTGGCCGCAGGCGAGGTCGGCGAAGTCCGCATCAAGGGACCGAATGTCACCAACGGATACTGGAACAGGCCGGAAGAAAGCGCGCAGGCTTTTGCCGACGGCCGGTTTCTCACCGGCGATATCGGCTATATGGATACCGACGGCTATTTCTATCTGGTCGACCGCAAGAAGGACATGATCATCTCCGGCGGGTTCAACGTCTATCCGCAGATGATCGAGCAGGCGATCTACGAACACGCGAGCGTGCAGGAAGTGATCGTGATTGGCATCCCCGACGATTACCGCGGCGAGGCGGCGAAGGCTTTCATCACGCTGCGAACTGGCGCCAAAGCCTTTTCGCTCGACGATCTCAAGGCCTTCCTCGCCGGCAAGCTTGGCAAGCACGAGATTCCGGCCGCGCTTGAATTTGTCGATCAATTGCCGCGCACGCCGGTCGGCAAGCTTTCGCGCCACGAATTGCGCAACCAGCAGCCTCAGTCACAACCCGCGCCGCAAAGAACACAACAACTCGCAACAGGAGGTCGCTCATGACCGACGCCGTCATCGTTTCCACCGCCCGCACCCCGATCGGCAAGGCCTATCGCGGCGCGCTCAACGCCACCGAAGGCGCGACGCTGCTCGGTCACGCCATCGGCGAGGCGGTTGCGCGCGCCAAGGTCGATCCGAAGGAAGTCGAGGACGTGGTGATGGGCGCGGCGCTGCAGCAGGGCACGACCGGCGGCAACATCGCCCGCAAGGCGTTGCTGCGGGCTGGCTTGCCGGTCACTGTCGGCGGCACCACGATCGACCGGCAATGCGCCTCGGGCTTGCAGGCAATCGCGCTGGCGGCGCGTTCGGTGATCTTCGATGGCGTCGAAATCGCGGTCGGCGGCGGCGGCGAATCGATCAGCCTGGTGCAGAACGATCACGCCAACAAGTTTCACACCCAGGACCCGGCGCTGCTCAAGATCAAGGGCGAAGTCTATATGCCGATGATCGACACCGCCGAAGTCGTTGCCAAGCGCTATGGCATCTCGCGCGAGCGGCAGGATGAATATTCGCTGGAGAGCCAGCGCCGCGTCGCCGCCGCGCAACAGGGCGGCAAGTTCAACGACGAGTTGGCGCCGATCACCACTACGATGGGCGTCGCCGACAAGGCGACGGGGGCGATTTCGTTCAAGGAAGTCACCTTGTCGAAGGACGAAGGCCCGCGGCCGGACACTTCGGCCGAGGGCCTGGCGAGCCTGAAGCCGGTGCGCGGCGATGGCTTTACCATCACCGCCGGCAATGCCAGCCAGTTGTCGGATGGCGCCAGCGCTTCGGTGATCATGAGCGACAAGGAAGCATCCAGGCGCGGCTTGAAGCCGCTCGGCATCTTCCGCGGCTTCGTCGCCGCCGGCTGCGAGCCGGACGAGATGGGGATCGGGCCGGTATTCGCCGTGCCGCGGCTGCTCAAGCGGCACGGGTTGAAGATCGATGACATTGATCTCTGGGAGCTGAACGAAGCCTTCGCGGTGCAAGTGCTCTATTGCCGCGACAAGCTCGGCATCGATCCGGAGAAGATCAACGTCGATGGCGGTGCGATTGCGGTCGGCCACCCCTATGGCATGTCGGGTGCGCGGCTCACCGGTCACGCGTTGATCGAAGGCCGCCGCCGCAAGGCGAAGCTGGCTGTGGTGACGATGTGCGTGGGCGGTGGCATGGGTGCGGCGGGTTTGTTCGAGGTGGTGCAGTAACGAGGTTTTATACCTCCCCTTGAAAAGGGGAGGTCGGTTTGCGGAGCAAACCGGGAGGGGATCAGCTTTCTGGTGTCGGCGATGAGGTTGTGCGCCGACGATGACCCCCACCCTGACCCTCCCCCTTTTAGGGGGAGGGAGATCAATCCGCGGTGTTGAATAGGACCTATTCGCTTCACAGGAGGATCTGATGGATCTCGCTTTTACCAAGGAAGAAATGGCGTTCCGCGACGAGGTGCGGGCCTTCTTCAGGGATAACGTGCCGCCGGCGACGCGTCAGAAAATGATCGAGGGACGTCATCTCTCCAAGGACGAGATGGTCACCTGGTGGCGCATCCTGAACAAGAAGGGCTGGGGCGTATCGCACTGGCCGAAGGAATATGGCGGCACCGGCTGGACCTCGGTGCAGCAGTATATCTTCAACGAAGAGCTTCAGGCCCATCCGGCGCCGGCGCCGCTCGCCTTCGGCGTCAGCATGGTCGGTCCGGTCATCTACACCTTCGGCAACGAGGTGCAGAAGAAGCACTATCTGCCGCGCATCGCCAATGTCGATGATTGGTGGTGCCAGGGCTTTTCCGAGCCCGGCTCCGGATCCGATCTCGCGTCGCTGAAGACCAAGGCCGAGCGCACGGGCGACAAATACATCATCAACGGCCAGAAGACCTGGACCACACTCGCCCAGCACGCCGACGTGATCTTCAATCTGTGCCGCACCGATCCCTCGGCCAAGAAGCAGTCCGGCATTTCCTTTATTCTGGTCGATATGAAGTCGAAGGGCATCACGGTGCGCCCGATCCAGACCATCGACGGCGGGCATGAGGTCAACGAAGTCTTCTTCGACGACGTCGAGGTGCCCGTTGAAAATCTCGTCGGCGAGGAGAACAAGGGCTGGGACTACGCCAAGTTCCTGCTCGGCAACGAGCGCACGGGCATCGCGCGGGTCGGCGTCTCCAAGGAGCGCATCCGCCGCATCAAGGATCTCGCTTCCAAGGTCGAATCCGGCGGGCGGCCGGTGATGGAAGACCAGGGCTTCCGCGAAAAGCTCGCCGCGGTCGAGATCGAACTGAAGGCGCTCGAATTGACTCAGCTCCGCGTGGTGGCCGACGAAGGCAAGCATGGCAAGGGCAAGCCTAATCCGGCCTCCTCGGTGCTCAAGATCAAGGGCTCGGAAATCCAGCAGGCAACCACCGAACTCCTGATGGAAGTGATCGGCCCGTTCGCAGCACCGTTCGACGAGCATGGCGACGACGGCAGTAATGAGGCGATGGAATGGACCGCGCAGATCGCGCCGAGCTATTTCAACAACCGCAAGGTCTCGATCTACGGCGGCTCGAACGAGATCCAGCGCAACATCATCACCAAGGCGGTGCTGGGGTTGTAGCCAACACCCTTCCCGTCATTCCGGGGCGCGAGCGCAAGCCGAGCCAACCCGGAATCCATAACCACGATCGTGAGTATGGATTCCGGGTCTGCGCCCGAGAGGGCGCATCCCGGAATGACGATTCTGTTAGAATACTGGTATGAGGAACTAACGAAATGGATTTCGATTTGTCCGAGGAGCAGCGGCTTCTCAAGGAAAGCGTCGATGGGTTGCTCGGCGACGCCTATGATTTCAATTCACGCAAGAAATACATGAAAGAGCCGGGCGGCTGGAGCAAGGCGATCTGGAACCGCTTCGCCGAGCAGGGCCTGCTCGGCCTGCCGTTTGCCGAAGACGACGGCGGCTTCGGCGCCGGCGCGGTCGAGACCATGATCGTGATGGAAGCGCTCGGCCGTGCGCTCGTGATCGAGCCTTATCTGGCGACGGTGGTGATCGCGGGTGGCCTGTTGCGCCACGGCGCATCCGCCGCGCAGAAGCAGGCGCATATCCCGTCCATCATCGATGGCAGCAAAACCTTTGCGTTCGCGCAGCTGGAGAAGAATTCGCGCTACGATCTGGCGGATGTTGCAACTTCAGCAAAGAAGAAGGGCAATGCTTACGTCATCGACGGCGAGAAATTCGTCGTGCTCAACGGCGAGGCAGCGGACACGTTTGTGGTGACCGCGCGCACCAAGGGCGGCCAGCGCGACACGAACGGCATCGGTGCGTTCTTGGTGCCGGGTAACGCCAAGGGCATCGCGAAGAAGGGCTATCCGACCCAGGACGGCCTGCATGCCGCCGACGTCACCTTCACCGGCGTCGAGGTCGGCGCGGATGCTGCGATCGGTGATCCCGAAAATGCGTTGCCGCTGATCGAGCGCGTGGTCGATGAGGCCCGCACCGCGCTCTGTTCTGAGGCCGTAGGCCTGATGGACGAGTCGCTGAAGGCCACCGTCGAATATCTGAAGACCCGCAAGCAATTCGGCGTGCCGATCGGCAGCTTCCAGACCTTGCAGCACCGCGCCGCCGATATGTTCGTCGCGGTCGAGCAGGCGCGCTCGATGTCGATGTTTGCGACCATGGCTACCGATTTCGAGGACGCCAAAGAGCGCGCCACCGCGGTCGCCGCCGCCAAGGTGCAGATCGGCAAGTCCGGCAAATTCGTCGGCCAGCAGTCGATTCAGTTGCATGGCGGCATCGGCATGACCATGGAAGCCAGCATCGGCCACTACTTCAAGCGCCTCACCATGATCGAGAACACGTTTGGCGATACGGAATATCATCTGCGCCGCGTCACCGCCGGCGGCGGGCTGGTGTAGGGCCCATATACCATCCGCGTCATTCCGGGGCGCATCGAAGATGCGAGCTATGGTGCGCAATTGCGCACCTGAAATCCATTTCTCCGAGCACTCTTGCGGCACAATGGATTCCGGGCCTGCGCCTTTTGGCGCATCCCGGAATGACGGCTAGAGAGAGCTAGTCAATTTGCGCGAGAGGAAACCTCTATGAAATCCACCCCGTTCGATCTCACAGGCCAAGTCGCCGTCGTCACCGGCTCGAGCCGCGGCATCGGCCGCTCCTCGGCGGAACTGCTGGCGAAGCTCGGCGCCAAGGTCGTGATCTCCTCACGCAAGGTCGACGCCTGCGAGGAAGTAGCAAGCGGCATCCGCAAGGCGGGCGGCGACGCCCATGTCATCGCCTGCAACATTTCGCGTCGTGAGGAGGTCGAGGCGCTGGTGACCGGCGCGGTCAGCCATTACGGCAAGATCGACATTCTGGTCTGCAACGCCGCGGTGAACCCGTATTACGGGCCGCTGCTCGACATCAAGGACGACGCCTTCGACAAGATCATGGCCTCCAACGTCAAGAGCAACCTCTGGCTCTGTGCGCTGGCGATCCCGCCAATGGCCGCGCGCGGCAAGGGATCGGTGGTGATCATTTCGTCGATCGGCGGGCTGCGCGGCTCGACCGTGATCGGCGCTTACGGCATTTCGAAAGCCGCCGATTTTGCGCTGTGCCGCAGCCTTGCCGGCGAGTGGGGGCCGAAGGGCGTTCGCGTCAATTGCGTGGCGCCGGGCCTGGTGAAGACCGATTTCGCCCGCGCGCTGTGGGAAGACGAAGAGCGGCTGAAGCGCCGCTGCGCCACCACGCCGCTTGCGGCGGATCGGCGAACCCGACGAGATCGCGGGCGCCGTCGCCTATCTCGGCTCGGATGCCTCGAGCTTCATGACCGGCCAGACCATCGTGGTCGATGGCGGTGTGACGACCGCGGCGGTGTAGTTTCTTATCCCTCCCCATGCTGCCCTCCCCCTCTCCCCTTGTGGGAGAGGGTCGTTTCGAGCGTCACGCGAAACCGGGTGAGGGGTTCTTCGCCAATGCTAGACCTTGACCCCTCACCCGGCTCGATCTCGCTTCGTTCACTCTCGCCACCCTCTCCCACAAGGGGAGAGGGGAAGAGACAGGGGCGCGAACTGCCAACTTGACGTCCGCTTTCCAATCCGCTTGCCTTGCGCGCAACTAGATATGGGAAGAACGCCAATGTCCTTCGTGCTGGCCATCGATCAGGGCACCACGTCCTCGCGCGCCATGGTGTTTCGCGCCGACCTTTCGGTCGCGGCGATCGCGCAGCAGGAATTTCCGCAGCATTTTCCAGCTTCCGGCTGGGTCGAGCATGACCCGGAGGACATCTGGAACTCGACCATCGCCGTCTGCCGCGACGCGCTGAAAAAAGCTGGTCTCGCGCCGAAGGATATCGCCGCGATCGGCATCACCAACCAGCGCGAGACGACGGTGGTCTGGGATCGCGCCACTGGGCTGGCGGTTCATCGCGCCATCGTCTGGCAGGACCGCCGCACCGCCGATTTCTGCGCGCGGCTGAAGGACGAAGGCCACGAGCCAACGATCACGGCCAAGACCGGCCTGATCATCGATCCCTATTTTTCCGGGACTAAAGTCGCCTGGATCCTCGATGATGTCCCGGGCGCACGGGCACGCGCGATGCGCGGCGAATTGCTGTTCGGCACTGTCGATTGTTACCTGTTGTGGCGCCTCACCGGCGGAAAGGTGCACGCGACCGACGCCACCAATGCCTCGCGCACACTGCTCTTTAATATCCACACCGGCGCATGGGACGACGATCTTCTCAAGCTGTTGAACGTGCCGCGCGCGATGTTGCCGGAGGTGAAGGATTCCTCGCATCCGTTCGGCGAAACCCTGCCCGATCTGTTCGGCGGGGCGATTGCGGTTGCCGGCATTGCCGGCGACCAGCAGGCCGCGACCATTGGGCAGGCGTGTTTTTCGCCCGGCATGATCAAGTCCACCTACGGTACCGGCTGTTTTGCACTGCTCAACACCGGCACTACCCCAGTCGCCTCGAAGAACAAGCTGCTCACGACGATCGCCTATCAGCTCCGGGGAAAACGCACCTATGCGCTCGAAGGCTCGATCTTTGTCGCCGGAAGCGCCGTGCAATGGTTGCGCGACGGATTGGGCGTCATCAAACAGGCCGCCGAAACCGGTCCGCTCGCCGAAAAATCCGATTCCGCCCAAAGCGTCTATCTGGTGCCGGCCTTTGTCGGCTTCGGCGCGCCCTACTGGAATCCGCGGGTGCGCGGCGCGCTGTTCGGGCTGACGCGCAACACAGGTCCTGCCGAGTTCGCGCATGCCGCGCTCGAGAGCGTGTGTTATCAGACCTGCGATCTCTGGGAAGCGATGCGCGCCGATTGGCCGGAAGCGAAAGCCGCCAACATCGTCCTGCGCGTCGATGGCGGCATGACCGCGTCCGACTGGACCATGCAACGCCTGGCGGATTTGCTCGATGCGCCCGTCGATCGTCCCGTAGTGCAGGAAACCACGGCACTCGGCGCCGCCTATCTCGCAGGTCTTTCAGCTGGCGTCTATCCTGAGCCGGAAAAGTTCGCCGACAACTGGCGGCTGGAGCGCCGCTTCAAGCCCAACATGAGCGCCGCCACGCGCGAACGGAAGCTGAAGGGTTGGGCGCGGGCCGTGAAAGGGGTGCTCGCCAGCGACGAGGGCGCATAATGCGCCATGTCGGTGAGGGAGACGCCCGCCGCTGCAAAAGGATTTATTGAACGGCCGCAGCGACCTTCAACCTCCCCTTAAAAAGGGGAGGTCGCTTTGCTCCCTCGGAGCAAAGCGGGAGTGGATCATGGTTAGCCTAAGCGCAGGTTTGACCCCCACCCCGACCCTCCCCCTTTCAGGGGCAGGGCTATCGCATGTTCAGGAGCATATCGACGAGGAAACTGTCGTCCCAGGCGGCGCGTTTGAGTTTGCCTCGCAACGAGGTCTTTGTATCGGGATGAGCGCGAGCGATATTGAGGGCAAGTCGGCGCAGAACGGCGAGGTTGGCGGGAGCGTGGTCTTTTCGGCTTCGCGTCTGATCCTCGTCGAGAACGACGTCGAGTGTCCAGTGCAGGACGTTTTCGATGCCCCAATGTTCGCGGACAACGCGCAGCAGTTCTGCGGGCGTGTAGTACTGGGTCAGAAGGAAGTAGCGCTCGACGGTTTTGTCGCGTCCACGTTTGCTGGTGATCCTCGCGACGGCCTTGAGACCCGGAAAGTCGTGCTCTTCGGCCATATCCCTGACCGGCGCCACGATCGCGGTTCGGGTTTCCTTGCGGCCGTGACCGGTGTCCCTGGTGGTGGCTTGTTTGGCCTTCTTGCGCTCTGCCGCGGAGATCGCGGCCTTGGCATCGCGCAGCAAACCGGGCTGGTTGTTCTTTACCGCCAAGACGTAATCTCCACCGCGCTCCACGATGGCTTTCGCCATCCCGCGATGACAATGCAGCGCATCCGCCGTGACGACGCAGCCTTTCAGCTGAAGAAGCTCGACGAGATGCAAAGCGCCGGCCGCTTCGTTGTTTCCAGGCGCCAGCACATTGACGAGCGCCATGCGGGTCGTTGCGCTCCACGCCGTCACCATCACTGGCGGCATGTGACTTTGGCCGCGTTCGTAGGCTCTTCTCAGTGCCTTGCCATCGAGAGCTACCACGCCCTTGATTTTGGCCGCCGTCGCAAACGCCTTGGTGAAGCGCCGAAAAACCTCTTCGAAGCTGCGCGGATCGAGGATGCGAAAGACACGGCTGAAGGTGTCGTGGCTCGGTATCCCGTGTTCCAGCACCAGAATCGTGCGCAACAGCGCTTCTTTCGAGCGGCCAAACAGCGCGATGTCGCAACAGGTCGTGGCGCCGCACAGCGTGGCGAGCAACGCAATGAACAGCATCTCGGTCAGATCGTGCTGCGCTTGGTTCTTCCGAGGATCGACCAACGGCGAAAAGCATTCTGCAAAGCGGTCCACGACAGTCCCCTCTTAAATCAGGAGACACTGTCAAAATCAATTTTTCCTTCCAGCGCAATAGCTTGGCCCCTCGGACGTGCGATTCCCCTGCTTTCAGGGGGAGGGAGCGACAGAGCGCCAATTCAAACGGGTCCCTTCGTTCTCTTACCCCGCAAACTTCACCGCCGTCGTATTCGCGCCGCACAGCAGCACCGCCACGCGTTCTCCGGCTTGAGGCTTATAGCGGCCTGAAAGAAATGCGGCGAAGGCCGCGGCCCCGCCGGGTTCCGTCACCACGCGCAAGTTCGACCACAGCGCTTCCTGCGCCTGACGAATCGCGTCGTCAGTGACCAGCACATCGTCGGCGACGTTGTCGCGTGCAATCGGAAACATCAGTTCGCCCACGCGCCGTGGCGCGAGGCTGTCGGCGGCGATCCCGCCGGCGGGCGCATCCACGGGCCGGCCCGCGGCCAGCGCCGCGTGCAGCGTTGGCGCGGCCTCGGGTTCAACCGCGACGATGCGTATCTTCCGTCCGTACCACGCGGCGATGCCGCCGATCAGACCGCCGCCGCCGACCGCAACCAATAGCGTGTCGATTTCGGGCGCATCCTGCTCCAGCTCCATGCCGACGGAGCCCTGGCCGAGCAGCGTCTCCGTCTGGTCGTAGGCGTGAATCGGCATCGCACCGGTTCGCGCGATATGGGCTTCGCTCGCGGCCAGTGCATCGGCGTAGAGCGAGCCTGCGATCACGAGCTGCGCGCCATAGCCGCGGATGCGCTCCTGCTTGGCGGGCGAAGCCACGTCGGGCACGAAAATGGTGGCGGGCACGCCCAGGCGATGCGCGGCATGGGCGACGGCCACGCCGTGATTGCCACCTGAAGCCGCCACGACGCCGGCGGGGGGTGCCTTCCGCAGCAACAGATTGGCGAACGCGCCGCGCGCCTTGAAGGAGCCGGAATGCTGAAGGAATTCGAGCTTGAAGGTGAGGGGACCGGACGGAAGGCCGAACTCGGCCATGTCGACGGCCACGAGCGGCGTTCGCCGCACAAAAGGGCGGATCACGGCCTCGGTGGCTACAATGCGTTCGCGCGTGATCGGTGTCGGTTCTGGCATAAGCGCGCCTCATGTCGCTCACGAGAGCTTGACATAGGTTTAGGTAATTAGCAAAGTAACTAAATGAAGATCGCCCTGGTATTGCGAGCGCTGGCCAACGAGCGCCGTCTGAGGATCCTGGATTGGCTTCGCGATCCCAGGCGGCATTTCCGCGCGCAGGTGGACGGCGATCTGGTGGATGACGGCGTCTGCGGCCTCTTGATTGCGGAAAAACTCGGTGTGAGCGCGCCGACCCTGAGCGAGCACATGCGTGTGTTGATCGCAGCGAAGCTGGTGCGCGCGAAACGGATCAAGCAGTGGACGATGTACAAGCGGGACGAAGACGCGATCGCTTCGGTCAAGCGCGTGATTCAGGACAAGGTTTGAAAAGCAGGGTGCACTCCCATGATGCTCATCGGCCAATATGATTCCCCCTTCGTCCGCCGCGTCGCGATTGCGCTGCGGCTCTACGGCTCCAAATTCGAGCACAAGCCGTGGTCTACCTTCGGCGACGCCGAGCTGATCGCGCCCTATAACCCGCTGCGACGAGTGCCGACACTGGTGCTCGACGACGGCGCGGCGCTGATTAATTCGGCCATGATTCTCGATTGGCTCGACGAAACGGCGGGCCCCGAGCGCGCCATGCTGCCGCCAAGTGGCGTGGAACGGCGACACCAGCTCTGGCTCTGCGCGCTTGCGGCCGGGCTCGGCGACAAGTCGGTGAGCCTGGTCTACGAAAGCGCGCTGCGACGCGAACAGCTCAAGCTCTGGGTCGATCGCTGCGAAGCACAGATCACCGGTGCGCTCGATGCGCTGGAGAAGGAGTGCGCCGCGATCAGGACGCCATATCTTTTCGGCGAGCGGATCGGACATGCCGATATTGCGGTCGCCTGTGTACTTCGGTTCACGCGCGAAGCGCATTCCCGGCTGTTCGATGGCACGCGCTATCCTTCATTGAAAGCCCACGCTGCGCGCTGCGAGGCGCTGCCGGCATTTGCGGAAATCGTGCAGCCGCTGGCGCCGCCGAAGGGGTGAGGTGCGTCATTCCGGGATGCGCCGTCGCGACAAAACAGCGAAGCTATTTTGCGCCGGCAGGCGCAAGCCCGAAATCCATTTCCTCACTAGTCGTCTTGACAAATGGATTCCGGATAGCCGCTACGCGGCTTCCGGAATGACGAACTGATTTGCCCGTCGTGCCAATGTGCCGCAGGTATTTCGCTTGTGGCGTCGGGCAAATCACGGGCAACTTTCCGCCCGTCCCGTGCCCACCAAGAGGGGCGTTTCGCGATCGTCACGAACGTTGGGTGCGGATGCGGTGGACGCTTTGGCGCAGCAGACGAACGCGCTTGAGGCGGACGGCCAAGCCGCGTGGTCCTGATATCTCGACGCTGATATCAAGTTTTGTGACGATGCTAGCGCATCGCACTCAACGACGGTGACAACAAGCCCGATCGCCGGGGAGAGCGCGGAATAAGCCGTTAAAACCATTCGCGCGGGGAATGCCGGAATGTTTCGGCGAACCTGTGGTGACTAACTCTGCGTGCTTTTTATTTTCGCACGCGAGGCTGCGGGTGGGCCTGATCACCCGGCATTCCCTGCGCCCTCTGCTTTTCGAGGGACGATGCTTTGGCAAGGCCTGCGGTAAATCGCGCCGCGGGAATGCGGGCGCGTGGCTGTTTGAAATTTGAAGGTTCGTCGACGCTTCCATCCCCTCTCCCCTTGTGGGAGAGGGTGCGCGAATGAGCGCAGCGAATTCGCGACGGGTGAGGGGTATGATTCCGTGAAAAGAGACCCCTCACCCGCCTTCGATGCTTCGCATCTCAGGCACCCTCTCCCACAAGGGGAGAGGGGAAGTAAAGGACAGTCGTCAAAAGGACCGGTCCAACTAGGCTCTTGCTGCCTTCTTCCGCCAGGCCAGATGCACCGCGCAATTGCAGCCCGCCGGATGCGATTGAAGTTCCTTGCTCCTCGACATCGTTGGCAGGCGTTGCGGAAGACGGCGCCAGTGTCGGCATCGCTTCCTTCACGCGGCGATCCTGCGCCGACTGATCTTGCGTCGGAATATAGTTCAGGATCGGCGCGAGCCAGCGTTCGATCTCGGCGACGCCAAAACCCTTGCGCGCGGCGTAGTCTTCGACCTGATCGCGCTCGATCTTGCCGACGCCGAAATAGTAGCTTTCGGGATGGCTGAAATAAAGCCCGGACACCGACGAGCCCGGCCACATCGCAAAGCTCTCGGTGAGCTTCACGCCCGCGGTGTTCTCGGCATCGAGCAGCTTGAACAGCGTCGCCTTCTCGGTGTGATCGGGCTGCGCGGGATAGCCGGGCGCGGGGCGGATGCCATGGTATTTTTCGAGGATCAGATCATCCGCCGCGAGAGTTTCATCCGGCGCATAACCCCAGAACTCGCGGCGCACCCGCGCATGCATGCGCTCGGCAAAGGCTTCCGCCAGCCGATCGGCCAGCGCCTTGCACAGGATCGAGGAATAGTCGTCGTTGGCGTTCTTGAAGCGGTCGGCGACCACGTCCTCGCCGATGCCGGCCGTGACCACGAAGCCGCCGATGTAGTCGGCGAACGCCGGAAGAGACCGGCGCGATGAAATCGGACAGCGCGGCATTGAAGCGGCCTTCGCGTTTTTCGAGCTGCTGACGCAAGGTGTGCAGCGTCGCGATCGGCGTCTTCGCGCGTCTCGTCGGCATAGACGAGGATATCGTCGCCTTTCGCGTTCGCCGGCCAGAAGCCGATCGTGGCCTGCGCGGTGAACCATTTCTCACGCGATGATGCGATCCAGCATCTTGCGCGCATCGCTGTGGAGCGAGCGCGCGACCTCGCCGACCTTGGGGTCGTCAAGGATGGCGGGAAAGCGCCCGGTCAGTTCCCAGGTCTGGAAGAACGGCGTCCAGTCGATGTAGTCGGCCAATTCCGCCAGATCGTAATCCCGGAACGTCTTGATGCCGAAGAAAGTGGGCTTCTTCGCGGGCGTCTTGGCAAAATCGATCGGAATGGCGTTGGCGCGTGCGTCCGCGAGTTTCAGGCGCTTCTTGTCGGCCTGCGCGCGGAAATGCGCCGCGGAAATCCTGGCGTATTCGGCCCGCACCTCCGTGGCATAGGCCTCGCGCTTGTCCGGCGAGAGCAGCGAGGAGGCAACGCCCACCGCGCGGCTCGCGTCATTGACATGCACCACCGGCCCCGCGCGATAGTTCGGATCGATCTTGACGGCGGTGTGGACCCGGCTCGTGGTGGCGCCGCCGATCAGCAGCGGAATATCGAGGCCCTCGCGCTGCAACTCGCCGGCGAGGAAACTCATCTCGTCGAGCGACGGCGTGATCAGGCCGGAGAGGCCGATGATGTCGGCGCCCTCGCGCTTGGCGGTCTCGATGATCTTCGCCGCCGGCACCATCACGCCGAGGTCGATCACCTCGAAATTGTTACATTGCAGCACGATGCCGACGATGTTCTTGCCGATGTCATGGACGTCGCCCTTGACCGTGGCGAGCACGATCTTGCCGGCGGTGCTGCGCTCGTTATGGCTGATGCCGTTGGCGAGGTTGCGCGCCTTCTCTTCTTCCATGAACGGCATCAGATAGGCGACCGCCTGCTTCATCACGCGGGCGGATTTCACCACCTGTGGCAGGAACATCTTTCCGTCGCCGAAGAGATCGCCGACAATGTTCATGCCGGCCATCAGCGGCCCCTCGATCACGTCGAGCGGGCGCGTGGCGCGCGCTCGCGCCTCTTCGGTGTCGGCATCGATATATTCGGTGATGCCGTGCACCAGCGCGTGGGACAAACGCTTGTCGACCGGCCATTCGCGCCAGGCGAGATCCTGCTCCTGGGTCTTTTTCTCCTTGCCGCGGAATTTCTCGGCCAAAGCGAGCAGCCGCTCGGAAGCGCCCGGGTCGCGGTTGAGGATGACATCCTCGCGAGGCCTGGCGCAGCTCGGGGTCGATGTCGTCATAGACGACCATCTGCCCGGCATTGACGATCCCCATGTCCATGCCGGCCTTGATGGCATGATACAGAAACACCGAATGCATGGCTTCGCGCACCGGCTCGTTGCCGCGGAACGAGAAAGAAAGATTGGACACTCCGCCGGAGATGTGGGCGTACGGCAGGTTCTTCCGGATCCAGCGCGTCGCCTCGATGAAATCGACGCCGTAGTTATTGTGTTCCTCGATGCCGGTCGCGATCGCAAAGATATTCGGATCGAAGATGATGTCTTCCGGCGGGAAGCCGACGCGGTTGACGAGGATGTTGTAGGCGCGCTTGCAGATTTCGGTCTTGCGCGCGAAGGTATCGGCCTGTCCGGTCTCGTCGAACGCCATCACCACCACGGCGGCGCCGTGCCGTCTGGCGATATTGGCCTCGTGAATGAATTTCTCCTCGCCTTCCTTCATCGAGATCGAGTTCACGACCGGCTTGCCCTGCACGCATTTCAGCCCGGCCTCGATCACGTTGAATTTCGAGGAATCGATCATGACAGGTACCCGCGCGATGTCGGGTTCGGCGGCGACGAGGTTGAGGAAGGTCACCATCGCTTGTTCGGAATCGAGCAGGCCCTCGTCCATGTTGACGTCGATAATCTGCGCGCCGTTCTCGACCTGGTCGCGCGCCACCGCCAACGCGGCGGCGTAATCGCCCGCCGTGATCAGCTTGCGGAATCGCGCCGAGCCCGTGACATTGGTGCGCTCGCCGACATTGACGAAGGGGATCGTCGGCGTCAGCTCGAAGGGTTCGAGACCGGAAAGCCGCAGACGCGGCGCAATCTCGGGAACGATGCGCGGCTTGTGCGGGGCGACGGCCGCAGCGATCGCGGAAATATGGTCGGGCGTGGTGCCGCAGCAGCCGCCGACGACATTGACGAGGCCGGCGGAAGCGAACTCGCCGATCAGGCGCGCCATGTATTCCGGGCTCTCGTCATACTGGCCGAATTCATTGGGCAGGCCGGCATTCGGGTAGGCGCACACCAGCGCATCGGCGACGCGGCCGATATCGGCGATGTGCGCGCGCAGATCTTCGGCGCCGAGCGCGCAGTTAAAGCCGATGGTGATGGGTCTTGCGTGACGCACCGAATTCCAGAACGCTTCCGGGAGTTGGCCCGACAGCAGGCGGCCGGATTTGTCGGTAATCGTGCCGGACACCATCACCGGCACGTCGATGCCGCGTTCCTCGGTGATCTCCGCGATGGCGTAGAGCGCGGCCTTGGCGTTCAGCGTGTCGAAAATGGTTTCGACCAAAAGCAGATCGGCCCCGCCGTCGAGCAGGCCCTTGATCTGTTCGCCATAGGCCGCGCGCAAATCGTCGAAGGTGACGGCGCGGTAGCCGGGGTTCGACACGTCAGGCGAGATCGAGGCGGTGCGGTTGGTTGGGCCGATGGCCCCCGCAACGAAGCGTGGCTTGCCGTCCTCGGCACTGACACGCACCGCAGCGGCGCACGCGAGCTTCGCCCCTTCGAGATTGAGCTCGTAGGCGAGGCCCGACATCTCGTAGTCAGCTTGCGCGATCGAGGTCGAGGAAAAGGTGTTGGTGGCGACGATGTCGGCGCCGGCGCGCAAATAAGCGGCGTGGATATCCTCGATCGCGTCAGGCTGGGTCAGGATCAACAGGTCGTTGTTGCCGCGGACATCACGGTGAAAGTCTTTGAACCGCGCACCGCGAAAGGCGGCTTCGTCATATTGCAGCGCCTGGATCATGGTGCCCATGGCGCCGTCGAGCACGAGAATGCGCTCCCTGGCGGCGTTGAGGAACGCGGTGCGTTTCGGGGAGACGGGCAAAACCATCGTTCAAGCCGCCTTCTGCGCGCCGGTGGGACGGATACCGAGCAGATGGCAGATCGCAAAGACGAGATCGGCGCGGTTCATGGTGTAGAAATGAAAGGTATCGACGCCGTGCTTGTTGAGCTTCTGCACTTGCCCTGCGGCGACGGTTGCGGCTACCAGCTTGCGGGTTTCGGCGTCGTCGTCGAGGCCGTCGAATTTTTCCGCGAGCCAATCCGGCACCGTGGTGCCGGCGCGGGTCACGAAGTTTCGTGCTTGCTTGAAATTGTGCATCGGCATGATGCCGGGCACGACCGGAATATCGATGCCGCGGGCGCGGACGCGGTCGAGGTAGCGGAAGTAAAGGTCGTTATCGAAGAAGACCTGCGTGATGGCGCGGGTGGCGCCGGCGTCGACCTTGGCCTTCAGCCCATCGATGTCGGCGTCGAAGCTCGGGCTCTCGGGATGCTTTTCGGGATAGGCGGATACCGAGACCTCGATATCGGGAAATCGCTTCTTGATGCCGGCCACAAGTTCAGAGGAGGTTTGATAGCCGTCGGGATGGGTGGAGAAAGGCGTGCCGATGCCGCCGGGCGGGTCGCCGCGCAGCGCCACGATATGGCGAACGCCGGTCTCGTGGTAGCGGGCGACGATGTCGTCGATCTCGCCGCGGGCAGCTCCCACGCAGGTCAGATGCGCGGCGGGGAGCAGCGCAGTCTCGCCGAGGAGGCGGGCGATGGTGGAATGGGTGCGCTCGCGGGTCGATCCCCCGGCGCCATAGGTCACCGATACGAAGCTCGGCGTGAGCGGCGCCAGGCGGTTGATGGTGTCCCACAGGCTCTTTTCCATCTCCTCGGTCTTCGGCGGGAAGAATTCGAAGGAGATCGCCGGCTGGCGGGACCCGGCGGATATGGAATGCGTGGCTTCGGTCATGGTACTCGCAGGTTTCGTGGCGATCGGGAGCCATGGACTGGCTTTTGCTCCGCTAAAATAGGCGAAAGGGCTTACCGCAAATAGCCCACTTTGAATGGGAAATTGCCCAATTATGGAATTATATATGAATTTATGGGTTATCTTTCACAAAAGTGGGCAGATCGGTTGGAGGTTCAGTTTCTGCGGATAACATGAGAAAGTAGCCTTACTTTGATCCAGACAGAATTGTGGGCAGGACGAAGATGTTAAGAAAGATAAAATTGCCAGCCCATTCGGCCCTCAAGGGCCCACGAACCGGGACGGCTGCCCGAGGCTCTGACCTGCGCGGTCGGCCGTTGTGCCCTCGGAGCGCAGTATTAGGTTTAGAGCCATGATTCCGCTTTCCATCCTCGATCTCTCGGTGGTCACGTCAGGCACCAAACCCGCCGCGGCGCTCCGCAACAGCATCGATCTCGCGCGCTATGCCGACGCGCTCGGCTTCACCCGCTATTGGCTCGCCGAACATCACAACCTCGCCTCCGTCGCGAGCCCTGCCCCCGATCTCATGATCGGCCAGATCGCGGCGGTGACGAAAAACATCCGCGTCGGCTCCGGCGGGGTGATGTTGCCGAATCACGCGCCGCTGATGGTGGCGGAACGCTTCAAGATGCTGGAGGCGCTGTTTCCGGGCCGGATCGATCTCGGCCTTGGCCGCGCACCGGGCACCGATGGCCCCACAGCTTACGCGTTGCGCAGCCGGCTTGATCGCCGCGAGGGCGATGACTTTCTCGAACGGCTGCATGAATTGACGCTGTGGGAGACGCGCGCTTTCCCGCCCGACCATCCCTTCAACAAGGTGGTGGCGATGCCGGACGACACGCCGCTGCCGCCGATCTGGTTGCTCGGCTCGAGCGATTACAGTTCGGAATTGGCGGCGCAGGTCGGCATGGGCTACGCGTTCGCGCATCATTTCGCGTCCTATGATGCGATCGCGGCGATGACGAACTACCGCGCTCATTTCAAGCAGACCGGCTGGCGCGAAACCCCCTATGCGATTTTGGCGGTGGCCGTGGTCGTGGCCGAAACGGACGCCGAGGCCGAACGGCTCGCGGCGTCGATGGATCTCAACCGGCTGTTACGCGAGCGCGGTCAATACGTTCCGCTTCCGAGTATCGAGGAGGCGCAGGCCTATCCCTACACCGACGCCGACCGCTCCGTGATTGCGCGCAACCGCACGCGCCTGTTTGTCGGCAGCCCTTCAACCGTGATCGAGAGGCTCGAGCCGATGATCACGACAAGCCAGGCCGACGAACTGATGGTCATCACCGCGGTCTACGACCACGAGGCGCGCAAGAAATCCTATCGTCTGCTCGCGGACGTCTTTGGTCTCGCGAAACAGGCTGCGGCTTAGGCGCCGCAGTCATTCGGAGCTTGCCGGCCAAGAGGGGCGCTTTTCCTCCGGCATAAGGAGAGATTATGCGGCTCGATTCTCCCGTGTCGAGCGGGGCAGGGCGTCCGTCCGTGCTGGAAAAATCCATCGCCCGATATTTTCGCGCCGCGAGCCAGGATAGAAGCTGCTGAGAAACTCGCGCCGCGAAGTGAAAGCGATTCCTGTTCCGCCTCGGCAAAAGCATGGGACGATCCCGCGCAAGCAACCGATCTGCCCCGCGTAATGCGCGGAGCTCCGACCCTTCGATATCCATCTTGATTAGAGCGATGCGCGGCCAGTTCCGTGCGTCCGAAAGCGTATCGAGTGTCGACACCTCGACCTCGACCTGAAATCGACCACGCTCGACCCACGGCGCGGCCGGTGTCCCAAGCGCATTGTGACCGGCGTGGCCTGCTTCCGCCAGGCTCAACCTTGCGCGCCCGACATGATCGCCGACTGCAAGCGGGACGACTTCGACGTCAAGAAATCGATTGATACGCAAATTGCGCTTCAGGTGGGTCAGTTCGCGTTCGCTGGGCTCCAGCGCGATGACCCGCCCGCCCGGACCGACCCGCTTGCGGAAAAACAGCGTAAACAATCCTTCGTTGGCGCCGACGTCCAAGACGCACATCCCCGGTAAGAAAGAGAAAGGGTGATATGGCAGGTAAAGGTGAGATTGCCCCCGAAAGTCGAGATGATCAATCTACGCGAAGACGAGAAAAATATAAAAGAAGAAAAAAAAAAAAAAAAAAGAGAGCGAGAAAAGGGGGAGAAACAGGTCAAAGCCGCCGCACCGCCATGGATGTTCAAGCGGGCGGCGGTTGGATTGCAAAAAAAGCAGATTCCTTTAAACGGGATCGTAAAAACTGACCGATTATCTCTCGCAAAAAAAAAAAAAAAAAAAGAAAAAAAAAAAAAAAAAAGATAAAAAATAAAAGAGAAAAAAATAAAAAGGAATTGCCTACTTAATGAGAGGATCAGTCGGAACTACGATTAATCAGCGGACGAAGAAGTAATCCCGTTACCGATCTCCTAAAGGATTGCGAAAAAGGACGACCAGATCCTGTTGAAGTTCCAGAAGACTATAGGCCAAGAACTGACGCGCCTTTTCTCCGTCATGGTCAAGATCCATCGAGCGAAATCCGGCTTGAACTGGTCGATCGCCATCGCGGAACAGGAAAGCGCATGCAGATCGGTTAGTAGAGTTAGAATGCGACCGGGGTGTTCTAGAGAGTTAAGCGCCAGTAAATGGCGAACGTGAACGGCGACACGGTTTCGACCATGTCTCTCGGCGTCTTAATGGCATCCATGACGACATTGGCTGGACCAGCGATCCAGCGATCGTACAGGGTTCAATGCGGAATAGTCCATTCATGGGCAGGTCAATACCGCGTGGCCGAAGTGGCTCGATGCAATAAGACGAAGGTATTCGGACGCGACCGCTCGATACGGCTATGGATCGAGCATGGTCTTTATATAACATAGCGAGACAAACGGCGCTCTGTAGAGGAACAGACAGCCGTGCGCATTGGAAATGATGAAAGGGAGGCAGCGAGGCAAAAGCATCATGAGTATCGTCCATCCAGCCGCGTTCGAACGGGGCTGCGATGATGGTTGACGACACTCGAGACGTGGATAGCAGATAAGCTTCATAGCTTTAAGAGTAAATCTTTCAGGGATATCTGCGTTAGTACTATACAACAGGTTTACCGCCAATCATTATGATCGGACGCCATCGGGAGACGACAGCAATGGCGACGACCGACGCTGCCATGCCGACAATGTGCGCGCTTTACGTTGTAGTCGACGATTTTCTGCCTTTCGAAACGGCGGAGGCGATGCGCCGGGATATAGAGGCTCAATTCGCAAAATCCGGATCGCTCCGCCCGGACACAATCAGGTCTGGAATTACTGGTTTGTCACGGGGCTCTACACCTATCTGCGCAACAGCCCCGAAAAACTCATCAACCGAGATCGCGTCGAACATTTCATGCAGGTACTACGCGGCTGATCGGCCGAGGTGCTTGGTCTTCGCGAAGTCACCTGGCCCTACCCAGTCTCTATGTCGGCGGCTGCAAGGCAGAAATGGCAGGACCACTAAGAGAACGGCAGATCTGCCTTCGTCTATCCGCTGACGCGTGAGAAGCGTTTGACGACCGGAGGACAAACAATAGAGATGAACGAGGGTGATTTGTTTCGAACCAACGTGTAGACCGCGCAGGCCGGCTCGGGCTTCTTTGTGTAGATCGAACCCAATTTCAACAGGCTCGTAGTGTTCGACGATCGATGCCGCATGGCGTCGAGCGGGTAGATGGCTCGATGGATCCGGTGGAGGGGCGGTTCGTTATGTATGGCCATCTGCGCGACAAGGGAGCAATAGTCAGCGGCGCATTGACGGAGCAGCAAGTCGGTGAAGTTGTGATGGAAGCCTAGATCGGTTTTACGACCGAAGCGCTTTCGCGCCTTCGGCAATAGCACGGTCCGGTCGTGCTTCGATTGTCGATCGATCCGCGAGGCAAGGTAACTCGGCTCCGTGCTGAATCGATCGGGCGACGGCGATCACTCTTCGGTTATGGGCAGGCAGAAAATGCGAAACAGCCTGATCGCAAAAGAAGGCCTGAAATGCGTGAAAAATGGCTTGAAGACGGTCACACAGACGGCTTTGCTAGGCGCATCATTGCTTCGACCGATCATTGCGCGGATATGCGCGTCCGCCCGGCAGCTCGCTATGTTTACGTGGCTTGATGTAACGGATTTGCAAATGGATTATCGTCGCGCGCTTTGAACACCGCGCCATGGCCTGAATAGAAAAGAGATGACGGGCCAGAGCGCCGCCATCACGGGCCTCCAGCCTGGACCAGCCGAGCCGGGTGTCGAGCTCCGCGCGTATCGCGAGCATCGAGCCGACGACGCGCTCGCCTACCTCTGCAAGCGACGGATCCAGCTGGAACGACAGTGGTACGCAGATGTCGCCTGAGCCGCTCACCGCGCTCAGTCCGAACCTTTCAGGTGGATGTGCAATCGGCGTGTAAGGCAGCAGTGGAAAATGATTGAGTGCAAACGTTGCGTTCGTGCAATCGCTGAGCGTCTTGCCGACGAACGATGTGATTTGTCGTACCTCATCGACAGTTTAGCCGTGGAATGCCGCAAGCAGGGTGACGTGGACGCAGACCTTTGCGTCAGTAATAGCGCGAAAGATCGCGACGACGCGTTCCTCGTCGAGTCCCTCGGTCAACTTGTCCATCAAGATCAAAATTCGCGGCGATATCGTTTCGAGACCGAACAGGATCTCGAAGCAACCGGATTCGCCAAGCCGTCTGAACATATCCGGCGTATGCGCGCGCTCCATCTTGCTGCGGCAGGCCCATTTGATCTGCAGGCCGCGTTTTGCGATCTCGTCGGCGATCAGATTGAGCGAAGACGGAGAAATTGCCTCGTCGGAGAACATGAACTGTTTGTATCCCGCGTCCGAATAAGCTGTGACGCGATCGAGGCTGGCGAGGATTTCGCTGCGCGCGGGTGCTTGCGGCGTATCGAACTTCGCATTCTGGCTGCAGAACATACACCGGCTCCAGTAGCAGCGCCGCTTGCTGACCCGTGTCCACAGAATCGGCTCAGGCGCGAACGTGGCAGCGGCAGAAACGGCGCTATCTTGCTCGAGAGGCCGCGAGTGTGGCAGAAACGTCGCGCCGCCCGATGATGCTTTTTGGCGCAGGTCCGTTTCGATGGCTTTCAGAAGTGCGGGGACGGTTTCGTGGCGTTCATCGTGGAGGCAATGACGGTGTCGAAGACTTAGTCCAGAGTGTGTCTTGCACGCAGGGTTTAGATAGAGCCGTTCAGGGAAAAATTCTCATATCCATGATCGACCAGCGAGATGTGCGCGTCGGGTTGCCGTGCACTGAGCTTTCGTGCGGTGATAAGCGCCGACAGCAGATCCTCAGGACTCGTGATGCTGAAAAGAACGGCATCGTATAGAGCCGGGCAATAGGCGATAGCGGCGTCGATGGTCCGGCTGAGAAATCCGGAAGAAAGGCTGTATGAGATCAACACGCGACAGTCAGAATAATAGAGACGGCGGACCGGCGGGCCGACATCAACGACGAGGTGGAAGACCGACTGGAGCTGGTTGATGCTCTCGATAAACCAGGCCAGCGGAGCAAAGCACTGTCGAGATAGCTTTCGTCAGATCGAAAAGCTACGGCGCTCTGGATTTGCTGAGCGATTGGCCGCGGCAGCGCCAGATGCGTCGACATCAATGGCGATTGGACGCAGACGGCTTCGAGGTGGCAGCGCTCGAGCGTCGACAAGGGTTCGAGCAGAACGCGAGCAAAGCCCGGGCCGATCAGGACGGTCCACCAGACGAAATACAGGCTATGGCAGACAACATCATAGGCAGCGTCGGACGCGACGCTGTCCGACCATGGGACTGGATCGTAGTTGACGGTGGGCAGGCGTCCCGGCGGCGTCGCATACAAGATGCGCATTTGGCTTCAATACCGTGTTAGCGCGAAAGGCACTTACCGCTGGCGGCGACGATGGCGCCGGCTGCGTTGCCCATGAAACTAGTGCGTGGAATCGGCGAAGCAGAGGTTATCCCAGCGGCGCATGGAGAGCTGCTGGACGTTAAGACGACGACGGTTTATATGGCGCGGTTACAGATGCTTGGGCATTTAGGCGACATTCCGGGGAAGGCCAGCGCGGCCAATCCGACAGTAGCGCGCTATCGCGTTACCTTGGATTTCAAGCTGTTATCCATGTCAATAGCCCCTGAAATTGCATTTACGGAAAACCAAGAATCTATTCCCAACGGTGGAACCCTATCAGGGCGATGCCTCCTGGACCAGATCGAGAGTTGGCTACGGCTAGCTTATTTGGGCTCGAGCCGGATCAGCGACAGCCTGCGATGCGGCGATTAAGAAAATAGCATCTGCATCGACGGCGGCCACGCAACCGTTCAGTGATCGCGTAACCATCGACGCGCATGACTATTTACGACGTGAGAAGAGAACAACGGCCGCAAACCCGCAGCGTGTTATGTGCGCTGATCAGTCCTGCTGCTCGCTGAAAGTGGCGCGGAACGGATGGGCTGGATAGACGCCGACAATGCGGAATTCGCGGGAGAAGAATTTCAGCTCTTCCAGTGCAAAGGCAAGGTTCTTGTCGTCAGGATGGCCGTCGACATCGGCATAGAATTGCGTGGCAAAGAAATTGCCGTCGACCATGTAGCTCTCGAGCTTGGTCATGTTGACGCCGTTGGTCGCAAACCCGCCCATCGCCTTGTAAAGCGCGGCGGGGAGGTTACGCACCCGGAAGACAAAAGTCGTGACTAGCGGGCCCGAGCCTTGTTTGGCCCAGGCGGCTTCGCGGGCCAGCACGACAAAGCGCGTGGTGTTGTGGCTTTCGTCCTCGACGTCCTCGGCCAGAATATCGAGACCGTAAATCTCGGCCGCGAGCTTCGAGGCGATCGCAGCACAGCTCTTGTCGCCACGTTCGGCAACGATGCGCGCGCTGCCGGCAGTGTCGCCGGCGACGATCGGCTTGATGCCGAGCTTGCGGATGATGCGGCGGCATTGTCCGAGCGCGTGGACATGGCTCTCGACGGTCTTGATATCGGCGATCTTGGCGCCACGCGGCGCCATCAACTGGTGATGGACGGGCAGGAACCATTCGCCGACGATGAACAGGCCGGACTGGGGCAAAAGATGGTGGATGTCGGCAACGCGGCCTGCGACCGAATTCTCGATCGGGATCATGCCGAGGTCGGCTTCGCCGGAGGAAATGGCCGCGAGTGCATCCTCAAAGGTCGGGCAGGGGAGCGCTTCGGCGTCCGGATAGGCTTCAGTGATGGCGATATGGGAGTTGGCACCGGGCTCGCCCTGGAAAGCAATCTTCATGGTCTTGGTCGTTGGTTTGGTCATGGCGCCTTGTACCAGCCGCTCAGCTTTTCGCCAGTAGTTGACGCGTGGCCTCAAGGTCGGCCGGGGTGTCGACGCCGCGCGGCACCGTGTCGACGATTTCGATATCGATCCGCATGCCCGCCTCGAGCGCCCGCAACTGCTCAAGTTTCTCCTGCTGCTCCAGCGGCGAGGGCGGCAGCTGGACGTAGCGCTCAAGCGCCGCACGGCGAAAGGCATAGAGACCGATGTGGTGATAGCGCGGCCCATCGCCATGGGGCGCGGTGGCGCGGGTAAAATAGAGCGCGCGCAGCCGCCGTGGCCCGATCGGCGAGCCGACCGCCTTCACGACATTGGGGTTTGAGGCCTCCTCCTCGGTGTGGATTTCCGCTGCCAAGGTCGCAATGTCGACCGCCGAATCCGCCAGCGGAACCAGCACGTCGCGGATATTGCCGGGGCTGATGGTCGGGAAATCGCCCTGCAAATTGACCACGACCTCGGCCTCTCGGCCTGGATCGAGGGAGCCGAGCGCTTCGAAAATCCGGTCCGAGCCGGAAGGGTGGTCCGTGCGGGTCATGACGGCTCGTCCGCCGTGCGCCGTTACCGCGGCCGCAATCTCGGCCGTGTCGGTTGCGACCGCGACCCGGCCGATTCCGGCGGCTTCCGCCCGGCGCAGCACGTGGACGATCATCGGCAGGCCGGCCATCTCCAATAGCGGCTTGCCGGGCAGGCGCGTGGCGGCCATGCGGGCGGGAATCAGCACCAAAATACGAGGATTGGTCATCGGAATGGGGTCGCGTATCCCCTGACTAGAGGCCGGAAATAATGGGGGATGGGTCGAAAGCCAAAGCGTTTATACGGGTTGCCAGAGCACGGGCAAACCGATATCTCATCCGGGCTCGGGGGTGCGGTGCAAAAGCGCGATTCCTTAGCCCCTATCGCGGCCGTTTCACTCCGGCCAAAAGTCGACATTTCCGGCCTGGAGCCTGATCGAAAATGGACTCCTTCGAACTCAATAAAATTCTCGGTGCCATCCTGGGCACCTGCCTCGTTTTGCTGGTGACGAGCTTCACCGCCAGCGCGATTTTCGCCCCGAACAAGCCAGCAAAGCCGGGGTTTGAAATCGCCGTGAAGGAAGTGCCTGCAGGGGGCGAAAAGCCAGCCGCGGCGGCGCCGTCCGAACCGATCGAGAAGCTACTGCAAACCGCCTCAGTCCAGAAGGGTGAGCAAGCTGCCAAGAAGTGCGGTGCCTGCCATGATTTCACCAAGGGCGGGCCCAACAAGGTCGGCCCGAATCTCTACGGCATCGTCGGCGACAAGAGGGGCGAGGGCCGCGGGTTCAATTTCTCTGCGGCCATGAAGGCCAAGGGCGGTACCTGGACCATCGACGACCTCAACAAGTTCATCGACAATCCGAAGGGTTTCGTTCCCGGTACGGCGATGGGCTTTGCCGGCATTCAGAAGGATAGCGAACGCGCCGACGTGATCGCCTATCTGAACACACTTTCCGATCATCCGGCGCCGTTGCCGACCGCGGCGAAATAGCTGGTCGGTTTCAGGCGTTTTGATTGCAGCGGCCGGGCTTCGACCCGGCCGTTTTGCGTTGATCGGGCTAGACGCACGAAAGTTCCTGCCGCGCTTTAATTTCTCAGGGCTGGGGTGGCCGGTCGCATTTTCGTTACCGGGACCTTTCGCCGCATACCGGGTGTTATGATGGGCAAAAAGCAACTTAATCGGCCCAAACCTTGCCCTATACTGGCTTCTTGGTAACGCGGAAAACACAGGATCTTCGCTTTGGCCTTTAACCGAAGACGTCTTTTGCAGGGCGGTGCGATTGCCGCGATGGCCCCAACCCTCGGCGCAACACCCGGCTTTCTCATCAGCAGCGCCGCACAAGCGCAGACTTCCGCAAGCGAACCCGCCTGGCGGCATGGGCTATCGTTGTTTGGCGAGCTCAAATATCCGGCCGACTTCAAACGCTTCGATTACGTCAATCCGAATGCCCCTAAAGGCGCCGTCGCGCGCATGGTCGCGATCGGGACCTTCGACAATTTCAACGTCGCAGTCGCGGGCATCAAGGGTTCGATCGCGCCCGGTGAGGGTTTGATCTACGAACGGCTTATGGAGAATTCCCAGGACGAGGTCGCAACTGAATATGGCCTGCTGGCGGAGGCTGCACAGCATCCCGACGATTTTGCCTGGGTGACGTATCGGCTGCGCAAGGAAGTCCGCTGGCACGATGGCAAGCCGATTACGCCGGAAGACGTCATCTATTCGCTCGAACAGCTGAAGAAACTCAGCCCGATGTACGCGTCGTATTATCGCCACGTCGTGAAGGCCGAAAAGTCCGGCGAGCGCGAAGTGAAATTTACTTTCGACGCGCCCGGGAATCGCGAACTGCCGCACATCGTTGGCGAGCTTATGGTGCTGCCGAAGCATTATTGGGAAGGCACCGACAGCCAGGGCCGCAAGCGCGATATCTCGCAGACGACGCTTGAGCCGCCGTTGGGCTCCGGTCCCTATCGCATCAAGGATTTTGTTGCCGGACGCTCGCTGACTCTCGAGCGGGTAAAGGATTATTGGGGCGCTAGTCTCCCGGTTCAAGTTGGCCTGAATAATTTCGACGAATTGCGCTTCGAATATTTCCGCGACAACACCGTCGCGCTTGAAGCCTTCAAGGCCGACCAGGTCGACTGGATCGCGGAGAACTCGGCCAAGCAGTGGGCGACAGCCTACGATTTTCCGTCGATGGCCGAAAAACGGACCATCAAGGAAGAGTTTCCGGTCAGCGATTCCGGCCGGATGCAGGCTTTCGTTCTCAACCTGCGCCGCGAGCAATTCAAGGATGCACGCCTGCGCCGCGCCTTCAATTTCGCGTTCGACTTCGAGGAGATGAACAAGCAATTGTTCTTTGGACAGTACAAGCGCATCGACAGCTATTTCTATGGGACTGAGCTTGCCTCATCCGGCTTGCCGGAAGGAGCGGAACTTGCGATCCTCGAGACGGTGCGCGACAAGGTGCCGGCTGAAGTCTTCACCAAGCCCTATCAGAATCCGGTTGGCGGCGATCCCGAGGCGGTGCGTGCCAATTTGCGGGAAAGCATGCGGTTGTTGAAGGAGGCGGGATACGAAATCAAGGATCACAAGCTCGTGGATCCTTCCGGCAAACTGGTCACGGTCGAAATCCTGGTTGATGACCCGGGCTTCGAACGAATCTCGCTGTTCTTCAAGCCGTCGCTTGAACGGATCGGCGTGACGACATCGATCCGCATGGTGGACAGTGCCCAGTTCGAAAGTCGGGAGCGCAGCTTCGACTACGACATCGTTACGCACACCTGGGGGGAGTCGCTCTCTCCAGGCAATGAGCAACGCGAATATTGGGGGTCTCAGGCGGCCGAAGTTTCCGGTTCGCAGAACTTGATCGGCATCAAGAATCCCGCTGTTGACGCCTTGATCGATCGGATCATTTTCGCCAAGAGCCGCGCCGAACTTGTGGCAGCGACCAAGGCGCTGGATCGGGTCTTGCTTTGGAATTTCTACGTCGTGCCGCAATATAGCTATCCCTATGCGCGCTACGCCCGGTGGGACCGCTTCTCTCACGCCGAGCTGCCGAAATACGCCCGCTCTGGCCTTCCCTCCTTGTGGTGGTTCGACGCCGACAAGGCAGCCCGAATCGGCAAGAAATCTTGAGGGATTTTTCGCGCATGGCGCTTGTCTCCCGCCGGCACATGCTTGCTCTGGGTGCCGGCGTTGTGGGTACGGGCGCTCTTGGCGCGCCATGGTCGCGGCCGGCATTCGCGGCCGATGCCGCCGAGGCGCACGGCTTGTCGGCGTTCGGCGACCTGAAATATCCGGCCGATTTCGGTCATTTTGACTACATCAATCCCGACGCGCCGAAGGGGGGAAGGTTCTCGCTGATCCCCTCGGTCAGGGCCTACAACCAGTCGTACTTCACGTTCGATTCGCTCAACGCCTACATTCTGAAGGGCGAAGGTGCGCAGGGCATGGATATGACCTTCGCAGCGCTGATGGCGCGCGCGGGCGACGAGCCCGATGCAATGTACGGCCTCGCCGCAAAGTCGGTGCAGATTTCGCCTGACAAATTGACGTATCGCTTCACCATGCGGCCCGAGGCGCGCTTCCATGACGGCTCGAAGCTGACCGCACAAGACGTCGCCTTCTCGCTGACCGTGCTGAAGGAAAAGGGCCACCCGCTGATCGTGGTTCAACTGCGGGACATGGTGAAGGCAGAGGCGGCGGACGATGCGACGCTTGTCGTCACCTTCGCTCCCAATCGCGCGCGCGATGTTCCGCTTTATGTGGCGAGCCTGCCGATCTTCTCCAAAACCTATTATTCGACGCGGCCGTTTGAAGAATCCACGCTCGATACCCCGCTGGGCTCGGGGCCGTACAAGGTCAGCAAGTTCGAGGCGAACCGCTTTATCGAGTTCGAGCGGGTGAAGGATTGGTGGGCGGCCGATTTGCCGGTCTGCCGCGGCAGCTACAATTTCGACATTGTGCGTTACGAGTTCTATCGCGATCGCGACGTCGCCTTCGAAGGATTTACCGCCAAGAACTATCTGTACCGCGAAGAATTCACGGCACGGATTTGGGCGACCCGCTACGACTTTCCGGCCGTGAAGGACGGCCGTGTCAAGCGCGAGACCTTGCCCGACGATACGCCCTCGGGCGGACAAGGCTGGTTCATCAATACCCGGCGCGATAAATTCAAGGACCCGCGGGTGCGCGAAGCGCTGATCAATGCGTTTGATTTCGAATGGACCAACAAGACCGTCATGTACGGCGCCTACGCCCGCACGAGCTCGCCATTCCAGAATTCGGACATGGTGGCCAGCGGCCTGCCTTCGCCGGAAGAGCTGAAGCTGCTGGAGCCGTTCCGCGGTCAGGTGCCGGACGAGGTGTTCGGAGAGCCCTTCGTGCCGCCGGCATCCGATGGATCTGGACATGACCGCGCGCTGCTTCGCAAGGCGCAGCAATTGCTCAACGAAGCCGGGATGACGGTCAAGGACAACAAGCGGATTTTGCCAAACGGCGAACCGTTCAAAGTCGAGTTTCTGCTCGACGAGCAGTCGTTCCTGCCGCACCACGCATCTCTGATCCAAAATCTCGGCCTGCTTGGAATCGATGCCAGCCCGCGGCTGGTTGATGCCGTCCAATACCGGGCGCGCGTTGAGGCCTTTGATTTCGACATTACGACCGAGCGGCTCAGCATGTCGGCGACGCCAGGGGACAGTCTACGTCCATACTTCACCTCGCAGGCCGCCGCCACCAAGGGCTCATATAATCTTGCCGGCGTCGCGAGCCCCGCTATCGACGCGCTGGTCGAGAAGGCGATCGGCGCACAGTCGCGAGCGGATCTGACGGTGGCATGCCGCGCGCTGGACCGCGTCTTCCGCGCCGGACGCTATTGGATACCGCAATGGTACCGCGCCACGCATCCCGTTGCCTATTGGGACGAGTTCAGCCATCCGGCCAAGCCGCCGCGCTACGCGCAAGGTACCGGTGCGCCGGAAAACTGGTGGTATGATGCTGCCAAGGTTGCGAAGCTCGAGCAGGCGAAATAATCCATGAGCGCCTATATCGCCCGCCGCATTTTGCTAATGCTGCCGACCTTGCTCGGAATCCTGTTCGTGGCCTTCGTTGTGGTGCAATTCGCGCCCGGAGGACCTGTCGAGCGGGTGATCGCGCAACTTTCGGGCGCGGACACCGGCGCTACCTCGCGCATTTCCGGCGGCGGCGGCGATTTCCGTCCGGTGGGCCCTGGCGGTGCCGCGGCCGGCGCCGTCAATTCGAAATATCGGGGAGCTCAAGGCCTCGATCCCGATTTCATCAAGAGCCTGGAAAAGCAGTTTGGTTTCGACAAGCCGGCGCCAGAGCGCTTTGCGCTGATGGTGTGGAACTATGCTCGCTTCGATTTCGGCAAGAGCTATTTCCGCGACGTCAGCGTGGTGCAGCTTATCAAGGAAAAACTGCCGGTCTCGATGTCGCTCGGCATCTGGATGACGCTCATCACCTATCTGATCTCGATCCCGCTCGGCATCCGCAAGGCCGTCAAGGACGGCTCGCCGTTCGATACCTGGACCTCGGCGGTGATTATCGTCGGATTTGCGATTCCCGGCTTCCTGTTTGCGATCCTCCTGATCATCCTGTTTGCCGGCGGATCGTTCCTCAATCTGTTTCCGTTGCGCGGGCTGACGTCGGACGGCTGGTCGCAGTTTCCATGGTACTGGAAAATCATCGATTATTTCTGGCATCTCGCGCTGCCGCTGATTGCGATGTCGCTCAGCGCTTTCGCGACCATGGCGCTTTTGACCAAGAATTCGTTTCTCGACGAAATCCGCAAGCAATACGTCATGACCGCACGCGCCAAGGGCTGTAGCGAGCGGCAGGTGCTGTACGGCCACATTTTCCGAAATGCCATGCTGATTGTGATCGCAGGCTTTCCCGGCGCGTTCATTCACGCCTTCTTTTCCGGCGCGCTGTTGATCGAGACCATCTTCTCGCTCGACGGGCTCGGCCTGTTATCCTTTGAAAGCGTGCTCAACCGTGACTATCCCGTGGTGTTCGGAACGCTCTATATCTTTTCCCTCCTCGGTCTTGTCGTGAACCTGATCACCGATATCACCTATATGTGGGTCGATCCGAGGATCGATTTCGAGGCGCGGGAGGTCTGATGACCCTCACAACCCCGCCCCCCGAAACACAGACGCCGTCACCGCTCGGCGAAGCCGTGCCGGTGACGGGCCATGAGTTTCAGCCGCTGTCATTAAATCGCCGGCGTTGGCAGAATTTCAAATCGAACAAGCGCGGTTTTTGGTCGTTCTGGATTTTCCTGGTTCTGTTCTTCGTCTCGCTGTTCGCCGAACTGATCGCCAATGACCGGCCATTCCTGATCAAGTATGACGGCCATCTTTATTGGCCGGCTTTCGTCACCTATTCAGAGACGACGTTCGGCGGCGATTTCGAGACCGCGGCCGATTACCGCGATCCGTACTTGCAAAAGCTGATTGCGGACAAGGGCGGCGCCATCGTCTGGCCGTTGATCCGCTATTCCTACGATACGCATAATCTCGATCTGCCGACACCGGCGCCGTCGCCGCCGACCTGGATGCTGACGGAAGCGCAGTGCAAGGACGTGGTGCAGAAAAAGGGCCTCAGGGGCTGCCGCGACCTCGAATACAATTGGCTCGGCACCGATGACCAGGGCCGCGACGTGGTCGCGCGGCTGATTTACGGTTTTCGCATCTCGGTGTTGTTCGGCCTTTGCCTGACCATCGTTTCTTCGGTCCTTGGCGTCGCGGCGGGTGGCGTGCAGGGTTACTTCGGCGGCTGGATCGATCTTTCGTTCCAGCGGTTCATCGAAATCTGGAATTCGATTCCCTATCTTTATTTGCTTCTCATCATATCGGCTGTGCTGCCGCCCGGCTTCTTCGTACTACTCGGCATCATGGCGCTGTTTTCCTGGGTTTCGCTGGTCGGTCTCGTGCGCGCGGAGTTCCTGCGCGGCCGCAATTTCGAATACATTCAAGCGGCCCGCGCGCTCGGCGTATCCAATGCCGTGATCATGTTCCGGCATCTGCTGCCGAATGCGATGGTGGCAACGATGACGTTCCTGCCGTTCATCGTCTCTTCATCCGTGATGACGCTCACCGCGCTCGACTTTCTGGGATTTGGCCTGCCGCCCGGTTCGCCCTCGCTCGGCGAACTGCTGTCGCAGGCCAAGGCCAATATTCAGGCGCCGTGGCTCGGCTTCACCGGGTTCTTCTCGATCGCAATCATGTTGTCGCTTCTGATTTTCATTGGCGAGGGTGCCCGCGACGCCTTCGATCCGCGCAAGACGTTCAGATAGGGAACGCCATGGACGCCATCAATCAACCTCTGCTTGACGTTCGCGACCTCTCGGTGGCGTTTCGCCATCAGGGTGGCGCGTCCGTCGCGGTGGATCGCATTTCTTTTTCGATCAAGCGTGGCGAGTGCGTGGCGCTGGTTGGCGAATCCGGCTCCGGAAAATCCGTCAGCGCATTGTCGGTCCTGAAGCTGTTGCCCTATCCGAGCGCGTCGCATCCCTCCGGCAGCATTCTGTTCAAGGGCCGCGAACTGCTGAAGCTCTCTGAGCATGAAATACGCAGCATCCGTGGCAACGATATTTCGATCATCTTCCAGGAGCCGATGACCTCGCTCAATCCGCTGCATACGATCGGGATGCAGATCGGCGAATCCCTGCGACTTCACAACGACATCGGCAGCCGCATGGTGTGCACGCGCACGCTGGAGCTGTTGACCCAAGTCGGCATTCCCGATCCCGAGACGCGGCTTGGAAGCTATCCGCATCAGCTATCCGGCGGCCAGCGCCAGCGGGTCATGATCGCGATGGCGCTTGCCAACGAGCCCGATCTGTTGATCGCCGATGAGCCGACCACCGCGCTTGACGTCACGGTTCAGGCCCAAATCCTGGCGCTGCTCGCCGACATCCGCAAGCGGCTCGGCATGAGTCTCTTATTCATCACCCATGACCTCGGCATCGTGCGGCGTATTGCCGACGTCGTCTGTGTCATGAATAGCGGCAAGATCGTCGAACATGGGCCAGTGGAAGAGGTTTTCACCGCGCCGAAGCACCCTTACACCCGCGCTCTGCTCGCTGCCGAACCGAAGCCTGATCCCGCGCCGCCACGGCCTGAATCGCCGGTCGTGATGTCGGCTGATAACCTCAAGGTCTGGTTTCCGATCAAGCGTGGCTTCATGCGATCGACGGTCGGACACATCAAGGCGGTGGATGGCGTCAGCCTTTCAGTACGTAAGGGCGAAACACTCGGTGTTGTCGGCAAATCCGGTTCCGGCAAAACCACGCTGGGGCTGGCGCTGTTGCGGCTGATATCTTCCGACGGCCCGATCGTTTTCCTGGGGCAGGAAATCCAGGGCTTGCGCTTCAAGGAGATGCGGCCATTTCGCCGTGACATGCAGATCGTGTTTCAGGATCCGTTCGGCGCGCTCAGTCCTCGCATGTCGATCGGCGATATCGTCGCCGAAGGCCTCACGGTGCAGCAGAAGTCGCTTTCAGAAGCCGACCGGGAAGCCCGCGTCGTCCAGGCGCTGCGCGATGTCGGCCTCGATCCGGCGACGCGGTTCCGCTATCCGCACGAATTTTCCGGCGGCCAGCGTCAGCGCATCAGCATTGCGCGGGCCGTGGTACTGGAGCCCAACTTCATCGTGCTGGACGAGCCGACCAGCGCGCTCGACATGCTGCTCCAGGCGCAGATGGTCGATCTGTTGCGCGAGTTGCAGCGCAAGCACGACCTGACCTACATGTTCATCTCGCATGATCTGCGCGTGGTCGCCTCGCTTGCCAGTCATCTGATCGTAATGCGCAACGGCAAGGTGGTGGAAGAGGGGCCGGCAGTGGACTTGTTCAAGAACCCGAAGACGGACTACACCCGCGCCCTGTTTGCCGCTGCCTTCCGGCTCGAGAGCGCCGGCGACGATGTTGTCAGTGAATAGCTGCAAGAGGTCTCCGCCCCCTTAACCCTCGGCGCGAAGCTCTTCGATCTCGGGGTGCCCGTTCACCGGGACGTTCCAGATATCGTCGGCATATTCGGCAATGGTGCGGTCGGACGAGAACCAGGCCATCCGCGCGACGTTGAGAATTGAAGCCCGCGTCCATGCCGCTTGCGTCTGCCAGCGCGCGTCGATGCCGCGCTGCGCCTGGTAATAGGAATCGAAGTCCGCGCTGACCATGTAGTGATCGAGGTGGCGCAGCGCATGCGCGATCGATTCGAAGCGGCCGGCTTCGTCAGGTGAGAACTCGCCGCTGCCGATCGCGTTGATCGCGCGTGAGAGTGCGGGTGACGCCCGGATCACGTCGGTCGCATCCAGCCCCTGCTTGCGCCGCACCACGACGTCCATCGCCTCCATGCCGAAAATCGCGATATTTTCCGCTCCCACATGGTCGCGGATTTCGATATTGGCGCCGTCCAGTGTGCCGATGGTGATGGCGCCGTTGAGCGCGAGTTTCATGTTGCCGGTGCCTGAGGCTTCCATGCCCGCAGTCGAAATCTGTTCGGAAAGATCGGCCGCCGGAATGATTACTTCCGCCAGGCTGACATTGTAGTCGGGAAGGAACGCGACTTTCAGGCGGCCAGCGACCACGGGATCGTTGTTGACGACCTCGGCGACGTCGTTGATCAGCTTGATGATCAGCTTGGCGTAGCGATAGCTTGCCGCCGCCTTGCCGGCGAAGACCTTGACGCGCGGTACCCAGTTGCCTTGCGGATTGTCCTTGATCGCGTGATAGAGCGCGACCGCCTCCACGATATTGAGCAGTTGCCGCTTGTATTCGTGAATGCGCTTGATCTGCACGTCGAACAGCGCCGACGGATCGACCTTGATATTGATCTTTTCGCCGATCAGGCGTGACAGCGCGATCTTGTTGTGATGTTTGACGTGGCGGAATTTTTCGGCAAACGCGCTGTCGCCGGCGCTCTTTTCAAGAAGCCGAAGCCGGGTGGGGTCGTCGAGGACGGCTTCGCCGCAAGTCTCGCGCAACAACGCCGTCAGTTTCGGGTTGGCGAGCATCAGCCAGCGGCGGAAAGTGATGCCGTTGGTCTTGTTGGTGATGCGGCCGGGATAAAGGTGGTTGAGATCGTGGAACACCGTCTCCTTCATCAAGTCGGAATGCATCGCCGAAACGCCGTTGATGCGATGCGAGCCGACAAAGGCGAGCTGCCCCATCCGCACGCGCCTTCCGGATTTCTCGTCGATCAGGGAGACGGAGGCGCGGAAATCGAGGTCGCCCGGACAGCGTTCCTCGGCGAGCGCAAGATGGCTGACATTGATGCGATAGATGATCTCGAGATGCCGCGGCAACAGCCGCTGAAACAGCTCCAGCGGCCAGGTCTCGAGCGCCTCCGGCAACAGCGTGTGGTTGGTGTAGGACAGCGTCGCGACCGTGATCTGCCAGGCAGATTCCCAGGGAAAATTGTGCAGGTCCACCAGAATGCGCATCAACTCGGTAACGGCAAGGCTCGGATGGGTGTCGTTGAGCTGCACGGCTGCTTTCTGTGAAAGCCCGCGCAAAGGTCCATCAGCTTCAAGGTGACGCTTGACCAGATCCTGCAATGAGGCCGAGACGAAGAAATATTCCTGGCGCAGTCGCAGTTCTCGCCCCGCAGGGCTCTCGTCATTTGGATACAGGAACTTGCAGATCAACTCGGCACGCGCTTCCTCCGCGACAGCGCCGATGTAGTCGCCGGTATTGAAGACGTCGAGGCGGAGCGGATCTGGCGAGCGCGCCGACCACAGGCGCAGCGCGTTGACGTTATGGCCGCGCCATCCGACGATCGGGGTGTCGTAGGCGATCGCCTGCACGGTTTCCGCCGGACGCCAGATCGCACGATCGTGTCCCTTGTCGTCGACGTGTTCGACGTCGCCGCCGAAATGGACGAGATAGACCACTTCCGGCCGCTGGAATTCCCAGGGGTTGCCGAAGCTCAGCCATTCGTCCGGATATTCCTGTTGCCAGCCGTTGTTGATGATCTGGCGAAACAGGCCGAAGTCGTAGCGGATGCCGTAACCGATCGCGGGAATACCAAGCGTCGCCATGCTTTCCATGAAGCATGCGGCCAGCCGGCCGAGACCGCCATTGCCCAGCGCCGCATCCGGCTCGCATTTGCGCAAATCTGAAAGGTCGACGCCGAGATCGCCGAGCGCCGCCTCGAACAGCGCCAGCAGCCCCATATTGTTCAGGGCGTCGGTGAAAAGCCTGCCGATCAGGAATTCGAGCGAGAGGTAATAGACGCGCTTGCGGCCGGTGTCGTAACTCTGTTTGTCCGCCGTCAACCAGCGGTGCACGATGCGGTCGCGGAGCGCGAGCGCAGCGGCCTTGTACCAATCGTGCCGGGTGGCCATGCCGGCGTCCTTGCCGATGGCGAGCCGGAGCTTGGCAAGGATGGCGCTCTTGATTTCCAACAGCGCCAGCTCATCGATGGGCTGAGCCGGCGCCGGCAAATTCACTGGGACTGAAGGCTCTGGCAAAATGCGAATCCCGCGACTGACCTCATGATAAGCACCTTGCAGGCCAATCGAAACCCGGGGGGCTTCGAGGGCGCAACGTATGCACGAATTTCATGCAAGGACCGGGCCGATGGAACTCGCGAACGGGGGTGGAGTCGTGTCAATTCGTAGCCGATTTCCTGGCGCGTTCCAGCTCAAGCGAACGAGTTTCGATCTCTCTGGAACAAATTAAGAACACTTTAGCAAGTCTTTGATATATCATTGTGATTCGGAACGTGTCCGACACAACATCTATGGTCTATCCGAGATTTCGAGGACTACATGTCCACCATCGCTTTCGATCAATTTGCGCTCACCCGCATCGCCGACTTCGCCCGGTCGCTGTCGCGCCTGCATAAAACGTCCCGCCGCCGGCTCGTCGATGACGATGCGATCGACCGGGAATTCAATGCCGTCTGCCAGTCGGTCTGGGGCTACACCACTGACGATATCAGCGACGACCTGTTTTCGGACGCCGATCACGTTTTTCTGGATTCGCTCGATGAGGCGCAGGCGCGCCTGTTCGCCGCCGAACAAGGCTATGACCTCGTCGACGATGACGGCATGCTGAGCGACTGGTGGGGCTATTGCTGGATGATTTTGGCCGAGAAACGCGGCCTGCTCACGCCGGAAAACCGCACTGCTGCGCGCGCGCAAATCGAGGAGAAATACCGCGCGGCGCCGAACGTGATCGGCGTGATCGTCGGAAGATGATGGTTAGTTCGCGCTGCGCGCGCCTCGGAATGACGGCTTGAATACAAGCCGTCAGTTCAATTCGGCGCGCTTGTCACGCAAGGCCGGCCTGAGCGCCGGCGCGGCGGGCGCCGCCACATCGCCGCTCATCGGGGCTTCGTTGTTGATCGCTTCGGCGGCGACCGGCGCCACTTTCATTTCACCGAGACGGGCGCGCACCCCGGCCGTCAGGCCGGGATAGGACGCGACCGGGATGAATTCCGGGTTCTGGTTGTTGCCGACCTTGATACCTGAATAGGCGACGAGCCCATCGGTGGTGGCGATCACGTCGCCGGCACGCAGCGAAGCATCCATCGTCAGATCAACCGGCGCGAGGCCCGCGGCGTCGCGGCCATTGCAGGTGCAGTCGGCGCGCAGCGCCTTTCGATAGGCAAAGGCGTTTTCGCTGTCGGCATAGCGCTCGCCGCCCATGCTCGTGGAGTTGTCGATATTGCTGCCATAGAAGACCTTGGTCGAGCTGGCCGGACAAAAGGCCTGGCACATCTGCACCGGCGAGGCGTTGCCGCGCGTCAGCGGAAAATACTTGCCGTCGCAGCTTCGCACGCAAAAAGCCGGGCCGCCGCTGGAGGCCACCGGCCGTGGCGGCGGTGCAGGCTGCTGAGAGGGATCGGCAAAGAAATTCGCTTGTGCCGGCGCCTGATGCTGCTGTTTCTGGAATCCGCCGAAAAACAGGTCGAACAGGCCTTCGGCGGACGCCGCTTGTGGCGCGAGCCCTGCGGCGCTGGCGACAAGGGCGGCGGCAGCGGGCAACATGCGGCGCCGCATGCGCTGATAGGTCAACTCGGTACGCAACGCTTACTCCACCCGACGCGAAAACCTCGCCAGAGCAGCTTACTGCCCGGCACAGTTCAACATTAGTGCGGGATGGTAAACGAGCTATGAGCGAGGGCGGGGGAGGGTAAAAGAAACTGCTCTTTGAGAACCCTCGAGCGTCTCGCCGCTTTAGTCTTTCAGGTACTCGCTTGCCCGGAACAGCCAGCGGAAGGCAAGGCCTGCCTGGGCGAAGGTTTCGACCGCGCCTTCTTCGCGGTCCACCATCGTCAGCACCAGGACGACTTCGCCGCCGGCATCGCGCACCGCATCGACCGCCTTTAGCGCCGATTCGCCGGTCGTGGTGACGTCCTCCACGATCACCACGCGCTTGCCGTGCAGGGTCTCGTTCCTGGCGAGGCCCTCGACCGCGAGCCTTGCGCCATGCTCTTTCGGCTTCTTGCGCACAAAGAACGCCGCAATCGGATGGCCCTTGAGCCAGGACAGCTGCGCGACGGCGCCGGCCAGCGGGACCGCGCCCATTTCCAGCCCGCCGATATAATCAAGGCCGTCGTCCTTGAGGGCCTCAAAGGTCAACTCGGCCAGCAATGCCGCGCCTTCCGGATCCAGCATGGTCGGTTTGAGGTTGAAGTAGAAATTGCTCTTGCGCCCTGAGGCCAGCGTGATTTCGCCGCGCCCAAAGGAGCGCTTGCGAATGATCTCGACGAGGCGGGCGCGGGAAGCGGATTTGGACAAAGATGATCTCCGGCAGGGAGGCGCAATCTATTCGTGGATGGGCCCCAATTCCAGAGCGGAACCGATGCCGTCAACAGCGCGGTGACCCGCAAATCCCCGAAAATGCCGAAGTTCTGGGCGTCCCGGAATCGGCAAGGCGGATAGGTATTTGGCGGCATTCCCGGGGGCGCAGCCCGATGCTACCAGAGGCCTCCTCGCAACGCCTTGATCAACGCCCCTTAAGGACTCCCGATGACCATTGAACTGCACACCTGGAATACGCCGAACGGCCGCAAGATCAGCGTTGCGCTGGAGGAAATGGGGCTGCCCTACAAGGTCGTTCCGGTCAACATCACCAAGGGCGAACAAATGGCGCCGTCGTTTCTGGCGATCAGCCCGAACAACAAGATTCCGGCCATCGTCGATCCTGACGGCCCCGGCGGCAAACGCGTCAGCGTGTTCGAATCCGGCGCGATCCTGCTCTATCTCGGCGAGAAGACCGGCAAGTTCTTGCCCTCATCTCTCGCCGATCGCATTCCGGTCTATGAATGGCTGATGTGGCAGATGGGCGGATTTGGGCCCATGCCCGGGCAGGTGCATCATTTCATTGCGCTGGAGAACGAGCAGGACCGCGCCTATGGCCTGAAGCGTTACATGACCGAGACGCGCCAACTTTACGGCGTACTCGACCGGCGCCTCGCCGCTCACGAATTCGTCGCCGGCGCGCTGTCGGTTGCGGATTTCGCGACCCTCGGCTGGGCCTGGCGTCATCCGCGCCACAAGGTTGAGCTTTCTGATTTTCCCAACGTCAAGCGCTGGTACGAAGCGCTGATGGCGCGTCCTGCTACAAAGCGCGGCATGGAGGCAAAGCTGGATTGATCTTCTTCTCCCGCGCCCCGCTTTTGCGGGGAGAGGTCAGAAGCGCCATTCCTACGCCCTCCGCGTTTCCAGCGCCATCCGCACCGCCAGTCCCGCCAACACCGTGCCCATCAGCCAGCGCTGCACCAACAGCCAGGTCGGGCGCGTGCCAAGGAAAAGCGCGATTGATCCAGCGGCCAGCGCGATCATGGCGTTGACGCTGACGCTGATTACGGTCTGGATCGATCCGAGAAGCAGCGACTGCGTCAACACGCTGCCCACTGAGGGATCGATGAATTGCGGCAGCAGCGCCAGATAGAGCATCGCGATCTTGGGATTGAGAAGGTTGGTGACAAACCCCATCAGGAATAATTTGCGCGGCCCGTCAACCTTCAGCGTCTTGATCTGAAACGGCGAGCGGCCGCCCGGCTTCAACGCCTGCCATGCGAGCCACAAGAGATATGCCGCGCCTGCTAATCGAAGCGTGTCGTAGGCATAGGGCACCGCGAACAAGAGCGCGGTAATGCCGAAGGCCGCGCACAGCATGTAGAACACAAAGCCGAGCGCAACGCCGCCAAGCGACACGATGCCGGCGGCGGGTCCCTGCGTCAGCGAGCGCGAAATCAGATAGATCATGTTCGGCCCCGGCGTCAGCACCATGCCGAAGGAGACAACGGCAAAGCCGAGTAGGGAAGTGAGATGAGGCATGACGGACTCGCTGGCGGATGAGGCATATTAATTAGCGCGCCGCGCTTGCCGATGCCATTTCGTAAATGGCGCGGATGATGTTCGAATATTTCAAGGAGTAGCTTCAGGAAGCGCTCGCAGCCAACCTGATGGCACTGACAAAGTTATCAAGCGCGTCGCGGAGTGGTCGGGCGAATTCGGGATTTTCGACCATGCTGCCGGCATCGTTCGTGGTGCCGAGGAGCGGCAGCGTGATCGAAGCTTGGTGGATCAGATTGGCGGACATTGTTTCAAGGGTGAGGGTGAGCGCGGCCAGCGCATGGGTTGCCCGCGGCGAAGTGTTGATCAGCGCGACCGGCTTGCCCGGAAATTCGTGACTGCCGACCAGCCAGTCAAGCGCGTTTTTCATCACGCCGGAGACGCCGCGAGCATATTCGGGGCTGGAGATCAGAAGACCGTCCGCGGCGCCGATGATTTGCCGAAACACCGTGACTTCTTCCGGTAAGTTTTCCGCCTCGATGTCGGAATTGAAAAACGGCAGCCTTCCGATTCCCTCAAATAGCTCGATAGCGACGTCGGGAGGAGCAAGACGCTGGGCGGTTACAAGCACCGCCGTGTTGTGAGATGCGGCCCGCAGGCTGCCGGATATCGCGACGATCTTCATCGGTGGCCCACGCGTAAGGTTTATCCCAGCCGCTTGATCGCCGTAATGCCGCTGCCGGACGCCTTGATGCGTGCGATGGCTTTGTCCGTCTGTTCGATTGCCGTCGCCATGTGGTGCGCGTTGGCATGAACGATGGTGTTCGCATCTCGGACGATGGCGACGTGGCCCTTCCAGAAAATCAAATCACCACGCTTGAGCTTCTTCGTGTCGTTTCGATCGAGGGCTCGTCCTAACTTGTCCTGCTGCATGTCGCTATCCCGCGGGCACGCGGCGCCCGCTGCATTTAGCGATATCTGGACAAGGCCCGAACAGTCGATCCCGAGGCTGCTCTTGCCGCCCCATAGATAGGGGGTGCCGACAAACGTCTCCGCCACTTCGACGAAATCGGATATGTAGCTGCCTGCCGAGCCGAGATGTTGCCGCGGCAGGTGCCAGCCTTCGCCCGTCACGGCGAACGAACCTTCTTCGCGCAGCACCGTCAGCAAACTTCCCATCGCTAGCGTCTCGACCGGCGGCAGCTTGATCGAGGGGCCTGGAAAGGCAAAGGTCCGCAACGCCGTGACCTTGTGGGTGGCTTGGCCGGCGGGTTTTTTCAGCGCCTGATCCGGCAACCAGCCGACGTAATCGTCGCCGTTGAGTTGGCCCCACGCCCAACCTTCAGCGTTGCGGTCATAGATGGTGACACGCTCGCCCTTCAGCGCCTCCGTCAGGAGCTCCGCGTCGGAAGACGGCGCACGGCGAAGCGGCGCGAGCGCATCGGATATTTCGAACGCTTCTCCGGTGACAAAGCGCGCCGCCTCAACCTTGCCCTCGAGATGTTTCGCGGCCAGATCGCCCCTGGCTGGCGTAGTGCGCGGATCATCCATAGCGGTTGCTCAACAGCCGATAGATCGCGCGCGCCGCTTGGCATTCGCCGCCTTCCGGCCGACCCGGTTTGGCCGTTGGCGTCCAGCCGTAGATATCGACATGCAGCCAGCTTTTGGCGGCTTCGACGAAACGCTGCAAAAACAGCGCGCAGGTGATTGAGCCGGCAAAGCCGCCCGACGGTGCGTTGTTGATGTGGGCGACCTTCGAATCGAGCCAGCTATCGTAAGGCGGCCACAACGGCAGTCGCCACAGCGGATCGTGCTCCTGCTTCGCGCAAGCTGAGAGCGCCTCGGCCAGCGTTTCGTCTTCGGTGTAAAACGGCGGCAGGTCGGGACCGAGCGCGACCCGCGCCGCGCCCGTCAGGGTACCTAGATCGATCAGCAGGTCCGGCTTTTCCTCATCGGCAAGCGCCAGTGCATCGGCCAGAACCAACCGCCCTTCCGCGTCGGTGTTGCCGATCTCCACCGTGAGCCCCTTGCGCGAGGTGAAGATATCGAGCGGACGGAAAGCGTTGCCGGCGACCGCATTCTCTACCGCCGGAATCAACACCCGCAGCCGCACCTTAAGTCGGGCTGCCATCACCATCTGCGCCAAGGCGAGCACGTTGGCGGCCCCGCCCATGTCCTTTTTCATGATCAGCATGCCGCTGGAAGGCTTCAGATCGAGGCCTCCGGTGTCGAAGCAGACGCCCTTGCCGACCAGCGTCACCTTGGGATGGGACGGATCGCCCCAACTGAAATCGATCAGGCGCGGGGCGCGGGGCGATGCCATGCCGACGGCATGTATCAAGGGAAAGTTCTGTCGTGTCAGATCTTCGCCGACCACGCAGCTGAAATTGGCATCGAAGCGATCTGCCAGCGTTTGCGCCGCCTGCGCCAGTTCTTCCGGCCCCATGTCATTGGAAGGCGTATTGATGAGATCGCGCGCGAGCGCGGCCGCCTCCGCCATCTCTTTGATTTCGGCGATGTCGACGCCATCCGGCGGCACCAGCCTGGCTTCGGGGATTTCCGATTTTCGGTAACGGTCAAAACGATAACAGCCGAGTGCGAAGGCGAGCGCTGCGAGATGCGCGCGATCGGGAGCGACATTGGCGAAGCGATAGATGCCTGGCGGCAGCAGGCCTGGCAATTGGCCGGGCCGGAACGGATCGCGGAATTTGGCGGTCTCATCCTCCAGGCCGAAGACGACTTGCGCGATCTCACCGCTGGCCGCCGGCAATACCAGACAGGCTCCCGGCTTCGCCGCAAATCCGTTGGCGCGGGCGAATTGCCGGGAAGGTTCGGGAAGACTGGCGGAGATCGCCTCCCATGTCGCTTTCGTCGCAAACGTAATCGGAATGGCGGACGTCGCAGGTGCGGTCTCGAACGTTGAAGGCATGCTTCTCTCGATTTTCGGCAGGGCAGACGTTTGCAGAAGGTCCGACATCGTCATCCACCGAAATTCTACAATGGCATACGGCGCCGAACCAGAGCGAACGGCGGCGCCGTCTACACGTTTCCGCGCGGGCCATGGTAGCGTCGTGCATTGGATCAGCAGAGGAGTGTCAAAATGGCCAAGAGAGGTTTGGACCGCCGACATCGCGATACGACTGGCCGTATCGACAAGAAGCACGGCAACACACGCGTTGGTTCGCTTCGCAAGACCTATGGCGACCACTTCGCGAAAGGCCGTCGCAAGGACATGATGCTGAAGACCCTGCTGGCGGAGACCGGCACGGACTCACTTCACGCCTACCTGCGCAAGCATCACAAGTAGCCGACACGGCTGACGCTGGACGGCCCGGAGACCCTTGGCATCGGAAGTGGCATCAGAAATCACGGAAGCAACCGAGCGTGGCCCGCGGGCCGCGTTAACCCGGCATTAGGGTTAACAGACTATTGCTGGGCGAATTCGGTCCGGTTTGCCGGTCGATATCCGTGAGTCCGTGCCATGCGTCAGCGACCTGGTTTTGCCCGGCTTCTTGCATCCGTAGCCATGACGGCGATTTTGGCCGCCGGGCTAGGTGGCTGCCAGACCATGTCTGATATCACGGGTTCTATCTCGCCGAGGACCTCGGCAGCCGCCGATACCGACCCGCGTCACGCGGTGGAAGTCACCGGCGAGCGTTACCGCGCCGACCCCAAAAATGCCGAAGCGGCCCTTGCCTATGGCCAGGCTCTGCGGGCCTCCGGGCAACGCAGCCAGGCGGCTGCGGTGTTGGAGCAGGCTACCATTGCCCATCCCGGCGACAAGACGCTGCTTGCCGGCTATGGCCGGGCGCTGGTCGACAACGGTAATTTCCAGCAGGCCCTTGACGTCCTCAACCGCGCGCACTCGCCCGACAATCCCGATTGGCGGATTCTCTCGGTGGAGGGAACCGCGCTCGATCAACTCGGCCGTCACGACGAAGCCCGCCGCTACTACGGGAGCGCGCTGAAGATCGTCCCCGACGAGCCGACGGTGCTTTCGAACCTCGGTCTTTCCTACGTCCTGTCGAAGGATCTGCCGAAGGCAGAGGAAGTACTTCGCCGGGCCTATGCCAGCGCCGGGGCCGATGCGCGGGTACGGCAGAATCTGGCGCTGGTGGTCGGCCTGCAAGGCCGCTTTGCGGAGGCCGAGCAGATTGTTCGCGCCGATCTTCCCGCCGACGAGGCGGCAGCCAACGTTGCCTACCTCAAGCAGATGCTGAGCCGGAAAGACGACCCGCGCACCGCCAGTGCCGGCAAAATGCCCGTGGCTTCGCTCAGCCGTCCGCAGTGACGGTTCTTAAGGGTTGTCATTCCGCAGCGAGCGAAGCTCGAACTACGATGTACCATTGCACATCGTAGAATCTCGAGATTCTCGGGTCTGGTCCGGAGCCTGTCATCGGGCCGCGCTGTGCGCGGATCCGTTGGGATCATCCCGGAATGACGTTCCAACGAGGCTGTGATTGCGAGAGTTGGGGCGGCTTTCGTGCCCCGATCGCCTTACTGCATCGCGGCGATCTTGATACCGGTCGGCCCGAGGATGACCACAAACAGCACCGGCAGAAAGAACAGGATCATCGGCACCGTGAGTTTTGGCGGCAGCGCGGCGGCCTTCTTCTCGGCCTCGTTCATGCGCATGTCGCGATTTTCCTGCGCCATGACGCGCAGGCTCTGGCCCAGCGGCGTTCCGTAGCGTTCCGACTGTTGCAGCGCAAGGCAGACCGACTTGACGCCGTCGACGCCGGTGCGCTTGGCGAGATTTTCATAGGCGACCTTGCGGTCCTGCAAGTAAGAGAGTTCAGCTGTGGTCAGCGTAAACTCCTCCGACAGCGCGACCGACTGTGTTGCGATCTCGACACTGACTTTCCGGAACGCGGCTTCGATCGACATGCCGGACTCGATACAGATCAGCAGCAGGTCGAGGGAGTCCGGAAAGGCGCGCCGGATCGAAAGCTGCCGCTTCGAGATCAAATTCTTCAGGAACAGCATCGGGGCCTGCAGGCCGAGATAGGCGGCGCCGACGCACATGCCGATCTTGACCGGAACCGACTTCTGCATGTGCGAGATCACGAAAACATAGAGCACCGCCCCGATAAAGAGCAGGATGGGCGTCACCAGGCGGAAAAACAGAAACGTGACATAGGGCGCATGGCCGCGATAGCCCGCCATGGTGAGCTTGTCGCGCGCCGCTTCCTGCGCCAACCATTTTCCGAGGTTGAAGTCTTCCACCACCTTGGAGACGAGTTGCTTCGGTGTTTGCCGCAGCGAGACCTTTTCGGATTTGTTGAGACGCTCACGTTCACGCGCCCGGATCCGTTCGCGCTCGCTGGCGACCGCCTTCATGCGCTTGGCCAGCCCCTCGCCGGCGAACAGCGGCATGATCAAGGTGTAGGCCGTCGCGCTCACCGCGATGGCGGCAAGCAGCATGGTCATGAAGTGGGCGTCGTGGAGCTTGTCGACCATAAGGCTAATCATGCGTCACCGTCAGAAGTCGAAGTTGATCATTTTTTTCATCACGAGGATGCCAATCGACATCCAGACCAGGCAGCCTACGAGCATCAGTTGGCCCGTTGGATGGGTCCATAACAGCGAGATGTAGTCGGGCGTCGTCATGTAGACGAGCAGCATGACGATCGGCGGCAACGAGCCGATGATGCCTGCCGATGCCTTGGCTTCCATCGACATCGCCTGGATCTTCTCGGCCATCTTCTTGCGGTCGCGCAGCACCTTGGAGAGGTTGCCAAGCGCCTCGGAGAGGTTGCCGCCGGACTTCTGCTGGATCGCAATGACGATGCCGAAGAAGTTTGCCTCCGGCACCGGCATTCGCTCGAACAGGCGAGCGCAGGCTTCGCCGAGCGGCATGCCGATGGCCTGGGTTTCGATAATGGCCAGGAATTCGGAGCGAACCGGCTCCGGCAAATCGGCAGCGACCACTTTGAGCGATTCAAACAGCGGAAGACCGGCCTTGATGCCACGGACGATGACGTCAACGGCATCGGGCAGGTTGCGCAAAAAAGCCTTCTCCCGCCGCTTCTTCAGAAAGCTCAGCATCCAGCGCGGCAGGCCGAAGCCGGCGGCGAAAGCCATGCCAACGCCGCCAAGCAGCCCGCCGCCAGCGAACATCGCGGCCGCGAAGGCGGCGACGGCGAGAATGCCGGAAACGATCATGAACTTTCGCGGCTCCCAGTCGAGGCCCGCCCGCGTCAGGCGGGCGCTCAGCGTCACCTTGGAGTCTTTCTGGCGTCGCGCTTCGACTTCCTTGAGCGTTCCTTCCACCTGTTCGCGGCGGGAGCGCTGCTCCTTTTGCGTCTGGCGCGCCGCTACCGGCTCCGCCTTCGCAACGGAAGCCCGCCGGCCCTCCGCTTTCCGCTCTCCCGAAAGCAGCGGATACAGGAAAACCCAGGCCAGGCCGCCGATCGCGGCGGTGGCAAGAAAGGCCAAAGCGAGTGCTTGCATTTTCATGGCGCTCTCCTCCCTAGCTCGCCGGAGCGACTTCGGCGGCGTCGATGGCGGCGGCAAGCCGCTTCTCTTCGCCGTAATAACGTGCCCGTTCCCAGAAGCGCGGCCGTCCGATGCCGGTCGAGCGATGCCGGCCAATGATCTTGCCGTTGGCGTCCTCGCCGACCATGTCGTACAGGAACAGATCCTGGGTGATGATGGTTTCGCCTTCCATGCCCATCACCTCGGTGATGTGCGTGATGCGCCGCGAGCCGTCACGCAAACGGGCGGCCTGGATGATCACGTCGATCGAAGCGCAGATCATCTCGCGGATGGTTCGCGAGGGCAGCGAAAAGCCACCCATAGTGATCATGGATTCGCAGCGCGACAGCGCTTCGCGCGGGTTGTTGGCATGCAGCGTGCCCATCGATCCGTCGTGGCCGGTGTTCATGGCTTGCAGGAGATCGAACGCCTCTGGTCCGCGGACTTCGCCGACGATGATTCGTTCAGGCCGCATACGCAGGCAGTTGCGGACCAGTTCGCGCATGGTGATCTGGCCTTCGCCCTCGATATTCGGCGGGCGGGTTTCCAGCCGTACCACATGGGGTTGCTGCAGCTGAAGTTCGGCGGCGTCTTCGCAGGTGATGATGCGTTCTTCGTCGTCGATGTAGTTGGTCAGACAGTTGAGAAGCGTCGTCTTGCCTGAGCCCGTTCCGCCGGAAATCAGGACGTTGCAGCGGACCCGGCCGATGATCTGGAGAATTTCAGCGCCCTCCCTCGAGATCGCGCCAAATTTTTCCAGCTGATCGAGGGTCAGCTTGTCCTTTTTGAATTTGCGGATGGTCAGTGCGGGACCGTCGAGCGCCAATGGCGGGACGATGGCGTTGACGCGCGAGCCGTCGGCGAGGCGCGCGTCGCAGATCGGCGAAGATTCGTCGACGCGCCGGCCGACCTGGCTGACGATGCGTTGGCAGATATTCAGCAGTTGCTGGTTGTCGCGAAAGCGAATGCCGGTGCGCTGGATCTTGCCGGCGACTTCGATATAGACCGTGCCGGCGCCGTTGACCATGATGTCGGCGATGTCGTCGCGAGCCAGTAGCGGCTCGAGCGGCCCGTAGCCGAGGACGTCGTTGCAGATGTCGTCGAGCAGCTCTTCCTGCTCGGCGATCGACATCACGATGTTCTTGATCGCGATGATCTCGTTGACGATATCGCGAATTTCCTCGCGGGCGGATTCGCCGTCGAGCTTGGCAAGCTGTGCGAGGTCGATTGCCTCGATCAGCGCACCGAAGATCGTTGCCTTAACCTGATAATAATTGTCGGATTTCCGCGCTTCCGCCGGCGGCGGGGCCGACGGCTTGGCTGGCGCCAAAGGTGGCGAAGCGACGGTCGGAGGCGCCGGCGCGCGCGGAGCCGCTGCCGCACCGGGTGAGGGCTCCGGTGCAGGCGCCGGGGGCCTCATGCTCCTCGCATCGCCTTCAGTTCCGCTACGCTTACCAAACACGACTACACTCCAGACGGGTCAGATTACTTTGACCGCAATTTATCGATCAGAGGTGACAGGAACGAACCCCGCGGCTTTTTGGTCTCGCCGCGGCCGGTAAGCCGCTGCGCGATCTGCCGGAACATTTCGGTGCTGCGATGATTTTCGGAGATCTCGGCGATCATCTGGCCGTTATTGGCGGCAGCGCCGAACATCTGCGGATCGAACGGGATCGACACGATTGGTTCGCTTTCGATCGCCTTGGCGAATTCGCTCGCATTGATCTCCGGCCGCTTGGGAATGCCGACCTGGTTGAGGCAATAAAGCGGAGTCCGGTCGTTGGGCCGCGCCGCCTTCAGCAGGTCGAAGATGTTTTTGGTGTTGCGCAGGTTGGCGAGGTCGGGTGCCGCGACGATCAGGATATCGTCGGCGGCCACCAATGCGCGCTTGGTCCAGCCGGCCCATTGATGGGGAACGTCCAGCACGATGCACGGCATCGTCGATCGGAGCGTGTCGAAGATCGCGTCGAAGGCTTCGACACCGAAATCATAGACGCGATCGAGCGTCGCCGGCGCCGCCAGCAGGCTGAGATGATCGGTGCATTTCGACAGCAGGCGATCGATAAAGGCGGTATCGACCCGGTCGGGCGAGAACACCGCGTCCGCGATACCCTGCGGCGGGTCCTGGTTATAGTCGAGGCCGGCCGTGCCGAAGGCGAGGTCGAGGTCGGCCACCACCGAATCCAGCGCGAGGTCGCGCGCGATCGCCCAGGCGACGTTATGGGCGACGGTCGATGAGCCGACGCCGCCCTTGGCGCCGACGATGGCGATGATGCGGCCCACCGCCTTGGCTTCTGGCGAGGAGAACAGCCCGCAGATCGAGCGCACCACGTCGATCGTATTGATCGGCGCAATCACGTAATCGCTGACACCCCGCCGGACCAGTTCGCGATACAGGGTGACGTCGTTGATGCGGCCGATCACGATCACCCGTGTGCCCGAGTTGCAGACGGTGGCAAGGTGGTCGAGACCCGTTAGGATATCGGTGCGCCCTTCGGTCTCCAGAATGATCACATTCGGCGTAGGCGCGGTTCGATAGGCCTCGACCGCGGCCGCCATGCCGCCCATCTGAATCTTCAGATGTGCCTTGGCAAGCCTCCGGTCCTCGCCCGCCGACTGGACGGCCGCGGCGGTCTCGACCGTTTCGCAGAAGGCCTGCACCGACACCCGTGGCGCGGGTGCGATGTGATCTTCCGCGGGCGGTGGAGCGCCGTCCGGCGATGCTTCTGGATTCTGACGCGCGTAACTGATCATTTGCCTGTGTCGCTAAGTTTGGCCTTGTCGGATTCGGGATAGCTGGTCGTCGTGGTCGTTCCCTTGCGATATTTCTCGAAGCCTTCGGAGCGCCGCACGGTATAGGCCGGCGTCTCCGGACGAGGCTGCACGAGGTCCGAAGGGTTCTCGACCATGGCAGCCATGTTGCGCTGATAGGCGCAGCCAAAGTTGTAGTACGGCTTGTTCTCCAAATAGCCCTTGTCCTTGATCGAGGGGCCGAGGTCTTCGGGCCACAGGCCGCACGGGCCGGCCACCGCCGTAATTCTCGGATAGCTCAGGCGCAGCGTCGCCAGCTGACGCGGGTCATCCGGATGATAGTTGTGGATGGTGACGCCGCGAGGCGGCACGCCTGCCGCCGAAAGCAGGGACTGGGCTTCCCGGAACGCCTCGGCGGCCGCGCGCGCATTGGGAGTGCCGACGGGCACGTCGGCGACGATCGCGCCGGTGCCTTCCTGTAGCCAGATCTGGGCTAGCCCCATCACGTCGGCGCGTTGTTCTGCCGACAGGCCGCCGCGAGCCCGGCCAACAAAGATCACGACGGAGCGATTGGATTCCTGAACCGTAATCGGGTGCCTCAGCCGATAATCGTCGGGAACGCTCGCCGTAGTCGCGACCTGATCGGTATGCGTACAGGCGCCAAGGGCGGTCGCGAGACCGACAAGTGCCGCCCATTTGAAGTTCCTGAACCGCAAGCGGCAAATTCCGTCCAGGAACTTCAAATGGAAAAGCGGCACTCGAATCTTAGATTTGCTAGTGCCCATAACTTTCCGAAGTTCGTGAAAGGTGGGTGCTGAGGTGGAGCACGAACTTCGGAAAGTGGGCGCTAGCGCGCCCGCGAGGCGAAGTGCGCGCCGATATTCGACGGGTGTCGTGGCTGTCATAGTCTTCGTCCTTGTCCCGTCTTAGTCCGTGATAAAGCCATAAGTGCCGCGATAGTTCTGGGCCGGTTCGGTGCGGCCAGGAACGCCGTAGATGCGGTTGATGCTGCCGAGCAGATCGGATTGCGGATCGGATGCCGAGGCGAAGCCGTCGTCCGGACGCGACAGGTCCTTCTGCGCGACGGCACGGACGATGTAAGGTGTCACAATCACCATCAGCTCGGTCTTGTTGTCCTGGAAGTCGCGGCTGCGAAACAGTGTGCCCAGCACCGGCAACTGCGAAAGTCCGGGAAGGCCGTTGATCGCCTGCTTGGTCTGGTCCTGGATCAGGCCGGCCATCGCCATCGAGCCGCCCGAGGGAATTTCGAGGGTCGTTTCCGCGCGGCGGGTCTTGACCGAGGGAACGGTGATTCCCGTCACCGTGATCGAATTGTCATTGGAGACTTCCGACACTTCGGTCATGACCCGGAGGCTGATGCGGCCTCCGGTCAGCACTATCGGCGTGAAGTTGAGCGAGATACCGAATTTCTTGAAGGCGATCGACGGGGCGCACTGTCCGACCGAGCCGGCGGCCGTCGTCTGGCAGGTCACGCCGGTTGGGATAGGGAATTCGCCGCCGGCGATGAACGTCGCCGATTCGCCGGAAATCGCCGTCAAGTTCGGCTCAGCCAGCGTTCGGGTCACGCCGGCGCTCTCCATCGCGCGTAGGGTGGCCGAGACCGACGGGGCGCCACCGAAAGAAGTCGCGATGGCATTGCTCCCGACCAGCGGCTGGCCGGTCGCCGTGAACGGATTGGAGTTGTTGAAGTTCACGACCGCGGTGCCGTAGTTGAGCGAGCCAGAGAGATCGATGCCCAATTGCTTGATGATAGAGCGCGCGACTTCGGCGACCGTCACCTTCAGCATCACCTGGTCGCGTCCCCGGACCGTGATGGAGTTGACGACCTTGTCGGCGCTGCCCGCCAGCCGCGCGGCAATATCGCTCGCCTGCTGCGCCTCGATCGGGGTTGCCGCGGTGCCGGTGAGGATCACGCTGTCGCCAAGGCCTTCGATCTGAATGTCCGAATTCGGCAGTATTTGCTTGAGCGCGGCGCGCGCACCGTTGAGGTCGCGCTTGACGGCGATGTCATAAGCCGCGATCTGCTGGCCCGCCGAATCGAAGAACACGATGTTGGTCTGACCGACCGCCGCGCCGATGATGTAGGCGCGCTGCGCCGAGCGCACGACCGCATTGGCAATCTTGGGATCGGCGACCAGCACGTCCTTGATGTCGCGCGGCAGGTCGATCACGATCGACTTGCCGATGCCGAGCGAGAGAAACCGTGCGTTCATCTGTCCGTCAGCGGAAACCTGGGGAATCGGACGGGAGTCGGCAGCCACCGCCGGAACCAAAGCGGGATCGAGTACCATCGCCAGCGCGGCCGAAAACGACAGGGCGCGAACCCAAACGGCTCGCATCGGAAGCTGATTTTCCCTGCATTTCATCTCGTTAGGTCCTTTGGTCACTTCTGGATCGCCGTGGGATTGTTAACCCCGTAGCGAACCACATTGATGGTGCCGGTCTTGCGGGATCGGTCGTCGACGGCGACCTCCACCTGGTTGACGTCGGCGATGCTGCGTAGCGCCAGCGACAACGTGCCGGCCTGACGCGCGGCGGCTAGATGCGCCGCCTGCTGAGGCTTCAACTCGAGCGTAACGGTCTTGCCGACGACAGAATTCTGGCCATCCTTTTCCTTCGGGGCCTGATCGATGGCCAGAACGCGAACGTTCGAAAGAATGATCTCGGGAATCACGAGATCCCCGGAAGCTTTCGGATCCGGATTCTTCTCCCGCCGGGTCAGGATGACGTCCACGTGGTCGTTGGGCAGGATGAAGCCGCCGGCGCCGGTCTCCGGCGAAATCTCGGTCGATATCGCGCGCATTCCCTGGGGCAGGATCGCGGCCATGAATCCGGACCCATTGGCCTTGATCAGTTTCGGCTCGCGGATCGGTTCACCCGCGATGAAGGGCGAGCGCGCGATCGAGCCGGTAATCTCCTTGGTGGCGTCGGGGCGTTCGCTCTTGCGGATGAAGGAATTGCTCGCCGCGGCTGCCGGCCAGGTCTGCCATTGCATGTCGTTAGGCGTGACCGTCTGGCCGAGGCCAATGTCAGCTTTGGCCACGAGAACATCGACGGTCTGTAGCTGCGCGACCGGCTCGGGAGGTGGGGCCTTGCTGTCCGATCCACTTGCGAGATAGGCAGCGACACCGCCAGCGCCAAGAGCGATGGTCAGGACGACAATGCGTGCCCTATTCATACGCGTCACTTTCCACATTACGCCGCGACGCTTCCGCCGCCGTAACGGGAGTTGACCAGTTATTCGTCAAAGCATGGTTAATGAGGCGTATCTAAATCGCGTTAATGAGAGTTTACTTCTAGCGCCCATAACTTTCCCGAAGTTCGCCAAAGGTGTGTGCTGAGGCATAGTACGAACTTCGGAAACTAGCGCGATCAACCGATCATGAGGCGCGTCAAGTCGACGGCCTTGATCCACTCGGTTTCCGGATAGATCAGGAGTGCGCCGATGGCGAGCGCGATGCCGTAAGGAATCCCGCTCTCCTTGGCGTGCAACTTAAGCAGCCACGTCTGGCCTGCGAGCGCATAGGGCAGGGGCCATTGCCGGAACTGCAGCAATAACAGCGTCAGAACGCCGCCGAACAGCGAGGCGTAAACCAGGTAGTTCAGCAGGTAGGCGAAGCCGAACCAGAGCGCGGCCGCAGCCGCTACCTTGGCGTCTCCGCCTCCGATCCATCCAAACGAAAAACAGACGAAGGCTCCTACCAGCACGGTGGCGCCGGCCGCCATGTGCATCAGAATGTCCGATGGCGCCATGCCGCTTGCGAACGCCAGCGCGAGAAAACCCGCCGCGAGCGCCAGCGATACACGGTTGGAGATCGTCATCGTGAAAAGGTCGCTCGCGGCGGCGAACGCCATCAGGGCCGGGAAGAACAGGAGACGAGCGGCGTCGAGGATCATGAAAGGGGGTGGCTCGCACGGATTTCAGGGATCGGACAGCTGCCCTCGACGCTATCGACGATAAATGAACAATCGGGAAACGCCGGGGAGCCCAGGACGCCGGCAATCCGAAAGGTGAGAAAGATGAGCGCGAGCAGCAGCGCGCCGCAGACAATTGCCACAGGCGATGCGCGCCCGCCGCCGGCCGGAATGGCTGTCGATCTTGCCGGAACCGGCGCGACCGGAACGATACGCATGTTACGCTACCGACTACCGAAGAAAAAAAGGCCCCGGATCAACCGGGGCCCAATATTCAAAATCAACCGACGCTTATTTCAGCGAGGTGTTGATCGAGGTGAACTTGGTGTTCAGGTTGCTGCCGAGGCCGTTGACGACGGCGATAATGGCAAGCGAAATGCCGGCGGCGATGAGGCCGTATTCAATGGCCGTGGCGCCGGACTCGTCCTTCACAAAACGCGCAATCAGATTCTTCATAGGTAACTCCATGTGACACGTGGCTGGTCGACTAACTGTGGTCTCGCCGGCGTTCTCAGCACCGTGACCATGGTGCACCCTACGTTCGGACGATTGCGGCACAGTTAATTCGATCGCGCAAACCGCGCCAATTTGCGGTGTTCTTGAGCACAGTAAATTTGGAATTAACTGGTCTTCTCGGATTCAATCAAACCTGCGTGCAGCAATTCGCTCCTATTGAGAAGCGGACGAACAAGCGCTGCGCTCTCCGTTTTACGGCTCCTTAAGCGGCGAGGCGTACGCCTTACGCAATCGATCGAATGAGGCCGTCATGTCCAGTCTAACGTTGGAAGTCGTCGAAATGCTGGGTCAGACGATTGCCAAGGTAGTGCCAATCACGATCGTTCTGGCTCTTGTGTTTTCGGTGCTGACGTATTTCTGGGCCTGCAATCCCGGGACGCCCTGGTGGCGCAAGCGGGAACTGGTCACGGATGTCTGCTACTGGTTCTTTGTTCCGTTGTTCGCGCGCGTGCTGCGGATCGGCCTGCTCGTGCTCGGCGCAGGCGTGGTATTCAACATTCACGACGCCGACGGCCTGATCGCGTTCTATGACAATGGGCACGGTCCGTTGTCGCAGCTGCCGCTCTGGCTTCAGGGGCTGCTGTTTCTGGTGCTCTCCGACTTCATGCTGTACTGGCTGCATCGGCTGTTTCACGGCGGCGCATTCTGGAAGTATCATGCGATCCACCACTCGTCCGAAGAACTGGACTGGATTTCGGCGGCGCGCTTCCACCCCGTAAATCTGTTCCTGGGAACGATTGCGGTGGACGTCATCCTGCTGATGGCCGGCATCTCCCCGAACGTCATGCTATGGGTCGGCCCATTCACGACGTTCCATTCCGCCTTCGTCCACGCCAACCTGAACTGGACGCTCGGGCCGTTCAGATATGTGCTGGCAACGCCGGTGTTTCACCGCTGGCATCACACGCCGCTGGAAGAAGGCGGCGATACCAACTTCGCGGGCACGTTTCCGATCTGGGACATCCTGTTCGGGACCTTCCGGATGCCGGAGGGCCGGCTGCCGCAAGACTACGGTGCGGACGATCCGCGCATTCCTAATGAAATTGTTGGGCAACTCGCTTACCCTTTTCGCCAGTAGCCTGGCGGAACGCCGGGAAACTGGCTTCCATTTGCAGTTCATTCACTAATTGACGTCAGATTTGCCTCGTCGGGCGCCGGTTCCGCTGCGTATCGCTCCATCCGGCTTGTTCACGTCCCGGGGTATCGTATGTCGTCTCAGTCCTTGCGTTTTTCCATGCGTTCCGCGTTCTGCGCGCTTGCGGCCGGAATGCTGATGTGGCCGATGGCGGCCATCGCAGAACCCTCGGCCAACGCCATCGCGGTGAACGTCGATCAGGCCCGGCTTGTGAAGCTGCCGGCCCGTGTCGCCACCATTGTCGTCGGCAATCCGCTGATCGCGGATGTCGCGCTGCAAGCCGGTGGAGTCCTCGTCGTCACCGGAAAGGGCTACGGTGCCACCAATTTCATTGCGATGGACCGCGCCGGCGAGGTGCTGGTGGATCGTCAGATCCAGGTAGAGGGTCCGACCGACCAGCTCATTACGGTTTATCGCGGCGTGGACCGCGAATCCTATAGCTGCATGCCGATCTGCCAGCGCCGCATCACGCTCGGCGACGGCGATTCCTTCTTCAAGTCGACCATGGAGCAGGCCGGCAATCTGAGCGGCCAGGCCAGCACCAGCGCGGCAGCCAAACAATAGTAGGAAGGCGAGGCGGCGGTTAAACGCCGCTTCCGCAGACAAGAAAAAGGCCGCGCGCCGCGCGGCCTTTCTTGCTTGTTCAAAACCTGATTTGCACGAAGCAAAAATCCGGCAGCAGAAATCTGCGGCCGTAATTTTCAGCGCGGTCCGGCTTCAGCCGGCTGCGCGCAGGTTATCGGCGGAAGACTTGCCCGAACGGCGATCAGCGACGATCTCGTAGCTGATCTTTTGGCCTTCACGCAGGGTTCCAAGGCCGGCGCGTTCGACGGCGCTGATGTGCACGAACACGTCGTTGCCGCCGTCATCCGGCTGGATAAAGCCGTAGCCTTTGGTCGCGTTAAACCACTTCACGGTTCCCATGCTCACGGGATAGTCCCTTCTCAATATAGATATAACGAAGCCTACTTTCGCAGGCTGGTGAGATCGAATTTTTGGAAGGGTCGTCAGCGTCTAAACCGGCTGTACCGGTGGATAGCTAATGTCGTCCGGCCGAAAATCGATAAGGTCATATTATTCCAAAGTAGCGTCCCAAACAATCCTGAGGTGCGCGATTTTTTGGTCGCGGCCGAAGGTGTCAGGTCGCCCCGCGGCCTGCGCCGGTTTCTTTCAGGGGTTAAAAGCCTGCAAGTCCAGGGTTTATCTGCGGCGGAATTGGCCACGCTGCGGTGCGCCGCGCTGAGCGCCGCCGCCGGGAGCGCCGCCCGGACGTTCATCCTTGTGGCGGAAAATCAACCGGCCTTTTTCCAGATCATAGGGTGACATTTCGATCGTCACCCGGTCACCCGCCAAGGTCTTGATCCGGTTCTTTTTCATCTTGCCTGCCGTGTAGGCAACGATCTCGTGCCCGGCGTCGAGCTGGACGCGGTAGCGAGCGTCGGGGAGGATTTCGGTGACCAGTCCTTCGAACTGGATCAGCTCTTCTTTAGCCATGGTTATCTCCAGGTCGATGGGCTAGCGCGGCCGTTGGGTTCGGTTGGGCTGGGTGTTCGGGCGTCTCTCGCGATGCAAAAACGAAACCCCCTGCAATCCCTCGGCCCTGCCGCCGCCTTGTGCGGGACGGTTCGGCTCCTGCCGATTGACCTCGTTCCGGTTGGTTTTTGAAGCGCCACCATTACCACCATGCCGGCGGTTTCGGCGAGGGCCTTTCGATCCTGCTCCAGCATCATTTGCGCGGGCCGCATGTGCCCGGGGCGCAGATCGTCCGCCACGATGCGGCGCCGGCGTCGGAGCTGCGTCGCGGTGACCCGGCGTGCGTTGATCTTCCCGCGGCAACGCGATGCGGATCAACTTTTCGATGTCGCGCAAATAAGCCATTTCCTCGGCTCCCGCGACCAGCGAGATCGCGACCCCATCCGCGCCCGCGCGCGCGGTACGACCGATGCGGTGGACATAGGTTTCGGGGATGTTGGGAAGGTCGAAATTCACCACATGCGAGATGCCGTCGACATCGATGCCGCGGGCGGCGATGTCGGTGGCGACCAGCGTGCGGATCTGTCCGGTGCGGAATGCCGCGAGCACCCGCTCGCGGTGATTTTGCGACTTGTTGCCGTGGATGGCGTCGGCGGTGATGCCGGCCCGTGCGAGGCTCTTCACCACCTTGTCGGCGCCGTGTTTGGTCCGGGTAAAGACCAGCGCCCGGTCGACCTGCTCCTGCTTCAGAAGCTGCGCCAGAAACGCGGGCTTGGCCGAGTGATCGACCTGGATGATGCGCTGGGTAATGCGCTCGACCGTCGATGCCACCGGCGTCACTGCAACCCGTGCGGGATCGCGCAGCATGGCCTCGGCAAGCTCGGCGATATCTTTGGGCATGGTTGCCGAGAAGAACAGCGTCTGCCGCCGGACGGGCAATTTGCCGACGATCTTCCGGATGTCGTTGATGAAGCCCATGTCGAGCATGCGGTCGGCCTCGTCAAGCACGAGAAACTCGACCTGGCCGAGCTTGAGCCCGTTGCTCTGCACGAGATCGAGCAGGCGGCCCGGCGTGGCCACCAGGACCTCGACGCCTTGCATGATGGAGCGCACTTGGCGTCCCATTGGAACGCCGCCGATCGCCAGCGCCGAAGTCAGGCGGATATGCCGGCCATAGGCGTTGAAACTGTCGAGGATCTGGCCGGACAATTCACGCGTGGGGCTGAGGACAAGCACGCGGCAGCTTTTGGGCTGCGGCTTGATACGGTTGGCCAGGATGCGATGCAGGATCGGGAGCGCGAAGGCGGCCGTCTTGCCGGTGCCGGTCTGGGCGATGCCGACGACGTCACGGCCGGACAATGCGAGGGGAATGGTTTGAGCCTGGATAGGCGTGGGCGTCAGGTAATTTTCTTCCTTGAGCGCACGGGAGATGGGATCGGCGAGGCCGAAGTCCTGAAAGGAGGTCAAAAGAGTGGGTACTTTCCAATGTAAAGCGCTAGCTTCCCGGTCCTGTTGGCCGAGAACGCGCGAGGTGTCTGAGACACCCGCGTGTAGAGGGCATCGATGTTGTTGGCTGAAGGGGCAAGCCAGAAGCCTGAGCTTAAAGATACTGCAAGGCTTAGGAACACGCAGCTCGCGCTGACCCGATGATTCCGGGTTCGTGCCGCTCATATGGAACATGAACACGGCGCTTTCAAGGGATATCTTCCGTTCACGTAGCCTTACCGCCTCGGAAACGGGTGCAAAGCTTAAGACGCCGACAGCCGACTGCCGAAATTTTGTGCCGATTATTTGAGATGGCACCAGATTTGCTCACTAATTAAGCTGTTTGCCGAAGGCGCATACATTTTTTTTGCTCAAATCTTAGCCTCGGCTGCGCGTTTGGTGGCCGACTACGTCATATTCCTTAGCAAAAACATTGCGTTATCCCCTGGGACGACCGTGGCATGGTTCTTGCGATTCCGTTAACGGAGGCGGCCGTGGGGCCGTTTCGCAGCGTTTCATGCCTGCGTCAGGGAGATGACATTTCATGCTTACACAATTTACGCACGATATCGCGGCGCTGAGCCGTCGCCGGTGGCTCGCGGCCGCCGCCGGACTGCTATTGGGTCTAGGCGCGTTCCCGAACGCGAACGCCGCCGACGACACCATCAAGGTCGGCATTCTCCATTCGCTCTCCGGCACCATGGCCATCAGCGAAACCACGCTGAAGGACACCATCCTGTTCCTGATCGACGAGCAGAACAAGAAAGGCGGCGTGCTCGGCAAGAAGCTTGAAGCCGTCGTCGTCGATCCCGCTTCGAACTGGCCGCTGTTTGCGGAGAAGGCCCGTGAGCTGATCACCAAGGACAAAGTCGCGGTCGTATTCGGCTGCTGGACCTCGGTCTCGCGCAAATCAGTGCTCCCGGTGTTCAAGGAGCTGAACAACATCCTGTTCTATCCGGTGCAGTATGAGGGCGAAGAGAGCGAGCGCAACGTCTTCTATACCGGCGCGGCCCCGAACCAGCAGGCGATCCCGGCTGTCGATTACCTGATGAAGGAAGAGAAGGTGAAGCGCTGGGTGCTGGCCGGCACCGACTATGTCTATCCGCGCACCACCAACAAGATTCTTGAGGCCTACCTGAAATCCAAGGGGGTGGCCCAGGAAGACATCATGATCAACTACACGCCGTTCGGTCACTCCGACTGGCAGACGATCGTGGCCGACATCAAGAAGTTCGGCTCAGCCGGAAAGAAGACGGCGGTGGTTTCCACCATCAACGGTGACGCCAACGTTCCCTTCTACAAGGAGCTCGGCAACCAGGGCATCAAGGCGACCGATATTCCGGTTGTCGCGTTCTCGGTCGGCGAAGAAGAACTCGCCGGCCTCGACACCAAGCCGCTGGTCGGCCATCTCGCCGCCTGGAACTACTTCGAATCGATCAAGACGCCAGCCAATGAGAAGTTCATCAAGGACTGGCAGGCCTACACTAAGAATCCGAAGCGCACTACCAACGATCCGATGGAAGCGCACGTAATCGGCTTCAACATGTGGGTGAAGGCGGTCGAGAAGGTGAAGTCGACCGATCCCGACAAGGTCATCGACGCGCTTCCGGGCATCGAAACGCCGAACCTGACCGGCGGCGTCGCCAAGATGCTGCCCAACCACCACATCACCAAGCCGGTGTTCATCGGTGAGATCAAAGGCAACGGCCAGTTCGACGTGGTGTGGAAGACCCCGGGCCTGGTGGCTGGCGATGCATGGTCGAAGGAGCTCGATGGCTCCAGGGACCTGATCGGCGACTGGGTTGGCAAGAAGTGCGGCAACTACAACACCAAGACCAACAAGTGCGGCGGTCAGGGGTCTTGATCTCCAAGCCGATGATCTGAATAGGTGAAGGCCCGTTTTCCGCAAGACGGGCCTTCGCTATAGATCGTGGTAAGCCAATCCATGAGACAGGGAAGGCGGTGATGTCTCCGCCTTGCCGCTTACTTCTGCCGGGGTCGTCCAGTGGTCACCAATGTCTTTGACCGTCTTTGCTCGCTCGTTATTGCTGTTTTCCTGATTGCCGCTCTGACCTTGCCTGCGCTTGCCGGTGCGTTCGAGGATGCGGTCGCCAAATTCGCCAACGACGATTTTTCCGACACCGAAGAAGCAATCGGCGTGGTTGCGGCTTCCGGCAATCCGCTCGCTTTTTCCATCATCAGCGCGCTCGGGGATGACCGGCTGTCGGCCGATCCCGACACCAAGAAGGTCTTCATCACTCAAACTGACGGCAAGATCGTCGACGCTGCGACTGGCGCGGCGGTCGAAAAGTTGCCGGACAATGCCGCCGCGGTTCGTGTCAACAACCGCTTGCGCCGGAGCGTCGAGGCGGCGCTTGGCGGCCTGACCCTGTTGTCGCCCGATCCCGCCAAGCGGATCGCCGCCGCGCAATCGGTCTTCAAGACGCATGAGGAGAGCGCTCTGCCGGTCATCGAAGGGGCGCTTGCGAAGGAAGCCAACAAGGCCGCTAAGACCGCTTTTGCCGAAGCGCGCGCCGCTATCCTGCTCTATAAACCCGACGCCAGCGATGCGGATAAGCTCGATGCCATCGCGACCATCAAGGCGAGAGGCGATCAGGAAGCGGTGGCGCTCCTGACCGGTCTCGCCGATCAGCGGCCGCTGGTTGCGAACGCCGCGGCCAGTGCGATCTCCTTGATCCAGAGCAGGCTCGCCGTCTGGTCTGCGGTGCAGAACGCCTGGTACGGCCTTTCGCTCGGTTCGGTGCTGTTGCTTGCGGCCATTGGGCTGGCGATCACGTTCGGCGTCATGGGCGTCATCAACATGGCGCATGGCGAGATGGTGATGCTGGGGGCCTACACCACCTTCGTGGTGCAGGAGATCATTCGCACCAGCTATCCCGGGCTGTTCGACTACTCGCTGCTGATTGCCGTGCCGCTGGCGTTCCTCGTTGCTGGAGCGATCGGCGTTGTGATCGAGCGCACGATCATTCGTTTTCTCTACGGCCGCCCGCTGGAGACGTTGCTGGCGACCTGGGGGCTCTCGCTGGTGCTGCAGCAGGCGGTGCGCACCGCCTTTGGCCCCACCAACCGCGAAGTCGGCAACCCCTCCTGGATGAGCGGCGCCTTTGAGCTTGGCCAGATCACCATCACCTATAACCGGCTGTGGATTCTCTGTTTCACGCTTGGCGTGTTTGCGATCTTGCTGGCCATGTTGCGCTATACCTCGCTCGGGCTTGAGATGCGCGCGGTGACGCAAAATCGCCGCATGGCGGCGTCGATGGGGATCGCGACCTCGCGGGTCGACGCACTGACCTTCGGCCTCGGCTCCGGCATCGCCGGCATTGCCGGCGTCGCGCTGTCGCAGATCGACAATGTCAGTCCCAATCTTGGCCAGAGCTACATCATCGATTCCTTCATGGTTGTGGTGTTCGGAGGCGTCGGCAATTTGTGGGGTACCCTGGTCGGCGCCTTCTCACTCGGTATCGCCAACAAATTCCTCGAGCCGGTTGCGGGCGCTGTGCTCGGCAAGATCGCCATTCTGGTCATGATCATCCTGTTCATCCAGAAGCGGCCGCGCGGCTTGTTTGCGCTCAAGGGGCGGGCGGTGGAAGCATGATGCCGCACGTCCTCACGCGTTCGCTGGACCGCGGCGCGACGCTTTTCCTGATCGTGGTTGCCGCCTGCGGCGTGCTGATTCCGCTGTCGAACCTGTTGTTGCCGACAGGCTCGGCGCTGCAGGTGCCGACTTATCTGGTCGCGCTGTTCGGCAAATATGCCTGCTACGCGGTGCTCGCGCTCTCGATCGATCTGATCTGGGGCTATTGCGGCATTCTTTCGCTTGGCCATGGCGCCTTCTTCGCGCTCGGCGGCTACGCCATGGGCATGTATCTGATGCGGCAGATCGGCAGCCGCGGCGTCTACGGCAATCCGATCTTGCCCGACTTCATGGTGTTTCTGAATTATCCCAAGCTGCCCTGGTACTGGCACGGCTTTGACATGTTCTGGTTTGCGGCGTTGATGGTCATTGTGGTGCCGGGCCTGCTCGCCTTCTGCTTCGGATGGCTGGCGTTCCGCTCACGCGTGACCGGCGTTTATCTCTCGATCATCACGCAGGCGATGACCTATGCCTTGCTGCTCGCCTTCTTTCGCAACGACTTCGGATTCGGCGGCAATAACGGGCTAACCGACTTCAAGGATATTCTCGGCTTTAACGTGCAGGCGGAAGGCACACGCGCCGCTCTTTTCGCGTTGAGCTGCCTCGCGGTCGCGGTCGCGTTCCTGATTTGCCGAGCGGTGGTGACATCCAAGCTCGGCAAGGTCTTGATCGCGGTGCGCGATGCCGAATCCCGCACGCGGTTCCTCGGCTACCGCGTCGAATCCTACAAGCTTTTCGTGTTCACCCTGTCCGCCTGCATGGCCGGCGTCGCCGGCGCGCTCTACGTGCCGCAGGTCGGCATCATCAATCCGTCCGAATTCGCGCCGGCAAACTCCATCGAGGCCGTGATCTGGGTCGCCGTCGGCGGCCGCGGCACGCTGATCGGAGCGGCACTTGGCGCGGTCGTCGTCAACTACGCCAAGACCTACTTCACGTCCGGGCCGCTCGCGCCCTATTGGCTCTTTATGCTCGGCGCGATGTTCATCCTGGTGACGCTGCTCTTGCCAAAGGGCATCGTCGGCACCTTCACCGCGTGGTGGGAGCCGTGGAAAGCGAAGCGTTCGACGGGGAACGAGGAAAGCGCGGCGCACGAAGACGGCATCAGCGAACCCCATATGGCGGAGTGAGAGCGATGAACGTGATGGATACCCGTGCCACTTCCGCGTTGCTTTATCTCGACGGCGTGCACGTCTCGTTCGATGGCTTTCACGCCATCAACAACCTGTCGATGACGCTCGAGCCGGGCGAAATGCGCGCCATCATCGGCCCGAATGGCGCGGGCAAGACGACCATGATGGACATCATTACCGGCAAGACCAAGCCGGATGAAGGCATCGTGCTGTTTGACGGTGTCACGGACCTCACCAGGCTAGACGAGACGCGCATCGCCGAGCTCGGAATTGGCCGCAAATTCCAGAAGCCGACGGTGTTCGAGAGCCAATCCGTCGAAGACAATTTGTTGCTCGCGCTTAATGTCGATCACAGCGTCAGGGGCACGTTATTCTGGCGCGGCAGCAATGCCGAGACCGAGCGGATCGAACGCGTGCTCGAAACCATCCGCTTGAAGGACGCACGCAACAGGTTGGCCGAAAGCCTGTCGCACGGCCAGAAGCAGTGGCTCGAGATCGGAATGCTGCTGGCGCAAGACCCGAAATTGCTGCTGGTTGACGAGCCGGTCGCGGGCATGACCGACGTCGAGACGCACCAGACCGCCGAACTTCTGAAGGAAATCAACAAGGAAAAGACCGTGATGGTCGTCGAGCACGACATGACCTTTGTGCGCGAACTCGGCGTCAAGGTGACGTGTTTGCATGAAGGCACGGTGCTCGCGGAAGGCACGATTGACCAAGTCTCGGCGAATGAGCGCGTGGTCGAGGTGTATCTGGGCAGGTGAGTGACATGGCCCCCTCCTTGAGCCTAGCGAATTCAGGGGGAGGAAATATCCGTTGCGCACTTCTCTATTCGCCATTGAAAAAGGGAGGGGCGGGGCGGGGATCGCTACAAATGGAAGAGCGCCGACGAATGCTGGAAGTCAAAAACATCAATCTCTATTACGGCGCGGCCCAGGCGCTGCGCGGCGTCTCGATTTCGGCCGAGCCCGGCAAGGTGACGTGCGTATTGGGGCGCAACGGCGTCGGCAAGACCAGCCTGTTGCGTGCGATGGTCGGGCAATACCCGATTTCCGGCGGATCGATCGTATTCGACGGCACCGATATCTCCGGCCTCAAGCCCTATGAGCGTGCGCGCAAGGGCATCGGGTTCGTGCCGCAGGGGCGCGAGATTTTTCCGTTGTTGACGGTGGAAGAGAACTTGAAGACCGGCTTTGGGCCTTTGCCGCGCCAGGACCGTAACATTCCTGACGACGTGTTTTCGTTGTTTCCGGTGCTGCAATCGATGCTCGGCCGCCGCGGCGGCGATCTTTCCGGCGGCCAACAGCAGCAGCTTGCGATCGGGCGGGCGCTGGTGATGCGGCCGAAATTGCTGCTGCTCGACGAGCCGACCGAAGGCATCCAGCCTTCGATCATCAAGGATATCGGGCGCGCCATCACTTATTTGCGCAGCCTCGGTCAATATCGCGATCGTGCTGGTCGAGCAATATCTCGACTTTGCCTGCGAGCTCGGCGACAATTTCGCCGTGATGGACCGCGGCGCGGTGAAATACACCTGCGATCGCAGTAATCTCGACGCGAGCGAAATCAGCCGTCAGATGGCGTTGTAGGCGTTGCGGTAGCGGGCGCTCTCCGATAGGGGCGAGGTTGGGGCGGATGCGGAGCGATATCACAAGCCAGAGTGCTGCGATTTTCGCCGCCAACCGGGCCAGAGGCGCGGTGCGGTTCGATGTTGCCCGCATCGACGGTGTGACGCGTCGCCGCGAACTGCACGAGGCGGGGTCGTTGAGGGTGCGTTTTCCCTCACCGGAAGATGATGGTCTTTCGGCGGTGCTGGTGAACACCGCAGGTGGCATCGCCGGCGGCGATCGTTTCGATATCGACATTGCGAGCCGGAACGATGCGCGGTTGACCGTCACGACGGCGGCGGCAGAAAAAATCTACCGCGCGGACGGCGCGGCGGCAGAGCTGAATGTCACGCTTAAGGCCCAAGGCCGCTCGCATTTGTCTTGGTTGCCGCAGGAGACCATCCTGTTCGACCGGGCGAAAATCCACCGCCGGTTCGAGATCGATCTTTCGAAAGACGCCTCGCTCCTGCTCTGCGAAATCGTGGTGTTTGGCCGCCTCGCCATGGGCGAGCGAATGCAGGCGGGTGAATTTGTCGACCGCTGGCGGCTGCGCCGCGGCGGCAGGCTGGTTTTCGCTGAAAACATCCGCCTCGACGGCGATATCGGCGGAAAGCTTGCGAGCCAAGCGATCGCGAAAGGCGGCGTTGCAATCGGCACGGCGTTGATCGTGCCCGGCGATGAGACGCTGGTGGAACGGATCCGCGGGGCATCGGACGCCTTCGGCGGCGAGGTCGGCATCTCGGCTTGGAATGGATTTGCAATGGCCCGCTTCTGTGCCCAAGATGCGGCCCGGCTGCGCGCCGATATGATGGCGGTGCTCGGCCGCGCCAGCGGTTCGGCGTTGCCGCGGCTGTGGCTGAACTAATTCTTCGACACCACTAATTCTTCAACACCCGAGTGCTCGCATGAATCTTTCTCCCCGCGAAAAGGACAAGCTCCTGATTTCAATGGCGGCCATGGTGGCGCGTCGGCGTCTCGAACGCGGCGTCAAGCTCAACCATCCCGAGGCCATTGCCATCATCTCCGACTTCATCGTCGAGGGCGCGCGTGATGGCCGCACGGTAGCGGAATTGATGCAGGCCGGCGCGCAGGTGCTGACCCGCGCACAGGTGATGGATGGCATCGCCGAAATGATCCACGACATCCAGGTGGAAGCGACGTTTCCGGACGGCACCAAGCTTGTCACCGTGCACGAGCCGATCAGATAGGAGCCCCAGATGATCCCCGGTCAACTCTTCATCAAGGATGGCGAGATCGAACTCAATGCCGGCCGCAGGACGGTAACGCTTACGGTCGCGAATACCGGCGACCGTCCGATCCAGGTCGGCTCGCATTATCATTTCTTCGAAACCAATCCGGCGCTGAAATTCGATCGAAAAAAAGCGCGCGGCATGCGGCTCGATATTGCCGCTGGCACCGCCGTGCGGTTCGAGCCGGGACAGACCCGCGAAGTGCATCTCGTCGCGCTGGCGGGCAAGCGCACCGTCTACGGCTTCCGTGGCGAGGTGATGGGGAAGCTGTGAATAAATTCAAAGCTGTCGGAGCCGATATATGTCCGTGAAAATCAAACGTTCCGTCTATGCCGACATGTTCGGCCCGACGACCGGCGACAAGGTACGGCTCGCCGACACCGATCTGATCATCGAGGTCGAGAAGGATTTCACGACCTATGGCGAGGAAGTGAAGTTCGGCGGCGGCAAGGTGATCCGCGACGGTATGGGTCAGTCGCAGGTGACCAACAAGCAGGGTGCGGCCGATACCGTCATCACCAATGCGCTGATCGTCGACCACTGGGGCATCGTGAAGGCTGACGTCGCGATCAAGGAGGGAATGATCGCTGCCATCGGGAAGGCCGGCAATCCCGACATCCAGCCGGGTGTGACCATCGTGATCGGCCCCGGCACCGATGTTATCGCCGGCGAAGGCAAGATCCTCACCGCCGGTGGCTTCGACAGCCACATCCATTTCATCTGTCCGCAGCAGATCGAGCACGCGCTGATGAGCGGCGTCACCTCGATGCTCGGCGGCGGCACCGGCCCTTCGCACGGCACCTTTGCCACGACCTGCACGCCCGGCCCCTGGCACATCGCGCGGATGATCCAGTCGTTCGATGCGTTTCCGGTCAATCTCGGCATCTCCGGCAAAGGCAATGCGTCGCGTCCGGCTGCGCTCGTGGAAATGATCAAGGCCGGCGCCTGTGCGCTCAAGCTGCACGAGGATTGGGGCACGACGCCGGCGGCCATCGATAATTGTCTTGCCGTCGCCGACGATTACGACGTCCAGGTCATGCTGCATTCGGATACGCTGAACGAATCCGGCTTCGTCGAGGATACGGTGAAGGCCTTCAAGGGCCGCACCATTCACGCCTTCCACACCGAAGGCGCCGGCGGCGGCCATGCGCCTGACATCATCAAGATCGCGGGCTTGAAGAACGTGCTGCCGTCCTCGACCAACCCGACGCGCCCGTTCACCCGCAACACCATCGACGAGCATCTCGACATGCTGATGGTGTGTCACCATCTCGATCCTTCGATCGCCGAAGATCTCGCCTTTGCCGAAAGCCGGATCCGGAAAGAGACCATCGCGGCCGAAGACATCCTGCACGATCTCGGCGCGCTCTCGATGATGTCGTCGGATTCGCAGGCCATGGGCCGGCTCGGCGAAGTCATCATCCGCACCTGGCAAACCGCCGACAAGATGAAGAAGCAGCGCGGCGCGCTGCCGCAAGACAAGGGCAAGGATAACGACAATTTCCGTGTCAAGCGCTACATCGCCAAATACACCATCAATCCGGCGATTGCGCACGGTGTCTCGAAGCTGATCGGCTCGGTCGAGAAGGGCAAGCTCGCCGATCTCGTGCTTTGGTCGCCGGCGTTCTTCGGCGTCAAGCCGGAGTGCATCATCAAGGGTGGTTCGATCGTGGCAGCTCCGATGGGCGACCCCAATGCGTCGATCCCGACGCCGCAGCCGGTGCATTACCAGCCGATGTTTGCGGCTTTCGGCAAGTCACTCACGGCTTCCTCCGTCGTCTTCACTTCGAAAGCCGCCGTCGCGTCGGGGCTCGCGCGCAAGCTCGGCATTGGCAAAAAGCTTTACGCGGTGCAGAACACGCGGAGCAAGATTTCAAAAAAGAGTATGATTCACAACGACGCCACGCCCAACATCGAGGTTGATCCCGAGACGTATGAGGTGCGTGCAGACGGCGAACTCCTCACCTGCGCGCCCGCCGAAGTGCTGCCGATGGCGCAGCGCTATTTCATGTATTGAGAACGATGATCCGCGCCACGAAAGTTTCGAAACTGCAGCGCTGGAGCCAGCCTCCGGCGGATACCGTCGTGCTCGATTTCGACGATCGCCACCGGCGGCGAATGGCGATGACGGGGACGCGTGGACTCGAATTCCTGCTGGATCTCGAACATGCCGTGGCGCTGCGCGGAGGCGATGCGCTGGTGCTGGAGGATGGCCGGCTGGTCGAGGTCGTGGCGGCGCCGGAGCCGTTGCTTGAAATTCGCTGCAACGACCCCCAGCATCTGGTTCGCGTCGCCTGGCATCTTGGTAACCGCCACCTGCCGACGCAGATCACAGGGCGCGCCTTGCGAATTCGCCGCGATCACGTCATCGAAGGCATGGTGAAGGGGCTGGGGGCGCGGGTGATCGAGATCGAAGCCCCGTTCGATCCGGAAGGCGGCGCCTATGCCGGCGATGATCACGGGCACGAAACGCACGGCCATGCAGGCCACGATCATTCCAAACACGATCATGGCGGTCACGATCACGACCATCATCATGACCACGACCATGACGAGCATTGTAGTCACGAGCATCACCACGGCCACTCCCATGCTCATGAAGACAAATAGGCCGCCGAAGCCGCGGCGCAGCCGACAGGCCGAGGCATCGGAGCAGCCCACGCAGCCGCCCGGTCGGAACGAGCTATCAGAAAGCGAAGCCGCCTCTCTCTACCGGCTGATGACATGGCTCTCGCCGTCCTTTCCGGTCGGGGCATTCTCTTATTCGAGCGGCATCGAATGGGCGGTGGAAGCCGGCGACATCACCGATGCGGCATCGCTGCGGCAATGGCTGAGGTCGACGCTGGTGGACGGTGCCGGTATCTGCGATTCGATCTTTCTGACGCATACGCACCGGGCTGCGGCGGCTAACGATGATGCGACGCTCAGGGAAATCGCTGAGCTCGCATCGGCCTTTGCGCCCTCGCGCGAGCGGCATCTGGAGACCACGGCGCAAGGCAGGGCGTTTATCGAGATTGCGCGGGCCGCATGGCATCATGCGGCGCTGGATCGGTTGATTGCGGCTTGCGAAGGTAATTTCGTTTATCCGGTTGCGGTCGGCGTCGTCAGCGCCGCGCATCTCATTCCGCTCGCGCCGACGCTTCACGCTTTCCTCCACGCGGTAGTCTCGAACTGGATATCCGCCGGAGCGCGTCTGGTCCCGCTCGGCCAAACCGATAGCCAGCGCGTGCTGGCGCAGCTCGAGGGGGATGTCGCTGCGACTGCCAAGCGTGCGCTTTCGGCCTCGCTCGATGACCTCGGCAGCGCGACCTTCCGCGCCGATCTCGCCAGCATGAGGCATGAGACGCAGTATACGAGGTTGTTCCGGTCATGACGGAAAGAACGATAGACATGGCTAAATCACACGGTCCGCTTCGCGTCGGCATCGGAGGTCCGGTGGGGTCCGGAAAAACCGCGCTGATGGATTTGCTCTGCAAGTCGATGCGGGAGCGCTACGACATCGCCGCCATCACCAACGATATCTATACAAAATGGGATGCCGAATTCCTGGTTCGATCGGGATCACTGACGCCGGATCGCATCGCAGGTGTCGAAACCGGCGGCTGCCCGCACACGGCCATACGCGAAGACGCTTCGATGAATCTGGCGGCGATTGCCGACATGCGTGCCAAGTTTCCGGGCCTTGACGTGGTGCTGATCGAATCGGGCGGCGACAACCTCGCCGCGACGTTCTCGCCCGAGCTGGCGGACCTGACGATTTACGTGATCGATGTTGCAGCCGGCGACAAGATCCCGTCCAAGGGAGGTCCGGGCATCACCCGCTCTGACCTGCTCGTGATCAACAAGATCGACCTCGCGCCTTATGTCGGCGCCTCGCTGGAAAAGATGGATACCGATGCCAGGCGGATGCGCGGCGAGCGGCCCTTTGTGATGACCAATTTGAAGAAGAGCGAGGGCCTGGATCGCATTATCGGCTTCATCGAGGCCAAGGGCGGCCTCAGCCCGGCGGCGTAATCCCGGGAAGGGTTTTGGGGTAACCGACTTTCGCGCCTGTGATGCGCCGTATCGCAAGTACCGCTGATCGGTAGCGCCCCGGGCGGAACTAAGTCCGCCTGTCGCGGTTAACATCCTCCAGCGCTGTTAACCTATTTTGCGTGGTAGTCGCTTTGCCCGCCGTGTTAGACCCCTATTCTGCTAACCGTAGTTGCGATCAATGATTGCAGCTGTCTCCCACAGAATGGTTGGCTATTACTACTTTCCGATTTATGGCCATTCAGGCCGTCGTCAGGTGGTTGTTCAGTCTATTCGCCAACGCTTTCTGTTTGAGTGAACGAGTGGTTCGGCTGGGTCTCATCACCGGTTTTATCGCATTGATCGGAGTTCTGGTCTCCGGGCTTGCGGCCTATCGTGTCCATGATCAGGAGTTGACGGTCGACGGCATCGCGCTGGCGCGCGCCATCGACGTTCATGCCAGCCTGGTCCAGGACCGCCTGACCGAACGCGAGTTGCTGGCGCGTGTGGCGTCCGGCCTGTTCCGCTCACCTTCGGTGATCAAGGCCAACATGCTGCAGCCGCTGCACTCGTCGATCTACGCCTTCAAGACCGATTTCGTGGTGGCAGGCTGGATCGCACGGCTTCGTCCCGAAGAGTTCGCGGCGGCGCGCACCGAGCTTTCAAATGCCGGATTTCCGAATCCGACTATCCGCGCCTACAATGACGTTCCGCTACAAACCTCCACGCTCGCCCAGCCGGTCGACCTCTTGATGGATGTCGAGCCGCGCAACGCAGAGACGATGGATTTTCCCGGCCGCGCTTTCGATCAGCATCCCATCCTTGGGCCGATGCTGGCGCGGGCCATGTCGGAGATGAAGCCGGTGGCGTCCGATCCGCTGCCGCTGTTGCGCGAGGACGGGCCCATCGGCCTCGTGCTCGCTGCGCCGGTGTTGCAGGCCGACGGCGCGCACCTGGCCGGATTCGTAACCTTCTCCTACGAACTCGCACCCTTGATGCTGGCCAATGACGACCTGTCGCTGTTTTCGGTCGCGCTGAAAGATCCGCGCATCGACGATAACGAGCTGGTCGAAACCGACCGCGGCAACGTCGTTTCGAGATCGTTGGGGCTGTCAAGCCCGGCGCCGGCTATGAGCCGTACGGTTTCATTCGGCGGGCGCGACTGGACACTGACCTACTATGCCAAGACCAATGCGATGAATCGCGCCCGGCAGACGGCAGCGATCGTGGCTGCCATTGGCATTGCCCTGACCACTATTATCTGCGGGCTGTTCGGCTATGTCGCCTATAATAACCTGCGTATGAGCCGCGAAATTCAGGTCCGGATTGGCTTCGAACGGCGGCTGACCGCGGTCATCGACGAACTCAACCATCGCGTCAAGAACATCCTGGCGGTGATCCAGTCCATCGTCACGCGCACGCTGCGCCATGGCGCTGACATCGATGTCGCCCGCGAACTCCTGATTGGCCGAATTCATGCCATGTCGAACGTGGTTTCGCTGCTCAGCGAAAGCCAGTGGCAGGGCGTCACCCTGAAGGGACTGTTCGAGGCCCGCGCGATACCCCATGCCGAACGAATTGCCGTCAGTGGCCCGGACATTACGGTCAGCGCGCGCGCGGCGCAGTCGCTGTCGCTTTTGTTCTTCGAACTGGCGTCACATTCCGATGAGGGCCTTTCGCTGGTCGGCAAGCATCCGCACATCGTCGCGCATTGGGAAATCATCGGCGACGAGTTCTGAAAGCGTGTTTCACTTCCGTTGGGAGGAATTCAACACCAGCGCGGCAACCCGGCGCGCCGACAGCGATTTTGGCCTGATCTTGCTCGATCGTGTGGCGCCCGAAGCTCTCGGCGGGACCTCGAAGCGCTATTTTACCGATGTGAGCTATGTCTATGAATTGACGGCTCCGATGGACACCGTCATCGACATGTCGGAAAGAGACCGGACCGAACAATTTTCAGCGCCACTCAAGCCTGTTCGCTAGCACGCAATAGTCGTTCCGGACCTGGTGCTGTCGCACCAGATCCGGAAATAACGCTATCGTTGCGTGGGAAAGCCTAGCCGTTGCCGCCGATCACGGCGCGCACGGTTTCATCGGGACCGAAATCCTCTGCGCCATCGACATAGAGCAGCGCGGAGAGCTTGGATCGGGCCCGGTTGACGCGGCTCTTGATGGTGCCGACCGCGCAGCCGCAGATCGCCGCGGCGTCCTCATAGGAAAAGCCGGACGCGCCGACCAGTATCAACGCTTCGCGCTGGTCCTGCGGCAGCTTGTCGAGCGCTGTGCGGAATTCTTCGAATTCCAGATGAGCGCTTTGCGCAGGTTGGGTCTTCAGCGTCTTGGCATAGCTGCCGTCGGCATCCTCGACCTCGCGACGCCGTTTCCGGTAGTCGGAACGAAACAGGTTGCGCAGAATCGTGAACAGCCACGCCGGTAAATTCGATCCGGGCTGGAAGGAATCAATGTTGGCAAGGGCGCGGAGCAAGGTCTCCTGCACGAGATCGTCGGCGCGATCACCGTTACCGGAGAGCGAGATCGCAAAGGCGCGCAAACTCGGAACCGATGCCAGGATGTCGTCGCGGAGTGAATCGGTGAGAGGCATTATTCCCCTCCGTCATTTTTTTCGCCCGCATTCCCCAAGTGGGGACCGGCCTCCGGAACATCAAGCCTGCGGATCAACTCCACAAACCGGTCGGGGACGCCTTGGCGGACGACGTCGTCGTACATGGCGCGGAGCTGGTGACCGATTCTGGACTGAATCTCGGCATTCAGGCCGCCTTGCTTTTTTGCTTCCTTCATGTCGTCCTGTCCCACGCTTCCCCGAGTGTTAAGCTTTTGTATTTTCACAGCTAATCCTCGAAATGGCCCATGCGTCGCCTTCTTATGTGTCAGGGCCTAATTCAAAGTCCGCACAAAAGTTCCGTGAAGTATGGGAACTTTTCGCAAGTTCACGCGTAAATCCCGGGCTTGGGGAGTATCGGGTCAGTCCCCATGTCAAAGGTTTGACCCAGGAAAGCGATGGAGTGGGGATGTCCCGATCACAGCTTGTTGCCGAACACTTACCGCTGCTGCGCCGCTATGCGCGTGCGCTGACCGGAAATCAGGCCTCAGGCGACGCTTATGTCGGCGCCATGCTCGAGGCCTTGCTCCAGGATCCGTCTTTGCTGGATGAAAATCACGGCCCGCGCGCCGGGCTTTTCCGGCTGTTTACGCAGATCTGGAATTCGGTCGCGATCAACGACGATCCTGATGTTGCGACGTTGCCAATGCCGCCGGAGCGGCGGCTTTCCAACATTACCCCTCTGCCACGTCAGGCCTTCCTGCTTTTGTCCCTGGAAGGTTTTTCGGAGGAAGAGGTTGCCTTCATTCTCGGTGTCGATGTGCCGGAGGCCCGCAAGCTCGCCGATACGGCCGGGCGCGAGATGGCCGCGGAGATCGCTACCGATGTTTTGATCATCGAAGACGAGACCTTTATCGCGATGGATCTCGAGAGCCTGGTCAAGAACCTCGGCCATAACGTGATCGGCGTTGCCCGCACCCATACCGATGCGGTGGCGCTGGCCAAGAACAAGCGGCCCGGGCTGATCCTGGCCGACATTCAATTGGCCGACGGGAGCTCGGGTCTGGATGCCGTCAATGAATTGCTGCGGACCTTCGAGGTGCCGGTGGTGTTCATCACCGCCTATCCCGAGCGCTTCCTGACCGGTGAGCGGCCGGAGCCTGCCTTCCTGATCTCTAAACCGTTCCAGCCGGCGATGGTATCGGCGGTGGCGAGCCAGGCGCTGTTCTTCCAGCGCAATTCGCGCAACCGCTCGCCCAAGGTAGCCTGACAAGAAACGCATCCAAGGAAAGCAAAAACAAACGGACGCGCCGCTGCGCGTCCGTTTTTTTATGGCGCTAACGGCCTTGACCTGCCGGCGCGTCAACATCTCGCCGGTAGTCAGCGATGTGCAAACAATGGGCGCCGCAACGCGGAATGTCGCCCGACCATAATCAGTATCCCACCGATTTGCGGCAACAACGCCAGCAAGACAAGCCTGAGCATGGCGAAGTCGTCGGGGGTCGGCCGCAGCGTGCCGCGGGAGGCCCAGGTAACGAGCTTGATCGCAGCGTCGCTCTGAGGGTCCGCGGTTTGTCCGACGGATGCCATGGCGGAATCGAGAATTTGGCGCCGTTCTACGACAGTTGCTTCGCGTTCGCGGCAGAATTTCCCAACGCCGCCTTTGCACTCCCGGTCACGAGCGGTCATGGCGTCCGCCAGCGCGGCCTGCGCGTTCGTGACGGCCGGGGTGACACGCGATGCGCGCGCGGTCGTTACGTCGCTGATGTTGGTGGATGCGAAGCCGATGCCCGCCGTTACCGCGAAGATGAACGTCACGATCCAGACGGCCCAGCCAACCAGCGCCGTCGCGCGTTGCCCGGCTCCCCATAGACCGGCGGCACAGGATGGCATGACGAGGGCGACCAGATCGGCGGCCACGCCAACAGCAAGGAAAAGCCATCCCGCTACATCGCTTGCTCCCAGAGATCGAGCAAACCAGCCGTTGATCGTGATGCCGACGACGGCAAGGGCAAGCGCGGCGATCGATAAAAGAATCGGCGCAAGATGGCTGCGCGAAGCCATGACGGCATCGTTCGGACGGGGCGTTTTGGGCGGCAAGGGTGTCACGGGCGGCCCCGCAACGACGTCGTTTGCGGGGAAAAACTCAGGCGGTATCAGAAACTCCGACGATATCAACGACGACGACGATGGAGATTCGTCCTCGTTAGAGGCAGCGGCCTTCGCCTTTCTTTTGCGTTGGCGGTAGGTCCTGGCGCGCTCAACGCCTTTCTTATCCCTCTTCTTCAGTGGGAGCTGATGAAGGGGAATAACAGAGGCAATCGTGTCGTCGGCCATGGAACCGCTCCTGCCGGTAGCGATGGATACGCGTGAGCCCGAAGCAACGGGCCGCCGCGCCGACACCTAGATTAAGGGCTACCCGTCGTCTAGGAACGAGGCGCAACACTCGAAGATTCATTTCCGCTGTTGCTCTCTTGCGCGGTTTTCCAGCGCCTGACGACGACAAAAAGACAGTGGAAAACGCCCCAGAGCGCCACGCTGGCGGCGCTCTGGCGCAACCGGGCGACGCGCAACCGTCAACAGGCAGCAAGGGCGCGGCATGATATGCGCACATGGCAAGTCGAGCGCCGCAAGCGAACGCGGCACCTGATCGAACTTGGTGGTCTCGTCGTCAAGGCTCGTGTGGTGGACCTGACCGGCGATGATCGCGCCATCATCCTCGGCGCGCAGCTCTGGATGGCAGACAAGCTCAAAAGCAATCAAGGCGAACAGGCCCGAGCGCTCTGGGCCGCAAAGGGAAAAGAGGCATTCGCTGTGGAACGGGCGATAGATGCGCCCACCATCTCGCAGGAAACGCCGCAGGATCGGGCATGACCGATGGCGGGCGGCGCGGAGACTCCAAATTTCGCAGCGCTGCCCACCATCGCGCCGCTTGGCGCTGTAAATCGGCGCGGGGCCCTCTTCATCCTATTCAGGACGTTCGGCGTGCGACTAAGGTACTGAACGATCCTTCGCCGCCTCGGCTACGGCACGAGTTAGCTGAGCTAAGAGATCGTCGGCAGCGGGGAGGCTCAGTTGCACGTAAATCTGCTCTAAGTCCGCATGCCCCGGCAACGCCGCGTACATTGTTAAATCTACGTTTTCACCGTGGGCTATTGCTGAGATATGATCGACGTGCGGAAGCAAATATGGTGAATCACCCTCAATTTTAATTAAAGTCGGCATTTGCACCCTCGCTACTCGTGGATGACTGTTATGGCACCAAACGCGATATTGTCATCAAGGTATAAGTTTGTGCGGAATCCTATTATTCGGTCACAATGAACGACTTTATGGCCGGTTGCCAATCAGTCCATGCAAGGGCTTCAACATGGATCGCGACTTATTTTGGAGATGACGTTCAAAGTATGTGCCTTGGGCGAACAAACGCGAAAAACATCCCAGCTGCGCATCAGCGGGCGCGTTGAAGGTTAATCCTGGCAAATTAGATGCATGTGGCGAGGAGCAGCGGTGGACCGAAGGTAATAGCGGTCGCGACGAGGGCGGCGATAAGCGTCCAAATGACTGCACCATGCAGGAACAAATCGGTTGGGTCGAAATCGGGGTCAGTGCCAGCTCGGGTGATGTCGCGCCACATCCAGCCGATCACGATCAGATGGGCGAAGAGTACCATGGCGAGCCCCAACCGCAGCGAGCCGGATGACCAGGCAAAAGCGCAGCCGATGGCGTGGAGAGCGTAGAGAGCAACCAGCGCGCTGCACCAGACGGCGAAGCCCGCCGCGAGCCACCATAGCCGCCTTGCTGGTATCGCACGCTCACTCACGGTCGAGCCCCCAGCATCGTCACGAGCGCGGGCAGAGCGAGAACAAGACCCATTGCAATGGCGCCTGTGACCAGCGTGTAGTCGAGCCATAATCGCGTGAGGCGCAGATCCGTTATCCGCCGGGACGCAATGAAGCCGGCGCCGATACGCAGGAAGTTGCTGACAAGGAAGAGAAGGCCGATACCGGCGTGGAGAGCTACATAGCCTAGCAGTGCCGCCGCGGTCGCGCCGAGCGCATGCTCGCGCGGATGCGGCGCGACACCGACGATTAACTCGACGACGGCGGCGATGGCCGCGAGAAGCGCCAGCACGGCGAGACCAATCCAGCCCCGCGCCCTGCCACCGGTGGCGACCGCTCGCAGAGATCCGCGCGCCGCCGCGGCAGCCACGGCAAGAGTCGCGACGGCGAGGAGGGCGAGCATGCGGCTCGGTTCGGGTGTGATCGCCGCGGGCCAATTCGGCGCCGCGATCCAAAGATAGAAGGCTCCGAACAGCAACGACGTGAACAGAGTGCCGTCAGCGACCAGCGTGCAGATGAGCGCCAACCACGCCGGCGCTTCGGCCACCTCGGTATGAGGCGGCAAGTTGACGCCTTGACCGACGGGTATCGGACCGAAGTCGCGCGCGAGACCGGCGCGGTGCCCGGAAAACACGAACATGCCGGCGGTCACTAGCGCCGCGACAAGGGTCAGCAGGTAGAACTTAAACAGAAGCGTCAGGACCGCCGCCGCGGTCGCGAGCGCGGTAAAGAGCGGCAGGTAGGTCGGTTGCGGCAGCACGATCAGTTGTTCGGGCTCGCCGGTCGTCATGTTTACGCCCAGCGTCTCCTGCCAGCCGTTACGCGTGAAGCCGAGATAGCCTTCGCCTCGCGCCAGCGACGGCGCGAGATCGTCGGGAGCGATCGCGCCGGTCCGTGTTAGATGCGGGATCGAGGCGAAGGCATACGGTGCAGGCGGGATCGACATAGCCCATTCCAGTGTCGCCGCGCCCCAGGGATTGCGCCGCACACGACGCCCGTAACGGAGCTGCACGAAAAGGTCGATCACCACCAATGCGAAGCCGATCGTCATGACGAACCCGCCAACCGAGGATAGCAGGTTGAGCCAGTTCCAGCCTTCATTGCCTTGATAGGTATAGATGCGGCGGGGCATGCCGAGCAGACCGGTCAGGTGCATCATGAAGAAAGTCAGGTTAAAGCCGACGAAGACCAGCCAGAAGGCCGGTACCGACAGCCGGTGCACGGCGGTGCGCCCTGTCAACAATGGCAGCCAGTAGTAGAATGCCGCCAGCATAGGGAAAGCGAGGGCGCCAGCCACCACATAGTGCATGTGGGCAACGACGAAATAGGTGTCATGGGCCTGCCAATCGAACGGCACCATGGCGAGCATGACGCCAGTCAGTCCGCCCATCACGAAGATGAAGAAGAAGCCGAAAACGTAAAGCATCGGCACGCTCCAGCGTGGCTTGCCGTGTGCCAGCGTGGCAAGCCAGGCGAAGATCTGTACTGCTGTCGGCACGGCGACGATCGCCGAGCCTGCGGAGAAAAAGGCGAGCGCGAGATGCGGGATACCGACGGTAAACATGTGGTGCACCCAAATGCCAAAACTGAGGAATGCGAGTGCCACAATCGCGACGACGATCGCCCGGTAGCCGACAAGCGGCCGACCGGCGAATACCGGAATGATCGTCGACAAAGCGCCGGCCATGGGCAGGAAGATGATGTAAACGTCCGGATGGCCGAACAGCCAGAACAAGTGCTGCCAGAGCAGAGGGTCGCCGCCTCGGGTGGGGTCGAAGAAGGGCAGGCCGAAGGCGCGCTCGATCTCAAGCAGGATTGAGCCGAGGATGAGCGGCGGAAAAGCCACCACCATCATCAGCGCAGTGACCAGGATATACCAGCCGAAGATCGGCATCCGGTCGAGTGACATGCCGGGCGCACGTATCTTCAGGATCGAGACGACGATCTCCATAGCCAGCGACAGCGCCGATATTTCGACGAAGGTCACGCCGAGAAGCCAGACGTCGGCGTTAATACCCGGGGTATACACATTGGAGCTCAGCGGCGTGTACATGAACCATCCGCCGTTGGGCGCAACCCCCGCGATCAAGGACACGGTCAGGATCGTGCCGCCGAACAGATAGCACCAGTAGCCATACGCGGTGAGCCGGGGAAAGGCGAAATCGCGCGTGCCGAGAATCTTCGGGGTCAGGTAGACCGCAAAGCTCTCCACCATCGGGATGGCGAACAGGAACAACATCATCGATCCGTGCATGGTGAAGACCTGGTTGTAGGTCTCGGGATCCATGAAGGCCGCGTTGGGCGTTGCGAGCTGAACGCGGGTCAGCATGCCGAGCACGCCAGCGATGGCGAAGAACGTGAAGGATGTGATCATCATGCGCATGCCGATCACGGAATGGTTGACCGCCGCGAGGCGTTGTAACCCCGGCCCGGTGGCCCAGATCGCGGCGAGCTCGCGGTGCAACCGCAACGCCGGAGCACCCCGCGACGTTTGCTCGACGGGTTCACTCATTCTCTCTCCGACTCCCCTGATGCGGTCGCCCGCGCAAGCGCAGCGGAGAAGTCCTCCGGGCGATGGACGATGACATCGAACCGCATCCCTGCGTGACCGAGACCGCAAAATTCGTTGCATTGGCCTGCGTAGCGTCCCGGTTGATCGGCCTGAATGCGCAAGCGGTTCACATGCCCGGGCAGCGCATCGATCTTGCCGGCGAAGCGGGGTATCCAGAAGGCGTGGATGACGTCTTGGCTGGTGACAAGGATGTCGACCGGAGTGCCTGCGGGCAGATGCAAGACGTTTCGAGTTTCCACCCCGCCATGATCGGGATAGCGGAATGTCCAGACCCATTGCCGACCCACGGCCTCGATCCGCGGCGGCGCGAGTCCAGGTAGCGGCAGGAGCCTCTCACCGGCAATCAACGCATAGGCGACAAGTGGCAGCAGGACGACGGCCGGCAGAACCAGGCCGCCGAGCACGATCCAGCGCCCGGGCGAGACGTTCGAGCCCCAGCCCGGACGCCGGATCACCATTGCGAATAGCACCATCACCAGCGCGAAGAGAATTCCTGCACCAACCAGCATCGACCACCACAGCGTGGCGATCGAAGCCCCGGCCGGCCCCGAGGGATCGAGTGTCGACAGTGGCCCATTGCAGCCGGGAAGTACTGCGAGCATTCCGACTTGGATCACCACGCACAAAAGACTACGATGTCTACTTGAAGGATGTTGTGGTCGACGCGATGGAGGAGGACGATGGCAAAGCAAGACGATCTCAAGACCCTCCCCCGGAGTGAGGTCCAGCTGGAATTGCTTCGACTCGATGTCGGTTCGGCCGTGGCCTTGGTTGGGCACCCGATTCATGTGATGATGGTGCATTTCCCGATCGCATTCGTGATCGCGACCCTCGGCGTCGATATATTCTACTGGTGGTCGGGAGACGCCTTCTGGGTGCGGGTCGGACTCTGGTCGGCCGGCATAGCCTTCTGGAGCGGTGTGGCCGCAAGCATCGCCGGCACCGGTGAGCTGTTGCTTGTACGCGGGATCCGGCTTCTTGAAGCAAGCTGGTCTCATGCCGTGGCGGCGATGACGCTGGTTGCGATCGGGGGAGCCAACTGGGGCCTGCGCCTTGTCGATACCGCCGCGATCTTGCCGCACGGCCTCGCCCTCTCGGCCCTCGCGTCGGTGATGGTGGGCTTCGCCGGCTGGCACGGGGGCAAGCTTGTGTTTGATCATGGCGTGGGCATTCTGATTTCGCCGAAGGACTGATGCAGCCAACGCCCGAGTCCGCCGGGCTCGAACAAATGCGCAGCGAATTGGTTCGCATCAATATGCGGCTTGGCCAGCACCACCCAGATAATTGCGGTGATCAATACGATATAGGCGCTCGTCAGCGCCACGTAGGAAAATCGACTGAAATGGCCTTTTGGCGAGAACAAGCGCGCGAGAATGAGGCCAGCGACAACGTGCAACATCACCATGACCCCGACCAGCAGCATTTTCAGGGAGAACCATTCCACAAAGGTGGTCTGCATAAAGATGAGTGCCGTTCCGCTGCCAATGGCGACGAAGGCGGCGGGGGAAGTGATCTCCACGTAGACGAACCGAGCTACCCGGTGCAGTCGGTCGAGATCCAACCCCGCCTCGAGTGTCCTCCGCTGCCAGAAAAGAAAGGGCAAGACGACCAACCCGCCCGACCAGAGCGCGATCGCGGCCAGATGCACGAATTTCAGGGAGGTCGTCATAGCGCTGGTTCGCTCGATCGCAGGCTAGCCCACGCGATCCAGACCCCCGCACCGAGATAAGGTAGCATCGCCGGCACCCACATCAGCAGACCAGCAAGTTGTTGATCAGTGAGCGGCGCGAGCCCCCAAGCTGCCGTACTTGCGAAATGCACGGGATAGAGCGCCCTGGGCGCGAACACGACCAACGCGCCGAGAAGGCCCATCTGTCCAATCGTTGCTGCGAGTGCAACCAGCGCCGGGCCGGACTGCGACGGCGCCAGGATCGCGCGCCACAACAGCCAAGCGCTTCCCAGGAGCGAGGCCTGCATCAGCCAATAGGCAGGCACGCTGGCGAGGCCCCAAGCATAGGGCCCCGGTGTGTGCCATAGCCAAAGGATGACTGCATGTGCTGCGACAAGCACGGCGAGTGGCGGCGATCCCGCGCGTCGTTGCGGAAAAGCCAGCGCGAGAAGAGGCGCCACAGCGGCGATCAACAAGACGTGGTGCAATACCCGCACCGAAAACAGCGCTGATGACAACGCACAAAGCGGTGAGACGAAGATGACGAGCATCAGCACGATCGCCCCCCAGCCCGCTCGGGCGTCGGAGGATCGGCTGCGACCAACCGCAAGCGCCAAGGCAGCGAATATTGCGATCAGCAGGGGATCAACATTCCAGCGGGTCCAGAGTTCGTCCGGGACAGCCGCGGGACCGCAGTAGGCGATTGTGGTATCCGGCATGATACGGCTCCCCTGGTCTCGGTCACGCCAGCTTTCTTCAATCACAAACCGCGTAGACTGGAAAAAGTGAGAAGAACATTAGCGGGTAAACAGGGCATGCTGCAATGCAGGAAACTGACCGGTTACTCAAGCCTTACAATTCTTATGGGCCACTCCGTTTGCCCGTGGATACGCAACCGAGATGTAAGTGGTGGAAATCGCTTTGAGTGGCTCTATAGTTTGCGACGCTGCTAAAATTCCGCCGCGCCACTATCTGTATCGTGATGACGGTAGTCTGACCGTGATCACGGTAGAAGGATCAGCTTATGCAGCTTCTTTATAGTTTGCGCGGGGCCGTTTGGATTCTCGTCTACCTCCTGTTCATTCTCGCTCCCTTGTTCGCGCTCCTGGCAGGCTCACATTCGCCGACGCGCGATTTCTGGACGGAGTTTTCTGTCGCCCTCGGCTACTCGGGCCTTGCGATGATGGGCCTGCAGTTCGGTCTCACCGCGCGCTTCCGGTACGTCACCGAGCCGTGGGGCGAAGACGTCATTTACCATTTTCACCGTCAGATTTCGCTCGTAGCGGTCGGCTTGGTCGTAGCCCATCCGGTCATCCTGGCCGTCGTTCAGCCGGAATTATTCGCGCTATCCAACATGCGTGAAGCGCCATTGAGTGCCTACCTCGCTATCCTGTCGATTTTCTCAGTGATCGTACTCGTGGTGACAGCCCTTTGGCGCGTGGCATTAAATCTGAAGTACGAAACATGGCATCTCATTCATATCGTGCTCGCGGTTGTCGCCATCACCGCGGGAGTCGCGCACATGGTGGGATCGAGTTTCTATCTAGCTGATCCATGGAAGCAGTCTCTGTGGGTAGGCCTGACGATCTTCTGGATCGGACTGCTGCTCTACGTGCGCATCGTCAAACCGCTGTTCATGCTTCGCCGTCCGTACCGCGTCTCGGAGACGCGTCAAGAACGCGGTGAAACGACCACGTTGGTGATGCAGCCAGAGGGCCACCCGGGATTTCACTTCAGCCCAGGCCAGTTCGGCTGGTTGATGGTCTGGGGAAATCCCTTCAAGATCACCGCGCATCCATTCTCATTCTCGTCGAGCGCCGCAGCGAAGGGGGGCGTCGTCGAGATGTCGATCAGGAATCTGGGTGACTTCACTAAAGAGATCCAGAGAGTGCCCGTGGGCAAGCGTGTGTACCTTGACGGACCGTACGGCGCGTTCACGATCGGCAACCCGGCGGACATGCACGTATTAATCGCGGGTGGTGTCGGTGTTACGCCGATGATGAGTATGATCCGCACGCTCGCTGATCGCTGCGACAAGCGGCCCGTGATTTTGCTCTACGGCAGCAAGGACCGGGAATCGATTACCTTCCGCGAGGAGCTGGAGGTGCTGGAGGCGCGGCTCGACCTGACGGTCGTCCATGTGTTGGCGAACCCGCCGGCCGGCTGGACCGGGGAACAAGGTTTCATCAACGCCGAGATGTTGAAGCGTCATCTGCCGCCACCTTTTTCCGATCATGAGTACTTCATCTGTGGGCCCGGTGTAATGATGGATGCAATTGAAAGGGCCCTCGGCGAGATGGGCGTTCCGATGTCAAAGTACCATTCTGAACGCTATAGCTTCGTCTAGGGAGGGATGCCGATGCGCCGCGTGTTTGCTGACAGACTGGCCTTCGCCACAGGGGTAATTGTGATCTTGATGTCGATCCTGTTCGCGCTCTCCCGCGTGGCCGGGTAAGTGAGGAGGATAAGATAGGACCCCGACCGGTCTCCAACGATCACGACCAAGCCTGCGGCGACTGAGGGCATTGACTTACAGGCCAACTGCCGCAGCCCGTCGGATCTCCGCCCCTTTTGAGAGGAGCGTCATGAGTGCTTACATCTTCGAACTGCTCGGCATCCTGATCGCTCTCGGTCTGCTCATCTTCCTCGCCTTTCGGGGATACACGCTGCTGTTGGCGGCGCCGGCGGCGGCGATCGTGGCCGCCGCATTCTCTGGAGAGCCGCTCCTCGCCAAATGGACGCTGACCTTCATGCAGGGTACGGGGCGCTTCGTCACAAATTTTTTCCCGCTCTTTCTGCTTGGAGGCGTATTTGGCAAGCTCATGGATGACAGCGGCGCCGCGCTTTCCGTCGCCCGCAGCATGACCGAGCGACTGGGAGAGAAGCGAGCCGTCATGGCGGTGGTGTTGGCGTGTGCCCTGCTCACTTATGGTGGCGTCAGCCTCTTCGTCGTGGCTTTCGCCGTATTCCCTGTGGCGGCCGCGTTGTTTCGGCAGGCAGGCGTTCCGCATCGGCTGATCCCGCCGGCGATCGCGCTTGGCGCCTTCACCTTCACTATGACGGCCCTGCCGGGAACCCCGGCCATTCAGAACGCCATCCCGATGGCATATTTCGGCACCACCTTGTTTGCAGCGCCGGTTCTTGGCGTCATAGCATCTGCGATCATCCTGGGCTTTGGCCTGTGGTGGCTGCGCCTGATAGAGACGCACGCGCGTCGCGCCGGCGAGAGTTATAGCACCGAAACGCCGGCAACAGCCGATGATCAGTTCGTGCGCGAGCGCGCCGCGAACGCCGACAATTTCGACCCCGCCGAACTGCCGCACGGCCATCGCAGCACGGAGTTACCGTCCTTTGCGCTATCAGTGGCGCCTATTCTGATCGTTCTCGTGGTCAACCTCCTCATGAGTTTGTTCGTGCTACCACGCGTATACACCGGGTTTCTCGCCGAGCGGCGGTTCGGCGAAACCTCGCTCTCCGCAGTGAGCGGAGCCTGGTCTGTCGTGACGGCGCTCGCGATCGCCTCGCTGATTCTGGCAGGGATCCATCGCAAGCGCCTACCGGAGTTGCGCAAGACCCTCGACGCCGGCGCCAACGCCTCTGTGCTGCCGGTGCTCAATACGGCCAGCTTGGTGGGCTTCGGCGCCGTCGTCGCGGCGTTGCCGGCGTTCGCCGTGGTCCGCGACGGATTCCTGGCGGTACCCGGCGGGCCGCTCGTGTCGATTGCCGTTGCCGCCAACGTGATGGGTGGCATCACCGGCTCGGCATCAGGAGGATTGGCCATCGCGTTAAACTCGCTGGGCGATACCTATGCCCAACTGGCCACGAGCATGGGCATTCACCCTGAGTTGATGCACCGCGTGGCCGCCATCAGCTCCGGTGCGCTCGCTATGCTGCCGCACAACGGCGCGGTAGTTACCCTGCTCGCGATCTGCGGCGCTACCCAACGAGGGAGCTATCGCGAGATCATGATGGTGGGACTCGTGGGGCCGTTGATCGCACTGACAGTTGTCATCGCGCTTGGGAAGCTGTTCGGGGCATTTTGAACACCGCCTTCCCCGCCTGCGCCTCATGTCATCGTGCGAGCCAGCCACCGTCCACGGGTAACGCCACTCCGCTAAGCTGCGCCGCGGCGTCCGAGCAGAGGAATGCGGCGAGCGCTCCGAGCTCCTCCGGGGTGGTAAATTCTAGAGAGGGCTGTTTCTCACCGAGCAGCTTCACTCTCGCTTCCTCGGGATCCAGCTTATCGCGGGCAGAAAACCCGTGGCAGCCTCCGCCTGCACATCGAAGGTTTCAAGATAATCTCGATGCGGCAAACGCCGGCCGCAAACGCGACGTTCCACTATACGTCTACTCCACCGATTTGGAAAAGCACGCTTGGGGATCCCGGATGGTGATTAAACGAACTGACATTTCGTTCGGACCACTACGTTGCGCACTCACAGAGTGCGGCAATGACATCGATCTTCTTTATTGCGAAAGAGGATATTCATGAAGCCCATCCTTCGGTGTGCGAAAGAACGGATCGGAGCGAGTTTGGCATCAGCACTGCAAGGCGTATGTTTTGCGGGATGGTCGTTCGTTTTTGAAGTTCGCAGCGTGTCAACGACGCAGCGGACCGCCAACTGAGGCGGCCCAATAATAAGGAAAGGCGATATGGACAAGCTGAAATGGGCAGTTTTCATATTTGCAGTCCTGTCGATCGTCGGTGGCGCGGTCGTGTACATGACCGGCCAACAGGGGTTGAATTGGGACTCCTTTTTCGTCGCCGTTTTTGGATCGCTGACATTTATTCTTGGATTGTCGCTTCTTACACGAACTTTGTTTCGAAGGCAGAACCGCTCAAAATAGACTGCGAAATTAAATTAGGCCACTGCGGCTCAATCCAGGATGGACGGTGACTCCCAGCTTCGAGACTCCCGATGAACTAGGATGAACGGCCTCAAACTGAAAAACCGGCCCGGCTTCAGAACCGGACGCTTGACCGCTGGGGTAGCAGGGTTAGGGTAGCCATGACATCAACCTGCAATCTTGAGCTTTGTTACGGATGGAGCTTCCATCAACCTTTTGAACAGTTACAGTTCGAACGAGGCGATTTGCATCGATAGTTCAGTTTGGATGTAACAGTGCATGCCAAGTGTTCTGGGTCGGAGCGCGGCGATGTAGCAATCTTTGTGTCTCGCTGGTTATCGATTGATTGAGCTGAGGGGGCGTCATGTCGCTCGCGATTGGGTTGCTGATGATATTGACTGGGCTCGCCATCATGGCATTCGGCCTTTTCATGTTCTATGCTTGGCTTCCACTTCTCTATGCCCTAATTGGTTTTGACGTCGGTCTTCTGCTGGGTCGGGCATTCACTGGGGATGTTGGTACAAACTGCCATTGTCCTCGGAATTGCCGGTGCATTTGTTCTTGGTGCCGCGTCTTACATTCTTGAGCCCTATCGGCGCGTTTTGCTCGGCGTTTCCGGCGGCATCCTGTTCGGCCTTTCTGTGGCCGCCGCTCTCGGGCTCGATGGCTGGTTTGGCGGCTTCTTCGGCAGAGTGCTGGCGTTAGTCTGCGGCGCGATCGGAGGCTTGCTTGTGCCGCGATTCTTCGACTTATTTGTTGTCGGTGCATCTGCCGTCAGTGGTGCAGCCATGGTGATGACAGGCGCAAACCACATTCTCCCAGGTGCCGGATTTTTCGACCGTGCCGCCGGCGGCGTGTTGCCGACATTGGTCACAATAATTCTGGCCGTTGCCGGCGTGAGCTGGCAATGCAGCAACATCGCAAAGTGGACTCAAATGCTGTCCGTGGGCCGCGACGTTTCAGAAGATTCGACAAGAAACTAAGACGGTCTGCCGACTTTGATTTTGCAATCCCCGAGCAACTGCAAATATTCGTCGACCCAGTCTAATAAACATTGAAGTCTAATTGATCAGTCGCCGCAAGTCCGGCTCGACGCACTATCCGAGCGGACTCCTTTGATTTCGTCTTATGATCTTAAGCGTGAGCAGGACAGCACCAAGCGCAAGAAATAGAACACCGACAACAATTGTACCGGTGGATTCAAACGTCACGCCAACCCCTGTCAGTAGGCATCCGATGATAACCGAGATAAGTCCGCCTAGCTTCTTTACTAGGAGAACGTGTCCGTCACTCGCGCTCGCCACCATGACTAAGCCTCACTCTTTCACACGATTGCACCATGTCCACCGGTTCTCGTCGTCGGTTACGCTCGGGTAGGGCGGCAGCTTAGTCGCGCAGAACCCAATCATACACTCGTTTTATTATGTTCCGAATCTCTCGTCGCTCGGCCTCCGCTGTTAATGACCCTTTGACTCAATTACGCGCGAACATGATTGCGTCAGTCTGGCTTACCCAGTTGAATGTTGGTGAAGTCGTGAGAGCAGCAAGTTCGGCGATCGACGTCCCTCCTAGATTGGATGGCTGAGCTGCCAACTGTTGCGCCGATTGCGCGTTGACACCTCATATACCTGAGCGTTAGTGATGGAACCGCGTCGAGTTCTGGAATGGAGCCGAATGGCCCCCTTCGACGGAGTGGTGCTATGGCGTCGCTGGAACGGCATTACATTTCGGCCGGTCATTTGCCTGCCCCTGGGATGGTGCAGTCGCTCGTGCAAGACACGCACCGCCGCTCTAAATCGAATAGTGACAGCAAAAACTCCCAGGCCTACCCGGCACTCGCCCGAGTCCCGAGGGAGCTGTTCGGTGTCTGTGTCGTCGGAACCAGTGGACGCATTTACGGTGCCGGAGACGTGGACTACGAATTCTCTATCATGAGCGTGTCGAAGCCGTTCTTGTTTGCGCGGATCTGCGAGGCAACGACCGGAGATCGACCTGATCTCGCTTCCGAGACACGTCCAAGCGACGGCGTATTTTTGAGACGCGCTGCTTAGGCGTGGGATTCTGAGCCGATGAAGATTCTCCGTGGCGCCTTTATGATCCGTTGAGGGCTCGCCCGCCGACGCCATCGTCGCGGTGCGCACCAGCTTCGCCGGAACAGCGATCGTCCGCAGGACGTTGGAAGCGAGAGATGACTAGCAAAAGCGAGCGCCGCGAAGCGATGACAATGCGATTCCTTAACGAAAGGGTCGGTGATGAGAAGACATAAAGCCGAGGAAATCGTTGCAAAGCTGAGACATGTTGAAGGATTGGCCGCCAGCGGCAGACGGATTTCGGAGTGTGTGCGGGAAATTGGCGTTACCGAAGTAACTTACTATCGGTGGCGAAAGAGGTACGGAGGCCTCGACAGCGATCTGGCCGAGCATTTGGCCGAGCTTGAGGCCGAGATCACCCGGCTGCGCCGGCTGGTATCGGATCTGACACTGGAAAAGCTCATCTTGGTGGAGGCGACGACGGAGGCTCTCAGCCCGGAGCTTCGCGCGACCTACGTGCTTCACGCCAGGGCAGTGTTTGGTATCTCCGAAAGGCGTGCTTGCCAGGCGCTTGGGCAACATCGATCGACTCAACGCAAGATACGGGCGCGCCTTTCGTCGGAAGCGCGACCGGCGACGCAATGCCATTCGACAGATGCGAGGTCGCTATCGATGAATCTGGCCGATGGTCGGTCGACGCTGCGGGATGGCACGATGCGTGGCGCCCTGGATTCCGCGCGAAGCGAACTGCCGATGCAGATCAAGGCTTCGTCATGCCCGCCGGTGCAGTGAATTCGGTCGGTTAGCAACAGGGTACCCGGACGCCGATCTCGCGCTGAGTCTCGCAGCAGACCATGCCACGGAGAAAATAATGTCCGGCGGATGAAAAAGGATACGATCCATGTCGAATTACGATCGCAATGCAGCCATCCCCGACGCCCCCGCCGATCGTACGTCCGCGGTTGACGCGGGCCTGCGCGCCCACATGCTCCGAGTATATAACTACATGGCCTCTGGCGTTGGCCTGACCGGTCTCGTCGCGATGCTGACCTATCAGTTCACCGGTCCTGAGCTGCTGCAGAGCCCGCTGATGTGGGTGTTCATGCTGGCGCCGCTCGCACTGGTGTTTTTTATAAGCGCCCGTATCAACAAACTGTCGGCGGAAACGGCGCGACTGCTATTCTTCGCCTATGCGGCGTTGGTGGGATTGTCGCTTTCGACGATCTTCCACGTCTATACCGGCGCCTCGATCACGCGCGTGTTCTTCATTTCAGCCGCGACCTTTGGGGCACTCAGTATCTGGGGTTACACGACCCGGCGCGACCTGTCGGGACTGGGCGTGTTCCTGTTTATGGGCGTGATCGGCATTGTGATCGCAAGCCTGGTCAACCTGTTTCTGAGATCCGCCGGGCTCGACTGGATCATCTCCATCGTTGGCGTCGGCGTCTTTGCGGGCCTTACGGCCTACGACACCCAGCGGATCAAGGGGGTGTACGACAGCAGCGACGATGCCACTTCCGCGGGCCGTAAGGCTGTGA
>CAVZJE010000007.1:0-352195 GCA_963775545.1 uncultured Alphaproteobacteria bacterium
TTTCTGGCGCATGCAATCGCAGCGTTTCGCATGCGCTGAGTAGATGAATTAAATCGACAAACCTCAACGCCTGTTTGGCAGTGCGAACTGGATTTGACCGAAGTGAGTAGCATCATGCTTATCAAGACACTCTCGTTGCATTCGCTCAGCTATCTCGTGGGCATTACCAGTTCTGTAGCGGTGCAACAGCCATTCCCTCGGACACAGCGGCACGTTTCCAGTCCGGTACCGGTGCGATTGCACTATTTTCTCAGCAGATCGCCAATCGCTCGGCGAAGAGTGACAGGCTGCCAATCAAGCTTGCAAAGCCTCACGCTAATGACAAAGTACAAGTGCCAGCACAAATCGCGCCAAATCCGAAATTCAAAACCGATTGTAAGCCGCTAATTGATACCCTTGGGCGCTGCTTTGCAGACGCCGGAGTGAACCGCAAGGTCGCGTAGTCCGCTCCTGGCACAAAGCTGCCGAACCGGGATGTCCACTCTTCGTCGCTCATGGGGGTGAACTGGGCATGGCACGATCCCCGTCTTCAGCCCGGAACCGTTGCGCCGTGACCAACTATCATGACCCGGCATGGACCGAGGAAAGCCGCTTCCGCGGTGCCCTCGACGATGTGATTATCATCCCACTTGTCTTTGTCACGCTCGCCGCCAACAAAATCCTGCGTTTCATTTTGGCGATCTTGATGCGACTGCTCGACTACGCCTTTCCTTTAGCAATGGAGATTGTCTGGCTTCCGCTCTTCGCGGCCAAGGTCCTTGGCAATGTCATCGTTACTGTCATATACGGCGCGTTGCGCTTCCTCCCCCTTTCCGAGACGAAACGTCGGCAGTGGAGCATATCGATCCGTCGGAACTGGTCGTGGCTCCGGCGTAAGATTAGCTATCTGGCGTTCGAACAAGCTGTGCATATTGCGTTTGAAAGGGGCATGGCATGGGTGTTCCGAGAATGCCGGCATCTCACGCCGAACACCGCACTACTCGTGATCCTGGGCGCGGTACTTTGGCTCCCGATCTCTTTCGGGGTCGCCACGGCGATGCACGCGGTGCTGTTTGCCAAGGTCACGTCCTGGCCAGCTTGGATGCAACTCTTGCATCCGCTGGCAACGATCATCGCGAAGAGCAAGCTTTTGGTGCTACCGGTGTACCCGGCAGCGTGGCCACAGGCCAAAAAACATCCGTTCGTTCAGCTCATATTCAAGTGCTATGAAACCATCAAGCGCCTGTATGTGATTAAAAAGGTCGGGTTTCGCTATCGGCAGGCAGAGATCGCCGGCATCGCGGCGTTTGGGAGGCTCGAGCGCACCGCCGGTCTCGCATTGGCGATGAGGTGGCTGCGCAATGCGCATGTCGCCAAACATTTCGGTGTCGAAAAGCCCACTCAGAAATTGAGATCGTTCTTCTCCCGATGGTCGATTAAGTTCTCAGCCGAATACTACGAAGCGAGGGATCGGCAAGCCTCAGCTGCCCCATCATTAAACAGCAATAAGTTACGAACGCTGAGATGATCATCAATGTCAAAGGCCGCGAAGATGCTCAGCATCACGTTTGAAGCGTCGTCTACTGCCCGGCCGCACCCTCGCCTATCGCTGGTTCTGCAAGCTCGGTATCGAGGATGCTATCCCGGATCATTCCGCGTTCTCGCGCGCCCGTAACGAGCGCTTCCGTGAGGGGGATGTTTTCCGTCGCGTATTCGAGCGGGTCGTCGAGGCTTGTATCGCAATGGATCGATCTTCGCTGCCAACCGCACCCTCGAGATCGCCGTGGCCCTGAACCTCGAGCCTTGCTTCACGCCGGTGGAAAGCCCCGAGAGCAACGGCATGGCCGAAGCCTTCGTGAAGACCTTCAAGCGCGATTATGTCCGCATCAAATGCGCTTCCCGACGCCCGAAGCGCGCTCTCGCGCATCGATCACTGGATGGAGGATTACAACTCTGAACACCCACACTCCCGTCTGGGCTACCGCTCACCGCGGGAGTACATTGCATCACTCAAACCAGCCGCGTGTCCGCTCTAACGGGGTCAACTCCAGACCAGCATCCGGATCATCAGCTCCGGATCAATCGATGGGCGGCCTATTGATAGATAGCGAGGCGCAAGTTCGCTGCGAAGGTTCGTAGGGTAGATCGGAAATGATGGGCAGGCGCTCAAAGCAACGCTCATGACCCACATGCGACATTCGCGACGCCATTTTGCTGTGATGCACAACGCGACTTTCGATGACGTGTTAAGGTAAACTCGACTTGAGGGCAGCACATGAGGTGGCGATAACCCCTTGGTGTTGTGGAGAACTCCAATGCGGTTTAGTGTTCAGTCTGTGAGGCAGGACTGTCTACGGACAATGGCGCCTAATGATCGACAAGCAGCTAGCTAATTCTTCGGCTGGCGCGGGGAGCGGCGCCCGAACGCCCGAGTTTGGGCTGCTCTATGAGACCGCTCCTGTCGGCCTCGCATTTCTCACCCCTGATTGCCGCTATCAGCTGATCAATCGGCATTTGTGCGAAATTTGCGGCATTTCTGTCGATGATCATATTGGCCGGTCGGTGCGAGAGACGGTTCCGCAAGTTGCCGAACAGGTCGAAAATATCGTTCAGACAGTTTTACGAACTGGAAATTCGATCACAGGCATAGAAGTGAGCGGCCAGCGACCGGACGGCGGAAACGCCGACCGTGTTTGGATTACCAACTGGTATCCTCTTATTGCGACGGATGGCAGCATCCTCGGTATCAACGTCGCATCCGAGGAGATTACCGAACGTAAACGAATGGAAGCGGCACTTGCTGCAAGCGAGGCCAAGTCTCGCGAACTCGCCGACAGTATGCGCAATTTGAATAAATCACTGGAGCAGCGCGTCGTGGCAGAGGCGCAAGAGCGCATCCGCATCTGGAACGCTGCACGCCGTGAAATTTCCGAGATAGGTCGGCACCTGACAATGGCAGCGTTGGTCGCCTCAATCGCGCACGAGGTCAGCCAACCGCTGGAGGCAGTTATACTGAACGCAGATGCCGGCTTGCAATCACTCGCCGAAGCAAAGCCCGATATGGGCGATGTGCGTGCGATCTTGAAAGATATTGCCGATGAGGGACAACGTGCCCGTGCGGTGCTCGACGGTATCCGATCAATGTTCCGAAACGATCATGGAGCAAGGACCACCGTGGGGGTGAACGACCTCATCAGCGAGGTTCTCGCGGTCGTTCGTGGGGAACTGGACTCTCATCAGGTATCACTGCGGAGCGAGTTGAGTGACGGTCTCCCAACTTTATTGGCCGCGCCGACGCAACTTCGGCAGGTGCTTCTCAACCTCGTCATGAATGCCATCGAGGCTATGAGTTCAGTCACCACTCGTGAACGCGTGTTAATCGTGAAATCCAAAATTGGAGAATCCGGTAACGTGCAAATCACAGTGGAAGATACTGGCAGTGGAATTGACCCGAGTCTTGTAGACCGTGTTTTTGAGGCGTTTTTCACAACGAAAACTCTCGGCATGGGGATGGGGTTGCCGATTTGCCGCTCAATCGTCGAATCTCACGGCGGCCTCCTTTCGGTCTCGGCACGCAGACCCAATGGATCGAGTTTTTGCGTCAAGCTTCCAACAACCCCGCCAAACCCTGTTTACGGCGATTAAACAAGCGTCTCCCCCGATCATATCGCGATGCATGAGACCGCTTCTGGCAACATCGCGTCATTTCGGTGCGCTGCGTAACTTGGTCGCGATGACAGCATAGCGGACGAGCAGGACGCATCGCCTTCCTGCAACTGCAACTACGGATTTGCTCGCAGCAGATATCCTCGATAAGTGAGGTTATGCGGTCCCCCACCCTCAGACACGCTCCATAGTACCTTGCTAGCGTTGCGACCATCTGGGGAGGGTCGCCATCGTGGGAGGGCCGCCACCTCGCGACGGTCACCGCCAGCGCCCGCGCGCATCACGACGGGGCAAGGACGGCATCAAATCACCACGTCACGCACTAGCGTCGCAACAGGCCGCGACCTTAGTCTCGGGAATTTGTGGCGAGAAAACCCAAATGATTGGCGCGCAATAACAAGATTGGATGCGGCTGTTCAGGTAACGCATCGGCCCCGCCGAGTTCGCGGCCAAACCAACATCATCTGTCAAAATCAGGGACCGAGACGACGTGCTTCTCTGGCTTGCGCTTGCTTGGTTTGTCGTCCTCTTCGGTGCGTCGATCGTGGTGCTATTTTGGCTTCCATAACACTCGGCCTTTAACTGCATGGACGCCTATACGGGACGAGTTTCGCCGCCAACCCCACTTGCTCGGAAGAATGTTGATGGCCTTTGGTATGTGGCCGTGACATGGGGCGACGGGCGGAAAGAGCGATTAGGCCCCTATAAGGCCGGAGCCGCCGCCCAACAAATCATCGAAGCCCAGTTGGCCGCATGGCATGAGGGCCAAAGGCTATTTCTGAAACCGCCGCGATAACGTCTCCTCGCTGACTGGGGACCTTCATCCGCGACGACGCGGGAAGCCGTCGTTCAGCATGACCCGCGCGATGTCGTCGCCATAAATCTGCCTTAAGACGTTGACAATCGCCGCGACGGTGCCCGGGTCGCGCATCCATGCATCTCCGGTCGCCCCCTCTGTGACTGTGCAACCACGGATTTTGACGACAGCCGCTGACGAGCTGGCTCCTTGGAGGCCTAACAAGAAGCGAGGGGAGGACGGCGGTAGCAGATCGCCGCCCTGAACTTCGGTTGCAGCAATACGGGTGCTAATACGGATATTGTTGCGGACAGACCCACTGGCCGTAGTTGTCGTAGTGGCAGGCATTGCCGCCATAGTAGCCGTAGGCACCGTACGCGCCGACCGCCGCGGCTGCTCCGACGGCAGCAGCACCGTAGCCCCAGCCTGGGCGATAGCCGGGATAACCCGCGATTGGGCGGCCGGGGCGACCTGCTATCGGGCGGCCCGGACGGCCTGCTATGGGGCGACCTGCTATTGGATGTGAGGGATGTAGGCCACGGCCCGCATAGCGATAGCCGCCGCCATGAAACCGTCCTGCGCCACCGTGGATGCCTCCGACATGCGCGCCGCCACGGAAACCGCCCCCGTGAAATCCGCCGCCACCGCCGCGGAAGCCACCACCTCCGCCACGACCACCGCGAGCATAGGCACCATCCGGGATCAAGCTTGCGGTGAGCAGAACAACTACTGCAAGTGCGGCGAGAATATAGCGAAGCATGATAGTAACCTCCCTAGAACCTGCCCATGCACAGGACAGTGCAACGCTCCCTCCGCAGAAGATTGACTTAGATCAAAGGAAGGACCGTCACCGGCCTGAGCGGCTTGATAAACATCGCGTCTTCGGGTGCAGGCATGGGAGAAAAGAGTTTCCGGTCGTCTCCCGCGCTGACAACGTTGCCGCGCGACAATCGTAGAGCCTCAGGACAACTGTCCCTAGCTCAGTTCTGGAGCTTAGACGTGAGCATCGGGTTCATGCGCAAAACAAAGTGGCCGACGCAGAACCCGACGATCTGCGGCATAGCCTGCGATTTTCCGGCGATTGCGGCAGCGCCACCAGGAGTGCTGCTTCCGAAAGCGACAGCCGTTTCGGCTCCTTAAGGTGACGCGTGAAGCAAGCGGTTGATGCGGGCGTCCTCGGCGCATCATAAGCCGAGGGCACCTCGCCCGCCTCGGCATGGCCCCTCGGGACAATGTACCTTGGGACACTAGTCCGAAGTGCGCCCTTGAGCTTGGATGCCTTCGTACCAAGGACCACCATGGTACGTCGAAAACCCGAGCCCCTCAGGCCCCAGTGTCCCCGAGACTGGGGCCATTTTTTAACCGAGCTTTCTCATGGCATTTGGCCCAAGACGATCAGACTTCATCGAAGCGGTGAGGCGGGCGACGATAGTCCTCAGCTACGGCATGGTTGGCTACATCGTTTTTTTCCATTGATGAGCGCAGCATATTTGGCCATGACCAGCGGAACGCAGACGACGGTTATTTTTAGTTGCTCGAAGTGCGGCTTAGTATATCGGACCACACAAGAGCGGCACCCCGATAAGCAATCCGGCAGCTTCATCTGCGGGGTCTGCAACGCAGAAGTTCATACGTGGTCGGGCGCTTATGATTTCTTTGGCTGGAAGGACGTCACCGCGAAATCGCCGCTCCCGACGGGGACAAAGATATGAACTCCAGACGCCCTTGCCGCATGGCGTTGCCCATGCGGGCCACATCGTTGTGTCACCGTTGTCGGTTTGGCGAAAGTTCGTCATGAGCGAATATGTTGAGGCCCGTTACGTAAAATATGTTTTACGAAAAGCGCAGGATGCAGAGCAGGAAGTTGCGTCCCAAGTGATCAACGATCTGTTCCGTGACTTAAGTTCGCTTGAAACATTGAGTGAAGCTGGCCAGCAGACCTTACCGTCAATACGCTTGCTCGCGGTTAGTCTTTCTCGTCGTCTATCACTTCATGCCCATGAGTGGGACGCGGCAAATAACGCCGCTGAGGCTTGGTGCCAAAGCGCGTTGAAGTGAACACGAATGGCAGCGTGTGACCGCCGCGTTCGCGCATAATTACGACTACGCGGCGCTTGCCGGTTTGATGCTGGGGACAAGGCGGCGGTCAACGCGATTAGCGGGGCGCACATGCCCACCAAAATATGCACCGTCCACCTCAGGGTCGGAGGCTGAACCGACATGTTCGCACATGCCGTGCTTGGGCCTCGATCCGCGCCGAAGCGGTGACCGTTTTATTAAAACTGGCCACTTAACGGTAAATTCGATGATTGGCCTTTAGGACAATACGCAGCCGTATTCTCTCCGCCTACTGATCATGTGTTCCTCAAAGTACCAAATCCAGCGCGGCTTACGTACCGAGGATCGGATTGCAGATGATCAAAGATTACATGGATGGCCTGCTGTTCTTTGAGGTAGGCCGCGAATTGCGCATTGTGGCTTACAACGTTAGCCGAACCAACGCTCAAGTGCATGCACCTGGACTAGGCCTCCTTCCCATAGGCTTCTACATCACGTTCGACGACTTTCTCACCGTTGTAAAATGCCGACTTGCATGGAGGTATCGGGACGATATTGGTGTCATCTTTGAAAGATGGCTTGATATCCCTCAACGTAAGATGCTCAACCAATCGCGCTGACGCGCTCTCGTCGTCCATCGGAGCGCGCCGTTGCCGGGATTTGTGTATGTCGTTGACGACGATGCTGCATTCCGAACGGCGATTGAACGTCGTTTGAAGAAGGCAGGCTACGAGGTCGCGACGTATGTTTCGGCCCAAGATCTGCTGGATCGCTTGCCAAGCGACAGTGTGCCGGGCTGTATCCTGCTCGACGTGCGAATACCGGGACTGAGCGGTCCGGAGCTGCAAGAGCGCCTGAGCGCACTCGGTTCGACGCTGCCTATCATATTCCTCACTGGTTATCCTGATGTTCGAACCACCGTGCGGACCATCAAGGCGGGTGCGGATGACTTTCTGACCAAGCCGGTATCATCGGATAGACTTCTTCCGGCAGTTGAACGAGCCATTGCGCGTCACAGTTCGACGTATCACTCAAAGATCACGCTCGATGCCGTTCGCTCTCGTCTCGCAAGCTTGACGCCCCGCGAGCGGCAAGTCTTTGAACTCGTCGTTCGCGGCAAGGCCAACAAGCAGATCGCGAGCGCGGCAGGCTGTACCGAGCGGACGATCAAAGCCCATCGCCACAGTGTCATGCAGAAAATGCAGGTCCGATCCTTGGCGGAACTTGTCGCCCTTGCCGAACGGGTCGGTGTCTTGCGCGGCCCATAAGACAGTCGACCGTCGCTCTAACAATTTTCAACCGTTTTCGAGTTGCTATTGGCCTATGGGACAATCGCAAGTTCGTTGCGCGAGGCCTAACATGATTGGTTCGAACGTTCAGTCCATAGCTCTAAGCCGTGTCGGCCTGAAAAGCCAAGGACAGACCATTTGCCAGATCGAAATGTCGTGTTTGTCGTCGATGACGACCCCTCGATGCTGCGGGCCGTGGCTCGAATGCTGCGACAGTCCGGCTATGCCAGCCTGCTGTTTTCGTCTCCCGAGGCTTTCGAAAATCACAACGATTTCGACAAGGCAGTTTGCGTCCTTCTCGACATCGACCTCGGCGATGTTTCAGGCATCGAGTTGAGACATCGTCTCATGGCGAATGGCAATTCTGTACCGGTCATCTACATGACTGGGAACGACAGCCCTGCCCTTCGTGAAACCGCGCAACAATCCGGATGTCTCGCCTATCTCACAAAGCCCTTCTCGGCGAAGTCGCTGATGGAACCGCTCGAAAGAGCCTCGGCTGGTTGACTGCCCAAACATAGATCGCCGGTTCTCGCGGGCGACGCGTTGATTGATCCGCGCAAGCGTTGACGCCCGCCGATCGCCGACGCAAAAGAAGGACTTCATGAAATCGCCAAGGGTAGTCGGTCCGCATGATGGCCACCTCGCGATTCTGGGCGGTACCAACGCCCGGTTTGTTATTGCAGGGGACGACGCCAGCAAGCGATTCGCGCTTGTGGAGCATCTGATGCAGCCGCGCGCCTTGGCGGCGCCTATGCACCGGCATCATCGCGAGGACGAATATAGCTTCGTCCTGGAGGGAAGTATCGGGGCGCTGCTCGGAGATTCCGTCGTGATCGGCCATCCGAGCGATCTGATCTTCAAGCCGCGCGAACAATGGCGCACGTTTTGGAACGCCGGCGAAACGCCCGCCCGCGTATTGGAAATTATATCGCCGGCCGGGTTCGAGCACTATTTTCGCGAGCTTGGAGCGGAACTGATCAACGGCGCCCCCCATCCGCAGCGGCTCGCGGCGATGTGCGCGCGCTATGCGCTCGACATGGACATGAGCAGCGTTCCCGACCTTATCCAGCGCTTCGGAGTTCGCTTTCCGGGAGGACCGCCGGGTGCCGCGCTGAGTTAGTTAGGGCCGGCAATAAAGCCCTTGTCGTTTAAGTCGGGGGCGACGACGCCCGATCAGAAGTTTAGCCCGAATCGGACTTGGCCTGTCTCTCGTGGCCTATCCAACTCTTATGACTTGCCGAGCAGAACTACTTCGTAAAATCCGATAGCGGCAGGGATCGGGATCTACTTCGAGTTCGCCGCCTTATCCCTGTCGCCTTTCTTCTTTCGCGAGCAGTTCCAAAAAGTTTGCCAGCTCTCGCTTGCCGCATGCTCTGCCGCCATTCGCGTTTGATAACCGCCCTCTGACCTTGACGCCCATCGGGTTACGGGAACGGCGGAATTCCCAATGCCAAGACTGGGGGTCGGAGTTCGTCTGAAAGGTGACGATGCAGTAGTCAGACTTCATGCCCACCATCGCAACTAGGACAAAGTGGTAGTTTTTTCTGCTTCGACACCAGGGCGTCCAACTTAATACGCAACTTCCCGATATGCCTTAGTACGTCGTGGCGCTCTGACCCCGGCGGGAACTTGCGGGCAGCATCCAACAGGTTGGCGGCCACAACCTCAAGATCCTTCGCGCTGTCAATTTCTTGCGCGAGCCGCTCAATCTCAATCGCCAACGCGAAAAGCCTGCGCGATAGATCCGAGCCCCGTACATGTCCGGCGAAGCGGCGGAATTGCGTAACCTCGCGCTTCACCTCACTTAGTGCAGCAATGTATTCCGACATACTCAATTGAATGCAGCCTTCCGCGCTTCGTTACCGCCAGTAAATCGACGTCTGGGCTACATTAACTTGATCTACAATGCCGGATATCGACGTCAGATTTTCCAAAAATGGATATCGTTTTTGGTCACGGTCCGCTTGCGGCGCCGGGATCGGCGTTGTTTGTTGGCGGCCCGAGGGGGGATTTCGGCGGCACATTCACGAATTTGAACCAACGTCCAATCTGCTGGACGGACGCCGTGGTGCGCGGATGGCGCGCCAAACTCACCATCAGAAACACTTGGCTCCGATCGACCTGTCGCCGGACAATTCAGGGATATCGCGCTTGCAAGATCGGAACCTCGTATTAGTCGTCGATGACGACCCAGGAATACTTGAGGGACTCCAGCGGCTGCTCCAGCTTCACGCGTACGAACCCATCCTGTTTTCGTCTGCAGAGGCTTTCAAAAATCATGCTGATTTTGAACAAACGGTTTGCGTCATTCTCGACATCAACCTGAACGACGGATCGGGCATCGACCTCAGGCATCGTCTCAAAGCTGCAGGCATTTCCGTGCCGGTTATCTACATGACCGGAAATGAGGATCCCACCGTTCGCGAGGCTGCGCTCGCCTCCGGATGCATCGCCTTTCTAACAAAACCGTTCTCCGCGCAGGAGTTGATGGAGCCGCTCAAGAGAGCCGGCAGGCACCGCAACAGCGGCGACGCGCTCTAACGCACCAGTGAGTGGGCTGCAGCGGTTGTAGTCTCTCCTGGTTTGCCTCGCGACATCCGATTTCACGAGCATCTGCCTTGTCGCGACGTCAAGCCGCCTTGCCGGCTAGAGTGACCGAAGGGGGTTCACCGAATAATCTGCGGTAGGCCTGTGAAAAACGTCCAACATGCCAAAAGCCGTGGTCCAGCGCGATTGTCTTTATCAGACATCCAGGATCCGCGCGCAGCAGGGCAGCGCGCGTAGCCCATAGTCGGTTGAGCGTGATGAACTTCAGTGGGCTCATACCATTAACGGAAACCATCGCGTTGTGCAGTGTTCTGGTGGTAACGCCGACAGCTGCCGCTACTTCGGCTCTGCTTGGAGATTTCGTTGTATGAGACCGGATGAACTCATCAGCCATATTACAGATTTGGACGTATCTTCCCGTTGCTAGGCAAGTCGGCTCGTCCAATCGAGCCGTTATAAACGCATGATCGATTGCGCCAAGCAGGCTTTCCTGCATGCCGAGTTGCGCATCATCCCGCGAGAATAGCTGCGGATCGTTCGACGCCAGATCGAAAACGTTCCGTATGATCGATCGCAGGCATTTGAGAGCCACTGGTTGAACGTAATCGAGCCTGGCGGCTTAAATCGGCGCGGGCCATTCGCGGTCACCTTGACCTGCCGGAATGAAAACCGCACCAATAGTCAATTCACTCGGCTGAAAAATACGGTGAGGTATGGTCAATCCATGGGTAAACAACAACGGTCGATCTGCTCTCAGCCCGTTGAGTTTCAGCCCGGGAGACTCGCTCATTGGCAGCGCGATGCCGATCCGACCTTGTGTGAGAGACGCTTCCGAAGCGCATGGTGGCCGCTTGACGACGGCAAGCCGGATGTCTCCGATTTGCAGCACCGACTGAAGGAACGTGCTCTCGCGTGTGATAAGTAGATGTCGACGCCTGACGCCCGGCAATACGCCACCAAACTGGTCCGGATCGGTATAAAGCACCGGCGGTCGAACCGATGCACGCGACGACAGCGGGTCCAATGTGTCTCCTCGCGACGCTTCTTCCGAAGTAGCTGAGCATGTGCGGACCATCTTCACGTCCGATTTGTGCGCGCCCAAATCGTGTTCCGTTGTGCCACGAACTGAGGCGTGATTTAGCAGCAATAACGCGAGGCGCCTGGCATCGCAATTAGGCATAAAGTAGCTCGCTCCCTGCGAACGAGTTGTCCTAAGCAAATCGAAATACTGGGTTAGGGCCGCAGCCTATCTCGTCGCGCGCTTTTGAAGCCTCAGCAGAACTCGCGGTTGGGCCTGTTCTACTTGCCGCTCAGAAGGTCCAGTCCGTTCCGAGGGTGAAGATGCCGCTGGGCTTCAGCTGTAAGCCGACGTTGTCCAGAACGATATCGATCCATGCGGCGAGATTGGGTGCGTCGGGCCGCACGGCAATCGCGATCTGGTCCTTCTGCTCGCCGACCAGGCAAAGCTTGAGCTTGATACGCGCCGCCGGGTGCCGGGCGAACAACTCGCGCAGTTCGATCTCGCCGCCCAGACCGGCGAGCAGCCTGCCGGTTTCCAGGGCCTCGTAGAGTTCCTTTTCGGTGTCGAAGACCACCGGATTGATGCTTTTGTCCTGGCTGCGGAGTGCCTGTTCATAGGCGCCGCCGCGCGTGACGCCGAGTCCGCCCGACCGCGCCGACCGCATCGGCAGCCGTGTCCGGACAGGCAACGTTCTCCTGCAGCGCGCGCACCCGGTTCAACGCAACAGCCACCGACTGTGTCAGGTAGGGGCGCGAAAAGCGCACCACTTTAGCCCGCTCAACGGTCCGCGTAATCGAAGACACCGCGACGTCCACTTCGCCGGTAGCTACCTGGGCCACCAGTTCATCGTGGGTTGCGGCAGTGCGCACGAACTGAAGCTCGACGCCCAGACGCCTCGCCAGGCCGTTGGCCATGGCAACCTCGATGCCGGCAGGCTGACCGTCGCTTCCGGTAACCAGCAGCGGCGGAATGTCCTTGGCGACCAGCCCGACGCGGAGCGCGCCGCGCTCCTGCACTTGGCGGATATCGGGAAAGCTCGAAAACGTCGCCGCGGTGGATGGCGCCGGCGGCAGTATCGCCGATGATGGCGTTACGCCTCTGCGCGACAATCGCCCGTCTTCTGACAGAAATGTTTTCCAGCGGTTTCGCAGCAACCGCCGCAAAATCTTAAGACTTACTTATCTTCTCAGACCCGTTCCGGAAAAGCGCAGACCAACGCGTCGCGTTCGGCCCGCAACACACCGCGCTCGGTGATCAGGCCGCTGACAAGTCGCGCCGGCGTGACGTCGAAAGCGTAGTTGGCGACCGGCGAGCCATCGGGAACGATTTTCACCGTTTCGATTCGGCCATCATGGGTGCGGCCGGTCATAGTCGCGACTTCGTCCGCCGCCCGCTGTTCGATCGGAATTTGCCGTCCATCGTCAATCGTAAAGTCGATCGTCGGCGATGGCAGTGCGACATAGAACGGCACGCCGTTGTCGTGGGCGGCCAGCGCCTTGAGGTACGTGCCAATCTTGTTGCAGACGTCGCCGTTGGCGGTGACGCGGTCGGTTCCCGTGATGACGAGATCGACCAGGCCAACCTGCATCAGGTGACCGCCGGTATTGTCCGCGATCACCGTATGCGGCACGCCGTGATGCGAAAGCTCCCAGGCGGTGAGCGAGGCGCCTTGATTGCGCGGACGGGTCTCGTCGACCCAGACATGGATCTTCAAGCCGCGATCATGCGCCAGATAGATCGGCGCGGTCGCGGTTCCCCAATCGACGGTCGCGAGCCAGCCGGCGTTGCAGTGCGTGAGGATGTTGATCGCCTCGCCCGGTTTCTTCCGCGGCGCCATCGCCTCGATCAGAGCCAGGCCGTGCCCGGCGATCGCCTGATTGATCGCGACATCCTCCTCCGCGATTTCGTTGGCGCGCTGATAGGCCGCCGCAAGACGCGCCGATAACGGGAGCGGCGCAAGCGATTTACACATTTCGTCGAGCGCCCATTTCAGGTTGATCGCGGTCGGCCGCGTCGCGATCAGCGTCGCATAGGCCCGCTCCAGCGCGGCGTCGGAAACGTCCGTTCGCATCGCCAGCGCCACACCATAAGCGGCAGTCGCGCCGATCAGCGGTGCGCCGCGGACCAGCATGGTGCGGATGGCGTCCGCCGCATCCTCGCAAGTAGTTATTTTCGCGAGGACGAATTCGTGCGGCAGACGCCGCTGGTCGATCGCCGCAACCGTCCAGCCGTCCCGTTCGATCCAGATGCTGCGGAAGTGTTTGCCGTCGACCTTCATGCGCACAACACCCGCCCCGCCACCGCGTCGAGCTTCTTGAGGAGTTCGCCATCGCGCGCCTCGGGGGCGGTGATCAGCGCATTGTCCAGCGCACGGTCCGAACCGATCGGGCAGGCTTCATGCGCACGCGGAAAATCCCGCGCCAGCCGCGCCACCAGATGGCGCGCCTTCTCGGCATTGGCGCTCAAGACGCGAATGATGTCGGCCACCGTGACCGCATCGTGATCGGGATGCCAGCAATCGAAATCGGTCACCATCGCGACGCTGGCGTAACAAATCTCCGCCTCGCGGGCGAGCTTGGCCTCGGGCATGTTGGTCATGCCGATCACCGAATAGCCCTGCGCCTGATAGGTCAGGCTTTCGGCGAGTGTGGAGAATTGCGGGCCTTCGATGCACACATAGGTGCCGCCGCGCGCAAACGGGATGCCTTCGGCGGCCTCAGCGGCTGCCGCCAGTTGAATCCGCAAGCGCGGCGAGACAGGGTGCGCCATCGAGACATGGGCGACGCAGCCTTTGCCGAAGAATGAACTCTCGCGCCGAAAGGTGCGATCGACGAACTGGTCGACCAGAACGAAGGTGCCGGGCGGCAGTTCCTCCTTGAACGAACCACAGGCCGAGAGCGAGATCAGGTCGGTGACACCGGCGCGCTTGAGCACGTCGATGTTGGCGCGATAGTTGATGTCGGAGGGTGACAACCGATGGCCCTTGTCATGTCGCGGCAGGAATACGACCGGCAATCCTGCGATGGTGCCGCGACGCAGCGGCGCCGACGGCTCGCCCCACGGGCTCGCGACCACCTCGTCACGGGCATTTTCGAGTCCGGGCAGGTCGTAAATCCCGGATCCTCCGATCACGCCAAGTACCGCTTCCGTCATGGTTGCTCCAATTCCTGACCACCCGACCAACGCGACTATATCGCAAAGCCAGTTTCAACTAATGTTCTCGTGCCATCATTCGCAAGGGAAAGGCTGATGTCCTCCACTAACGACCGGGCCAACGACCGGGCCAAGCGCCAGTCGATCATCGACGCCTGCCGGGAAATGAACCGATTGGGCATCAACCAGGGCACGTCAGGCAATATCAGCCTGCGGCACGGCGACGGGATGCTGATAACGCCGACGTCGACGCCCTATGACACGATGCTGGCCGATCAGATCGTCTTCATGAAACTGGACCGCGCTCCCGACGCCGGACAACGCCCGTCCAGCGAATGGCGCTTTCACCGCGACATCCTCAAAGCGCGCGGCGAGGTGAATGCGGTAGTCCATGCGCATCCTCCCTATTCGACCATGCTCGCGATCATGGGTCTGGAAATTCCGCCGGTCCATTACATGATCGCCTGCGCCGGCGGCGACAGCATTCGCTGCGCGCCCTATGCGACCTTTGGAACGGAAGAATTGTCGCGCCACGCGGTGACCGCGCTTGAGGATCGCTCGGCCTGTCTGTTGGCCCATCACGGCTTGATCGCGGTCGGAGCTTCACTGGCGAAAGCGATGTGGCTCGCGGTCGAAGTCGAAACGATGGCACGGCAATATCACGGGTGCCTGCAAATCGGCACGCCGCCGCACCTGTCGAAAGCCGAGATCGAAAATGTTCGCGCACGAATGGCGGGATACGGCATCGGCGGCGACGAGAGCTGAGGGGACGATTCGCGGGCTTCGAAATGCTCTCATGCGGGATGAAGCCCTGAATTCCATCGCTTGTAGTTTTATCTAAATCCGAGCCTTGGAGGGAACCTTTGCTAAATCAACCGCTTGGCAAGGTATTCAATTTTTCACCACAATTCGGATTGGGGTCGATTGTCGGCCCCTGTGCTTTCCGTGTGACAGACGCGAGCCACCCCGCGGGAGTATTCTGCATTTAACAATTTCAGGTTTGGAGAATTGCAATGAAGCATTTGTTGATTGGAATTTCCGCGGCCGCCACGCTTCTCGCAACCGGCGCGCTCGCTGCAGATCTACCGATGAAGGCGCCGGTCTACAAAGCGCCGGAGCCGGTGTTCAACTGGACCGGTTTCTATGTCGGCGGCAATCTCGGTTACGGCGCGGGCAATGAGGCCAACTCCGCGACGGTCGACCAATTCCTGACCGGCTTGCCGCTGCCCGGCGTGCTCAATGGAACCAACAGCGCCCGCAACGCCGTTGATGGCATGATCGGCGGCGGCCAGATCGGCTACAACTGGCAGATGGCCAACTGGCTACTCGGTCTGGAAGCTGACATTCAATACAGCGACCAGCGTCATGGGTCGTCCGCGGTTACCTGCTTGGCGTGCTCGGACGACGGCAGCAATATCGTGACGACCCTGAACCAGAGTCTGGATTGGTTCGGCACCGCGAGGGGCCGTGCCGGTTTCCTGGTCTCGCCGGAGTTGCTTTTCTATGCAACCGGCGGTCTCGCCTACGGCAACGTCAATGTCACTGGCTCGGCTTCTGGCAATTTCAATGCGGCCACAACCGTCCTTCTGCCGGGCAACTCATCGACACGCGTCGGTTGGACGGTAGGTGCAGGCACCGAATGGCACCTTGCCGGCAACTGGACCGCCAAGTTCGAATACCTCTACATGGATCTTGGCACCATCAACGGCGGCCCGGTTCCGCTGACCGGCATTCTGGTGCCGGTTCGCACCGAGGCCGGTCTCTCCTACTCGTCGCACTTCACCGACAATATCGTCCGGGTTGGCGTGAACTATCACTTCAACGGACCGATGGGCGCGCCATTCTGAGCCAACTCATCGCTCCATCTTCGAACAGACAAAAGCCCGGTCACCAGGCTGTGTGGAAACGAGAGGCTCCGGTGATCCGGAGCCTCTTTTTTCATTTTTAGGGTCAGGCGAGCCTGATCTTGAGGCTTTGCGGGCCGATGAGATTGATGACCCGCATGATGTTGTAGACAAGAACGCTAAGGGCGGCTTCAGTCTTGACGTTGGTAAGGCCTCGGGTGAGGAACCTGCCGCCAGCGGTCATCCGCTTGATGGTTCCGAACGGGTGTTCAGCGGCGCATCGCCGCTGCCGCATGAGGTGTGGATCGGCTTCGACGCGGGCATTCATGCGTTGAAGCGCGTCCTCGTAAAGGTGTCTTTGAACGAAGCGGCGCTCGACGCTGGTGCATCTCGGCTTGAGCGCGCAACCCGAACAATCGTCGGCCATATACAAGACGCTCTGCTTTCTGGTGAGGATTTGCTTGCGCACCAGTGTTCGGCCCGCCGGACAACGAAAACTGTCGGTTTGCGGCTCATAGATGAAGGCCGTGCGATCGAAGAAGTCGCCTTGATTGTTGACGGCCCGGTTCGCTGGCACACAAGGCGTGATGCCATCGTTCTCGCAGGCTGCCGCGTCTGCTCCGTTCGAATAGCCAGCGTCCGCCACCACCGTGAGCGTATCGGCTGCAACCGCATCCTTCGTCGCCTTGGCCATCGGATGGAGCAGCCGGTTGTCGGTCGGTTCGGTTGTAACCTCATGGTGGACGATCAGCCCCGTCGCAGCATCGACCGCCGTCTGGACATTGTAGGAAGGAGGCTTGGAGCCTGCCCCTTTACCCATCGGCCGCGCATCGAGCTCACCTTCTACAAGACTGGTCCGATCTTCCGCCTCAAGTCGCGCCGCCAGAGCATCAAGGTCGGTGCGGCGTGCCCTGAGAGCCTTGAGGGCCGCAGCCGTCTGTTCCACATCGCTGTCAGCCGGCTCGCTCGCATCGATGCTGTCGAGGTTGGCAAGATAAGCCGCGATCTGTTGATCGATCCGGACGGCCTCTTCGGCGACCTTGCGTTCGCCCATAATCCGCTTGGCGCTCGCCACCGCCCGGAACTTCGAACCGTCGAGTGCCACCAGACGGGCCGCAAATAGTCCCTGCTCGCGGCAGAACAGCACGAAGGCCCGGCATGTCCCTACGATCCCGGCTGCATTGTCCCGCCGAAAGTCCGCAATTGTTTTGAAGTCGGGGGCAAGCCGCCCCAACAGCCACATCAGTTCGACATTGCGCCGGCACTCGCGTTCCAGCTTGCGGCTCGAACGAACCTCGTTGAGGTACCCGTAGATATAGAGCTTCAGAAGATCGCGCGGGTCATAACCGGGCCGCCCGGTCGCCGCCGGTGTCGCTCGAACCAAGCCGAGCCCGACCATATCGAGACCTTCAACAAAGGCATCGATCACCCGCACGGCCGCATCAGTGGCAACGTAATCATCGATCCGTGCCGGCAAAAAACTCGCCTGGTTACGGTCCCCACCTCGAATGTAGCGCATGAAAAAGGCCGCATCATTGATGATGCGGCCTCTCTATCTGATTTGCCTCACCGCCGGGCTTTTTGCTTGTCCGGAGTCTATTCCGAGGACCCGGTCGTTTTCCCCTGCAATTCGGTGCAGGCTTTTTTGAAGAGCGCCTTCGCTGGTCGGCCTAGAAACGTTCAGCCAAATCAATCCTTTGTCGCGCTGCCTGACATTGAACATCCGCAACCCAGTCGATTATCGGTAGTTGTGCCTTTCGCGTAACAGCGGGACGCGTCATCCGGAAGTATAATTGCAGTATATTTCAAGTCGGAGATTGCCCATGAAGCGTATCCTGATTGAAATTTCTGCGGTCGCTTCTTTGATCGCAACGAGCGCCCTCGCCGCTGATTTGCCTGCCAAGGCGCCCATCTACACAAAGGCTCCCGTCTACGTTGACCCCGGCTATGACTGGAGCGGGTTCTATGTCGGCGGCAACGTCGGCTACAGCTGGGGTAATTCAAGTGGTACCCAGTCATTGACCGACCCCGGGACCGGCACCCTACTGAATTCGGCCGCTACCAAATTCCACATGGATGGCGTCATCGGCGGCGGTCAGATCGGATACAATTGGCAAAGGGACAAATGGGTCTTCGGCCTGGAGGCCGACATCCAGGGATCGGGGCAAGCCGGAAACGGAAGCGCTGTGTGCGCCGGCGGCACCGCTGCGGTCCTGAACAGCCTGTGCGCCTTGGGTCACATCGGCGACACCGTCCCCTTTAACGTCCCGGCCTTCCCGGTGACCAGTACCCTTGCGGAAAGTCTCGACTGGTTTGGAACGGTCCGGGGCCGCATCGGCGTTCTCGCTGATCCAAAAGTGCTGCTGTACGCGACGGGCGGTCTGGCCTACGGCGAGGTCGGCGCCTCCAACACGGTCGGCGGCTTCAATATCACCGGCCCGCAGGGGGTCAATGGCTCGACCATTACCCCGTTCGCGGCGGGCAACAGCAATAGCTCCTTGAGGGTGGGCTGGACTCTCGGTGCGGGTGTGGAAGGCGTGATCAGCGGCAACTGGACCGCCAAGCTCGAGTATCTTTACATCGACCTTGGCAATGTATCGGGATCATTCGTCACGCCCTTGATAGCGCCAAGCGGAGCGTTCGCGACCAGCAGCTACAGTTCGCACATCACCGACAACATCCTGCGCGTCGGCGTCAACTACAAGTTCACCGGACCGGTGGTCGCGAACTACTGAGCCGATCCCTCGCTTCGAACGAACAAAAGCCCGGCTTCACCGCCGGGCTTTCTGTTTTAGTTCGGTCATCCAAGGAAGAATGTCGTCGAGCGCCATGGCGCCCGTAATGCTACTTGCCCTTGAAGTTCGGCGCGCGCTTGTTGAGGAAGGCGTCCATGCCCTCGCGGAAATCCTCGCTCATATAGGCCTTGAGGATCAAATCCTCGCCCTCGTCGCGGGACAGCGTGCGGCGGATGCGGCGCACCGCTTCTTTCGTCACTTCCAGCGTGATCGGCGCGTGGCCGGCGACGAGTTTCGCGGTCTCGTCGGCGCGGCGCTGCAACGTCTCGACATCGGGCACGATCTCGTTGAGCAGCCCGAGCGCCAGCGCCTCCGGCGCTTCGACCAAACGCGCCTTGAAAATGAGGTCCTTGGTTCGCGCCGGTCCGATCAGGGACACGAGCCTGGAGATGTTCGACATCGAGAGACAATTGCCGAGCGTGCGTGCGATCGGAAAACCAATTCTGGTGGCCGCGGTGCCGATCCGGATGTCGCAGCAGGCCGCGATCCCGGCGCCGCCGCCGGTGCAGGCGCCCGCAATCGCGGCAATCACCGGCACCCGGCACTGCTCCAGCGTGCCGAGCACGCGGTCGATCCGCGCTTCATAGTCGAGCGAATCCTGCGCGGTCTTGAAGGCGCGGAACTGCGAGATATCGGTGCCGGATGCAAACGCCTTGTCGCCCGCGCCGGTGATGATCAGCGCCTTGATCGAACGGTCGGCGTTGATGCTGTCGCAGATCGAAGCCATCTGCTCGTACATCGCAAAGGTCAAAGCGTTCCGCGCCTGCGGACGGTTGAAGGTGATCCGCGCAATGCCGTCGGTGACGGAATGGATCAGATCTTCATTGGCTACGGGGGCGTTCATATCGCGCTCTTTCTGTTCTTGGTAGAGAGGCTAAGGTTTCAGGCCACCGCCGCCTTCGATTGCGGCATCGCCACCACGTCGCGATTCTTCAGGATGTCCATTGCGGCGAGCACCCCGCCCGCGCGATGCGGCACCTTGGCAAGGTCGAGCCCCATCTCGACGCCCGACAGCGTCCCCATCAGCATCAGGTCGTTGAAGTGCCCGATATGGCCGATCCGGAACGCCCTGCCCTTCAGCCTGCCGAGGCCCGTGCCGAGCGACATGTCGAAGTTTTCCAGCACGGTCTTGCGGAAGGCATCCGCATCGTGGCCTTCGGGCGTCATGACCGCGGTCAGCGCCGGCGAATAAGCCTGCGGATCGAGGCAAACGAGATCCAGGCCCCAAACCTTGGCGGCGGCGCGCGTCGCGGCGGCATGACGCTTGTGGCGGGCGAAGACGTTGTCGAGGCCTTCTTCTTCCAGCATCGCAATCGCCTCGCGCAGCGCGAACAAGAGATTGATCGCCGGCGTATAGGGGAACGTGCCGGCCTTGTTGATCTCGAGCATGTCGTGCCAGTCCCAATAGGAGCGCAGCGACGTGTTGGTCTTGGCGGCCGCGAGCGCCTTCTCGGAGATCGCGTTGAAGCTCAAGCCTGGCGGCAGCATCATGCCCTTCTGCGAGCCGCCGACGGACACATCGATCCCCCAGGCGTCGTGCTCATATTCGAGCGAGGCGAGGCCGGAGATGGTGTCGACCATCAGAAGCGCCGGATGATTGGTGCGGTTGAGCGCCTTGCGCACCTCGAGCGGTGGCGTGACGCAACTGGTCGAGGTCTCGTTATGGATGACGAGCACGGCCTTGATCTTGTGCGCCGTGTCAGCAGCGAGCCTCGCCTCGATCTCGGCGACGTCGGCGCCGCGGCGCCAGTCGGTATCCAGGAATTCGAGGTCGAGCTTGAATTTCTGGGCGATGCCACGCCACAGCACCGCGAACTGGCCGGTCTCGGCCAACAGCACCTTGTCGCCCGGCGAGAGCGTATTGACGATGGCGGCTTCCCAGGCGCCGGTGCCCGACGACGGAAAGATGATGACCGGCTGCTTGGTGCGGAAAATGCGCTGCATGCCGGCAAATACGGCGTGGCCAAGCTCGGCGAATTCCGCGCCGCGGTGGTCCAGGGTCGGCATATCCATGGCCCGCAGGACCCGGTCCGGTATATTGGTAGGGCCGGGAATCTGGAGAAAATGCCGTCCTGTATGCAGGGCCATCTGGGGTCCTTCCCGGGGAATCTCTCTTGAGGCGAGCGCCTCAACTAGCATCAATTGGGCGCGTTGTCCCCCAGCCGGCCAATGCCGTCAATCCATAAGAATGGATAGGCTTACGGCCGGTCCATTGCGGGCCTCAGGCGGCAAGCCGAGGGGGCCCGTAAGGGGAAAATTTTCTCCTATTCCGCGGGTTGATGGGCACGCCTCACACACCCTGCTCCACGGTTACAGGCGAGGTGTCGGCTGCATCAAGCACCGATCGATCTGGATCGAGCCAAAAGGCCCACACGCCAGCCCCCATGACAAGCAGAACAGCCGCAACGATGAAAGGCGCCTGCCAATTGCCGTATTGAACGAGGACACCGAATACCAGCGGCGAAAGCGCGCCACCGAAATTGCCGGCCATGTTCATCATGCCGGAGACCGTTCCCGAATACTTGCCGCCTGCGTCCATCGGGACCGCCCAGGAAGGACCGATGGTGCATTCCAGAAAGAACATGGATGCGGTCAGGCAATAGATGGCGGTGTAGGCGTTGCCCGTCAACGCGGCCGGCACGATGAAGCTACAGCATCCGAGTAGGCCTACGATCGCGACCGAACGGCGCGCCAGTCTGGTGTTGCCGGTCTTCTTCAACAGCCAGTCCGTCGCCAGGCCACCGACCGTATCGCCCACCACGCCGGCAAATAACGGCAGCGACGCGAACAGGCCGACCTTGATCAGCGTGAAGTGCCGAAATTCGAACAGATAGGATGGCAGCCAGCTCAGGAATATCCAGAGGCAATAGACGTAGGTGAAATAGGCGCACATGATCGCCCACATGTTTGGCGAACGCAGCAGCGTGCCCCACGGGACGGATGCGGCCTTGCGCTCGATGAAAGCCGGCTTGATCGCGCCGGTAAAGTCGACGCCGCGAATGTGCTTCAGCTCCTCGGAATTCACCAGCGAATGCTCTTCCGGCAAATTGCGATAGGAAACATACCACCAGATCGACCAGAGCAGCCCGAGCGCGGCGCAGACATAGAAAACCGATCGCCATCCCCAGGCGCTCATGATCAAGACCACCAGCGGCGGAGCGATCGCGGCACCAAGACGGCTCGCACTATGGGTCAATCCCTGCACGAAACCACGCTCTTCGCGTGGGTACCAAAGCTGCATCGAGCGCGTGGCCCCTGGGAAGGCGCCGGCCTCTCCAATTCCGAACAAAAACCGCACCACGATGAACGACGCCGCGCCGCTTGCCGCCGCGGTAGCCGCCGTCATCACGGACCAGTATGCAACGATGGTCCCAATCACGGGTCTTGCGCCAAAGCGATCGCTGAGCCAGCCGCCGGGCACCTGGAACAGCGCATAGGCCCACACAAAGGCGCTGAAGATTATCCCCATGGTGATCTTGTCGAAGCCGTACTCCTTGCTGATGATCGGAGCCGCCGTCGAGATATTGACCCGGTCCAGATAGGTGATGAGGTACATCAGGCAAATCAAGGCAAGGATGTACCATCGTCCCTTGCTGCGGCGCGGCTGTTGGCCTTCCATTTTCAACTCTCCCTACGTGCTTCTTTTCGCGTTTTAGATCGGCAGCGGCCGCTCGCGCAATTGTCCGAACGATGCGGAGCCTGTGATCGGGCGCGTATTCGCGCGACCCCTTGGCATCGCCTAAGTGGCCGCCGCGATATGATACGAATGTCAGGACCGGGACACCGGCGCATTGCCCTCGGGGCGTTCTTCCAGCGACTTCATCGCGGCATCGACGCCGCCCGAGCGGTGCGGCACGCCGGCCGCCGACAGGCCCATCTCGACGCCCGAGAGCGCCCCCAACAGCATGAGTTCGTTGCATTCGCCGAGATGGCCGATGCGGAACACCTTGCCCGCGACCTTCGACAAGCCCCGAACCGAGCGAGATGTTGTACTTGTCGAGCGTGATTTTCCGGAACTTGTCGGCGTCATGCCCCGGCGGCATCAGGACGGCGGTCAGCACCGGCGAATATTCCGCGGGCTCCTGACAAAGTACTTCAAGTCCCCAATGGGTCACGGCCGCGCGCGTCGCCGCCGCCAGCCGCTTGTGACGGGCGAACACGTTATCGAGCCCCTCTTCAAGCATCATCGCAATGGCTTCGCGCAAGCCGTAGAGCAAATTGGTCGCCGGCGTATAGGGGAAGAAGCCGTTCGCATTGGGCTTGAGCATCTCCTCCCAATCCCAATACGAGCGCGGCATCTTGTTGGTTTTGGAAGCGGCGCGCGCCTTTTCCGAGACCGCGTTGAAGCCGAGCCCCGGCGGCAGCATGAAACCCTTCTGCGAGCAGCTCACGGTGACGTCGACCTTCCACTCGTCGTGCTTGAAGTCGACCGAGCCGAGCGAGGAAATCGTATCCACCAATAACAGCGCGGGATGACCGACCCGGTCCATGGCGCTGCGGATCTCGCCGACCCGGCTGGTCACGCCGGTCGAGGTCTCGTTATGCACGACCATCACGGCCTTGATGGCGTGTGATTTGTCAGCTTTCAGCTTCGCCTCGATCTCGGCGGGATTTGCGCCATGACGCCAGTCGCCGGGGAGGAAATCGACATCGATGCCCCAGCGCGCCGCCATCTGCTGCCACAGGGTTGCGAAATGGCCGGTCTCGACCATCAGCACCTTGTCGCCGGGCGACAGCGTATTGACGATCGCCGCTTCCCAGGCGCCGGTGCCGGAGGACGGAAACACGATCACCGGGCCCTTGGTCTTGAAGATCTTCTGGCAGCCTTCGAACACGGCCTTGCCGAGTTCGGCGAACTCGGCGCTGCGGTGGTCGATGACCGGCATATCCATGGCGCGAAGCACGCGGTCCGGAACGGGGCTCGGACCCGGAATGTTCAGGAAATGGCGTCCCTGGTGCTTGGTCACGGATTCCTCCCTCGTTTTCGTCGATTAGCCATATTGCATTCATTTTTTGATGCGGCAACTCCTAAATTGTGTACAAATTGGCTCGACGCAGACCCCCGCCTCTCGTATGTTCCGGCCATGAAACCAATGATTCCGAACGACACGACGGCGCTTGCCCTGGGCGGCGAGATCGCGCGGGAAGACCAGTCCCTGCACGACGAAATCCTCTCGCGGCTGCGCGACCACATCGTCGAGGGCAACATTCCCGACGGCGGCCGCATCCCCGAACGGCAATTGTGCGAAATGCTCGGCATCTCCCGCACCCCCTTGCGCGAAGCGCTCAAGGTGCTGGCGGCCGAAGGGCTGGTCGAGCTGTTGCCCAACCGCGGCGCGCGGGTTCGCGCGTTGAGCGAACAGGATCTCGGCGAACTGTTCGACATCATGGGCGGGCTCGAGGGACTGGCGGGACGGCTTGCCTGCGAGCACATTACGGACGCGGAAATCGCCGAAATCGAGCGGCTGCACTATGAAATGTACGGCTTTTACCTGCACCGCGACATGCACGGCTATTTCCACGTCAATCAGCTGATCCACCAGAAGATCGTGGAAGCCTCGCGCAACGCGACGCTGCAGGCCTCCTACGCGAATTTTGCCGGGCGCATTCGCCGCGTGCGCTACTCCGCCAATTTCGCCCGCAAGCGCGAACGCTGGGGCGAGGCGATGCGCGAGCACGAGACGATCCTGGAAGCGTTACGCCGCCGCGCCGGCAACGAACTCTCGGACATCCTGTTCAAGCACCTGCGCAACAAGCGGACGGCGGCGGTCGAGCACCACAAGACGGGTGAAGGCACCATTTCTGAACCGGCCTGACCGCCCTCGGGCCGGGCCGAAAAGCCACATTTTGCATTCAAAATTGCTCTGGCTCAGCCGAAAGGAAGGCCGCTTCTGAGCGCCAACGGGGATGGAATGATCGATACGAGGCTTCAGGACAGGCTGTCGCGCGAGATCACAGGCGAGGTCTTCTTCGATGCCTTCAACCGCGGCCGTTACGCCACCGACGCCTCGTTCTACCAGATCATGCCGGCGGGCGTGGTGGTCCCCCGCTCCATCGACGAGGCGCTGCGGGCGCTCGCGATCACCCGCGATGCCGGGCGGAAAGTCACCCCGCGCGGCGGCGGCACTTCGCAATGCGGCCAGACCATCAATGACGGCATCGTCATCGACCTCTCCAAGCATCTCAACCGCGTCCTTTCGCTCGACGTCGAGAACCGGACTTGCGTGGTCGAGCCGGGCATCGTGCTCGACGACCTCAACCGGCAACTGAAAAAACACGGCCTGTGGTTTCCGGTCGATGTCTCGACCGCCTCGCGCGCCACCATCGGCGGCATGGCCGGCAATAATTCCTGCGGCGGGCGTTCGCTGCGCTACGGCACCATGCGCGACAACACGCTGTCGATGGACGCGGCCTTGGCCGACGGCACGCTGATGCATTTCGGCGAGGTGTCGCGCGACCAGCCCGCATCAGACGAAAAGACGTCCCTGCTTTTCCGCGACATGCTGGCGCTCGGCGCCCGCGAGGCGGACGAGATCGCCGACAAATTTCCCAAAGTTCAGCGCCGCGTCGGCGGCTACAATCTCGATGCGCTTACTCCCCGCAATGTGCCCAACAACATGGCGCATCTTCTGGTCGGCTCGGAAGGCACGCTCGCCTTCACCACGCAGGTCGAGCTGAAGCTGTGGCCTGTCATCAAGAACAAGGTGCTCGGCGTCTGCCATTTCGGCAGCTTCTATGAGGCGATGGATGCCGCGCAACATCTGGTGAAGCTGAGGCCGATTGCGGTGGAACTGGTCGATCGCACCATGATTGCGCTCGGGCGCGACATCGCGATGTTCCGCCCGGTGATCGAAGCGACCGTCAAGGGCGATCCCGATGCGCTTCTGATCGTCGAATTCGCCGAGGAAGACCAGCCGCAAAACCTGCAAAAGCTGAAGCAGCTTTCCGAGCTGATGGGCGATCTCGGCTTCGGCTGGAACAACCCGCAGCGCAAATGGGGCGGCGTGGTCGATGTCGTCGAGCCCGCGGTGCAGACCGCGATTGCGGATTTCCGCACCTCCGGCCTCAACGTCATGATGTCGATGAAGCAGGAGGGCAAGCCGGTCTCCTTTGTCGAGGATTGCGCGGTGCCCCTGCCCCATCTCGCCGACTACACCGAGCGGCTCAACGCCGTGTTCGCCAAGCACGGCACCCGCGGCACCATGTATGCGCATGCGAGCGAAGGCTGCCTGCATGTCCGCCCGGTCCTGAACCTGAAGCTCGAGAAGGACGTCAAAGCGATGCGCGCCATCGCGGAGGAAGCCTTCGCGATGGTGCGCGAGTATAAAGGCTCGCATTCCGGCGAGCATGGCGACGGCATCGTCCGCTCGGAGTTTCACGAGACCATGTTCGGACAGCGCATCATCGCCGACTTCAGGGAAGTCAAACAGCGCTTCGATCCCGGCCATACGCTCAATCCCGGCAAGATCGTCGATCCGCCGAAAATGGACGACCGCTCGCTGTTTCGTTACGCGCCGTCCTATCGCGTCGGCGACTTGAACACCGTGCTCGACTGGTCGGCCTATCCCGGCGCCGGCGGCGGTTTCCAGGGCGCGATCGAGATGTGCAACAACAACGGCGCCTGCCGCAAGCTCGAAGGCGGCGTGATGTGTCCGTCCTATCGCGCCACGCGCAATGAGAAAGACGTCACGCGCGGCCGCGCCAACACGCTGCGGCTCGCGATATCCGGCCAGTTGGGGCCGGACGCGCTCTCCTCCGACGAAATGATGGACACGATGAAGCTTTGCGTGTCCTGCAAGGCCTGCCGTCACGAATGCCCGACCGGCGTCGACATGGCCAGGATGAAGATCGAGGTGCTGGCGGCGCGGCGCGAAAAGCACGGCCTCTCGTTGCGCGACCGTCTCGTCGGCTTTCTTCCACATTACGCGCCGCTGTTCTCGCGCCTCGCCCCGCTCGCCAACTGGCGCAACCGGAGCAAGCTGCTGCGCGCGTTGCTCGAGCGCGTCGCCGGCATCAGCGCCAAGCGCGCGCTTCCGGAGTGGCGGCGCGATGTGTTCGCGCCCGACGGCGAGGTGTTCGGCCCGGCGGATGGACACGAAGTCGTTCTGTTCACTGATACCTTCAACCGCACTTACGAGCGGGAAAATCTCGAAGCGGCGCTGAAGGTGCTGGTCGCCGGCGGATATCGCGTTCATATTCCGAAGCCGATGGACAAGGCCGTCCCCTGTGTTGCGGACGAACTTTCCTTTCGGCGGGTCTCGTCGATCACGCCCGCACCGAGCTTGATCGGTTGGTTGCGACCTATGCGCCGTTCGCCGCGCGCGGCGTGCCGATCGTTGGCCTCGAACCAAGTTGTCTGTTGACCCTGCGCGACGAGCTGTTGTCGTTGCGCTCGGACGAGACGGCGAAAACCGTCAGCGCGCACGCTCTGATGTTCGAGGAATTTCTGGTGCGCGAGGCGGCCGCGGGGCGTCTTTCGCTGCCGCTTGCGCCGATCGCCGAGAAGGCGATCGTGCACGGCCATTGCCACCAGAAATCCTTCGGCGCGTTCAAGCCGGTCGAGCAGGCGCTTCGGCTGATCCCAGACCTGAAGGTCGAAACCATTGAATCCAGTTGCTGCGGCATGGCCGGCGCGTTCGGGTATGGCGCGGACACCTACGATACCTCGATCGAGATGGCCGAACTTTCGCTATTGCCTGCCGTGCGCGGCACGGATGCGAAGACGCTCGTCATCGCCGACGGCACCTCCTGCCGCCACCAGATCAAGGACGGCACCGATCGCACCGCCCTTCATGTCGCCCGCGCGCTGGCGATGAGCCTTGATAGCGCTCGCCCAAATCCGTAAATCCCTTTCATGCAAACAAGGAAACCCTCATGTCTGAACTGACCCTCGACGTTGCCCGCAAGATCCTCGATGCCGCGCTCGCAAAAGCGGTCGAGAAGAAACTGAAGCCGCTTGTCATCACCGTTCTCGATACGCGCGGCGCGGTGAAAGTCACCGCCGCGCAAGACGGCACCAGCCTGTTGCGGGCCGAGATCGCGCACGGCAAGGCCTATGGCGCGCTCGCGATGGGCATGGGTTCGCGGGCGCTGTTTCAGCGCGCGCAGGAACAGGCCTATTTCGTCAGCTCGGTGAATGCGCTCGCGCAAGGACGCCTGGTGCCGGTGCCCGGCGGCGTGCTGATCCAGAACGGCAGCACATTGCTCGGCGCGGTCGGCGTTAGCGGCGACACGTCGGATAATGACGAAATCTGCGCCATCGCCGGGATCGAGGCGGCAGGATTGAAGGCCAATCCGGGATAGTCATCTCGTCCCCATCGAAATACGGCACGCGAATGGCCGTCATCCGATTGTCGGATGGCGGCCTTTTCATTTGGTCGCCAGAGCACTCAAATCGTTTCGAAGATGCTGTGCTTCGTTGCCGCAATAATGCTCTTCGTCTGGCGCGACGCAGAGCGGCCGATACCGCGACCGCAATAGGCTCCAATTGCCCGCGGACAGGAGTTCCCGACGCTTTCAACTTCCGAACGGCAAGCATAGACTTGGCTAGCGCTATGCTTACCGCGGCGCAGCAAAGGAAACGAACAATACAAAATAATATAAAGGGAGAGAACGATGCAGCCATCTGGCACGACGACCCTGCTTGCGGGCGCAGCAGCGATATTTCTTGGCTCGGCGGCCCATGCGCAATCGGCGGACCCGATCAAGATCGGCGTCATCGCCGAGGTGCAATCGATAGCTGGCGCGGCGACGCCGGGCGGCGCACAGATTGCCGCCGACGAGATCAACGCGAAGGGTGGCGTGCTCGGGCGCAAAATCGAGATCGTCACCTATGACAACAAGAGCTCGTCTGCGGATTCGGTCCGCGCCTTTCAGCGCGCAGTCAGCGAGGACAAGGTCTCCGCCGTCATCGCAAGCTATATCAGTGAAGTCGTGCTGGCGCTCGAGCCCTGGGCGGCCCGGCTGAAGATGCCGATGATCACGCCCGGCGCCGCCTCGAATGAGATCACGAAAGCGATCCATAACGACTACGACAAGAACAAGTACACTTTCCACGGCTTTCTGACCTCGGCGGCACAAGCGCAGATCGTCTGCGATGCCGCCAAGGAGCTTTTGGTCGACCAGCTCAAGTTCAAGACGGCCGCGATCATGAGCGAGGACGCCGCCTGGACCAAGCCACTCGATGTCGGCTACGAGGCCTGCTTGCCGAAAGCCGGCATGACGGTCGTCGATCACATCCGCTTCTCGCCCGACACCACCGACTTCACGCCGATCTTCAACAACATTGAGGGCAAGAAGCCGGACGCGATCGTGACCGGCATCTCCCATGTCGGCGTGCAGCCGACCGTGCAGTGGAAGAACCAGCAGGTGCCGATCGCGATGTTCGGCATTTCGGCGCAGGCACTGAGCCCGACCTTCTGGAACGACACCAACGGCGCCGCCGACGGCGTGCCGTCGCTCGCGGTCGCCACCCCCGACGTCGCGGTGACGGCGAAGACAAAACCTTTCGCCCAGGCCTTCAAGGCCAAATACGGCATGCCACCGGCCTATACCGGCTACACCGCCTATGACGACGTCTACATCATTACGGAAGCGATCAAGCGCGCAGGCTCGACCGATCCCGACAAGATGGTCGCGGAGATGGAAAAGACCAAGTTCGAAGGCACGATCGGCAATATCGAGTTCTACGGCAAGGACGACGAGTTCACCCACGGCATCAAGGCCGGCCCGGGCTACGTCACGGGCCTTGTGTTCCAGTGGCAGAACGCCAAGCAAGTCACGGTCTGGCCGGCCAAGATCGCGGAAGGAAAGCTCGAGTTTCCGAAGTTCGTCAAACTTTCGCAGTAGCCGATGGGGGTAAGAGCTCCTGCCATTCTACCTGGTGTAGAGCTCCTTTCAATTGCGCTTTCGCTGCAAAGCAGACGGCTGCAAACATACCGGCGTCAGCTTGAGGTCCTGGGTACTTCAAACGTGACATACCAAGTCTAATTCATTCCTGATCCGTCCGGCGCGGATGCTGGCCCTTGTCACGATGACCTTGTGTTGAAATACCGCCGGCGCACAATAATGCAGAACAAGGTTCGCTATTTGCCGGCTCTTGGTGCGCCTCGCGGGACGAATTTCCTGTTGTCCCATAGGACAATAACAGCTTGAAAACTGTTGAGCCTAAACCGTCGGTTGGCTACCGGATGCGTCGCCCAAGAGGCCAACTCGTTCAGCAAGGGAAACCAGTTCAGCCACCGACCGGACCTGCATTTTCTCCATCACCTTCTGTCGGTGGGCCTTGATCGTCCGTTCGGTTCTGCCCAACGCGCGGGCGATCTGCTTGTTCATGTTACCGCGAACGACAAGTTCGAAGACCTGCCGCTCTCGCGGCGTCAATGTTGCGATACGAGAGCGAACAGCGTCCAGCTTGCTCTTCAGACTACGCGCCACTTCATGACGCCCAATCGCCCGTTCAACGGCGCGAAGAAGCTGGTCCGATGATAGGGGCTTGGTCAGAAAATCTTCCGCACCTGCCCTGATGGTCTTCACCGTGGTACGAATGTCAGGATAGCCGGTGAGGAAGATGATAGGCAGCGTCGAGCCAAGTTCGCTGAGGCGCTCTTGCAACTCCGGACCGCTCAGTCCCGGTATCCGCACATCGAGTAGAATGCAGCTCGGGATACTCTCGCGAGGCAAGCTATCCAGCAAATGCTGGGCCGAACCATAGGTCGCGACCTCGTAACCGGCTTGCTTCAAGCGACGCTCCATCGCCGTCGCGAATGGCGCATCGTCGTCTACAATATGCACGAAACCCGGCACTGATCCCCTTTTCTCCAGAAGAGGATGGTCTGATGGCGTCGAGCAATGCAACCTAATTGCGTGACCATTACCGGGTTCCTCAGGCATGGCTGATCTGATCCATGGGAGGGCGGTGGTCGCCAAAACGAGGCCCTTCATGCATCGAAAAATATTATTCCAACGACTGTCGATCCAGTGGTGGATGCGCGCCGCCTATGCCGTCCGATGCGCCTGACTATGCTGCTGCGGCGCGCCGCCCGACGACGGATGCCGACATCGTCGTGGTCGTGCTGACGCTTCACGCTGAAGCCGACCGTCGAGCGATGGCGGCCCCCTCCGCAATCGGTCGCAAGGTCCATCAGCGGGACGCGCAACGCGGAGACGCGCCCCAGAGACTGTCTCAAGAGATGTCGGGCTGGGGTCCTTTGAGGGCGAAAAAAAGTGGGGGGACCGCGCAACCGCGCTTATCGAGGATATCTGGTTCAAGAAAATCCGTGGTTGCAGTTACAGGGAGGCGGCGCGTCCTACTCAACGTCCGCTATGCTCCCATAGCGACCAAATTCGGCAGCGCACCGAAATGACGCGATGTGCCAAAAGGAGACGAATGTACTGCAACGTGGTGGCTTGAGCGGAAGGGCAGGCCTATAGTCGCTAGCGCCGCCGCACCGGCGATGTCGCGGCGACGGCGCAATGCTTTGCACGTCAGAGATTTTGGCCGAGACGAGCGGAGGGGACACTGGACACTGCCGCAAAACAGACGGTCATTTTGGCTCACCAGCCGCTCGTAAGCGGGGCAAACGTTATTTTGACCGTCGGAGTGGCAGTGGCCTATTTTGTCACCGCGCGGCTGAGCCTTGCCTTGCTGGAGCCGGCTGATGGTGTTGCCGTGTTCTGGCCCGCCGCGGGAGTGGCTTCAGGGATTTTGATCGCCCTTGGTCCTGCAGCACAGTGGCCTGTCGTCGTCGGGGTGGTAGCTGCAACGATCGCGGCCAATTTGCTGGGCGATCGCAACGTCTGGAGCTCGGTATTCTTTGCTGTCGCAAATGCCGGTGACTCAGTGATCGTCGCGGGCCTGATCCATCGCTTTTGCGGTTCCCCATTCAATTTGAATGAACTGCGAAAAGTGCTGGCGCTATTTGCCGCGGCCGCTGTTTCAACGAGCCTCTCCGGCATTATGGGTACGGTAGGCTTTGTACTGTTTCACGGGTCGGCCGCGTCCCCGCCGGTGATCTGGTTTCACTGGTTCTCTTCTGACGCGATCGGGATCATTGCAGTGGCACCGCTCGCGATCGGGCTGGCGTCGTTCGCGCGCAACCTCCCGCCGCGGCGCGAGATCGCAGAGGGCATTCTGGCGCTTGCTGTGATGTGCCTCGTATGTGCGTTGCTGGTTTTCCTGCCCAACGAGACTTGGACCGCGGCGCTGGCGATTGGCGCGGTCTGCCCACTGCTGCTCTGGATCGCAGCTCGGCTTCGTCCTGCGTTCACTGCGGTTGCCACGTTCATCATTGCGATCACGATTGTCTGGACGACAATCTTTGCAATCGGCATTTTCGGGGACTTGCACCTGCCGATCGAAGAACGTGTGTTGGGGGCCCAGGCTACCATCCTCGCGATCTCACTAGGCGCCCTGGTTCTTGCGGCTCTGTTTAGCGAGCGGAGGCTTCACGAAAGCGCGATTCTCCAGAGGGAAGCCCGCTTACAGGACGCTTGGAAATCAGCAGAATTGGCCAATCGCGCCAAATCAAGCTTTCTTGCCGCCGCAAGCCATGACTTGCGACAGCCATTGCAAACTCTGAAATTTCTGCAGGCGGCGCTTGAGTAGCACCATCCGAGCGGTGAGGCGCGCAATCTTGTCGTTGGAATCGGGCAATCACTGGACACGATGACTAGCATCCTGTCGAGCCTGCTCGACGTGAACAGGCTGGAATCCGGAAACCTGCGTCCATCCGTGAGCGAGTTTTCGCTCGACGAAATCTTCGAGTCTCTCGCTGGAGACTTCGTCGCGCCTGTGCAGGAAGCAGGGCTCCGACTGTGCATCGTCCGTTCCGAGCTCATCATCCGCAGCGACAGGCGCATGCTCGCAGAGATGATCCGTAACCTGTTGTCGAATGCGGTCCGGTACACGGACAGGGGACGAATTCTGCTTGGATGCCGGCGAGCCGGCGACAATGTTCGAATAGAAGTCTGGGACAGTGGCATCGGCATTACCGAAGGCCAACTTCCGCACATATTCGATGAGTACTATCAGGGGTCCGACGGAGCGGAACGGGGCGGGTTTGGTTTGGGCCTCGCGATCGTGAAGCGGCTCGGAGAAGTTCTGGATCACAGTATCGACGTGCGCTCAATTCCGGGGAAGGGCACGCGGTTTTTCATTGAGGTTCCACGCGGTGGATCATCCAGTGCCAAGGTGCCGGAAACGGCGCCGCCGGCGCGTCCTCACAATGAAGCCTTCCTGGGCAGTCGTTCTCGCGATCGAGGACGAGGCGTCCGTGCGCTCGGCGCTCGGGAGACTGTTGAAGAAGAGAGGGGTTGACGCCACCATTGTTGCAACGGCGACGGAAGCTTTGACTCTGGTCAGAGCGCAGGGCCTGCGCCCGGATGTGCTGCTGTGTGACTACAACCTGCGTGGCTCAGGAAATGGTATCGAGACCATTAGGCACCTGCGTGCCGCCCTTGGCCGGAACGTACCAGCCATCGTGATGACCGGCGACATCAGATCGCAAACGGTGGGCTCGATTTCTGCGCAAGGCGTCTCGGTCCTGATCAAGCCCTTCTCGGCCGATGAACTTCTCGAAGCCTTGAGAGGCCAGGAGAGGCGCGTAACCGCTGTGAACGTCTCATCCCATTGAATTGCCAGGCCACCGCAGAGCCATCACTGTACTCGATCGAGCGGGATGCCTTGACGGATATCAAGCCATCTTTCAAAGATTACGCCGATATCGTCCCGATATCTCCATGCGAGTCGGCATTTTCCAACTGTGAGAAAGTCGTCGAACGTGATGTAGAAGTGTATCGGCAGGAGGCCCAGTCCATCTGAGTGCACTAGGGCGCTGGTTCGACTAATCTCGCAAGCCAAAATGCGCAATTCGCGGCCGCCTTCAAAGAACAGCAGACCATCTGTGGAATGCTTGATCATGTGCAGTCCAATCGGTACGTGGGCGCGCTGGCTTTGGTACTTCAGGAACAGCGAGTTCAATTGGCACTGAGAATATCGCTCTGCAATCGTCGTGAAAATCGAGAACCCGATTTACGGTTAAATGGCCAACTTTAATGAAACGATAGGTAAGCGCCGCGCGGTTGCCGCAGGCGGCCATTCGCGGAATTGGCTCGGCTTCGATGGCATGTCCGTTCTGCCTTCAAGTGCGCGCATCGTCAGCTTAATCGAGCATGTCCGTTTGGTGCCGATTTTGTTGAAGAAGTCGGCGGCGAAGCTGTTCGAGATCGTGCGAGTAGCCAAGCGCGCGTGAGTTCTTTTGTGCTCAGGCAGGCATTGGGGCGGGTAGTGGGATCAGCTTTGCCAGCTTTCGGAGGTTCTGGGCGGTGGCAGCCAGGAGGAACTCGTCTCGAGCGCCACAAGGACCTCTCAGCCTCAGCCGGTCGAGGCGCAGGATTTGCTTCAGGTGCGCAAACAGCATTTCGATCTTCTTCCGTTCACGGCGCGAGCTGACATAGGCGTCGGTCGTCGCGATATCGCGCGCAACGTCTCGGGCCTTTTCGTGGATTGAACGTGGGACCTTGCGGGCCGGCAATTTCGGGCAGCACCGCGGCTTCAGTTCGCCAGCATCGCAGTCACCTTACGCCATCATGCGGAGGGTTCACCCCTACCGCGGAGAGAACAGTGGGCCCGGCAAGGACGATTGTTGGAGAGCTTGACACCCATACCCGGAATTAGAGAACACAATCTGCCAAAAGCGGCCACGACACGTGCGAGTCCACTTCTCTTCATCACAAAAAAGCCCCGGACGATACCGGGGCTTTGAGTTTGTTGGAGATCGGAGAGAAATCAGTAACGAGCGGCAATCGGCGCGGCATACCCGAAGCGGTAGTTGATACGCACAGGTGAGCATATCCACGTCTTGACTGATCCGGTCGTTGAGAAAACCGACCAGACGTCGGATCGGTAGCCGTGAACGAATTATTCGCGTTGCCCATAAACAGGTGATCGTATTCAATACCGGCGGACCAATTCGGTGCGAAGGCATACTCCCATCCAACACCTACGGCGCCACCCCAGCGTGTCGCGCTTGCGGCAGCCAGTTCAACGCCACTGGCGGTATCGAGGACGCTAAAGCGGGTGTCCGTTAACGCCGCGCCGCCCTTGAAGTAAAACAGCGAGGCGTTCCAAGCATAACCGATCTGGCCGGTGAAAAGGCCGATGCCGTCGGTTTTGGTGCGGGTAGAGAAAGAGGGATCGGCGAGGCTGAGGCGTTGGTTGCTGAGATCCGCCCAATCGCCCTGCGCTTCCAGACCAAATACCCATTGGCTGCTTTGCCAGCGATAACCGATCTGGCCACCGGCGATGCCACCGGATCGATTAGCGCAGCCCTCGCTGACGTCCAAGCCAGCCGCGGCAAAGAAATCCACACAACTATGGCTCTCAGCCCACCCGCCGTTGGCGCCAATGTAGAACCCGCTCCAATCGTAGATCGGAGCCACCATTGGGGGCGGTGCCTTGGTATAACGAGGAGCCATATCAGCAGCCGAAGCGGGAGCGGTCATGCCGAGAGCACCCAACGCAACTGTCGCTAACAAAAACTTCTTCATCGTAGTCCCCTCCGTCTCGTCGCGTGATTGCGATTCGAGCCACCCTACATTTGAAGCTTTAATTTACCTGATTCACCCCCCGGAAGATGTGCCTAGCGGGCAACATCCGTTTTTTCAAATGTGACTGATCTGTGACAAAGTCAGGAGTCTCGCGAGCAGCCGATGTCCGCTTCGGGTCCAGCCTGTGTGAAACCGCGTTTTCACACGGCTGGGTCCTGAGTGGACGCCGACAAACTTGCCTGGTGTCCGCTTTACGCCAGGAACTTCTGCATGCCTTCATCATTTTACCACTGAGGGTCGGAGGCGCTTAATTGGCGCTAACGCCGCCAAGAAGCGATGCACGACGCATTTTGTGGGAGAAGGATTATGGGAGGTGGACCGTCATGTCTGCGATAGCAGCGGGCCCCCACTACTCCAGCCGCTGGGGCCGGCTGATACCGATCGCGTTCATCACCTACAGCCTGGCCTATGTCGATCGCGCCAACTACAGCTTGGGTGCCGCGGGCGGCATGGCGCACGATCTCAATATCGATGCCGCCGCGTCCTCGCTGCTCGGTGCGCTCTTCTTCCTCGGCTACTTCTTCTTCCAGGTGCCGGCCGCCTACTACGCGGAGAAGCGAAGTGCGAAGGAGCTGATTTTCTGGAGTCTCATCCTGTGGGGCATTTTCGCCGCCGCAACCGGACTACTGACCGACATTCGACTGCTCTACGTGGACCGCTTTCTGCTCGGCGTGACGGAGAGCGTGGTGCTGCCGGGGATGCTGATCTTTCTCGGCCACTGGTTCGTGAAGGCGGAACGCTCGCGCGCGAATACCTTCCTCATTCTCGGCAATCCGATCACCGTGCTGTGGATGTCGATCGTCTCCGGCTATCTGGTCCAGTCATTCGGCTGGCGCGGTATGTTCATCATCGAAGGCGCACCGCCGATTATCTGGGCCTTTGTCTGGCGCGCCATGGTGAACGATTGGCCGGCCCAGGCAGAATGGCTCGATCCCAATGAGCGCGTCGAACTCGAGCGCAAGCTCGAAGACGAACAGCGCCAGTTCAAGCCGGTCCGGGATTACGCGGCGGCATTCCGCACGCCCATGGTCATCACGCTTGCGATCCAGTATTTCTGCTGGAGCGTCGGCGTCTATGGCTTCGTCATCTGGCTGCCTTCCATGTTGAAAGCGGCGGGCGAAACTTCGATCGTGCTGGTTGGTTGGCTGTCGGCCGGGCCGTATCTTGCCGCTGCAGCATTGATGATCATCGGTTCGTATTTTTCGGACGCCAGCGGCAACCGGAAGAACTTCGTGTGGCCGTTTCTGCTGATCGGGGCAATAGCGTTCTACGGGTCCTACCTGTTGGGAACGTCGAGCTTCTGGCTCGGCTACGGTCTGCTCGTGGTTGCCGGTGCCACGATGTACGCACCGTATGGCCCGTTCTTCGCCTGGATAGCCGAGACGATGCCCCGCAACGTGGCGGGCGGCGCAATCGCGTTGATAAACTGCTGCGGCGCGCTTGGATCGTTCGTGGGATCGTATTTTGTCGGGTGGCTCAACGGAGTGACGGGGAGTTCGGACGCGTCATACCTCTTCATGGCTGTTGCCCTGCTGGCATCGGCGCTCCTCACTCTGACGCTGCGGGGCCACGCCGACACTCCCGCTCCAGCCCGGTGAACGGACGTTCTCAGTGCCCGGCGGCGTGTCTCAAAGGTGCCATGAAGGGACTCATGCGCCGCAGAAACAGCAGAGCAGTTGATCAACTCAGTCGAGCGGCGTTCGCGGAAAGGCCGCCCGCCGTACCAGGTTTCTTACCGTCAAGCACGTGCCAGACCTCAATCTGGCCCGCGCCTTTGACCTCGATTATTCCCATCGCTTCGCAGTGGAACGCATCCTTGACCAATTCGTAGGTGTTGCCGGTGATCTGGATACATCGCGTGCGTCCATGCGATTCCATGCGACTCGCAAGGTTGACTGACTCTCCCCAGAGGTCGTAGATGAATTTCTTGCGGCCAATGATGCCAGCCACTACCGGGCCGGAGTTTATACCAATGCGGAAGGCAAGCTGGCGGCCGCCAAACCGCGTTCCCGCGACGGCGGCCTGCATATCCAGCGCGAGGTTGACAAGTGCGGTCGCGTGGTCTGGCCGGCTACGCGGTACGCCGGAAGCGACCATGTAGCAGTCGCCAATCGTCTTGATCTTCTCCAGATCGTATTTCTCGACCAGCCCGTCGAAGCAAAGAAACACCTGGTTGAGTAGATCAACCAGCTCCATCGGCGTCATCTTGGCGGCCATTGGCGTGAATCCGACCACGTCGGCGAACAGGATACTGACGGCAGGATACTCCTCGGCGATCGTGCGCTGCTCAACTTTGAGAGCGTCCGATATCTCCTTGGGCAGGATGTTGAGCAGCAGCATTTCGGCTTGTTGCTGGAAAAAATTCCGCCGACCGACAAAATAGTAGAGAAGGCCGAAGGTGATCGTAATAACCGCACCGACGTTAAGAACGAAAAACCAGGTCACGAAAGATTCAGGCAATGCAGCCGGCGAAAGAGCCGGCTGCATCGCAGCGCTCAAGATCAACAGAACGACAAATCCGACAATCCAAAACGATGTGCTGCGCAGGTCCTCAAGCAAGAGGGAGCCAAGCGGACACAGCGCTGCCCAGATAATCACGACGCTCGACTGCTTGAGCCCGCCAAGGCTCAGCGTCACGAGCCACGGCAGGAGGAGAATGAGGAGTAGCTGCGTGAAGCGATAGAATCTGAAATTGCGGGTGTGAGCGAAGATTGCCGTGTTGATCGGTGTGAAGGCAGTGTAGAATCCGGGGATCGCAGCAGCGATCGGCGCGCCGATGGCGAGATAGATTGCGCTCCATAGCAGCGTCAGGGGCAGCGTTCCGGCGCAGAGGACAACTGCAAGTCGCTTGCGCAGCGCCGTTTCATCGCTGTCGCTCGGATCGACACCTATCCGTCCGACCAGCGCGATCAATGCCTTCATCAAACCGGACCCAGAAAGTCGATTTCAGCATACGGTCACGGCCCAGATGTATCAAGCGAGCGATCTGCTTCGGCAAGCCTGTCGGGCCGCCCGGCATTGGAACTCGCACGATCCGCATTTCCCCGCGGCTGTGTGAACCTGCTTACATTCGCCGCTCGCGATCCGAGCTATCGTTGGGGTGCGTTCCCGTGGCACATGGACGTGGTCGAATGACTCAGTACTCTAGCCTTCGCACGTCGTCCAAACGTGGTATCGTCATAAGCCTGAACCACGGGTTCGCCATGACGGCTATTGCGGAATGGCTAGCATCGATCGGCTTGAGTGAGTACGCGGCGCGATTCGTCGAGAACGCTATTGATCTCTCGGTGGTTGGCGATCTTACGGAGCAAGACCTGAAGGATCTTGGTCTCCCGCTGGGACACCGGCGTAAGATGCTGCGCGCAATCGGTGAACTTACAGGGACAGTCTTTCCCCCTGCCCAAGCGGTGGCCAAGCCCGCACCGCGCGAAGAGCCTCAGCGGCGTCAAATCACTGTCATGTTTTGCGATTTGGTGGGCTCCTCGGCGCTTTCGGCTCGTCTCGATCCCGAAGACTTGCGGGCGGTAATCGGCAGCTATCTCGCCTGCATCGCCGAGATTATCACCCAGGATGGAGGAGTCATCGCCCGCTATATGGGGGATGGCGTACTCGCCTATTTTGGGTTCCCGCAGGCGCACGAAGATGATGCGGAGCAAGCGATCCTCGCCGGGCTAGCGTTGGTGAACACCGTGGCTAACCTCAAGACAGACATCGGCACCGCGCTAACAGTTCGTGTTGGTATCGCTACCGGTACGGTGGTGGTCGGCGATTTGACTGGCGAAGGCGCTGCAAAGGAAGAGGCGGTCATTGGTGAGACGCCGAACCTGGCCGCACGTCTGCAGGCGCTTGCGATGCCCGGCACTGTTCTGATCTGCGAGAGTACGCGTCGGCTCACTGAAGGCAATTTCGAATACCGCGACGTCGGTCCAGCCATGCTCAAAGGATGGCCCGAACCGTTACCCGCTTGGGAAGTACTCAGAACAAGCGGGGTGGAAAGCCGCTTCAAAGCCCAGCACAAGACCAAATTGACGCCTCCTATCGGACGCGACGAGGAGATCGATCTCCTGCTACGTCGCTGGCGCAACGCCATGGGTGGCGAGGGCAGCGCCGTGGTGCTGACCGGAGAGCCGGGCATTGGAAAATCGCATATTGCGTTAGCGCTCGAAGATCGGCTCAAGGAAACCGGGCAGCACATCGCGCTACACTTTTTCTGTTCAGCGCATCACACGAGCAGTGCGCTCTATCCATTCATCCGCCAACTCGAACGGGCTGCGGGGTTCGAGCGAGCCGACTCGCCAGATACGAAATTCGCCAAGCTCGAAGCTTTGCTCGTTCAATCCGGCGGTACTGCAGAGAAGATCGTGCCACCTCTGGCGAACCTGCTGTTGCTGCCTGCCGGCAGCCGCCACCAACTGCCGGAGCTTAGTCCGCAAAGACGCAAGGAGATCACGCTTACGGCGCTCTTGATGCAGCTAAATGCCCTCGCTGCGCATCAGCCCGTGTTCGTCGCCTTCGAGGATGCTCACTGGGCAGACCCAACGTCACTTGAGCTACTCACGCTGACACTGGAAAGAGTACCGCAGCTTCGTGTACTGTTGCTAATCACCGCACGTCCGGAATTCATGCCGCCCTGGCCGGGTCAGGCGCATGTGACGACGGTTTCGCTTACGCGCCTGAACCGACGCAACGGTGCGGCGCTGGTCGAGCGTGTGACGGCCGGCAAGACCCTCCCTCCGGAGGTCATGGACCAGATTCTCGTCCGTACCGATGGCGTGCCCCTGTTCGTCGAGGAACTGACAAAGACGGTGCTCGAAACCGGCTTATTGGAGGAGCGAAACGGTCAATACATCCTCAACCGCCCTCTGCCCCCGATGGCGATTCCAACGACGCTGCATGCGTCTCTCGTGGCGAGGCTGGATCGGCTGGCTCCGGTGAGGGAGGTGGCTCAGATCGGTGCCGTAGTGGGTCGCGAGTTTTCTTATGAATTGCTGAGCATTATCGCCGGATTGCCTGGAGAGCGACTTCAGGAGGCCCTTGCGCAGCTGGTTCAATCGGAGCTGATATTTTGCCGGGGCGAGATACCACGGACGGTCTACACGTTCAAACATGCGCTCGTGCGGGATGCGGCCTACTCGGGACTTCTGAGAAGCCGGCGCACAGGGCTGCATGCGATGATCGGGGAAGCCCTGGAGCAGCGTTTCCCCGAGATCGTGGAAGCGCAGCCCGAAACCGTCGCGCATCATTTCACCGAGGCGGCACTGTTCGAAAAGGCGGCAGGATACTGGCTGCAGGCCGGCAAGAAAGCCGCCATGCGCTCGGCCAACCTCGAAGCCATCGTGCATCTGGAACGAGGTGTCGAGGCCTCAGCCCGCCTGGCCGATGGTACGCGAAAGGACAGGTTGGAGCTTGATTTCCAGGTCGCGCTGGGACCCTGCCTGATCGCCGCCCAGGGGCCCGCCTCCAACAAGGCGGTAGCGACCTTTGCGCGTGCGCGGGAGTTGTGCGACCGCCTCGGAGATCCCCCCGAGCAATTGCAAATCATGTTCTGGTTGACCACCGCGAGCGTCATTCGGGGTGAGTTGCCGGTGGCCCAAGAAACGATTGCAGTCCTGCTTCAGCTCGCAGAGACGAGCGGCGATCGGCCGGCGTTGATAAACGCAACCCGCGGTCAGGCCATGATCCGGCTTTTCATGGGACGTCTCACCGATGCCCGTGAAGCCATCGAGCGTGCGGTTGCGGAGTTCGAAGCGAGCTCCGAGGATGAAAGATTGGCGGCCCGAGCGGCTGGCCAGGACGCCTATGTAGCCGATCTCGCCCTGATGTCGTGGGTTCTCTGGCTGCTCGGTTACTTCAATTCGGCAGTCTCAAGTATCGATGCCTCCATCCAGCGTGCTGATGCGATCGGTCATCCTCATTCGCAAGCATATGCCTGCTACTATGCCTCCGTTCTCCACGCTCTTCGCGGCGAGATGTCGCGTGCGCAAGGTTATGCAGAACGCTGTCAAAGCCTATCGGAGGAGCACGGATTCCGGCAGTGGCGTGGATTGGCGCAAGCCGTCCGGGGGATATGCGCGACATTGCTTAACTCGTCGTCCAGTGGCGTCGAGGCGATCCAGGCCGCGATGGATGAGTATCGTGGCGCGGGTTACCAGCTCGGGATTACAGCGCTGTACGTGCTGTTGTGTCCGGCCTTGCTGTTTTGCCAGGAATACGAAACTGCGCTCGCCTTGATCGAGCAGGGGTTCACAACGATGAGCCGCAACAGCGAACGGATATTCGAGGCCGAGTTGTACCGACTAAAGGCGCGGGCGTTGGTCCTCCGCGGTTCGCCGGATGCCGCAGCCGAGCTGCTCCAAAAAGGCCTGGCGGCCGCGAGAAGCCAACGCGCCAAGGCTCTTGAACTTCGGGCGGCGACGGATCTTTCCGCGCTATGGATGAAGCAGGGCAAGCGCGACGAAGCGCTGAAACTGCTTGCGCCCGTTTACGGTTGGTTCTCCGAAGGACTTGAGACGCAGGACCTCAAGCAGGCAAAGGCCGTGCTCGATCAGTTGGGATGATCCGCTGCAGCAAACTCCGCCAGAACTTTCCGCCGATTGCGATAATCGTCGCGTATGCGTCGCCACTCGGCATCCTCCTCGGGTTTTTCGTTGATGAAGAGCGGTGCATCTGGATGGGGCGTGTCCTTGTGCTTGCGATATTGCTTGATCGCCTGCTCCGCCGCCTCTCGCCCCAGCCTTCGTCCGTTGTCGAGGTTACTGTGATTCCATTTGAAATTGATGTGCCCGGGGACGTAAATCTCGACTACCGTGCCGTTCCAGTCGGCGTTCGCTTCGTTTGAGTTCTGGTCGTTTGTGTCGTTGCCTTTCGAAACCGTACGGCTCTGTCGATCGTACCGGACGTGGTATTTGAACAGTTTGACGTCATCTTCGCCGACGCTGGCGGCAAACAGTTGGCAGAGATTTGCCAGCGCATCGTGAAGATTTTCCGGCTTTCGCACCTGCTTGGAATCGACAATCCGGCTGATCCATATTTCGTCGAGCTTCCGTTCTCCCACTCGAAGATCGACCAGGCCTTCGAAATTGACCGTGTCGACGAGTGCTCCTTCGCAGTAGGTCGTCCCGTCGATCTCCACGGTTTCTTCGATGAAGGGAAGAGCCGAGCACGCGCACAAGGACTGTGCGGTGATCGCGCCTCCGTAGCTCTTTTTTATGCTTTCGCGGTCGGCCACATTCGGCACCGTCATCTGGCGATTTGCGAAGAATGTGAGTTCGTGATGATCCAGATCCCAGGCGTTGTGGAAAATAAGGGGCTTTACCCCGGGCAGCCGGTCGAACCTGATCTTCTGCATGAACTCGCTGTCGGGGTAGTTGATCCTCGATAGCCCGTTGAACTTGGAAAGGTACATCAGCGACGTCATGTAACGGATGAACGGATTGGGAGCCATCACCTGATTAAGTATCCATCGATTGAGATCCCCTTCGTCCAATTTCCTGAAAGGTTTCTTCTCCCCGGTCGGCAGTTGGTTCATTACGATTGACAGTGAGTCCTGGATGTACTCGAACATCCTGTAGGGCTGGAATTGAAAGTCTCTGTAGTTGTTTGGGTCGCCAACGAATTTGTTGAATGCGTCGATGTTGCTGCGCCAATCCGGCCCGAACACGGTATTGATGGGAAAGCGCTTGTAGTCTTCGTCATCTCGAAACACGCCGTTCTTGAAGAACTCGTATGTTTCGTCGACCTTTTCCTTGGCAGTCGTTTTGTCGGCCTGATTGTAGACGATGCCGACCCAGGCTCCGATGCAGGAGAGCGACCACACATCGAAGTTTATTGGTGGCTTGGCGTTGGCAAAGGCTTCCAGAACTCCAATATGCAGACCCGCTGCCGGTCCGCCACCGCCCATTGTAATTGCTCTCGTCGGCTTTCCGTTTGGCATCTGGAATCTCCTTACGCAGGATCGATTAAGCTCCAATCAAGTTTTAAAATTCCGAGAGCGATAGACTAGTTTTTTTTGAAATAATTGTGAAGCGCTCGCCTGAGAGTTCAGGTTGCATACGCGATCGAATATGGCAGCAGCGCTGACGCAAGCCGGTGGCTTGTCGAGAAGTTGACATGTAGCGGACGCGTTATCGACACGCCCGAACGATATGGGGACCCGGTCCAATCCTGATGTCCCGCTTCAGCTCACCGTAAAAGCGTTCGACTATTTCAAGAAGACCTAAATCTTCCACTGTTCTAAAGCCATCGCTGCGCAGCAGTTCGAACAAGTCCGCAGGATCGAAAAGACTTAGCCAAGGCTCACCTCGCGCGGCGGCTCTTTCTGCAGTGGCTATGACGTCACCGCGGCGTTCAGCAGGATAATTTTGGAAAGGCTCGGCATAATCGAAAACGACGACAGATCGCGGCACCTCAGCAATGAACTTCAGGGTGGACGAGACTGCTTCCTTTGTCAGATACGGCACGACGCCAAGCCATTGGAAGAATGCCGGCTGGTTCATTCGAAACCCTACTCTCCTCAACCCTTCCGAGAGACTCTCGTGCTCGAAGTCAATGGGCGCAAAGATAAGTGACTGCGGCACGATGAGACCTGCCGCCTTTATCCGCTCCCGCTTCCACTCTTGTGTTGCTGCGTAATCGACTTCGAATACGTAGACGCCGAGATTGTTAAAGGGGTTTCGCAGCGAGAACGTATCGAGACCCGCGCCCAGCACCACAACCTGCCGCACGCCACACGCGACGCAATCTGCTATCGTATCCTCGGAAAACCGGCTGCGTGCGGCGATGAACAAACGCCAAGGCCGAAGCGATTCGTCGGCCGCCGTTTTATTCAGCGAGGCGACTGTCTGCTCCTCGAGAATTCTGGACGCGAACGGATCCTTGAAGATTGCTCCGCCCTCCAATGTCTGATGAATAGCGCGATAAGCAGCCGCGCCCAGAGCGGTCTGACTGGGCTGTCCATGACGCATGCTAACTACCCTTGTCTGCATTGGTCGTTCCGGCGCGGTCAATGTCTCAGTTGGGTCAAACGCGGAAGTAACCGGGCCTTCGCGCGATATCCGCTTTGGTTCAAAGCAGACATCGGTTGGCGGACCGGCCGGCCACAGCCGATCAAGTGCTATGGAATGGGTGAATCCTCTTTGGAAGCGGACGCCGGAGCTGCCAACGGCGGCGCCGAGTTGGCCTCCTGCAAGCTACCTGGACGCTGATCGGACTTCGACATCAGCGAAGCGCCATTCTCAAATCGGACGCGATAGACCTGGAGATTCTCGATAACGCGCTGGACGTAGTTGCGCGTCTCGGAGAGCGGAATTCGCTCCACCCAATCGACCGCGTCCACATCGGGATTGCGCGGGTCACCGTGCAGCTTGACCCAGTCGCGAACGCGACCCCGGCCTGCGTTATAGCCGGCAAAGGTCATGATGTGTGAGCCGGCATATTCCTTCAACAATGCGCTGAGTTCAGCGGCGCCCATTTGCGTGTTGTAAACGGGATCGGAGATCATCCGGTCCCAGTCATAGGTTACGCCAAATCGCCTGGCGGTGTCGCGTCCGGCTTCCGGCGTCACCTGCATCAGGCCGACCGCGTTGGCCGGCGACTTGTCATGCTGGTCGAACGCGCTTTCGGTACGTGCGACCGAATAGATGATGCTGCGCTCGATCTCGGGACCGATTGGGCTGTGCTGTGGAATTCCGATGGTCGGGAACGCGTAAGGATCGAGCGCGAGGCCGCGGGCGAGCGCGGGCTTGCCGATCTGCAACATGGCCCGCGCGTCATTGTGGCGGCCGGTAAGCTCAGCGAGCGCTACCAGCAATCGCACGTCAGTGCTCTCTTCTGCGAGATCAGAAACAAAACACAGAACGACGTCGCGTTCGCCGAGTGTATATAGCATCTCCGCGGCGCGCACGCGCTCGTCCGCGAGCGTCGCATCGTCGGCCGGGTTAACCGCCACCGGCGCCCGCAGCTCAATTCTGTCGAGGCGGAGCTTTGTGCGTGCGAGCTGTCCGTAATAGGCGGTGGGATGGCTCGCGGCCGCCTCATAGCTGGCGCGCATCGCGTCCTTTTCGCCCATCGCTTCGGCAACACGGCCTCGCCAGTAATTTGCCCGCGCCAGCACAATCGGATTGGCCGAGCCGTCGTCGATGTGGGCGAAATGCCCCCGTGCCGTCACGGGATCGTTGAGGTAGCGCAAGGCGATCCAGCCGCACATGAAATGGAAGTCGGCCTGGTAATATTCGTTGGCCGGGAGGGCGGCACCGCGCACCACCTGGTAGGCAGCTTCAAACCTGGCCTGATCCAGCAGCTTGCGCGCGAGACCGCGCCGTTCGCGCCACCATTCGTCCGTGTCCTGAAGCGCCATGCTCTCCGGCGCGGCCGCCAGCATCAGGCGAGTTGCCTCGTCGATACGCTCGTGATGCACCAGCCAGCGGATCCGGCAAAGTGTGTAGCCCAGATCATTGCGGGCCTCGGCCGCAACGTCGTTGAACAAATCCAGCGCCTTGTCATCGTTGCCCGCCGCACAGGCCTTCACGATCGAAAGCTCATCGCTACCGAGGCGTTGCGCAGCGCGCTTCGCGCCCGAAAGATCCCTGGCGCCGATGCGCTTATCCATGCGTGCGCGATGATCCGCGCGCGTGAGCAGGTCGCCGAACAGTTCGAACGCCTCGGTTTCGGAGCGTTCCGACAACTCATCCGACCGCCAGGCCTCGCGGACCAGGCGTCCGGCACCGTCACGGTCGCCCTCGGCAAGCAGGACCCGCGCGAGCGCAAGGCGGCCCTTGGCGCTTGTCGGGTGATCGCCTGCGAAGCCACGAACGGTGGCGGCGTCGCCGCGGTCCTGCCACAGCCGTGCCTCCGCCCGCTTGCGCATGAGTTCCATGCTCGGCCAGTCCGGATTATCGGCGATGAACGCCGCGTATCGGCCGAAGCTCGTGTCAGCGTCCGGATGGCGCAGGATGAACCATTCAACGAGCTTTCGCGCCGCAGGGTCTCCAATGGTTTTCTGCACGGCGGTCGCCTCGGCCGTCTTGGCCTTGCGCGCGAGAGCGATCGCATCCTTTACCGCCGCGAGATCGGGCGAGAGCGGAGAAGCGTCAACACTCACAGACGGCGCGTCGGCGGGCCGCGTCGATTTGCGCTCCTCCGCCGCGGCATGCTTTGCATGCCTGGCTTTCTCGTGCGCTGCATGGTGGTGGTGCCGCGCTCCGCGCGCCTCATGCGGCTTCCCGGCGTGCGAAGACTTATGGCTGGCCCGTGCGACGGCGGCAGTCGAATATACGACGAGTAAAGCCGAAATCAGGAAACAGGACAGCGTACGTGAGCGCTGGTTCATCCCATAGTGCCCCCGAACCAACCGGACGAACCATGACCGTACGGCTGGAGCCGCCTGGAGGGTACCACAGTGCCCGTCCGCAACTGTCGCGCTTCGGCAACAGCGCCGAGAAAATCTCCGCGGGATGGAACTTAGACATCGCGACGCACCCTGATGCGCTGCACCGCTGAAAAGCAGTCGTATCAATTTGAATGCTGCAAGGATTGACCGCCCGGCGCCGTGCGTAAATCATGGTGGATGGTCAAAGCATTCTCATTGGCGGCACTGGTCTTCGTGGTTTCGGCCCACCCCACTTTTGCACAGGATACGAAGGTGTCCGTCGGCATGATGGGAATAGGCGGCATGAGTTGCGCACACTGGAGGGCGACGAAAGAGCACCAGTCAGAGGGAGCCGTCTGGATCTATGGCTTCTGGACGGGACTGAATTACGTTGCTGCGGCAAGCGAGCAACCACAACCGGGAACAGACACGGCCGCGATCGTCGCCGAAGTTAAAAAAAGATGCGCCGAGGCACCGTCGCAAACGTTAGCCAGCGCCGTGTGGAATACCTATCTCGAGTTTGACAAGAAGTAGCCGGCGGAATTTCCACCTCTTTGCGCGGCGCGGAAGTAAAAACATCCGCACGAGCGCTCTACGCCCAGCAATGCCCGCTTGGGTCATTTCCAGAGATCGGGCCGCCTGATGAGCAAGTCTGTTTTTCTCCCGAAAGCGGACATCCGGCGGCTAAGCAGCCACGTGTGCTTTGTGCCCAACAAGCGACATCGCAGGGCTGGGCCCCTATGAAAGAGGCCGCCAACCGGGGCGGCCTTTACCATCATGTAGTGGGCGGCTCAATGTCGGGCGCCTGGGGGCTCAGATCGCGCGGCACGCCCAGTTCGTCAACTTTCGATTTAACGTCAGCTGCTTTATCCATTAGAGCGGCGGATAGTTTGGGATCCTTGGTTGCCTTGGCAATCCCAAACAGAAGCGCCGCTTGACGCACGAAGTACTGTTTTCCGATCACATGCTTCCCCTTGGTATCCCAGCTCACCCGACAAATCATGCAAAAGTCGGGATTTGGTTCCTATGGGAATGTACAAAAGTGTACATGGCGGTTTTTGGGCAACACCGCCAAGGTTTCCGGAACCTTGGCGAAAAAGGCCAAAACTGGAACCGAGTTGCCTTGGTTCCAGGAACCATGAACTACGGGTGCGGAGATCGAACTGCTCGACGACCGCGATCCCGGCGTTCGCTACCCGCGCGGCGTCAAGTCATCCGCTTTCGCTGCAATCGCTCGTGCGATCTCCGATGCCAGCACGTTCAAATGGTCGGCCAATCTCGCGAAATGCTCTCGCTTTTGTGCGTCGGGTGCGAGCACACTCATCATTAAGAATTCTGCCGCCTCCGCGCGGGGCTTGTCCAAGCTCTCCTGCATGTTCGTCATGGCCCGTCCCTCACCGGAAGGACAACGCCCCTCGGCTAGTTATATGCGGCCAAAAAAACCGGAAAAATAGTGTCGCAAAGCTGGAACCATTGCGACAAGCTTTGCCGCTTTGACATGGTGCGAAACATGCAACCGGATGCAGCAAGTGGGTCCCTCGGAAAAAATTCCAAAAAATAAAAAATGCGAAATCCGAAAAACGGAGCGCGGAACAACGGCAGGCAGAACGGGTCCTCCTCAGAGAAACAGGCGGCATGTGATTGAGCGGGGGATATAAATTTTAGAGGACCCGAACCATTAGCGGCTCTCGCGCGTATGCACCGGACCCAATTTTGAAATTGATGGATGGTCGTCGCCGATCCGCCGACCCTTGACAGTCCCACGTGGTTGCGACCTCCGCCTTACTCCGACGAACGGACGTCGTCAGCCCAACCGGTTATGTCCGTTGAGTGCCGATACTGTTGCAAAAGTCGAAAGTTGCATCAGTCCGAATTTTTGGTGAAACTTTAATACACGAACCGGTCGACGATTCGGATAACCTCAGCGGCGCTCCCGAAGTCGCCCATGAGTTTTTGCGCGAGGCGATGAGGTCCCTCAGATCTCTACACGAAAACCGCGCCCGCGGCCCTCAGAATTTTTGATACCTTCGGCAAAACGACTTTTGCAACATGGGGTAATTCCGGGATCGAGCCAGACAAAGGCAAGGGAATCAGCTCTCCAGGAACATATGAGGCCCCCCTATGTGGCCTTGCAACGATGGAGAGCGACAATGGAATACTATGTCGGACTGGACGTGTCGTTGAAGCAGACATCGATCTGCGTGGTGGACCAGGCAGCGCTGGTCGTGCGAGAGGGCGTGGTCGACTCAGATCCTGAAGCGATCTCAGTTTACGTGCGGTCGAAGGCGCCGAGTGCAGTACGTATCGGCCTCGAGACTGGACCGACGTCTACGTGGCTGTGGACCGAGCTCAAGCGACTTGGCCTGCCGGTGATCTGTATCGACGCGCGTCATGCCAAGGCAGTGCTCAAGATGCAGATCAACAAAAGCGACCGCAACGATGCCATCGGGATCGCGCGCATCATGCAGACGGGTTGGTTCAAGGAGGTGCATGTCAAGGATATCGGCAGCCACTCGGTCAGGGCGCTACTGGCCAGCCGGGCGCTGCTGGTCAAGATCAAGCGCGATCTCGAGAACCATGTTCGTGGCCTTCTGAAGAACCTCGGTCTCGTCATCGGCCGTGCCAAGTTCAATGTCTTCGCCGTGCGAGCCGAGGAGTTGATCGAGGGCCGCCCTGAGCTGAGAGCTGCGATCAGACCGCTGCTTGAAGCGCGCAATGCCGTCGAGCAGCAGGTCAGTGAACTTGACCGCAAGGTTATGAAACTGGCCCGCCACGATGCGCAGGTTCGTCGATTTATGACCGCCCCTGGGGTCGGTCCGATCACCGCGCTCGCCTTCAAGGCAACGATTGACGATCCGGCACGGTTTGCGCGGTCGAGAAGTGTGGGTGCTTACGTCGGGCTAACCAGTAGACGCCATGCGTCCGGAGAGGTCGATTGGACCGGTCGCATCTCGAAGTGCGGCGACGCGATGCTACGAAGTTATCTGTTTGAAGCAGCCGGGGTTCTGCTGACGCGCGTCCCGAAATGGTCCGCTGTGAAGGCTTGGGGAGTTAGGCTCGCCAAGCGCAACGGGCTCCGCAAGGCCAAGGTTGCGGTCGCGCGTAAGCTCGCGGTCATTCTGCATCGCATGTGGATCGATGGAACCGAGTTCAACTGGTCGAAGAAAGAGATTGCTGCCTAGCGAGGAGAATATCGAGATCCTGCCATACGGCGGGAAAAGACGTCCCAGCCGGGACGATGGCGATGGTGAGTTCGACAGATTTTTTGCGCGCGTCTGAAGAAGGCGACCGCGATTGCAACATTGAACCGCCAGCGTCACCTTACGCCATCATGCGGAGGGTCCACCCCTACCGCGGAGAGAACAGTGGGCCCGGCATGGACGATCGTTGGAGAGCTTGACACCCAGACCCGGAATTAGAGAACAAAATCTGCCACTTCCGGACTCATGCACCCTAGCATGTCAGGCTTCGTTCAGTCGCTTCGACGGTAATGGCGAGCACGGGCCGCCGAGGGACAGACACAACTTCAAATGTTGATTTCGAGGGCCGGACGAAGATGTTCGTCTCGCTATTCCAGATACGGCGTCAGTAAATCTTCGATCCATTTCATGAATGCGCGGACTCGGCGCGACAGATTGCTCCGATGTGCTACGACGAGGGACACGGCGAGCGCCCGGCGACGAAAATCCGGTATGATCTCCACAAGCGCTCCACTCTCTAAGTATCGGCCAATCCCCAAGAGTGGCGCCTGAATCAGGCCAAGGCCGGCGAGGGCAGCGGCTTCGTAGGTCTGCGCGCTGTTGACGTGTAGCGCACCCGGCAACTGAAGCGTCGCGTAGCTGTCGCCGTCCGGATATTCCCATCCATAGGGTCTTGCGCCCAGCATCGTCGAAAAATGAATTGTCCGATGTTCCTGATGCCGGAGATCATCTAGCGATCGAGGGACGCCGTAGCGCGCCAGATAGGCGGGACTGGCAGCGTTGACCATGCGCAACCGGCCCAGTGGACGGGCAATCAGCGTCTCGTCCCCTATTGGTCCAAGCCGCAATACACAGTCGAACCCCTCTTGAACAAGATCGACTTGGCGATCCGTACTCGACACCTCCAGCTCCAACTCTGGATGAGTCGCCATGAAATCCGGTAAGGCCGGCACGATCGTTGTCCGTGCCACTTCGGTCGGAAGATCGACGCGTAGACGCCCGCGAAGTGCCACGCGATCGCCTGCGAACATCGATTGGAGATCGTCAACGTCCGCGAGCAGATCGCGGGCACGTGCATGAAACACCCGTCCGTCTTCCGTCAACTGCACGCTCCGGGTCGTCCGGTGCAGAAGCCTGACACCGACATCTTCTTCCAGCTTCCGGACCGCCGTTGAGGCTCTTCCTTTCTGTATGCCGAGGCTATCGGCTGCGCGGGTGAAGCTCCCCATTTCCGCTACCGTTATGAAAATGAGGATGGGTTCGAGATTCTGCATGTTCGTGCCTCGGTATTGTTCATCACAGTGAGAACAGTGAGTTCAATTCATCGGTATTTATCATACCTAAGAGACACAATAGGCTCCGAATATGGGATCCACCCATCGGAGAATGACAAGTGTCCGAAACTATGAACCTGCATCAGGTGCCTGAAACCACGACCTTGCATCGCGCCCTGTGGGCCGGCCGGATCATGAGCGCGTTTGTCGTTATCGCTCTAGTGGCGGACGGCACTATTCAGCTTTTCGCGCCGGCACAGATCGCGAGCATGTTGCAGGAAACCGGGTTCGCGATGGACCTGACCCGTGTCGTGGGTCTGATCATACTCGCCTGCGCCATCCTTTACGCCATCCCGGCCACCGCCGTCCTCGGCGCGATCCTGGTGACGGGTTTTTTGGGAGGTGCCATCTGCGCCCATGTCCGCATCGGTGAGTTGGGGTCGCTGCCGGAAATCATTTCCCTGTTTCTGGGCGCAATGACGTGGGGCGGTCTCTACGCACGCGATCCCCAAATTCGCACAATTCTGCCGCTCATCCGCTGAAACAACACGGGCAGTCCTCTGTCCTCAAGATCAGGAGAAAACACATGTTTTTAGTAATGGGAATCACGGGAAAAGTGGGCGGCGCAACGGCAGAACATCTGTTGGCGCGCGGCAAGGAAGTACGCGCGCTGGTCCGCAATCGCGAGAAGGCGTCAAGCTGGGCGAACCGGGGCGTGGAACTGGTTGACGGTGATTGGAATGATTCGGCAGCCATCGAGCGGGCGCTCAAAGGCGTCGAAGGCGCGTTTGTCATGTTGCCGGCCGTCTGGGCTCCTTCGCCGGATTTCAAAGAAGCCAAGGTCGTGATTGCGAACTATATCGAGGCGCTCACGAAGGCAGCACCGCCGCGAGTGGTTGCGCTTTCGTCGATGGGTGCCAACAGGACCAGCGGGATCGGGATGATCACGGCATTATCGCTTCTGGAGCAAGGTTTTCGCGATCTGATATCGCCAATCGCGTTTGTGCGCGCAGGTGGATTCTTCGAAAACTTTCTCTACGGCTTGCAGGTCGCCCAAGGCGGTACGCTCCCCGTCTATTACACCCCGACAAACCGGAAATCGACCATGGTCGCGGCGAACGACATCGGCGCGGAGGTCGCAACCCTTTTGACCGGGCCAGCGTGGTCAGGGCAGCGGGTCGTCGAGCTTGGTTCGATGGTCACCGCGGATGAAGTCGCGGAGCAATTGGGTGAAGTCCTGAATCTCGACGTGAAAGCCTTTGCAGTCCCGCGTGCAGGGTGGGCGGAAGCGTTCGAGCAATTCGGTATCCCGAAGGGCCACACCGGACCTGCCGAAGAAATGTTTGAGGCCGTGAATGCAGGATGGATGGACCTTGGAGTCGAGGGTACGGAGCACGTAGTGGGTACGACGTCCGCACGCGATGTATTCGAGGCTGCACAGAACGCCGCCAAGGCGTAAGCCCGGGATGGATCAGGCATGAGACGGAGAGTGCCCGCTTCAGCCTCGGCTAGACGAGAATAGCGCGAGGTCCGTTAATGGGATGGTCCGGCCGTGCTCCTGCCCCGCCAGCGTTTTATGCTGGCAAGGGGCACCAAAGACAAGGAGCACGCCATGTCTCAGACATTCAACGCCGCAGTTTCCGTGGTTGGCATCGATATCGGCAAGAACTCATTCCATGTTGTCGGCCACGATGAGCGCGGTGCGATTGTGCTGCGGCAGAAGTGGTCACGTGGCCAGGTAGAAGCACGCTTTGCCAACATGCCGCCATGCCTGGTCGGCATGGAAGCCTGCGTCGGCGCGCATCATCTCAGCTGCAAGCTTAATAGCTTTGGCCACGATGCCCGGCTGATGCCGGCGAAGTATGTTCGTCCCTATTCCAAGGGACAGAAGAATGACTTTCGCGATGCGGAGGCGATCGCCGAGGCGGTGCAACGTCCAACGATGAAGTTTGTGGCGACGAAGACCGCGGATCAGCTTGATCTGCAGGCACTGCACCGGGTACGGGAGCGCCTGGTCAGCCAGCGCACCGGCATCATCAATCAATCCGCGCCTTCCTGTTGGAGCGCGGCATTGCGGTACGCCAGGGGTTACGTTTTTTACGTGGCGAACTACCGCGCATCCTGGCCACGCCACCAGATGTCCTGTCGCCTCGCATGGTGCGCATTATCGAAGATTTGGCCGGTGACTGGCGCCGGCTCGACGAGCGGGTCGAGGGTTTGTCGAACGAAATCGAAGCCATCGCGCGCCAGGACGCGGGTTGTGGTCGACTGATGAGTGTTCCCGGTATCGGGCCCATCATCTCCAGCGCGATGGTGGCCGCGATCGGCGCAGGGGATGTGTTCACCAAGGGCCGTGACTTTGCCGCCTGGCTGGGGCTCGTTCCCAAACAGATATCGACCGGGGACCGTACCATCCTTGGAAAAATATCCAGGCGTGGCAATCGCTACCTGCGAGTTCTGTTCGTGCAAGCGGCCTGGGTGGTGCTGATCAAGCCCAAGAGCTGGGAGCGCCACGGGCTCAAGTCCTGGATTGAAGCCGCCAAAAAGCGGCTGCACCGCAATGTGCTGGCGATTGCGCTGGCCAACAAACTGGCCCGGATCGCCTGGAGCGTTCTCGCGCATGGACGCTCCTTCGAAGCGAGCAAATTTAACGAGGCAATCACCTGATCGCCGAAGGCATTGAAAGGACAAGCGATGACATAACCCCACACCCCTTACCCGCCGAGGTCTGCGAGAGGATTAAGAAGAGATGGAGGATCGGTCTTCCCGGCGCATGCGAACACTGGTGACCCTGATGGCCCGTTGAGGCCTAGCGCCGCTTCAATTGCGCGGCTGATATCCAACTGGTCCGCGAGCGCCAACGCCGCCAACCTGGAAAACCGATACTTGGCGATGTCTAAACCGATTGTCGTTATCGTCTGCATGGCTCGCTCCTCTGAATCGTGGGAGCCTTAACAGCGCCCACACCCATGGCACCGATGTGCCGGTGGAGGAGCCGTCCACAGCATCAACAGCAGACCTTATTGTCGCTCATACGCGAGTCAGCAAAGGGACCTGAGCAATATAAAGGCCGAAATTAGGTCAATGCGAACCAACTCATTCTGGTATCGTCGCTCTCACGACGTCTGGGTGCAGGAACCATGCCCGTCGATCAAGCGCGTGCGTCCACACTCATTCACAATGCGCGTATCTATTGTTTCGACAACAAGGATACGATTGCTGACGCGTTGTTGATTGAGTCTGGCCGGGTTGTAGCCGTTGGCCGGCAGGGAAAGCTTAGGCACCAAGCGAAAAATCCGATCGAGACCTGGGATTTGGATGGCGCTGCCGTTCTGCCAGGGTTGATCGACACTCATCCGCATCTTCTGCATTTCGCGGCACGAAATGCCCCGCTCGTCGATATCAGCGACGCTGCCTCCCACGAGCAAATCATCGCTCGCATCGCGGATCGGGCGCGAACAACACCGCTCGGCGAGTGGATCATGAGCACGCCGGTCGGCGAAGCCTATTATTTCATCCGGCGCTCGTACAAGGATTTGGCGGAAGGCGAGCTCCCGTGATCCGAGCCTCAAAAATGAGTCATGGCCAACAAAGCCAAATCATTGGCCCACAATGACAAGAACTGATCTTGATCCTTCGATATACGTCCTCACCGCTCGCGTCTGCGGACCTTTATGATCGCGAGCCGTCCTAGTTGCTTTATTAATTCGGATCATAGATTTCAGACGATGTCCTCTAACAGCAAGATCGCATTATTTATCGATGGCGCCAATCTCTACGCAACGGCGAAGACGCTTGGTTTCGATATCGACTATAGGCGCCTACTCAAGGAATTCCGGGGTCGCGACGGGGTACTGCTGCGTGCGTTCTACTACACTGCAGTTATCGAAGATCAGGAATACACGTCCATCCGGCCGCTGATCGATTGGCTCGATTATAACGGCTATACTGTCGTAACCAAGGCGGCCAAAGAATTCATTGACGCCAGCGGCCGCCGCAAGGTGAAGGGCAATATGGACATCGAACTCGCGGTCGATGCCATGGAACTCGCCGAGCATATCGACCAGATGGTTCTGTTTTCTGGCGACGGCGATTTTCGCTCGCTGGTTGAGGCCGTGCAGCGGCGCGGCGTCCGCGTGACCGTAGTATCGACGATTTCGAGTCAGCCGCCGATGATCGCCGACGAGCTGCGACGCCAAGCCGACGTCTTCACCGATCTGATTGAGTTACGACCGCTGATTGCACGAGAATTACCAACTAGATGAGCCGATTTGGCGTGCCCAACAGTTCTTCGTACATCGTGACGCCGAAACCGAGATCATTAGCTCGCCACAACGAGACTTGGACACGCAGCTCAGGTAGATATCGCGCCGCTGAGCAGCCCCGCGATTGAACCAACATCATTTAGCGGAACCGACCATGACGCGAGACGACTTGGTTCTGCGGATTTTGGATTGCTTGATCTGCGCTCTTTTCGGCGCGGCACTCTGGGCATTATTGATGCTTTGATGGCTGCGAGCCGAAATGTGCTCGACCCAATGTCCGTTGACAGGTCGAAGGGCGAAATACAAATGATGTCCGCTCTTGCCCCGAACAACGGAGATTCAGCGTCGTGCAATTAGGCGACATCGCCAAGTTCACTGAAAGATAAACGAAATTGTCGGGGCGTCATACCGGTCCACCGTTTGAATGCATGTGTGAAAGAGCTGACCTCGCCATATCCTAACAGCCACGCTATTTCGGAGATCGGCAGATCGCGCTCGGCTAGATAGCGCTTTGCAAGAGCTGCTCTTGTCTCATCTAATATTTCCGCAAATGCCACACCTTCATCGTGAAGTTTGCGTGACAGCGTTCGCTTACTAAGGGCGAGCTTTTGGGCGACGTTCGATGCGCTGGCTTTGGCATGTGGGAGTAGCTGCGGCAAGACTCTCTCAACGGCCGATCGGAGAGAGGCGCGCTCTTGCGGACGGTCGGCGAGCGCTTCTTCCGCGTATCGCAGTAACAGATCGTTCAAGTAGTTGTCAGAGCCCACAATGGGCAGGGATGCTACGGATGCTGGAAAAATTATCTCGTCGCTAGCAGCGCCAAATTCAACATCGCATCCGAAAAAGCTCCTCATTTCCGCGGGAGTCTCGTCACGCCGGTGTTTGATCCTCAAATGGCGCGGTGCCAACCTGGTATCTGTCACTTGCCTGCAGATCCGCAACAACGCCACCAGCCAGAACTCGATCTGATGCCGGTCTGATTGCCTGTCGACATCGACATAGTCGAGCGCTATTGCGGCCGCTCGATCGTCCAGCTTCACGTTAAGGCGGACGCCCTCATTCATTATCGTGCAGTATCGCTTTCCGTTCAGCAGGGCGTCGGCAAGCCGTTCCGACGATGCGATCACATAATAAACTAGCCCGATTTCGCGGACATCGAAATTGCGAGCGAGGTGAAACCCGAGAAGTCCATCCTGAAGTTCTTCTGACGCCAGTTGAAGGATCCTTATTTGCTTAGGCACTTCAAGCCTAATGGTGTCATCGTTGACCTGCTCGGGCCTCGCCCCTACCTTGGCCAGAACGGCCGCAACGTCTTTACCAACCTCGCGCAGCCGCGCGCATGCAAGCCGTGCAAGACCCCCGGTGGCGCTTGGTATCGTGCAAAATCCGTCGTGTGTTCCGGAGCGCATGGGGTGGCAGTACAGCTCGTTTCAATTTGTCGTCTTAGCACTAAAATCAACTAATTGGCGCGCATGGAGCGGCCATGAGCGGGGATTAGCGAGGGAGGCGTAACAAAGGAGCTTGTGACGAAGGTCCATTAGGTCATGTGTGGACGACGCCCACGGGTCAAGGGATTTTTTGGTTCTCAGCTTGCGGTCTGGTGCAAGTCATGTGTCCGGCCTGTTGGTGCGGCGCTCATGACCGCTGGCCCTGATGTAATCCGCAGATCGAGTCCCTATCATTCCAAGGACATAAACGAAGTGATACAACTGCAAACCGAATTTCTGCGAAATCAGTTTGGTATAGCAACAGAACAGTCCCACCAGATGGGCGGTGGAATTGCTTCCCGCCGGGGAAGATATTGCGAAAGAAGAGCCTGACTTGATTTAACAACTCACGCCGACGCGCGGCTTATGGCGACGGTCATCGAGGCCATCGCTTTCGCCTAATGCCCGCGATCCGCCTCCTCAACGAAGCGTCTCATCGAGTCCCCCATAGAATCACAGGAGAATCATAACAGCAGCACAGCGTTTTCACACCGCCAGGGTCAATAGCTGAACTGACAGCCCCGAAATCCGACTTCCGTTCTACCCCCCGAGAGCGGACTCAAGTCGGACATCGCGCCTTGTCTGAAAAGTGCCGATACTGTTGAAAAAGTCGAAAATCGAAAAACTCCAAAAATCTCGCAAATGTTGATCTTTGGACAAGTCCGCCGCTGGGATGCTGCATAGCGCCAAGGGGAAAGTCCGTGGTCGTTTTCTGAGAAACGACGTGGTCCTTCACATCGTTGCGCACGAAACGCATCAGCGGCTCTAGACAATTTCGTTCGCCTCCCCAAAAAAACTTTTTCAACAGTATCTGCCACAAGCAGACATCGGCACTTGATCGATCACCTCGCTAGCGCGCAGCAGGAACGATCCGAGCGCGTCGTTAGACGTAAAGTGCATCCGCGCGACCACTAAGCGATGAGCGGCACCACATGCCGCAGCGGCGGTGAGGCCCCGCTCGGCCCGCGGGTGCGGCAACTCCTGCCAACCACTCAACGGAAATTTACTGGTGCGCCCGCTCGGCGTCGGCAGTCGCGGTGCCCATGTATTTCGACTGGAAATGAGCAACCCGCTCGCGCCACATTCCGACGAACGCCTCCGACGTCAGCTTCTCCACCGATTTCCACGTTTCTTTGACGGCCGGAAGGGTATTCCCCCAGATCGCCCGTCTGCACCATTTTTCGCCCTTCTCCCTGCCTTCGCTGGTGGCGCACATCGATTTCCAGGCGATGCGATTGGGTTGGCTGAGGTGCTCCGCGGCGCCTTCCCAGCCCTGCTGGTGGATCAGGTAGAGATCGTTCAAGTCCGGCTCCCTGTGCGTCACCCACTCGAACAGAATGCCTTCGGTAATGATCTTGTAGGCCGCCGCAACGGCATTATCGCGGGGATTGAGAATGTCTCCGGAGCCGAATTTGCCGAACTCGTATTTGCTCAGCTGGAACAGCCCGATATACGACCCAGTGCGTTGCTTGGGGTCGAAACCGGACTCGACCTTGGCCACCGCCTTCATGAAAGTGAAATCCAGACCGAAAGCGTCGGACGCGCGCTTGATCTCTTCCACCGGCGTTCCGACCGGGATGTCCTTGAACGAACGCAAGACGATCGCAGCCGGCTTCTCGGCAGGCGGCAGTTCGGACCAGACATAACAAATGAGATACCGGAAATCCTGCGGCCCCGAGTTGGAGGCACTGCCGGATGCACCGCACGTTGTCGGCGCCAGTCGCGCGGCATCACGGTGGCCCGGGTCCATCGATTTCTGCACAGGCGGTAAATCGGCCGACAGCGTCTGCGACGGATCGGGCAACGCGGCCACGACGATCAATTCCGGCTTATCCGAGGCCGCCGTCGTGTCGGTGGCCGTCCCCGCCGCAGGTTCGGCGGCCGTCGCCACTTCGGCGCTAGCGACAGCGGCGTTTGCGACAACGGCGTTGCCCATTGCAATTGCCTGCGGTGCGTCGACGAGCCTGGCGTTGGCGGCGAGAGATGCTGCGCGGTCCTCGATTGGCACTGCGTGGGTGTTCTCGGTACCGGCCGAACCGAAGCCCGCCAGCCAGCCAGCGATCCACCCCGCGAGAACGATCGTTCCGCACAACGCCGCCACTGTCGCAGATTGCCGCGGGTTCATGATCCCGTCGCCTCCAAAGGCTCCACCTGAGCCATGCTGCACAGCCAAGCACGCGACGGCCTGATTATTCGGGTCAAGATATGACCGCGGAATGGCGCAAACTGCGGGTCATCAACTTTTCCAAAGAGTGTTGCCCGAATGCAACGTGGCGCTGGCAAGCAGTTGTCTGCATTCTCCGACGTAGCGTGTAGGGGAGTTTCGGACCCGGCGAGCCCGTCACGGTTATGTCGGACCGACAGACGCGGTTGAGTGGCCGCAAGCGCGGATGCTGGCCCCTCGAGCGATCTGTCGTTGGTGAATTATAGGATCTTCTGAGCGAAACCGAACCCATTGCCCCAGATCACAGCGCCCGTTGCAACGGCAACTCCCATCGAACATTGATCGCCCCGGCGATCGGCGCGATGCCGATTGTCTGCTTCCAGCAAACTGGCCTCGTAATTGTGAATGCGGTCCAATTTTCGACCCACTGCGACCAGATTTAAAGGAGAGGCTGCGGTTCGCAACGCCGCGGTTTTGGTTGGACCTTGCATGCAACATCACTGCATGAGGTACTGAATGAGGAAGCAGACTCCATTAATAGCTTTCGCCATTTTCATGCTCTCTGCAGGGATCGCACACGCTCAGTTTCTGTTCTGGCCCCAATACACGTCCTGGCCAGGCCATTACGCTCCGTTCAAACACAAGCACCACCACCGGCAGACAAACTCTGAATTGGCGAAGAACGCTCGGCCCGAGGACCCTCCGAAGGGCCCGCTCCAGATCATCATCTCGATCGCAGACCAACGGGTCTCGCTTTTTGACAACGGGACCCTGATCGCACGCTCTTCGGTGTCCACGGGAACTCAGGGGCATCCTACGCCCCTCGGCGTATTCAACGTGATCAGCAAACAGCGATGGCACCGTTCAAACATTTATAGCGCTGCCCCCATGCCCTACATGCAGCGCATCACCTGGTCAGGGATAGCGTTGCATGCCGGTGTTGTGCCTGGGCGTCCGGCGTCACACGGCTGCATCCGTTTGAAAAATGACTTTGCCATTCAACTCTGGCATCTCACGAAGCGCGGCACGCGAGTGATCATTGTGCACGACGATGTCCAGCCGGTCGAGATAACCAATCCGCACCTTTTTGAGCCGAAAGCCGTGTCCGGTTCGCCGGAATTTCAGACTGCCACAGTCGCGGGTAAGAGCATTAGCACAGCCGCGGCAACGCATGGATCACCAGTGTCCAACGCCGAGATTCCAGAAGCCACTAGTCTCCAGGTTCCAGGCTCGGCTCCTGCTGGAGTCGCACCTCAGAAGGTCCTCCCGATCTCCATCTTCGTAAGTCGTAAGTTGAGCAAGCTCTTCGTGCGCCAGGGCTTCACGCCGTTGTTTGATGTCCCGGTCACGATCGAAAATCCGGGGGAGCCGCTGGGAACGCACGTGTTTACCGCAATGGAATTCCAGAACCAGGGAGCGGCCATTCGCTGGACCGTCGTGTCGATTCCGGAGGAATTTCCTCGCATTTCCGAGGGGGCCACGAAAGAGCGCGGAGCGCCCGCGAAGCAAACCGCCCTATCGGTACCGTTGCCCGATAAAGCCAACGCTGCCCTCGACCGCATCGAAATACCCCGCGATACGGTTGAGAGGATCTCTGAACTACTGACGCCGGCCTCTTCATTGATTGTTTCCGACAACGGATTTAGCCATGAGACGGGAAAAGACACGGATTTCATCGTGGTGACGCATTGATGCGGCGGCGTAACCCACCAACACACGATGCCGCTGCGCAACCTGCTGGAATTGTTCGACCGCAATTCCGGTGCAAAATTCTTGATGTCCGCACCTAAGCCAATGCAGCGCGAAGTCAATTAAGGGTCAATAGCGCTGTTTTGACCTTGGGTCTGCCACTTCCGGTCTACCTAATCAACGGACATCAAGAGACCGACCGACCCGATTCGTCCGTTCAGTGCCGAAGCGGAATTGGGAGGTCGCGCGCGTTGGTCACCTGTTTACTATAGATTGCTCAATCGCCCAATTTTCACCCAACGGATCATCAGTCGTTGGGCGGGCATAAAGTCGCCGCAAAGCCGCAGGCGGCCGCCGCCACGCAGACCCGCCAGCGCTGCCGGCAGTATCCCGATAACGGCTCGGACCATATTCAACTCGATGACCGGCAAGACCATTCGCATGTACATATGCCGATGCGGAGAGCCTGCTTGGTCCGAGGAACGGTAAGTTCGCCGCGATATTTGAAATATCGCGCCTGATTCAGAAACTTTATTTACTGTAACGGTAAAGCGTTTCCTAATCGCCTTTTGCCACAATCCGGTGATGAGGGCTGTAAATCGCCACCGCGTTTCATTGCTCGTTGTCGACGACAACGCGGATAATCGTGAGCTGTTGACCCGGTATTTCGGCGAGCGTGGCTTTCAGGTCGCTGAGGCGGACTGTGGCCTGACCGCGCTGAGCATGATCAAGCGACAGCACTTCGATGCCGTCTTGCTCGACGTTATCATGCCTGGGATCGACGGCATTGAGGTGTTGAAGAGAATTCGTGCCTCCCCTACGCAGGCCGACTTACCGGTCTTTATAGTAAGTGGGAAAAGCGCGCATAACGATATCAAGCTTGCCCTTGAGCTTGGAGCCAACGACTACGTTACAAAGCCGGTTGATCTTGCCGCCACTTTGGCCAAGCTGCAGCATGTTCTCGGTGTTCTTCCGGACAAGCAGACGAACCCGCAAGCGCCGGAAAAGCCTCTTGGGGAGCCGGTGCAGAGCACCGCGCCACGATCTGAGAGGCAAATCGATCCTGCCTGCGCCGAACAACCCACCGGGAAGGACGCGCAGAACGACCGCGCTGTAGCAGAGAATTTTCGTCCCCGTAAGGAATTGCGCAGGAAGGCGCGACGGCAATTACAATGCACTGCATGGATATTGCTAGACAAAAAGATACCCGCAATAAAATGTACGATCACTGATCTCTCGGCGTTTGGCACGGGTATTGTCCTGCAAAACGATCAAGACCTGCCGAACGACTTCGTCTTGCTCCTCACCGAAGATGGTAGCGCGTGGTTCAATTGCCACCTCATTTGGCGTACCGGATTAAAAGCGGGTGTCGAGTTTACCAGCGGGTTGACCGAAACCAAGGAGAGACCGCAAATTGGAGCGTTGATCGACGTGACGCTTTGAGCGCTCCTTTCTTCAATTCGGATTGGGGATTTGCCATAAAGGCTGACGTGTCGCCTCGCGATCATACTTCGTCCGCAGGTTCCGACGAAACAATTCCCATCGATCACGAAACCACTTTCAGCCGCCTGTGAAGTCAGGCCGAAACGGCCTTCTGCCATCGTGGCCCACATGATCAAACAATGGAGTTCGATCATGTGGGCAATCATCAGTTCGCTGTACAGGTCTTATTGCCGGTCCCGCTTGCTCGAGATGCGAAGATATCGCCTCGTTGGCCATTGATGGGATTAGGGCCTCCAAAGCCTGCCGTCGGCCTCTGCCATGGCATTCCTCGCACCAAGGTCATCGCCGGCGCGCGAATACGAAACCAAACAGAAAAGCGGTGGCGAGTGCACTGATAGGCGCTTCGCGGGCCAATTTAGCCACCTGATCGAGCAAACCGGCAGGGCGCCGATCCGTCTCGATGGCCTCAGCAATGCTCTCGCTGGTCGCTTGAACAGCTTCCGTTACGCCGCGAACAGCCTCCGCAGCCTTGTCCAACCCTGTTGGCAGATCGCTTTCATGGGCGGTCATTGGGGCCTCCACGAGCCATCACCACCAATCGTCAGCGCGATCGGTTGTTCCTTCCAGTGCTCCATACCAAGGGCCGTCGGAAATCCTTCCCTTCCCGAGGCATTCTTTGCACAGGCGGGTATTTGCTCATTCGCGGAGCTAGGAAGACAAGCTCTCAGGTACCTTCGGCAACTCCACGCGCAGGAGTTTGACGCCGATAGGAACCAAGGGGCAGCGGTGCTGTTGGATGTGTTCCTCCTTCTGAAGGAACGCTTATGGCCGACGATAACAACAAAAACCCGAATGTGAAGCAGCCGGGCGAAAATCCGGATGGCAAGTATCATTTCAATCCTGGCAACATGGCTGGGAAGAAGCCCGGAGATGCGAAGCAGACGGACGAAAACCGTGGCGACGCGCATGACCTCGAAGAAAAACCAGCCGGTTAGGGCCGGCAAGACCCTCGCGTGGCGGTATGCGGCTATGCAATCAGCAGGGTGATTTCGCACGCAAGTCCATGGTTGCGCCAGTCGAAATGCACCTCACCCCTGAGCTGACCTGCAATTATGTTCTCCATAATGCTCGTGCCGAAGCCGCGGTGCGTGGGGGGCGTGACGGACGGCCCACCTGACTCGACCCAGCGCAAACCAAGCCGTCCGTCTGCCATAAGTAACCATGCGATTTCAACGCGGCCTGCCGCTGCCGATAGCGCTCCGTATTTTGCAGCGTTGGTCGCGAGCTCGTGCAACGTAATTGCAATTGCCTGAGCCGAATAGGGCTCCAGCATCACGGCTGGGCCGTCAATTCGCACGCGCGCCTCCGTCTTGTCGCAGTAAGGCAAAAGCTCCTGCGCGACCAGACTGTGAAGCTCGGCTCCCGCCCAGCGCGATTGCACGAACAGCGCATGGACCTTGGCGAGGGCATTTATGCGCCCTTCGATCAGTTGCTTGAGATCGTCAACCGTATCGGAACGAGAAAGGCGCACGGTTGCCAGCACAGTGGACAAGATGTTCTTTGTTCAATGCTCAGCCTCGTGCGCCAGATTGACGATCTGCGTTTCGATTCGTTTGCGCTCCGTTATATCCTGGAAGCAGTTGACGGCGCCGACAACGTTTCCATCGCTATCCTTGACGGCCTCGATGTCGACGAGCGCAATGCCGCGCAAGCCGTCCGGTCGCTCAATATGGACTTCCTGTTCGCGCACGGAAACCCGGTGCGCAGCACATCGGCCATGGGGCATTGATGGTGCGGCAGGAGCGTGCCGTCGGGGCGGAACATTTTGTACGATCCGCAAAACCGTTCATTGGGATCGCCGAGCCTGGGCGTCCGCCCCCATAGCTCGGCAGCGCGGCGGTTGTACCGCAGAACGAGACCGTTCCGATCACAAACATAAACGGCAAACGGCAGTTGTTCGAACAGCCGCGCAGGCACTTCGAAAACCCGTTCTTCGTCATCTAAACCAAGGCTGATACCGGCCGCGTTCGCGACCCCATCCATCTCAACGGAGCCTCCGTCAGTCTTGCGCCAGAAGGACAGTGGCGCGTCGAAAGGTAGGCTACTCATTGTGCTATGCCCGCGGCACGAGCGACGCCCCTTCTCTCACCGCATCGACCACACCCCGTGTTTGCGAATAAAGGGGGTTGCGCTGCTCGTCGGCGGCAGCCACCGGGCGGGTTTGGCACGAACCGGACCAGCCAGGCGGTCTGACGATGTCCGTTGATCTGGATAGACCGGAAGTGGCAGGCCCACCGTGAGAACGACGCGAATGATCCCGAACGGACCTCACGCAAGGGCGATGGCGACGTGCACGCCCAAGCCCGATTCCCTGCACTACTTGCTCTTGCGGTTGAACGTAAAGCTGCTCATGATGGGAAATGGGCGCAAACCATGATGCGCCCGCGCGTTGTCACAAAGCGGCCGATTACCGAAGTTGCCGCTACCTCAATAGACAGCGCCCGCGCCAGCGGTAGGCATTCCATCCAACGACACACACAAGGCGTTCTTCGTGCCGCATGGCCGCTCGCTATTTTTGGAGGATTTTCTATGCTTCGGATCTCAGCATTCATTGCCGTACTAGCGTTAATAGGAGCGGTTACTACCGGTGCTTGGGCAGCACAGGGCGCATATGCTAGGAGCGGTTATCAAGCGGGGTGTTACAATTCCCAAAGATGCGCCTCGTTTTGCAATCAGCATGGCGGAACAAACTGCAAGCAAGTGTGCCAACGGCGAGCGTCCACAATGCCACATTGCTAGTTGCTTGAAGCGCTTCTCACACAACCTGTTCAAGACATAAGAGCTGTGTGTCGCAGTTGTGCGACGCAGGTGTATTGCGGTGCACAAGGCATTCGGACTTGGCAAAATTCAAAACGAGGGGAAAAATATGAGCCGTTACATGACAAAGGGGATGAGGGCGTTTTCCTGCGCCGTTGTTTTTTTCGCCATCCAATTCGCGTGGGTTGGGTCGTCGCATGCGCAAATCGTTGCGCTCGGCGCCAGCGTGGTTCAGGGTTATGGTGTCGGTTCCGGGGAAGCCTTTCCGCAGCAATTGGAGGCCATGCTTCACGCCAAGGGCAAACAGTATTCCGTCAGCAATCAAGGCGTCTACGGAGACACTACGGCAGGCGTATTGGCCAGGCTGGACGGCGCCGTGCCGCAGGGCACGCGTGTCGTCATATTGTTGATTGGAGGCAACGACGTCCGTCGCGGTGCAACCGTTGGGCAAGCAAAGGCGGGGACGGGTGAAATCATCGCGCGTCTGCAGGCGCGCAAGATACGCGTGATCAATGCGGCGCCCTATTACGTGGCGGCTCGAAGCAAGGGCATGGTGTTGCCTGACGGGGTTCACCTGACTGCGCAGGGTCAGCGATATATGGCGACCCAGTTACTGCCCTCAATCAATTGAACGACAACGACGGTTCCCGGCTGTTTGGTGGCGATTTGCCCGCGAGCCTGATTGGACACGCCTGTTACGTGCCCTCACGGCAATAGCGGCTATCGAACCGTCGAAGCGGGCGTATTGATAATGCTAGAAGCGAGCCACAGAGATCCGCTCACCAAGCGCGCAAAAATAACCTCGGTTATTTTTGCGGTGCCGCGGCATGTCCATTCGCACATATCGCGTCGAACGACTTCCGAACTGTACGGCTTTGCGAAAACGACGGTTGTCATCATGTCGGTTGCGTTGCCAACCGTCATTGGTTTTGTCATCGTCATGCAAGCGATGCTGCACACGCCGGTCCTGATCACCCCCATCAGCGTGCCCGATTCTTATCAGAAGAGCGGATATTCGAGCGAAGCGGCGACCCAACGCCTCCTGGACGAGATCGCGAACCTCAACCAAATATCGTTGGGAGGCAAGCCGAAGACAGACGTAGGCGACACCAATTTTCTCGGTGAGGTCGCCTCCACACAAATCCAGTCGGGATTGATCGACGCGCGATCAATTCAAACGCTCATTAGGCGATTTTTTGGAAGGGATATCATTCAGCTTTCCGGTGAAATAACACTCCGAAAACAGGGCGAAGAAGAAATCTCGCGCCTTCGCCTCAGACGATCGCCAGGAAGGGAAACTCTTATTGATGTGGAATCGACGGAAGGCCCCGATGGGCTTTTCGTGAAGGGCGCCATGAATTTGCTTGAACGCATCGATCCGGAAATAGCCGCCGGCATCTATTGGCGCGAGTACCGCGATCCAGAGGCAGCAAAGAGGCTCCTGTTAGTGGCGCTCACAAGTTCAGATCCGATCGTAAAGAAATTTGCCTTTAACCTGAAGTCCTACATGCTTGCCGTCGATGGTCGCATCGATGAAGCGCAAGCCGCTTCGGAGCGGGTCAGATCGTTCGGCGGAGACGAATTTCCCGCGGACAACTCCAAGGCGTTTGCACTTCTGAACGCGAAGAAATTCGACGACGCGCTGGCTCTCCAGTTGCAAAATGTAAATCGTTTTCCGAAAGAACAGAGCACAAATTTCGTTCTGGGCATGATCTACCATGCTATGGGCAGGTATGCCGAAGCGATAGCCAGCTATCGGCGGACCATGGAGTTGGATCCCAGAAACAGTGGGGTCTACCAGCGCCTGGCGATATCGCTCCGCGCGACGGGTGACACGGAGGGTGCTACCGAAGCACTCATGACGGGCTTGTCGCGGCTTCCGAGCAGCCCCGGGTTGCTCTACGAATATGCCGAAGATATGCGACGACGAAACGAAATGCATGCAGCCGTCCTGAGCCTTCGAAGGGCGGCAGTTATAAATCCAGACAACTGGGCTATTCTGGTGTCTCTTGCCGAAATTGAATACGCACTTGGTCACGCTCCCGAAGCCACGCGTGCAACAAATGTCATTCGAAGTCGATTGGCGAATGACGAGAAGCCGCCGGCCACGCTCCGGAACCGCATCGACGCAGTCCTGAAGAACTCGGTAAAAGACCAGTAATGTGTCAGATTACTCTTCCACTGCGGGCGCTGCGCGGCTTGCGAGGTAACGCGCGTCTCTGCTGCGAAAGTCCGACTTGGAGACGCCGCCGCAACGCACCTTGGAAGCAAGTCGGGTTACGGCGCAGTCGTCGGTGAAAAATATGGAGTCTTTCATGAAATGGGTGACCGTTGCGTTATTGTTTGTTTGTTCGTGCTCGATCCTGCGCGCCCAGGAGTGCACGGTCCCTGCCGATCAGTATATCGGTCTTGACGCGGGGGACGGACGGTGTCGTCCATGGCCCAAGAAACCAGAAAAGCTTATACTTCATGGTGCTCCTTGCACGCCTGAATTAAAGGGGCGACTGCAGGACCCGTTGGTGCCTGAACGGGTGAATGGGGTACTCACGGGGGCGAAGGAATGCGTTCCCATCGAATGGCTGCGCCGGTTTGACCCTCCGCGCTGGATGCTCGACGGCTCAGAGCAAAGCGCCGATGAATTGAAGGACGACGTCGATCGGTTGAAGTCAAGGCGGCCCTGAAGTACCAGCCTCCTCCATATACCCTCGCCCTTGGGCGTACTACGACGGCCAAATAGGGCGCGAGTGCCATCACCAGATACTGGTGGCGCAGTCAACATGGATGGCCTCCGATTTGAATGATAGCTCGCCTTCGGGCGGTTCTTTTGTCCTGCGTACATCGCTAATGTCCGTTCGTGGGCTGCTTTTCAGACATGGCGCGATGTCCGAGTTGAGTCCGTTATCGGCACCAAAGCGGACGTCCGCCGGCCGCTCCAAGTTTATGGGTTCACGCCCTAATGTTCCGACAGCGTCTCATAGCATTCACAAGACAGGCGCTCCAAAGCCGGCCGGTCAACGATTTTGATCGTTCCCCGCGAGTAGGTAATAACTCCAAGGGCTTGTATTTTCGCAGCGACGTCGGAGACCGATGTGCGTCGCACGCCAAGCATCTCCGCCAAAAAATCCTGCTTGAGGCCGACAGTGTCGCTCTCAGCCCGATCCGCCGATTGTAATAGCCAGCGACAAAATCTTGCTTCGGCTGGGTGGAGCACATTGCACGCGGCGGTAACCCGAGCTTGCAACAGCAGAACTTCATTGAAATGAAGACACATGTCACGGACGGGATCGCTCTTGCTGGCTATCTCCCGGAATTTGGGTGCCGTTATCGTAGAGACCGTCATTGGAAGTTGCACAACCACGCGCACCGAAGACCTGGAATTGCCTAATCCCGTCATGGCTCCGACAACGCCTTCGCGGCCAACGGTAGCCGTCTCAATCGCGTTCTCTTCGTTGCGCATAACCACGAGCAGGGAAAGCATCCCGCTGTGCGGGAAATACACCTGATCAAACCTCTCGCCCGGCTCGCGCAACACCAAGCCCTGGACCATTGCCTCAGGGAGAAGATGCGGCGCCAACCTGTCAAAGTGCGCGCGCGGCAGAGCGGCCAGTAACTTGTTGTCTGAAGAGCTGCGGAGATTTGGTGCCATGGCGGATATCCTGCCCGATCGGTCGGGCGGTATTCCGCAGAGGTGATTGAGGCGCTCCGAGAGGGCGCTGCCACGGGTACCCAACATAGGATCAACCGGACCCGATTGTAAGCAGGGCCGCAGCGCACCATGCACGGTCTCAGTTCCGAGCGCAGGAAGTCCGGGCAGAATTTAAATACCTCACCGCGTTGCTTCTCCCATGCTATCCATGAGTTCCGATTAAGTACGATTGCCAGTCAATCGCTGCGGTCGAGCATCGAAATCACCGACTACTCGTGGAGGAAATTGGCATGACCACACGCCGTCATTTCCTGAAAACGGGCGGCGCTGCTGCCGCAACCGGCATTGTCTTTTGCGGCTGCGGTCTCCTGCACGGCGCGCACGGCCAGCAGTCGGCGCGGCAGAAACTACCCGTCATGATCGGCGGCAAACGAGTCAAGACGATCGACGTGCACGCCCATTGCCAGTTCCCCGAAGCCGGCGCCCTGCTCGGCGCCAGTGCTGCCGCCGGCCAGGTTCCGACCCTCGTCGACGGACGCTCGCGGTCCGAGGTCGCAGCCGCTGCCTTCATCGAGATCGACAAGCGGCTCGCCGCCATGGACGCACAGGCGGTCGACATGGAGGTGTTGTCGATCAATCCATTCTGGTATGGCAGCGAGCGTGATGTCGCCGGCCAGATCGTGAAGCTGCAGAATGAAAAGCTGGCTGAACTCTGCGCCTCCAAGCCTGACCGGTTTGCCGCCTTCGCCTCGCTCACCCTGCAGGCACCCGATCTCGCCGTGCAGGAACTGGAAACTGCGGTGAGGAAACAGCGGCTTAGGGGAGCCGCGATCGGCGGCACCGTCAACGGCGAGGCATTTTCCGATCCGAAATTTCATCCGGTGTGGGCCAAGGCAGAAGAACTCGACGTGCCCCTGTTCATTCATCCGACGGGCATCCCCGAGCTTGCGAAGAAATTGGCCGGCAACGGTTGGCTCACCAACACGGTCGGCTATCCGCTGGAGACGACGATCGCGCTCTCGCATCTCATCTTCGAGGGCATATTCGATCGCTTTCCGAAGCTCAAAGTGATCGCTGCCCATGGCGGCGGCTACCTGCCGTCCTACGCCGATCGTTCGGACCATGCCTGTCTAGCCAGCCCAAAGAGCTGCAATCCGAATATTCAACTCGAGAAGGCCCCGACGGAATATCTCAAGCAGATCTATTTCGATTCGCTGGTCTTCACGCCCGAGGCGATCCGGCATCTGGTGGCCCAGGTCGGCGCCAGTCAGGTTGTGCTGGGCAGCGACTATCCCTATCCATTTCAGTTGCAACCGGTCGACCATATTTTCGCGTCGCAATCGCTCTCCGACGACCATAAGTCCGACATCCTCGGCCGCACCGCGGCGCGGCTGTTGAATTTCACCGCCTAACATCCGCGATCCCGGTCGGCCATTTCGGTGTTCGCTGGAGGTTGTTCACTTCCGAGATGGTCAAAGCCTGACCACAAACGGAAGTCGTCCGGCGCTCATCGAGAGCGGCTGGTCGGTGTCTTAGCTGACCTTGCAGGGCCTAATTTGATTTCGGCGGCGGCCTTTGATGTCGTGGCAAGGCATAGTGGATGGTCAGCAGGCTTGCCTTGCTGTCATCGAAGATCAAACGATCCGTCGTTGCCATTTCCGCGCGCATCGCGTTGCAGCAGAAGATCATCCATGGATCAAAAACAGGGAGCTTGCTGAGAGACCGGTAAAGCTCACCACACTCGATGGTCAGGTCTTTCCGGCCTTGCGTACTCGCCAATTGGAACCGGGATCGAATCTCTTGCCGGAACTGATCGGTTGAAACCATGCCACATCCGATCGCCGAAAACCCTTCGCAAAGGGATCAGCCGGCCAGGGTTGAGAATGAGAAATGTCCCTCGTCGATTTAGAGGTCATGGCCTCCAACCATAGAGAAGTGCCGGCTTAAAGATACAGCAAATAAGGCAGATTTTACCGATGCCTTCGCCTCGCTATTGGGCGAGCGAGTTCCTATATCCCTGATATCACCGCCCGCCCTCGGCTGTTACCGGTGACTGAGAGCGTTGCGCTCCCGCCTCAACCAAGCAGGCGGCAGACGGCGTGGCAAATACAGCAATCGTCAGGAACGCAAACGGACTTCCAGCGACATTCGCTGGATCGAAGACCGGGCAGGACGACGCCCCCTTTGTTTTTGTCAAAGTCGGCGACGAAGAGCGCCGCATGCGATGGGCCGAATGGGACGCGCTCCCCGCCTGGATCGGCCCGCGTCCTGCGCGGGCGGCCAAAGATTAACTGCGCCATCGCGGCAGCGCCGGCCGGCGGTCCCGTTCGATCCGTAGCGCCAGAGGTCAGGAGGCCGCATTGACGATCGAACATGCCATCGTGCGAACCAAACCGAAGCCCTGGGGCAGCCTCGATCTGCGTCCGTGGAGCGAGGCGTCGACGACAGACGGCCCGATCGGGGAATTGTGGTTTGAGCGCCCTGGCCTCGCCACGCCCGGGACGGCGCTGCTGCTCAAACTGCTCTTCACCACCGAGCCACTATCGATTCAAGTTCATCCGGACGATGCGTTTGCGCACTCGATCGGGCTTGCCAACGGCAAGACTGAAGCATGGTACATCCTCTCCGCCATTGCTGGAGCGCAAGTCGCGGTGGGGCTGAATTATCGGCGCTCGGCCACCGAGTTGCGAGCGGCCATCACGGACGGCTCGATCGCCAGTATCGTGCATTGGCACCCGGTTCATCAAGGCGATGTCTTCTTCATCCCCGCCGGCACCATTCACGCGATCGGCGCCGGCATCGTTCTCGCCGAAATCCAGCAGCACAGTGACGCCACGTTCCGGCTGTTTGATTATGGACGGCAGCGCGAACTGCACATCGAAAGCGCCGTCGCCGTGGCAACCGCAGGGCCTCGCGAAATTCAATCGGCTCCCGAACGATTGAGCGACGCGCGAATGGTTCTCACGGCGAATTCCTACTTTGCCCTGGAGCAAATTGACCTTGCTCCGCGCTCCGTTTGGACGCTCGACGCCCCAAAAGAGACCTGGCTTCTGGCGATCGAAGGTCACGCCCAACTCGGCTCGACGAGGCTGACGCGGGGTGACGCCGCTTTCCTGCAAGCGGACCATGCCGAAATCGAGGCTGGTCGGGACGGGTTGAAAGCGTTGCTGGCCTATCCGGGCCCGAACGTAAACCCCGATGCCCTGACAGAGCGCGGGGCTGCCGGCGCCAACCGTAAACCACACACTTCTCCGCGCGCCCCGCTGGCCCCGGCCTTCGAGAGTGCCGCGCTCAAACAACCGGAGCCCCCAAATTGGCAGTCGTAAATCGTATCGCGTTCATCGGAAATTCGCTTCCCCGCCGCTGCGGCATCGCAACCTTTACCACCGATCTGCAATCCGCCGTTGCGGCCTCGCGAGGCGATCTGGAAACCGTCATCGTTGCGATGACCGATCACGGTCAGGTGTACGATTACCCGTCCACCGTCGGCTTCGAGATCAACGACGATCGGCCGGATGATTACCTGCGGGCGGCCGAGTACCTCAACAGCGGCGGGTTCGAGGCGGTTTCGTTGCAGCATGAATTCGGCATTTTCGGCGGAGACGCCGGAAGTCGGATCATGACTCTGCTGTCGCGGCTGACCATCCCGATCGTGACCACGCTACATACGGTCCTGTCCGAACCGACAAAGGCCCAGCGCGATGTCATCGCGGGAATTGTCGAGGCATCATCCAAGGTCGTGGTGATGGCTGAAAAAGGTCGGGAGTTGTTGCGCTCGATCTATCAGGTTGCCGATGAGAAGATCGAAATCATCCCGCACGGTATTCCGGAATTTGCATTCGTCGAGCCCGACGCGGCCAAAACAAAACTCGGCTTCAGCAACAAGTCCGTCATCCTGACATTCGGCCTGCTCTCGCCGAACAAAGGCATCGATGTCATGATCGACGCGATGCCTTCGATCCTGAAAACCCGGCCCGACGCTGTTTATGTCGTGCTCGGTGCGACGCATCCCAACCTCGTGCGCGATCAGGGCGAAACCTATCGCGAGAGCCTGGTGGCGCATGCGCGCCAGGCCGGCGTCGCGGATCACGTGGTGTTTCTCGATCAGTTCGTCGACCAGAAGACGCTGCTTGAATTTATCTCGATGTCCGACGTTTACGTAACGCCGTATCTGAATGAAGCCCAGATGACCTCGGGCACGCTCGCCTATAGTTTCGGGCTCGGCAAAGCCGTGGTTTCCACCAAGTATTGGCATGCCCGCGAACTGCTGGCGGACGGCCGCGGCATTCTGGTTCCTTTCGGCGACGCGGCCGCGCTCGGCGTTGAAATCGCAAAGCTCCTGACCAACGACGTGCTGCGGCAGGCGATGCGTAAGCGCGCTTATTCGAGTAGCCGCTCCATGACATGGGAACGGACTGCCGAGCGCTATATGTCGGTCTTTGAAAATGCCGGACGCAGGCATCGGCTCAAGACCATCGCGCGCTCGGATACCAGCACGCTCTTGCGCGACAGCCGCGCGCCGCCGGAAATGCAGATCGGCCATTTCCTGTCGATGTGCGACGATACCGGATTGTTTCAGCATGCAGTCCATAGCGTGCCGGACCGCGCGCACGGCTATTGCATCGACGACAACGCCCGGGCGCTGCTGTTGGCCTGCGCCCTCAACAACCCCGGCGAACAGCGGCTGTCGGAAGTCCTGACGGCGCGGTTTGCCGCCTTCGTTCAGCACGCCTGGAATCCGGATGCGCAACGCTTTCGCAATTTCATGGGCTACAATCGCTGCTGGCTGGAGGACAAGGGATCGGAGGACAGCCACGGACGAACGCTCTGGGCCCTGGGCGTGTGCGCACTCACCGACGCTAACTTGTCGCGGCGCTCATGGGCCGCATCGCTGTTTTCCGAAGCGCTGGCTGCGGCGGAAGGCTTTCGCTCGCCGCGGGCATGGGCCTTTGTCCTGCTCGGGCTCGACGCCTATTGCACGGCCGTTACGGACGACGTCCGCGCGACCCGTCTGCGCACATTGCTGGCCGATCGATTGATCTCGATTTTCGATGCCGTCGCAACCGACGGCTGGGTTTGGTTTGAGGAGGGGCTCGCCTATGACAACGCCCGATTGCCGCAAGCGCTGATCGTAACCGGCATCGCCAGCAAGACATCGCGTTATGTCGATACCGGTCTGAAGTCGCTGCGCTGGCTTGTGACCCGGCAAACTTCTGCGAAGGGCCAGTTCCGACCGGTTGGGACGGCAGGATTTGGTGACAGGCGCCAACCGCCGCAAGCCTTCGACCAGCAGCCGCTGGAGGCTGCGGCGACCATCGCGGCCTGCCTCGCCGCGTGGCGCGCCGATCATGATGTCGATTGGAAAGCTGAAGCGGCGCGGGTATTCGCGTGGTTTCTTGGCAGCAATGATTTGTCGGTCTCCCTGGTCGATCTGGAAACCGGAAGCTGCCGCGATGGCCTGCACCCCGACCGTGCCAATGAGAATCGCGGGGGTGAATCCGTGGTGTCGTACCTGCTCGGCCTTTCCGAGATTCGAGAAATCGCCCGCCTCAGCGAAAGCCGCGCCAAGCCTGCTCCGCTGGTCGCTTGACGGCGCCGATCACGATTCCCTCCTTCAACCAACCGAGGCCGTTTTTGTCGCAATCTCCCGTCCTCAATCGCCAGGCCCTTCATCTGCGGCCGGATCCGACCCGTGTGATCGTTCGGCCTTTCAAGCCGGCGACGGAGCCGCGCGACCTCAATCCGACGGACAAGGTCCGCGCCAACCATATCGTCGAGCGGGTTCTCGCGCTCGACCCCGAGACAACGGACAGTCAATTGGCCGATGTGCTGGAGAACTTCCTCGGCCGTCATCGCAACCTGCTGCAGGCCTTCGAGGCACGCGCCGCGGAGATGGAGGAGGCGCTGGCCGACCATGCCGCGTTCACGCTGGTGCAGCGTCGGCTCGTGGGCGCCTATTTTCTCAATGAATATTCGTTCGAGGCGTCGGCACTCTTCAATCCGAGTATCGTCGCGCATCCCGATCAGTCCGGAACGCCGGAAGGCAGTCTTCGTTTCATCCTCAGTCTTCGTGCCGTTGGCGAAGGCCACGTATCTTCCCTGACATTTCGTTCGGGGTTTATTGCGGCAGACGGGGCTATCAACATCGACCCGGCGGCGCGTCTTGCCTCCAGCCCCGATCTTGTCAGGCTGACATCGGGCGCCGGCGGCGACGATATCGACGTCAGTTTCACGGCCGGCGAGGATATCAGCGAGCGGGTGATCTTTCCGATTACCGAAGCGCAATCGAACGGGATCGAGGATGCCCGCTTTGTGCAATTCAGCGATGCCGGACAGAAGGTCTACTACGCGACCTACACCGCCTACAGCGGACGGGCGATCCGGTCGGAGATGATCGAGACGTCCGATTTTGTATCGTTCCGGCTATCGACCTTGAAGGGCAGTGCCGCGCGCAACAAGGGCATGGCGTTATTCCCGCAAAAGATCGACGGCAAATATGCGATGATCGCGCGCCAGGATAACGAAAACCTCTATCTGATTTATTCCGACGATCTCCATACGTGGGACGGCGGCCAGCCGCTTCTGAAGCCTCGATACCCCTGGGAATTCGTACAGATCGGCAATTGCGGATCGCCGATCGAACTCGATGAAGGATGGCTGTTGCTGACGCACGGCGTCGGCCCGGTGCGAAAATATTCGATCGGGGCCGCGTTGCTCGACAAAAAGGATCCTTCGAAGGTGCTCGGCCGCCTGCGCGAGCCGTTGTTGCGCCCGGACCCTTCCGAACGCGAAGGATACGTTCCGAACGTCGTCTATACCTGCGGCGCTTTGCGCCATCGGGACAAGATCATCTTTCCCTATGCGGTCTCGGACACCTTCTGCAATTTCGCGACCATCGAGATCGCCTCCTTGATCGCGGCTATGAACAGCTAGCGCATTGGAAGGGCGCAGCGCCGTGTGCCGATAGATCAATCAGACCTACGGCCGATCGCCCCGCCGAGACTACAGCGTCGTCACATCGGCGGCTTCACGCCCTCCGCGCCGATCACGACCGCGGCGGCTTCGGGAGCGTCCTTCTTCATAACGATGAAGACTTTGCGCCCAACTGCGAGCTGGTCGGCCGGCGCCTTGTCAAAGGCGACAACCGTCGCGCTCGTTGGGATGGTGATCTTCTGCTCCCCGCCTTTGTAATTAAGCAGGAGCACCCGGTCCGTTCCTACCTCCTCGACCTTGGAAATATTGGCGTTGGTCATCATGTTTGGCTTGGCTTCCAGATCCCATGGATAGTGCCCCTCGGCCAGACCGCGTAAAGTTTCGTCAAACACGTGAACCTCACGTGCGACGCGCTTGCCGTTCTCCTCGAAAGACGTGATACCGACGAACTTTCCAGTCTGGATGGCGCTCATGTCGGCCTTCGTCACCAGGAAAAGGCCAGCGTCGCTGGCGAGTTTGATCGATACAGTTTCGCCCTTGGCGGTCTGAACGTCGATCGTTCCGTCCTTCGCGGCAGTTAGCGTGCCACGGATATGCGCCTGCGCCAAAGCTGGCGCGGAAAACAGCAAAGCAACGAGAACCGTTGCCGCTGCAAATGGTACCCGGAGAACTCGAGACATAAGCATCTGATTTCACTCCCTTTGGCGCTCGGCAGACAAGGTATGCCCATTCCAACGATTGGAATGCCAGCAATTGTGGCGACCCAATCTAGTCACTTTGAAGACGTCGCAGCTATCACTCAGCCTTAACGGTATGTCGCTTCAACCCTCAGGAGCGGACATCGTCGGCGAGACCCGCCATGTCCGAAAAGTGCCGATAGTGTTGTAGAAGTCGGTTGCCTCGGATGGATAGCCATCAGTCATTAGGCTGAGGGCACCCGGCTTTGATTTGCCGGTCTTGACGCTCTCTACGCAACTCCGATGCTACGCAGTGCACAGGACCGGATATGGCGGCGGCCGGGCAACCAGCGATGCGAGCCGCCGCAGGTTCTGGGCGATGGCGGCAAGAACAAACTCGTCCTGGGCGCCTCGCGGGCCTCGCAGTCGAAGCCGACCGAGCCGCAGGATGCGCTTCAGATGCGCGAACCGCATCTCGATCTTCTTGCGCTCGCGCCGCGATTGCTCGAAGCCCTCGGTACCGGTGAGCAAACGGGCAACGTCTCGGGCGTGTTCATAGATGTCGCGCGGGATCTTGCGTGCCGGCTCCTTTGGGCAGCACTGCGGTTTGAGCGGACATACATCGCAGTCGAGCTTGCTTGCGCGATACAGAAGCGTCTTTCCTTCATGCACGGTACCGCTCGTTCTGAGCTGCTTTCCGCCCGGGCAGCGGTAAAGGTCGCTGGTCGGATCATATTGAAAGTCGTTGCGCGAGAAGGTGCCGTCGTCCCGCTTCGACTTGTCGTTGACCGGAATATGTGGCGCGATGCCCTTCGTCCTCGACCAGCCAGTTCAGCATCGGGGCCGCCCCGTAAGCGGTATCGGCAGCCAGCCGCTCCGGCTTGAGACCGAAGCGTTCTTCTGTCCGTTCAATCATGGTCTTTGCTGCGCCTACCTCGGCCTGGCGAATGGCGCGGGACGCCTCGACGTCAACGATGACGCCGAACTTCACGTCGATGAGATAGTTGTCGGAGTAAGCGAAGAATGCCGGCCCCTTGTGCGCTCCGGTCCACTGCGCCGCGGGATCGGAAGGCGAGACGAACTTCGGCACAACATCGGTTGCTGCTCCCCATGCCGTGTCGTCGAGGGTCGCCAGATACTCCTTCACCGCGCGGCTGGACCTCGCCGGATCGCGATCCTTGCGCCAATCCTGACCCGCGATCGAGCGTTGCTTGTTGGCATCAGCCTGGATCAGGCTCGCATCGACGGCAAAGCCTTCGCCACCAACCAGATTAGCTGCAATGCACGCCTCGACGACCCGTTCGAATACACGGCGGAAAACCTCACCCTCGCGGAAGCGCTCGTTGCGGGCGCGCGAGAACGCCGAATGGTCCGGGATGGCGTCTTCGATGCCGAGTTTGCAGAACCAGCGATAGGCGAGGTTCACCTGCACTTCTCGGCAGATCAGCCGCTCCGAGCGGATCGCAAAGACATACCCCACGACCAGCATCCGGATCATCAGTTCCGGATCAATCGACGGGCGACCCATAGACGAATAATGAGGTGCAAGTTCACTGCGAAGCCAGGAAAGATCGAGAGCAGCATCGATCTTCCGTACCAGGTGATCTTCGGGAACCGCGTCGCTGAGATGAAACTCGTAGAACAGTTGACCTTGGTCACTCTTCAGACGGCCCATCATGGATCGACCTCGCCGCGATTCGCGTCACCACAACGGAATCACGCTTCGCAGCATCTCTCAACTGACTTTTGCAACATGGGGTAATTCCGGGATCGAGCCAGACAAAGGCAAGGGAATCAGCTCTCCAGGAACATATGAGGGCGCCCCTATGTGGCCTTGCAACGATGGAGAGCGACAATGGAATACTATGTCGGACTGGACGTGTCGTTGAAGCAGACATCGATCTGCGTGGTGGACCAGGCAGGGCTGGTCGTGCGAGAGGGCGTGGTCGACTCAGATCCTGAAGCGATCTCAGTTTACGTGCGGTCGAAGGCGCCGAGTGCAGTACGTATCGGCCTCGAGACTGGACCGACGTCGACGTGGCTGTGGACCGAGCTCAAGCGACTTGGCCTGCCGGTGATCTGTATCGACGCGCGTCATGCCAAGGCAGTGCTCAAGATGCAGATCAACAAAAGCGACCGCAACGATGCCATCGGGATCGCGCGCATCATGCAGACGGGTTGGTTCAAGGAGGTGCATGTCAAGGATATCGGCAGCCACTCGGTCAGGGCGCTACTGGCCAGCCGGGCGCTGCTGATCAAGATCAAGCGCGATCTCGAGAACCATGTTCGTGGCCTTCTGAAGAACCTCGGTCTCGTCATCGGCCGTGCCAAGTTCAATGTCTTCGCCGTGCGAGCCGAGGAGTTGATCGAGGGCCGCCCTGAGCTGAGAGCTGCGATCAGACCGCTGCTTGAAGCGCGCAATGCCGTCGAGCAGCAGGTCAGTGAACTTGACCGCAAGGTTATGAAACTGGCCCGCCACGATGCGCAGGTTCGTCGATTTATGACCGCCCCTGGGGTCGGTCCGATCACCGCGCTCGCCTTCAAGGCAACGATTGACGATCCGGCACGGTTTGCGCGGTCGAGAAGTGTGGGTGCTTACGTCGGGCTAACCAGTAGACGCCATGCGTCCGGAGAGGTCGATTGGACCGGTCGCATCTCGAAGTGCGGCGACGCGATGCTACGAAGTTATCTGTTTGAAGCAGCCGGGGTTCTGCTGACGCGCGTCCCGAAATGGTCCGCTGTGAAGGCTTGGGGGATACGGCTCGCCAAGCGCAACGGGCTCCGCAAGGCCAAGGTTGCGGTCGCGCGTAAGCTCGCGGTTATTCTGCATCGCATGTGGATCGAGGGAACCGAGTTCAACTGGTCGAAAATGGAGATTGCTGCCTAGCGCGGGCGTTACCGAGTTCCTGCCAAACGGCGGGAAAAGACGTCCCAGCCGGGACGATGGCGATGGTGAGTTCGACAGATTTTTTGCGCGCGTCCGAAAGGACGACCGCGATTGCAACATTGAACCGCCAGCGTCACCTTACGCCATCATGCGGAGGGTTCACCCCTACCGCGGAGAGAACAGTGGGCCCGGCAAAGACGATCGTTGGAGAGCTTGACACCCAGACCCGGAATTAGAGAACAAAATCTGCCAAAAGGCGATATGGTCAAAATTGCCGCCAGTGGCGCAGGCCCGACTTCCGCTAAAATGTGCGATCAAATGAAGGCTGGCAACACCACGCCGGCCACAACGGCGCGCACCACCGCGGTCTGCTCGGCTAGCGATCGCTGATAGTTGCCGCAATTCATTGCGACGACGAGATCCAGCTTCGGAAAGACTAACAAGTATTGGCCGCCCCAGCCGATACCGCCGATCCAATGATACAGTTGCTGTGGCTGGCCGGCGGGAAAATCACCCAGGTACCAATGGTACCCATAGCTGCGGCCAGGATCGATTGCGGCTGCGGGCGTGGTGATACGCGCTATCCACTCGGCTGGAACGATCTGATTGCCATTCCATGTACCGCGCGCAAGCATGAGTTGGCCAAGCTTGAGCAGATCGCGCGGCAAAAGCCGCAGGCCCGAATCCGCGCGAGCCTCGCCGTCCCGCCCTTGCGTCCACTCTGTCGGGCCAAAGCCCAGCGGCTCGAACAAAACGCGACGGCTGTACCCCAAGAGGGGCTCGCCAGCACCTTTGGCGATGAGACGACCGAGTAGCGCGGTAGCGCCGCCGCAGTAGTTCCATTTTTCGCCGGGTTCGCTCACGATCGGTCGCTCAAGGACAAACCGCAGACGATCAGGTGCCGCTTCCATAGCCATGTCGCTGTTGCGCGGATCGCCGTAGCTGACAGTAAGCTCATCCCATTCCAAGCCGAGCGTCATGCTAAGTGCGTGACGCACGGTGAGCCGATCCCGGCCTGGCTGCCTGCCCAAGTCTTGATATTCCGGGAACTGATCATAGAGCTTCGCTTCAGGCGGTGGCACCTTGCCCGCTGCAAGCGCCATCCCATACAGCAGACCGACGACGCTCTTGGACACGGATCGCACGTCGTGCAGCACGTCGGGCGCGAAGTTGATCACACCGAGCGGTCGGTCCCAGGCCTCGTCGTAGCCTCGCCGGTATTGCTCCAACAGCAGGTTGCTCCCCTGAGCGACCAAGAGCGCGTGCATGCCGATCACTTTCCCGTCCTGCAGGGCCCGGGACAGTCTTTCGTTCATCTCATTTGCTGCAGATTGGCCAAAAGCGGGACGCGCAATGAGCCCGGCTGCAGTGCCGGCCAGTACACGACGGCGACTGAAGTCAATCATTAGCAGCATCTCCCAATACGGGTGAAAGCGCCTGTCATTCTACCTAATGTAGTAGTCCGTTCAATTGCGCTTTCGCGGCAAAGCAGACGGCTGCAAACATTTAGGGTCATCTGCGTCGCCTTGACGGCGTACCGATCACTTCTGGTCTGCCTCCAACTCCGGACACTCTCAGTGTCCTCGGAATGTCTCAAAGGTGCCAACAACAGAAGTCGACTCTCCATACTCAATTTTACTGAGCGTGGTTGGAAATGCCGAGTGCGAGTTGACCGCGGAATGGCACAAAAAAACGGTCCGCGAAGCGGGCCGTTTCTGTTACTTACGTATCGGTGTCGCTCGTTTGGTCGAGCTGCTCTTTAGGATTTCTATTGTCCTTGCCAGGAGCCTGGCTCTGCTGGCCCGGTTTCGAGCCGCCGCCTTGTTGACCGGGCTTCTGACCCGGCGCTTGATTCTGCTGGCCGGGTTGGTTTTGGTTCGTCATGTTGTTTCCTTTCATGGGAACACCGTAACAACGGCTCTGAGTCCGCGCCGTTCCGATAAAAGAAAATGGCAGTTTGCATTGCTGGCCAAGGTCCGCCTGACATATTCGGGCTTGTATCGACCAGTTGGGTCGCGCGACAGCCTAAGTTTGAGTTCCGATATCATCACATGAACACACAATGACCGACCAACGAACAACCGGGAACTGAACCATTGGTAATCCGCGCCATTGGTTTCGAAGCGAAACAAAAACGAAAGACTCAAAATGTCCAATGAAAACCAGAACAGCTTTAAGAATTTTTCACATCAACAGGATGGCGAAAAGCGGCTTGATACAGGGACGCCATCAGCCAGCTTTCAGGCGATTGCCACTGCCTATGGTGACTATACGAAGAAATCGTTTGAAGACACAAAAGCCTTTGTTGAGAAGCTGTCAGGCGTCAGATCGCTCGACAAGGCGATTGAAGTTCAAACCGAATTCGCGAAGACGGCTTACGAAACCTTCGTGACGGAGTTGCAGAAGATTGGCGCGCTGTACGGCGATCTTGCCAAGCAATCCTACAAGCCATTTGCTGGCCTTGCCGCAAAGATGACCCCGACAAATCAGTAAGACCTACCCCGCGATGTCAGAACAAAACAGCCCTGCTCACGCGGGGCACTTTTTTATTATCATCACTCAATTCGTCCAGCTTTTGGATGTTGAATCCCGCTTTATCTCTGGCTTGTAAAACGGCGTTCAACAGCTAATTATGAACCTCTAGCCGCATTCTGGTTTGTGGCGGGTCAATCATTGGTTTGGCACGAACGTCTGATCGCGAGTTGTCGCGCATAGCCGACATACCGAGACGGAAAGAGGCCGTCCGCTGATGCGGCCTAGACTTTGTTGAATTTCTAGCTAACATCATGTCACCCCACGGCGTGCCGTAAGCACGCAGTGAAGCAAACCGGCACGACGGGACCATGCGCCAAAGGCTGCATGGTTTGGGCATCATCCCCCAACGGCGAGATGCGCCGGACTGTGCCCTATGACAACTTTCCACGATCATACAGCATACTTGGATCATGCCTACTCCGTCGGTGGAGTGGTCAGGCCTCATCGTGTTGGGGGCTGAGCATGCCAGCAGAGATAGAGGTCAATGCCATTAGTGGCGCGCTCGATTTTAAGATCGAGGACGACAAGGGCGAGCGAGTTCACTTCAAACTTGATCGCCGTATGGCGAGCGCGTTGGTCGTTATGGGACTTCAAGAATTGGCCCGTCTTCCTCCGCCCGAGGGCGAGCTACTTCAAGACCCTGAGCGCCCGCTGCTGGAAGGGAGGCCGTCGTTTCAGGTCGCCATCGACCACCAAAGCGGAGATGCGCTGGTAGGGTTTCGACTTCACCCTCTATCGGCCTTGCATTTTCTGTTTGACGATGAGCTTACGTCAAAGCTTGTGCGTGAACTGTCAGAGGTTCTGGAAACCCCGCGACCGGCGCGTGTTCAACGAATTAGAAGCTAACTCAAAGCAGACCACTCAGGGAGAACAGCCATGACCGCCGAGTTCGATGAAGACCGCTTCAATATGGCTATCCGTAAATTTTTGAAGCATGTCGGAGTTTCATCGCAGCGTGAAATCGAGAACCTGGTGCGCAGGGGGGAAGTAAAGGGTGGCAAGCTCAAACTGCGAATGACCCTGTCCGCTGAGGGGACACCGCTGAAACATGAAGTCGAGGAAACAGTCGCACTCTGACGATTGTCCCGGCTGTGGGAAATCATGGTCCTGATCCCCACGAAGGCTATCATTGCGGTCGCTGGCCGAACGTCGCCTTCGGGTCATACTGAGAAGAACTCAGTGTGAGCAATGTCTTCTGGGTCACCCCTGAAAGCGGACATTGCTCAATACGGTTGGCACTTCGCATTTGTGCCTGCTAGTAGCGGACATCAACACCAAAGAGCCGCCCCTATTCGTGAAGCAGAGTCTGCCAGTTTGAAGGCACCGCTTCGGCCGGTCCGGGCACCGGTTGATCCAACGGATGCGAGTGAGGGGCGTGAAGCTTCGGGCCGGCGAAGAACTCCCCAGTACGATAGTCGTAAAACCATCGCTCGCCCGGCTCGAAGCTCGTGATTATCGGGTGACCCGTAGCCGCGTTATGTTTCGATGCATGCTGATTTGGTGAAGCATCACAGCAGCCGACGTGCCCGCATTCGACACATCTGCGAAGATGCAGCCACCAGCCGCCCACAGCCGAGCATTCGACGCAACCCGTTCCGCTTGGCTTGGCCGCAGGGTTGATGCCATCCCTCTCAGACTTCATAGGGTCAGCTCACTGGGAGTGTACGCGGTCACCACACACGCTTTGAGGCGTCCTGTTGCTTAACCGTAAGCAACGCCCGGGTTGCTTTGCCCAACTTCTATAATATAGCCATCAGGATCGCGAATGTAGCAGCGCGTCTCGCCGTACTTGGGCTTCGGCTCTGTGATAAACTCGGCTCCCCGACTTCGCCAAAGGTTATAACACGCTTGAATATCTGCAACGCGGATATTCATAAAGCTGCTGACTGAATTGGGATTGGCGGGGACGCTGAGCGTTACCGATGGTTTGTCGGGTGTCGGACCGCCCCCTGGGTTAACAAGGAGCCACGTGTTCGCGATCTGGATGTACCCCGGCGCACCGCTGCCGTCGCCTCTGCTCAGAACGCGACCTCCGAAGACCGTTTCGTAAAATCGAAGCGACCGCTCGACGTCGGCGACGGTGAGAAAGTGTGCGACGCTAAACCCCTCCTGCGGCGGCATCTGATAGCTTTTCTGCTCGACTTGTACTTGGTTCATAGACGGCCTCCAATTCGGAAATGGTATTTCTCGATTCGATCTTTTGTTGCTGCCGGCGGTTGACGTGCATCCCTTGCTCAGGTGAGCCAGCATGCTACTCCGAGAGGCCTTAAATCCGATAGCTATGTTAACCGTCAGGGCTCCTTACCGATTGCCCTTCGGTTCCGTTGGGTCACGGCAATTGTTGGTGGCCATCAAGGCGGCAATATCCGCTAGGGGGCAATCGCGTCGTCCAGACGGCGTGCCAGACACTTCCGATCTTTCCCGATCGAGCGACATTTCGCGAAAGCTGGCCCGCTTTTATTCGAAAGAACTGATCTTGAGACCGATCGTGGAGATGGTGTTGACAAGGTTGCGCTCAAGAGACAACGGCGGGGGATTAGCGTGTCAGGCCTCTTTCGTACGTAAGAAGGTGTTCAGTCAGTCCTTCAGGATTCGATAAGGCGACGAGATGACCGCCGGGAATTTCCTCTACCTTCTTTCCAAGCCTTTCACGCGCGACACGCTGTTGAAATTCGATCGGAAAAAAGCGGTCGTCTCTTCCCGCAAGAACATGAATAGGGATGTCAGGCCAGCGCGTGAAGCGGCAGGGTTCGCTGAACACGATCTCGGCTTCCTCACGGGGTCGTTGCGGACCAGCACGCAGTACGTCCGGCGACACGTCATGCAGAAAGTAGGTTCCCAGATCGAATTCCGTCGCATAGCCGCGGCGCGTGGCAGCTTGTTCCCGCGCTTCGATCGCGCTTGTTGCGCCCCACCATTGACCAGCAGTCTCGTCGGGCTTTGGGATCATCGCGTTGACGAACACGACCATCCGCACGGGCGCACGCGCGCAAACAAGCGGTGCCGTGAAGCCGCCTAGCGACTGAGCAACCAGAATCACGCGACTTCGTTCCGCGATCCTTCGAACGACGATGTCCGCGTACGCCGCGAGACCCGCTTGCGTGTCGTCGCCAGGCAGATCGACCGTGATAAATTCGTGTCCTGCCGCGTGAATAAGCGGAACCACGCGGTGCCAATACCAAGCCATGCCGCCAGCTCCGGGAACAAGGACGAATGATGCCATTGATTTCTCCTCCGTCGTTGTCGAATTATTTGCTCAACGAAGCTTCGCCTGCTTGATAAGGATTGATTTTGCGGCTTGATGCTTCACTTGCTGACTTCGAAGCTGTCGAGATCGCGTGCGCCAAAACGCTGATTTGTTGAGGCGCTTCAATTGATTTGATCTGTCCAGTCCGGGTGCGAAAATATTTCGCTTAACCCGTCGTCAGGCAAATCACTCGTACAAATTCGCCCGTCTCGCCCGAAAGAGGGACGTTGGCCATCGTCACGAACGTTGGGCGGGATGCGGTGGACGCTTTGGTGCCTTGAGGACGAACGGCGCGAAAGCGTACGGCAAAGCCATGCGGTCCTGTCGCCCCGATGCTGGCGTCAAGCTTCGCGGAAGTACCCGCCAGGCGACGGAGACAATAAAGCCGGTCTCCGGGGAGAACATGGAATAAGCCGTCAACTCATCGCGTGGGAAAAGCCGGATGATCCGGCAGTACCTGTGGTGGACTAACTCGTGTGCTTTTTTTATTTGCACGCGAGGCTATGGGTGCGGCTAGTGGAGTGGATTTGGCAAAGAGGGACATTCGCAAGTCCCAGCCGCGAGTTCGTATAGCGAGAACGGGATTGTCAAAATCCTAAACTCCACTAGAAACCTATATTTGCTAGTGGTCGCCCTTGCTATTGATTTTAACATTCGCAAAAGTGCCCGACATGAGAAGGAGTCGCCATGAAAGTGCGAATTGGACCGCTAGGACACCCGGCATTAATCCCTGCGCCCTCACCGACGAGGGCCACTATCCGGCAACGGCTCGGGCGCAATTCGCGTCGCGAGAAGGAAAAGGCGTGGCCGCAAATATCTGCGTAGATCATCCTTCGAGACGCGGCCTTCAGCCGCTCCTCAGGATGAGGCTAAAACAAGTGGCGCAAAACTAAACCCTCATGGTGAGGAGCGCGGCAACGCCGTGCGTCTCGAACCATGAGGCCCCAAATTCGCCGTTTTGACATGTGAAACTCGGGACTGCAACGCCCGCTTTGGAAGCTCCTTCCCCTCTGCTATTGGTTCAGAGCCAGCGGCCACCGCGAACTCTCTCCATCCAAATCAATAAGAAGGATTGCCCATGAAACTGCGAACCGGCCTCGCGATCGCCGCGGCCTTCATCGCCGCCACAAATCTCGCGCAGGCCCAATCCCCCGCCCCCGCCGACATCGTTTTCGTCAACGGCAAGGTCTTCACATCAGACGACGGCGATCATGTGGTGCAAGGTTTCGCAATTACGGGCGACCGTTTCGTGGCGGCCGGGACCGACAGCGACGTGCGTCGCTATGTGGGCGCGCAAACCAAAGTGATCGACCTCAAGGGCCGCTTCGTCTCGCCTGGCATCACCGACGACCACTTCCACAACGAAGGCGGGGGTCCCGGTGTCGACCTCAGCCATGTGCGCTCCGTTGGCGAGTTGCTGACGACCGTCGCCAACGCCGCGAGCGCGGCTCCTGCGGACACCGTGATCGTCTCCAACTCCGACTGGCACGAGGCGCAATTGAAAGAACAGCGCCTGCCCACGGCCGAGGAGATCGAACAGGCGGCGCCCAATAAGCCGGTGGTGCTGGTGCGCGGCGGGCACGAATACATTCTCAACATCACGGCGTTGAAGAAATGGAACATCAGCAAGGACACGCCGGTGCCGGCGGGCGGCGCGATCAGCCGTAACAGTGCTGGCGAATTGACCGGCGAGTTATTCGACGAGGCCAAGGCGCTGGTGACGTTGCCGCGCCCGAAGCAGGTCGGTATGGATGATATTCTGACAACCCAAAAAGCCGTCGCCCCCTATGGCATGACCGCGCTCCGCATTCCCGGCGCCTACAAGGGCGATATGATCCAGGCCTACCATCTGATGAAGCAGGCGGAGGCGGAAGGAAAGCTGACGCTGCGCTGGACTGTCTACATGCCGGGCTTCTCCTTGCGTTCGGCCGAGGCCGCGCGCAAGGCGATCGAGGCCTGGGGGACACATCAAGGCGAAGGCGACGACTGGGTCAAGGTCGATGGCGTCAAGCTGCTCGTCGACGGCGGATTCGAAGGCGGCCATTTGTCAAAGCCCTATCTTGAGCCCTATGGCAAAGGCGGGACGTTCACCGGCCTTACCGTGTCGCCGCCGGCGGCCTACACCGAGGTCGTGCGCGAATTGAACAGCCAAGGCTGGCATGTGATCACTCACGCCGTGGGCGATGCGGCGCTCGATGAAGTTCTCGACGCTTACGCCGCGGCCGACAAGGACACTTCGATCAAGGGCAAACGCTGGTCGGTCGAGCACGCCTTCGTCTCACGGCCGGAGCAGGTCGCCCGCCTGAAGGCGCTCGACATCGCGGTCTCGGCGCAGGATCACCTCTATCTGGCAGCACCGGTGCTGAAGAAATACTGGGGCTGGGAAACCGCGAGCGAGGTGACACCGGTCAAGACCTATCTCGACGCGGGCCTGCTCGTCGCCGGCGGCACCGACAGCCCTGTGGTCCCCTTCAATCCGTTCTGGAATCTTTATCACATGGCAAGCCGCGACACGATTTCGGATGGCGTCTACGGCGCGGACCAAAAGATCGCCTCGCGGCCGTTGCTGCTCAAGCTCGTCACCATCAACTACGCCAAACTGATCGGCGAGGAAAGGACGCGCGGCTCGATCGAGCCCGGCAAGCTCGCCGACTTCGCCGTGCTGACCGACGATTTCCTCACAGTGAAGCCGGAGACGATCCGCGACATGAAGGCGTTGTCGACCTGGGTCGGCGGACGCGAGGTCTATCGGGCGCAAGGTTATGAGTAGGCGAGATGCAGCAGGATTCAGCTTCCGGCCTGAATAAGCGTTTGCACCGTGGAGCGGGTTGGCGCGAAGAATGTGGTGCCGGTATGCGGTGTCGAGAAATCAAGCAGCCGGTCGTAAGCTCCCGGCGGATCGCCGACATACATTCGTTGCAACATCTTCTCGATCACCCAGAGATACCGGGAGTAGCCGATGAAATAGGTTCCGAATTCCTGATGTCCCGGCCGGCCGAAGGGCATGTTGTCGCGCAGGATGTCATATTCGGCTCCATCGGCATCCACGATCGTGGCCAGCGACTTGTGCGACTTGCGTGGAGCATCGTCGTCATCGATTTCGATATTGTCTATCTTCGTGCGGCCGATGATCTCTTCCTGCAGGCGCGTTGGAATCCGCGCCCACGCGTTGAGATCGTGCAGGTACTTCTGAACGACGACATAGCTGCCTCCGGCGAAGTCAGCATCTTCGTTGCCGACGAGCGCCGATGCGGGCAAATCGAGGCCGGTCGGGTTGGCCGTGCCGTCGACAAAGCCGAGAAGGTCACGCGCATCGAAATATCGAAAGCCTGAAACTTCGTCGACGACCGTCACGCAGGCGCCAAGACTGTCGAGCAGAATCCGTTCAAATTCAAAGCACAAATCGGGGCGTTCGGATCGAATGTGGAAGAGAAGGTCGCCTGGTGTTGACGGCGCCGCATGAGCCGTTCCCGTGATCGGCGCAAACGGTCGCAGTTCCTTTGGCCGCCGGCCTGAATCGAGACGATCCCAGAGATCGCGTCCGATGCCGGCAATGCAGGACAGGCGGCCGGAAAGATCACGGAATCCAACCGTCTTGACGAGATCGTCGAGACCACCCAGTACCGAGGCGACTTTCGCGAGAGCGGCCTGTTCGCTCGCGACGGTCACCACCAGAAAGACCGCCGCCAGCGACAGTGGAGCGTCGATGCTCTGCGCGTCGATCGGTACTCTGTCCCAATTCTTCCCTGACATCCCGAATTTCCGCTTCTCTCTCGGAATTTGTTTCAGATGACCACGAACCGGCAGCACAGCCGTGGCAATAGAGCGAATACGCTCAAGCCAAGATACCGCGATCGCGAGTGGGCACGCAACCTTCACTAGATCGAGGGCGAAGAGATCACGCGCATCGCCGGCGGCCATCAGTTCTTGTAGACGCCTGGTGCCGATGCGTGGCCGAACGCGTAGCTCAGTCCAATCAGGCCGCCATAAACGGTGGCATGATTTTGGCCGAGCTGTCCTGTCGACACTGAAGGCTCACTTCCCCGGCCAGGAAGGCTTGCGCTTTTCGGCAAACGCCTTGAGGCCCTCCTTGGCGTCCTCGGTCATGGCGAGGATCGCAATCTGGCTTTCGGTATAGGCGATGGCTTCGTCGAACGACATCGAGGCGATCGCACGCATCGCATACTTGCCGCGCCGGATCGCGGTCGGCGACTTGTCGGTGATGCGGCCGACCAGCCAGTCGACCTTGGCGTCGAGTTCGGCCTGCGGCACCACGTAATTGAGCAGTCCTGCGGCTTGCGCAGCACGCGCATCGAACGGCTCTCCCGTGATCGCCCATTCATGGATCAGACGCCGCGGCGCGATCGACTGCAACAGGCTCAATACCTGCATCGGAAACACCCCGACCTTCACCTCGGGCAATCCGAAGATCACGTGATCGGAGGCGATCGCCATGTCGGTCATGCACAAAAGCCCCATGCCGCCCGCCATGCAGACGCCGTTGAGGCGCGCAATCGCAGGCTTGGTCGCGTTCTGCGACAACCGCAACAGATCGGCGTAGTCGACATTGGGCCTGGAAAAATCCGCCGCGAACGCGCCGCCGGTATTCTGCAAGTCGGCGCCTGCGCAGAATGCCTTCTCGCCGGCCCCGGTCAGCACGATGACGCGGACCTCGGGATCATCGTGGGCCATCCGATAGCCGCGCACGATGCCGCCGATGACATCGGCATTGATGGCGTTGCGCTTCTCCGGCCGGTTGATGGTGATCCAGAGGCTTGATCCACGTTTCTCGATGAGAACGGTGGTGTTGTCGGTCATGGCTGTCGTCCGCTTATACTTGTCGGGCCGATACTAGAGCATAAGCGGCGATAGAAAACTCCCTCCCCCTGAAAAAGGGCAGGGGAATCGCACGTCCGAGGGGCCAAGCTATTGCGCTGGAAGGAAAAATTGATTCTGACAGTGTCTCCTGATTCAAGAGGGGACTGTCGTGGACCGCTTTGCAGAATGCTTTTCGCCGTTGGTCGATCCTCGGAAGAACCAAGCGCAGCACGATCTGACCGAGATGCTGTTCATTGCGTTGCTCGCCACGCTGTGCGGCGCCACGACCTGTTGCGACATCGCGCTGTTTGGCCGCTCGAAAGAAGCGCTGTTGCGCACGATTCTGGTGCTGGAACACGGGATACCGAGCCACGACACCTTCAGCCGTGTCTTTCGCATCCTCGATCCGCGCAGCTTCGAAGAGGTTTTTCGGCGCTTCACCAAGGCGTTTGCGACGGCGGCCAAAATCAAGGGCGTGGTAGCTCTCGATGGCAAGGCACTGAGAAGAGCCTACGAACGCGGCCAAAGTCACATGCCGCCAGTGATGGTGACGGCGTGGAGCGCAACGACCCGCATGGCGCTCGTCAATGTGCTGGCGCCTGGAAACAACGAAGCGGCCGGCGCTTTGCATCTCGTCGAGCTTCTTCAGCTGAAAGGCTGCGTCGTCACGGCGGATGCGCTGCATTGTCATCGCGGGATGGCGAAAGCCATCGTGGAGCGCGGTGGAGATTACGTCTTGGCGGTAAAGAACAACCAGCCCGGTTTGCTGCGCGATGCCAAGGCCGCGATCTCCGCGGCAGAGCGCAAGAAGGCCAAACAAGCCACCACCAGGGACACCGGTCACGGCCGCAAGGAAACCCGAACCGCGATCGTGGCGGCGGTCAGGGATATGGCCGAAGAGCACGACTTTCCGGGTCTCAAGGCCGTCGCGAGGATCACCAGCAAACGTGGACGCGACAAAACCGTCGAGCGCTACTTCCTTCTGACCCAGTACTACACGCCCGCAGAACTGCTGCGCGTTGTCCGCGAACATTGGGGCATCGAAAACGTCCTGCACTGGACACTCGACGTCGTTCTCGACGAGGATCAGACGCGAAGCCGAAAAGACCACGCTCCCGCCAACCTCGCCGTTCTGCGCCGACTTGCCCTCAATATCGCTCGCGCTCATCCCGATACAAAGACCTCGTTGCGAGGCAAACTCAAACGCGCCGCCTGGGACGACAGTTTCCTCGTCGATATGCTCCTGAACATGCGATAGCCCTGCCCTGCAAGGGGGAGGTGAAAAGAAACGAGATCACACCTGCGAAGCGATCGAGCGGCAGAGCAAGAACTTACGGCGTCGGAATGGAAGGCTCGGCCTTCTTCACCCAGACCTTGTTGTCGTGGAAGGCGGCGCCGCCGACCGGGGCGACCGCTTCGGCGCCGGTGAGCATGTTGATGCCGCGGCCGCCGATATGGGCCTTGTTGGGGTGCACGGATTCGGCGATCAGCACGCCACGGCGTACGCCGTCGAAATATTTTGCGGTCAGCGTCGTCTCGCCGCGCAGATTGCCGAGCGTGACGGCGTCGCCGTCGGCGATCCCGAGCGTCGCAGCATCGTCGGGATGGATCATCACGCTGGGCGCGCCCTCGCGCGCCTGCGACGACGGCGTCTCGTTGAAGGTGGTGTTGAGGAAGCTGCGCGAGGGGCTGGTCGCGAGGCGGAACGGATGCGCCTCGTCCGCCTCCTCGATCGCGGCCCAGTGATCGGGCAGCGACGGCATCTGGTCCCACGCCCCCATCATGCCGGCATTGTTGACGGGCACATGCGCCCAATCCGCCTTGAAGTGGAATTTGCCGTCCTTATGCGCAAAGCCGTCGAGATAATGCGAGGTGCGGAAATCCGGCTGCAGATCGCGCCAAATGTCCGCCTCGAGCTGCGCAATGCCGCCATGGCCGCTCTTGCGCAAGGTCGCGTCGATCAGTTCGCGCGGCGACATCTCAAAGCCGGGATGAGAAATCTTCAGCCGCGTGGCGAGCCCTTGCAGCACCTGATGGTTGGAGCGGCATTCGCCGGGCGGCTCGATCAGCTTGGCGCCGACCGAAATGTGCTGATGGCCTCCGCCGTAATAGAGATCGTCGTGCTCCATGAACATGGTCGCCGGCAGCACGACATCGGCCATCTGCGCGGTCTCGGTCATGAACTGCTCATGCACCGCGACGAACAGGTCCTTGCGCGCAAAGCCCCGACGCACCAGCGCCTGCTCCGGCGCCACCGTCATCGGATTGGTGTTCTGGATCAGCATCGCCTTGACCGGCGGCCCGTTGTGGAGCGCCACCGGATCGCCGGTGAGGATGCGCCCGACCTTGGATTGGTCGAGCCGCCGCGTCCTGGGATCGATCGCGTCGTGGCCCTCGATGATGGATTCGTCGAATTTCCAGAGCGCGGCATTGTTGAAGAACGCGCCGCCGCCTTCGTACTGCCAGGCGCCGGTCACGGCGGGAATGCACAGCGCCGCATGCATCTGCGCTGCGCCGTTGCGGCTGCGGGTAAAGCCATAGCCGAGACGGAAAAAGGTGCGCTTGGTCTGGCCGACCATGCGGGCAAAGGCCTCGATCTCTTCCACCGGCACGCCGCAAATCGCTGACGCCCATTCCGGCGTGCGGGTCTTCAGATGCGCTTCGAGTTCGCCGGGGCAATCGGTGTAGCGATCCATGTAGTCGCGATCGGCAAAACCTTCGCGGAACAGCACGTGCATGACGCCGCAGGCGAATGCGCCGTCGGTGCCCGGCCGCAGCAGGATCTTGATGTCGGCCTGCTTCATCGTCTCGTTGTTGTAGACGTCGACCGCCGCGATCCTGGCGCCGCGCTCTTTCCGCGCGCGCATCGCATGCGTCATCACGTTGACCTGGGTATTCACGGGATTGGTGCCCCAGATCACGATAAGGTCGGAGACGCCCATCTCGCGCGGATCGACGCCGGCGATCTTGCCGGTGCCGGCGGCAAATCCGACGCGCGCAATGGTCGAGCAGATCGTCGAATAGAAGCGCGAATATTTCTTCACATGGGCGAGGCGGTTGATGCCGTCGCGCATCACCAGGCCCATGGTGCCGGCATAGTAATAAGGCCAGACCGACTCCGCGCCGAACTCGCGTTCGGCGGCATTGAAGCGTCCGGCGATTTCGTCCAGCGCATCGTCCCAGGAGATCCGCGCGAACTTGCCCGATCCCTTCGCCCCGACACGGAACATCGGATAGGTCAGCCGGTCCGGATGATGGATGCGCTCGGCATAGCGCGCGACCTTGGCGCAGACCACGCCGGCCGTGTAGGTCTGCAACTTGGAACCGCGGACCCGGCCGATGGTGGAACCATCGATCACCTCGACATCGAGCGCGCAGGCCGACGGGCAATCGTGCGGACAGGTGGAATGCCGGATAGCGACCTTGACGCGCGCGGCCGGAGCTTCGATTTTGGCGTGCTGGTTCATGGCTCAATATGATTATCACCAAAACCCGGAGTCTGCCAGCGCCATTATCCGGCGTCACTGGTGCGCAAAACGCGCGTCCAGCCATGGACGGGATTACCCGCCGAAATAGGCCCCGCCATTGGCATGGATCGCCTGGCCGTTGATGTAGCGCGCGGCGGGACTGCACAGGAACCGACCGCGGCCGCGACGTCTTCCGGCTTGCCGCGCTCGCCGGTAATGGTCTGATGGATCAGGTGGTGCGCCGGTTCCGGCGTGTTCTTCGGGCGCGGCGTGCCGATAATGCCGGGCACCACGCAGTTGACGGTAATGCCGTCCGGCGCCAGGTCGTGGGCGAGCGCGCGGGTAAAGCCGATGATGCCCGCCTTGGCCGTCACCACATGGGCGCGGTCGCTGGCGCCGGTATGCGCGCTCAGGCCGCCGATATTGACGATGGTCCCTGCCCCGCTTTGCTTCAGGTGCGGCAGGCAGGCCTTCACGCAATGAAAGGTGCCGTCGAGGATGACGTTCATCACCTCGCGCCAGTCGGCATAGGTCATTTCCGAAAACGGCTTTTCCCGCCGCAGCGCCGCATTGTTGACGAGGATGTCGATGCGGCCGAATTCCGCGATCGCCATATCGACCATCGCCTGCACGGCGGCCGCATCCGCGATGTCACCGACATGGACCAGCGCCTTCCGGCCGACGGCCTCGATTTCGCGCACGACTGCTTTCGCCTCGTCGCGATTGCTGCGTGAATTGACGACGATGGAGGCGCCGTCATCCGCCAGCGCCAGCGCAATCGCGCGGCCGATGTTGCGACCCGAACCGGTCACGATCGCGACCTTGCCGGTGAGTTCGTTGGTCATTGCCCCTCTCTCTCCTCGTCATGCCCGGCTTTATGCCGGGCATCCACGTCTTTGGCCGCAAAAAAATAAGACGTGGATGGCCGGGCATAGCCGTTCGAAGAACGGCGTCGCTTTCGCTCGCCTTGCACGGCCATGACAGCAATTAGCTGCGCAACGCGCTCAAATCAATCTTGCCTTTATAAAGCCCCGCCAGCAGCTTCAGCGCGGCTTCGCCCTGCGCCTTGCTCCAGCCGCCGTGCTGGACGTTGAGCGCGAATTTGTCCGACACGTCCTGCCGCGTCAGCGGCTCCTGCGCGCCGCCGCGCAAATACGGCTGCCGTTCCTCGATCACGCGGCCATCTTTCAGCGTCGCCTTGATATGGCCAGTGTAATTGTTCGGATAGGGATTGTCCGGATCGATCACGAATTTCACCTTGGCCGCCAGCGCGAGCACGCGTTCGTCGCGGATCGCGGCTTCAGTGAATGCGCCCAATCCGACGCCGCCATGGACAAAGCCGGTGGCCAACAGATAAGGCACGGCGAATTTCGCGGCATAGCCGTTGCGCGGGCGCTGCTTGTCGGCGAGTGGCTCCCACAGCCGGTGCACCGTGCCCTCCGCCACCTCGCACAGGATCGCTTCGACATCCTCAGCCTTGATGCCGCGCGCGGCAAGCCGCTTGGCGCAATCGATATAAGGCTGCGCCATTGTTCCGCACGGATAAGGCTTGAATGCCAGCGTGTCGGTGACCCAGCGCGTGCCGAAATCGCTCGTCAGCGCGTCGTAGTTGCCCTCAGTGGTGTGGGCAAAGCCGTGAAACAGCCCATGCACGCCTTCGAATACCGTGCGCGGGCCGACAAAACCTTGCTTGGCGAGCAGCGCCGCGCGAATGCCGGATTGTGCCGCCCAGCCGGCATGCATCCGTTTGGTCCAGGCGCCTTCCGCCAGATATTCGATGATGCCGCCTGCCATGCTGCCGGCGATGCCGAGCGCATCGACGATTTGTTTGGCGTTGAGCCCCAGCGCCGCGCCGACGCCGGCGGCAGCCCCCATCGCGCCGAAGATGGCGGTGGGATGAAAGCCTGCCTTGTGGACTGCCTTCGGCACCACGAGGCTGAGGCGACAAAGCACTTCGGTACCAACCGCAATTCCGGTCAGCGCGTGACGGCCATCGCGATGGTGGCGCTCGCAGGCAGCTAACACCGCCGGCACGATTACCGCACCTGCATGAACGGGACCGCCTTCGAAAGTGTCATCGAAATCCTCGCCATGCGCGGCGGTGCCGTTGACGAAGGCCGCACCGGCGGCAGTCAGCGCGCGGGCGTGCCCGATCACGGTGCACGGCCCGTCATCGTCGGAGCCGGCAAGCGCCGCCTTGACGTAGTCCTCGTTGCGCGCGGTGACGCAGAGACCGACGATGTCGATCAGCAAGTCTTCGCATTTGCGCAGCGTCTCGGACGGCAGGACGCCCGGCTTCAGCGCGGCGATTTTATTCGCGAGCGTTTCGGCGACGGAGATTTTCGGCAGCTCGGAGCTCATGACGACCTTGCAAGCAATGGGCGGTTTTCAGACGTGGAATATCCGGGTGTAGCGAGCCTTGATGGCGGCGCCCTGCTGTTCCACGGCCGCGGGGTCATCCTTCAGGGTCTTGATATCACGAAGCGGCGTCCAGCTCGGCTTCTCCTTGGCTTGCGGATGCAGCGAACGCAAGCCGCCGACATCGATAATGAGCTGCTGGGCCTCGCGGGTGAAACAGAACGACTGGAACAGCCTGGCCGCGTTCGGATTGGGTGCGCCCTTGAAGATGCCGTTGGGACCCACGATCATCGGCGAGCCTTCGGATGCATAAACCGGCTCGACGGGCTGCCCTGCGTCTTTCAATTGCAGGATGTTGTACTCGTTGCCGTCGGCCATGACCGCACGTTCGCCAAGCTCGAGCTTCTTGGGCGGATCGGCCGAGGACTGCACCTGCATCACGTTCTGCTTGGCGAGCTGTTCGAAGAAGGTCCAGCCGAGCTCGCGCTGCAACTGATAAGTCGCGGTCATGATGGTGCCGCTGTAGCCGGGATGGCCTTTGACGATCTTGCCCTTCCATTTGGGATCGAGCAGATCGGCAAAACTCTTCGGTGCATCCTCGGCTTTCACCATCGTGGTGTTGTAGGCAATGATGCTGAGCCAGATGCGCCAGCTTGCGAACTGGCCGTCGGCATCGCGGTACGCCGGCGCGTAGAACTTCGCGACATCTTCCGGCACATAGGCGTCGAGAATGCCGTCACGCTTCCAGACGATGAAATGCGAGGCATCGGAAGAATTCACAACGTCGACGGCGTGGATGTTGCTGGAATATTCCTGGCCGATACGCTGAAAAACGCGCTCGGCGCCGGTGCGCTCGACGCGCACCGAAATTCCCGGATATTTGGCCTCGAATGCCTTGGCGAGTTTCTCGGCCACCGGCAAATCGATCGACGTGTAATAGACGATCTGGCCTTCCTTCCTGGCGGCCTCGATCAGGGCGGGGGTTATCGGCTTCCGCGGGCGGCGCATCGGCCAGAACGCGGGTGGAGAATGCGGCGCCCGCCAGCCAGCCCACCGGCGACCTTGAGTACTGCCCGGCGGGAAATTCTTGTCTTTTTCATTGCTTCCGCGATTTCTTCTATCGGCCGGCCGTGCACCGGCTGAACCTGCGGCATTTTATTCCGTCGGCTGAAGTCCAAGTCCATCGACTCCATCGCTGGACTTGACCCGGCATTCGCGCCAAAACACGAAACGAAGACGCCCAAACAAGTCGGGCGCGAGGAGAGCGGAAGTGAAGCGTTTGAGGTCCCACTGATCGGCGGACGACCGCGCCGCAGAAGACCGTCGCGCAAGCATCGTGGCGCTGGCGGCTCGTCCTTCTCTTGCGGCCTCATGCTGGCTGTTCCTGCGACCGATCAGTGCCGACGCGCAGGATTATCCGACCCACGCGGTGCGGATCATCGTCCCCTTCGGCGCCGGGGGACCGGCCGACGTGACGGCGCGCGTGCTCGGCGATGCGCTCCAGGAAGAATTCAAACAACCTTTCGTGATCGAGAACCGCCCCGGCGCTGGCGCCATGATCGGCACGCAGGAGGCCGTCAAATCGGCGCCCGACGGCTACACGCTGCTGTTGATGTCGAACACGCAGACCGCCAATAAATCGCTGATGCCGCAGCGCAAATACGAGCTGATGCGCGATCTGGTCGCCGATCGCGCCGATCAATATTGCCGACCTCGTGATCGTCGTGCACCCCTCCGTGCCGGCAACAACGCTGAAGCAATTCATCGCGCTGGCCAAATCGCAGCCTGGCAAACTGAACTACGCCTCCTCCGGCCAGGGCACGCCCTATCACATGGCCGGCGAGCTGTTCAAATCCATGGCCGGCATCGATGTCGTCCATGTGCCCTATCGCAACAGCGGCGAAGCGCGGAGCGGCGTCATCGGCGGACAGGTGCAGATGATGATCGATTCCGTGACGACGATGGCGCCGAATGTCATCGCAGGTCAGGTGCGCGCGCTTGCCACCACCGGCAAGACCCGATCGGCGGCGCTGCCGGACGTGCCGACCGCCGAAGAAGCCGGCGTGAGCGGATATGAGGCCACATCTGGCTCGGCCTGATGGCGCCGAAAGGCACGCCGAAGCCGATCATCGACAAGCTCAACGCTGCCGTGAACGAAGTCATCAAGCGGCCGGAGGTCGTCAAGCTTTGGGCGGATCAGGGCGCAGTTCCGATGTCGATGACGCCGGAGGAGTTCGACAAATTCCTGCGCGGCGATATTGTGAAATGGGCCGAGGTCGTCAAACAATTCCCGACAAGCCGTGAACCAGGTCCGCCTGTTTAGAGTCCCGCTGATTTCAATGTTGCCGATCCAATGCCAATCATTCGCTTTCGCCTCAACGGCGTCGAGACCGAGATCGACGCCGATCCCGATACATCTCTGCTCACGGTCCTGCGCGGCCAGCTCAGCCTGACCGGTCCACATTTCGGCTGCGGCGCCGGCGAATGCGGCGCCTGCAACGTGCTGATCGGCGATCACGCGGTGACCTCCTGCGACACGCCGCTGTGGTCGGTCGCCGACAAGGACATCACCACCATCGAGGGCCTCGGCAGCGAGCAGCAGCCGCATGCACTGCAGCGCGCCTTCATCGCCGAGCAGGCGATGCAATGCGGCTATTGCCTCTCCGGCATCATGATGAGCGCGGCCGCCCTGTTGAAGCGAAACTCCAATCCAACCAGCGCGGACGTCAAGGCCGCCCTCGATCGCAATCTGTGCCGCTGCGGTTCGCATAATCGCATGGTGCGGGCCATCCTGCGTGCCGCAGCCGAGATGCGCGCGTCATGACGACCAAGCCGCAGATGCCGCCGAGCCTCGCGGCAAATCCGAAGCTGTCGTCGTGGATCAAGTTCGCCGCCGAGGGAAAGGTGGTGGTCTCGCCCGGAAAGGTCGAAATCGGCCAGGGCATCGTCACGGCGCTGGCGCAAATTGCCGCCGACGAACTCGATGTCGATATCGCCCGCGTGCAGATGGTACGCACTTCCACGTCAGGCAGCCCCAACGAGGGCGTGACGTCAGGCAGTCTCTCCGTGCAGCATTCCGGCCGTGCGATCCGCTTTGCCTGCGCCGAAATCCGCCAGATTTTTCTCGATGCCGCCGCCGAGCGCCTTGGCGTCGATTCCGACGTGCTCACCGTCGACGACGGCGTCATCTCCGGTCCCGGCAATGTCTCGACGAGCTATTGGGAACTCGCTGACGAAATTTCACTCGACCGCGATGCAACGCCTGGCGCGATCCCGAAATCATCGTCGCAGCGCACGATTGCCGGCCATTCGTTGCAGCGGCTCGATATTCCCGACAAGGTTTTCGGTCGCCCGCGCTTCATTCACGATTCCCCTCTGCCCGGCATGTTGCATGGCCGGATCTTGCGGCCGGAGCTTTCGCGCGCGAGGCTCGTCGAATTGAACGAAGAACGCGCGCGCAAGGTCGAGGGACTGGTCGCGATCGTGCGCGACGGAAATTTCACCGGCGTTATCAGCGAAACCGAGGCCGGCGCCGAGGCCGCGCTGGATGCGCTGCGCAAAGGCGCCACATGGGCGTCAGGCGAGACGTTGCCGGATGAAGACAACTTTGCCGAATGGCTGAAACGCCAGCCGGCAGTATCGACTGTCATCGCCGACAAGAAAGCCGCCTCGCCGGCTGCAAAGGCGCGCACCCTCAAGCGGCAATATAGCCGTCCCTACATTGCGCACGGCTCGATCGCGCCATCCTGCGCCATGGCGCAATGGGACGGCGATCGCGTGCGACTATGGACCCACAGCCAGGGCGTCTATCTGCTTCGCTCCGATCTCGTGATGGTGCTCAAGTTGCCGCGCGAAAACATCATCGTCGAACATATGGAAGGCGCCGGCTGCTACGGCCACAACGGGGCCGACGACGTCGCGCTTGACGCAGCACTACTGGCGAAGTCCGTGCCGGGGCGGCCGGTACGCGTGCAGTGGTCGCGCGCCGATGAGATGTCGCAGGCGCCTTTTGGCGCCGCGATGACGATCGAAGTCGAGGCCGACCTCGATGCGTCAGGCGAGATCGTCGACTGGCGCCACAGCATCTGGGGCAATGGTCACACCGCACGTCCCGGCCGTGCGGATCAACCCACGCTGCTCGCCGCAACCGAACTCGCAACGCCGTTCCCGCGCGCTATCTCCGTCGATCCACCGCCGACCAGGGGCGGCGGTTCCGACCGCAATTCGGTCCCGCTTTACGACTTTCCGTCCTGGCACGTCGAATCCCATCGCCTCACGACCATGCCGATCCGCACCTCTGCGCTGCGAACGCTTGGCGCGCAGGGCAATGTGTTCGCGATCGAATCCTTTCTCGACGAACTGGCGTTTGAGCGCGGAGAAGATCCGGTCGCCTTCCGCCTGCGTCATCTGTCGGATCCACGATCGAAAGATGTCATTCAGGCCGCCGCGCGGCGCGCCAACTGGAAGCCGGCAAAACAGGACGGCACCGGCTACGGCATCGGCTTCTCGCGCTACAAGCACACCGGCGCCTATTGTGCCGCGGTAGCAGAGGTCGAAGTCGGCGAAGATATCCGCGTGAAGCGGCTGACGCTGGCGGTCGATGTCGGCGAAGCCATCAATCCGGACGGTGTCCTCAACCAGATCGAGGGCGGCGCCATCCAGGCGACAAGCTGGGTGCTCAAGGAACGCGTTCGTTTCGACTCCACGCGCATCACGAGCAATTCCTGGACCGAGTACCCGATCCTGCGCTTTTCCGAGGTGCCGGATGTGGATGTCGAAATCATCTCGCGGCCGGAAGTGGATTCCGTCGGTGCCGGCGAAGCTGCACATGGCCCGGTGACGGCCGCGATCGCGAACGCCGTGTTCGATGCGCTCGGGGTGCGCCTTCGCCACCTGCCGATCACGCGCGATCGCCTGATCGCGGCCATGGAGCTTTCTTGATGCCAAGTTTGAATATCTTGAGCGGCGGCGCGGCGCAGGGTCTCGTCGGCGGCCTCGCGGCAAAGTTCAGGGAAAGCACCGGCCTCGAGATATCAGGCGAGTTCGGCGCGGTTGGCGCGATGGCCGACAAGCTACATAGCGGCGCGCGCGCCGACATCCTCATCCTCACCTCGGCTCTGGTCGCAACCCTTGCACGCGAGGAACTCGTCGCCGACGGCTCGATTACGGATGTTGGCCGGGTCGAGACGGCGTTGGCGGTTCGCGACGCCAATCCGCGGATCTTGGCCACAGACGCGGCAAGCCTGCGTCAAGCATTTCTGCAGGCCGACGCGATCTTCGTGCCGGACACCAAGACATCCACAGCCGGCATTCACGTCGCCAAGGTGTTGGCTTTGCTCGGTATTGCCGACGAGGTCGCCGATCGCCTCAAGATTTACCCGAACGGGGCGACCGCGATGCGTCACATGGCCAGTAGCGACGCGCTACGGCCGATAGGGTGCACGCAAGCCACCGAGATCATCGCGACCAAAGGCATCAAACTCTCAGGCGTGCTGCCGAAGGGATGCGACCTCGCCACAGTCTATACGGCGGCCATTACAAGCCAGGCTGTCCACGCGCGCGAGGCACAAGTCTTGATCGATCTGTTGACGGCCGTGGATCAAGGCCACCTGCGCGAGCGCGCCGGCTTTTTGGCTGTCTAGGATTTCCTGGAAGCGAGTTCGCGGTATCGCTCGCGGCTTTTGACGAGATGCCCGCGCATGGCGTCCCTCGCTCTTTTCGGCGAATGGGCGCCGATCGCCTGGAAGATGGCGTCGTGCTCTTTCTCGATGCGGCCGAGATATTGCCGCAGGCTTTCCGGCGTGCCTTCAAACGAGCGAATGCTTTGCCGCGGAATGATCAGGCGGCCGAGAAAATCCAGAAATTCGACGAAGCGGCTGTTCTGCGTCGCGGCTGCAATCGCCTGATGGAACGCGAAATCTTCCTTGATCGCACGCTCACCGCTGGTGATGGCGCGGCTGAACACGCGCTGCGCATCGCCGATCGCCTTGATCTCCACTGCTGTCGCCCGTTCGCTCGCGATCGCGGCGGCTTCGGATTCTACCGCCATGCGCAATTCCAGAATATCGAGCACGCTCTCGAGCGAACCGAGGCCTTCGGGGTCGATCGCATAAGGTTGCCGGCCGGCATCGCGATCGACGAAAGCCCCTGCCCCTTGCCGCGTAATGACGAGCCCGCGCGCCCGTAACGCTGCCACCGCCTCGCGCACGACCGTGCGGCTGACGCCCATGCCCTTCATCATTTCCGCTTCCGAAGGCAACTTGGCACCGACCGGCAGTTTTCCGGACATGATCTGCTCGGCCAGGCGGTCGACGACCTCGGAACTCAGGCTTTTCGGCGCGTCAACCGGGCGAAGCAGCCTCGCGCGCTGACGCTGCGCTGCATCGGTCGAGGGTGCGCTTGACGAAGCTTGTCGGGTCATCGTACAAGTTTAGCACAGCCCCGGCGAGCCGGCAAATCCACCTGAGTTAATTTCGGATTTGTCCGGCCGTGGGCGGGCTGCTAGCAATTTAAAAAACAGGTCAGGAAATGACCGCGCGTTGAACACCACCGGGAGGAGAGCAATGAAGCGTCGCGATTTCATCAGGCTTGGTGCAGGTCTGGGCGCCGCAGGTTTGACCGGCGGCCTGCCCTTTACCGCGAACGCGCAGACCAAAGCGGTATTCAAGGCTTCCGACGTCCAGCCTCCCGGCTATCCGACGGTGGCTGCCACCGAAAACCTCGGCAAGAAACTCTCCGAGGCCACGCAAGGCCGGCTGTCGATCCAGATGTATCCGTCGATGCAGCTCGGCGGCGAAAAGGAAACCATCGAACAGACGCAGATCGGCGCGATCCAGATGTCGCGCGTCAGCGTCGGAACGATGGGACCGATTGTCGACGACATCAACGTCATCAACATGCCCTTCCTGTTCAAGAACACGGCGCATGCTGAAAAGATGATGGATGGCGGAATCGGCCAGGAGTTGCTCGACAAGATCACCGCGAGCCCGAACGCCAACCTCGTCGCGCTGTGCTGGATGGATGCCGGCGCACGCAGCCTCTACAACACCAAGCATCCGATCAAATCGATCGAGGACGTCAAGGGGCTGAAGTTTCGCGTCATCGGCAACCCGATCTTCATCGACATGATGAACGCGCTCGGCGGCAATGGCGTCGCGATGGGCTATGATCAGGTCTTCAGCGCGTTACAGACCGGCGTGATCGACGGCGCGGAGAACAATCTGCCGAGCTACGTCTTCTCCAACCACTATACGACCGCCAAGTATGTCACGCTGACCGAGCACCTCGTGATCCCCGAGGTCCTCGTCTTCTCCAAGCGGGTCTGGAGCGGCCTTTCCGCCGACGACCAGAACCTCATCAAGAAGTTCGCCCGCGAGGCCCAGCTCGAGGAACGCGGATTCTGGAACGAGTATGAGAAGCGGGCGCTGGAGAAAGCCAAGGCGGCCGGCAGCCAGATCGTCGAGATCGCCGACAAGACGCCGTTCCAGAATGCCGTCAAACCGGTGTGGGACAAGTACGGTCCGAAATATCAGGACATGATCAAGCGCATTCAGGCCATTGCATAGGCGATTTTCGTCTGTTCTGCTGTCCTTTCGATATTCCGTCATTGCGAGGAACGAAGGCGACGAAGCAAATCCAGATTGGCACAAAGCTGGATCGCTTCCGTCTTCGCTCTCGCGGGCTTCGCCGGACTTATACCCGGCGAAGCTTGCGGAGCAGGCGAAGCGGGGTCGCTTGCGCTCGCGATGACAAGCAACAAAAGCTCGTATTGTTAAATAGATAACGGGGGAGCGTTAGGGCATGGCCGCCATATATCGCCGCGCAATGAACGCCCTCTATCTGCTGTGTGTGATCGTCGGCTGCATCGCGCTGGTGCTGATCTCGGCGATTATTCCCTGGGCGGTATTCACCCGCTATGTGCTCAACAGCGCGGCCTCCTGGCCGGAGCCGCTCGCGGTTCTCCTGACGATCGTGCTGACCTTCATCGGCGCGGCCGCAGCCTACCGGCTCAACCTGCACATGAACGTCGGCTATTTCGCCAATCAGGCGCCGCCGCCGTTCCGCAAGGCGCTCAATCTGCTGGTTCAGTTGCTGATGGCGCTGATCGCGATCTTCATGGTGGTGTGGGGCGAACGGTTGGTGGAAGTGACCTGGTACAACACCATTGCGGAATTCCCGTTCCTGTCGGTCGGCGTCACTTACCTGCCGATTCCGGTCGGTGGCTTCTGCCTGCTCCTGTTCATCATCGAGCGGGTGTGGCTTGGGGCGCCGCCCGATCCGCTTCCTTCGCACGACGCCGTCGTGCCGGTTGACTGATCGAAGAGGAAGCCGGCCATGGACATTTTCGTTCTTCTCGCCACCATGATCTTTTGCTTCCTCATCGGGATGCCGATCGCCTATTCGCTGGCATTTGCCGCGATCGCGGGCGCCTGGTCGATCGGCATTCCGCTGGAAGCCGTGATGCTGAAAATCTCCGACGGCGTCAGCAAGGTTGCGATGCTGACGATTCCGTTCTTCGTGCTGGCCGGCGCGATCATGGCGGAAGGCGGCATGGCGAAGCGGCTGGTTGCATTCGCCGATGTCTTGGTCGGATTTACCCGCCTGCGCGGCGGGCTTTCCATCGTCAATGTGCTTGCCACCACCTTTCTCAGCGGCATCTCCGGCTCGGCCGTAGCCGATACGTCGGCGATCGGTTCGGTGATGATCCCGCAAATGGAGAAAACAGGATTTCCGCGGGTTTTCGCCACCAACCTCACCATCACCTCCTCGGTTCAGGCGCTGCTGGTTCCTCCCAGCCACAATGCGGTGCTCTATTCGCTCGCAACCGGCGGCACGATCTCGATCAGCGCGCTGTTCATGGCCGGCGTGTTTCCCGGCCTGCTGCTCGGCTTCTCGCTGATCATTCTCTGCCTCGTGTTCGCCTATCGCGACGGCCATCCGCGCGGCCAGACCGTGCCGGCGAAGGACGCCATCCGCATCACGATCGACGCCGCCTGGGGCCTCATCACGCTGGTGATCATTCTCGGCGGCATCCTCGGCGGCATTTTCACCGCGATCGAGGCCGGCGCGGTCGCCTGCATCTGGGCGTTCTTCGTCACGATGTTCATCTACCGCGACTATCGCTGGCGCGATCTTCCGGTGCTGCTGCACCGGACATTGCGCACGGTTGCGATGGTGCTGACGCTGATCGCCTGCGCTTCCAGCGTCGGCTACGTGATGGCGCTGACGCAGATGCCGGCCAAGATGACGGCGTTCTTCCTGTCGATCTCGAGCAACAAGTACGTCATCCTGTTCCTGATCAACATTCTGCTGCTGGTGCTCGGCACGCTGGTCGATATGGCGCCGTCGATTTTGATCGCGACGCCGATTCTATTGCCGGTGATGCAGAATTTCGGCGTCGATCCCGTTCATTTCGGGATGATCATGCTGCTCAACCTCGGCATCGGCCTGTGCCATCCGCCGGTCGGGTCGATCCTGTTCGTCGGCTGCGCGGTCGGCAAGGTTACGATCGAAGAGGTGATGAAGAAGATCTGGCCGTTCTATCTCGTGATGTTCCTGGTCCTGATGTGCGTGACCTACCTGCCCGAAGTTTCACTGTGGCTGCCGCGGCACATACTGCGCTAGCAGTCTCCCCCCACCCAAATCCCTGCATTTTCTTCGCACAGCACGCCCGTTCCCGAAGCGGCGCCGCCGGCGAGATGGTTTAGGTTTTCCTAATCCAACCGCTCAATTGCATTTCGCGGCCGCGGCCTGAGCCTTAAAGCTTCAGGCATAGGTTCGTCCCCGGTGGGAAGAAAAAACGGCGGGGGCCAACAATGACCATCGATTTCTTTGTCTATCCAATATTCGCGTTCCTTGCGGTCACGTTGATCGCAAAACTCATCGAACGTCGGCGCGACGTGCTGTACGGGCCTTATATTCAGGGCCGCAAGACCGCGCTCGCCGAACTGCGCGATCAGTTCGATGCGGTCATGACGGCGATCGGCCTGCGCCGGGAGTACAGCCGCCTGGCGGTGAAGTTTGCGACCGTCAGCGTCTTCGCGTCAGCGATCATCGGCTGAGGCAAACCAATGGGCCTGCTCGACCAAACCCGTGAAACGCAGCCAGGACTGAAGATCGTCTGCGAGATCTGCGGCAATCTGTCGATCAAGCCGATCGATCCCGTTGATGCCGAGGACGGCACCAATGTCCACTGCCGGCGCTGCAATGCCGTGCGCGGGACAATCGCGGACTTGCGCGCGCTGGCGCGCCAGTCGACCGGCGATTTCGAGTTTTAGCTACAACAGCCGGAATTCGATATTGGCGAGGCTATTGGTCGGCGTGTCGATCGGCCGCGGTCGAAAGCGCAGCCGGTCCGTCCTTACTGTCAAATGCTCCCGCAATTCAATTTCGCCTTGCCTGATCCGGTTGCGGATCTCGCGGCGATCGAAGACGGTCAATGTCGGGATTGCGAGTTCGCGCCAGGCCTTCCGCTGCTCGGCCATCAAGGCTTCGATCTCGCCACTCAGGATATCAAGCTCAATCATGGTCCGAATCCGGCTTGAGAAAAGGCGGGTTCAGTCTTCCCCAGAAATGGTTAACGAAATCTTTACGGCGTGTTTTGACCCCTGCTGCCCGTTTTGCTATGGGCCTTTCCATAACAATAATTCGTGGGAGGCTTTCCTGATGGTCGATCGCCGAACGTTCACGACTCTGCTCGCAGGCACCATCGCGGCCCCCACCCTAACTTTCGGCAAAACCATGACATCCAGGAACGTATTCTATTCGGCCGTGGGGACGGAGCTGACGGCTTATGGCGTCGACGTCGACAACGCCACTTTGTCAAAGCAAGGCACGGTATCGACGCCGGCCAATATCCAATATGCGTGGCCGCATCCTTCAAAGCGATATCTCTATGTCGTATCCTCAAGCGGCGGCCCCGCCGCGGGTGACACCACTGGAAGCACGCATGTCGCCAATGCCTTTGCGATCGATCCCGCAACCGGCGCGCTGAAGCCGCATGGCGAGGCGGTGAAGCTTGCTACCCGGCCGATCCATGCCAGCGTCGATCGCTCGGGCCACTATCTCCTCACCGCCTACAACAATCCGTCCAGCCTGACCGTGCACCGCATCAATGCCGACGGCACGATCGGCGACCGGGTCGAGCAGCCGAACAAGCTCGACACCGGCATCTACGCCCATCAAATCCGCGTCACGCCGGACAACAAGCATGTCATCCTGATCACGCGCGGCAACAACGCGCCATCGGACAATCCGGTCGATCCCGGCTCGATCAAGATTTTCACCTTCAAGGACGGCGTGCTGACGAACCTTGCGGCGATCGCGCCGGGCGACGGCATGCATTTCGGGCCGCGGCATCTCGACTTCCATCCGACGAAGCCGTGGGTGTTTGTCTCGATCGAGAGCCAAAACCAGTTGGCGGTCTATAAGCGCGACGATGCGACCGGCCTCTCGCGCGATCCGCTCTTCGTCAAGAACACGCTCGCCGATCCCAACTCGAAGCTGCGCCAGGCCGCAGGCCCGATTCACGTCAGCCCCGACGGCCGCTTCGTCTATCTTACCAACCGCGCATGGTGGACCACCGACTTCGAAGGCAAGAAGGTGTTTTCGGGCGGCGAGAATTCGGTCGCGGTCTTTTCCATCAATCAGACGACCGGCGAGCCGACGTTGATCCAGAACGCCGACGGCCACGGCAATTACCTGCGGACGTTCAATGTCGATCCCTCGGGCAAGCTTCTTATCGCCGCACCGCTCTGGGCGATGCCGATGCGCGACGGCAGCACGGTATCAGCGGGCCTCGTGCTCTATCATGTCGGCAATGACGGCAAGCTCACCTTTGCGCGCAAATACGACGTCGACGCCTCGGCGCAAAAGCAGCAGTTCTGGGCGGGTATGGTGACGCTGGCCTGATCCGATTTTTGGGGGAACGTCATGTCTGACAACTTTCGACAGAAGCCGAGAGTCCTCTCGCGCCGCGCCCTCCTCGGCACGGCGGCCGCGATGGCCGCGACGCCTGCACTCGCGGAAGGCTGTCAGGTCGGGCCGCCGCCGCACGAGAAAGGCGCAAAAGTCTGGATGGACATGGATCAGGTCGAACTGGACGCGGCCTACGATCAGTCCCTCTATGCGCCCACGATCGGCCAATTCCGCAAGCGCTTCGCCTCGATCAGCGAGACGACGCGAAAGCGGCTCGGCGCGCCCAAGCGATTTTCCTATGGGCCAACCCCGGTCGAAGGCCTCGACGTCTTTCCGGCGCGCACGCCGAACGCTCCGATCTTCGTGTTCATTCATGGCGGACGCTGGCTGCGCGGCACCGCGAAGGGTTACGCATACCCTGCCGATCTCTTCGTCAACGCCGGCGTCAATTATGTCGTGCTGGATTTCATCCATGTCGACGAGGCCAACGGCGATATAAGGGTGATGGCCGACCAGATCCGACGCGGCATCGCCTGGGTCTACAAGAACGCAGCCAGTTTCGGTGGCGACATCAAGCGTTTCTATGTTGGCGGCCATTCCTCCGGCGGCCATCTCGCCGGCGTCGCTGTCACGACCGACTGGCAGAAGGATTTCGGACTACCGGCCGACATGATCAGTGGCGGCCTTCTGATGAGCGGCCTCTACGATCTCAAGGCCGTGCGGCTTTCCGCGCGCGGCAAATACGTCAAGTTCGACGACGACATGGAGCAGTCGATGAGTTCGATCCGGCACGTCGATCTTTTGCGCGCGCCGATCACCGTCACCTACGGGACCTTCGAGACGCCGGAATTCCAGCGCCAGTCGCGCGATTTTGCTGCCGCCGTAAAGGCCGCCGGCAAGCCGGTCGAGCTTTTGGAAGCGCCGAACTTCAATCATTTCGAGATGTGCGAGAGTCTCGGCAACCCTTACGGCCCGAACGGCCTCGCAGCGCTCAAGCTGATGAAGCTCGCCTGAAGCGCTTCCAGCCCGACCAGCTTGTTCGCTTCTCCGGAGGCAGGCAGCTTCAATGCGTGCTGCATGCCCCTCGCACTCCCTTCAGGACCGCGTCCTCCCATACGGCGTAACCGGCGGCATCGAGATGAATGCCGTCGATCGTGTGCGGAGCGGGCATCGGAGGCAGAGCGGCGAAGGTCGCGCCGCTTTTCTCAGCCAGGGCAGGCAGCGCGGCGTTAAAGACGTCGATGCGCTTCATGGTCTCGGCCTGATAGTCCGGCGGCATCCGTCCGCGCACTTCGACCGAGGGAATGCCAAGTACGACGAGATGATCCGTCGCGCCTCTGAGCTGGGCGAGCAGCGATCCGTAATTCGCTTCGAATTCTTCCTGCTTGCGCCCTTGCAGCGCGTCGTTGGTACCAAGCGCAATCAGGATGGCTGCGGCGCGCCGGCCATTGAGCCCCTCCAGCAGCCACGTCCCGAGATCGCTTACCGTGGAAGCGCCGTCCAGCCCTGCATTGACGACAGCGTGATCGCAAAGCGATCGCGGCAACGTCGAGGCTTCTGTGATGCTGTCGCCGAGAACGATGATGGGCTGTTCGGTCCGGCTGAACGTGTAGTGCAGAATAACCTGGCGAGCCAGCCGATGCGAACTCGTCGTGGCGGCTTCCTGAAATACGACGCGCCGACCGCCAGCGCGCCGATCGCCAACGCCGCCAGTGCGGCGGATTTGACTTTCGCTTTAGTGTTGCCGCGAGTGCTCATAGCGAATGTCAAATCCAAAGCCGCACTGGCCAAGCGACGAGTACCATTGCCGGCGCGGTCGCGGCAAGCTTGACAGGCATGGTCCTGCAGACCCTCACAATGCCCCAAACAACACGAGAGGGAGCGCCATGGCGCGAAAACTGATCGATATCTCCGTGCCGCTGCAAAACGACGTGCCGGCCGATCCGCCCGGCATCAATCCGCGCATCGAATATCACGACCATCAGCAGAGCCTGTCGCGCATGCTCGGATTCTTCCCCGGCCTCAAAGCGCAAGACCTGCCGGACGGTCAGGGCTGGGCGATGGAGACGGTGCAGCTCTCGACCCATAACGGCACCCATCTCGATGCGCCATACCACTATCATCCGACCATGAACCGCGGCGAGCGCGCCTGGACCATCGAGGAAGTTCCGCTCGAATGGTGCCTTCAGCCCGGCGTGAAGCTCGACTTCCGCCATTTTCCCGACGGCTATGTCGCGACCGCCAAAGATGTCGAGGCCGAACTCAAGCGCATCGGCCACACGCTGTCGCCGCTCGAAATCGTCGTGGTCAATACCAGCGCCGGCGCCAAATACGGTCAACAAGACTTCGTCAATTCCGGCTGCGGCATGGGATATGAAGCGACGATGTATCTTCTGGAACGCGGCGTGCGGCTGACCGGCATCGACGGCTGGAGCTGGGACGCGCCGTTCGTCTTCACCGCAAAGAAATATGCCGAGACCAAGGATGCGAGCCTGATCTGGGAAGGCCACAAGGCCGGACGCCATATCGGCTACTGCCACATCGAGAAGCTGCACAACCTCGAACTGCTGCCCTCAACTGGCTTCACAGTCTCCTGCTTTCCAGTGAAGATCGAACGCGCGTCCGCCGGCTGGACCCGCGCGGTTGCGATCATCGAGGGGTGAGGATCACCTCTCCCACATCGCGTACGTTAGTCTTTCGTCTCATCGCTCGCGTAGGGCGCAAACGGAAGATGATCGAAATAGACGCCATTCGCAGGTCTCGCGATGGCGACAGATGCAACCTTGGGCGGGAGCGGGCTCAATGGTAATTCGTTGAATCAGAACGGAAAACGCTCCCTTAAGCGGCTGGGACCCTCGGGGCCCTCCGCCGCGCCGTTAACGCTGCCGCGAAAGCGAGCCGGCTGCGACGATTTTGGCCTTTCCAAGAAGGTGCCGGGATCGTACCACCCAAGGCGGTTTTTGCCGTGGCGATGCAAGCGGGAGGGGTTTCTCTTGCTGGGGACGCAGGCCGGGCTACAATAACCGCAAGGCCGAAAAGGCCGCAGATAACGGAGAGAAACGTCATGATAGCAACATCCCGAACGCCGCTTTTGCGTTCGCTGCTTGGCGCGACGGCCTTGGGCCTCGTGCTGGCGGCTTCCGGTCCGGCACTCGCCGCCGATCCGATCAAGATCGGCGTCATTGCGGAGGCGCAAGCCATCGCCGGCGCTTCGATCCCGCAGGCAGCCCAGCTTGCCGCCGACGAGATCAATGCCAAGGGCGGCGTCGACGGACGCAAGATCGAAATCGTCACCTACGACAATCACTCCTCCTCGGCCGATTCCGTTCGCGCCTTCCAGCGCGCGGTCAACGAGGACAAGGTCAACATCGTCATCTCGAGCTACATCAGCGAGGTGGTGCTGGCGCTGGAGCCCTGGGCCGCGCGTCTGAAGACGCCCTTGGTCACGCCGGGCGCTGCCTCCAACGAGATCAGTAAGGCCGTTCACGCCGACTATGAGAAGAACAAATACACCTTCCACGGCTACCTGACCTCCGCCGCACTGGCGCTGTCGGTCTGCGACGCCGCCAAGGATCTGCTGGTCGATCAGAAACACATGAAGACCGCAGTCATCATGAGCGAAGACGCCGCCTGGACCAAGCCGCTCGATATCGGTTACGAGGAATGCCTGCCCAAGATCGGGCTGAAGGTGCTCGACCATATCCGCTTCTCGCCCGACACTACCGACTTCACGCCGATCTTCAACAAGATCGAAGGCTCCAAGCCCGACGTGATCATCACCGGTATCTCGCATGTCGGCGTGCAGCCGACCGTGCAGTGGAAGAACCAGCAGGTTCCGATCCCGATGTTCGGCATCTCGTCCCAGGCCACCAACTCGACCTTCGGCAAGGACACCAACGAAGCGTCGGAAGGGGTGATCTATCAAGGCGTTTCGGGGACGGGCGTGGCGGTGACCGCCAAGAGCATTCCATTCACCGAGGCCTTCAAGGCGAAGTTCGGCAACTACCCCTCGTACGCCGGCTACACCGCTTATGACGAAGTCTATTACATCGCCGACGCCGTGAAGCGCGGCGGCTCGACCGATGCCGACAAGCTCGTGGATGCGCTGGAGAAGACTGACTGGGTCGGCACCATCGGTCGCGTCCAGTTCTACGGCAAGGACGATCCGTTCACGCATTCGATCAAGTACGGCAAGGGCCTGATCACCGGGTTGATGCTGCAATGGCAGGATGGTCAACAGGTCGCCGTTTGGCCGCCGGAAGTCGCCAAGGCCAAGTTGAAGTTCCCGAGCTTCATCAAGGTCACGTCGAACTAAACTTCACACGATGCTCCCGGGGAGTTCTCCCCGGGAGCATTTTCGTGGCATCTAAGGCGCGATGAGATTTGATTGAATCCCATCGCGCTTTGGTTCTTTGTTCGAGCATGATCTTTCGGAAATCCGCTTTTCCGGATCATGCTTTGGTTTCAATCGGGAGGCAGCGGGGGCTGCCGCGAGCAGTGCCGTCTATTTGAAGTTCCTGCGTCACTTGCCGCGGGTCCAACCAGGAACTTCAAATAGAACACGGCACTGAAATCATCATGAATTTACGAGTGCCCTTTGCTTTCCGAAGTTCGTGCAAGAGGGTGCCGCGACGTATGACGAACTTCGGAAAACGGGCACTCGTGTAAATGCTTGCGCTCCAGATTCTGATCGACGGTTTTGCCATCAGCGCGCTGTATGCGCTGGGTGCAACCGGATTTACCCTCATCTTCGGCGTCTCCGGCGTGCTTAACCTGTCCCATGGCGCCCTCATGGTGCTGGCGGCAGTGGCCGCGTGGGCGGCGGCGAGCGTGCTCCATCTCGACACCTATGCAGGCGCACTGGTCGGCGTGGCCGCGGCGCTGGTTGCCGCCCTCGTCACCTATTTCGCGGTGGTGCAGCCGATCCAGAAATCGACGCGCATTCCGACCGAAGAAAAGGAAATCTTCGTCCTCACCGGCACGCTGCTCTGGGGCATCATGATCCAGGAGCTGATCGCGTATTTCTTCACCAACAACGCCAAGACCGTGCTGCCGATCGTCGAGGGCGTCGTCGATATTCTCGGCGTCCGCACGCCGCGCAACGAAATCTTCACGGCCTTTGTCTGCTGCCTTGTAATCGCCCTGCTCTGGCTGCTCGTGAACCGCACCCGCACCGGCAAGGCGGTGCTGGCGGCTTCCATGAACCCGCGCGGGGTAACGCTGCTCGGGCTCGAGCTCAGCAACATCTATGTCGTGGTCTGGGCGATCTACGGCATCCTCGCCGGCATTGCCGGCGTGCTGCTCGGAATGTTCCTGGGCGTCAGTTCCTACAGCGTCGGTCCGCTGACCGCGAGCGCGTTCTCGATCGTGGTGCTGGGCGGACTCGGCAGCGTGTCCGGTTCGCTGATTGCCGCTTTCGTCGTCGGTTATCTCGAAACCATCACCGCCTACCTCATCTCGCCGGCCTACCGGACAATTCCGGCCCTGCTCTTGCTGGTCGCCGTGATGTATGTGCGGCCGCAAGGCCTGCTCGGGAGGCGCTAACATGGGCGGGTTCTTCAAATCACGGCTGTTCTTCGTTTCGCTCGCGATTGTGATCATCGCCTCGACGCTTCCGCTTTATGCCTCTGGCTATATCCTGGGGCTGCTCACCGTCGCCTATTACTTCGGCGTGTTTGCGATGGCTTGGGACCTGCTGTTCGGCTTTGCCGGCGAGGTCAATTTCGGCCCGACCTTCCTGATCGGCGTCGGCGCCTATACCGCCGGCATTCTGAACGCCCAGTACGGCTGGTCGGTTTATCTCTGTATCGTGCTCGGCGCGCTTGCGTCCGTCGTCGCGGGCGTGGTGCTGGCATTGCCGGCATTACGCGTGCGCGGCCCCTATTTCGGCCTGACCACGCTGGTCGCGGTTTTGATATTGCAGAACTTCATCGTGGTTTTCGCTGATCTCACCGGCGGCGAGATCGGCCTCACCATCCCCGACGTCATCACGATCAATGCCGGCGCAAACTACTGGATCGCGCTCGGCTTCATGACGATCAGCGCGCTGATCCTATATGGCCTTTCGCAATCGCCGGTCGGCCTCGTGTTGCAGGCAAGCGGCCAGGACCCGGTACAGGCAGGCGCGCTGGGCTTCAACATCGTCAAGCACAAGCTGGCAGCCTTCGTCGTCTCTGCCTTCTTCTCGGGCCTTTCCGGCGCATTGCTGGTGTTCTACTTCGGCACCGCATCGGTCGGGACCGTGGTCGATATCGCCGTCGGCGTGAACGTGATCGTGGCCGCCGTGCTCGGCGGACGGCGCACCGTGCTGGGCGCGGCGCTGGGCGCGATCTTTTTGATCGTCGCCGGCGAATTCCTGCGCCCCACAGGCGAGCTTGCGACTTTCATTGTCTCGGCGGTGGCGCTTCTCGTCGTGCTGTTCTTCCCCGGCGGCTTCCTGGGCGCAGCCCTTTCGCACGAGAGGCGCTGACATGGATGCGACCAACAACAACGCGAGTACCAACAACCAGCCCGTCCTCGAGGTCCGCGGCCTCACCAAGCGTTTTGGCGGCCTCACCGCCGTGAAGAACCTCGACCTCGACGTCTATGCCGGCGAGATTTTCGGCCTGATCGGGCCGAACGGTTCCGGAAAATCGACGGCGATGAAGTCGATCATGGGGATCGAGCGCCCGACTGCAGGCAAGGTGATCTTCCAGGGGGAAGACATCGCCGGCCTGCCTGCGCACAAGATCGCCCGCAAGGGTTTTGGCATGGTGTTCCAGCACTCGCGGCCGCTGAACCGGCAGACGGTACTGGAAAACATCATGGTGGCGCTGTTGCCGGACAGCCTGTTCATGCTGTTTCCGGACAAGGCGCTGACCGAACGCGCGGAGTGGATTGCCAATCGTGTCGGCCTCGGTGCGGTGATGGATCGCCGCCCGCCGACCCTGCCCTTTGCCGATCTCAGGCGGCTCGAACTCGCCAAGGCGATCGCCCGGGATCCCAAGGTGGTGCTGGTCGACGAGCCCTTTGCGGGACTGACGCTCGCCGAAGTCGCGACCTTCTCCGAACTGATCAAGAGTTTCCGCGATGAAGGCCGCGCGGTGCTGCTCGTCGACCACAACGTCAAGAGCGTGGCGGCATTGGTCGACCGGGTGCTTGCGATGTATCTCGGCGAAAAGATCGTCACCGGCCGCGCCGACGAGGTAATGCGCAACGAGACGGTGCGGCGCGTCTATCTCGGTGGCGCGATCGAGACCTCGGCACGCCCCGAGACCAGCTTCAAGGACAAGGTCCCGCTGCTTCAGGTCGAAAATGTCAGCGTGTTCTACGGCAAGGCCCAGGCCCTGGAGAATGTATCGATCCACGTGCATCAGGGCGAATTCGTCTCGGTGGTGGGATTGAACGGGGCCGGCAAGACCACCTTGTTCAACACGATTTCCGGCTTCCTGCCCTATAGCGGCGACATCATCCGCGACAGCGAAAAGCTGCGCGGCACGAGCCCGGCGAAAATCGCGCGCAGCGGCATCGTACAGTGCCCGGAATCGCGCGAACTGTTCGGCGAGATGAGCGTGCGGGAAAATCTCGATCTCGGCGGTCAGCACCTGACGGACGCGGACCGCGAGAAGCAGCTCGCCTGGCTGTTCGAGCTGTTCCCGATCCTGAGGGAGCGTCAGGGCCAGATGGCGCAGACACTCTCGGGCGGCGAGCAGCAGATGCTCGCGATCGGCCGCGCGCTGATGATGCAGCCGAAAATCCTGATCCTCGACGAGCCCACGCTGGGGCTTGCTCCTGTCATCCTCGAGCAATTGTCCAAGGCGCTCGAGCGGCTGCGCCAGACCACGCCGATTACCGTGCTGCTCGGCGAGCAGAACGTGACCTTCGCGCTTCCCCACGCCGACCGCGTCTATGTGCTCGAACATGCGCGGATCGTATGGGAAGGCGATCCGGGCCGCTTCGCAGCCGAGGCCGGCGAGGGTTATCTCTGAGAAAGCAGTACTAGCCTCAATCGGCAAGCACGGTGCGCTCGGGCGTGGCCGTGTCCGGCCGCGCAACCTGCGTCGGCACGTCGTCCATATTGCCACCGCCGACAAATTCCGCCTGGACGGATTCGGATATCCAGCGGGACATATTCGGCTGGATGATGGCGAGCGTAACCAGCGCAATTACGATAAGTCCCGGCACGACCAGAAATCCGGTCCCGCGATTTGGACTGGTGATGTCGCTCTTGTTTGATCTGTCGAACGGAGCATGCATGGACGCCTCCACATTGAGGATGTCCCCCAGGCCGCCAACCTAGCCCGGCATCGATCGAACGCGTGTGGCCTGCTTCACATTCGTTCGCGCGGCGCTGAACTAATCGCTTTCGGGTCCCGATCCCGCGATTTCCTGCAATGGCCCGACGTCCAGCATGACGATGGCGCCGTGTTCGAGGCGAACCCAGTTGCGGGTTGCCCAGGCGCGCAACTGCTTGTTGATGCTTTCGCGGGACATGCCCACCATCTCGCTGATTTCCTGCTGGGTGATCGCGATGGCTCGCCCCCCCTGCGTCGCCTTGTGCCGCTCGGTGAGGCGGATCAGGGCGCTCGCCAACCGTCCCGGCAGATCCTGCAGGATCACCTCTTCGACCTGATCAGAGGTCCAGCGCAGGCGCGCACATAACAGTTCGATGAATTTCATCGCCAGCGCCGGCTGGCTTCGCACGAAAGGCAGGAATTCGCGGCGATCGATGACGAAAATCTCGCAATTGGTGTTGGCGATGGCGTCCGCCGTTCGCGCCTGGCCGTCGAGCAGGGCGACTTCCCCGACAATCTCGCCGGGACCGATCAAATTGAAAATCGCGGTGCGTCCGTCCGGCGAGGAAATGCTGATCTTCACCGTGCCTGTGACGACAGCGATCAGACTGTTTCCGGGGTCGCCCTTGGAGAAGATCGTTGCGCCACGCTTCAAGGTGGCGGACTTGGCGTAGCGGCCAAGCTGCTCAAACGCTTCCGCGTCCAGGTCGGAGAAAATCGGGTGCTTGCGCAGCACCGCCAGCTTGCTACCTGGATTTTGCCGGGGCTCGATGGTTTTGTCCTGAGGCACCAACCAGTTCTCCGGATGCGAAAGCCGGCGCGCAGCCCTGCCAAACGACCGTCCAATGTCGGGCCGGGGCAACGGTTGCGACCGCCGGGTGTGGCTTTAGAAAAACTGTCCCGAGTGAGGATTCAGGGAACTTTCTCAGTAGTGCCGCAAAGATCGCATCGGAACAAGCCCTGTTGTCAAGGAGACGGCTGCGGGGCACCCTATTCCCATGGACGCGACTGTCACAATCAAAGCCCCGATAAGGCAAACCCCGCCGCTCCGGGGTTCGATGACCTGCGATGCGGCGTTCCGGACGGCCGCAACCCATTATCTCGATCAGCTAACGGCGCACCATGAGGGTACGGCTGCCGGCGAAGCCGCGGCACTCCACGCGATGCGTGTCGCCATGGCGCGACTCCGGACCACGATTGCCTTGTTCTTGCCAATGGTTGAGGGCGATGAACAGCTACGGCTCGCCGCGGAGTTGAAGTGGCTGAACGCCCACCTCGGCATTGTGCGCGATCTCGATGTCGCGCTCGAACGCCTGGTCAAGATCAAGCCACGAGCAAGCGTCAAGGATCAGCCCTGGAAACGCGAGCGTGCCGCATGCCAGCGGCACCTGACGCGCGCCCTGGGCTCACCGCGCTATCGGCGGCTGATTGAGGATGTCACCGCCTGGATCGAGAACGGCGACTGGTCCCGGAAAAGGACGAAGAAGGCTGCTGAGCAACGCGCGCAGCCCGCGGAGGAATATTGCTCCGACAAATTGCAGGAATGGCGGAAGAAGCTCTTGAAGAGAAGCCGCAAGCTGAAGGAATTCGGCGCGCGGAAACGTCACCGGGTGCGGCTTGCCAACAAGCGGCTCAGTTACGCAATCGAAGCGGCAGAGACATTGATTCCTCCGAGCGAGACACCGGCCATGACCGCAACGCTGAAGCTCCTGCACAAGACCCACAAATCGCTCGGCGAGCTCAACGACGATGCACGATTCCGTGCGCTCGCGACCGCACTTGGTGAAGACATGATGGATGGAAGCGAACGCGCGCTTCAGCCCAAACAAAAGAAACGCCTGCTGCGAAAAGCGGCAGCCGCTTACGAAGACCTTGCACAGCTCAAGCCTCTGAAAATCTCGAATAGCTAGCGCGCTGGTCTTGCAAGCCATCGCCTATCCATCCCTCGAGACGGCGCTTCGCGCCTCCTCGGGATGAGGTCGTGATTTGTGGCTCGAGTTAGACTTTCATGGTGAGGAGCCGCGTGAAGCGGCGTCTCGAACCATGAGGCCGCCACGCAGGGCCTAGTCTGCTACCGGAACCGCAAAGAGAAACCCACGCTCAGCGCGGCACGACCGCGGTCGCCTCGATTTCGACCTTCGCCTGTTTTTCAACCAGCCGCACGACCTGCACCAGCGCCATCGCCGGATAATGCGCGCCAAATATCTCGCGATAAATCTGCCCGAGCGCTTTCAGGCTTGCCAGATATTCGTCCATGTCGACGACGTACCACGTCAGGCGGACCAGGTGCTCCGGCCCCGCGCCGCCTTCGGCAAGGATGGCCGCAATGTTGCTCAGGGTCTGGCGCACTTGCGCGATGAAATCCGCGGGCAAATGGCCGTGGATATCCCAGCCGATCACGCCGCCGGTCACGACGAGGCGACCCTCGGCGGTCATGCCGTTGGCATATCCTTTCGGCGCCGGCCAGCCGCTCGGTTGCAAAGTTCGCGACTCCGCAGGTAGCGTCTCGCCCTGGGGACGGACGGCAGAAAGAGGGCCTTTCGAGGGGTTCACCGACTGCTCCTTGTTCATTCAGCCGCCACGCCGGTCGAGGGGCCCTTGCCTTGCGCGATCTGCCGCAAGGCATAGCGTTGGAGCTTGCCAGTCTGGGTCTTCGGCAGTTGCGCAACATATTCGATGGCGCGCGGATATTTGTACGGTGCGATCGCCTGCTTGACGTGATCCTGCAATTCGGTGGTGAGCGCATCGCTTGCAACAGCGCTCGCCGTCAGCACCACATAGGCCTTCACGATCATGCCGCGCGCTTCGTCGGGCGCGCCGACCACGCCGCATTCGGAGATCGCGGGATGGCTGAGAAGCGCCGCCTCGACCTCGGGGCCGGCGATATTATAACCGGAGGAAATGATCATGTCGTCAGATCGCGCCACGAACGAGAATCGTCCCTTTTCATCGCGGCTGAAGGAATCGCCCGTCAGATTCCAGCCGTCGCGCACATAGTTCGACTGCCTTTGGTCGGCGAGATAACGGCAGCCCGTCGGCCCGCGCACCGCCAGTTTGCCAACGGCGCCAGCCGGCAATTCGTTCATGTTGTCATCGACAATTTTCGCCTCGTAGCCGGAAACCGGAACGCCAGTGGAACCTGCGGCGGCGCCGCCCTCCCGATTGCTGATGAAGATGTGCAGCATTTCCGTGCTGCCGATGCCATCGAGAATGGTTTTGCCGGTCTTTTTCGTCCAGCCGTCGAACACTGGTGCGGGCAGGGTTTCGCCGGCAGAGACCGCCAGACGCAGCGAGGACAGATCGGCGCCCTTGTCCATCGCGGCCATCATGGCGCGATACGCCGTTGGCGAGGTGAAACAGATCGTCGCCTTGTAGGTCTCGATGATCTTGACCATTTCAGGTGGTGAGGCGTTTTCCAGCAGCGTCGCGGTCGCGCCAAACCGCAGCGGGAAAATTGCGAGCCCTCCGAGCCCGAAGGTGAAGGCGAGCGGCGGCGAGCCGACGAATACGTCGTTCGGCGTGACGTTGAGGACTTCCTTTGCATAACCATCGGCGATGATCAGGAGATCACGATGGAAATGCATCGTTGCCTTCGGCTCGCCGGTTGTGCCCGAAGTGAATCCCAGCAGCGCAACGTCGTCGCGGCCGGTCTTGACCGCCTCGAAACGGACCGGCTTGCTCAGCGCTACCCGGTCAAGCTCGGCGTCGTGGTTCGAGGTGCCGTCGAAATTGACGACCTGCTTGAGGAAGCGGCTGGTCTTCGCGCACGCGACCAGTTCGTCGGCGATGCGGCTGTCGGTCAGCGCCAGCGCAATCTCGGCCTTGTCGACGATCTTGCTGAGCTCAACGGCGCGAAGCAGCGGCATGGTGTTGACGACCACCGCGCCCGCCTTGGTCGCCGCCAACCAGGCTGCGACCAGCGCCGGATTGTTGCCCGAACGGATCAGGACGCGGTTGCCGGGCTTGACGCCGTAATTCTCCACCAGCGCATGCGCCAGGCGGTTCGACCAGTCGGAGAGCTCCTTGTAGGTGCGCTGGCGGCCATTGCCGATCAGCGCAATCTGGTCGCCCAATCCCTTCTCGACAATCCGGTCGGTCAGTTCGACCGCGGCGTTGAGATATTCCGGATACTGAAACTCCGGCCGCTCAAGAGCGATATGCGGCCACTGCTCGAGCGGCGGCAGGTTTCGCCGCGTAAAATCATCGACGTGACCCGATGGGCCAAGCGATGTCGCAAACCTGGAAACTGCGCCTGACATTTGCATCGTCCCCCGTTTTCGGGATAGCAGGCCATTGTCATTCCGGGATGGTGCGAAGCGACAAAGTTGAAAATCAATTTTGCGCCGAACCCAGACCCGGAATGTCGGGCCGAAAACATTTTATACTTAAAGCAATTCCGCGCAAGTAGGCTCTTTGGCTACATTTTGCACGGGAAGCTCACGGAAACCTGATAGATCGGACAGCGCCAGGCGCAAACGGGAGGCATTTGATGAAACTGGCCGAGCATTGGGAGGCCCAGTCCCAACAATGGATTCAATGGGCGCGGCATCCCGAACACGACAGTTACTGGCAGTACCATCGCGACCAGTTTCTCAAGCTGTTACCACCGCCCGGGACGTGGACGGTGGACGTTGGCTGTGGCGAAGGCCGTCTCACGCGACATCTGAAGGAGCTCGGGCACCGGATCACCGGCGTTGACGCCTCTCCGTCTTTGGTCACCGCCGCCCGCGCGGCGGATCCCTCGATGGATATTCGGCTGGCCGATGCAGCCGCGCTGCCTCTCGACGACGCCAGTGCGGACCTTGCCGTCGCCTTCATGTCGCTTCACGACATTGATGCCATGCCGCTTGCGTTCGGCGAAATAGCGCGCATTTTGCAACCGGGCGGAAGATTGTGTCTCGCCATCGTCCATCCGATCAACTCGGCCGGAGGTTTCGAACGCTCGGAAGCCGACGCGCCTTTTGTCATCAAGGGCAGCTATCTTCACCCCTTCCCTTACTCCGACACGGTCGAGCGCGACGGCCTGACGATGACATTCCACAGCCAGCATCGCCCGCTCGAGGCCTATTTTTCGGCGCTGGAAGACGCGGGATTCCTGGTGGAGGCGTTGCGCGAAACCGGTATTCCGGAAGAAGCCATTGCTTCGGAGGCGAGCCGCCGGTGGCAGCGCGTTCCGTTATTTCTGCATTTGCGGGCCCGCCGCCGTGAGACCTAGCGTCCCGCCAATTCCTTCAGTCGCAAGGTCATGGAGGAAGCAGGATCGGAAAGCGGTGCAATCGCGGTGAAATGATTGGCCGCAGGCAGGCTGCCGAACTTCGTGGCAACGCCGGCCTGCCCCCAGGCTTCAACGATGCTTCGGCTCTGCCGGTGATATTCCACGCTTTCCGCCTCGCCCACCACCGCATCCAGGCCGCCATGGGCGGGAGGCGACCAGAACAAGGGGCTTGCCGCCCGGGCGGCCTCAGGCGTGAGACCCAGCGCCTTGTTGACCGAAGTCGGAACCAGCGGCTCCAGCTCGAACAACCCGGAGATCGTATAGGCCGCCCTCACGAGGTCCGGCGGCAAGGACGCATCGCAGGCTTTCCAGTCGGTCGCGAGCATGCAGGCCGCGAGGTGTCCGCCGGCCGAGTGGCCACTGATGACAAGGCTCCCCGAAAGCTTCGCGAGTTCGCGCGTCGCCTGACGCATCTCTTCAATGATCCCGGCGACCGAAACCTGAGGACAGAGATCGTAAGTCGGAACCGCAACCGTGATGCCATGGGCGTTCAGCCCACGCGCCATGTGGCTGAAGGACGAACCATCCAGCGCCTGCCAGTAGCCGCCATGAATGAAGACGACGAGCGGGGCTTTGCCTTGATCTTGGCCTTGATCCTGGTCCTCACTGGCAAAGACGTCGATCACATGGCGCGGACCCGGCCCGTAAGTGAGCCGGCGCGGCGGTCGTTGCTCGCGATAGGCCGCCGCGTCCCGCACCCAGCCCGCCATCAGCGCCGGATTTTCCGGGACGCGGGCCCGGTTGTTGTATTCGACCTCGTAATCGATGCCGGTCACGGAGAGTCCAGATCCTTAGAGATTACTCGTTGCCCTGCGCGGCTTTTTGCGCGGACGCCTTGGTCTTGGCTAGCAGCCGCATCAACTCGCGAACATCCTTCGGCGAAAGGCCTGAAAAGATATCGGCGATCCAGTGTTCATGCTCGGCCGCCATCTTGCGGAATTCGGCCCTGCCGGCCTTGGTCAGCCGGATCACCTGGACGCGCCGGTCGTTCTCGGACGTGCGCCGGTCGAGATGCCCGGACTCGACCAGCCGCTCGACGAGCCCGGTGACATTGCCGTTGCTGACCATCATCCGCTTCGACACGTCCGACAGCGTCATGCCTTCCGGCACCTTGTCGAGCTGGGCCATCAGGTCGAACCGCGGCAGCGTCACATCGAAGCGCTCGCGCAAGCGGCTGCGAACCTCGCCCTCGATCAGGGTCGTGCATGTCAAAAGCCGCAACCAGAGCCGGAGCTCGCTGCCGTGATCGCCGGGAAGTTCGACGGCCTTGGTTTCGGAATCGAGGATCATGTCGTAACCATGCTTGTCCGGCGCCAGCCGCCCTCGCCCGCCGAGGCGCCGCTTCCGGGCGATATTTTGACCTTCAAGTAATCGAAGGGCTCCTTCAAGTCAAAACGCGCGCCTGCATGGGTGACTTGAGGGGCGGGGCTAATTTCTTTAAGTTTCAAACAATTGGCGCAGCCTTTGCATGTTAACGTCTTGGGTTAGTCGAAGGGCTATCGGCGCTCGCTTGCCGCCGCTGCCGTCATCAGCATAAGCTACGCGCAACAAAGGCCCGATATGCGGGCTATCAAGGGGAGAAGGGTCATGCGTTATTCGTTGAAGTGGGCCGCGCTGGCGGCCACGGCCGGGATTTTGGTTCAGCCAGCCGCCGCGCAGGAGAAACTGAAGATCGGCGTGATCGTGACCCTGTCGGGTCCGGCGGCCGCGCTGGGTGCGCAGGTTCGCGACGGCTTTGCGCTCGCGGTCAAGGATCTCGGCGGCAAGATGGGCGGCCGCGACGTCGATGTCGTCGTCGTCGATGACGAACTCAAACCCGACGCCGCGGTTTCCAAGGTCAAGGGCCTGCTCGAACGCGACAAGGTCGATTTCGTCGTCGGCCCGATCTTCTCCAACATCCTTCTGGCGATCCACAAACCGGTCATTGACACCAAAACCTTCCTGATCAGCCCGAATGCCGGTCCGTCGAGCTACGCAGGCAAGAATTGCAGCCCGTTCTTCTACGTCACCTCCTACCAGAACGATCAGGTGCACCAGGTTCTCGGCAAGGTCGCGCAGGATCGCGGCTACAAGCGCGTCTACGTGATGGAGCCGAATTATCAGGCCGGCAAGGATTCGGCGGCCGGCTTCAAGCTCGCCTACAAGGGCGAAATCGTCGAGGAGAGCTACGTGCCGCTTGGCACGCTGGATTTCCAGGTCGAGCTGTCCAAGATCGCTTCGCTGAAGCCTGATGCGGTCTTCACCTTCATGCCGGGCGGCATGGGCGTGAGCCTGGTGAAGCAGTACAAGCAAGCCGGGCTTGCCGACAAGATCCCGGTACTGTCGGCCTTCACGGTCGATGAATCCACGCTGCCGGCGCAGCAGGATGCAGCGGTGGGCATGTTCGGTGGCGCGGACTGGGCGCCCGACCTGAACAATCCGCAAAGCAAGAAGTTCGTCGCCGGCTATGAAGCCGCCTATAACAGCGTGCCCGGCACCTATGCGATGCAGGGCTATGACACGGCGCTCCTGATCAATAGCGCGGTGAAGGCGCTCAAGGGCGACCTCAGCAACAAGGAGGCGGTCGCAGCTGCCCTGAAGAAAGCCGATTTCACCTCGCTGCGCGGCAACTTCAAATTCAACGTCAACGGCTATCCGATCCAGGACTTCTATTTGACCAAGGTCGCCAAGCGGCCGGACGGCAAATTCGAGACCGAGATCGTGCAGAAGGTGTTTGCGAATGACGCCGACCGCTACGCCAAGGAATGCGTGCCGGGCAATTAGTGGTCCGATTCTAACATTCGCTTCCCTTCGCAGCAGGCACGTTGGCGAATGTTAGAATCAAAGGACCACTAGCAAATATATTTTGCTAGTGGAGTTTCGGATTTGACATTCGCTTTCACAGTTCGCGTCTAGGTGGGCAGCGAATGTCAAATCCACTCCACTAGTGTAGAGCGTAACGAGAAGGAAAAGAGACGAGCATGACGAGCGAAATCACCGGCATCACCCGCGCCAATGAAGGTATCCAGGGCATCTCCTGGAATATTCTCGGCCAGACCTATGTGCCCAAGCACCGCACCGACCACTCCTTCTCATGGCATGCGACGTTTCCGCCCGGCACCTTCGTGCCGCCGCACATCCATCCCGACCAGGACGAGTATCTCTATCTGCTGGAAGGCAAGCTCGACTTCATGCTCGCCGGAGCGGACGCGCAGGCCGCGCCTGGCGATCTGGTCCGGCTCGGCATGGGCATTCCCCACGGCATCTTCAACAAGTCCGACCAGGTCGTCAAAGTGCTGTTCTGGGTCTCACCGACGCAGAAGCTCTATGACCTGTTCTGGGGCATTCACAACCTGAAGGAACAGAATCCTGAAACGGTGGTGGCGCTCGCCGCCGAACACAACATTCACTTCCTGCCCCCGCCTCCGGGAGCGTGAGGACCGTTCTCCCTCGCCCCGCCTGCGGATGAGTGTTCGAAGCTGTCGCGACGAAGCTCCATCCCTCCTCCTTGCGGGGAGGGTCGATCGCGAATGAAATGAGCGATCGGGGTGGGGGTGCAGTTTGAAGACTGCGCCCTGCCCTCTTCGATTTTTTGATTTCAGCTTAGATCAGAGACCCCCACCCGACCGGCACACGCGCCGGCCACCCTGCCCGCGCGTTCCGCGGGGGAGGGATAAGGCAGGCCCGCTACCCCCTCACCGCCGCCAGTCCCGGCACCGCAGCGAAGCCGGCCTTGGTGGCATAGCCGCGGACGATGGCTTCGCGCTGGGCGAAGCTCAATACCTTCTCGATATCCGTAAACCCGTCGGGTGCGAGCTGTTCGACCGCGTCGATCACGCCCTCGGGGCCGCCACGGCGGTTGGAGCGGACGATCTCAGCCGTCATCGGCAGACGCTTCTGCTCATAGGCCATCAACGCCTGACGCGGATGCTCGGAACGCGCCAATAAATCCGCGAGACACCGCGCATCGAGAACGGCCTGCGAGGCGCCATTCGAGCCGACCGGATACATCGGGTGGGCGGCATCGCCGAGCAGCGTGACGCGACCGGTGGACCAATAGGGCAAGGGATCGCGATCGCAGGTCGGGTATTCGTAGAATTCGGGCGTCGCCGAAATCAGACCGGCGACATCGACATGGGGCACCGAGAACCGCGCGACATGCGGCATCAGCTCTTCGCGCCGGCCGGGGCGCGACCAGTCTTCGCGGCGCGGCGGGGTGGAATTGCTATCGCCGACTTTCACCAGTACCGCCCAGTTGGTCAGCCGGTTCGATGGACTCGAGCCTTCCGCGATCGGGTAAACCACGACCTTGGCGTTGAGGCCGCCGGCAACGATCATCGAGCGGCCAGTCAGGAACATCGGCCAGTCGCGCGCACCGCGCCACAGCATCAAGCCATTCCAGCACGGCGGACCTTCATCCGGAAACAGCGTCTCGCGCACCCGCGAATGAATGCCGTCGGCGCCGATCAGGATGTCGCCGCGCACGGTCTTGATATGGCTGCCGTGGCGATCGAAGAAGTGAGCGGTCACCCCGCCTTCGTCCTGGGTGAAGGCGCCGAGGCGATGACCGGTATGAATGGCTTCCTTGCCGAGACGCTCCTCGACCGCGCGATGAATGACACTTTGCAGGCGGCCGCGGTGAATCGAGAATTGCGGCACGTCATGACCGGCGTCGATGCCGCGAACGTCGCGCCAGACTTCCTGGCCATGACGGTTGAGATAGTAAAGCACGTCGGTGCGGATTGCGACGTCGTCGAGCTTTTGCAGCAGACCGAGGCCGGCGAGTTCGCGGATCGCGTGCGGCAGCGTGTTGATGCCGACGCCGAGTTCTCGGATGGTGTCGGCCTGTTCGAACAATTCGCAAGCCATGCCGCGGGCGCGCAACATCAGCGCCGTGGTCAGACCGCCGATACCGCCGCCGACGATAATCGCCTTCATCGCCCTACTCCACTCAACTATGACCAACTCTCTCACCTCTCCCCGCAAGTGTGGAGCGAGGGAGCCGATCCAGCGTGCCATTCGGCCTATTCGGCCGCAAGCGGCTTTGTGGCCTCCGCCTTCAGCTCGGCCCGGGTCTTCGGCTTAGCCTTAATTTTAAGGTCTTCGAAGTCCTGCCGGTCCCTGACGCTATTGCGGAAAATCTGCTCTTTCCCCGGCAGATATTGCGGCGGGCTGAATATGTCGTTGGCGCCGTACCAGGCCGCAGCCCTCATGGTGAACGCAGGGTCAACCAGATGCGGGCGGCCGAGCGCCACGAGATCGGCCCGGCCTGCGGCCAGGATGGTGTTAACCTGATCTGATGTCGTGATATTGCCGACACACATGGTCGCGACGCGGGCCTCGTTACGAACCTGGTCGGAAAACGGCGTCTGGAACATACGGCCATAGATCGGCTGCGCATCGCGCACGGTCTGGCCGGTCGAGACGTCGACGAGATCGACGCCGGCTTCCGCAAAGGCCCGCGCGACCTGAACCGCGTCGTCGCCGGTGATGCCGCCCTCCGCCCAGTCGGTTGCGGAAATGCGCACCGACATCGGCTTGTGCGAAGGCCACACCGATCGCAGCGCCTCGAATATTTCGAGCGGGTAGCGCAAGCGGTTTGTCAGCGAGCCGCCATAATTATCGGTGCGCTGGTTGGTCAGCGGCGAAATGAAACTCGCGAGCAGATAGCCGTGGGCGCAATGCAGCTCCAGCATGTCGAAGCCGCAGGCTTCGCCACGCTCGGCCGCGGCAACGAATTCGGTCTTTACCTTGTCCATGGCGGCGCGGTCCATCTCGCGCGGCACCTGGCTATCCGGAAAATACGGAATCGGCGATGCCGAGATCACGTCCCATCCGCCCTCTTCCAGCGGACGGTCCATGCCATCCCACATCAGCTTCGTTGCGCCCTTGCGGCCGGCGTGACCGAGCTGGAGGCATATTTTTGTCGCCGAATTTGCATGAACGAAATCGACGATACGCCGCCAGGCATTCTCCTGCTCGTCATTCCACAGTCCCGCGCAGCCAGGTGTAATCCGCGCGTCACGCCCCACGCAGGTCATCTCGGTGAAAATCAACCCTGCGCCGCCGAGCGCGCGCGAGCCGTAATGCACGAGATGAAAATCGCCGGGCACGCCTTCTTCGGCCGAATACATGCACATCGGCGAGACCACGGCGCGATTGGCAAGCACCATTTCGCGCAACCGAAGCGGCTGGAACATTGGTGCGAGCGGCTTCTCGATATCAGCGTCAAAACCGTGGTCGCGGACATGGCGAGCGAAAGCCTTGTCGACTTCGCCGACAAATTCCGGCGCGCGCAGCGTCAGATTGTCGTAGGTGATTGCTTTCGCCCGCGTCATCACGCCGAACGCAAATTGGACCGGATCGAAATCCCAGAAGCGATCGACATGCTCGAACCAGACCAATGAGACGTCTGCGGCGTGCTGGGTCTTCTCCACTTCCTCGCGGCGGCCCTGCTCGTAAGTCGCGAGCGCCGCCTGAAGCGTCGGCGCACGATCCATGGCGTCCGCAAGCGCAATTGCATCTTCCATCGCAAGCTTGGTGCCGGAGCCGATCGAAAAATGCGCGGTCGCCTTGGCGTCGCCGAGCAGCACCATATTATCCTTGACCCAGCGCTCGCTGCGGATCATCGGGAAGTTCCGCCACGTCGAGCGGTTGGTGAGCAGCGGATGGCCGTCGAGGAACCAGCCGAAAATTTCCGACATGCGATCGGCGGACTGTTTTTCGTTCAGGCCGGTGAGGCCAGCGCGCTTGAAGGTCTCGGGATCGGTCTCGAAGATCCAGGTCGACCGCCCGGCTTCGTACTGATAGGCGTGCGCAATGAACGGGCCCCACTCCGTCTCCTGAAAGATGAAGGTGAAGGCGTCGAGCGGCCGCGTCGACCCCATCCAGGCGAACACATTGGAGCGCAGATCGACTTCGGGCTTGAAATGCGCGGTGTGCTTATCGCGGAAGCGGCTGTTGCTGCCGTCGGCCAGCACCACGAGGTCGGCATCGGCAAAGCGCGTCTCGTCGTCGATCTCGGTCTCGAAGTTCAGCCTGACGCCGAGTTCCCGCGCGCGTTCCTGCAGGATCAGCAGCAACTGGCGGCGCGAACAGCCGCAAAAGCCGTTGCCGCCGACGCGGTGTACGGTGCCGCGGAAGTGCACGGCGATATCGTCCCAATAGGCGAATTCCTGGGTGATCCGGCGATAGCTCGGCGGATCGTATTTCTCGAAATTATCGAGCGTTGCATCCGAGAACACCACGCCGAAACCGAACGTGTCGTCGGCGCGGTTGCGCTCATAGACCGTGATCTCGGCCTCTGGCCGCTGCTTTTTGAGCAGGATCGCCGAATAGAGACCGGCCGGTCCACCGCCGATGATCGCGACCTTCATGGGAGCCTCATCTGCCTTTTCGAAAACCGGAATTATTTTAAACCTAAAACAATTGGCCGGCAAGCGTCTTTCGGCCCGCCGGTACGGGCCTCATGGTTCGAGACGATGCTTCGCATCTCCTCACCATGAGGGTCCTTTTTCGCCGCTTGCTCGGGACCTCATCCTGAGGAGCGGTCGTTTGACCGCGTCTCGAAGGATGGCCCGGTAACCAGCCTCAATTCCCCTTGAACACGGGCTTTTGCTTGTTGGCAAAAGCCTCGAACGCGCGGGTGAAATCCACCGTCGTCATGCACAGCGCCTGCGCAATGGCCTCGGCCTCGATCGCCTCTTCCACCGACATCGCCCATTCCATCGCCAGCATGCGCTTGGTCATGGTGTTGGCAAAGGTGGGGCCTGCCGCAATATCCTTCGCCAAAGCGAGCGACTGCGCCAGCACGTCGGCGGGCGCGACGATGCGGCTGAAAAAGCCCCAGCGCTCGCCCTCCTCCGCGCTCATGAAACGGCCGGTGTACAGGAGTTCCGAGGCGCGCGCTTGTCCAATGATGCGCGGCAGGATCGCGCACGCGCCCATGTCGCAGCCGGCAAGGCCGACCTTGTTGAACAGGAACGCGACCTTGGCGCCGGTCGCTGCCAGCCGCATGTCGGAAGCCATCGCGATGATGGCGCCGGCGCCGGCACAGATGCCCTCCACCGCTGAAATGATCGGCTGCGGACTGGCCCGCATCGCCTTGACGAGATCGCCGGTCATGCGGGTAAAGGCGGTCAGGCCCTTGGTATCCATCTTCACCAGCGGTCCGATGATCTCGAACACGTCGCCGCCGGACGAAAAATTGCCGCCGGCGCCGGACACGACCACGGCCTTCACGTCGTCATCGAAGGCGCAAGCGCGAAAGAAATCGGTCAGCTCACGGTAGCTTTCAAACGTCAGCGGATTTTTCCGCTCGGGGCGGTTGAGCGTCACGGTGGCGACGCCTGCATCGACGTTCAGGAGGAAGTGACGCGGCGTATATTGCGCGAGCGGTATCGTGACGGGATTGGCTGAGTTGGCTCATGAATGTTTTCCTTGGGTCGTAACGCCGTTCGAGGCGTCAAATCTCTCCGCCGGCGACCACGATCGCCTGGCCGGTGATCGCGGCTGCCCCCTCGCCGCACAGCCACAACACGGTATCGGCGACTTCCGCAGGGGATACCAGGCGTCCTTGCGGATTATGTTTGGTCAATTCCGCAATCGCCTGGGCGCGATCGCGGCCGGTCTTTTTCATAATGGTGTCGATGCTGCCGGCCACGAGATCGGTATCGGTAAATCCGGGACAGACCGCGTTGACCGTTACGCGCGTCGTGGCGAGTTCGAGCGCCAGCGAGCGCACCAGCCCGATCACCGCGTGCTTGGCCGCAGCGTAGGCGCTGACGTAACCATAACCTTTCAGGCCGGCGGTCGAGGCGATCGCGATGATGCGGCCATGCGGGCGCTCGCGCATCGACGGCAATGCGGCCTGGATGCTGTGGACCACGCCCATGAAGTTGACATCCATCATGCGTTGGAACAGCGCCGCGTCCGATTTGGCAAAGCTTGAGGATTCGGCCGCGCCCGCGTTGGCAATCAGGATATCGATGGGCTGGCGCGCAGCGGCTTCTCGCATCGCCGCACTGACGGCGGCCTGATCGGTGACATCGGCGATGGCGGAAAAACGCGCAGAGCCTTCGGCGACCAGATCGTCAAGGGCCGCGCGCTGACGGCCGAGCGCGGTGACGGCGGCGCCCGCTTTGGTCAGTTGGGCGGCGATTTCCCGGCCGATGCCGCGCGTCGCGCCGGTCACGACGGCATGCGGGAAATGCGGCAGTTCCACCATGCGCCATCTCCCCGAATGATTTCAAAGGTCACTTCGGGTTCCGGATATATTTTATACTTCAAGCTTTGGCAAACAAATCCGGTGGCAGGAAGCTATCGCGAAGCCGGGATCAGTGGGCCGGGCGCACGCCAACCGCGATCGGCACCACCAGCGGCGGGCCTGGCACGACCGCGCGCTCGCTCACCGCGGCCAAGTTTGGAGCGGAGGAGCGCCACTGCTCCACGCCAAGCCTGCCCGCCACCAAGATCAGGATCCCGGCCAGCAGAAGCCGCAGCGCGGTTTCGGGAACGCGGACCGCAAAATAGCTGCCGATCGCAATCCCCGGCAGCGAACCGATCAGGAGCACGCCCAACAACTGCCAGTCGGTCGAACCCATCATCCAATGCCCGATCCCGGCGACCAGCGTCAGCGGCACGGCGTGCGCGATGTCGGAGCCGACGATGCGCACCATCGGCAACTGCGGATAAAGCAACAGCAGCGCGGTGACCCCGACCGCGCCGGCGCCCACCGAGGAGATCGAAACCAGCACGCCGAGGAGCACGCCGACCAGCACCGTTGCTCGCGCGATCGTCGCGTCGTCAACGCGCTCCATGCGTGCGCGCAACTTGTCGATGATGAGTTTGCGGAAGATCAGCGACGCCGCGGTCAGCATCAACGCGAAACAGAGCACCGAATTGACGAGGCTGCGAGCGGCCTCGGTTGAGAGATCAAGCCACCAGAGAATGAGAAGCGTCACGATGCTGGCGGAAATACTGCCGCTGGCCAGGCGAAGCACAGCCCGCCAGTGAATGCTCCGCGCCCAGCCATGCACGAGGCTGCCACCTGTCTTGGTCGCGGCTGCGTACAACAGGTCGGTGCCGACGGCGGTGGCCGGGTGCACGCCGAACAGCAAAATCAGAAGCGGTGTCATCAGCGATCCGCCACCAACGCCGGTCATGCCGACCAGCAGGCCGACGCTGAAGCCGGAAGCCACATAGATGGGATCGATCACGCCAAAAAAGCCCCAGAGGTCATTGCCCATGAGGTAGGATTATATTTCCTGAAGCGGCAATAGTGTGAACAAAAAAAGAATGATCTTTCGAACCGGGCGACCAAAGGGCGATTTCAGCCTACGGATCAGGGGAACGCTGGCACTTGCGACCCCATCCCCTTACCACCTGCGCTGGTATACCAAGGCATGGTCGGAGGGGCGGAATCGCGCATTCAGGCGGCGTCCCGGCGCGGGCGGAAAACCAGTGGCTGCTTTTCCAGTTCAATGGCCGTCACCGGGCGGCCGAGCAAATAGCCCTGCGCGAAATTGACGCCGAGCGTTTTCAACCCATCGAGCTGCTGGACGGTCTCCACGCCTTCGGCCGTCACTGACATATCGAGGCCGCGGGCCAGCGTAACAACCGAGGAAATGATCGCCGAACTCTCATAGCGCGCCAACAGGCTGCCCATGAAGGACTTGTCGATCTTGATCTTGTCGAAGGGGAACGTGGTCAGGCAGCTCAGCGATGAATAACCGGTGCCGAAATCGTCAAGCGCCAGCGAGACGCCGATGCTGCTCAGCCGCTCCATGAAAGCCAGGTTTTCGGCCGCGCGCTCCAGCAATACGGATTCCGTGATTTCGATTTCCAGCCGCTCCGGCGGCAATCCCGAATTTCGCAACGCGATTTCGATGACATCGAACAATTCGGCCTGCTTGAATTGCACCGGCGAAAGATTGATCGAAACCCTGGTGTCCGCCGGCCACAACGTAGCGTCGTCACAGGCCTGCCGGATGATCCATTCGCCGAGCGGCACGATGAGGCCGGTTTCCTCGGCAAGCGGGATGAACTGATCCGGCGGGATCAGCCCTCGCGTCGGATGGCGCCAGCGGATCAGCGCCTCGGCACCGCGCCTGCGGCCGGTCTGGACGTCGAAATACGGCTGATAATGGACTTCGAACAGACAGCGCGCGATGGCATCCCGCAGGTCGCCTTCCAGCGTATTGCGCGCTTCCAGTTCGGCCGACATCGCCTCGTCGTAGAGCGTGAAGCAATTGCGCCCCGCCGATTTCGACCGGTAGAGCGCAAGGTCGGCTTTTTTCAAGAGTTGCTCCGGGTCCTCGCCGTGTTCCGGCGCCATGCCAATTCCGATGCTAGTGCCAACCTCGACCAGGTGTCCCGAAAGCTGGAACGGTTCGGCGATCAACTTCGAAAGCCTGCTTGCCAGATCGATCGCCGCCTCGCGCTGACTGCGACACCCTGCCTGAATGATCGCAAATTCATCGCCTCCCAGCCGCGCCAGCACGTCGTCGGAACGAAGCGCAGATCGCAGCCGCGTCGCCACTTGCTGAAGCAACGCGTCTCCGGCGGCATGGCCAAGCGAGTCATTGACGTTCTTGAAACGATCGAGGTCGAGCATCAGAATCGAAAACACCTCGCGATGCCGTCTTAGACACAAACCTGCTTCCTTCAACTGTTCCAGAAAGAACGCCCGGTTCGGAAGTTCGGTCAAAATATCGGTCTGCGCGAGCTCCAGCACGCGGCGGTTTGCCAAGGCAAGCGCCTGCGAGGTGCGGTTCGCCATGCTGAGGTAGACGGCGAGAAACATGGTGATCGCAAAGCCCGAGGCGAGTATGGTCATCGCGCGGTGGTGCCGAACCGATAAACTGCCGCTGGTCGGAATCGCTCGCACCTGCCAGTTCGCATCTCCGATTTTGAGCGCGCCGGACCAGTACGGCCCGTTCGCGAAAGCCTGCATCGCCTCCCGTGTCTGGGGTGCCGAGGAATAATCGGGAACGGCTCCGGCCATCATGCGCGAAGGAGCGTAGGCGTTGAGGGCAATGGCGGAGTATCCCGCCGTCATACCCCGGATCGATTGCAGCAGCTGGGTGAGATCAAATGTCCCGACCACGAAGCCGTAAAGATTGCGCCGCCGGTCGGCGATGGTGGTCCGCGAAGTTCCCTTCACGTAAACGGGAACGCCGATCAGAACGCCGTGGGTGCCGCCTTTGACGTCCTGAAACAAGTGAGCTGGCGCGACCGCGACCTCATCATTGTCGCGAGCCCGCCCCAACATCGCCGATCGTCCCGGATCGGTGTAGTAGTCCATGCCGTAAACTGGCGAAGTTTTCGGTTCGGTCGAGAAGAAAACCGGAAAATAAAAATCGCTCTCCGGTTCGTCGGAGAGCGTTCCATCCGCGAGCGATTTGAAATGATAGGCCGGCACGCCGTCAGTGACGGCCGCGGCCTCATACTCGGCACGCTCTTTCCGAGAAATCTTCGGTAGCCAGGCGACGCGAAGCACGCCCGGATGGTTCTCGAACAGGCGGTTGCCGAAAACCTCGAACTCGCTGCGCGTCACTTCCTCGTTGGCGGATTCAAACAGGGTGCGCAGCGTAACCAGCCGCCCAAGATATTCGTTGACGCCGTTCTGCATCTCGATCAATTGGGTCGCAGCAGCGCCCTCGAACTCTACCCTAGCACCGCGGCGCTCCCAACGTGCTACCGCAAAGGCGGCCGCGAACGAGAGCAACAGGCCGATGACGGCCGCGACCATCACGGGCCGATATGACCCGGAACGGGATGCGGGAGTTTTCCTCCGCCCGACCATGTCTTCCTGTCCGTTCTCGCCGGGACCTCGACCGCTCACATAGCCCCCACCGAAACGGCCGTCGCCACCGTCAACTCTTATGGCGCCGAGGCTGGTTAAAAAGCCTGAAATATCAGTACAGATAGCACCGGGTTTGGATGCCTTAGTTAACGATCTTCACGGTCTACGTCCGCGCGAGGCGCGGCGAGGAGGTGGAAGGAACCGGGCGGGTTTCCGACGCAACAAGAGACCTTGCACGTCGGAATTAGCGAGCTCTTCACTGCGCGCCAGTAGCATCCGGCGCACACGACCAAATCCGTCACATAAAAGTGTGTCTATGAAGCATCTGCAACTGAAGGCTCTATGGTGCCTGCCGTTTCTGCTCGCGGCGGGTCCAGCCCAAGCCGGCGAGGTCGGCGTTATGCCAGACCGGATCCTGTTCGGTCAGGCGGCCGCAATGTCGGGCCCGTCCTCGGCGCTGGGCCTGAAAATGCGCCAGGGCATTCTTGCTGCCTTTGCCGAAGTCAACGCCAAGGGCGGCGTCCATGGCCGCAAACTCGAACTGATCAGCCGCGACGACGGCTACGATCCCGATCGATCGGTCGTGCAGACGCTCAAGCTGCTCGACGAGGACAAGGTCTTCGCGCTGATCGGCGCCGTCGGAACGCCGACATCGCTCGTGACCGTGCCGATCGCCAAGAGCCAGCAAGTTCCGTTTATCGGGCCCTTCACCGGGGCGGCCTTTCTTCGCGAAAAAGGTCTGGATAACGTGGTCAATATTCGCGCCAGCTACGGCGCCGAGGCTGAAGCCTGGGTGAAGCATCTGACCGAAGACCGCCACATCAAGAGGATCGCGATCTTCTACCAGGACGATCCCTACGGCCGCGACGGCCTGGCCGGCGTCAAGCTGGCACTCCAAAAGCGCGGCATGGAGCTCGACGCAGAGGCGACCTACGAGCGCAACACCAAGGCGGTCGGCATGGCAATGCGCACCTTGAAGCGCGCCGAGCCCGAAGCGGTGGTCATGGTCGGCACCTACGCGCCCTGCGCCGAATTCATCAGGCTGGCGCGCCAGAGCGGTTTCAATCCGGTCTTTGTCAATATCTCCTTTGTCGGCGCCAACGCGCTCGCCCAGGAGCTCGGTCCCCAAGGCGACGGCGTGATCGTGTCGCAGGTCGTGCCGTTTCCGTGGAATTCATCCATCAAGGTCGTTGCCGATTACCAGGCGGCCGAGAAGGCGCTCGACCCGAATCTGCTTCCGGACTTCGTTTCGCTGGAAGGGTATCTTTCCGGCCGGCTTGCCGCCGCTGCGCTTGAGTTGGCGGGACCTGACCCCACGCGCGCCGAAATGCTGCGGGTCATCAACGAGGTCGGGAGATTCGACATCAGCGGAGATGACCTCACGGTCGGAAAAAAGATGCGGGATGCTCCCGCCAAGGTTTTCCTGACCCTCATCCAGCCCGACGGCACCTTCAGGGCTATCGACAACCTATAGACCGCGACTGCGCAAGCCCGTTCAGATCCTTTTCAATGCTGTCAGGATGATCTGCGGCGTCAGCGGAATTTCGGTGATGACGGCGCCAAACGGCTTCAAAGCATCGTTTACAGCATTCGCAACCGCCGCCGCCGCGCCGGCGGTCCCCGCCTCGCCGGCGCCCTTGGCGCCGAGTTCGCTTTCGGCAGTCGGTGAAACGACGTGGCCGATATCGATATCCGGCATCTCACCCGACATCGGCACCAGATAGTCCGCCATATTGGCATTGGTCAGTTGTCCGCGTTCGTCGTAGATGCATTTCTCGAACAACGCAGCGCCAAGGCCCTGCACCACGCCGCCCCGGATCTGCTCGTCAACCAGTTGCGGATTGATGATGGTACCGCAATCCTCCACCACCCAATGCCTCAGCAGCTTGACGAAACCGGTATCGGTATCGACTTCAAGCCAGGAAGCCTGGACACCGTTGGTGAAGGCAAACGGATATTGGCGCGGCACGTAATGGCGCGTCGCCATCAGCTCCGGCTGAATACCGGGCGGCAACGTATCGGGGCGGAAATAGACGATTCTGGCGAGTTCGCGCAGTTCGATCCGCGGCGTTCGGTCGGTTGCGTTCACTACCGCATCATTGGCGATGTCGAGCTCGGCCGGCGTCGATTGCAGGATCGCGGCGGCCACGTCCAGAATATTCCGTCGCAGGATCTTGGCCGCCTGCAGCGCGGCCTCACCGCCGATGCCGGCGCCGCGCGATGCCCAGGTACCGCCGCCATAGGGTGTCTGATCGGTGTCGCCGAGAATGACGCGCACCCGCTCCATCGAAACGCCGACCACGCTGCCGACGATCTGCGCGGTGAGCAACTCCGAGCCCTGCCCCTGCTCGGTGATGCTGGTCTGGCAGATCACGGCGCCTTGCGCATCGAGCCGAACCGCAACGCCGTCTTGCGACGAAATTTTCGCGCCGCCGACCCCGTAAAACGCTGCACTCGGGTTGGTGACCTCGATAAAGCTCGCAATACCGATACCGCGGTGAATGTTTTTCTTGCGTAAGCTCGCTTGCTCGGCCCGCAGCGCATCGTAGTTCATCATCGCGAGCAGCTTGTTCAGCGACGTGTGATGCGACAACAGCTCGAAACGCAGACCCGCCGCCGACGTGCAGGGGTAGGCATCGTCGGCGATGAGGTTGCGCCGCCGGATCTCCACGGGGTCCATGCCGATTTTGGCCGCAGCAAGATCGACCAGTTCTTCGGTCACCGAACAAGCGATGGGATGACCGACGGCGCGGTACTGGCACATGACGTTTTTGTTCTGGAATACGACGCGGGCGCGAGCGCGGTAGTTCTTCGTCGTGTAGGGCCCGCCGACGAGATTGACGACCTGATTGGCTTCGATCGCGCTGGTTCTCGGATACATCGAGTAAGGGCCGATGCCGGTGAGATCGTCGATCTCGAACGCCGTGATGGTGCCGTCGCGCATGACGCCGATGCGGCCCTTGCAGCGATGGTCGCGGGCATGAATATCGGTATTGAAACTCTCGATCCGGTCGGCGACGAACTTGACCGGCCGCCGCAAGTGCTTCGACAACGCGTAGGTCGCCATCTCGTCGGCATAGATGTGCACCTTGATGCCGAAGGAGCCGCCGACATCCTTGCAGACCACGCGAACCTGCGCCTCCTGGAGACCCAGATGCAGAGCGGCGATGTTCTGCACCATGTGCGGGGCTTGCGTGCCCTGATAAATCGTGAGCCGTGCCTCGGCGGCATTCCAGTCCGCGACCACCGAGCGCGGCTCCAGCGTCACGCCGGTGTGCCGCCCGAACACAAATTCGACCTCGGCGACTTCGTCGGAGTCCGCGAAAGCCGCATCGACCGCGCCGACATCGAGCGTGCGCTCAAAGGCAAGGTTATCGCCAAGCGACGAATGAATAACCGGCGTCGTCGCATCCAGCGCGGTGCGCATGTCGGTGACCACATCAAGCTCTTCGTATTCGACCGCGACGAGCTCGGCGGCATCTTCGGCCGCCGCGCGGCTCGTCGCCACGACAGCCGCGACGGCCTCGCCCTGCCAGCATGCTTTTTCAATTGCGATCGCGCGTTGAGGCGCCGACTTCAAGCCTTTCATGTGCGTGAGCACGCCGACCCACGGCGTGATGACCGCGGCGAGTTCCTCGCCGGTGACAACCGCGACCACACCGGGCTTCTTCCTGGCGGCCTGTGTGTCGATCGCAACAATCTTCGCATGGGCATGCGGCGAACGCACGAACACCACATGCGCCATCCGCGGCAGCTCCATGTCGCTCACATAGAGACCACGCCCCTGCAACAACCGATCGAGATTGGGGCGCGGCACCGACTTGCCGATGTAGGAGTTCGGCCGATCCAGTTCCGACAGGGTTTGCGGCGGAGCCGCTTGCTCGTTCATGGCGCGCGGCCCTTGTTGCGGCTCTTGCGCGCTTTGGCGGTCGCTTCCACCGCATCGACGATCGCCTGATAGCCGGTGCAGCGGCAGTAGTTGCCGGAGAGATGCTCGCGGATCTGTTCCCTGCCGGGCTCGGATTCGTGCCGCAACAGGTCCTGCGCTGATATCAGCATGGCCGGCGTGCAGTAGCCGCACTGCAACGCATTTCGTTCGCGAAACGCGGCCTGAAGATCAGAAATCTCGCCCGAATCCGACAGACCTTCGATGGTCTCAACCGAGGCCTCGTTCACTTGCACCGCGAGCATGAGGCAGGAACGAACGATCTCGCCATTGACCCGCACCGTGCACGCGCCGCACACGCCGTGCTCGCACCCGACATGGGTACCGGTCAGTTTGAGATGCTCGCGCAAAAAATCCGCAAGATTGATCCGCGGCAAAACATGCGCGTCGATGCGCTCGCCATTGACCTCAAGCGAAATGAGATGCGGCGCTGTCATGCCGGCTCCAAGGCCGCCAGATCGGGACGGGACAAGAGCGCAGCGACACAGCGCGCCAGCAACACCTTCGACAGATGACGTCGCATGGGCCCGCTCGCCTGCTGATCTTCGGGCGGATCGAGCACCTCTCCTAACGCCTGCAAGGCGTCAGACAGTACCTTCGGCGTCACATCCACCCCGACCAGCCCCGGCACCTTCACATGCATGGCCTTATCGCCCACGCCGAAGAACGCGGGGCGAAGATCGCTGAGCTTCTGATTGTCAACCACGGCTTGGGCTGCCAGACCCACAATGGCGTAGTCGCCGTGACGCCGGGCAAATTCGCAGAAATAATGCGCGGCATTCGATCGCGGCAGCGGCACTTCGACCGCGACCAGCAGCTCGTCTGCGGAAAGCGCCGTCTCATAAATTCCGATGAAGAAATCTTCCGCGGCAATCCGGCGTTCGCCTGCAGGCCCGCGAACGATGATGGTCGCATCGAGCGCGATCACGCAGGCCGGCAATTCCGAGGCCGGGTCGGCATGCGCGAGGTTGCCGCCAATCGTGCCACGGTTGCGGATGGCCGGATGCGCTACGTGAGCGATCGCTTCCTTCAGGAGCGACGCACAGGTTGCAATGAGGGGAGAATTCTGCAGATCGACATGGCGGGTCAGCGCTCCGATCGAGAGAATGCCGTCCTGCCTCGTGATGCCGCGCAGTTCGTCGAGCCCGCCGATATCGACGATCAGTTCCGGCGCGAGCAAGCGAAGATTCATCGCGGGCATCAGGCTTTGGCCGCCGGAAAGCACCTTCGCGCGCTCGCCATGCTGGCTAAGAAGCTCGATTGCATTGCCGACGCTGCTGACGCGCGCGTAGTTGAAAGCCGAGGCTTTCATGAAAAGTGACCTCCTCCCCCAACGATTTTTCTTAAGATCAGTTTCCCGGGATTAGACGGCCCGGCCCGTCAAAGGTCAAGTTTGTTTATCGAACGATTATTTCTGATGACTCAACTCCCTGATCGGGGATAATGGATTAAAGCGCCACGGAGAGAGCGGACGATGAAATTGGGCTTCTTCACCATGCCGATCCACCCTTTGGAAAAGGATTGGCGTCAGTCGCTCAGGGAAGACCGCGAGGCGTTTCTTCTGGCCGACGAACTCGGTTTCACGGAAGGTTACGTCGGCGAGCACGTTACCGATCAGGCCGAGAACATCACCTCGTGTGTCGCGTTCCTGGCGTGGATTGCGGCTGCGACCAAGCAGATCAAGCTCGGCACCGGCACCATCAACATGCCGAACACCCACCCGGCAGCAACCGCCGCCAGCCTTGCGATGCTCGATCACATGCTGGACGGGCGGCTGATCTTCGGCATCAGCCCGGGCGGGCTGTTGTCGGACGCCGAGCTGTTCGGCAATCTCGACGCCAACCGCAACGAGATGTTCCTGGAGTCGATCAACCAGGTTCTCGACATCTGGGCCAACGACCCGCCCTACAACTTCAAGGGCAAGTACTGGAATATCTCGGTCGAACGGACGTTTATCGCGGATATCGGCCAAGGCTTCATCGCCAAACCCTTGCAACGGCCGCATCCGCCGATCGTGGTCACGGCCGTGGCGCCGTTCTCGAAGGGCGTGACGGAGGCGGCCATTCGCGGCTGGGATCCGATCTCGGCGAACTTCCTGATGCCGGCCTGGGTGAAAAGCCACTGGCCGAAATATGTCGAGGGCTGCGAGCGCGGCGGCCGGCCTGCCGATCCCGCCAACTGGCGCGTCGCCAAGAGCGTGTTCGTTGCCAAGGACGCCGCAACAGCCAAGGCCTATGCGACCGATCCCGATGGGCCTTACGTCTATTATTACCGTTCGCTCTTTACCAAGCTGAAGAAGAACGGCCGCATTGAGTTGTTCAAGACCCGGCGCGATCAGCCCGACGACGAGGTCACGCTGGAATCGATCTGCGACAAGCTCATCATCCATGGCACGCCCGACAGCGTCGCCGACCAGTTGCTCGCGTTCCAGCGGGAGGTCGGCACCTTCGGCACGCTGCTGTATGCCGGCAAGGACTGGAAAGACCGCGAACTCGGCCGGCAGTCGATGATCCTGATGGCGGAAAAGGTGATGCCGCTAGTCAATGCCGGCGCTTAAACCAGCGCCTTCACCGGAGGACGGCGAACGTCCTCTGTCTGGCCAAATACGTGCGCAAAGCCGGCCAGAAACGCATCCACCGCGTCGCTGATCATCTGTTCCTTGCTTTCGAGCACAGGGGATTCGTAGATGAATTTGCGGACGCCGTAATAGAAAATGCCGCTGTGAAACACCCAGGCCATTTCGATCTCGGCCGCACTCGGCTTGCTTTGCGTCGACAATCCCGCCTCATGCCGGCATTCCCGGATGATGCGAGATAAAATCTTGTCCCGGACGATGCCGACATAGGATCGGTTGAGTTCGAGCCCCTTCAAGCCAGAATAAAAATAGATGCGCAGCCATGTGCGGCTGAAGATCACGCTGGTGTAGGCGGCGTAGAATTCCTTCAAGCGTTCACGGATCGGCCGCGTCCGGTCTGAGAGCAGCTTCTCCCAACCGTCGCCCAGCGGCTCCAGGTAGACCGTGCGGTAGACTTCCTTGATCAGGTCGTCCTTGCTCGGAAAGTAGCGATAGAGCAACGGCTGAGTTACGCCCAGCCGCCGCGCCAAGGCGCGCGTTCCGCCGCCAAATCCCTCTTCGGAGAAAAACTCGGTGGCCTTGGCGACGAATTCCTGGCGGCGATCGTCCGGTGACAAACGCCGTTGCTTGACCCTTGCGCGCTTGGTTGTGGCTTTCTTGCTCATGAGCTCGCAGGCACTGCAACATCGCCGCTGATGAAACGCCCGAAGCCGCCGCGGACGAACAACAACGGCTCCTTCCGGTTGTAAGTGTAGGCTTCAACGGCGCCGAGGAAGATAACATGGTCGCCGCCATAATAGCGGTTGGCGGCGCGGCACTGAAAATGCGCAACACTGTCGGCCAGAAGCGGCGCATTGCCAAGCCCCGGCTTCCAGTTCACGCCCGCAAACCTGTCGACCGTGGACTTCGCGAAAGTCGTCGCGATCGCCTGCTGCGAGACGCCCAGCACATTCACCGCAAAGTGGGTCGCGTTCTGGAAGATCGGCAAGCCCTGCGAATACATGCCCAGGCTCCACAGCACGAGCGGAGGATTGAGCGAGACCGATGCAAAGGAATTGCAGGTCAGTCCGTACGGCTTGCCGTCGTCCGCCATCGCCGTGATGATGGTGACGCCGGTGGCGAAGGTTCCGAGTGCGCTGCGAAAATCCCTGGGATCGAGCGCCGAGTTGCCGCTCGAAAGCTCATTGGCGGTTTCGGGCTCCGGCACGTGCGTTGGCTTATCGTTCATCCCGCAACCGTCTCACAGCGTCAGATTTTCGGAAGGCAGGCCAAGCGCGACCCGCCCGTAATTGGTGCCCGCCGCATCGAAATTGAAGGCGATGTGGGAGTTGATGGCATGCGCATCACGGAACTGCCGCTGCAAGGCGCCAGACATGTAAAGGCCGCGCGCGCCGCTCGCCGCAAACAGCAACGAAACGGCCTCGGTGCAGAGATTGACGGAATAGGCGCCGTCCCTCCGCATTTTTGTTTTCGCGGCGATATCCGGAATATGCCCGCGCCGCGCATCTGCCAGCGCCTCGATGCAGGTCGAGCGCATGATCAGGCGCGCGGCGTCGATCTTGGAGGCAGCCTCCGCGATCTTGATCTGCGTGGTCTGGAGATCGCCGAGCTTGGCGCGGTTATAGGTGGAGGCACGATGGCGCGCGAGATCGACGTAGTCGTCGAGGCAGGCTTGCGCGTTGCCGAGCGCGACGCCGGACAGCACATAGGGAAACAGCGAGAATACCGGCAGCGTGTAAAGCGCATTCGGATTGACGCCGCTTCCAGGCGTCGACCCGCCCGCCAGTTCATGGACGCCAACGGTCATAGGCGCGGCCACGAACGCGTCATTAACCTCGACATCGTTCGATCCCGTGCCGCGCAGGCCGGTCGCATCCCAGGTGTCCTTGATGCGATAGTCGCTCTTCGGAAGCAGGAAGATGCGATACTCGATGCCGTCGGCGTCGTCGTCGGACGACACGACGCTCGCCAGCATGTTCCATTCGCTGCAATTCACTCCGGAAGAAAACGGCCAGCTGCCGCGCAGCACATATCCGCCATCGACCTTTCTGGCGCGGCCGGCGGGGAAGATGAAGGACGAAGCAATCAGCGCATCGGGGCTCTTGCCCCAAACCGCATCCTGCGAGCGCTGATCGAACATCGCGAGCATCCAGTGATGGCTGGCGAGGTTGGCAAAGGTCCAGGCCACGGAGGCATCGCCCTGCCCGATCGCGTCGGCGCAGTCGATCAGTGCGATATAATCGAGTTCCGAGCCGCCGACGCGTTTCGGCTGCACGATCCGGAACAGGCCGCTTTCGTGCAATTCGCGTTCGGTCTCCTCGGGAAGGCAGCGCAATTGTTCCGAACGCGATGCACCCTCGCGCAGCCGCGGCGCCAACGATGCGGCGCGCGCAACCATCGCTGCGTAGACACGGCCGTCGGCATCCGGACCCGAGGGCGGGCTTGCATTTGTCTTCAGACCGGTAGCTGTCATCTCGCGGTCCTCCCCGAACGCGCCTGCCACTGTTATACGCCCGATTCTTCTTCTATGCCTCTGTCAGACGGTCAGTGGTCCGATTCGAATGCCGCTTGACCAACCGTCGGTTTGACGGTTGTTTATCGTCCGATCACTAATTAAGGCGCGGCCTGCGTTGCCCGTCAATCGAATTCGGCAGGGAAGGAAAAACTCGGATGGACAAGACGGTTGGGATCGTCGGGCTTGGCATCATGGGCGGCGCGATCGCCCGCAACCTCGTTGAGCGCGGATGGCGCGTGGTGGGCTTCGATACCGATCCGGCCAAATGCGCAGAGCTGGCGGCAGCCGGGGTTGCCATCGTCGAAAGCGTGGCCCATGTCGTCCGCAATGCCGAGATCGTCATGACGAGCCTGCCCACCCCGGCTGCGGTCGAAAGCGTCGCCAGGCAGATTGCGGAGGCCGGCGAACACCAGCGCGTCGTCGTCGAACTCTCGACATTGACGCTCGCCGACAAGCTTCGTTTTGAGGCGACGTTGAAAAAAGCCGGCCACATTGCGCTGGATTGCCCATTAAGCGGCACCGGCGCGCAAGCCAAGATGCGCGACCTCATTGTCTATGCCAGCGGCGATAGCGCTGCGATCGAGCGTTGCGGCCAATTGTTTGCGGATTTTGCCAAGCAAAGCGCCGATCTCGGCGTCTACGGCAACGGCAGCCGGATGAAATTCGTCGCCAACCATCTGGTCGCGATCCATAACGTCGCCACCGCGGAGGCAATGATTTTGGCGGAACGCGCCGGCCTCGACCCGAAGCGCGTCGTCGAGATGGTCGGTCCCGGCGCCGGCGGTTCGCGCATGTTCCAGATGCGGGCGCCGATGATGGTCGAAGGCAAATATGAGCCTGCCACCATGAAGGTTTCGACCTGGAAAAAGGACATGGCAATCATTGCCGAATTCGCCGACGATGTCGGCTGCGAAACCCCTTTGTTCACGCTGACCCAGCCGGTCTACACCCAGGCCATGGCCATGGGATTGGGCGATCAGGACACCGCCGCCGTCTTTGAAGTCTTGAAGCGGACCATCCTCACCGCCCCCAAAAAAGGCCGCGCCTGAGGACGGCCACGCCTAAGGCCAATCGTCGCACACGGCGCGCGACGTTACTGCACCGCGTCAAAAACACGCCGAAACCGCGTTTTTTCGACTTTAGTGCGTAGCGGAATCCTCAGCCGGAGGCGTGGTTATCACTTGATCATTTAGGGCTTCCGTCCGATAAATCGCTCAACGATAAAAAGCACGGATGTCCGGGCTACATTGCCCTCGGGAGGAACCATGACGATTTCGCGACGACAATTTGTATCAGGCGTTGCCGGCGCTGGCATTGCGACCATGGCTAGTCCGAACCTCGCGTTCGCACAAAACAGCGGGCCGATCCGCGTCGGCCTTCTGGCGGCCAAGACCGGACCGCTGGCCTCCGGCGGCATCGACATGGAACTGGCGCTGACCATGTTCCTGAAAGAGCGCGATTACACGCTGGCCGGCCGCAAGATCGACCTGATCGTCGCCGACACCGCCGGCGTTCCCGCCACCGCACGCACCAAGGCGCAGGAACTGGTGGAGAAGAACAACGTCCACTGCATCATCGGTCCGCTCGCGGCCTTCGAGGCGCTCGCGATCATCGACTATCTCACCGAGAAGCAGGTACCGACCTTGGGCGTTTCTGCGGCCGAAGACATGACCCAGCGGCATCCGAGCCCGTGGTACGTGCGGCTGACCTCGACCTCGGCGCAATGCGCCTATCCGCTTGCCGATTACTCGATCAAGGAACTCAAGTACAAGAAGATCGTCACCATCGCCGACGACTTCGCCTACGGTCACGAGATGTGCGCCGGCTTCCAGCGCGCCTTCGAGGATGGTGGAGGCAAGATCATCCAGAAGATCTTCACGCCGCTGGCGACACCCGATTACGGCAGCTACGTCGCGCAGGTGAAGACTGATGCTGACGCGATCTTCTTGGGCACCGCCGGCTCGAACGGCTTCCGTTTCCTGCGCCAGTTCATCGAATACGGCCTGAAGGACAAGATAGCCGTGATCGGCGGCATGACCGCGCTCGACGAATCCGTGCTGCGCAACATGGGCGACGAGGCGCTCGGCATTATCACCACGAGTTGGTACTCGGCCGAACTCGACAACCCGCTCAACAAGGCGTTTGCGCCATCCTTCCGCAAGCAGTTCAAGTACGATCCCGGCTATTACGCCGGAAGCACTTACGTCTCGGGCGAAGTGCTGGAAGGCGCGCTCAAGATCGTCAAGGCCAACGTGGAAGACAAGAAGACCTTCATGGCGGCCATCCGCGGCAACCAGTTCGACACGGTGCGCGGGGTCGTCAAATTCGACGAGTTCGGCAACGTGGTCGGCAACGTCTATATCCGCAAGGTCACGCGAACCGACGGACGCCTCGTGAATTCCGTCATCAAGGACTATCCGGATGTCAGCCAGTTCTGGACTTATAACAAGACCGAATTCTTGAAGAACCCGGTCTATTCGCGCGATTATCCGCCGGCCAAGAATTTGGAGCTCTGAAATCGCGAGTTAGGCAATCCCTGATCCGCGTCGGAAGTGTACTCCCTCTCCCTTCGGGAGAGGGTTGGGGTGAGGGGTTACGGTCTCTCGTTAGAATTCCATCACCCCCTCACCCGATTTGCACTGGACGATGCTTCGCATCGCCAGGAGCAAATCGACCTCTCCCCACCGGGGAGAGGTGAAGCAGAAGCAGGACGCAGTGTCGGGACGCTAGATGCAGTTTTGGATCATCCAGGGTCTCAACAGCCTGTCGCTTGGCGGTTTGCTGTTTCTGCTGTCGTCGGGATTCTCGCTGATCTTCGGCCTGATGCGGCTTGCCAACCTGACGCATGGCGCATTCTTCATGCTAGGCACCTACTTCGGGGCGGTTGCGCTGCGCGCCTATAGTGGCCTGGACCTCTGGGTGACGGCGCTGGGGGCAGGAATTATCGTTGCCGCCATCGGCGGCCTGTTCGAGCGGCTGGTGCTGACGCGGCTGAAAACCAATCCGCTCGGTCAGGTGCTGGTCACGCTCGGCATGGCCTTCATCATCTCGGATGCTTGCCTGGTGCTATGGGGCGGCGACTCCATTCCGGTGCCGACGCCGCATTATCTGCAGGCGCCGACGCGGCTGTTCGGCTTCGTGTTTCCGACCTATCGGTTGGTTCTGGTCGGCATCGCCGTCGTCGCCGCGATCGCGCTTTACATCCTGATCGATCGCACCCGGCTGGGCGCCATGATCCGCGCCGGCGTCGACGACCGCCAAATGGCTCGCGCCGTCGGCATTCCCGTCTCGCGTCTCTTCACCATCGTGTTCTGCCTTGGCACCGGGATTGCCGGCGCGGCCGGCGTGCTCGGCGGCCCTATTCTCTCCGCCTATCCCGGGCTTGACGGCGATATGCTGCCGCTGGCGCTGATCGTCGTCATTCTCGGTGGCATCGGCAGCCTGTTCGGCGCCTTCGTCGGCAGCTTCATCATCGGCTTCATTTACACCTTCGGCACTGTACTGTTCCCGGAACTGGCCTACATCATCCTGTTCCTGCCGATGATCGTTGTCATTGCGTTCCGCCCGCAGGGCCTGTTCGGGCGTGTCAGCGCATGAAGTGGATCGCAAGCGCCGTCTTCGCCGCCGTGGCGTTTTCGCTGCCTTTTTTTGCAGGCGACTTTTACGTCAATCTTGTGAGCCAGATCTGGATCGCCGCGATCTTCGCGCTCAGCCTCAACTTGCTGGTCGGCTTCGGCGGCATGACCTCGCTCGGTCACGCCTCATATCTCGGCGTTGCCGCCTATCTCTCGGCCATCCTGACCAGCCGCTATGGCTTCGACCACGGCGCGGCGGCACTGATCTCGATTGTGGGAACAGTGGTGATGGCGGCGTTCTTCGGCGTGATCGCGCTGCGCGCGACGGGCCTCGGCTTCCTGATGATCACGCTGGCGCTATCGCAGGTGTTGTGGGGGCTCGCCTATCGCATGTCGAACGTCACCAACGGTGACAACGGCATCGCCGGACTGACCCGCCCCGCGCCGTTCGGCATCTCGCTTGAGAGCGCCGCTTCGTTCTACTGGTTTTCCCTGATCGTTGCGGTATTCGCCTTCGCGATGATGGCCATCTTCGTGTCGTCTTCCTTCGGCTCGTCGCTGAAGGGCGTACGCGATCAGCCGCGCCGGATGGCGGCGCTCGGCTTCAATCCCTGGATGATCCGCTGGATTACCTTTATCTACGCCGGCTTCTGGGGCGGCGTGGCCGGACTGCTCTATGTCTATTACAACCAATACATCCACCCGACCTCGCTTTCGACCACGAGTTCGGCCGAAGCGCTGCTCGGCGTGATCGCGGGCGGCTCTGGTACGCTCGGCGGCCCGGTCGTGGGCGGAGCGCTTGTGCTGCTCTTGAAGAACTATGCTTCGGCCTATATCGACCGCTGGAACATGCTTCTGGGCGCGGTATTCCTGTTCATCGTGCTGGTGATGCCGACCGGGATTGTCCCGGGCGTGCAGAAGCTCGTCGCGCGACTGCGAGGGCGGTCGTCATGAGCATGCCGTCGTCGAACTTCGCGCTTGAAACCATCGGCTTGAACAAGGCGTTCGGTGGCCTCAAGGTCACGCAAGGGGTGTCGCTTTCGATCCGGCCGGGCGAACGGCGGCTGATCATCGGCCCCAACGGCGCCGGCAAGACCACGCTGTTCAACCAGATCAGCGGCGACATGCGGCCGAACTCCGGAAGGATCAAGCTGTTCGGCGAAGACGTCACGATGCTTCCACCTTACAGGCGAGCGCATCGTGGCCTGTCGCGCACCTACCAGATCATCACGCTGTTTGCGGGCGACACGCTTGAGCATAACGTCACGCTCGGCCTTCTCGGCCTGCTTCCTTCGCGCTGGCAGATGTGGCGGCCGCTGTCGTCCTATCGTCACCTCGCCACCGAAGCTCGCCGGACGCTCGATAGCGTCGGCCTCCTGCATCTGGCGGATCATCCAGTTTCCGAATTAGCCTATGGCGAAAAGCGCCGGGTCGAACTCGCGATGGCGATGTCGCAGAAGCCGCGCGTGCTGCTGCTGGATGAGCCGCTGGCGGGCCTCTCCGACAGCGAACGAACGACCGTGAAATCCCTGGTGGCTTCGATCCCGAAAGATACTACCGTGGTCATGATCGAGCATGACATGGACACCGCCCTTGATCTTGCCGAAACGGTGACGCTGCTCAATTACGGCCGCGTCATCGTCGACGGCGAACGAGACACGGTGATTGCGGATGAACGAACGCGCGAGGTGTACCTTGGCGCGTGAGGCTCTCCGTCTTTCCGATGTGCATGCCTTCTATGGCGACAGCCATATCCTGCACGGCGTGGGCTTCTCCCTGGCCGAGGGCCACGTGCTCGCGCTGTTGGGGCGCAACGGCGCCGGTAAAACTACCTGCATTTCCACCATCGTCGGTTTCCTGACGCCGAAAGAAGGCGATATCCGCCTGTTTGGCGAGCCGATCGGCGGCTTAAGCCCCGAACGCATTTCACGCCTCGGCATCGGTCTCGTCCCGCAGGGCCGCCGGATATTTGCGTCGCTGACGGTGCGCGAAAACCTGATCGTGGCCCGGCAACGTGAGCAGAGCGCCGCCAAGCCGTGGAATGTCGAACGGATCTTCGAGCTGTTCCCGCGCCTGCAGGAGCGCCATGCGCAGTTTGCCGGCACGCTGTCCGGCGGCGAGCAGCAGATGCTGGCGATCGGCCGCGCGCTGATGGGCAATCCTCGCGTCCTGCTGCTCGACGAGCCCTCGGAAGGCCTTGCGCCGTTGATCGTTGCGGAAGTCGGCCGCACCATCAAGCGATTGAAGGAGGAAGGCCAGTCTATCGTTCTAGTCGAGCAGAACCGGCAATTGGCGCTCGAGGTCGCCGACCAGGCCGTCATTCTCAATACCGGACGCTGCGTCTTTGCGGGCGATGCGACTGAGATCAACGAAGAGCTGATCACGCAGCATCTGGGCGTGTATCATGCCCACTAGTGCCCACTTTCCGAAGTTCGTGCTCTGTTGCAGCACCTACTTTCCACGAACTTCGGAAAGTCATGGGCACTAGCAAACCTATTGATTACAGTGCCGCTTTTCTATTTGAAGTTCCTGGATCGAATTCGCCGCTTGTGGTGCAGGAACTTCAAATAGGCGGCACTGGACCAGACACCATAAGATCGAGGGTCAAAACAATGAAAGTTGGCGTTTGCGGAACGGGAAGGATGGGCGCATCGATCGCGGAGCGATTGATCGCGGTCGGCCATGAGGTAGCGGTTTGGAATCGCGACGCGGCGAAGACCAAACCGCTGGTGGATGCCGGCGCGAAAGCCGTCGCCTCCCCGGCTGCGCTTGTCGAAGGCTGCGACGCCGTGATCGTCATGCTGTTGAACGATGCGGCGACCGAAGCTGTCTATCGCGGTGCGAACGGCCTCTTGAAGGCAAAGCTCGCCGGCAAGCTTGTGATCGACATGAGCACCATCCGCCCCGACACCATGGTTTCGGTCGGCCAGGCTGCGATGCGATCTGGCGCGGCCTTTGTCGAATGCCCGGTCGGCGGCAGCAAGGTCCCCGCCAGGGAAGGCAAACTGTTTGGCCTGGTCGGGGGCTCTGAAGCCGACGTCGCGCGTGCAAAACCCCTGCTGGAGCAGCTCTGCCGCCGCATCGAACATGTCGGGCCGCTGGGGGCCGGTGCAACGCTGAAGCTCGCCGTCAACCTGCCGCTCCTGGTCTACTGGCAGGCGCTCGGCGAGTCCCTCACGATCTGCAAGCCGCTCAATCTTCCCCCCGAGCGGCTGATCGATATCCTCTCCGACACCGCCGGTGCGCCGGCCGCGATGAAAGGCCGCGGCGCTATCATCGCCAAGGTGCTGGGCGGCGCGCCGCTTGGAGAGACCGCCTTCGGCATCACCGCCGCCAAAAAGGACCTCGCCACCGCCGTGCAATTTGCTGCCTCCCTCCATGCTGAACTGCCGGTTGCGAAAAGCGCGCTGGCCTGCTTTGAGCAAGCCGAAGCGGACGGGCTCGGCGAGGCCGATGCGACCACGGTTTCCGTCCACTGGACCCGGCGCAAGCCAAAATCCTGACCACTCCCTGATCCCGAAACACAACGATCCGATTGCCTCCAACAGCAGAGTCCTCATACATGATCGATGCCAAGAACCGCTATGGCCTTACTGCCGCACGCAACAATGACGCGGACGGCCTCGCACGGCGTCCGTCTTCCACGACGATCGATATTCACGCCCATATCGTCATACCCCAGGCCGCCAAGCTGGCGCAGCCGCATGTCGACCTGTCGCGCGTGCCACTGGCGCATTTTGCCGATGCCGCCACCAAAGAAATCAACGCCCAGCAGGAAAAGGACCTCGGCGAGGTCATGACGACCATCGATCGCCGCCTGTTCGATCTGGACAAGATGGGCATCGACATCCAGGTCGTCGCCCCCGCCCCGCCGCAGTGTTACTACTCGGTCGATCCCAAGATCGCCGAGCAGGCGCACCGGCTCGCCAACGATGGCGTGGCAGAATATTGCGCGCGAAAGCCCGACCGGTTCGTCGGGCTCGGCGTCGTCACCTTGCAGGAGCCGGAGCTGGCGGTGCGCGAACTCGATTATGTGATGAAGGACCTCAAGCTGAAGGGCGTCGAAATCCTGACCAATGTCGACGGTCAGGAGTTATCCGACCCGAAATTCCGGCCTTTCTTCGCCCGCGCCGAGGCGCTTGGCGCCTTCATCATGATGCACCCGAACGGCTTCACCCATGGCGATCGCCTGACGCACTTCTATTTCAACAACGTGCTCGGCAACCCGCTCGAGACGACGGTTGCGCTTCACAACCTGATCTTTTCGGGAACGCTAGCGCGCTTCCCCGATCTGAAGCTGATGGCGGTGCATGGCGGTGGCTATTTGCCGGCTTACTCCGGACGCATCGATCATGGCTGGGGCGCGCGAAAGGACTCGCACGGCGAGCTGCCGTTGCCGCCGACGACCTACCTGCGGCAGGTCTATCTCGACACTGTGGTGTTCAGCTATCACCAGCTCGCTTATCTGATCGACGTGTTCGGGCCCGATCGTATCCTGATGGGCACCGACTATCCCTTCGACATGGCCGAATATAATCCGGTCGGACATATCGCAGGCGTCCACGGCATGGACGAAGCGATGCTGGCCCAGATCGCAGGCGGCAACGCCGCGCGCGTGCTCGGGCTGGATCTCTAGGCAAGTCAGTCCGTCGAAGGTCTATTAGCTTGAATTAAAGGACCGAGCGATTTTCTGAACCTCCCCTTGAAAAGGGGAGGTCGCTTTGCTCGCAGAGCAAAGCGGGAGAAAATCGAAGGATCGGGCGAAATGCAAAGTCGACCCCCTCCCCAACCCTCCCCCTTTCCGGAGAGGGAGCGCACCGGCGCTGCGGCCAAGAGTATGGAGCTCAGTGCTTTGCTCCTGACGTCTTGTAATCAGGCTGTTCGAAAGGATGCGAGCTCAAGAATTCGGGCAGCGCAAAGCAGCGATCCGAAAGCCCCTTCACCAACGGAAAGGCGTCGAGCGAGACTTTGAGATATTGCGCGCCGACCACCTGGCCGGCGATGCAGATATCGGCAAGTCCGACGTCTTTGCCGAGTGCAAAAGGCGCCGGTGCACGGCGCGCCAGAAACCGCTCATAGGCCGCGAGAGCCTCGGTGGTCCAATGCGCAGCCCATTCCTCGATCGCCTTGGTCTCGGCGCCAAACGCCTTCGCTAGATGCTTGCGCACGCGCGGCACCGTCAGCGGATGGGCGTCGGCGATGGTCATCAGCGCCAGCGAGCGCGCATAGGCGCGCTCCTTGATGTCGTCCGGCAACAGCCGCGGGCTCGGTTTGATGTCGTCGAGATATTCCATGATCGCCAGCGACTGGTACAGCGAATGGCCGTCATGGATGAAGGTCGGCACCACGTGCTCAGGGTTGACAGCGTCATAGCCAGGCTTGAACTGCTCGCCTTGAAGAATATCGATGGAGATTTCCTCGAACGGCAACGCCTTTAGCTTGAGCGCGACCCTGATGCGAAACGACGCGATCGAGCGCCAGAAGCCGTAGACCGTGATACTCATCGAAAAACCTCATTGAAACTAGCCCGCGAATGCGCATGCTCATAGCACTCGCAAGCAAATAGACAAGCACCTCAATCTGACCGGTTATGTTGCCGCCAGCGCAAGAGATAGGCCTGTAGCCGCTGGATGCCGGTGGCGAGTGTGACGCCGACCAGCATCAGGATCGTGACCGCGACCATCATGCCCGACGCTTCGCCGCGCGCTTCGGACTCGATGATCAGCCGGCCGATTCCTTGTTCGGCGCCGATGAACTCCCCGACAATCACGCCGATCAGCGCAAAGGAAATCGCAGGCGTCAGCGAGGCGAACACCCAGGCCATGGTCGACGGGATCACCACCGTGCGCGTGATCTGCCATTCGCTGGCGCCTAACAGCCGCGCGGCGTTGATGAAGCCTTCGTCGATCGAGCGCGCGCCCTCGAAGGTGTTGAAGAATACCAGAAACACCACCACGATCCATGAGGTCACGATCTTTGAGGTGTCGCCGATGCCGAACGCCAGCACGATGATCGGCGCCAGCGCGATCCGGGGAATCGAATTCACGGCGGTAATGAAGGGCTGAAAGATCGCGCTCAGCCGGTCCGATCGTCCGAGGATAAGGCCAGCGACAAAGCCCGAGGTCACACCGGTCACAAAGCCGAAGAAGGTGTTCTTCAGCGTAATGGCGGTGGCGACCCAGAGATTGTTTTCGGTGTGCGCCATGCACTTGGCAAAATCGCCGTTGAACCAGCCGTTGAAGACACCGAGCTTGGATTTGAGGCAGCTCAGGATCAGAAACTGCTCGAAAATTTCCGACGGTTTCGAGATGAAATAGGGATCAAGCAGGTCCGGCACGAGCCACGGGAGCCGGGCGTGGAACTGATAGCCCCACTGCCAGACCGACAGTACGACGACGCAGATCGATGCCTGCCAGGCCAGCGTGCTGAGCGAGTGGCTGCGCGTTCTCATCGCTCGCGCCCCCTAACGAACTCCTCGCCGAGCGAATGCCAGATGTGCTGGAACAGTTCGGCGTAACGCGGCGTCTCCCTCACCTTCACGGCATCCCGCGGCCGCGGAAAATCCACCTCGAACATGTCCTTGATCTGGCCCGGCCGTGCGGAAAACAGGATGATGCGGTCGGCGAGCGTGAGCGCCTCACCAAGGTCGTGGGTGACGAACAGCACCGTTTGCTGCTCGCGTTCCCAGATGCGCAGCAGGACTTCGTGCATATCGATCTTGGTGTGGGTATCGAGCGCGCCGAACGGCTCGTCCATCAAAAGGATTTGCGGCTCGACGACAAGCGTTCGCATCAGCGCGGCGCGCTGGCGCATGCCGCCGGACAACGCCGAGGGATAGGCGTCATCGAAACCTTTCAGGCCGGCCTGGGCGATGCAGGCCGCGACGCGTTCCTTGCGTTCGGCATCGCTCGTGCCCGCAAGTTGCAGGCCGTAGCCGATATTGTCGGCCACGGTGCGCCACGGAAACAGGGTATCGCGCTGGAACACGTAGCCGACATTGGGCGTCGCCTTTCCCGGAACGATCGGCGTGCCGTCGATCAGGATTTGCCCGCTCGTCGGCCTGATCAGGGTTGCGATCATGTTGAGGACCGTGCTCTTGCCGGAGCCGGACGGCCCGAGCAAGGCAACGAACTCGCCACGCCGAACGCTGAACGAGACGCCGCGCACCGCTTCGATGGCGGTGCCCGCGAGCTGAAACGTCTTGTTCAGGCCCCTGACGTCGATCCGGCTCACATCCTGCGATCGATCAAGCGGCATAGCGTCCCTGGCCCTCACGTCTTCCGGTTTCAGCGCGGGAGGCTTCAACCCGGATACGCTTTCTTTGCCGCGTTCACGAAATCCGGACGGATGACCTCGGCCATGGTCAGAGGCTTGATGCCGGTCATCTCACGAAACCAGACTTTTTCGCCGCGCGCAAAGCTCGCCGCATCGACAATGCCTTCGTAGTCGGCAACTTTCTTCAGCGCCGTGATTTCCAGAACGTTGGCCCTGCGCGACGTGCTGCCGACATAAGGCTCGATGGTTTCATAGATCTCGTCAGGCGAATGCGCCTTGATCCACAGCGCCGCGCGCCATAGCGCCGTAACGTAGGCCTGCATCTTCGGCGGGTCCTTGTCGATGGTCGACTGCACCGTGAAATGGCCGGTCACCGGCACCTTGCCGCCGATATACTTATTCCAGATCGCCTCGTCCGTGCCATCGAACAGCAGCGCGCCCCAGCCTTGCTCCTGCGAATCGTCGAGCAGCGAGAGCGAACTGACGAGCACGTCGGCCTGCTTGCTCTTCAGGGTACCGAGCATGGTATCGACATTGCCGGTGCCGATCCATGCGACTTTCTCGGCCAGTCCCATCGTTTCCATATAATAAGACGACCAGACGTGGTTGGTGCCGCCGAGCGAGGACACTGAAACGATCGGCTTGTGGCCATCGGGCCGCTTCCAATCCGTCAGCTTCTCCAGCGTCGTGATGCCCTGGTCCCAGAGGTCCTTGCGGATGATGAACATCACCGAGCTGCTGCGAGTATCGGTCGGCATCAGGATGCGCCCGGCGCGGCCGTGATTGGCGAGCTGCATCGGATGGGTGACGTCGCCGATGCCGACATCGCCCTGCGAAGAAGCAATGATCTCGCGCGTCTTGACGCCGCTGCCGCCCTGGATGAGCTTGCAGTCGAGACCGGCGTCCTTGAAGTAGCCGACGCGGTCGGCAACGAATTGCGACTGATAAATCGGCACGGCGACGGGATAGATCGCGCGGCCGCTCATGCCTTCGGCTCGGACCGAGCCAGCGGCGAGGCTGGCGCCACCGGCGATCACCGTCAGCGCCGAACGGCGGGTGAGAAGCATCGCCATCACGCTTTCTCCTTGACGTGGGTTGCGACCTTATCGAGCGCGGCTAACACTGCATCGCCCATCTCTCTGGTCGAGAGTTTTCGTGCACCGGCCTCCGCAATGTCGGCGGTTCTCGCGCCGTTCGCGAGCGCCATATCGACGGCCTTTTCGAGCAGGTCCGCATCATCAGGCCGATCGAGCGTCATGCGCAACATCATGACCACGCTCTGGATCGAGCCGAGCGGATTGGCGATGCCGCGTCCGGCGATGTCAGGTGCGCTGCCGTGCACCGGCTCGTACAGCGCCTTGCGGCGGCCGTAGCGATCGACCGGACCGAGCGAGGCCGACGGCAACATGCCGAGCGAGCCCGATGCCATCGCCGCGCAATCGGACAGGATGTCGCCAAAGATATTGCCGGTCACCATCACGTCAAACTGCGCGGGATCGCGGACGATCTGCATCGCGGCATTGTCGACATACATGTGGCTGAGCTCGACGTCGGAGAATTCCTCGGCGTGCAACGCCGTGACTTCCTCGCGCCACAGCACGCTGGTTTCCAGCACATTGGCCTTGTCGACCGAACAGACCTTGCCGCGTCGGGTGCGCGCAAGCTCAAAGGCAGAGCGCGCCACGCGCCGCACCTGGCTCGTGGTGTACTGCTCGGTGTTGAATCCCCGGCGCTGCCCGTCAGGCAACTTTTCGATGCCGCGCGGCTCGCCGAAATAGATGCCACTCGTGAGTTCGCGGATGATGACGAAATCGACATCCTTCAGCACACGCGCCTTCAGCGGCGCAGATTCCGACAGAGCCGGATTGGCTCTGATAGGCCGCAGGTTGGCATAGAGATCGTATTTGCTGCGCAGCGACAGCAGGCCGCCCGCCTTGCGGGCCTCGGGCGGCACTTCCCTGGTCTCGGGGCCGCCGGTTGCGCCCCACAGGATAGCGTCGGCTTCGTCCATTGCTTCGGCGGTGTCATCGGGAAGCACCTTACCGGTCGCCAGATACGGAATGAGCCCGTATTGCGCGTCGCGCAAGACCATCGGCACGCCGCGCTTCGCGGCAAACCAGTCGAGAATACGTCGGGACTGCGCCGTGACTTCCGGGCCGATGCCCTCGCCGCCGACCACGGCGATCTTCATCATGTTCGACGACGTACTCATGCGTGATTCCTTGCAAAATGGATCCAGGGCCGCTCATCGCGGTCGGCGGCCTGAAAGGCGCGGATTTCGGCGTCGCGTTGCAGCGTCAGCGCAATTTCGTCGAGACCATTGAGCAGACCGGCGCGACGGCGCGGATCGATCTCGAAGCGATGCACTTTTCCAGACGGCGAGGTGATCGTCTGCTCTTCCAGATCGATGCTGATGCGCCCTGCCCCTTGGCTGTGCTCGACTTCCATCGCGAGCCCATCGACGATCTGCTTGTCGACCACGACAGGCAGGATTCCATTCTGAAAGCAGTTGGCGAAAAAGATATCGCCAAAGCCCGAGCCGATGATGGCGCGGATGCCCATTTCCTGGAGCGACCACACCGCACCTTCGCGCGAGGAGCCGCAGCCGAAATTCGGGCCGGTAATCAGGACTTCCGCCTGCCGGTACGGCTCGCGGTTCAGGATGAATTCGGGATTTTCCGATCCATCCGGCAGATAACGCAGCGAGCCGAACGCCCATTTGCCGAGCGTGCCGCGAATGGAATTGCCGACCAGACGCTCGATGCGAATGATGACGTCGGTATCGATATTGCCGCGCATGATGGGAGCTGCGATTGCGCTCAGCTTGGTGAAGGGCTTCGGCATCTATCGCTCCATGGTCCGCACATCGGCAATCGCGCCCGAGATTGCGGCGGCGGCCGCCATCGCCGGGCTTGCCAGATGGGTGCGGGCACGCGGCCCCTGCCGGCCGATGAAATTGCGGTTGGACGTCGACACCGAACGCTGACCTGGCGCGACGACCTCGCCGTTGGCGGCAAGACACATCGAGCAGCCGGGCTCGCGCCATTCGAAGCCGGCCTCCATGAACAGTTTGTCCAAGCCCTTCGGCCATCGCTTCGCGCTTGACCGTCTCCGAACCCGGCACCACCCAGGCTCGCACGCCGGGTGCGACCTTGCGGCCGCGGGCGATCGCGGCGGCGGCGCGCAGATCGCTGAGCCGGCTGTTGGTGCAGGAACCGATGAAGACCCAATCGACCGGCGTGCCCATGATCGGCGCACCGGCTTTGAGGCCCATATAATCGATCGCGGTTTCGATCGCGGTGCGGCGTGCCGGATCGGTTATTTCCGCAGGGTTCGGAACATGCCCGTCGACGCCGACGACATGTTCGGGGCTGATGCCCCAGGTGACCTGCGGAATGATTTTCGCAACATCGATGGTCACTTCGCGGTCGAACACAGCATCTGCATCGCTCGGCAGTTGACGCCACGAAGCCATTGCCCGCTCCCACATCTCGCCCTTGGGCGCGTAGCGGCGGCCGCGGATATAGTCGTAGGTTTTTTCGTCCGGCGCGATCATGCCCATCTTGGCGCCGAGTTCGATCGACAGATTGCAGATGGTGAGCCGGCCTTCGATTCCCATCTCGCGGATCGCGCTGCCGGCATATTCGACCGCATAGCCGGTTCCGCCGGCAGCCCCGACGTGACCGATCAGCGCCAGAATGAGATCCTTCGCGGTGACACCGGCCGACATCCGGCCTTCGAATTTCACCCGCATGGTCTTGGGCCGGCGCTGGATCAGCGCCTGCGTTGCCAGCACATGCGCCAACTCGCTCGATCCGATGCCGAACGCGAGCGCGCCCAAGCCACCATGCGTGCAGGTGTGGCTGTCGCCGCAGACGATCAAACAGCCCGGCAGGCTGAGGCCAAGCTCGGGACCGATGACATGGACGATGCCCTGGCCGGGCTGATCGATATCGAACATGGTGATCCCGCTCGCCGAGGTTTCGACGCGCAGGCCCTCCAGCAATTCCAGCCCGGTCTTGCTGGTGCCGGCCCGCCCCTGCGCCGAGGAAATCGCGTGGTCCGGCGTGGCAAAGGTCAGTTCGGGATTGTGAACGGGGAGCTTGCGGCTCTTGAGGTCGAGCAGTCCACGGGAGCCGCCGAGGTCGTGCAACAAATGCCGGTCGATATGGAGAAGGTCTGTATCATCGCTGATGCGGGCGATGACATGCTGGTCCCAAATTTTGGCCAGCATGGTCCGGCCGAATCCTTCCAGGCCTTGCGTTTCCAAGGTTTGCCTCCCTTATGGCCACGGATTTTCACCGTCGTCTGCCGCTTTGGCGCGGCTTGATGTGAGTGTCTCTTTGGACTCTGGCCTTGGTACCCATCAAAGCATAACTGCAACCTCCTCGGCTAGAGCCTGAGGGCGATAACAGCTAGGCAGGAACGAACCCCGGCTCGAGAAAGAGGCCGATAAGCGGAGAGGTCCGGCTATTTCACCAGTTCGGCAAAGGCCTTTGCGAAGGTGTGAACGTCGCCCGGCCAGCGAGCGGAAATATAGTTACGATCCCGCACTACGAAGGCCGGCCTTGCGTCATCTAGGGCATCGCGCTGCAAGCCGGATGTCTTCCGCCGATATTCCGGATCGGTTCGGGAAACGTCGAGAAAATCCTCTGCCTGAGCGAGCGCGCGCGTCACTTCCTGCTGCACCGACATATAGCCTTCGGGCTCGCCGGCCTGTTCGAGATAGGTCCGGTAATAGTTCGGATCCCAGAAACGCGTGATGCGCGCGACTTTCCAGGCGCTGTTTTCGAGCGCCCAGGTCAGCGCGGTTGTCTTGTAGCCATGAAGTACCGAGCGGCCGGTCCGGGCCGAGTGGCTGCGCGCGGCCAGCAGCACGCCATGGCAAATCGCAGCGACCGGCTTTTTCACCTCAAAGAAATCAGCAACGTGACGCTGAAGCGGCGCGCTCTCGAGATAATCACGCATGCCCCGCGCGCGATGTCCGCCTGGCAGCAGCAGCGCGTCAAACGCGGTGGGATCGACGGAGTCCCAGCGCAGCGGCGCGGCATAGTTGGGATCGGCGATCATCGTCGCATAGGCGTTGCGGGCGTCGCTGTTAGCTCGCATCAGAAGCCCGATCAGGGGCAGATTCCGCAATAGCGGAATGGCGCCCCAGAGATCGAGACCCTGTCCTGTCAGCATCATGTCGTCGGCGGCCGCGGGCTGACCGTCCGGCGTCGCAAAAGTGATGACATGGCCCGCGTTCGACAACACCTGCCAGCTGACGGCGGCTTCGCTCGGGTCGAAGTCCCGCGCCGGGAGAGGGATGAGAACGCGCGCCATCGCGACTCACACCAGGAAGACAGTCGAACCCGTGGTCTTGCGGGCGGCGAGATCGGTATGCGCCTTGGCAGCGTCCTTCAGCGGATAGGTCTGATTGACGTTGATCTTCACCGCGCCGGAAGTCACGACCTCGAACAGCTCCTTCGCCATGGCGCGAAGGTTCTCGGCTTTGGCGGCATAGGTGTTCAGCGTCGGGCGGGTGACGTAGAGCGAGCCTTTCTGGGCCAACAGGCCGAGATTGAGCGGTTCGACGCCGCCGGACGATTGACCGAACAAGGCGACGACACCAAGCGGCGCAAGACAATCCAGCGATTTCAGGAAAGTGTCCTTGCCGACGGAATCGTAAACCACCGGCACCTTCTTGCCGCCGGTGATTTCGTCCACGCGTTTCACAAAATCCTCGCGCGAATAAACGATGGTGTGCGCACAGCCATTGGCTTTCGCAAGCGCGGCCTTCTCGTCGTTGCCGACCGTGCCGATCACGGTGGCGCCGAGATGCTTGGCCCATTGCGACAGGATCAGGCCGACACCACCGGCGGCGGCGTGAAGCAGAATCGTGTCGCCCGCTTTGACACGATAGGTCTGGCGGATGAGATATTGCACGGTGAGACCCTTGAGCATCATCGCAGCCGCGGTCTTGTCGTCGATACTATCGGGCAGCTTGAGCAGCCGCTCGGCTGGAATGAGCCGCACTTCGGCATAGGAGCCGAGCGGGGCTGCGCCGTAGGCGACGCGATCACCTGGCTTCAGGTCGGTGACGCCTGCGCCCACTTCCTCGACAACTCCCGCCCCCTCGCCGCCAAGGCCGCTTGGCAGCTGCAACGGATAAACACCGGAGCGATTATAGATGTCGACAAAGTTAAGCCCGACGGCGGTGTGGCGGATGCGCGCTTCGCCTGCGCCGGGCTTGCCGACATTGACCTCTTCCCAAACGAGAACCTCGGGACCGCCGGTCTTGTGAAAGCGGATGGCGTGCGTCATGGGAATAACTCCTTGGGGATGGGACACAGCAGAGCCTTAGGCTCTGTCTCGCGGGGAACGTCAACGCGATACATTATTATATCGCCGTGGCGAAGGCCAAGATACACGCCCGGGTGCTGTGCGAAAGCAAGTCAAATTTCGAAGACTGCTCCAGAAACGAAAAAAAGCCCGGTGGCCAAGCAGCCACCGGGCATATTCATTCTCATTGATTTGTTGCTGCGTTCAGCCGGCTGCGACCAACACTTTCCCAAACACGCCGGCCTCCGCCAGCGATGATATCCGCGCATCGTCATAGCCGAGCGTCTCGCGCAGCACTTCTCTGGTGTGCTGGCCGAGCAATGGCGCGGCAACGGGATCGATAACAGGCGTCAGCGAAAGATTAAGCGCGGTTTCGATGTTCGGAACAGTGCCCGCCTTGGGATGAGGAATCTCGCTGACGCGATGGCGTTCACGCGCTTCAGGTGAGTTGAAGGCCTCCTCCACGGTGCGCAAATAGCCGACGGGAACATTGGCCGCTTTCATCTTCGTCACCCAGTGTTCGCGGGTATCTTGCGCAAACAGGCTGGTGAGGATGGCGCGCAATTTTTCCTTGTTAGCGGTGCGCGAGCGGCGGTCGCCGAATTCGCCGCTGACGAGATCGGGACGGTTCAACACCTCGACCACCAAACGGCGGTAGAGGCGATCGTTGGCGCACGCGATGTAGAACGGCGCATCCGAGCCATGATATACGCCTACCGAAGGCGAGCCGTTCGGCGAATTTCCCTGGCGGCTCGGATTCACGCCGCTCATCAAATAGGCCATGCCGTAGAATTGTGTCATGGCCAGCGCCATGTCGAACAGGGCCACCTCGACATGCTGACCGCGGCCAAGCTTGTCGCGGGCGAGAAGCGCCAGCAGGATGGCGTTGCAGGCCGTCATGCCCGTGAGCATGTCGACCGCGGGCGGCCCGGTGCGTACCGGTGGCCCGTCCGGAAAACCATTGAGCGACATGAAGCCGCTTTCGGCCTGGGTGATCGGATCGAAGCCGGGGCGGGATGCGAACGGACCGTTGCGGCCGTAGGCCGAGATCGAGCAATAGACGAGCCGCGGATTGCGAGGCGCGACCGAGGCATAGTCGAGGCCATATTTCTTCATCACGCCGGAGGAAAAGTTTTCTACCACCACGTCGGCGCGCGCAATCAACTCGTGCGCCACCACGCAGGCTTCGGGCTTGGTGAGATCGAGCGCAATGCCGCGCTTGTTGCGATTCAGACTGACATAGGCCGCGCTTTCGCCAGCGAGGTCGGCATGCTCGTAGTGCCGCGTATCGTCGCCGCCTTCGGGATTTTCGATCTTGATGACCTCAGCGCCGAAATCCGCCAGCGTCTGCGTGCAAGCGGGACCCGCCACGACCCGGGTGAAGTCGACGACCAGAAGACCGTCAAGGGCCGTCGGGGCCCCCTTCTCTCTCGGCAGCCGCTCCGGCAGTTTCGGTCTCGCAGTCATGATCGGCCCGTTCCTTCCCTTTGGTCGATCCTGGCTTATCGCGGGCCACGATCGTTGCGGGAGATTGTATACGGGCCTCCGCCGTCGTTCCAAGAGAAGTGAGCGTCGCGGTTACCCCGCTATCGCCTTTTCGAATGGGTGCTATGAGGGGATGAAGCGGAAATGAGGCTTTTGCGCCAATAGAGCGTGTCCGGAAACGCCCAGGGATAAAGGGGCCAATACATTCGATAGCCCGCCCGAATGAAGTTGTTGGCGGAGACGACGTTGCCGGTCGTATCGGAAACCACGCAATTCCAGCCGTTACGCCGCGCTCGCGCTTCCATGGTGCGCGTCAAGCGCAATTGCAGACGGTGGCCCCAATGACGCCGCAAGACGCCGACCCGGCAGAAATATCCGGCGTTGCGGACATGCGTCGATGGCACGACCCCGGCGAAGGCGACTGGCGTCGCCTCACGATAGGCGAGCCACCAATGTCCCCAGTCAAATGGCGGGACTGACGCACCGCTGAAGAAGGTCAGGCGGTGCAGTTCGGTCAGGACATCAGCGATCTCGTCATCGCGTCCATCGACCTCGCGAATCCTGTAGGGTGCAGTTACGATTTGAGGCATCGCCTCGCCCGCTCGATATCCTTGGGCGAAAATCCCTTGGCGCGCGCCCAGGCCTCAGCCGCCGCCTCGCCATACTCCGCCACGGCGCGCTTCACGACCCAGCAGGGAATGGCATCCGTTGGCGACGATGCCAGCAGCCCGGCCAGCAGCAATGCGACGCACATCATTTGCCGAGCATCGCCTTGACGCCGAGCCACACCGCGCCGAGAAATCCCGCCACGATGATGGTAATGACAGCCTTGAAGGTGAAGCCCTGGGCCTGTTCGACGCTTTTGCGCCACCGCCTCAAGTGCTGAAAGTCGGCGCGCAGCTCGCGACGGTCTTCTTCCTCAATGCCGAAGGAAGCAAGCACCGTGGTGATGGCGCGATCGACCACAGCGTCGATGTCGCTGTGATGGATCCTTTGCTGCTCACAAAGGGTCTCCGCGACAACGGCGCGGATGGCATCCTCGCTGATGTCAGACATAGCGGTATGGCGTCAGGCGATGATCTCTGATCATTCCTTGATGATCCCGGATCACCGTTTGATGATCCTCGCGACATTCTCGAAGCCGCGTTTGGCGAAATAAGACGCCACGATGAGATTGGCCGTTGTCGATGCAAATCCCGCCAGCCCATCGGTCGTGCCGAGCCCGAAGACCTTGTCAAAAATCAAGAGCTTTCCAGAACCTCTGCCGCCGAAAATTCCTTTGTACCTGCACGGCGCGAGCAGCGGTTCAAAGATTTTTGCTGTGGGAATCTTCAGGATCGACATGTTCGGGATGCACGATGACACGCTCGATGCGATGGATCAGTTCAAGCGCGCTCTCGTCGTTGCCGATCGCCTGGGTCGGCTTGCCCCAGCCGCGATCGAGGAGCGCATTCGCCGCCGCCACGCGCGCCGGCGGCGTTGCCTTGGTGTTGCGCATCACGGCGACGAGCACGTTCAGCGCGGTGCGTGTGTGAGAACGCGCAAGCGAGCGGATTTCAGTGACGGCTTTGGGCATGCTGGATTTTTCTTCGGGAGCGGCGACGTTACGCCGGATCGTCCTGGTCAGGACCTTGCCAGGGCGGCGCATACTCGCATGGCGCGGTGTCGGCGTGATCCATGGCGAGATCGTCCGGCCGGCGCCATGAGCGAAATGGCGGTAAGGACTCATGCGAGCCATGGCCGAAACTCGCCCGCGGGATGAACTGAATGATTTTTGCGCTCACGAGAAAATCTCCCAGAGCACGATGAGGATTAGCCCGCCGAGGGCGAGCGTGATCAGGCAGGCGGTAGCGGCCATACGATCTTCCTTCAGTCGGGATGGTTTGCTTTGTGAAAAATCGCGGCAGAACTGCGCGCTTTGCGCGGGCTCATTTCGGGCGCGAACCCGTATCTCTCGCGGGAGGACGAGAGGCCGCGGCCGGTTGCGTTCGCGCGCACCGGCAAACTGGGTCGGACAATGGAAACGAAAAAGCCCGCGGCCGGTCTCCCGGCGCGGGCTGCATTTTTGCGATGATGAACCTATGCCGGTGATTTGCCCGACATGTCAAATTATTGCCGGCGATGCCGGCGGCCGCAAAGCCATGCAAGATAATAGCCGTAAAATAGCCAGGCCGAACTCTTGGCTAAGTCACGCGGCGGGACTACGTATGATCTTCGAGGCCCGAGCCGCGCGAGGTACCGCCATGAACACAGCAACGACGATAAAATGGATGGTGGCTTGCGTGCTCGCCGTCGCGGTCGGGGGCACCTCGGAGGCCTACGCGCAGAGCGCGCTCGGCGGCGCCAAGACGCAGCAGGTCAAGATAGGCGGCGCGGCCAAGCCGGCCCCCGTGGTTGGCGGATCGATCAAGCCGATCACGCCTCCCAGCCCGCCGAAGCCCGGTCCGGTCGTCGGCTTGACCAAGCCGAATTCGCTTGCCGGGACGCCGCCCGCCATCAGCAACGGAACCACACCGGGCCAGACATCGGCCGCGATCAGACAAAATCCGCCGGTCACGCCATCGAACAAAAGCAAGACCGTCACGGCGTCATCGAACCTCAAATGCGCCTCCGGCGCCTGCTCGTCGCGTGGCCCGAGGCCCTGAGGCTCGGCGAAGCACGACGACCGCCTTCATCGTCATTCCGGGGCAGCCCACAGGGCTGAACTACGATGTGCAATTGCACATCGGAGAATCCATTGGGCCGCAACGTTGCTCGGTGAGATGGATTCCGGGTTCGCACCTAACGGTGCGCTCCGGAATGACGGCCTCCGCTGCAACCTGGACTGCTCTCAAGTTGCGCTTCGCTGAATTCGCGGCGTGTCAGATCGCCACTTGCCGCCCGATCTCGACAACCTGATCGCTCGGCAGGCTGAAGAAGTCGCTGACGTGGACCGCGTTGCGCTCCATCGCCACAAAGAGCTTTGCCTGCCACGCCGGCAGCCCCATTTTGTCCTCGCGGCCGATCACGGTTTCATGCCCGACATAATAGGTGACGTCGGAAAGATCGACCGTGCAGCCGAGCGATTTGGAGGCAGCAAGCAGATCGGGAATGTGCGGCCGCTCCATGAAGCCGAAGCGCGCCTCCGCGCGCCAGAAGTTCGGCGCGACCTCCTCGATCGTGAGGCGATTGCCGAATGTCGTCCACGGCACCGACCTGATCTCCACGCGCAGCACGAAGAGATGCTCGTGCAGCGCGCGGTTATGCTTGACATGCCACAACATCACCGGCGGCGCGCCGGTTTCGGTACGCGTTAAAAACACGGCCGTGCCCGGCACGCGCGGCACGTTGGCGGCCTTGACGCGTGACATGAATTCATCCACCGGCATCAGTTGCTCGTGCATGCGCCGCGACACGGCCGCCGCACCACGATGCCAGATCCACATCACGCTATAGACGGCGAGCGCGAGCAGCAGCGGCACATAGCCGCCCTCGGCAATCTTGGTGAGGTTCGCCAGGAAGAAGGCGCTGTCGACGATAAGGAAGCAGCCGGCGACCGCGCCCGCGGCCAGCACGCTCCATCCCCAGATCTCGCGCATCGCGATGAAGAGCAGCGCCGACGTCATCAGCATCGTGGCGGAAACCGCAATGCCATAGGCGGCGGCGAGGTTGTCGGACTTGCCGAACCCGATCGTCAAGCCCACCGTGACGATCATCAAGAGCCAGTTGACGACGCCGACGTAAATCTGGCCGTAGCCTTCGGATGAGGTCTGCTTGACATAGAGCCGCGGCAGCCAGCCGAGCTGGATCGCCTGCCGCGTCATCGAGAACGCGCCGGTGATGATCGACTGGCTGGCGATGATGGTGGCAATGGTCGCGAGCGCGATCAGCGGAATCAGCAGCGGCTGGGGACACAGGCGGAAGAAGATATTGTCGCCGGTCGGCGCACCCTCGAGCACCAACGCCGCCTGGCCTGCATAGTTCAGGATCAGGCTTGGAAACACGATCGCAAACCAGGCGAGCTTGATCGGCCGGCTGCCGAAATGGCCCATATCGGCATAAAGCGCTTCGGCCCCGGTGACACAGAGAAACACGGCGCCCAGCACCAGAAAGCCGGTCGCGCCGTGCGAGACCAGATAGGTCAAGCCATAGACGGGATTGATCGCGGCGAACACATGCGGGTGCTGCACAATCCCCCACACGCCCATGATCGCCATCGCGGCAAACCAGAGCAGCATGATGGGCCCGAAGAAATGCCCAATCGCCGATGTCCCTCTCGACTGGATCGCAAACAGCGCCAGCAAAATCGCAACCGCGGCTGGCACCACATAGGGCTGAAAAGCGGGCGTCGCCATGTTCAGGCCTTCGAGCGCCGACAGCACCGAGATCGCCGGCGTGATCGCGCCGTCGCCATAGATCAAGGCCGCGCCGAACAGGCCGACCGCCACGATGGTCGGCCGGTGTTGCTTCTTCACGCCGAGCAGCGCCATCAGCGCGAGGATGCCGCCCTCGCCGTCATTGTCGACGCGCATGGCAAAGGAGACGTATTTGACCGTGGTGATGAGAAAGAGCGTCCACAACACCAGCGAGAGCGCGCCGAGAACGGTGGCAGGATCCGACGGCATGTCGGCCGTGCCGAGCACCGTCTTGAACGTATAGAGAGGACTGGTTCCGATATCGCCGAACACGATGCCGAGCGCGGTCAGCGCCAACGCCGGCATGCTTCCTTGCGGGGCTTGCCGTACATCGGGAGTGGGTATCGCTTGCTCGGTCACGGAACCGCCGTTCGTAGGAATGTCCTGTCAGCCAGGAGGAGGCCTGACATTCCTACAAAGTATCGCCACCGATTGCGACAGCCAAGCGACCCTTGGTCCTGGATTCGCGGCCTTGAGGATGGGTCAGAGTGGCGTCAGGCGCTTGCGGTCCGCTTGATGGGATCGGCCGGCGGCAGGTTTGCGTCCGGATGGGTGTATTCCCGGAAGGTGTCGATCGCTGCCGGGCGTCCGAGCAGAAAGCCCTGCACCTCGTCGCAGCTTTCCTCTTGCAGGAAGCGCAGCTCCTCGTTGGTCTCGACGCCTTCCGCGATGACCGGCAGCCCTAGACCCTTGCCGAGGCCCAGCACCGCCCGCACGATCGTGGCTGCCTGCTGGTTGGAATGGACCGACTTGATGAAAGAACGGTCGATCTTGATCCGGTCGAACGGGAAAGCGCGCAGGTTGGACAGCGACGAATAACCGGTGCCGAAATCGTCCATCGCGATTTCGACGCCGAGCGCCTTGACCTGGCGAAGCGTCGCCAGCGTCCGGTTGAGGTCGCGCACCAGCGCCGTCTCGGTGATCTCGATCTCCAGCCGCTTGCCGGGCAGGCCGCTCTCAATCAGGATGCCGTGCAATTCCTGGGCGAACGCGGCGTTGTGGAGCTGCACGGCCGAAACGTTGACGGCAACTTTCAGCGGCGTTTTCCAGGTGGCGGCCTCGCGGCAGGCTTCCTTCAGCACCCAGTCGCCGATCGGCAGGATGGCGCCGATTTCCTCGGCGATCGGAATGAAGACGCCCGGCGATATCTCGCCGCGCGAAGGGTTCTTCCAGCGAACCAAAGCTTCGAACCCGACCACCTTGCCCCGCTTGATATCGAGCTGCGGCTGGTAGGCCAGCCACAATTCATCGCGCGAAATCGCCAGCCGCAAATCGTGTTCGACCATGCGGCGGTCGCGAACCTCGGCGCCCATTTTGGCTTCGAAGAAACGATAGATGGCGCGGCCTTCCTGCTTGGCCCGGTAGAGCGCCACGTCGGCATGGTTGAGCAGCGACTGGCGATCGGGCGCGTCATCCGGGCTGAGCGCGATGCCGATGCTGGTGGAGATCGGCACTTCCGGCGCATCGGCGATGTTGCCAAGCACCTCAAGAATGGATTCGGCGAGCCGGCCGGCCGCCGCGGGGCCGGAAATGCCGGACAGCAGGATGGCGAACTCATCGCCGCCGAGCCGCGCCATCATCTGCTGGTCGTCCAGCAAGGCACTGACGCGCGAGGTAAAGGCCTGCAGAGCCCGGTCGCCGGCGGCGTGTCCGAACAGATCGTTGATCTCCTTGAAGCGGTCGAGATCGAGGCAGAGGATGCCGAGGCTCTTGCCCGGCGTGAGGGCAGCGATTTCCTGATCGACGCGCGCGTTGAAATAGGCGCGGTTCGGCAAGCCAGTCAGCGCGTCGTGATGCGCCAGGAAATGGATGTGCTGCTCGGCAGCCTTGCGGCGCTTCAGATCGCGAACCGCAATGACGTGGTGGGGACGCTCGGCAAAGATGATCGGCCGCATGATCAATTCGACCGGAATCATCGAACCATCGCGATGGCGCAATTCGGTTTCGAGCGTGTGATTGGGCCGCGACATCAGCTTGGCGCGGGCGGCCGAGTCGGGGAAGGAGCTTTCAAGTTTGCTGCCGATCAGGCTATCGGCCGAACAGCCCACGAGTAGCGAGAAGCTCTTGTTGGCCGAGACGATCATCTCGCCGTCGCATACCAGAAGGCCTTCGACGGTAGCATCCGCAAGGTCGCGCATCCGGTCGGTCTCAAGCTCCGAGCGGCGGTGATCTCTGATATCGATCACGACGCCGGCGGTCGCCAATCCGAGGATGCCGAGACTTGCAATCGTCACTCCGATCGCAAGCAACCCGGCCGGCAGGGCGGTCTGCGAAATCGTGATGCTCGGATCGGGAATGATCGAGACCGCGCCCATCGCCGTGAAGTGATGGCTGCAGATCGCAAGCGTCAGCAGTAGCGCGCCGCCGATTTTCCAGCGCTCGCTATCGCCGTGCAGGCCGACAGGCAGCGCGATCGCTCCGATCATGGCGCCAAGCACGATAGAGGCGGCCACCAGAACGGGATCCCAGACCACTATGCCCGCGATCTCGAAAGCCGCCATTCCCATGTAATGCATCACGGCAATGCCGCCGGCGACGATGGCGCCGCCGACCCACGGGCCGTAACGCCAGTCTTCGATCAGCGACACCGTGAGGCCGACCCCGGTGAGAAAAATGGCCGCGACGAGCGACAGGATGGTTAATATAATGTTATAGCCGCTCGGAATGCCCGGCGTGAACGCAAGCATGGCGACGAAGTGCGTGGCCCAGATGCCGAAACCGGTCGAGATCGCGGAAACCGCGAGCCACAAGCTGCGCATACGGCCCTTGGAAATACGGGCATAGCGAAGCAACCTGATTGCGGCGATCGAAGCCAGGACACAAATGAAAGCGGCGAGCGCGACGAGCCTGAGATCATGCGCCGTCGCGATACAGTTATAAACCTTTAACATCAGGGATTTCCGCCAGGGAATTCGTTGACGAAAGCTACCCTTGAGGTCGTGAAGGCCGCGTAAACTCACATCACGCGGAAATCAGCCATGCAGCCCCGTAGAAATGCGGGACCTACACCAGGCCGAGTTCCGCAGGGTGAACGCCGGCAAAGATGCGCTGAATATTGGCCGGCTGCAGGCCGAACTCATGCTGGAACAGGCCTGCAAGCATCGCGCGATAGTCTGTCAGTACCGGATAGTCGCGGTTTTGAAACAGCGTCGCCTGCTCGACCTTGATCTGCTCTCCGGCAATGCGCCCGCCATTGATGCCGCCGCCCATCACCCAGTAGACGCTGCCGTGACCGTGATCGGTGCCGCGGTCGCCGTTCTCGCGGAAGGTGCGGCCGAATTCGGAGATCACAACCACCACCGTATCGCGCCAACCCGCGGAGCCGATCTCCTCGGAAAAGCCCGCGAGCGCGCGGCCGAGTTCGCCCATGCGATCGGCGAGATAGCCGGTTGCGGCACCCTGATTGACGTGGGTATCCCAGCCGCCGACATCGACAAAGCCGAGGTTGAACTGATCGCGCATCAGCCGGCCGATCCGGCGCGCCGACAACTCGAAGCCGCGCGGCGACACCGCGCCGCGATTGGCCGCCGTCATCTCTTCCGAGATCGAGCGATAGACGTCGTCGCGAATCCGAAAGCCCTCGGAGACCGAAGATGACAGGTCGCTTTGCGCATACATGTTCTTGATGAGGCGCGCCTGGCGATCGTCGACGCCGGGTTTGCCGACGCTGTTGATGCCGATGTTCGGCGTTTGGGTCTTGCCGCGGAAAATCAGCGGCAACTGGTCAGTAAACGAAATCGGCTTGGCGCGCGTCAGTTCGGCGGCCAGGCGACTCATGAAGCCTGAACGATAATCGCGCGAGCCGCCGGCGGCCTGACCGAGCTCGATCGTGTCCTGGGTTTCGAAATGGCTGCGCGTCAGATCGTCCGACGTGCCGGCAAACGGCACGAAGGCGATTTCGCGCTTGGCCCACATCGGATAGATGCTGTCGCGCAACGCCGGATGCAGCCCCCAATCTGCATTAAGCGACAATGCCGAATTCGGATTTCCGGCGTCGGGCTTGGCAAGGCCGAGCGTCGGGCGGACCGTGTGGTAGAAATCGCTGCCAATGGGAACGACGACGTTGGCCGCATCATAGGCGCCGCGCAGGAACACGACGAGTAGCCGTGCATCGGTCGCGGGCGCGGCCCAGACGCGGCCAGCGACGGTCAACGGAACTGCGCCGGCAAAAGCCTTGAAGAGATCACGGCGGTTCATGTTCTTTTTCCCTCGTGAGATCTCACCGCATAAACTCCGGCGACGACAGAAAGAGCGTGTTCCAATCCTGCGGCGACACCGCCTGATCGAGCGCGGCGAGCGTGGCTGGGCCCAACGTCTGACGCAGTCCATTGAAATAGAGCGCGTTCTGGATCAGCGGGAACGCCGGCTTGTCAACCGCGTTCGGAACGTCCGGCTTGAACAGACCGGCTGAACCCGAGCCGATCTGGCGCGCGATCTCGAACCGCAAGGTCATCTGACCGGGGCCGTTCCATGACGCCGACGTCATCGAATAACCGTCCGGCGTTTCATGGTTGAACAGCCCCTCGCCCAGACGATTGAGCCAGTTCTGAACGGGTAAGGTGTTGAGGATCACCTTGTCGTCATAGGCGAGCCGAACCGCCGAGAAAACATAGTGCACGGGGTCCTTGAATTTCGTCCCCGGCTTCAGAGATGCGTTGAATTCGGGCGCATGCACCATGGTGGCGAGCACCGCGGCAATGTCGCCGTCGGTCGCCTTGAAGGTCTGGGCCATTTTCGAGACCAGCGATTCAGGCGGATTGTCGGAAACGAAATAGGTCGCAATCTGCTTCGACAGATGTGTCGCCGTCGCCGGATGGTGCACCAGGATATCGATCGCCTCGTCGACTTCGGCAAACCCCCTGCCCTTGATCTCATGTCCGAGGAAGGTCTTGTCGCCGTAGTCGTGGCGCGCCGGATTGAATTCGAACGCGCCCTCGCGAGTGAGCTGGGATTGCAGTTCGGGCTTGAGCTTCGGCTGCTCCGGTTTCACATCGATGCCGACGCCGGTGAGAATGCGTGCGAGCGCCTCGACATCTCCTTGGGTGTAGCCGGAGCCGACGCCCATGGTGTGCAGTTCCATGATCTCGCGGGCGTAGTTCTCGTTCAGATGGCCGGCGGCGTTGTCGGTGTTGTCGAGATAACGCAGCATCGCCGGATGACGCAGCGTCGCGACCAGCAGATCGCGAAACTTGCCGAGCGCATGCGCGCGGATCGCGTCCTCATAATCGCCGACGAGGACGCGCAGGTTCGACTTGTGCTGATGCACGTTGAAATGGTTGAACCAGAACCAGGTCATGCGCTCGCGCAACTGGTCCGGTGCATAGAGCGCGCGCAGGATCGAACGGGCTTGCGCCTGCTTCATCCGCTCGTTCATCGCCTGCTGATAGACCTGCTGCGCAGCCTTGCGCTGATCGGGATCGGCGACCTGGTTGGCGCTCTTGGCCTGCGCGTCGAACGCCATCACGACGTCGAAGGGAAACTTGTGTACGTCCGCCATCGCTTCGATCTGCGCATGCGCAGCCTCCGGCAGGGGTGATTTCGCCGGCGGATGCAATTGCTCGTTCAGCCAACGCTCGGCGCCGACGGCTTGCAGGTGCGCGGCGCTGGACGCGTTGATTCCAAATGTAAGACGATCGAGGAAAACCAGGTCGTGCGGCGTCAGTTCGGCCGCGTCAGCCATTCCCGTGCCGAGGATGACTGCGGCGCAGCCCGACAAGATCCATGTCCGGCTGAGGCGGAACTTTCTTAAAATTTTCGGTTCCATCTGACAGAGCTCGTCATGCAGTGCCAGCCAATCTGGCGCATCCGGCATGAATAGGCTCTGAACGAATAACGGTTAATCGTGGCGAAAAGATTCATGACGGAAAGGATTACCTTTCCGCCATGATCTAGTCGTCAAACAGATAGCAGGCCGATCAGCGCAAAACCCTGAACAGGCGCTCGTCATACAGCGCGCCGCCCATCGGCTGCAATTCCTCGCGGAAGGTGCGCGCGGTCTTGCCCGAAATCCACGCCGTCTTGTCTCCTTGCGATTTCCAGGCCTCGATCACCGTGAAATGATTCTTGCGGTTGGCCTGGACGACGTCGTCGAAACGCAGATTGCCCGGCGCGGCGCGTCCTGCCTCGACGAAGGCCTTCACCTTGGCCGTTCCCGGCTCGAGCTGGGTCGGAATCACGTCGACATGGGTCAGCGCCACAACCAACTCGCCGTTGGTGGGCTTGGACGCGCCAACCGCCTGGTCGGCGTGAATGCGTTCGTCGTAGGCGGCACTGCGCAAAGGATCGAGCGCGGCGCGATACTTGGTGACGGCATCGGTGGCGGCAAAGGCCTGCTTGTCGGCCTGCGACTGCCATCGCTCGATCAGGGCGAAATGGCCGGGATCGGAAATCCGCTGAAGCGCGGTGATATCGAGCGCGCCCTTGGCCTTTCGCGCTTCCGCAGCGTAGCCGAGAATCAATTTTTTAGCCTCGGCCGCCTTGGCAGGCGCGACCTCGGCATAGACCACAATGGTGACCGCACTTGCATCTTGCGCCTGCGCGATCTGGCCGGCAGAAAAAAGGCCGGCCATGGTGATAACGGCCGCCAGAAGAGAACGAAGCATCGGGTATTTCCTCCATAACGGATGCTCGTATGAATGGCATCCTTTGAGCAGTCTAGAGCATCATGAACTCGCGTTGAACTCCAGCCGCGGTAAAAGTGAGCTCCCTCGCCCCGCTTGCGGGGAGAGGGTTGGGGTGAGGGGGATTCTCCTACGGCAAGATGTGCGGAAAGTCCCCCTCACCCGCAACGCATCTACCGATGCGTTACGACCTCTCCCCGCAAGCGGGGCGAGGTGAAGCGAATTTCAACCAATCGCGCCGTGACTTGCTATCTTGACCGCACGAGGTCGGGCGGCGTCAAGTCTCGGGATATGGTGATGCCTGAATAAAATGCAGGGAAAACTGCGCACCGCCCATCACCCTGTTCTCAACCGTGATGGTCGCACCATGCAATTCGGCGATGCGCTGCACGATGGACAGACCGAGCCCCGAGCTTCCCTGATGATTGCGGTCGCGCCGCCAGAAGCGGTGGAAGATCAATTCGCGTTCTTCCTCCGGGATGCCGGGGCCACGGTCCTGCACGGTCGCCGTGCCGTTTTCGTCGACGACGAACTCCACCACCGTATCTTTCGGCGCATGCCGGATGGCGTTTTCGGCAAGGTTGCGGATCGCGCGTTTCATCATCTCGGCATTGCCCTTGACCCAGACGGGTGCGCTGGCGCCGAGTAGCGCGATCTCCCGGCCCTGTTCCAGCGCGAGCGGCGCGACGAAGCCTGCGACCTCGGCGCACACGGCTTGCAGGTCGGCCACATCAGCCGGATCAATGGCAAAGGCCTCCAGCTCGGCAATGTCGAGCAGTTGGCCGACCACCCGGCTCATGGCCTCGATGTCCTGATGCAGCGCCTTGGCGACGCCGGGATCGTCGAGCGTCTCCACGCGGGTGCGCAAAATGCTGAGCGGCGTGCGCAGCTCATGCGCTGCATCGGCGGTGAATTCGCGCTGCAGTCGAAATCCCTCGTCGAGGCGATCGAGCGCCTTGTTGACGGCGGAAACCAGTGGCCGCACTTCGCTTGGAATTTCCTGGAGCGGCAGCCGGATATCCGTGCGCGCGGGGCCGATATGCTGGGCGGTCACGGATGCCTGCCGCAGCGGCCTCAGCGCGCGGCGGAAGATCGCGATATCGATCACCAGCAGCAACAGCAGTATCGGCAGCGTAATCCAGCCGACATGCCGGTAAAAATCATCGACAATGTCGTCGATCAGCACGTCGTTGTTGGCGAGGTCTTCAGCCGCCTGCACCCACACCGTCTTGCCGCCGATCATGCGGCGGACGCTGGCGCCGGAGATGGCGGCCTCGCCAATGTGGGTCTCCAGAAACTCCACCGTGGTCGCGCGCGGGTCGGCGGCGAAGATCGGTGTATTGTTCGGAAGCGAGGAAAACAGCGTCTTTCCGGCGTCGTCGATCACGGCATAGGAATATCGCCCATAGGGCTGCGAATAGAGCCCCTGAAGGTTCGGCGGCAGCGCCAGCGAGAGGCGGCCATCGGCTTCCAGCACGAGATGCTCGGCGAGTGAAACCGCCTGCTCTTCCATCGCATCATTGTGAATGTTGTTGGTGGCGACGCTCAACAGCCACGACAACGCCACCGACATCAGCACCGATGTGATCGCAACTGCGATCACATGCAGGATCACGATGCGCGAGATGATCAATTCAAACCGGATCACGCTTTTCCTCAGCGATGAGATATCCGACGCCGCGGATGGTGTGGATCGTCACTTTGGCGCCCCGGTCGGACAACTGCTTGCGCAAGCGGTGGACGTAAACTTCGATGGCGTTGGAGGCGACGTCGCCCGAGAGCCCGAAAATGTGGTCCTCGACCTGCTTCTTCGAAACCACCCTGCCCTTGCTTCGCATCAGAAGCTCGAGCACGGCGGTCTCGCGCGACGACAGCACCTGGGGCTGATCGTCGATCAGGGCCTGACGGCCGCGCAGATCGAATTCGAGATTGGCGATGTGAAGCGAGTTGCCGAGTTGCTGACCCGGCCGGCGCAACTGGGCTTCCAGCCGCGCCACCAGCTCTTCCAGTGCGAACGGCTTGACCATGTAATCGTCGGCGCCGCTGCGCAGGCCCGAGACGCGATCCTGCAAGCCGCCGCGCGCGGTGAGCACCAGCACCGGCGTCGAATCCTTGCGATGGCGCAGTTCGCGCAGGATCGCGAGCCCGTCGCCATCGGGCAGGCCGAGATCGAGAATGACCGCGGCATAGGTCGTCGTCATCAACACCGCACGGGCCTCGGCGGCCGTCGACAGCAGATCGACCTCATAGCCGGCCGTCCGCAAACCCTTGGCGAGCAGCTCGGACAACGTCGCATTGTCTTCGATAACCAATAAACGCATCACGCGGCCCGTCGGTGAAACCTCGGCCCTTCAGCTTTGCGGCCTTTTGCGGCGATCGACAAGCTTTCAAACGGCCACGGGGTTAACAGGAGCCGTTCGCTGTAAGCCTGATGTAAGCATTCCGCTATTTCGACAGATATTGGCGCAAAACTTCGATCAGTTTTTCGGGACCGGTTTGCGGCGGCATGAAGCCGAGATATTCGCCGCCTCTACCCATCAAATAGATCACGCCCGCATGGTCGATCGCATATTCGTCGCCACGCGCGCCCGGCACCTTCACGTAAAATGCCTTGTAGGCATTGGCGACCTTGCGGATCTCTTCCGGCGAGCCGGTCAGCCCGATCAGGCTCTTGTGGAAGGCCGAGACATATTCGGCGAGCAGTTTCGTGTCGCGCTCGGGATCGACGGTAATGAAGATCGGCTGGATGCCGCTGGCGGCGGGACCCAATGCATCGAGCGCCTGCGTGATCGCCATCAAATCCGCCGGGCAGACGTCGGGACAGAATGTGTAGCCGAAATAGACGATCATCAGCTTGCCGCGAAATTCGCTATCGCTGCGCCTATCGTCCGTTCTGATCGGTGAGCGTGAAGGGACCACCGACCGTGCCGCGGCCGTACATCAGATCGTCCATCATCTGCGCGGCGGTCGCTTGATCGGGCGGAGTGTCTTCGGCAGCAAAGGCGACATTGCTGCCGCAGAACAACAGCGCGATCAGAAGCAGCACGCGTGGTTTTAATCCCTCCCCCCGCGAGCGTGAGCGAGTGGTGGGGAGGGAAGACGCGAATGAAATGAGCGTCAGGGTGGGGGGTAGTAAAAAATGGCCCCCCACCCTGGCCTCCGCTTCGCGTCGGCCTTCCCTCCCCGCCGCTTCGCTGGGGGAGGGATAAGAGAGCGCGTTCAAATGCGACGACTTTGCCAAATGTGACGCCGTTCGGGTCCGATCAGATTCCGAAGGTGATGCGGGCGCCGGTCGTGGTGGTCAGAACCTTGCCCGGCATCTGCCGCTCTGCTTCATGGGTGAAGTTGAGCCCGCTGCAATGCATGGGAATCACGACATCCGGATTGAGCTTGCCTATCTCGGCGACGACCTGCGTCAGGTAATCCGGCCGCGCGGGGCCGAGATGGAAGCCGCCCACGATGGCATGCACCTTCTCGATGCCGGAGACTTCCATCGCCTGTCGTACCGTATTGACGATGCCGACATGGCCGCAGGAAGAAATGACGATGAGACCCTTGCCCTTCAGATTGAAACAGGTCGCGTGCTCGTGGATGTGCTCGTCGGGCACGATCTTGCCTTCCATTTCGGCCGGCAAATAGTGGCTCCAGTTGCAGCCCGCGCCATCCTTGAGCTTGAACTCGACCAGCGAATTCGGCAGCACCTTTTCAATCGAGTTGCGCTTGATCTTGCCGGTGGTGAAGGCCACATCGCCGATCACGGTCGGCGTTTCGCACAGCATGACCTTGACGTCGCGCTTTAAGAGGTCGCGGCGGTCGAGCATGCCGAAATCGCTCAAATCCCCGCCCTGGCCGGCTCGAACGTAGCGCTGGCAGAAATTGTCCTCGCCGCCGGCATACAGCGTCAGGTCGGCCGGCATCGATTTCCGATGCTTGTCGAGAAATCCCATCAAGCCGCCCCAATGGTCGAAATGGCCGTGGCTCACGATCAGTGCGTCGATCTTGGAGGGATCGATCTTCAACAACTCCATGTTGCCGTTGATGGCCTCCGGCGTCCAACCGTAGTCGAGCAGGAAGGCACTTTTTTGATCGCCGCGCTGCGGCTCGAGCAGCAGCGCCAATCCAAATTCGCTATGCAGGGGGCGCAGCGAATTCGCGGACCGGCCAGGCTCGGTCTTCACGCCGCTAATTTCCTGCGGCTTAAAGAAGATGTCGGTGGTGTTATCGACGAGAACCCGCACCGAGAGTTTGTCGATGACAGGCACTTGAATCGGCCCCGCTTTGGCGAGCTCGATGCAGGAAAATCCGCCGGCCGTGGCAGCGGCGAAACCGGCCGACATTTTCAGCGCGTCGCGTCGATTGAAATTTGGCATGGTCTCCTCCCGGATTAGCGGCCGACAATACAAAAGCCGGTTCAGTGACATGTCAATCCAAATGAGGCGGCCGGGCAACGAGCCGCTCACGCATAGTCGAAAAGCGCCATGAAGCCGAAATCCATATGAAGCTGCTGATGGCAGTGAAACAGGGTCTTGCCCGGATTGTCGGCCACAAAGTCGACTTCCACTTCCTGATAGCCGCCTAGCATGACGACATCCTTCCTCACGCTGGAGGTCGCTTTGCCGGCAATACGCGTGAGTTCGAAGTTGTGGCGGTGCAGATGGACGGGATGAACGTCGTCACTGGCGTTGCGCATCCTCAAGCGATAGCGGCGGCCCTGCTTCAGGCGCAGGATCGGGTCCATCCTCGCCATCGAGAAGGCATTGCCGTTGATGGTCCACTCGTTGAAGCCGTCCAGCGCCGCATTGTTCTTGGCAAACGTCATCTCGAAGGCCTCCTCCGGCGCGGCGGCAGGCTCCTGCTTCCCAAAAATCGTATAGTCCCAGCGATAGCCGGCAGGCTTGACCCATTTCGGCTTGCCGGTGCGCCCCGAATATTCGACCACAATGCCCATACCCTTGCCGCGGTCGTCGTCGGCCAGATCCCCCAACACCCATATGCCGGGGCTCTTCATTTCCACGATGGCCGAGATACGCTCGGCAGTCCCGAGCCAGAGCACCGGCACCTCCACGGGATTCGGCACAGGGTTGCCATCGAGCGCCACGACCTCGAAGCGGTGACCCGGCAGCGCGAGGCTGCGGATTTCCGTGGCGCTGCCGTTGACGATGTGAAACATCACGCGCTCGCCCTGCTTCACGCGGATCGGTTCGCCATGGCCAAGCATGCGGCCGTTGATCGAAAACAGGTCGTAGCCGACCTCGTAACCGTGCGGTTTGCCGCTTGCCATCGAGGCGCGCATCGCGCTCTCGCCTGCGTCCTGAAGCGATTTGACAGCCGCGGCCTTCGCCAGAAAATCCGAGGCCATGTCGCCGCCACGGCTAAGCGTCGGCTGAAACTCCTTCAGCATCAGGAAGACTTCGCGGTCGTAACGCCCCGCCTCACGTTTCGGCTCGATGTAAACCGTGCCGACCTGCCCGCTATATTGACCGTTGGCGAGGTCGGCGCCCGGCACAAGATGCGAGTGATAGAATCGTAGTCCTGCCGGGCCCGGGGTAAAGCTGATCCGCCGCATGCCGTGGGCGGGAATATAGGGTGTCCCCTCTTCCGCCGCGCCGTCGACATCGACCGGCACGGTCTGCCCATGCCAGTGCAGCTGCTCGGGCGTGTCGGTGTCGTTGCGAATATCGATCACCACCGGTTGGCCTTCCCTCAGGCGCAGCAGCGGAGGCGGGAACTCCCCGTTATAAAGCTTGGTCGAGACGATGTGGTCGGCCGCCAGTTCGACCAGGCCATTGGCGATGCGGATAGTGTGATCCGCCTTGGCCTGTGGCGTAGCGGCGGCCTGATCCGGCACGCCCGGCATCTCGGCGGTGACCGGGCGCGGTGCGACCCCGGCCACAGTACCAGCAACTCCAAGGTTCAGAAACTTGCGGCGGTCGATCGTCATGGTGGCGCTCCAAAACGGATGCGGCAAGAAGATGTCGCGGATATGGTATTCCTATTCGAGGTTGGGGACTCGATCCACGCAGCAGGAAACTCCGGAGGCATTTGTGAACGAACCGCGCTCCGGCGACATACCAACGATGGCTTCAGGGCACGGTTCACTTTCCGAGCAAGTTCCCGGCAGGGGCACGGTCGGCGAGGTGTTCACAGCCTTTCTCAAGTTGGGCGTGACGTCGTTTGGCGGCCCAATCGCCCACCTCGGCTATTTCCGGCAAGAGCTCGTCATCCGCCGCCGATGGCTCGACGAAGCGACCTTTGCCGATCTCGTCGCGCTTTGCCAATTCCTGCCGGGCCCGGCGTCAAGCCAGGTCGGCTTTTCCCTCGGCGTGCTGCGCGGCAACGGCCTTCTCGGCGGCTTGGCGGCGTGGCTGGCCTTCACGTTGCCCTCAGCGGCGATCATGTTCGCTTTCGCGCTCGGCGCCGCGCATTTCACCGGCCCGGTCGCGGGAGGCTTTCTGCACGGATTGAAACTCGTCGCGGTCGCGGTGGTCGCCCAAGCCGTCTGGGGCATGGCGAAAAGCCTGACGCCGGATCGGCCGCGCGCCGCAATCGCGCTGGCTGCGCTTGCGGTCGTCGTTCTGTTCACGGGATCATTCGCCCAAATCGCCGCGATCGTGCTCGGCGCCTGCGCCGGACTTCTCGTCTGTCGCGACGAGGCCGCCCCCATATCCGGACGGCTGAACTTTCCGGTCACGCGAGGGAGCGGCGGCACCTCGCTCGCGTTGTTTGCGGCGCTGCTTCTGTTGTCGCCGGTTGCAGTGGCGGCCAGCGGTTCGCATGCGCTCGCGCTGTTCGATGCGTTCTATCGTTCCGGCGCGCTGGTGTTCGGCGGCGGCCATGTCGTGCTGCCGCTGTTGCAGGCGGAGGTCGTGACGCCCGGCTGGGTCAGCAATGAAGCATTCCTCGCCGGCTATGGCCTCGCCCAGGCCGTCCCGGGACCGGTCTTTACGTTTGCCGCCTATCTCGGCGCCGTCATGAACGCCCCGCCGAATGGTTTTGCCGGTGCAGCGATCGCGCTGGTCGCGCTTCAACTTCCCGGCATGCTTCTGGTCTACGGCATGCTGCCGTTCTGGGACGCGATGCGCACCCGCCCCATTGCGCAAGCCGCCATGCGCGGCACCAATGCCGCCGTGGTCGGCATTCTCGGCGCCGCACTCTATCATCCGGTCTGGACCGGTGCGGTCATGAACTCACGCGATTTTGCGCTGGCGCTGACCGGTTTTTTGCTGCTCGCAGTCTGGAAGCTGCCGTCATGGATGGTGGTCGTGCTGCTCGCGGCGGCGGGGACGCTATCGTCACTGATCTGAACAAGCAAGGCATACAAGACATAGCCGCCGCCCATGGAACGGATTGAATGATCCGCTCTGCCCAACTATCGTGCGCGCGTGATGAGAATATTTGACCCTACCCAATGGCGCTTTTTGCTCGCGCCACTCGCCGTTTTGATGGTTTTCGCCGCCACCGCGCCAAATCCGGCGCCGGCGCAAACCAACTACCCGAACCGCCCCGTCCGCCTGGTCGTCCCCTTCGCGGCCGGCGGCGTCGCGGACACGACCGCGCGCATCGTCGCGGACAAACTTGCCGAAAAGCTCGGCCAGCGCTTTTATGTCGAAAACCAGCCAGGCGCCGGCGGCATCACCGCGGCGCGCACGGCGCTCGGTGCGGCAGCTGACGGTTATACGCTGATCATGCTGACCAACGGCACCGCGGTCAGCGTGTCCTTGTTCGAGAAATTGCCGTTCGACCCGGTGAAGGATTTCACGCCGGTCTCCAGTCTTGGATTCTTCGACTTCGCGTTCGTCACCAGCGCCTCTTCCGGATTCAAGACGCTGGCCGAATTCGTCGCCGCCGCCAAGGCCAAGCCGGGGGCGCTCAATGTCGGCACCATCAATGTCGGCTCGACGCAGAACCTCTCCGCCGAGTTGTTCAAGACATCAGCCAATATCGATTTCACGCTCGTGCCGTTTCGCGGCAACCACGAGGCCGAGGTTGCGCTATTGCAGGGCAGTCTTTCGCTCGTGATCGACAGCTATTCGATACTCCAGGGCAACATCGACGACGGCAAGCTCCGTGCGCTGGCTTCCTCCGGCGCGGTACGCTCCGAATCGACCCCTGAGCTCCCCACCGTGCAGGAAAGCGGCGTCAGCGGCTATGACGTCGTGTCGTGGAACGCGCTGTTCGCACGGTCAGGCACGCCGCCCGAAATCATCAGGACGCTGAACGCCGCGTTGCAGGATATCCTTGGCGATCCCGAGACCAAAAAGAAGTTTCTGGCGCTCGGCATCGAAGCAAAAGCCGGCACGCCGAAGGCGATCGAAGACCGGCTCAAGTCCGACATCGTCAAGTGGCGCGCGGTGACCGAGAAGGCCAAAATTCCGAAACAATGAACCGCGCGCGTGTTTGAAAAGACTCCAATATAAAGAGAGACGCCTGTCATGACCGCCCCCAAGATCGATCTCAAGACCGACCCCAAGCAATGGAATGTTGGCCTCATCGGCTATGGCGAGGTCGGACGCATCCTCGCCGAGGATTTGCGCAAGCAGGATGTTCGCGTCGCCGCCTATGACATCAAGCTTCGCAGCGATCAGGCGGGCGGCGCACTGCGCGACCATGCGAGGCAACACGGCGTCGCGCTGACGGCATCGCATGCCGACCTCGCCGCGCAATCGGACTTCATCGTTTCCGCCGTTACCGCCAGCCAGGCGGTTCCGGTGGCGAAGGCCTGTGCGGTCGCCGTGAAACATGGCGCATGGTTTCTCGATTTCAATTCGGCTTCGCCCGGCGCCAAGCAGCGCGCGGCCGGCATGATCGATGCGGCCGGCGGACGCTATGTCGAGGGGGCGGTGATGACGTCATTGCCGCCCTATCGCATCAAGGTGCCGCTGTTGCTCGGCGGCGCTGATGCCGCGACGCTTGCGCCAAAGCTTGCCGAGCTTGGCTTTGTGGCCAAGGTCGCGAGTGACAAACTTGGCGTGGCGTCCGCGGTGAAGATGTGCCGCAGCGTGATGATCAAGGGGCTGGAGGCGATGGTGATCGAAAGCTTCACCACCGCGCGCGCTTATGGCGTCGAGGATGCGGTGCTGGCTTCGCTGAAGGAAACATTTCCCGGCATCGACTGGGAAAAACAAGGCGCCTATTTCTTCCAGCGCGTCATCGAGCACGGCAGGCGCCGCAGCGAGGAAGTTCGCGAAGTCGCCGAGACCGTGCGCGAGGCTGGGCTGACACCATGGTCGGCGCAGGGCACCGCCGAGCGCCAAGCATGGGTCGCCGATCTAGCCGACGAAGGCCTGTTCGGCCAGCGCGGCGCAAAGGAATTTGCACGCAGTGCCGATTGGCGAACCGAGGCGGACCGGATTCTCGGGGCGATCAAGTCTAAAAGCAAAAATTAGAGTTGGGATGATCGCGCCGGCTCGACGTCACCAAGCCGTGGATGGCCGGAATTTAACCGTTTCGTGAATTTCATGCGGCGCCACAATAACGTGTGGTCGAAGATCAGTTGCCCGGAGCGGTTGTCGGTTTCGGTCCGCCGGCCCTTGGTGGCGAGCCGCACTCCTACCGCGACGTCATTCCCTTTGCGACGGCCCTGATCGAGACCTTCCCTGACCGGGTGCTCTGGGGCACGGACTGGCCGCATCCCAATTTGAAGGGCCACATGCCGGACGACGGGCATCTGGTCGACTTCATTCCACAGATCGTAACCACGCCCGAGCTGCAACGCGCCCTGCTCGTGAACAACCCGATGCGGCTTTATTGGCCGGAAAAGGCCCGATAACGCAGAGTTTAGTGCACCGTCTCGAAACGGTATTCCTCTCCGTCGTCTCCCAACGACATGATGCTATACAGCCGCTGCAATTCTTCCTCGAGGTGCTCATTGACGAGCATCAGCGCCTCAAGCGCTCCCCGCATGTTGCCATCGCATGAGGCAATGATTTTTTCGATAGCAACTTCAGTCCGCTTGTACGCCATTGGTAATCCCCTACTGAACACCCGCATGCCCATATCCGGGGGGGATTGGGGCAAAATTCGGCGTCGGAGGCGATCATTTAATGGCGCGGCGGGGTTTTCCCCCGCCCATTAGGAATGGCTCCAAAACGCTACGCGGCAACCGCCAGGGAGCGCGGGCTGACCACATATTCCTTCAAAACGTTGTCCTTGGCGTCGACTTCAACCAGGGATACGTCGTAGGTCCAGAGATCAGCGAGATGTTGCAGGACACGTCTCGCATCGGTCTCGTTGAGCTGGGCGCCCTTCACTACCACATGGCGCAGCATCAGCCGGCGATCGCCGGCAAGATCGACATCCATCACCTCGATGTTCGGATCGATATAGCCAACATCATATTGCCTGGCGAGTTCGCGGCGGATGCGGCGATAGCCGCGCGCATCGTGGATCGCATCGACCTGGATGCCTTCGCTGAATTCCGGATCGTCGTGCAGATGAAACAGCCGCCAGCTTCGCATCAGCCTCGGCGACAGGAACTGGCTGATGAAGCTTTCGTCGCGGTAATTGGCCCACACCTGGCGCAGCACACCCATCACGTCGCCTGCGCCCGCGATATCGGGAAACCACTCGCGGTCCTCGTCGTCGGGTTCGGTGACGATGCGTTCGATGTCCTGCATCATCGCAAAGCCGAGCGCATACGGATTGAAATCGGAAAAACGCTGGTCGTCGAATTCAGGCTGGAACACCACATTGGTGTGGGATTGCAGGAATTCGAGGAAATTGCCGTCGGAGAGTCGGCCCTGCTGATGCAGGCGATTCATGATGCGGTAGTGCACGTAAGTCGCGGTGCCCTCGTTCATGACCTTGGTCTGGCTCTGCGGGTAGAAGTATTGCGCGATGTGGCGCACGATCCGCAAAAGCTCCCGTTGCCATGGCTGCAACCGCGGCGCGGTCTTTTCCAGGAAATAAAGAATGTTCTCCTGCGGCAGGCCGAGTAGCTTGCGCCGCCGCTCGGTGTTGAGGATCTCGGTGCTCTTCGCCGGCCCCGTCGGCACGGTGCGCCACAGATCGTTGAACACGCTCTGCTCGTGCTCGCGACGCTCGCGGGCGCGCTTTTCTTCCAGGCGGAGGTCGAGATTCTTCTTGCCGGGATAACGGTCGATGCCATGCGACATCAGCGCATGCGCGGCGTCGAGCGTCATTTCGACCGCGAGCCGCCCGTAGCGCTCCTCGCAGCTAGCGACATAGCCTTTGGCGAAATCGAGATAATCGAGGATGCCGTCGGCGTCGGTCCATTGACGGAACAGGTAATTGTTCTTGAAGAAATGGTTGTGGCCGAAGGCGGCGTGCGCGATCACCAGCGTCTGCATGGTCGCGGTATTTTCTTCCATCAGATAGGAGATGCAGGGCGAGGAATTGATCACGATCTCATAGGCGAGACCCATCAGCCCCTTGCGATAGAAGGTTTCGTGGTGAGCGAAACGCTTGCCGAACGACCAGTGCTTGTAGAACAGCGGCATACCGGACGAGGAATAGGCATCCAGCATCTGCTCGGCGGTGATGATTTCGATCTGGTTCGGATAGGTATCGAGACCGAGTTCGCCATGCGCGATCTCCTGGCAGGCATCATGAATGCGCTGGAGCTGCCGGAAATCCCAGTCGGCGCCTTCGAACAGAAGTTCGTGTGACTCGGTCATGGCGCGGCCTTCTCCTGTCCCTGGCGACGCTGAAACAGGTCGTGAAACACCGGGAAGATTTCGCTGCGGCTCGCCACCTTGCGCATCGACAGCGGTGCACCCTCGCCGCGCAGGCGATTGTACAATGTCCACAGCGAGGAATCCGGCATCTCGAACGAAGAGCCGTTGGCCTCGCCCACTTCGAGATAGGCAAAGAACTGGCTCACGGGAAGAATGTTTTCGGTCAACAGGCGCCCGGTGAGCGCGCTGTCGGCAATCGAGTTGTCGCCGTCGGACGCCTGCGCCGCATAGATGTTCCAGTCGGACGGCTTGAAGCGCGAGCGGACGATGTCGCTCATCGCCTGCAACGCGCTAGACACCATGGTGCCGCCCGATGCCGGCCCGTGGAAGAACGTATCCTCGTCGACTTCTTCTGCACGGTCGGTATGACGGATGAAGACGATCTCGACATGCCGGTAGCGGCGAGTGAGAAACACGTAGAGCAGCATGTAGAAACGCTTGGCGAGATCCTTCATGTGCTCGGTCATCGAACCCGACACATCCATCAGGCAGAACATCACCGCCTGCGCTACCGGCTTCGGCACGGTCTCGAAACGCCGGTAGCGGATGTCGATCGGATCGATGAAGGGAATGCGCTTGGCCTTGGCCTTGAGCACCTCGATCTGGCCCAACAGCTCGGCGCGGCGCGCCTCGTCCGTGCAAGCCTCCATCTCCGCCTCAAGCTCGGCAATCGTCCCGGGCTTCGGCCGCCGCAAGGCGACGCGGCGGGCGAGCGCGAGTTGCACCGTGCGGCTCACCGAGATATTCGCCGGCGAGCCAGACGTCGAATAGCCGGCGCGTTGCAGACCTTCGCTCTCCACTTCGGCAAGCTTGCGCTTGGCGAGATCAGGCAATTCGAGATCGTCGAGAAACAGATCGACGAACTCGTTACGGGACAGCACGAAGCGGAAATCGTCTTCGCTGTCGCCTTCTCCGGCTTGCGAGCCGCGGCCACCGCCACCGTTCGGGCGCGGAAGAATATCGCCTTCGACGAACTTCTTGTTGCCGGGGAGCACGCGATCGCGCGTGCCGCCTTCGGTACGGAAACGAGGTTCATGCATCCCGTCGAGCGGGATCGAGACCTCGCCGCCTTCCAGGACATCCTTGATGTCCCGCCCTTCCGAGGTTTTCTTGACGGCGCCCTGAACCAGCGCCTTGGCGCGGCGCAGGAACCTCTGGCGGTTTTCCAGGCTCTTCGAGCCTGGATTCAAGCGCCGATCGACAATGAACATCGCCACTGTTGCTATCGCCTCGTTGCTGCGCCTCAGCCGGCTTGTTTCACCCGCATGTACCATTCGACGAGTCTGCGGACCTGGCGCTCGGTATAACCGCGCTCCACCATCCGCGCGACGAAATCGCCGTGCTTCTTTTCGGTGTCGCCGTCTTTCTTCGACCCGAACGAGATCACCGGAAGCAAATCCTCGACTTGCGAGAATATACGCTTTTCGATGACTTCGCGGATCTTTTCGTAGGAGGTCCAGGCCGGATTCTTGCCGTTGTTCTGGGCACGCGAGCGCAGCGAGAACTTGACGACCTCGTTACGGAAGTCCTTCGGGTTGGCGATGCCTGCGGGCTTCTCGATCTTGGTCAGTTCCTGGTTCAAGAGTTCGCGATTGAGCATCTGTCCGGTGTCGGGATCCTTGAAGTCCTGATCCTCAATCCAGGCATCGGCGTAATCGACGTAACGGTCGAACAGGTTCTGCCCGTAATCGGAATAGGATTCCAGATACGCTTTCTGGATTTCGTTGCCGATGAATTCCGCGTAGCGCGGCACCAGTTCGGCCTTGATGAATTCGAGATAGCGCTTCTCGATTTCTTCCGAATGCTGCTCGCGCCGGATCGCCTGTTCCAGCACATACATCAGATGCACAGGATCGGCGCCGAGTTCGCTGGTGTCGTGGTTGTAGGTCGACGCGAGGACCTTGAAGGCGAAACGGGTGGAGACACCGTCCATGCCTTCGTCGACGCCGGCCGCGTCCTTGTATTCCTGCACGCTGCGCGCCTTGGGATCGCTCTCCTTCAGGCTTTCGCCGTCATAGACGCGCATCTTGGCAAAGGTCGTCGAGTTCTCGTGCTTGCGAAGCCGCGACATCACCGAGAAGCGCGCGAGCGTCTCGAGCGTCGACGGCGCACAAGGTGCGGCGGCGAGTTCGGAACCGGAAATCAGCTTCTCGTAGATTTTCTGTTCTTCGGTGACGCGCAGGCAGTACGGCACCTTGATGACGCAGATGCGGTCGATGAAGGCTTCGTTGTTCTTGTTGGCCTTGAAGCTCTGCCACTCGGCTTCGTTCGAGTGCGCGAGGATGACGCCGGTGAACGGGATCGCACCGATATTCTCGCTGCCGATGTAGTTGCCTTCCTGCGTAGCGGTGAGCAGCGGATGAAGCATCTTGATCGGCGCCTTGAACATCTCGACGAATTCGAGGATGCCCTGGTTGGAGCGGTTGAGGCCGCCGGAATAGCTGTAAGCGTCCGGATCGTTCTGCGCATAGGTTTCGAGCTTGCGGATATCGACCTTGCCGACCAGCGAGGAGATGTCCTGGTTGTTCTCGTCACCCGGCTCGGTCTTGGCGATCGCGATCTGGCGCAGCCGCGAGGGCTGAATCTTGGCGACGCGGAAGCGGGAGATATCGCCGCCGAAGGCCTCTAGCCGTTTCAGGCACCACGGACTCATCAGCCCCGAGAGGCGCCGGCGCGGAATGCCGTACTTCTCTTCGATCATCGGCCCGAGTTGTTCGGGATCGAACAGGCTGAGCGGGCTTTCGAACACCGGCGAGAGTTCATCGCCGGCCTTGAGCACGTAGATCGGGTGCACTTCCATCAGCGACTTCAACCGCTCGGCGAGCGAGGACTTGCCGCCGCCGACCGGGCCGAGCAGATAGAGGATCTGCTTGCGCTCTTCGAGACCTTGCGCGGCGTGACGGAAGAACCCGACGATGCGTTCGATCGTTTCTTCCATGCCGTGGAAGCCGGCGAAGGCCGGATAGACGCGCATCGTCCTGTTCAAAAAAATACGGCCAAGGCGTGGGTCCCTGGCCGTGTCTATCATCTGTGGTTCACCGATCGCTGCTAGTAGTCGTTCGGCTGCATTCGCATATCGCATCGGATCCCCTCGACACGATTCCAGATATTCCGCCATCGACATATCGGTTTCGCTTCGCGCCTCAAACGATCGGGCGAAAGCGTTGAACAGAGAGTCGTTATACATTGATCCCGCTCCTCATCTGGTTTTCTGCACCGCTGGAAGGCGTGTCATAATCACGTCGTCAAACGACGCCTGTACCGGCCCCTCGAATCAGTCTCCGCACTGCCCTGCATTGGACACGCGACGGACTCCATGGGGCAATGCAATAGTTGTGCAAGGCGATCCGTCGTGGATAAAAAATCATATGAATCCTACGCCGTGTAACCGTCACGCAACATTCCGGGTCACTACCGACATGCTGTCATGACAGGGATTAACGCTTTATTAACGATAATCTGTCCGCCGCCCGCCAAACATTTTTACGTGGCGCAGCCGGCAAGAACGCGGCGTCAGCCTTCACAAGCACGGCACTAACGTTCACCAGCGCGACCGAGTGACGCGGCGATGGAACAAAGCGCCTGTCCTTGCTCCGTTTTGACGGGCTTTCATGAACGTCATTCACGTCATGTGATCCGTATCGCCAGCTGCGACCGCCTATCGGGGTGCCCGCGCGATCGGCGGCGCATTCGACGAAGGGCGAAGACGGGCCGGCGCGATGCGCTCCCGCCAGCCCAAAAGCCGGAAAATCGCGGTCCAAACCGCCGGATTCACCCCCGCAAACCGCCTGCCACCGGGTTTTTTCGGGGTATAGTTTGATGATTGGAATCGACCCGCCACCGGTCCTGAGGGCTGTGCGCGGGATTTTGTGACGGGACGGCCGGAAAAGCGGGCGTTATCCGGCAAATTTTGTGCAAGGAATGGTCATGATCCTCAGTGCCGACATGTCGACGATACTCAACCGCATTCTCGACACCGCTGCGGACAACTTGCGGATCGCCAAGATCCTGGTCCAGCTCGGGCTCGATCCCAACAACGTTACCTATGACGCGATCTTCAACCGCCTGCTCGAGCTGTTTCTGGTCAACATCACGCTTGCCAACCTGCTCGCGCTGATCGGCGCGATCTTCTTTGTCGCCACGCTTCTCACCCAGACGATGGTGCCGCTCCGGGTGGCCAACATGATCGGCTGCGCGTTCTTTGCAGGCTTCGGTGCGCTCGCCGGAAACATCACGACGTTCCTGCTGTATCTGCTCATGGTGCCGATCAACGCCTGGCGGCTGCGCCAGATGCTTCAGCTCGTGAAGATGGCGCGCGGCGCCACGCAAGGCGACACCTCGATGGAATGGCTGAAACCGTTCATGACCGAGCGCAAATACAAAAAAGGCGACGTGCTGTTCAAAAAGGACGACGACGCCGACGAGATGTTCCTGACGGTGACCGGAAAATTCCTGGTCAACGAGATCAATGTCGAACTGCCGCCGGGGCGGCTGATGGGCGAACTCGGATTCCTGTCGCCCGACAACAAGCGCACGGCGACCGTCACCTGCATGGAAGACGGCCACGTGCTCACCATCACCTACGAGAAGCTGCTCGAGATCTATTTCCAGAATCCGCAGTTCGGCTATTACTTCCTGGTGCTCACCAGCCACCGCCTGCTGGAAAATATCGCTCGCCTCGAAGCCATCATCGCCCAGAACAAGATCGCGCAGACGACGGCGCCCTAGCATTCACCACCCATTCATTGCGCGTGCCGACCAACATGCGGCCTCCGCATTCGGCTTGCCGGCCCTCCGTATATTTACGGTGCCAGTCGGCCAGCCGTCACCGATCGGCGCGGCGAAGCGCCACAACCTAAAGAATACCAAATCGTAAATTGCTAACCATCGCATTGGATAGCGATTTTCCGCTCGTCCAAAATATCTTTCGGCAACCTTTCGCAAACGCCGAGCCGTTTAGGCTGGCCGCTCCAGAAGGAAAAGAAGAGCGGCATATGCTTGGACTGCGGTCGAGTAGGTCAATGCCCTTCGGAGCGCCAGCCGGGGAACCACTGGCCGACGCCGCGGACGACATTACCAAGTTCGCCGGGACTGGTTCGGAAGTCGAGCGCCTGCGCGGCCTGGTCGCGCAATTGATGCAAAAGACGGCGCACGACCCGCTCACCGCCCTTCCAACCCGCAGCGTGCTGCTCGAACAGCTCGAACACGAACTCGCGCGCGACGCTTCCGACGGCGCGCAGATAGCGGTCCTGTTCGTCGATCTCGACAATTTCAAACTTGTGAACGACTCGCTCGGCCACGGCAGCGGCGATGCCGTGCTGCGCGAAATGGCGAACCGCATCGTTGACTGCATCGGCCCCGAAGATATCGCAAGCCGGTTTGGCGGCGACGAGATGGTGATCCTGCATTCGCGCGCCACGGACCATTCGGCCGAGGCTCTGGGCAATCGGATACTTGCCGCCTTCGCCGAGCCGATCGTCATATCCGGCAGGGAAGTCGTGGTGTCGGCAAGTGTCGGCATTGCATTGTGCAAGCCCGGGATGAAATCCGCCGAGCGATTGCTGCGCGAAGCCGATACAGCGCTCTATGCCGCCAAGGACCGCGGCCGTGCGCGACTGGAGCAGTTCAACGAGGAGCTGCACGCACGCGCCGAAAAACGCATGCGGATCGAGTTCGGATTTGCGTGCGGCTTTACGGGAATCGCAACTATTCGTGGAGTATCAGCCGCAGGTCCGCCTGAAAGACGGATGCGTTGTCGGCGTCGAGGCCCTGGTCCGCTGGCGCCATCCCGAGCACGGCATCATCCCGCCCGCCGACTTCATTCCCGTCGCCGAGGACTGCGGACTCATCATCAAGATCGGACAGCAGGTGCTGCGCGAATCCTGCCGCCAGCTTGCCGAATGGAGCAAGCTGATGCCGGGCCGGTCACTGGCCATGACCGTGAACGTCTCGCCCCGCGAGATTACCGAGCCGAACTTCATCGCAGAGCTGCGCGAGGTGATGGCAGCGACCGGCATTGATCCCGCCGCTCTGTGCATCGAGATCACCGAAAGCGTGATGATGAGCGCGAGGCAGGAGGTCATCCGGCTGCTCGACGAAATCAGGCAGTTGGGAGTCTTCATCGCCATCGACGATTTCGGCACCGAACACTCCTCGCTGTCGCGTCTGCGCGAGATGCCGGCCGAGGTGCTGAAGATCGACCGCAGCTTCATCGACGGCCTCTCCAGTGAACCCGGCGATACGGCGATCGTTTCATCGATCCTCAGTCTCGCTTACGCCATGGGCAAGCACACCATCGCCGAGGGCGTTGAAAAGCGCGAACAGGCTGCGATGCTGCTTCGCATGGGCTGCGAGGTCGCCCAGGGCTATTTCTTCTCGCGGCCCGTTGCCGCCGAGCAGATCGTGCCGATGCTGACGAAATCGCTGTGGCAACCCCGCTCGGTACTGGCGCTGCATTCCGCACATTCCACTGCGGGGCCGGCACGGCGTGGCCAGCGCTACTTTATCGATGAATTCCTCGAACACATCGGCGCCCCGATGGGGACCAAGGTTGCAGGCCCGTCATGATTTCCCTCGTCATTGGCCTCAGCAATCTGGCGATCGGTCTGGCCTATGCGGGCCTCGGCTTGCTGTCGGTCTGGGAAACAATCAGCCTGCACCGCTACCGCGGCTGGTCCCGCTTTGGCATCGGCTCTTCGCTGATGGCCGCAAGCTGCGGTCCGCATCACCTGGTGCACGGTTGGCATGTGCTCCAGGGCGAGAGCGTGTCCTGGCAGATGTTGGCTGTGACTCTGATCGGGCTGCCGGCCGGACTCACTTTCGTTTTGCTGCGGCTCGATACCATGTGGGGCGGACAGGGCGAGCGGTTGGTCACGGCCTCGCCTGATCGCGCCGCAATGCTGGCCGGCGCATTCACCATCGTGGCCAGCATGTTGGCGGCCGGCGTCTTTGCCCAGCATGGAGCGGAAGCCTTGTGGCGCGTTGTGTGCACTTCGGCCAGCCTTGCGACGGGCACTCTGTCTGCGGAGAGCGGAATCGACTCTGCTTCGATCGCGTTCGTAACCAACGTGTTCGTTACCGTCACCTACGGCATGGTCGGCTGGTATCTGGCCGACTGCCAGGTGCGCCGCTATCTCGCGAACGGCATCTGGTCGCTGTCGGGTGCGGCGCTGACGGGTGTGTTCTTCACCTGCGCCCAGATGCACCTGATCGATGCCACGACCCAAGGCGAAGGCTGGATGCTGGTCTTCGACCTCATCGGCATCCCCGCCTCGGTTTATTTTCTCTGGGTCGTCAAGCTCGTGCACAACGACTCCGTGATGGACTGGAATCGCCGTCCACTTGTCGGCGCCGCGGCAGCACCTGCTCGCCCCTCTCCGTGGAGCGGGGAAAGCCCGCAGCATTGAGCTGCATTACTCCGCCCCGTAGACCTTCTTCTACTGATAGTCCAAAATCGGCCGCTCACAGAGAGAGGACGGCGCATGGCGAAATCCGGAAAGCAGGCAGCATGAAGGGATGGCGAGCGCGCATCGGATTTCTGGTGCCGCCCGGAAATCCGACGGTCGAACCGGAAATGATGGAGCTTGCGCCGGAAGGCGTATCGCTTCATTTCACCCGGATGACTGCGGAGGGTCCCGCCGGGACTCATACCGGCCAGGAAGAACGCAACCTGAGCCAAGTTGCGAGCGTGCCGGCTTGCGTCAAGTTGCTCTCGATGGTGTCTCCGCGCGTCATCGCGATGGCGCATACGGCGACGAGCTATACGCTCGGACTTAAGCGGGAAGCCGAACTCGTGGCGCAGATGGAAGCGTTGAGCGGGGCCCGCTTCATCACCGCGTTCGGAAGCGTGCTGGAAGCCTTCTCGCACCTCGGCGCTCGCCGGATCGCTTACGCAACGCCGTACTCCGCCGAGATGACTTCGCTCGGCAAACGGCACCTCGAAACATGCGGCCTGCAGGTTGTCAGTTCAGGCCATCTAACCGGCGTCCGCAATATCTACGAAGAAAACAGCGAACGGGCCTATGCCATCGCCCGGCAAGTCGACCATCCGGATGCTGACGTGATCTTTCTCTCCGGGGTCGGAATGCCAACGCTCGATGCGTTGAAGCCGCTGGAGGAAGACACCGGCAAGCCTGTCATTTCGGCGGCTTCGGCCATGATGTGGCATGCCTTGCGAACCGCGGGCGTACGCTGCAGCATCAAGGGCTACGGCCGATTGCTCGAGATATAGGTTTTCAGAACGCTTCCTAGTGGAGTGGATTTGACATTCGCTACCCAGCCAGTCGCGAGTTCTAACATTCGCAAAAGTGACCGCTGAGTAGGGATGCGAATGTTAAAATCGGACCACTAGCTAACGCGATATAGAGAATTTTAACTAATTTATTGGCGGAGTCGAAATGGCCTCGCACCAGAATAGATTTAAACGCGAACGGTTAAGTCAGCGCGGCCGTTTGTCCTTGATGCGACCGGGATTGATCCCTTTACGGAGGGTACCATGCATTTTGTAGCTGGAGCGCTCGCCGTTATGTCCGGCATCCTTTACGCCGCCGGAAATAACGACATCGGCTCATATGGGCCGACCATTTGCAGTTATGGCGGCACGTTCTGCGACCACCCTTCTTATGTGTTCGTGGGCGCGGTGCTCGCCGCTCTCTGGGGCACCTTCGTCAGCATTCGCTAGTGCCGCCTATTTGACGTTCCTGCACCGCAACCGGCGAGTTCGATCCAGGAACTTCAAATAGAAAGCGGCACTAGAATCAATAGGTTTGCTAGTGCCCATAACTTTCCGAAGTTCGTGGAAAGTGGGTGCTGCGACAGCGCACGAACTTCGGAAAGTGGGCACTAGAGCGATTGCTGGCCCCGATTTGTCAGGGTTTGGGATTAGGCGGCTCTGCCTGCTTTGGCCCGGGCGGTTCGGGCTCGACCGCGGGTTTCGGCGCGGTCGGCACCACGACGGCACCGGCGTCGCGGGCGGCCTGCGCCGTCGTCATCTGATGATCGGAGAGTGAGGCGGTCCGCGCATGCGGATGGCTCCACGGGCCATGGTCGACGAACAGCATCGCCAATATCCCGAAAATCGCAATCGCGAGCGCGACCAGAACCGGCCGCACACCAATATGCCTCGCATGATCCAAGACCATTCGAACACCTTGCCTGACGTTTCCCTGGAACGTCAATGACGCGCGGCGGCGAAGGTTCCGGGTGGTTTCGCAGCGAGCTCAGGGAACAAAACCGCAGCTACATCGCGTTGGTCGGCGTCGGGCGATCGGTGATCTGCTGACCGAACAGGCTTCCGATCAACTCCACGACGCTGCGCGCGGTGCGGCCGCGCTCATCGAGGAACGGATTGAGCTCGACGATGTCGAGTGAATGCACGATGCCGGAATCGTTCAGCAGCTCCATGATCAGATGCGCCTCGCGATAAGTCGCGCCACCCGGCACCATGGTGCCGACGCCCGGCGCGACCTCGGGGTCGAGAAAATCGATGTCGAAACTCAAATGCAGCACGCCGTCGACCGCTTTGACCTTGTCGATAACGCGCCGGATCAGGACGCTGACGCCGAATTCGTCGATCTTGCGCATGTCGGCGACGCTGATACGCCGAAGCCGCACCAGGTCTTTTTCGAGCTTGTCGATCGAGCGGGTGCCGAACAGTTCCAGCCGGCTCGAATCGATCGGCGCGCGCGGCTCGTTACCTAAAAGGCCGTCGAGCCCCTCTTCGCCACACAAAAACGCCGCCGACATGCCGTGCATGTTGCCGGTGATGGTGGTGGCCGGCGTATTATAATCGGCATGCGCGTCCAGCCACATGACGAAGAGCTCTTTGCCCTGTTCGCGGCAATGACGCGCGACACCATTGATCGAACCCATGGAGAGCGAATGATCGCCACCGACAAAGATCGGAATGGCGCCAGATCGCGCCAGATCGTAAGCCCGAGCGCTAATCGTCCGGATCCAGCGTTGAATTTCCCGGTAGTGCTTGCTGTTGTCAGGCGGGGTGTCGTCGAGCGCGGCAACACCGTCTACTGTCAGGTTGCCGTGGTCTTCGACCGCAAAGCCGAGCCCTTCGAGCAGGGTCAGAAGGCCGGCGGTTCGCAGCGCGTCCGGTCCCATCAGCGTTCCGTGTTGCGACGCCCCGATTTCGATCGGGGCGCCGAGAACGGCGATCTTCTTTTGCTGTTCTGAAACATTCACGGCCGAAATCCCTCAAGCATCGTCACAGAATCGTGCAAGTTTGCGAAACGTTGACGACCCAGCTTAGCCGCAAGTTTTCGATTCTGATATTCCGGTTTGATGCGGGAGCCGAATCAGGTTGACCTTCGGCGGCCAGCGATTATCACCAACGAAAACGCTTGGAATCGGCAGCCCGGCCCGCTTGATCATTATGCAAAGCGGGCCGCATTGCCGGCCATTCGAGACTTCGACCGGCAATGCCGGTTTTATGGGACGGGACGATGGACGACGAACACCGTACTACAACCAGGCATCGCGTGCTGAAAGGCGGCCGAATTCAGTTCGGCGGCGGCTCGATCGATTGCGCGGTGCGCAATCTTTCCGAAACCGGCGCGGCGCTGGATGTCACGAGCCCGCTCGGAATCCCTACCGAGTTTATCCTCGTGACGGACGGCGATCACCGCCCCTGCCGTGTCGTCTGGCGCAAGGAAAAGCGCATCGGCGTTACCTTTGAAACGGAAAAAGGCGACCCTAATACGTCGCTTTTTCAGGCCGTCAAACGTATCCGACCCTCCTGGTTGGACCGACCCGATTGTCTGGATTTGCTCGTCTTGATCTTGATCTCGACATCCGCGCCGAGAGCCCGCACAAAATTCAAAAGTCTCTCGAGAGAGAAGCCATCAAACCCTCCTCGCAGGAGCTTTGATACATCAGGCTGACGCAGCCCCATTTTTGATGCAGCCTGTCCCTGAGTGAGGCTCTGGGCTTCAATCATCTTGCTCAGAAGCATGACAAGGTGAGCTTTGACATGATGCTCCTGTGGATTCTCAAATCCTAAATCGGCAAAAATGTTGCCGCTGCCCGATGTTATTTTTGATCTCTTTGCCATTTTCTCACCTGCTACCTTTCTTTGGCGCCTGGCTTTTCCGGTAGTGTTCTTCCGCTTCCTTGAGCCGTTTGATGATCAATTCCATGTCGCGAGGCGGAGTTTTTGAGCCTACCTTCGACTTCTTCTTGAACGCATGTAAGACGTAGACGACGTGACCAAACTTGACCGTATAGACGGCCCTGTAGGCGTCTCCGTCCAATTCCTCGACAACTTCCAGGATGCCGGCGCTTCCAAAACCTTTGAGTGGTTTAGCGTCCGGATGTTTCAGACCATATTCGGCCAGCAATATTGCGTAACCAAAGATAGCTCGGGCGCTCTTTGGCAGTGCCCTTAAGTCCTTGTTGCTGGTTCCAACAAAATGGACTCTCTTGAGCCGTTCGGGTTTTGCCGGTTTTCCCGACTTTGATCTCATAGTGAAATTACTATAATCTGATCCGGCTTCGATTTCAAGCCTATGTGAGCGAAAGTCGCAAATCAGCCGATAGTGCGCAGGCAACTTCCTTGATCCGAAAGCCTTCGCTCTCAAGCCGTGACCCAACCGCAAGCCAAACCAACCGCCCCGCCCCGCTGGGCTCCCCGCCTCGCGCAGGAAGCGCGCTTGCGCGAGCTCGATCGACTGCTCGCCCGCAAATCCCGAAGCGAGGCCGATATATCGATCGAAATCGAGCGCGCGGCGCTACTCGGCGCGCTCGACCGCCGACAAGACGCGCAAGCGGCGTTCGTCGAACTTCTGCGCCGGCATCCGACCCATTTCAGCGCGCTCAATGAATTCGGAACGCTGCTCGCGGCGCAAGGCGCCATCGACGCCGCCTGCCGCGTCTATGCCGAGGCGATCCTGCATCATCCCGAAAATCCGATGGCGCGCGTGAACCTCGGCAATCTCCTGCTCCGCGCCAACCGTCATGTGGAAGCACGCGCGCATTACGAGGCCGCACTGCAGGCCGATCCGGATCACGCCGCCGCCCATCAGGGCATGGGCGCGGTGTTATCAGATGAAGGCGACCGCGACGGCGCGCGCGAACATTTCGCCAGGGGTTTTCGCGGGCATGCCGTCTCGACGCTACCCTATCGCGGCAGCGGCCCGCCGATCCCGCTCTTACAACTGGTGTCCTCCGGCGGCGGCAACATCCCGACCGCGCCGTTTCTCGACGACTGCGTGTTTCTGACCACGGTGATCGTGGCGGATCATCTCGATCCCACAACGCCGCTGCCGCCGCACGGGCTGATCTTCAACGCGATTGGCGACGCGGACCTCTGCCAGCCGGCGCTTGAAGCCGCAATCCGCCTGACCGCGCGTTCGAAGGCGCCCGTCATCAACGATCCGCGCGCGGTGATGAAGACCGGACGTCTCGATAATGCCACGGATCTCGCGGCCTTGCCGGGCGTGATGACGCCAAAGGTCGTGCTGCTGCCACGCGCACGCCTCACCGGCCTCGCTGCTGCCGCGCGCCTCACCGGCGAAGGATTCACATTCCCGCTGCTGTTGCGTTCGCCCGGCTATCACACCGGGCGCAATTTCGCACTTGTGGAGAAAGCGGCCGATCTTGCGGCTGCGGTGGCCGAGCTACCGGGCGACGAATTGCTCGCGATCGAATATCTCGACGCGCGGGGCCAGGACGGCAACGCGCGCAAATACCGCGTGATGATGATCGGCGGGAAAATCTTCCCGCTGCATCTGGCGATTTCGCGAAACTGGAAGGTTCACTATTTCACCTCCGACATGGCCGACAAGCCGGATCACCGCAAAGAGGAAATGGCGTTCCTGGCCGACATGCGCGCGGCTCTCGGCGACAAGGCCATTGCCGCGCTACGTGCGGTCTGCGGGCGGCTGGCCCTCGACTATGCCGGAATCGATTTCGGGGTGAATGCGCAAGGCGACTTGCTGCTGTTCGAGGCCAACGCCACCATGGTGATCGCCTCGCCGGATAACGACCCGCGCTGGGCCTACCGGCGCGGCGCCATATCAGCCGTGATCGACGCCGTGGTCGCCATGATCAAGGAAAAGGCGGCCCGCGCCTAGTGTCCCGGTTCTGACATTCGTACCCTGTCGCGGCGGCACTTTTGCGAATGTCAGAACCAAAGGGACACTAGCAAACGCTATCCTACTATTGTTCGAAACCCTGCGCTCCCAAACCCCGGCAAATATGCCAATGTGCGGTCTTCGGGGTAGGAAACTGACGGCATGAGCGACCTTCGCGAGTGGCTGCGTGCGAATAGTCTGGAGCAATACGCCGCCGCGTTCGAGGCCAACGATATCGATCTCGATATCCTTGCCGAACTCGATGACCGCGATCTCGAACAACTGGGTCTGTCGCTCGGCAATCGCCGCCGGCTATTGAAGGTAATCGCCGCACGCAACGCCAAGGCAGCGCCGGTTCCATCCGATAACTCCTCTCGCCTGCCTGACAAATCTTCTCGCGCACATGAATCCGCCTCCAGCGATGCCGAGCGGCGGCAAGTCACCGTGATGTTCACCGATATGGTCGGCTCGACGGCGCTGTCGGCGAGGCTCGATCCGGAGCTGCTCGGCGGCGTGATCCGGCGATATCAGGACGCGGTAGCCGGCGCGATCGGACGTTATGGCGGGTTCGTCGCCAAGTTCATGGGCGACGGCGTACTCGCCTATTTCGGCTTTCCCTCCGCCTTCGAGGATGCGGCAGAGCGCGCCGTTCGCGCCGCGATCGGCATTCTCTCGGAAGTCGGCGCCATCGAAATGCCCGACGGCACGCGCGTACAGACGCGGATCGGCATCGCCACTGGCCTCGTCGTGGTTGGCGAAATCATCGGCACCGGGATGGCGCAGGAGCGCACCATCGTCGGCGAAACGCCCAATCTCGCCGCTCGGCTGCAGGCGCTCGCCGATGCGGACTGCATCCTGGTCAGCGAATCCACCCAGAAATTGCTGGGCGGTCTTTTCCAACTGACCCACACCGGCGATCATGAATTAAAGGGCTTTGCCCGCCCGGTACCGGCTTGGCAAGTCTGCGGCGAAGCCTCGTTCGAAAGCCGCTTTGCCGCGATCCGTGCCGGAGGCCTGCCGCTGATCGGCCGGGCGCATGAAATGGGCCTGATGCGCGAACGCTGGCACCTGGCGCGGCAGGGCGAAGGCCAGACGGTGACCGTGATCGGCGAAGCCGGGATCGGCAAATCGCGCATGATCGAGGCGCTGCAGCAGGAGCTTGCGGGCGAAGCGCATGCGCGGATCAATCTGCAATGTTCCCCCTATCACAGCGATAGCGCGCTCCATCCGGTGATCCAGTATCTCACGCGCGCCGCTCATCTCGCGCTCACCGATCCTGCGGCGGTACGCGCCGAAAAACTCCGCGCGCTGCTGACCGTGCGGCACGTCGAAAATCCGGCAGCACTGCCGCTGTTGGCCGAGCTGTTGTCGATCCCGTTGACCGCCGTTCCGACGGCGCTGCCGCCGGCGCAACGCAAGGCCACGATGCTTGCATTGATCGTCGAGATCATGACGCGAGCGAGCGACGGCGATCCGGTATTGGTCGTGCTCGAAGACGCCCACTGGATCGACGCGACCACGCTCGAGATGATGGCGCGGTTGACCGACAGCACCAGCCGCGCGCGGCTGCTTGTCGTGGTCTCAGCGCGGCCGGATTTCACGCCGCCCTGGTTCGCCAGGTCCCACGCCACGCTGATTACGCTCGGCCGGCTCGGCCGCGGCGAATGCATGCAGGTGGTCACGGGCGTCGCCGCCGCGCACGGCCTTTCGGCGGATACCATCGCCGCGATCATTGCCAAGACCGACGGCGTGCCGCTTTTTGTCGAGGAGCTGACCCGAAGCGTGATGGAATCGGCGGGCGAGGATTCCGCGGTGCCGGCCACGCTGAAGGATTCGCTGATGGCCCGCCTCGACCGCCTCGGCGGCGCGCGCGAGGTCGCCCAGATTGCCGCGGTGATCGGCCGGCAATTCAGCTTCGCTCTGCTGGAGGCGGTGGCCGGAAAGAACAACGACGAACTCGAAGGCCTGCTGGCAAGGCTCGTCGCTGCGGGAATTGTGTTTCCCGAGGAACGCGGCCTTGAGCGCAGCTTCAACTTCAAGCACGCGCTGGTGCGGGATGCCGCGTATGAAAGCCTGCTGCTGATGCGCCGGCGCGAATGGCACGGGCGCGTCGCCCAAGCGCTGGAGCAATTTTTTGGCGACGTTGCCGCGAATGAGCCAGAATTGCTGGCCTATCATTTCGGCGAAGCCGGACTGCCAGCTCTCGCTTGCAAGTACCGCATGCGCGCCGGCGACCAGGCCGTGAGCCGCTCGGCCTATGTCGAGGCGATCGCGCATTTCTCGGCCGGTCTCAAGCTCGCCGAAGCCATGCCGCCGCCAGACGGGCTGCGCCGGCAACTGGAGTTCTGGCTGAAACTCGGTTCGGCGTCGGTCGTCGCCCACGGGCTGCAAAGCAGTGAGGCCGAAACGGCCTATATCAAGGCCAGCGAGATCGGCGAACAACTCGGCGACGGCGCCGCCTCCTTTCAGGCCAAATGGGGCCTCTGGATCAACTCCAATTTCAGCCGGAAGACAGTGCTGGCGCGCGCCCGCGCCGGCGAACTGGTATCGCTCGCGCAGCAATCCGGCGATCGCGAGCTGTTGCTCGAAGCCTATCACTGCCAGTTTTCAACCGCGTATTTTCGTGGCGATGTCCGCGAGGCGCTGGAAGGCTGCGAGCGCGTCGTCACGCTTTACGATATGAAGCAGCACGGACACCTGGCGCATGCCTTTGGCGGCCACGACCCCGCCGTTTGCGCCCATATCCAGTGCGCCAATTCATGGCGGCTATCCGGCGAAGAGCTGCAGGCGAAGCCACATTACAGGCAAGGAATGGCGCTGGCTGAAAGGCTCGATCACCCGAACAGCCTCGCGCATGGGCTGCACAATTGCGGCATCGGCCACCAGCTTGGCGGCGAACGCGAGGCCACCTACGCGGTCGCCCATCGCGCGGTCGCGCAGGCCGAAAAGTTCGGCCTGCCGCCATGGCGCGCGAGCAGTCTGATTTTGGCCGCCTGGGCCACCGCGTCAGGCGCGCCCAACGAGGATGCCGTACGGCTGATCGACACAGAGATCGGCAACGCCACAGCGGCCGGTCCGCTGCCGCAATATTATCTCGGGCTCGCGGCGGAAGTGCTGCTCGCCTCCGGCCGCCCCTCCGACGCGCTCAGCCACCTCGACCGCGCGCTCGCAGGCATCGACGAGGCGGGCGTGGGTTTCTACCTGCCCGAAATTTACCGTTTGCGCGGGGCGTGCCTGCTGGCGCTCGACCGTGGCAACAAGGCCGAAGCGCGATCCGCCTTCGCAACCGCCGTCGAGATCGCCAGGCGTCAGGGCGCCGTCATTTTCGAGCGCCGCGCGCAGACGTCGATGTCCGAGTTGGCGGTCTAGGATTCCTCAAGAATCCAGTCGCGGCAGGTTAAAACCCGGAACCATCAGGTGCGTCGTCGCGACCAAGGATTGGAGCCCAAATCTGGTTCCGGCGCCGGAAAGAGCCGCGGCGTCCATGTTGCAAGGCAAAAAGAGGCAGCTTTCCGAAAATTAATTCAGCCGAATGGGGACTCCCAATTCGGGTTTGCCGCGTTTAAACCCTATCTAGTTAAAAAGAAAATTCGATCGGGACGGAAAACGATGAAACGGGCCCTGGCGGTGTTGGCCTGCATTTGCCTCTTATCGGGCGGCCTCTACGTCGCCGCGAGCAAATGGGCCATTCGACATGAGACGCTTAACCTGTTCGACACCACGCGGCAACGCGCCGTGTCGGTCGATGTTGCCGTGCGCCGCGACTATGAGATGAAGGCCGATGACGGCTACTGGAGACTGCCGGTCGCCCTCATCAGTAACGGCAACACCGTCAAGAACACCGAATATTCCTTCCTGGAAAACGTGCTCGCGGCGCGTGGATATCTTGTGGCCAGCATCGAGCAGGACCTGCCGAGCGACCCGCCGCTGGTCACCAAAGTGGGCCTGCCCTATGTCGGCCGGCTCGACGTTTACAAGCGCAGCGAGGCCAACATTCTCTTTGTCGTCGGACAGTTGAAAAAGATACAGCCGCATGCCGACTACGATCACCTGACGATGGTCGGACATTCCAACGGCGGCGACGTCGCGATGTATTTCGCGAAAGAACACCCCCAGATGGTTTCGAAGATCATCACGCTGGACAACCTGCGCGTCCCCTTCGTGTTGAACCACAAGATGAAGATCCTGTCGTTCCGCTCGAGCGACCCGAACTTCAAGACCGATCCGGGCGTGCTGCCGACACCGGAAGAGGCCAAGGCCGAGGGCATCGACATCGTCAAGACGCCGTTTCAGCACACCTGGCTGAGCGACCGCGGCCCGGACGAGGCGAAGGAAAAAATCGAGGCGACGTTGGACAAGTTCCTGGGCGCTTCCTCCGCCAGCGATCTGTCGCCGGTTGCGACCGACAACCCGCTGATCGCCAAGATGGGGCCTGCGCCCTATCCATAAGGTGGTGCTAATCCCTCCCCCGCGGAACGCGTGGGGAGGGTGCATAGGCGACCTTTCGGTCGCCGTTCTTAAGAAAGAGAACGCCGATGCTGCGCATCGGCTGTGCGCGAAGCGATGGTCGGGTGGGGGCTCCTGTCGTCGGAAAAGTCCATACCGCTATCTGTTACTGTTGAACCCCCACCCCGGAGCGCTCGAAGCGCACGAGCGCTTCTGCGCGCGCCGACCCTCCCCGCAAGGGGGAGGGAGAAGAAGCGGCGCGAGCTTTAGGTCCGGTTGGACTGCCAGCGACCGGTATATTTGAATTCAGGCGCGGACTTCAACTGATCGGCGCTCGCGTTCATGGTCGCATGCCACTTCTTGTCCTGCTCGTTGTAGCTGACCTTCACTGCCGAAGAATTGACGGCGACATAGTGCTCGCCCATCCCGAGAAAGCCGCCGACCGACACGATATAGGCCTGCGACCGGCCATTCGGATTCATCGCGATATCCTTGATCTGGCCGATGTCCTTGTTGTCGTTGTTGTAGATGTCGAGACCGACCACCTTCGAGCTCAACTCATCAGCCTGCGGCACCGCAAGGAAGGTTCCGGAGGAAGCATTGCTGTTGACTGTCCCCGTCGTGGAAGGCGTGTTACCGTTGTTATTGCTGCCGCCGTTGGTGACGTCGGCGACTTCGGTGAACGAGTCAGGGCTGATCGCCATCACCACCGGATTGCCGTCGGTGTCGCGCGCACGGACCATGAATGAGGTCGGCGCCACGCGGATGTCCTTGTAGCCGGCTTTCTCCAGCGCGTTGCGCAGATTTGATCGCAGGTGTTGCGGCTGGGCGGTCGGGCTGCTCGAGGTCTGGTTTTGGGTAGCATTCGGCTGTGTCGCCGTATTCGGGCTCTGGGCCATTGCGGCTTGCGACAGCACCATCAGCGCCGCGCCGGTGAGAAGAAACGTACGCATGTCAAACTCCTTGTTGGTTTTTGTGATGTGAGGCCCCTCTGCTTCACCAACCCAAAGAACCCCCTCGGCGTTTCATGAATTCTGGACCATGATTTCCGGACCGGCCGGCTGGTTGAAGATCGCGTTCGACACCGCGATGCGCTCGCGCGCATGACGTCTTCGCTGCTGACGCTTTGCCTGGCTGCGTTTTGGTCTGCTGCTTTTGGCGGGTCGCATTTGGATTGTCGCGAGCGGCCGCAGGGACTCAGCTAGAGCTCGCGTGGAACCTGAGTTCCTTCATCCGGAACCCGCACGCCGCGGCCTGCACAAAAAACAGGCCACTTGCGAGATTCAATTTACGGGTGAGCGAGTTCCTGCCCCATCCTTTCAAGTGTGGGAGAAATCGGACATAATAAATCACCTGTGAGTCAGCTACCCCGTTGAAGAACAGAGAGAAAAGACGAGGAAGAAAACAACAGAGGAGAGTGTGCAGTGCCGGACTTTCCCCGACCGACGCCCACGTGTACGCGTTCTCGAACCACGACCGAGATGACCTGCATCAAATGCAACGGGCGGATGAAGCTTCTGCTCATCGAACCAAGAGACGGGCAACTCAATCTTGTTACCTATCGATGCAGGGGCTGCGCGTCGGACGAAAGTTTTCTGAAGGCGATTTGATTTTCTTAAATTCCCGTTTCCGACGCGCGACGATCCTCGTTGCCTGCAATTTTTTTCGGAGATCGAAGGACAACCCGCGTCTTGCCATTCGCTTCTCGCGCGCTGGCCGGGACAGAGACTTTCGCTCCAAAATCCCGCGACGAGATTTCACCCTTTGAAAAACCCGGGGGTCGATTTCGTTGTGCGAAATTTGCGGTTTCGCTGCGCGGAAATTCTTGCGCGAGCGGCCGTCAGAATTTCGGTTTCATCGTGTCTTTTGCAGCCGACATCACGTCGCCGCTGATTTGCCGCATATGCTCACCGGCGTTGGTGAACTGGCTGCGCAGGAACTCCGACTGAATCTGCATCGCCTGCTGAAGGTCGGTGGCATGCACGAGCTTGCGCGCATGTTCGAACGCCGCCCTCATGTTCTGCTCGGTGAAGGCCAGCGCCTGTTTCGATATTTCCGTTCCCGGACTCGAGATCGTGGCAACGGATTTGTTGGCGGCATCAAAAAACATGCCAAACGCCCGTTCAGCCTGGTCGATGGTCTTTTCGGCCAAATCCCGCAACTCGGCCGGCACTTCCAGTTTCGGTTCGGACATTGGCAACATCCCTTCCGTTTTGATTGGCCTTCTAGTGGTCCGGTTCTGACATCCGCATCCCTTCCACTCCACTAGCCGAGTTAGCATAGTTCGGCAGCCGAGGCGAATGAGCGAACAGAGCCTTCCAACCACGGCCCGGATGCGGGCGACCGTCACACAAGGGTGCCGCCGCAGGTGCTAACACGCCTGCCTCTGCAAGGTTCAGATTGCATTCAGATTTCGCAATCTAAGCCTTATCACGCGGGGTATATTTGAACAGGAGAACCCATGACGTTAAGGCGATTGATGACTGCTCTTGTGATCGCAGCCGGCGTTAGCGGATCGGCTGGGATCATTGCATCACCGGCCCACGCGCAAGGCGCGGTGGAAGCTGAAATTATCGGCTTCCATCAGCTGTGCGAAAAGGGCGACCGGAAAGCCTGCGTGCGTTTCGGCATTCTGATCGGCCGCAACGAACAGCGCAACGCGGACTGGCGCCGAGCCCACGCCGACTGGTTCTGGTTCGAACGATAAGTCCTCAAGGCCGCTACGTTCTCAAGGCAGCCACGTTCTCAAGCGCAAGGAAGAGGCCGCCCTCAAAGCGGCCTCTTTTTCTTGTCCCACTTCTTGTTCCAATTCCCAACACAACTGCTTGAAAAGCCTCGACAGATCAAGGCGCGCTATCGCGTTGCTTTAAAAGTCCCACGTGAAGCCGGCATCTCGCGACGGCTGCCGCGCGGGTGAGCGATTGTTTTAAGCTTGAAAGCTTGCCAGTTAAAAGATTTTCGTCAGCGCGTCGTGAATCGGCCGTTCATGCCGCCGGGACGCGGCGCCGGATCGGTGGAGAGATCCTCGACCCAGGCAAGCACCTCGGCACGCTGCGCCGGCGAGAGCTTGATAAAGGCCTTCCACAGCCGCAAACCCTGTGCGGTCTCGCTTGATGGATATCCCAGCTTGGCGCTGACTTCCGAAACAGACGGGCGGTTTTTCATCTCGCGCCTTTTTGCGGCACGAGCCAAGCAGACCCGCGCTCCAGTGGAAAGTATGCCAAGGAACAACCGGCCGGGCAAGGCTGGGCCGGAATATACCGCTCATATATATATAGAACTTCGTCAGAGATAAGTGGAGGTAATGGAGCTCAACCTCTGGCTTAATTCGATAATATCCGCGACAACATGCGCTCTTTGCACATTGCGAAACGCTTGACGCAATGGATCGATCAAAACACCTTAGAGGGATTCTGGCGGCGTCTGGAATACCGCCTTCCGATCCCTCAATCGGCAATGCACGGACACCGTTCGCCATCAAAGAGACTCAGTCCGCCGGCGCCATCGGCGCTGTCCACGAATGTCTCGTTGTTACTTCTTGTCCGCGCCGGCAATTGAGAGCGAAGAAAGGTAAAAACTCACCTTTAAGTGACCCTTTCGCCGGAAGCACCCGAAATAAAGCCTTCTCGTCGCTGTTCCCATCATAATGGAAAACCGACACGGAAGATCTGTTCATGAGACCTGCTGCCCTGCTCTCCCTGGCGACTTCGGTCCCTCCCCACATCTTCCTGCAGAAGGACGTGATGAACGCCGCGTGGGGCATCTTCGGCAGCCGCTTTCCCGACTATGAGCGCTTCGCTGGCATTTTCACCAACACCGGAATCATCAAGCGTCACGGCGTCAAGCCGTTCGACTGGTACTTGACGCAGCGCGGCTGGCCGGAGCGCACCGCGGCTTTCCACGAAGGCGCCGAGGCGCTGTTCGTCGATGCCGCGACCAAGGCGCTGGCCAATGCCAATCTCAGGCCTGCCGACGTCGATACCGTCGTCACGGTCTGCTCGACCGGGATTGCGACCCCAAGCCTCGATGCGCGCGTCGCCCGCCGCATGGGCTTTCGTTCCGACATCTCGCGCGTCCCGGTGTTCGGGCTCGGCTGCGCCGGCGGCGCCTCGGGCCTTTCGATCGCCTCGCGCCTCGCCCAGGCGCGGCCCGGCACCAACATCCTCCTGGTGACCGTCGAACTCTGCTCGCTCGCGCTTCGACTCGACGAACTCACCAAGGCCAATATCATCGCCACCAGCCTGTTCGCCGACGGCGCCGCTGCGGTGGTGCTGCGCGCGGGCGATGGTGGCGAGACGCTGATCGAGGCTGCCGGCGAACATCTCTGGCCGGACACCCTCGATGTGATGGGCTGGAATGTGGATCCCCTCGGGTTTGGCGTGATCCTTCGCCGCACCATTCCGGAATTCGTCACCACCGAACTCAAGCCCGCGCTGACACAGGTGCTCGGCCGAATGAAATTGAAGCTCGCCGATATCGACAAGTTCATCTGCCATCCCGGCGGCGCCAAGGTCGTCGATGCGATCGAAACCGCACTGTCGCTCGATCAGGGCACGCTCGAACACGAGCGGCAGGTGATCGCCGATTACGGCAACATGTCGGCGCCGACGGTGCTGTTCATCCTCGAACGCGCGCGGGCGAAGGGACTGCCGCCGCGCTCGCTGCTGACCGCGCTCGGTCCCGGCTTCACCGCCAGTTGCGTTTCGCTGCGGCACGCGGCGTGACTCTGGCTGAGATCATCCTCGCCCTTGTGACGGCCCAGCGCGGCGCCGAACTGATTCTTTCCCGCAGCCACACGCGCGCGCTGATGGCGCGCGGCGCGGTCGAAGTCGCGCCCGGCCACTATCCCCTGATGGTCGCGGTTCACGCCGCCTGGCTGATTTCGCTCTGGGTCTTCGGGCATGACCAGCCGGTCAACGTGACAGCGTTTGCCGCCTATCTTGCGCTTCAAGGTTTGCGCATCTGGGTGATGGCGACCTTGGGCGAGCGCTGGACGACGCGTATCATTGTGCTGCCGAACGCGCCGCTGGTGGCGGGTGGTGCCTACCGCTATCTACGCCATCCCAATTATGCGGTTGTGGCCGGAGAGATCGCCCTTCTGCCGCTGATGCTCAGCCTGCCCTGGATTGCGGCGGTCTTCACGGTTCTCAATGGCGCCGTGCTCTTCATTCGCATCCACGCCGAAGACCGCGCGCACAATAACTCGCGCGCAACCACGGCGCCGGAAACGCGGTCATGAGCGAGGTTGAAAACGTCCTGATGAGCGAGGCCGTTGCGTTGCCGGACCATGCGAGCGTCCGCACTTGGCTCGGCTTCCTCCTGATGTGTCTCGGCATGTTCATGGCGATCCTCGATATTCAAGTCGTCGCCACTTCCCTGCCCGCGATTCAGCAAGCGCTCGATATCTCGCGCGATGCGATGAGCTGGATCCAGACCGCCTATCTGATCGCCGAGATCATCGCGATTCCGCTGACCGGCTGGCTCACGCGCGTGCTGACGCTGCGCTGGCTGTTCGTTGCCGCCATCAGCCTGTTCACCGCCGCCTCCATTGGCTGTGCCCTCTCGGACAATTTCACGACGCTGATTTCCTGCCGCGTCATTCAAGGCTTTGCCGGTGGCGCGCTGATTCCGGCGGTTTTCTCGGCCGTCTTCCTGTTGTTTCCGCTGCGCTTGCACCCGGCAGCGACGACGCTTGCCGGAATTGTCGCAGTGCTGGCGCCGACCGTCGGCCCCGTGGTCGGCGGCTGGATCACCGAGACCTGGTCCTGGCACTGGCTGTTCCTGATCAACGTCGCGCCGGGTTTATTGGCGGCCGCCGCCACGCCATTCCTGTTGCCGCAGGACAAGGTCAACTTTGCCGAATTCAAAAATCTCGATCGCCTCTCGTTGCTGTTGATGGCGATTGCGCTGGCGACGCTCGAGATCGGCCTCAAACAGGCGCCGCAGGATGGCTGGCTTTCGCCGCGCCCGCTGATGCTGTTCGCCGTCAGCCTCGCCAGCGGGGCCATCTTCGTAACGCGGTCGGTCAAGGCCGCCCACCCCGTGGTCGAACTGACCACGCTGCGTGCGCGGGCGTTTGCGGTCGGCTGCGCCTTGAGTTTCTGCCTCGGCGTCGGACTGTACGGCTCGGTCTATCTGATGCCGGTGTTTCTCGCCTATGTCCGCCGCCACGACGCCTTCGAGATCGGCACCATCATGCTGGTGACCGGCGTGGCGCAGCTCGTGACCGCGCCGATCGCAGGGTTTTTCGAAAGCCGGCTCGATCCGCGCAAATTGTCAGCGCTGGGTTTTGCGTTGTTTGCGATCGGGTTAGGCCTGAGCGCCTTCCAGAGCCGCGTTGCCGACTTTGACGAGATGTTCGGGCCGCAAGTTCTGCGCGGCATCGCCATCATGTTCTGCCTCTTGCCGCCGACGCGGCTGGCGCTGGGCGCGCTGACGCCGCAACAAGTGCCGGACGCGAGCGGACTGTTCAACCTGATGCGCAATCTCGGCGGCGCGATCGGCATCGCCGTGATCGACACCATTCTCTATGGCCGCACCGTCGGCCATGGCGAGGCGCTGCGCGACCGCCTGCTTGCCGGCGATGTGTCGGCCGCAAAGGACATCGGGCTCGATGTGAAGCTTTTCCTGCATCCACCGCCGGACGTCACGCAGGCGACGATCGAGGGTTACGTCCGGCCGATGGTGGAACGCGCGGCGTTTGCGATGTCGGTCGACGAAGCCTGGGCGCTACTGTCCGCCGTCGCGCTGATCGCGCTGGTGTTGGTGTGGTTCTTCGGCAAGCCGATGAAGGAGCCAATAGCATGATCACAGCTGCGGGCCCGACAGGTTCAGCTCCCGCTCTGCACGAAATACATTGGCATAAAGATTTGCGATCCATTGGCGTCCGCTCGATGTGACGTTGAGGTAGCGTATCGCCATCTGGATTTGCGGAGCGACATTATTCCAATAGAACTGCGGATACTTGTAGACGACGTCTGCGGGCGTATCGTAGCCGAGCTTCTTGTTCAAGCCGATTTCGTCAAATTCGTAGAACAGTGCATTTGCCTTTTTCAGGTAGTTGGGATCACCGAGTTGACCGATGAGATCGGCAGCTCGCAGCAACAAGCCCTCCTCTTCGTTCAGATCATCTTCGTTCGAGGACGAGGCATATGGAAAGCGCGTATATTCGATGGCCCGGGCAATTCGGCCGGCGTCCACCTCTTCGGTCCCGTCGAGGCGCTCGGAGACGAACAACTTTGACCGGTCTACATGATAAGGTGCGAGCGCGGCATCCGACGATCCTCGCGGCAGACGTATCGTACGCCCAGTCAGATCTGCGACATAGGAATCGTTGTCGTCGCCCTGCAAAATTCCGCGAACGTATCCGATGTCGTGGGCAAGGCACGCCAATATGAAATTGGCATAGTCATCCGCGGTCGTCGCCCGCAACATCTGCCGTCCCATCAGGATGTCGTGTCCGGCAAGGGTCACAAGCATCGAATGCTCAATGTTGTGATACAGGGCGTCGCTATTGCCGATGCAATCAAGGGTCAGCCTGGCTGCGAAGGGGACAACTTCAGCCAGGCGGGCATGTGAAGAGCCGAACCGGCTCCTGGTATCCGAAGTCAGGAACGATCCCAAAGCCTGCGCTACCAATTCCGGAATTGTAATCATCTGAACACCCACCTGGTTGAGCGTCGTGGTTTGATAAAATTCGCATCGGTCGCAACCCGATGATAGCACATCGGCCCTGTCTGCGGCTGGCAAATGTCATCGCCTGTCACAAACAGGCGCGAGCTATTGCTGGTGCGGCTTGCGGGGAGGGAGGCGGAGCCATCTCGAGAAGCATCGCATTTCCTCGGTCGTCCCCGCGCACGCGGGGACCCATACCGCGGACCCTATCCGCTTCTCGATATGGCAATATCCTTCATAGCAGGAGAAGCCTGTGGTTATGGGTCCCTGCTTCCGCAGGGACGACATGGTAGGCGATTGCCCAGCTATCCGACGCCACTCGTTCGCGCTGACAGCACCACCCGCCGGTGATGCACAAGATTGTCGAGCCGTTGCGCGACCGCGATCAGCGCCAGCGCTTCCGTCCCGCCCTCCTCACCGTCAGCGGATTTCGCCAGGCGCGCGCGAAGCATCGTGTCGATCTCATCCTCGATCTTGCGTAATTCGGCCTCGTCCTCGAGGTCACGGATTCTTTCCCGCAAGGCGCTGAGCTGTTCGAACGTGGTCTGCGTTTTACCGTTGCCGCGTATGCCGAGAAACCGCCACGCAGCCGCGAATATCGACGCCAGCGCGCCGAGCACCATCGGCGTCAGGTAGATGGCATTGCCCCACCGATCCATGAAGCTTTGCTGGGTGCCGTTGTAGAATGCGGCAGCGCCGGGATGCACGGAGATGTAGGCGTCGGCATCGAGTACCGGGGTGGAGATCCCGGCGATCAAAGGCTGCACCGAAGCCAGATCCCGCCTCGCGGCCATCACGCGCTTGGCGAGTTCGCCCACCACCTGCTGGTCGAGATGGCGATTGGCCACGAGAAGATAGGGAACGCGAAGCGTCGTGACGTCATCGGCAGGAACGGCCGGCGATCCCCGCAGCGTACCCTTTGGAATATCGAAGCTCTCATAGGGTCCCTTGGCGTCGGTGATCGCGCCGGCCGAGTCGATCGGTATCAGCACGGGTGCCGAATTCGCACCCTCGCGAAACAGCCCCTTCACTAACGACAGATATTTGTCGGTGAGCGGCACGACCACGATCAGCGCCGCGACCTCCTTGGCCTGCATCGCTCGCCGCGCATCGGAAGGTACGATGTCCTTGAACGTGACATTGGCGTGGCCAAGGTCGTATTCTTTCTTCAGGGCCTCCACCACGCTGTGATTGATCTCGCCGACTGCCACACCGACAGTATGATCGCGCAGCTTGGCGATGGTGGTGATGGTCGATCCCGGCGGCGCCACGATCATGACGACGCCCTCGGCCATCACGGCGACCGCGCGGGCCTGTGTGAGATCGCCGACATCGGCCCGCACCACCGCGAGGTCAGCCTTGCCGGCCGCAAAGGCCTTGGCGGCGTCGAGCACGTTGCCGGCATTTTCGATTTTGAGCCTGATCGGGGAATTGGTGGTGGCGAGGTAGCCTGCGACCAGCGACGCCGCCTGCCGCGCTTCACCATCAAACGACCCCACCGCGACGGTGAGCGTTGTCGGCCGCTGATAGTATCGGTACGCGATCAGGCCGGCGCCTGCGACAAGGCATAACAGGCCGGCCAGAAGCACGACGCGGACCCAGACGGGCAAGGTTTTGCGAAATCGATCCATGAAATCCGGCGCGAGAACGGGTTCGAGGCAATCGCCCTAACCTATTGGTCGCGCCAGCACCTGTTCAAGTTCGAATTGAGGTTGCAGAGTCGCATTTACCATAGTCCCTGTCATTGCGAGCGAAGCGAAGCAATCCAGATAAAGGGAAGGACTGGATTGCTTCGTCGCTTATGCTCCCGTGCGCAAACGCTTCGCGTTTGTCGCAGGCAATGACGAAGAAGGTAGCCCCTACTTCTCCGAGTCCTTGCCCAGCATCGTCAGCGCTTCCTGCACCGTGGTCATGAACTGCGCCGGGAAGATGATGGTCGAGTTCTTCTCGGTGGCGATTTCCGCCATGGTCTGCAAGGTGCGCAATTGAAGCGCCACGGGATGTTGCGTGATGATGTCGGCGGCCTCACCGAGCTTCACCGCGGCCTGGTATTCGCCTTCGGCGGCGACGATCTTGGCGCGGCGCTCGCGCTCGGCTTCCGCCTCCCGCGCCATCGCCCGCTGCATGTTGTCCGGCAACGTGATGTCCTTGATCTCGACCGCCGTCACCTGCGCGCCCCATGGCTCGGTATGGGTATCGATGACGTCCTTGATCTGCTCGTTAATGGCAGCGGTATCGGACAAAAGCTGATCGAGGCTGAAGCGCCCGACCACGTTGCGCACCGTGGTCTGGCTGATCTGGTTGATCGCGTTATAGACATTCTCGATCGCAATCACCGCCTTCTCGGGATCGGTGATGTGATAGTAGGCGACCGCCGCGATATCGATCGAGACGTTGTCCTTGGTAATGATTTTCTGCGAGGGAATCTGCATCGTGACCGTGCGCAAGGACACCCGCGTCATGGTCTGGAACGGCACGAAGATCAGCGTCAGCCCGGGGCCGCGCACGCCCTCGAACTTGCCGAGAAAGAACACCACGCCGCGTTCATATTGCTTGAGCACCCGGATCGAAAGGAAGGCATAGATAATCGCCAGGAAAATCAGAATCGAAATGAAGCCCATGGGACGCTCCTTTGCCGCAAGGTTTTGATCCTTCCCGGCAGGCTACCTTATGTGGGGTAGATGAAGCCAAGACCATAAGACCCAAGACTACAAGACCTAAGACTACAAGGCCCGGTTGCGGCGATTAAAACTGCCAAAGCTCCTTGCCAAGGCCCTTTCCTACATTGTCGAGAAGGGAAAGCCGCTGGCATCGCCGGCGTAGGGTTTTCGTCGTCGCGAGCGGAAGCGGCGCAAGCCATCCCCTTTCGTCATTCCGGGATGCGCCGTACGGCGCAGGCCCGGAATCCATCACACCGCGGGAACATCGGTCAAAATGGATTCCGGGCTCGCTCGTTTCACTCGCGCCCCGGAATGACGGCAAGAGGTTTCGCTATCCGTCGATGCTGGTAAGTCACGCCGGAACGGCGCTACTGCTGTTGCTTTTCCCAGAACGACAGCAGCCCTTGGCCGGCGGAGCCGCCGATCACGCAGGGGATTCCGACCGCGATTGCGCCGAGCGCTGCCGCCGAGACGCAGCCGAGCGCGACCGCGCCGACGCCGACCTGGCCCCAGAAATCCAGATTGCGGCGTAAATCCGAGCCCTTGGCTTTCATTTCTTCGACCGCTGCGAGCGCGTCCTTGCGCACCGCGCCGAGCTGCACGGTATCGGCGGCCTCGACGACTTCGGTCAGCGGCACCTTTACTGCGTCGTTCTGCACCTTGAGTTCGCTGCGGAGATATTCGCGCAAAGTGGTATCGCGCACGGCGTAACTTGCGAGCGTGTAGCGCGCCATGCTGCCCACGGTGAGTTTATCGACCGTGTCGTGGCTCTTGCTCCAGGGCAGCATCGCCATGATGCGCAGAATCGGCCGGTACGAGCCGGTCGCGAAATAATAGCCCCACAGCGTATCGAGCAGATCCTGGTTGCCGGCGAAGGTCTGCTGCAACTTGATTTTCTTCGCGTCCTTGTCTTTTGAAAACGGGTTCGTCGTGAACGTCGTCTTCATCTTGTCCATCATGCCCGGCTGCTTTTCCTCCAGCGGAATGTCGGTCAGCGTCGGCAGGCTACCGGCAAGGTAAGCGTCGATCATCACCTGTCGTCCCGGCATTTTGGGCGCCACTTTTCGCAGCAAATTGCGCCAGTCGGGCACGCCCGAAAACGCGATCGCGCGCACGATCACCCATTCGTCTTCCGCCGGCACCGGGAAGAAGCTGTTGACGAGCGCTTCCGCGCGTCCCGGGTTGGACGCGATTGCGCCCGCAATGAAGCCGAGATAGATGCCGGCATTCTCCGGCTCCTTGAAGGTCTGCGCGTGAAACAGCACGCGCACCGCCGCCGGGATGTGCCCGTAATCCGGCTTGGCGCGATAATTGTAGATCCACTGCTGCACCACGCCGAGCGACGCGCGCGGATCGATGTCCGGCGTGGACACCGCGAATGTCGGCTGGATGGTCAGCAGGAACGCAAGAACCCAGACTACGCAACGCATGTGATGCTCCTCGAAGCGCCCGCGGGTCGTATCTTTCGACGACGCGGGTGATGCTCTTAAGCAACGACCTAGAAAACATTTGGGCCGGCATAAGGACATTTTCGGGGTGGCGCACCACGGCTCGCGTCGAAATTGTGGCGGCCGTTAACGTTTAAGGCATCATCTCTCCCCGCCTCAGACATCGTTTCGCCTACCCCGCAAACTTCGATGGCGCCTGGGCAAAGGGGCGCGTGGGATATCGAGCCAGGCGTGACAAGTCGTACAAGTAGTGTGAGACCGTGGACGGCGTTGGGCCTTGTGTTTGGCCTTGCGATAAGCGTGACGCTCGGCGTCGCGTCTTCTCGAGCTGCCGGAGACAACAAGAGCAGCGACTTCGAGGAGAAAGCCCGGGCGCAGGTGACCGTCGAAGGCAACAAGCGCGTCGATGCCGCCACCGTCCGCTCGTATTTCCATCCCTCGCCCGACGGGCGCTTTGACGAGGCCGCGCGCGACGCGGCACTGAAGGCGCTGATCGCGACCCATCTGTTCGACACGGTTTCGGTCGAGCGCAACGGCGAGAAACTGGTCGTGCATCTGCACGAGGCGCCGGTGCTCAACAAGGTCACTTTCGAAGGCAACAAGCGGGTCAAGGACAGCGACCTGACGCCGGTGATCGAATCCAAGGCGCGCGGCAGCCTGCAACGCTCCGCCGTACAGGCCGACGTCAACCACATCATCGAGGCCTACAAGCATGTCGGCCGCGACGACGTCAGCGTGAAACCCGTGATCATCGACCGCGGCAGCGACCGCGTCGATCTCGTCTTTGAAGTGACCGAGGGCGCCAAGACTCCGGTCAAGCAGATCAACTTCACCGGCAACACCGCGTTCGGCAAGCGGCAGCTCGCCGCCGTCATCAAGACCTCCGCCAACAACATGCTGAGCTTTCTGACTGGCGGCGGCGTCTACGATCCCGACATGGTCAACGCCGATCGCGAGCTGTTGCGCGATTACTATCGCAGTAAAGGCTATGCCGACGTGAGCGTGCCCTCGGTCAATGCCGAATACGATCCCGCCACCAAGGGATTCACGCTGACTTATGCGATCGAAGAGGGGCCGATCTATCGTTTCGGCGATATCGCCATCGATTGCCATGTCGACGGCGTCGATCCGGACAAACTTCGCCGCCTCGTGAGCCTGCAATCGGGCGCGCTGTTCGACGGCGCGAGGCTCGACAAGAGCAACGACAAGCTTTCGGCCGAACTCGCCAAACTCGGCTATCCCTTTGCCCGCGTGCAGACCCACACGTTGCGCGACGCCGTCGGCCGACGCGTCGGTATCTCCTTTGCGATCGAGCAGGGCCAGCGCGCCTATGTCGAGCGCATCGACATCCACGGCAACACCCGCACGCGCGGTTACGTGATCCGCCGCGAGTTCGATATCGCGGAAGGCGATGCCTTCAACAAGGGACTGATCGACCGCGCCGAGCGGCGGCTGAAGAACCTGGATTACTTCAAGACCGTCAAGATCACGACCAAGCCGGGCTCGGCATCGGACCGCGTCATTCTCGACGTCGAGCTGCAGGAAAAGGACACCGGCGATTTCAACATCGCCGGCGGCTATTCGACCACCGACGGCTGGCTTGCCGAACTCAAACTCGGCGACAGGAATTTCGCCGGCACCGGCGTCGCGCTCAACTCCTCCTTTAACTACGGCCAGTACGCCCGCGGCTTCGATGTCTCGGCAACCGATCCCGGCTTCTTCGGTAACCGCGCGTCGGGCGGTATCGATCTTTCGGCCAAGGAGACCGACACCAGCCCCTATCAATCCTACGGCACGGTGAATTACGGCGCGACCATGCTGGTCGGCACGCCGATCTCCGAACAGCTCGGCATGCAGTTCCGCTATTCGATCTCGCGGCAGGACGTCACGCTGGATCCGGCTTCGCTCGCAGCCCCGCCCTCGATCGTGGTGCAGGCGGCGGCCGCGACCGGGCCGCAATGGGTGTCGGCGGTCGGCGACACCGCGACCTATTCGACCGTCGATAATCCGAAGGCGCCGACCGAGGGCTTCAGCTCGCAACTGCGCCAGGATCTCGCCGGCCTCGGCGGCGACGTCCGCTTCCTGCGCACGACGGAAGATTTCCATTATTACCACGCGCTCAACGACGACGTGGTGGCGCTTGCCCGCGCGCAAGGCGGTTACATCACCGGATGGGGCGGCAGCCAAGTGCCGCTGATCGACAACTTCTTCGGTGGCCCCTCGATGGTGCGCGGCTTTGCGCCGAACGGCTTCGGTCCGCGCGACCTCACGCCTGGCACCACCATGGATAATGTCGGCGGCAGCATGTACTGGGCGACGACCGCCGAACTGCAGAGCAATATTCCGGGCCTGCCTTCGGAATACGGGCTGAAAGCGGTCGCCTTTGTCAATTCCGGCAGCGTCTTCCGCTATAGCGGGCCGACGACCTTTCCCGGTTCGAGCCAATCGCTGCAACTTGCCAACGCCAACGTGCTGCGATCTTCGGTCGGCGTCGGCATGACCTGGGCCTCGCCGTTCGGCCCGCTCAATGTCAGCTATGCGGTGCCGATCACCAAGGCTTCCTACGACGTGACGCAGCCGCTCGGCTTTACGGCCTCGCCGTTCTAAGCGTCGTCTTCCCAAGTTCGTGATAATCGGCGACCGAAAGGCCCAAATGGCTTAAAGCCCACTTGAAGCCTCGGGAACACTCCTCAAATGGAGGTGCGAAGACAGCTTCCGGCCGTGCGTCGGCGGATTTGTGCAACGAAAATCACGGAGACGATCGTGAGAACATTTTTTCTGGCCGCGGCGTTGGCCTCCGCGTTAGCGGCGGGCGCGATCGCGCAAACCTATGATCCCTCGCCGAGAGATCCACCGTTCGGAAAGGGAAATCCCGGCAACGACACCTATCACCTGCCGAGCCAGGCTGATCTCTGGGGCCACGCCGACAACTGGGGTACGCCCGACGGCAACGTGACCAATGGCGAAACGTCGAAAGGCATACGAAGCCGAAGAGCGCCGGGAACGAGAACGCCGTGAAACACGGCTGCGCGCTGCAGCCCCAGGGACAAAAAGAGGACAAAAGAGGATAAAAAAATGGCCCCAATGAAGGGGCCATTTTTCCGGTTACATCTTGCCGTGGTGATGCATGTGATGGTGCATGTGATGATGCGTATGATGATGCATCATCGGTTTGCCTTTCGCGCTTGCGATTGACGGCATTGCAAACGCGATAGCCACCAGCGCGGCCAGAATGTATGAAAAGCTCTTCATGGAATTGTTTCGCCCTCCCAAATGCCTGCTGATTCAAGCACGAAACAACGCTAACAAACGCGATCGTTGCGGCCAACATGAGAATTATGAACGAACGTTCAGCTACAGTTCAGGTCAGCAGCAAGCTTGCTGTTGCGCGGCCACGCGTCACACCGCTTTCATCTCGCGCTGCGAAGTACGCACGCCGCCGAGACCGTCAAAGCAGCTATTCAGCCGCCGATATAAAAATGGAACTTAAGCGGTCGGACGCGAGTTAGCGGTCGCTCTCCTCTTCGGATTCCAGCCATGAAACAGCCGACACTCCTGATCTGCGTTCTGCTTTCTGCCTTGGCCCTGAGCGGCTGCGGCATAAAGGGCGACAAAGGTGACAAAGGCGACAAGGGCGAGGCAGGTGCGATGGGACCTGCTGGCCCGGCTGGACCTCAGGGTCTGGCTGGCGCTCCCGGAAAGGACGGGCGCGACGGCGTCTCACCGCCGCTGCCGTTCCGCGTCCTGCGCTCGGAAGCCGACGGCGGAATTTCAAAGCCCGCGATGTGCGGCACCAACGAGGTCATGATCAGCGCAACCTGCATCGTGAAAGCAGGCGACGCCGCCCAGGCGCCACGGACGCTGGGCGACAATGGCGCAAGCTGCGATGCAAAGCCGGGCCAAAGCGATCCACCGCAAGCCGTCATTCTCTGCATGAAGCAATAGCGGCCTCGTCCGACGACATCCGTTCCGTTCGACGTGGAATCGAGCCGGCACGGAACCGATGCCGCTGGAACTCAGGCGTCACGGCGCGCGTGAACAATTTCCGCCCTTCCGGACTTAACCCGCATTGGCAAATGAGAGGTAGGACGATGGGACAATCGAAGCCTTATCGCCCGACTGCTTTGGTGGTCGAGGACGACCCGATCCAGCGCGAGATGATTTCGTTCCTGCTGGCAGAAACTGACTACGACGTCATTCAGTGCGAGGATGCGGAAACGGCCGAACTTGCCCTCAAGAGCCGGCATCCCGCGGTGCTGATTACCGACGTCAGCCTCGTCGGCAACATGACGGGCATCGAGCTTGCGCATCTGGCGCGGCAATCCGACCCGGAGCTTTGCATTATCATCATGTCCGGAAAGCCGCTGTCGACTGCGTTGCCGGACCACGTCACTTTCTTTTCGAAACCGGTTTATCCGATTGAGTTGATACGCGAGGTCGGTATTAGCCGCAGACACTAAGGCGTCGCGTTACCCGCGACACGCCGCTCGATGTGGCGGCGCCGCCGCGTGAACGGCCGATCGAATAACCATTGAAATAAGAACCACTGAAATAAAGCGCAATAAAACTCTCAGGCACGCAGGCTAAGAATGATGATAGGAACGCGGGTCCAAACCCGCGCCTCGCCGTTCTGCGCCCCGAAAGACCACGGAGAAGATCGTGAAGAAGTTTCTTTTGGCTGTTGCGTTCAGCTCTGTGTTTGCGGCCGGAGCGATGCGCAAACCTCAAGCCAGGGCGTCCCGCCGAGGGATCCTCCTTTCGGGAAAGGCAACGCGAGCAACGACACCATGCACGAGCGGAGCTCCGCCGGCAGCGGGCATGGCTACAGCTCATCGGATCAAAGCATCCCGCCGAGGGACCCCCCTTTCGGAAAAGGCAACGTGAGCAACGACACCATGCACGAGCCGACTCCGCCGGCAGTGGGCATGGCTACAGCTCATCGGGTCAAGGCATCCCGCCGAGGGATCCTCCATTCGGAAAAGGAATGTGAGCAGCGGCTCCATCCGTAAACCCGCGCGAGCTATTTCCCGACGGGCTATTTCCCAAGTAGTCGCCCAGAGCCTATTCGGTTTTGATTGAATCAAAACCGGGCTCTAATCTTGTTTGACGCGTTTTCTTCACGCGAACCGGTTCCCACTTCGCTCGAAAACGCTCTAAGCCACGGCAACTTTCGCCCGTGTAAAGGCAATGCCTTTCGCTTCCGTGCCGGCCGCCGTCAGCGCCGCAATGACGATGGCGACCGCGCCGGCCACGACGGCGAGCGCCAACCCGTAATTGCCTCCGTACCCAGGATGCGATGGTCGCTTGCAGGGTCGCGTTGACTGACGCCAACAGGTTGCCGAGCTGATAAACGGAGCCCGGGAAGGTGCCTCGCGCCGTCGCCGGCGAAAGCTCGTTCAGATGCGCGGGAACGACGCCCCAGGCGCCCTGGACGGAGAACTGCATCAGGAAGGCGCCGAAGGCCAGCATCGCCGGCGGGCGAGCAGGCCCAGAGCGGGATCACCGGCAAAGAGAGCAGGGAAGCGAGGATGATGCATCGGCGGCGTCCAAAACTCTGGCTGAAAGCGAACCGAAGAGAAACCGCCGATGATGGCGCCGATATTGTCGATGACCGCGATGATGCTCACGGTCTGCGGAGACAACCCATGCTGCACCTGCAGGAACGTGGGATAGATGTCCTGGGTGCCGTGGCTGAAGAAATTGAAGGCGGTCATCAGGATGATGGCGTAGATGCCCAGGCGCCAGTGCGGCGCAGGATCGCGAGCGTGCCGCCGCGTTCCGCGGCCTCTTGCTCAAGCCGGGCAATTCCGGAACGTTGCGGCGGATGTAGAGCACCAGCAACGCCGGGACCACGCCCACCATGAACATGCCGCGCCAGCCGATATAGGGAAACAGCAGGCCATAGACGATCGAGGCCAGGAAGTAGCCGGTCGGATAGCCCGACTGCAGCAGGCCGGAAACGAAACCCGCGCGTGCGGCGGAACGGTCTCCATCGTCAGCGAGGCGCCGACGCCCCACCCGCCTCCCATCGCGATGCCGTAAAGCGCGCGAAGCACGATAAAAACCCTCAGGTCGGGTGCGAAGCCGGAAGCGAACTCGAGAAGCGAATACAGATCGGTCGACCATGAGGGTCGGACGCCGGCCCTAGCGGTCGGCGGCGCGGCCGAAGATGAACGCGCCGACCGGACGCATCGCCAGCGTCAACAGGATCGCAAGCGTGACGTTCGACAGTCGGTGTCGAAATCCGGCGGCGAGGTCCTTCAGCACGAACACGAGCAGGAAAAAGTCGAAGGCATCCAGCGACCATCCGAGGAAGCTCGCCGCGACGACGTGCTTCTGTTCGCTCGTCCATCCGGACAACGCCGCAATTGCCATCGGATTTACCTCAAATGGTATGCCCCGAACAAAGTGACAAAATACCTGCCTGGTGCGGCGGCTCAGACGTTCGAAACGTGGCCCCGCAAAATGCTACGAACTTCGAAATCGGGACACTCGCCGATCATTGGATCATGTTGCAGCGATGGCAAGTGAATTGAAGGCGACCCTGGCTTGTAGGGAGCGCGCACCTATTCGCAATGCAACAAATACCAGCATGCCATGTCTGCGGGCGATGCGGCCGGCGCGACGGCGTCTGCGCGACCGACTTTGACGGTGCGAGGCGAATAGCCATAGCGCTCAGCGAGCGACAATTCCGTTGGAGCCCATTTGCAGAAAGCCCTTGGCGAGCGCGTGGTAAATGCCTTCGCGGCAGATCAGACGAGAGGTTGCGTAAGCAATGAGCGCTGCGGCCATCAGCGGCACGACCATGGCATGATTGTCGCTCATTTCGGTGACGATGACGAAAGCCGTGATTGGCGCCTGCACGACGCCGGCGAAATAGCACACCATTCCCAGCAGAATGATTGCCCCGAGCGGCGCGCTCGGGAACAGTTGCGCGACGTCGCTGCCAAGTCCAGCGCCGACCGCAAGCGACGGCGAGAATATTCCGCCGGGAATGCCGCTAACCGTAGAAAATGCCGTGGCTACAAACTTCAACAGGCTGAAGTGCCATGGCAGCGGCGTGCCGCTATCGAGCGCCGCCTTCACCTGTGCATAGCCGGTGCCGTAAATGGTGTCGCCGGAGGCAAGCCCGCAGAGGGCCACGCCAAGACCGCAGATCAAGGCGAAAGGAATTGGATCCCACTTGATGACGCGTCCCGGCGCTGCCGGAAATCCGCGCGCCATCGCGATAACAATGCGGCTGAATACGCCACCAGCAAGCCCACCGGCGACACCACACAACGGCATGGCAAGCCAATCGGCGCCGTGGCTCAGCATAGTCGCGCTGGTCCCAAAGTAAGTGTAGTTGCCGACCAATGCGAGGGAGGTCAGGCCGGCCGCGATGACAGCGCCGATGATGAGCCCGCTGGTGCGTACCTCGAATTCGCAGCTGATTTCCTCGATCCCGAACACGATGCCGGCAAGTGGCGTATTGAAGGCAGCCGAAACGCCCGCCGCGGCTCCGGCCAGGATCGCCTGTCCGGGCTGGCGACGCGGCGACATGCGGCCAAGCGCGAACATGATGGATGCGCCGACCTGCACGGTAGGACCTTCGCGACCCGCGGATGCGCCGCAGAGAAGGCCGAGCAGGGTCAACAGCACCTTGCCGATAGCGATGCGCATCGATACCAGCCGGCTTCGCGCGGCCTGATCGGTGAGTTGGCGTGCGGCAATCACCTGCGGGATACCGCTGCCTTGAGAGTTCGTAAAGAAGCGATTCATCAGGAACACCGAGAACGCGAAGCCGAGCGGCGTGACCAAAAGCGAAGCGTAGCGCGATTTTGCCAACAGAGCGGCAAAGGCGAGTTGCGCCAGATCGGCAAGCATCGCAAGCGCCACGGCCGCTGCGCCAACCGCTACGCCGCCGACCACAAAAACGGTCCGCCGCTGCCAGCGCTCCGAGGTCACCTTGACGGACCTTAGACGGCGTTCGGATAAAAATGATTCATCTTGGTATGTAAATATCCGGCTTTGAAAAGCGAGTATCGCAAGTTCCGCTAATCCTATAACCGCCCGGGAACTCTTCGCCTAGGACAATAACTGCCGCTCGGATGATCCGCTTGGACAAAGCAAACACATTATTTCCAGAAGGTGACGACTAGTCCGCCTGCTATAAAATGAAGCCGCCAAACAAACCCGGCATTCCGGGCAAACTGCGAAAACATCACGAAGTTCGTGATCTGCCACACGATAAAGAGCGTGGCAATATAGAGCCCAACGACACGACCAAACTCAACCGGCGCAAGGTTGAGGCAAAAGCCATAGCCAAAGAGAAGCGTCGCCCCCGGCAAGGAAAAGCCCACCCGCGCGGCAGCCATGCGGTTTGACCTATTCCAATTCGAACGATGGCATCCCCGAAGGTTTCAAGTGACGTCGCGGCGATCAAGAACAGAAATATTCGAAGGTCCATTTCTAGACTCTCAATTGGTCCGGCTTCGGTCGCCTTCTATAGGGCAAGCGTGCAATGTCGCCTATTGGCACCCAGGCGGACGTCGCCATGTTGTCGGTGAATGTCGGCCCCTGGAGTTAAAGCGGACAAAAGCAGCCCATGGGCCAAACCGGGCTGACGGACGCTGTTGACCTGGCCGACGACGTCCCGCGTCGTTCTCTGCTGATAACTCCGCTGCCGTGGTCTGATTAAAACATTTCGCATCCCTTCTCAGCGGTCTAGCGAATGTAGTCCACTCCACCAGGACATCACCGCATGACGAATGGATTGGCGGGAACGTCCTTTGCCGTCGAAATCCATACGCTCTTTGTTTCCAGATACTCGCGCACTGCGTCGATACCGCTCTCGCGCCCGAGCCCTGAATGTTTCATGCCGCCAAATGGCATCATGTAGCTGATAGCCCGGTAGGTATTCACCCAGACCGTTCCGGCGCGCAGCAGTTTCGGCACGCGCACGGCGCGCGCGAGATCGCGGGTCCAGATACCCGCCGCAAGACCATAGATGGTGTCGTTGGCGATACGAATGGCGTCTTCCTCGGTGTCGAAGCCGATGATCGAGAGCACCGGGCCAAAGACTTCCTCGCGCGCGATCCGCATGGTGTTGTCGACATCGGTAAATATAGTCGGCTCGACGAACTGGCCGCCAACGATGCCCGCGCCCGAGGCCGGCTTGCCGCCAAGGAGGCAGCGCGCCCCCTCGGACTTTGCAATCTCGATATAATCGAGAACCTTCTTGTATTGCGCCGGCGTCGTGATCGGACCGATATTGGTATCCGATTTCATGGGATCGCCGATCTTGGCAGAGCGTGCGAGCTCCAGGAGACGCGCCTCAAACTCGGCCCTGATCGACTTCTGCACGAGCAGACGCGATCCGGCGATGCAGGTCTGCCCCGTCGCTGCGAAGATTCCGGAGACGGCGCCCGCTGCGGCAGCAGCTAGATCTGCGTCCTCGAACACGATGTTAGGCGACTTTCCTCCGAGCTCAAGCGAAACCCGCTTGAGACTGCGCGCGGCGGTCTCGTAGACCTTTGCGCCTGTCGTGTCCGATCCTGTGAAGGTGATCTTGGCGACGCCGGGGTGAGAGATCAACTCGGTGCCGATCTCGGGCCCGAAGCCCGTCACCACGTTGAAGATGCCGTCGGGAATGCCGGCCTCCTTCGTCAGCGCGGCGAACTCCAGCGTGCTGGCGGACGTAAATTCCGACGGCTTGACGATGACGGCACAACCGGCGGCAAGCGCCGCGGCGCATTTCCAGGCGACGAACAGCAGCGGCGAATTCCAGGCGGTGAGCGCTGCGACAACGCCGACGGGTTCGTGCGTGGTGTAGGCGAACGTCTCCGGCTTGTCGATCGGCACAAGAGTGCCTTCCAGCTTGTCTACCAGTCCGCCGAAATACCACCACCACTCCGGATGATAGCGAAGCTGGCCGAGCATCTCGGCCATCAGCTTGCCGTTATCGCGCACCTCGATCTCGGCGAGCCGCTCGGCGTTCGCAGCGACGAGGTCGCCAAGCTTGCGCATCAGCTTGCCGCGGGTTGACGCCGTCATCTTCGACCAGGGGCCACGCCACATCGCCTCATTGGCGGCCTTCACGGCCCGGTCGGCATCGGCAGCGGATCCGCGCGGAATTTTTGCCCAGGGTTCGCCGCGATACGGATCGATTGAATCAAACCACTCGCCGTTTGCAGGATCGACATAGCTGCCGTTGATATAGAGCTGGTAGGTTTTCACGGGTGGTCTCCTGTCGCGGAGGGGGTCGGGGTTGGGCGAACGCTATGCCTGCACCGCGCCTCTCGCAATAAAGAGGGGTAGATGGGATTATGCGCTTTCTATTTGTTAAATGAAGTGGCACTAAATGTTTGGGTTGATGCGGGAAATGGCACTTCAGAGGTAAGTACGATAGGGGGTTTGCTCTTGAGAGAGCAGAACGACGGTGCTCAGGCTGAGAGCTTGCTATGAGCTAGGCTGTGTGAAAACCACCGATTAATTGCTGATGAGGGGACTTGAAGAGTTTAGTTCAAGGGGTGGATGGGCAGGAGACGCTGTGCCGGAATGTTGATGATTGGGTAGACGAGAGCAATACTGTTAGAGCGGTCGATGTTTGTGATGCGTTGGATGCGCGACTGGGGTTAGATGGCGTCACGGGCGGCGACGGGCGGCAGGGTATCCTTCGGCGATGTCAGCTGTACTTACGGCTATCTCAACGGGTCCATTGTTCGGGGCTGGAGAGTGAGGCTTGCGCATCTGAGGTTATGGGCTGACGGACGGCTCGCGGGATACAAAACCATCGCTGATTCGCAAGGACAATGGTTACGAGATCAAGAAGGTTTGAGCGCGCTTCGTCGAGTTGTGACGCGAGATGGGTTGCTGGCGAAGGCCAGCGGCCATGAACGTAGCAGTTCAAGGCGTAAACGGTGGAGACAACAACTTCACGCAGGGCAAGATACAGCGCTGGCGGAAGTAGATCGAAGAGAGCGTGGCGCGCTACTGAGAACTCGATACCGCTGACAGTTAGATTGCCGCAAGCGAAGAGCTGTCGGAAACGGTGCTGCTGACGAAGACGCGGCTTAAGGAGTAGCTGGCGAAGCTAGAAGAAGAAGTGAAACGGCTGGCCGCGATTGAAAAGGAGTGCTCGCTGCTCGACAGTAGATATAGCTGATAAATACCGATTGCCGCTCGATGGCAACGAGCGGGCGCAGTCAGGCATGGTCGACTACAATGTGTAAAGTGCGATAGATACCACGAACCATCTGTTGTCGGCACGAGTCACCAACATCGGCACCGATAGATCGTAACTGGCGACGATGGCGCAGGCGGCGAAAGCTGCGCTGCGCAGTGATAGCTTGGACGTCGTTACGATCGAGGTTACTTCAAGGGTGAGAAAATACTGACCGAGAACAGGCCGGCGTCGCGGTCACACTGCCCAAGCCGCAAAATCGGGCGCAAGTGGGCAGGCCGTTTGGGAAACTGATTTGTTTATTTGGCAAGGAGATGTCTATCGCTGCCGGCCGGCGAGAGCTAGCGCACCACTCACCGCTGATGAAGATGGCCAGAAAATGCGGATTTACCTGACGAGGCGTGCCGCACAGCCCGCTCAAGGATCGCGCACGACGGCCAACGAGCGCCGCATCAAACGATGGGAACACGAACACGTCGCCGAAGCCGCGCAGGCGCGGCTAGATCAGAACCCGCAAGCCAGAGTGAGCGCCGCGAAACCGTCGAGCATCTGTTCGCCACGCTGAAGATGCGGATGAGGGCGACGAAATTCTGATGAAGACGCTGCCGAAGGTAGCGACGGAGATGGCGCTGCACGTGCTCGCCTACAACCTCACGCGCGTGATGAACATCTTCGGTATCAACCGTTCCTCGCGGAGATACGGGCCTGAAGAGCGTGTCATGTTGTGCCGGCCTCGTGACCGTTCAGGTCGCTCAGCATGGCTTAAAGTTGTGCCCGGATTGAACAGAACTCAATACAGCAAAAATAGGCTCAGAAGGTAGTGTCGAGGCCCAACGCGCCCGGTAGCGGGGCAAATGTAGAGAGACAAAAAACGAACAACAAGGGGAAAGCGCTTTGCGCGATAGATTCATTCAGTCGTGGCAAGAAGTTACGTGCGAAGTTGTGCCGAGGTGCCGCTTGATCGCGCTTCTCGATATATTCGTTGACACGAATATTCGTGTATGATGATATATGGACTATGAACCCGGAGACGCTCGCCGCGCTAGGCGAACCCAATCGATTTCGAATCGTCGAGCTGCTTCGCACGGGACCTCGATCGGTGAACGACATCCGTGGCCGGCTGGGGCTCAGGCAATCGCAGGTTTCCCAGCACCTCACGGTCCTCAAAGCTGTGGGGTTGGTGGAGGCGGAGCCGCGCGCGCAGCAGCGGCTTTACAAATTACGCGCGCAGCATGTGAAGCAACTTCACAAATGGCTCGATCGCTACCGGTGCATCTGGGAAGAGCGGTTCGAGCAACTGGACGAGCTGAGTCGAAGAGATCAAGCGGAAGGAGAAATCGGATGCTGCAGGCAAGAGGTGAAGGCACCGTGAGAAACGAAACGACCGTGGAGCGGACGTCCGACCGTGAGCTGGTCGTCACGCGGATGTTCAATGGACCGGCGCATATTGTCTTCGACGCATGGACCAAGCCGGAGCTCCTGAAACGGTGGTGGGCGCCCAAGTCCTTCGGCGTGTCACTCTTCGAGTGCGAGTCGGACCTGCGCGTGGGAGGAACTTACCGCTACGCGTTCGGGCGCGACCCAAAGAAACCGGAGGTGTTTTCAGGACGGTACACGGAGGTAAGTCCGCCCTCACGGCTGGTCCTCACACAGCTCTACGAGCGGATGCGCAACGCGGGCGAGGCCGTAGTCACCGCCACCTTCGAGGAGAGCCAGGGCAGGACGCGTCTCACTCTGCACCAGCTGTTCCCTAGCAAGGAAGCGTTGGACGGCGCTATCGCTTCCGGGATGGAGCACGGAATGCGGGAGACTCTCGATCAGCTCGACGCGCTGGTCGCCTTGTTGAGCTGATGAGGTCAACGAGAAGTGCATGTCAGCAGAAGTCTGGCATGTAGTAGGGAGTTGGGTAAGAAGAAGGGAAGAAGTGACCGGATTTGAGTGGTCTTCCCACCGCCGAATGTCTATGGTGCGCCGATGTCGCGCATCGTGTGTCTATCAATTGCTATCGTTCTGTCGCTGCTGTCGGTCGCAGCGCAAGCCGCAACCATTCATAAGCGGCCCAAGCCGGTTTGGCATGGCTACGGCTTCCTGCCGGGCTATCATCAGCCGCTGAGCAACAGCCAGCCGCTCTTTGCCCAGAAAAATGCGATGCGGCGTTTGGCGCGCCAGAACCGGCGTCCCTGGTATATCGATCCGACCCCTGATTATTACGGCTATGACGGCGAGTGGCACTATGTCGGCCGGCCCGGCATTTACCGCGGCCAGTACAATGGCGGCACCTTTGGTCCGTGCTGGACGCGGACCCCGATCGGACCGATCTGGAATTGCGGCTGATCCGCCTGTCGCGCGAGGCAATCGGAAAACTAGCGTCGTAGGACCGGGCTTTCTCTACTGCGGTCCCTTCAGCGCAGTGTGTGACTTATCAATCACTTATCCAGACATCAAGATCGGCGATCGTCCGCCCGATACACGGCCGACTTTAGCGCGCTCTTGACATGCTCTTGACATGAAGTGATATTTATATCACTTTGGATGGCAGGATCGCTCTTGAGGAAATCGCTTCCTCAACCTGCGGAAGCTGCCCGTCTCCATCTGATCGACCGCTGCTGGAAAGAGGAGGACCCAACAATGCTGCAAAACCTGCTGGTTTACGGCGGGCGCGGCCTGCTCGCGCTGCTGTTCGTCCTGGCCGGGCTCGCCAAGATTCTCGGAACCAAGCCGTTCCTGGCCCACATGGGCGAGTTCGAGGTGCCCGCTCTGCTCCTGCCTTTCGTGATCGCGCTCGAGATCGGGGCCGGAATCGCTTTGATGTTCGGCTTCCAGGTCCGCTACTCGGCCGGAGCACTCGGCATCTTCTGTATCCTCACGGCAGTGATCTTCCATCATCAGCTTCACGTCCCGCCCGAACGCACCCTCTTCTTCAAGGACCTCGCTCTCGCCGGCGCGCTCATCGCACTCGCCGCCATGAGCAAAGCGGGTGGCGCGGCGGCCCTCGTTCACGCCTTGCCAGACCCAACGCCACGATGACTGCCTCTGAACGGATGATCCGGATCGATGACGTCGAGCTCTGTGTCGAGCGCAAGGGCCGAGGTGAGCCGGTCCTGTGCCTCACAGCGCTCGGACACGACGCGCACGATTTCGACCCCCTCGCTGATCTGCTTGCCGATCGCTTCGAGTTCGTTCGGGTCGAGTGGCCCGGGCATGGCCGGTCGGGGCCCGACACCAAACCAGTGAGCGCGGCGCGTTACGCCGAACTCCTGGATCGGCTCGTGCCGGCGCTGAATCTCGAAAACCCGGTCGTGATCGGCAACTCCATCGGTGGCGCCGCGGGCCTCATCTACGCATCAAGCCATCCGGTGCGCGGCCTTGTTCTCTGCAACAGCGGAGGGCTCGTGGAATTCAGCCCCGAGGTCGCTCGCTTCTGTCGCCTGTTCGCGCGCTTTTTCGCGGCCGGCGAACGGCGCGCGTTCTGGTACGGTCCGCTGTTCGCGCTCTACTATCGCATGGTCCTGCCGACCCGCCAGGCTGCGGCGCAACGGCGCAGAATCGTCGCGGCCGGCTATCGCCTCGCGCCCCTCCTGCGGCAAGGCTGGGCGAGCTTTGGACGGCCCGAAGCCTATCTCGGGCCGCTCGCGGAGTCCCTGGATGTTCCTGTCTGGGTCTCCTGGGCGAGGCGCGACAAGATCATTCCGCTGGATCGCTGCCGGCCGACAATTGCGAGGTTTCGGCACGGGCGGCTCTCCACCTTCGATGCGGGCCATAGCGCGTTTCTCGAGCAGCCGGAGGCTTTCGCGCGGGAGTTCGTGGTTTTCGCCGACGACCTGGCCGCCTCGCCGCGCTTGCGCGTCGCGACCAGCTGAGCGCAACGACATCTGGCGGTATCGACATCTGGCGCTATAACAGGGCTCGGGCCTGCCGGGCGCCGTCGTCCTCGGCATGCTCGAAACAGATGACGCACTTGATAGATGACGCACCTGGATGAGACGAGGATGCCTGAGCCTTCAGCGGAGAGCGCGCCGGATCGCATGCGGCGAGATACCGCGAGAAGGCTTCTGGCGGCCGCAGCCGGCGAATTCAACGAGCATGGCTTCGAAAGAACCGACACAGCTTCGCTTAGGCGCGCGGGCCGAACAACCCGTCTATCTCTCGGTTCCTCGACAAGACCGAGTTCTTCGTCGGGTCTACGAGGATTGGCAGCAGCAGGAAGTTGGCATTCTGCGCAAGCTGCTGGCGGCAAACGCCTCCGATGCCAAACTGGTGCGAGCCTGCGTTGCCCACCACAAGGCCTACCTGAACTTCCGCAGAAGCCTGAGACGGCTGGCGGTGGAGGATCCGAGGGTGCGCGCCGCCCGCTCCGAGAGCCGGCTTCGGCAGATTGATTTCCTAAAGCGCATGAGCGGCACGCCCGCGGATCCCGCGCGTCTCGCGGTTGTCCTGCTCCAGCTCGAACGGCTTTCGGACGCCGTGGCCGAAGGCGAGCTCGCCGACATGGGCCTGTCGTCCAAAGCGACAGAGGCCCGACTTGCTGAGCTGATCCACGAGGTGCGCCGTCCGGCAGCGGGCGCCGGCTGAGTCGTTATCAAGATGAGACAAATGGCTGGCCGATCGCAACCACCGGATTGATGCGATCCGACCTCTCCCCGCAAGCGGAGAGAGGTGAAAACCACGCACTACTCGGCGGCAATTCTTCGTCTTGGGCGACGAAGCGAAGGCGTCCTTGACCACCGTCGAGAGTTTCGACAGCGTGCATCGCAAAGCGTCTTCGGCACACAGCCGCGCTTTCTCACGCTGCTCGGCCACGCGGCGGGGAACCGGGATCGGCACACTGTCCGGCACCAACGCCAAAGGCGGACCGGCGGGCCCCTGCGCGCTCTCGATATCGGCGCGGAGCATATCGTTCTGTTGCTTGGCCAACGCCGCTGAGATCGCTTCCCGCCGTTGCGTCTCCAGGTAGCCGATATATTCGCGATCGATGGCCTTCCGCTCTTCCACGGTCGGATTCGGGCCCGCGATGTCGAATTTCCGGTCCTGCATGAAATCGTAATAGGTATAGCCACCCTCGGCTTTGCGCCGTCCGGCAAACCGCGCGCCGCACCCGGTAAGCCCGCTATTGGCTTCTTCGCCCGGCGAGCTCTGCGCCTGCACCCGTTCGACACAATCCTCGTAATCTCGGGCGAGCCCCGGTGACGACGATCCGCTAAATTCCAGCCACACAATGGCGAACGCGATCACCGCGGCGGCAGCAACCGCGAGCAGCCACGCAGGCATGGCATTCCCGAAATGAAGCATTCCCCCAACTTCCCCAGATACCGCCGATCTGAAATCGCCAACACCACAGGTGGCGAGTTCTTCCAAAGGTTCAGATCGATCGGCGGTACTAAATTCCATCATTCGCCACCCGCCCAGCCACGAGCCCGTAGAGCACTGTTAGAATCAGACCACAGGGTGCGGACTAGGCGGCCCGAATACGGATTTTTGCGGGCAAGATCGGGTTCATGTTGCAGCACGGCCACAACCGCCCGTTATTTCCGGCAAGCATTTTCTCGCCATTTTTGCGCTGACATCGCGAGAGAGAATGACGACCGTCAGTTACACAAGGTACGGTCATGCCGGTTACGAAAACAATTGCTACGCTTGCTTCGGTTGCTGCCGCCGCTTGCGGCCTGTTCGCATTCTCCTGGGTCGGGCTCGCGCTGCTCGGCTTCTGAGCGCGGCCATCATCGGGCGGAACCCTGCTTGTTTGCTTACAAGAGCGCTCCCCTAAAACACCACGCCGATCCGAATGCCGCGCCGCCAGACCACGCGGCTTCTCTTCCTTACGCCGCCGTGGAGCAATTTGAAGCGCTCCGGCAACGCCACCATCTCGGTCATGCCCGGTTACCGTATCCTTAAGCGTCGATAACCCGGATCATCTGCGCGGTGTGAAAACCTTAGCAGCCGCAATTTGATCAAACGGTGGCGGACAGGCTCGCACCGTTGCACCGCACCAATATCGTTTGCGGCTCTCGTTCAAGTTTTAGCGAAGGCTCCAACGCGCCCTTAAGCCCCATCATGCAAACTGTTTCGCGATATTGCCAACGGGGGCCTCCATGCTTGACGAGAAAATCAAGATCAAGTGCACGAAGTGCTCGCAGGTCTTTCGCGACCGCGCGCAGAGGGTGCGCAACGGCTATCAGACCAACTGCCCTCATTGCAACCGGCTGATCACGTTCGACATGAGCGCGGAAGATCGCAACATCCGCAAGGCGCTGATCGGCGCCAAGGAGCTGCGGCTCGTGATCGAGGCGAGCCGCAGGGCCGCGAGCGTCGCCCAGGAGGCCGCGCCCGTCCCGGTCATGGACCGCAGCCAGTACTAAACGTCACGGCGAAAACGACCGCCGCGACGCCTCTCCGGCCTTGCGTGGTAAATTTCTGGTTGCAGCCGCGATAAATTCTAGCACTGTTAACTACGCCAAGCGGAGAAGCGCCCGCGTAACCACGGTGTAAACCGCCCAGGGGCGATAAAACGCGCTCGTGTTGCATGTTTTCGCCTGGGGACTTTCGGAAATGATCTGGCGCGGCAAATCGCTGGTCTGGCTGCGGGCTTTCCTGCATTCGGCCGCTATTGCCGGCATCGTGCTGATCGCCGCGAGCTGGTTCGTCGCCGCCTACATTTCCTCCCTCGAGCGCGAGAAGGCGATCGATGGAGCATTGAAGCAATCCGACAGCCTGGTGCGGCTGTTCGAGCACAACACCATCGACACGATCAGCCGCTTCGACCGCACGCTGCTCTTGTTGCGCAAGAGTTATGAGGACGATCCCGCTTATTTCGACTTACGCAAATGGGCCGGACAGACCGCGCTGATCAGCGAGGAGGCGTTTCAGCTCTCTTTGATCAACTCCGACGGTTTCCAGGTCGCAACGACGCTGAACTACAACGGTCCGCATCTCTACGTCGGCGACCGTCCGCACACCTATAAGCAACTGCACGCCACCAACGACGAGCTTGTCATCAGCGAGCCCATCATGGGCCGAACCTCGAAGCGGCTATCGCTGCAGATGTTGCGGCGGCTTCGCTATCCCGACGACAGTACGGCCGGCGTGATCCTGCTCTCGGTCGACCCAAATTTCATCGAGCGCTTCTACCGGGCCGTCGACCTCGGCGCGCGCGGCAGCATCGCAATCCGCAACCAGGACAACGTCATCCTGGCGGCGCAGGGATTTTCGAGCGACGTCATCGGCCGCAAGGTCTCCCGCGGCAAGCCGCTGGAGGGAAATCCCAATGCGACGTCGGGTCACTATTGGGGCGCCGGCGCCATGGACGGCGTCACCCGCCTGGTCGCCTACCGTGTCTCGGACAAATACCCGCTGATCTTCAACGTCGGCCTGTCCGAGGACAGCATCCTCAGCGAATACCGCCAGCACCGGGCGGCCTATGTCGTCATTGCTTCGATCGTCACGCTGGTGGTTTTGATCGGCATCGGCTTTGCCATCCGTTACCAGATCAGGCTCGACCGCAGCCAGCGAGCCTTGCGGCAGCTCAACGAGGAGATCTCGCGGCAGAACGTCCGCTTCGATGCGGCACTGACCAACATGTCGAGCGGCCTTGCGATGTTCGACGCCGAAGGCCGGCTGACGGTGTGGAACGAACGCTATGAGGCAATCTATCAAATGCCGCCCGAGCTCGCCCGGCAGGGCGCGAGCATCTACGATATCGTCAAGTTTTCCGCCGAGAGCCGCAAACTCGGTCTGGATGTAACCAGCTTCGTCGACAAATTCCGCCGCGAACTGCGCGAGACCAGCAAAAGCCAGGCCACCACCTATCTCAAGGACGGCCGGATTATCTCCATCGTCAAGACCGCGATTGCGGATGGCGGCTGGGTCGGCATCCATGAGGACGTCACGGTCCAGCGCGCGCAGGCCAAGCTTGTCGAGGAGAAGGCCGCCGAACTCGAACTGATCAATGCGCGCTTCAACGCCGCCCTTCGCCACATGTCGCAGGGCATTTGCCTGTACAACCCCGACCAGCGCATCGTGATCGCCAATTCCCGCTATGCGGAAATCTACCGCCTGCGCGAAGACCAGGTGCAGCCCGGCACAACAGTGCGGGAAATCCTGCAGGCGCGCATCGAGAACGGCACAAATTTCGCCACGGATCCGGACGTTTACGTTACCGTCAACGTCAAGCAAGCGAGCGAAATCCAGGAACTTGCCGACGGACGCGTCGTCGAGATCAAGCGTCAACCGATGGCCAATGGCGGCTGGCTCACCACGCATGAGGACGTTACCGCGGAAAAGCGCAGCGAGAAGCTGCTCGCCGAAAAGGCAGCCGAGCTCGAGGTGACGAATACGCGCTTCTCGACCGCACTCTCGAACATGGCGCAGGGCCTGTGCATGTTCGACGGCGAGAAGCGGCTGACGATCTGGAACGAGCGCTTCCCGCAGCTTTACGGCCTGCCCGACGGCCTGGTTCGAATCGGGATGCCGTTTTCGGACATCGCCACCCATCTCGTCGCGCGCGCCCTGAGCAAGCCGATCGACGATCCGGAGGTCACAGCGAGGGTAGCCAAGCTCGCCGAACTTCCGCCCAACGCTTCACGGGTCGACGAACTGCCGAACGGAAGATTCATTCTCCTGACGCGGCAGCCGATGGAAGGCGGCGGCTGGGTCGCGCTTATCGAAGACATCACCGAACGGCGGCGCGTGGAAGCTGAAATTGTCCACCTGGCGCGACACGACGTGCTGACGGGGCTGGCCAACCGCGCCGAATTCAACGCGAGGCTGGAAGAGGCCAGCAAGCGGCTGAAGCGTAACGGCGGCGGCGTCGCGGTGATGATGATCGACCTCGACAGGTTCAAGGCCGTCAACGACACGCACGGCCATCTGGCCGGCGACCAATTGCTGAGCGAGGTGGCTCGCCGCCTGCAATCCACGGTGCGCGACACCGACGTGCTGGCGCGGCTCGGCGGCGACGAATTCGCGATCATCCAGGAGGGCGGAGCCAACCAGCGCGAAGGCGCGGTGGCGCTCGCGCTCCGCATCATCGAGGCCATGTCCAGGCCGTTCGATCTCAACGGCCATGAGGCGAGCGTCGGCGCCTCGATCGGAATTGCAATGGCGCCGGAGGACAGCGTCGAGCCGGGCGACCTGCTCAAGCGCGCCGACCTTGCGCTCTACAACGTCAAGTCCGGCGGCCGCAACGACTTCCGCCTGTTCCAGAACGAAATGCTGGAGGTCGTTAATACCCAGCAATCGGCGGAGCGCGAACTGCGCGAGGCGATTGCGCTAGGCCAGTTCGAACTGCACTACCAGCCGGTGGTTGACATCAAGACGCGCGAACTCATCGGCGTCGAAACGCTGGTGCGCTGGCGGCATCCGGTCAAGGGCCTGATCGCGCCGGACAACTTCATTCCGCTCGCCGAAGCCACCGGCCTGATCGCGCCGCTCGGCGAATGGATCCTCGAGAAAGCCTGTGCGGACGCCGCCAACTGGCCCGCGCACGTCAAGGTCGCCGTCAATATCTCGGCGATCCAGTTCAAGAGGGGCAACCTGTTCGAGCTGATCCTGGCCGCGCTGGTGAAGACCGGGCTGCCGCCCGAACGGCTGGAGCTCGAGATCACCGAGACCTCGCTGCTCGAAAACCAGGAAGCGCACCTGACCACGATCCGGCAGCTGAAGAATCTCGGCCTGTCAATTGCGCTCGATGATTTCGGCACCGGCTTCTCATCGATCAACTATCTGACCATCTTCCCGTTCGACAAGATCAAGATCGACAAGTCCTTCACCAAGGGCATTCTTAGCCGCGGCGATTGCAAGGCAGTGGTCGCCTCCTCGCTCGCACTCGCCAAGGGGCTTGGCATCATTACGACGGTCGAAGGAATCGAGACCGAAGAGCAGCTCGACTACATGCGCGCTGCCGGCGTCGAACTGGCGCAGGGCTATCTGTTCGGCAAGCCGGTCCCGATTTCCGAATTCGGCCGCGCCAGCGCGCCGATGCTGACGGCGCTGGTGGCCTGAAGCGCGGTCACTTTCCTCTCTGTCATAGCGTCCCGACGGCTTTCGCCAGCCGACATCGACAGCTATTTTAGCCAGGCCAATCCAATAGGAGGGTGAGATGCCGCCCGACGATTCCAGATACTGGTTTCCCGCGAAGCGCTTCGGCTGGGGCTGGGGCCTTCCGGCCACCTGGGAGGGCTGGGCCGTCCTGGTGGGCTTTTTCGCCCTGGTTATCGCCGGCATCTTCCTCGTGCCGCCGCAACGGTCAATGGTCGCATTCGCGGCCTATATCATCGCGCTGACGGTGATCCTGACCGCGATTTGCTGGTTGAAAGGCGAACCGCCGAGATGGCGTTGGGGCGACGATCGTTGACCGAGGCGCGATCGCCCGGCGATCCCTTTATTTTGTCAAATTGATGAACGTGGCACGTGCAAACGACAGCGGCACAACCGTTGCCGCGTGCGCGGGCCCGGTCTAGACTGGATTTCGACCAACGCCCCGATATCCCCCTTCCAAGGAGATCTCGCGTGTTCGCCGCTCCCATCGATCGCCGCTATTTTCTGAAAACCACCGCCGCCTTGACCGCGACATGGCCGCTCGCGCGCGCACCTTACGCCGATGCCGCGCCGGCCGAGCTGATTGCCCGGCGGGTACTGTTCGACAATCCCGACTACAGCAGCGCGACAGTGAGTCCGGATGGCTGGCATCTCTCCTGGCTCGCGCCGGTCGATGGCGTTCGCAACCTGTTCGTTGCACGGATCGATGATCTTGCGTCCGCGCGGGCCGTCACCCGCATCACCGATCGCAACATCGCCCCATACTACCGCTGGGCGCACAGCAACAATCACATCATCTTCTTCCAGGAGCACGACGGCGACGAGAACTGGCGCGCCTCAAGCGTCAATATCCGGAATAATGCGGTCGTTGCGCTGTCGCCGCCGCAGGGCGTCAAGTCCTACCTGCTGCAGGCCGACAGGAAATTCGCGAACGAAGTGCTGTTGACGCATAACGGGCGCGACAAGCGCTATTTCGACCTCTATCGCGTCAACGTGCTCAACGGCGCCAGCGAACTGCTCTATGAAAACAACGAGTATGTGCAGCTTGTCTGCGATGCCGACTTCCAATTGCGGCTCGGCGTCAAGGTCGCCGCCGATGGCTCGGCGGAAGTGGTTCAGCGCCACGCCAGCGGAAGCTGGTCGCCGTTCACGACAATTCCGCCCGGCGATGTCATGGGCACCGAGCTTTTGGAATTCAGCGCCGACGGCAAGACGCTCTACATGATCGACGCGCGCGGGCGCGACAAGGCGGCGCTGGTAGCGGTCGAGATGTCGACGAAGAAAACCACGCTGCTCGCGGCGGATGAAGAAGCCGATATCACCCACGTCAGCTTCTCCGGCCGCCGGCCGATGGCGGCGCGCGTCGACACGGCGCACGCGCGCTGGCTCGCGGTCGATCCGGCTGCCACGCAGGACCTCGCGGAGCTCGCCGCCTATGGCACCGGCGACATCACCTTCACCGGCCGCACCTATGGCGGTCGGGTGGTGGCCGCGCATTATGAGCGCGACGCCGAGAGCGGCGAATATGTGCTGCTCGACCGCGAGACCCGCGAAGTGCGGCCGCTGTTCAAGCAGCGGAAGGCGCTGGCAGGGTTGAAGCTGCGACCGCTCGAGCCGGTATCGTTTCCGGCGCGCGACGGACTTCGCCTCAACGGCTATTTGACCCGCCCGGAAAATGCGAGCGGAAAACTGCCGCTGATACTCGTGATTCACGGCGGGCCTTACGCGCGCGATTACTGGGGCTTTCGCTCAACTCACCAATGGCTCGCCAATCGCGGCTATGCCGTGCTCAGCGTCAACTACCGAGGCTCGACCGGCTATGGCAAGGCGTTCGTCAACGCAGCCCATCACGAATGGGGCGGACGCATGCACGACGACCTGATCGACACGGCGAACTGGGCGGTCGGTAACGGGCTGGCCGATCCCAAGCGTGTCGGCTTCTTCGGCGGCAGTTATGGCGGCTATTCTGCGCTGATGGCCGCGACCAGGACGCCGGAGGTGTTTGCCTGCATCGTCGACCTGTTCGGGATCTCCAATCTCCTGACCTTCATGGCGACAATTCCGCCTTATTGGCATCCCTGGTTCAATGTCTGGAAAAACATTGTCGGCAATCCCGACACCGAGGAAGGCCGCGCCTTCCTTGCCGACCGCTCGCCGCTCAATCATCTCGAGCGCGCCACGCGGCCGATCTTGATTGCGCACGGTCTGAATGACGTCCGCGTTGTGGCGGCCGAATCGCGGCAGATGGTGGACGCGCTGAAAGGCCGTCAGGCGCCGGTCACCTACCTCACCTTCCGCGACGAAGGCCACGGTTTTGTGCGGCCGGTCAATCAGCTCGCGTTCTTCGCGGTCGCCGAAGCTTTCCTGGCCAAACATCTCGGCGGCCTCTGCCAGCCGTTCGAAGGCGACCTCTCGGGCTCGACGATGAAAGTGGAAGCTGGCGCCGAGCTTGTGCCCGGACTCGCTGGCTAGCGGGGTCAATCCGAGCAAGCGGTGCTTCTCGTGGCTCCCCGCGCTGCGCCCCTCAATTCAGCGGCAGCCAGACGATCTCGCAAGCCATGTCGCAGGTGTTGCAGTGCGCCGGCTGGGCAAAGGTGTTGGCCAGCTCCCACTCCTGCTTTTCGTTGCTCCATTGCGCGGTCGCCTGCAAGACAAGGTCGTCCGAGCGGCACCGCCCGCAGACCGGCGTCGATCGCGTCGACCACGCGGCTGGCCGCAGCGTTTCCTGCGTGCGCTCTTGCCGGATGTCTTGTGCGTGATCCGGCTTCGAAGAAAACGGATTGAACAGCAGTGGATGTGTCATTTCCTTAAAATTCCCGCCCCGGTATCTACCCCGCCGGCGAATTTAGCGCGCCCGCAGCGCTTGTCTGCAACGGAATTGGAAAACCGCTGCAAATGCTGTGGACTGTGATCGGCCGGCCACGCCTTCAAATCAATCCGCCTCATCGGGTGCGCAGAAAGGCGGTCAGTTCCGATGCGAGGTGATCGAATAGCAGCCGGACGCGGCCGGTAGCGCGCATGTCCTCGTGCATCACGACCCAGACATCGAGTTCGAATCGAATCATTCTCGCCAGCACCGGTACCAATTCCGGATGACGGCGCGCAATGCCGTACTGGCAGCCGCCGATCCCGACGCCAGATTTGAGCGCGGAGAACTGCGCCAGATCGCTGTCGCTGCGGAAGCCGAACATCTCCCGCGCTATCTGTCGCGGCATCGTGCCCAGGCTGCGGAACGGCTGTGGGTCACGGTCGAAGCCGATCACGCAATGGGTTTCCAGGTCTGCGACAGTCTTCGGCAGGCCGTATCTCTCGACATAACGGGGATGGGCGAACAGGCCGACCGGGCTTTTGCCGATACGCCGAGCCACCAGCGATTTCTGACGCGGCCGCACCATGCGCACTGCGATATCGGCCTCGCGCCGCAGCAGATCCTCGTTGCGGTTGCTGAGCGCAAGCTCCAGCGTGATGCCGGGATGGGCGTCGCGGAAGCGCGCCAGCATCGGCGGCAACACCTCGCATCCGACCATTTCGCTGGCGGTGAGGCGAACCGTGCCGCGATCGGCGATCGCCCCGCCGGACGCCGTGCGTTGCAACGCCGCCGACGCGGCCGCCATGGCTTCGGCGTGGCTGACGAGTTCCAACGCCGCCGGCGTCGCCTTCAGGCCCTGCGGCGAGCGCGAGAACAGCGACACGTGGAGTGAAGCTTCCAGCGCGTCGATGTGCCGCCCGACCGTTGGCTGCGTCAGGTCTAGCTTGCGCGCGGCGCCGGACAGGCTGCCGTCGCGGACCACCTCGAGAAAGGTGCGGTAAAGCTCCCAGCCGGGTTCGGTTTTGGTCTTGGTCTTGCTGGCTTTGGCCATACAAAAATGAATAGCATAGATAGAGATTATCGCAATTTCCTTTATGGCCCCGGGTGCGCATATTCCGTGCATGAAAACTTTCCGAGAAGGAGACGCATCATGACCGCGACCTATCGCGCTGCAGTCATCACCCGGCCGGGCGGACCGGAAGTGCTGGAGATCAGGGATCTGCCGCTACCGGCACCCGGCCGAGGCGAATTGCGGGTGCGCCTGCGCGCCTGCGGCATCGGCGCCACCGACCTGATCATGCTCGCGGGGAAATACCGCTTCGCGCCAAAGCTCCCCATCGTCGGCGGCTATGAAATCGCGGGCGTGGTGGACGCGATCGGGCCCGACGTGACCGGCTTTCGCATCGGCCAGCGTGTCGCCGCACTGACGGTTCACGGCGGCTTTGCCGAATATCTCGTGCGCGAGGCCCGGCATTTCGTCCCGATCCCGGATCAAGTCTCCGACGTCGAGGCGGCGGCCGTGATCCTCAACTATGTCAGCGCCTGGCAGATGATCCATCGCGTCGCCAAGGTCGAAAAAGGCGCGCGGGCGCTCGTCACCGGCGCCGGCGGCGGCGTCGGGACCGCGTTGCTGCAACTCTTAGGCCTTGCCGGCGTCACGACCTACGGTATGGCCTCCTCGCCCAAGCACGCGCTCGTCACCAAACTTGGCGCACTCCCGATCGATTATCGCGACGGGCCGATCGATCGCCTGGTTCGCTCGCGCGAACCCAATGGCGTCGACTTTGCCTTCGATGCGCTCGGCGGCAAGAGCATCAGCCAATGCCTGAGCGCGGTGAAGCGCGGCGGCCTCGTCGTCGGCTACGGCTTCCTGACGGCGAACAGCCAACTGGCGCAGGCGCGCATGTTCTTCGACACCTTTGTTACCTCGCGTCTGCGCGGGCGCCGCGGCGCCTTCTACGGCATCTCGCTTCTATACCGGAGAGATGCGCGGCCTTTCCTCGAAGACCTGCCGAAGATCTTTGCGCTCGTCGCCGAGCGGCGGATCGAGCCGGTCATCGCCGAGGTCGTTCCGCTCGCCCGCGCCCGGCAGGCGCTCGAACTTCTCGCGACCGGCAAGGTCGCAGGCAAGATGGTGGTCCGATTCTAACATTCGCACCCCTTCTCAGCGGGTACTTTTGCGAATGTTAGAATCAAAGGACCACCAGCAAATATAAGTTTCTAGTGGAGTTTCGGATTTGACATTCGCTATTCGCGAACTCGCGGCAACCGGTTAGCGAATGTCAAATCCACTCAACTAGTGCTGACCTGCGATTGAGACGGCGCGGCAAATCCTCTGCCGGATATCGCCTCGTTCTAAAGTCTAGCGGCGCTCAGGCAGGCTGCGACGGAACAGAGACCTCGGTTCCCGCATTGCTTCCGTTGGGTTCGGCGGTTTTCTGCCAGGCAGTATCTTGAAGGGGAGGCAACGCATGCGAAAGTGGCACGCTGAATCGGTCCTGGATATTTATAACTTGCTGCTCGCCTTGATCCTGTTCGGAGCGCCCTGGTTCTTCGCGCATGCGAGCCGCACGGCCGATCTCGACCTGCGCCTCTCCAGCGCCGCGATCATCATTCTTTCGCTCGCCGCCATCATTGCCTTCTCCGCCTGGGAGGAATGGATCAACTTCGCGCTGGGCCTCTGGCTCGTTGCCTCGCCCTGGCTTCTCGGCTTTGCCCACACCCGCGCGATGCACTTCAGCATCGGCATTGGCGTCGCCATTGCGTTTCTCGCGGCCCTTGAATTGTGGTTGCGCTACGAGGCCGCCGAACGGGAAGCGATTTCATCTGCGGAAACGCAGAAGCGCTGAGTGTCGCTTGCCTCGTTCCGGCTTCTGTCGGCGTGAAGAACCCCGCCGGAGCAATCCGGCGGGGTTCATTTGGCAAGCTAAACTGGATAAGACCGGTCCGTCCGGGACGGAGTTACCGGTTATTTCAACGACGTGTTGATCGCAGTGAAGTTGGTGTTCAGCGTGGAGCCGAGGCCGTTGACCGCCGCGATAATGGCAAGCGCGATGCCGGCCGCAATCAAACCATATTCAATCGCGGTCGCCCCCGACTGATCCGCCCAGAACTTCTGAAAAATATTCCGCAAGTCCGCCTCCGTATGCGCAAAAATGGATGACCGCTCGCCGGTATGTTTGCTGCTGCCCCAGCGTGCACGCCCGTAGATCTACGGGGCACGCTCTAAGGTTGAATTAAAGGGGCAGTACACAATTTTAACGAAAGATGTGTTTCACGCGAGCACCAGCAACGCGTGCGAAATGTCACCCCGTAACAAATGTCGGGGAATACTCAGGAATTTGCGACGCGCCGGGCGAGGCCACCGGAGGAAGTGGCGTGCCGCGGTTTCAAATCCGACCGGCTCAGTCTCGGAAAATGGTTACTCGCTCGCTAATTGCGCCGGCGGGGAATGGAAGATGCCGGCGCCCGATACCTGCGACGCGATCAAAAAGGCCGCAACCACGGCCGGTACGCTGATAAGTCTCAGGAATTGATCAACGGAAAGCATGCTCGTCCCCCCCATTTGCATTGAAACCACACCCGCCAGACGCGCCCACGCCAGACGAATGTCAGAACCGAACCGCCACCACCGGCTGTGCCTGGTGTGTCAGGACCTGGTCGGAGATCACCGCTCCGGAGATCGTCAGCAGCGCCAGGAGCGTTATGACTGTGATGGTTTGCATATGGTCAACGTCGCGTCAGATTGTGGCCGAAAGCGTCAGAGTTTTGTCCCTTTTCGGGACAATGGCGGGGAACAATCGTGACCGGAACTGCGCGAAGTATGGCGGGCTTTGCGTCATCTCTTCACGCCGAAGTCTCTCTCTCCCCGTGCTTACGGGGAGAGGGTCGGGGTGAGGGGCGTATTGAGAAACTCCAAATCGCGGAAAGTCCCCCTCACCCGCATCGCTGGCGCGATGCGACCTCTCCCCGCAAGCGGGGCGAGGTGAATAACGAGCCGCTGCCCTAATGGCCGCCGCGTGCGGCGAAGATCTGCGAGATCCCGATCACGATTTCGAACGCGATCAGAAGCACGACGATGATTTCCAGCCGCAGCGAGCGGCGGGTGTCGATGATGTCGGCGAGCGTATCGGTCGTCTCCGCCACCACCTCCAGCTTGCGGTTGAGCGTTTCGACCCGCGCGTTCAACTCGTATTCGTCTTCGAGCCGCGCATAAAGCCGCTCCAGGTCGGGGCGATCCCATAGCGCATCGGGCTTGTCCGCAATCGCGACCCGGCCGGACACATTGTGCTGCACCAATAGCGCCTCACCGATCAGCTTCAGGATGGCGCGCCGGTTGCGGAAGAATTTTCCGAATGTCGCCAGTTCCCGCACAAAAGGCTCGATGGTCTCGAACACTTTCGCGACCTCGCGCTCGTCATGGGCGAGCACGACGCTTTTGGCCAGCGCATCCGAGACCACCAGCAACCGCGCCACCGACATCTCGCGCACCTGAATCGGCCCGCCGGCGGCCACCTGATCCTGGCTCTCGCCCAACAGCTCGACAGTCGCGGCTTCTTCTTCAGGCGGCGTCAACCGCCCGCCGATCCGAGGGCTCAGCCGTTCGAGAAAGGCGGCCTCTTCCTCCGCACTCATGTTGAGGAAAACCACGACGCCATAGCGAAACAGGACCGCGATGCCGTCCTGCCCTGCCCTCAGCGCCAGCGGCACCGCCGAGAGCGCGTCTTTCTCGAAACCGGACGTGTTGATCCGGTCGCCGACATTGAGCGCATGCGCGGTGACGCGGGTAAGCGGCGGCTGGCTGCGGAAGGCGGAATTTTTCATTTGGAGACGTGCCCGGTCGAACGAGCCGAGCGTAACAGCACAGGCTCGCGGCCGCGACACTACCCGCGCGGCAAAAGGCGCATTTCAACCAGCGCGATCCGCTCGAGCACGGCGACATCGCGTTCGCCACGGCTTGCGGCGTCCAGGATGGATTCCGCCAGACAATGGACCTGGGTGGCCGAGACCGGTTCCGGCAGGCTGTTGATCGAAGCCTCCAGCGCTGCGCACATGATCTCGATCACTTCAGGACTGAACACCGCCGCCGACATCCGAAACGTTCCATCATCGCCGCCGTCTGGCGTCAGTCGCGGGCACACCTCCCCTTGGGCAAAGACCGCCGTAAGACTTCCTGACACCAATCCGCCTCGCGCGATTCAAACCCCTTAACCAAATAAGCCGCGCGCCGGCGGGGAAGTTCCTCCCACCGAACTGCACAAACCTTGATGAACGAGGGCGTTGAGTTACTGAGTAACCAAGGAGACGGGAGCACAGGGTCCTAAGACCAGTCGCAAGACTGTGTTGGGAGTGCAACAGCGACGCGATGTCACGCAAAGCCTTATACTTTCGACTCCATTCCTTCATGACCTGCTGATATGATGGTCGTCATCCGGGGCTGGACGAATTTCATCCTGATCCCTTATTTTTACCCGGCGGGCCGCTGGCAGTTTTGCCAGCGGCCTTTTCGTTTGCCCGAAACTTCACCTCACGAAGTGCGGCCTTTGCGGACAGGTTGCGCGGTTGCAAAGCCGTAAATCAGCGCGAGTCGATCAAGGCATTCGCGAAAACGCTTGGAGAAATAATCCTTCCAGCGCTGGCCGCGCAGCCCGCGCCGCTGGCCGATCTGTTCCGCGGTCATCCCGAGCACCAACACCTCGTGCACCAGCATCACGCCGTCGGCGCCGAGGTCCTGTTCGATACGATTGAGCCGCAGCACCGCCCGGCGTTGCCGCTCAGTGATTGGTTCGCGCGCCTGCCCGCCATCGACATATTCGCGGGTCGGATCGACCGCACGCGGCCCGCGCTCGGCCTTTTCCCAGTCGTCCTGAAACGCGCGGCCGCCGCGATACTGCGCCTCGTCGATCTGGTGATGACTATGCAGCCGGCCCAGCGGATCGTTTCGGATCGAACGCAGGGCGACGATCTTTTCGCCGGGCTCGATGCCTAAGGGATTGTCGATCTCAACAGTGGCGACTTCCGCATTCAACGGCAAATCCTGCGCCCGGCGGCCGTGCGCCTGGCTTGTCTTGCGAACCTTCTGGCGTCTGGCGCGGGGCATGGTCGAGAACTCGTTCTGCAAAATTCTACGTTAGGAAAACGTGAAGGGAGGATCGCCCGTCCTCCAGAGCTTGTGCGTCTCAGCTCGTCTTTCGCGCGATGGAGGCTGCGAGTTCCGCGCTGACGGGAATCGCCTGGTGTGCTCTAGGCAGGGGACGCGCGGTATCGGACCTCGCATGGCCCACATCGCCGGACGCCTCGAAAGAAAGAGTCTGATATGAGTGTGGGTGTGAGTGGTTGGCGCCGGCTGAAGCCTCGGTTGGCATCGGCGGAGCAATTGCTCGCGGCAATGAGCGGCCGAGCGAGGCGTTTTCGAGCTTCATGCGCGAGAGCGCCGAACCGAGCCCACCTTTTTGACCGGCGATCGCGCGCTTTTCCGAAACGCGCATCATCCGATCGAGCTCGGCGTCGATCCGCTTGTGCCTCCAGCCCGAATGAAAGAAATCCTGCAGGACCGGGCGATAGTCGCACCACGTCTTCAGCGGCAACTTGGTGATCTTCGACAACTGGCGGTCGCAGTCCGGCAACTCGCCCTTGCGCCAGTAATGCATCATCAGAAGCAGATAGGCGCCATGCTGCGCCGTGGTCAGATGACCGGTATCGCCGAGATAGTCACCGACATAGAGCGGCATCCAGGGTCGCTTCATCCGGCGCGGCCGATACGGCCGTCCGACCTCGATTGATCCCAGCGCGAGATGCGGTGGGGTCCGAGGCAAGGAAGCTCGATTTCCGAAAACGTCATCCCCTTGTCGAGACATTCGCGCAGCGCCTTCGAATGCGCCTCGTCCCACCCTGATTGCATTCCTATTTCCCTAAAGTTTCACGTTGTGTTCTCTTTATTTCGGATATTCCGAAACAAGTCAAGCTTGATTTCGGATAATCGGAATTGCTAAACTTCTACCATCATTGGACGACGGGAGACGGCCATGCTGGAACTCAAGATGATCGAGCGGGGGCTATCCAAGCCGGGCAAGACCAAGGGCGGTCTCGCGGCCGCCATGGGCGTGCGCCCGGGCGCAGTGTCGGAGATCCTCGCCGAGGCGCGCCTGATCAAGGCTTCCGAACTTCAGCCGATCATCGACTATCTCGAACTCAACGCGGTGCCGATCATGGGAAGGGTCGGCGCCGGCGCGTCGATTACGCCGGAGCACGAGCAGATGCCGCCGGAAGGGCTGGGCGAGGTCGAACTGCCCTTTCCGATCGCGGAAGAAACCATCGCGTTCGAGGTGGTCGGCAATTCCATGCTGCCGAAATACGAAAATGGCGATATTATCGTGGTCTATCGCGACCAGCGCCATCCGCTGTCGAGTTTCTATGGCGAGGAGGCGGCCGTTCGCTTGAAGAGCGGCGAGCGTTATCTCAAGACGATCGAGCGCGGCAAGACCGCCCATGTCGTCAACCTCACGAGCTTCAACGCCAAGCCGATTGCAGGCGTCAAGCTGGAATGGATCGGGGAAATCTGCGTGACCTTGCCGCGCGGCCAGATTGACCGCCTGCGCGCCAGAGCCGCGGGGCGCTCTCGCCGGAAGGCGGCCAGCCACGCCGGACACAAGGACGGCAAGACGGAAATGGGTCAACGTTGAGCCGGGGCAGTGAGGCGTGAACCGGAACCTGAATTCGCGAGGCGACGCCTTGATCCTCGCCCTCCCGGCTTATCTGATTTCTGATAATCAGAAATTTATATTGCAAAATTTCCGATTTTCACGAAATAATGGAAACCCAAATCGAAAGGCGATTCCATCCCGCATGCAATATTTTGTCGTCATGATCGATTATGGAAGGCGCGGCCGCGAAGCCATCGTCGATCCCGAAATCACCCGCCGCGAAGTAGTCTCGCGCATTGCCTCCGGCGAATACAGCAATATCAGCTTTATCCACGAGATCGAGGACCAGGCGGTCGAGGACGTCACCGAGGAAATCCTGGCTGAAGCCGCCCTTCCCGAGCTGTCGGCGTCAGAGGCCGACCTTGCGAGCCGTTTCGATCATGCACACGATTTGCGCAAGCACGAGACGGTGTGAGGCGCCGAAATCACAAAAAATCTCCCCGCGCAGGCACGCGGGGAGAGGCAAGGGACGCGCGCGCTTGGTTAAAGATTTTACCAAACGCGCCGGTCTTGATTGAAGTGCGATCAGTTCTTGCAGAAGCCGAAGTCGCAGAGCAGCGAGCTGATCTCCTGTCCGGGGTTGAGGCCCGTGCCCGGCGTGAACGAAATGCCGCGGAGAACTTCGCCCGACTTCGCGGTGCGCACCGTGGAGAAGGTCTCGTTCGCCGGCAGCGTGGTTGCGGCGACCTTGTCGGTGATCGTCACGAGCCGGTTCGGATCGGCGCCCTGATCGCCGCCGCCGCTCACGGTGGAGGTGATCGCCCAGATGCTCACCGTGCCGTCGCGATTGACGCGGCCGGTGAGGTTGCGCAGGCCGTCGGTCGCGGGCGCCCACGGCAGGTTGGTCGCGGCATTGATGCCGGTCGGATAGTTCTTCACGGTGTAGGGCACGCCGAGATTGAGGCCGGCTTGCAGCGTGTAGGCGAGCGACCAGGTGTTGGTCGTCGTGTTCAGCACCCACTTCTGCAATCCTGCCGTCGTCTGCGCGGCAGCTTTGGTGAAGCTGCTGCCTGAGAACGTGGTATCGCCGTTACCTTCATCAGTGACATAGAGCGTCCTGGCATTCGCGAAAAACACGCCGAACGGGAACATCGGCGCCGGTGTGGTGGCCTTGGCGAGGCTGGTCGAGAAGCCGTTCAGCACGCAGATGTTGTAGGGCGTAACACCTTGCGTCTGCAGATTCGCCGCGTTGAAGGCTATCGGCGTCGTCGGTAACGTCGCCGACGGGCTCGGCACGCCGGAGCCGGTCGGGCAAGCCGCCGGCTTGCCGTTGGCGGAGCCGGAGGTGTCGATGAAATACACCGTGTTGACGCCGTTGCTGCCTGAGCCCTTGGTCACGTAGATCACGTTGTTGAACACGGTGAGGCCGCGGAAGTTGGTGTCCTTGCCGACCTTGTCGGCCTTGTCGCCGAGTTCGGTGACGCTGAAGCTGCCGACCGGCGTCGGTTGACCGGGATCGACCTGCTGGGACAGCGCGAGGTGCGAGGGCGTGACGATTTGGGCGCCGGCGCCGACGATCACGCCGTTCGGCTGCGGGTTGGAGCCGTTACCGGCATTGCCCGTGGTGTAATAGACATTGGCGCCGTTGGCGTTGTTGAGAACCGCGGCGCGGCCGTTGTTGCCGCTATACGCATTGGTCTTGGTGAAGTGGAACTGGCCGAGCTGGTCGACGCTGGCCACTACGCGGAAATCGGTTGATGGCACCGGATTGGTCGGATCGACCACGTCGGGCGTGTTGGAGTTGGAGACGTCGATCGCGTTGATCGGCGACAGGTAACCCATAAACGACACGCTGTTGCGGTCGAGCGACAGGTTGAGCCCGATCTCGGACTTGGACGAGAAGCTCGTGACCATCTGGTCGGTGTTGGTCTTCACACCTCTCTCGGAGCTGTTCGGCACCTGGATCGTCTGCACGACATCGCCGGAGGGGATTGTGAGCATCTCGTCGATCAGGATCGGAGCGGTGACGCCGAAGGAGGCATCGACGATCGCGTTGTTGAACACGGTCGGATAGGTGCCGTCGGCGGTCGCGGTGACGCAATTCCCGGGCGTGCAGCCGGGCGGAAGCTGAGTCACGCCGGGGGTAATGATGTTGGCCGGGCTGTCATAGACGCTGCGGCTCAGCAGCAGATTACCCGGCAGGAAAAAAGTGACTTCGTCGGCATAGGCCAGTGTCCCGCCGAGGGCGGTGGTAGCGAGCACGGCGACGGCAAAACGCGTGTTGAATAGCGACCGTCCGCGAAGCGGACGCGTTTCCTTGGCGATCATTTTTATATTTCCCAGGGTGAAGGCTTCGCGAATACGCAAAAAGCCGCGAAGACGAGCGGAGATTGAACGCGGCGCAATCTGCGCAGGCTCTGTTACAAAGATGCGAAGGATTTGCGATTTTTCCGACTTTTCCCGAAAAATTCGGGAAGAAGATCGCGAACTAGTGGTCCGATTCTAACATTCGTGTCTCATTCTCAGCGGGCACTTTTTCGAATGTTAGAATCAAAGGATCACTAGCAAATAGGTTTCTAGTGGAGTTTCGGATTTGACATTCGCTTTGCGGGTGCGTGGCTGGGCGGTAGCGAATGTCAAATCCACTCCACTAGCCGCCAAATATTCCTGGCTGGCCTAGCCAGGCGATACGCAAATTCAATTCGTTTCCAATCGCAGGCTCTCGTGAATTGCTATTCCCGCGAGATGAAAAGCTTCAGCGACATCGAGGCGAGCGTCGAAGCAAAGATGATGGCGGCGACCGCGAGCAGGCCGACGACATAGGAGCCCGAAAACTCCTTCAGCCACCCCATCATCGAGGGGCCGACAAATCCGCCAACGGTGGCGATTGAGTTGATGAAGGCGATCCCGCCGGCGGCCGCCACGCCGGTGAGGAAGCGCGTCGGGATGGTCCAGAAGATCGCGCGCGCCGCGGTCACGCCGATCAGAGCGAGGCTGAAGCCGATGACGGCCGAGACCAGCGAGTGGGAAAGGATCGGCGCCAGCAGGCCGAGCGCACCGAGCAGACAGGCGAGCGCGAGATTGGCGATGCGCCTGCCCTTCTCGTCGACATAGCGCGCCCACAGGATCATGCCGACCGAAGCAAAGAGATAGGGAATAGCCGCAATCCAGCCGATTGCCGTATTGGTGAGCTGATAATCCCTCAGCATCAGCGGCAGCCAGATGCCGATGCCGTAGGAGCCGAGCGTGAAACCGAACTGGATCGCGGTGCAGATCAAAACCCGGGGATCCCTGAGCGCCGCCAACAACGAAGTTCGCGGCCGCTCGCGCACCTCGGAGGCGAGCACACCATCGAGCACGTTGCGCTCTTCCGGTGTGAGCCAGCCGGCTACCTGCGGCCGGTCGGAAAGAAGCTTGAGCGTGATAAAGCCGAGCGGCACACAGGGCAGGCTCAACACCAAAAACAGCCACTGCCAGCCGTGCAGCCCCCAGATGCCGTCCATTTTGAGCAACATGCCGCAAACGGGAGAGCCGACCAGCGACGACAAGGGAATGCCGACCAGAAACCAGGCCAGCATCCGCGTGCGGTATTGCGCCGGAAACCACGCGGCGAGGAAAAACGTCACGCCGGGAAAGAAGCCGGCTTCCATGACCCCGAGCAGAAATCGCAGGCCGTAGAAGCTGTGCGGCCCGACCACAAAGGCGGTCGCCGCCGACACCAGTCCCCAACTGATCATGATGCGCGCCAGCCAGCGCCGCGCGCCGACGCGATAAAGTAACAGGTTGCTCGGAATCTCGAACACGGAATAGCCGAGAAAGAAGATACCGGCGGCCAACCCGAACTGGGACGGCGACAGCCCCAGTTGCTTGTTCATGGTCAGCGCCGCGAACCCGAGGCTGGTGCGATCGAGATAATTGAAGAGATAGGCGATGGTGAGAAGCGGCACGAACCGGACTGCGGCCTTGTGCACGGCGCTTTGCAGCACGGCATCGGCGGCCATCGGCCCGGACAGTTCGGAATTGCCCGGGACGCCCTCACCCAAAACTGTCATCCCGCCCCGTCCCCGCCCCGTACTGGCTTTTGTTGTTGGCCCCGAAACCTGCCTTAGCACGAGGGTGCCCAAGACTGCGACCGGGTCCTTAGGACAATGTCAGGTACGGAGGTAGCCGCAGGCACACGGGAGCAGTGCCCGCAAAATGCATCGCGGGCAGTCTTTCGGCTGCCCGCGATTGAATAACAATGTCCGCTGTCAACTCAGTTGGGGATCAGGGAAGGACTTGTCAGGGAAAGACTTGAATTGGCGTGGGAACGGCCGGGCACTTCAAGATTGCATTCCCGAAAGTGAAATGCGATCTCGTCGAGTGCGCGCTGCTCCCAGATTTCGGCCTCCGCAAGCCAGAACAGTTTGCGCTCGGAATCATGTGATGCACGCTCACGGCAAAAATGCTCCTGGCGGCGAATTACAACGAGCCTGTTCATGAACTCCACTCCTCTGTGAAGCCAAGTAACGGCCAGACCCTAGCAAATTCCACCCGCTCCGTCCGTTTCAATTTGTCGCGATGGGAAAGACGAACTTTCCACCACTTGCGCCGCAGCGCAGCATGTCGGCCGATGAGCTGGGATCATGCCTATTGTATGCCACGCGATCTCCGGTACATGATGCGGACTTCCGAACCGCCACACCAAGCTGTGAAGGCGTCGACAAAGAAGTCCCTCAAGGGATTCGCTAGCGTGGCGGTTCAAAAGTCCGCATCGATTGGGCCGCGAGTTCGTCTTGCGGACTTTTGAGCCCAAGCCACACCAGATCAATAGGTTTTGCTAGTGTCCTATCAATTCCGAAGTTCGTAATTGAGGGGCCGCATAATCGTACGAACTTCGGAATCGGGACACTAGGGGAGAAAATCATGAAACGACACGACGGCCGCGAACTCGGCGGCAAATCCGGCATGCAGATGCGGGGCTGCGCCTGCGGATGCGACAACACACTGTCGCTGACCGGCTCAGGCCTGAGCCGGCGCCAGTTCGTGGCGGGCGCAGCCGCGGTGGCAGCCACCGGACTTGGAGCGGGTCTTGGCACGGGTCTTGGCGGTTCGCGCGCCTTCGCGCAAGGCACTGACGCCAAACCCTACCGGATCGACGTTCACCACCATTTGTCGCCGCCAAGCTATATCCAGGCCGTGATCGAAAATCATCTCGGCAGCCCCCCGCAAATCAAGTGGACACCGGAAAAGTCGCTCGCCGATATGGATGCGGCCGGCGTCCAGGTCTCCATGCTCTCGGTGACGCAGCCCGGCGTGAACTTCACCTCGGGCGACACCGCCCGCAAGCTTTGCCGCGAGAGCAACGAATATGCGGCGAAGCTTATATCGGATCACCCCGGCCGCTTTGGCTCGTTTGCGATGATCCCGCTCACCGACACCGAAGGCTCCTTAAAGGAAATCGAATACGCGCTCGATACGCTCAAGGCCGACGGCATTGGGCTGCTCACCAGCTATCACGACAAATGGCTCGGCGATCCCTCGTTCCTGCCGGTCATGGAAGAGCTCAACCGGCGCAAATGCGTGGTCTATACCCATCCCACGACCGCCGACTGCTGCGTCAACCTCTTGAAGACCGAGCCACCGACGCTGGTCGAATGGGGCACCGACACCACGCGCACGATTGGCGACATCGTGTTCTCCGGCAACGCGCAGAAATTCCGCGACATCAAGTGGATCTTCTCGCATGCCGGCGGCACCATGCCGTTCTTGATCGAGCGCTTCATCGGCCAGCCGAAGATCGACGCTAAATTCAAGCCGGCGGTGCCGGATGGGGCGCTGGCCGAGCTGGTGCGCTTCTACTACGACACGGCGCAAACCGCGAACAAGGCGTCGATGTCGGCGCTGACCGCGATCATCCCCACCTCGCAGATCCTGTTCGGCACCGATTTCCCCTACCGCACCGCCATCGACCACGTGAAGGGATTGCGAAGCTGCGGCATCTTCTCCGATGCGCAGTTGAAGGACATCGAGCGCGAAAATGCGGTAAAACTGTTGCCGAGACTGAACGCGTAGAAGCGCTCGATGGTTGATGTCGTCCCCGCGCACGCGGGGACGACTCTTCGCCCGAGAACTACTTCTGCGATCCGTCAACGGCCCAGCGTCCGGGTCCTGCGACGAAGAAGATCAGGAACACGAAGCAATAGAGTATCGCCGCATCGCCGCCGTTGAGCATCGGGAAAGTGTTCTTCGGCGAATGCGCCATGAAATAAGCGACCGCCATGTCGCCGGCCAGGATGAAGGCGACCGGCCGCGTCAGGAAGCCGACGACAAGCAGCACGCCGCCGACGAGTTCGATGATGCCCTGGACCCCCATCAGCGAGTTGATCCCGGGCTGAATAGGCCCATGCGGAAAATCGAACAGCTTCGAGGTGCCGTGCTCCAGGAATAACAGCCCGATGACAATACGGGCGATGCCGAGTACTTCGGGCGCATACTTGCTGACGCGATCAAGTGCCAACATCAATCAAACTCCCCTGGCCATATGAAAATGACTACCCCGTAACAGGCTACCATAGCCCACGCGGTCGACCGTAGGGAACGCCGGGCGCAGCCGTCCAAGGTTTGATTCACAACATCTTGCTTCGAACGTCACCTCGTTGCGGCGCAAACAAGACTGTTACACGCGCCAGCCGAAGCGACGGAAGCCGGCTCGATCACTCTGCTTTGGCGCGGGCTTTGAGAATCCTGAGCGCTCTTTCGTCGCCGAAGGCGCGGGCGTCGTCGACAAAGGCGATCAGGAGATCGGCCAGCGTTGCGTAATCCCAGAGCTTCAGCTCGGCGGGATCGATCCAGCCCTCGAAATACTCGTCGAGGTAACCGCGCGCGGCATCGTTGGCCTCGGTCCAGGTCGGACCCGCAAGGCCGGCCGGATCAAGATCCCAGTGGCACACCACGAGACCCTCGGCGGATTTGGCCAAGATCCACCGCCCATCCTTCGGCGCCTCGCTGATCGGGCGCAGGGATTGGCCCATCTTCCGCAATACGGTCTCAACTCGCCCCGACATTCAACACTTCCACTCATCACAGGATGACTAGTGGAGTGGATTTGACATTCGCTACCCAGCCAGCCGCGAGTTGGTCAAGCGAATGTCAAATCCGAAACTCCACTAGAAACATATATTTGCTAGTGGTCCTTTTGATTCTAACATTCGCAGCCACGCCTGCCGAGAAGGAAAGCGAATGTTAGAATCGGACCACTAGACTGGAATCCTTGCCAAGGCTTCCTGTTCCACAGGCTGATGGTTCAACTATGGCGAGGGAACAAAAGCGCGCTGTTCGCAAAATCATCATCCGCGATTTGATCCCGCCCAATCCTTAAAAATCGCAAAAGTTTTGTCCGGAACTACCGGGAACGGCGTCCTGCCGGTGACGTTGACACCCATTCACTGGAAGGAGAATGCAATGAGGAAGATTCTGTTGGCAGCCGCGGCGACGTGTGCTCTGGCCGCGCCGGCTCTGGCCGATGATGTTGGCGTTCGGGTCGGCCCGGTGGGCGCTGGCGTGACCGTCGGCGAAAGCCATCCCGGCTACGACCGCGACCGCGTCCGGGAAAAGACCGTGATCAGGAAGGACGAGCCGACCGACCGCACCACTGTGATCAAGAAGGACCACGGTGACGGCGTCCAGAGCAAGACCATCATCCATCACGACGACTAGTATCTGATTAAAACAATTCGCCCGCGTGCTCCCGGTCGGGAGGGCGTGGGCGATTTGCCGTCTGAAGGCTATTCCGACCTCGCTTGCGGCGTCAGACGCTATTCGGCGGTTTCCGCGCGCTCGTCGTCGAGCCGGGCGAGCGTGGCATGCAGGCTCTTCTGCACCTCGGCCAGCGCTTTCAACAATTGCGCCGCCTCGCTGCGGGAAAGGTTGTGCACCGCCGTGTCAACGACGTCCCGGGCCAATGGAAGCAGCTTGTCTTTCAGCGCGCGCCCCTTCGCCGTCAGGTGGATATGCCATTTCCGGCGATCGTCCCGGTTACGTACCCGCCGGACCAGCCCGTTCTTTTCCATGATCAGAATGGCGCTCAACGTGGTCGGCTCCATGGTGCCGACGCGGGTCGACAATTCGCGCTGGGTCAGACCGTCCTCATGCCAAAGCGCGCGCAGGAAATACCACATGCCGAGCGTGATGCCGTGCGGTTCGATTTTGGACTGAAGGAAGCGCTGCAGCGCACGATGGGTGGCGCGAACCTGGTAGCCGACGCTCTCGGCAAACGGCAAATCGGCCTCAGGGGCGCCTGCGCCACGTCTTTCAGGCTTTCCGGGCGCGCTCCGCTTCGGCGGCTTGCCGGCTTTCTTGTCGGTGGCTTTCTTCACGCTGGTCAACGGCGCCTCCTTTTTGCGAAGGTGATCGCACATTCGCGAAGCCCAGGCAAACACCGCCGTCATTTTTCGCCCCACCAGCCGCCCGAATGGTTGCGAAATTTGCTTAGTAAGCTAAGTATATTTCGATAGCCGCCGCCCTGAGGACAAGATGACGCCCGATCCCGAGATGCGGGAATTGACCCTCAAAGTCCGCCACAAGTCGGAAATCGCCGACGGCGTGTTCCTGTTCGAACTCGCTTCCCGCGACGGCGGTGAATTGCCGCCGTTCACGCCGGGTTCGCACATCACCGTGACCGCGCCATCGGGACAGAAGCGCCGCTATTCGCTCTGCAACGATCCATCCGAGCGCGACCGATACCTGATCGCGGTCAAGCAGGAGACCACCGGCCGCGGTGGCTCGCTGAGCTTTACGAAGGGCGTCAACGAAGGCGACGCGATCGCGGTCGAGCCGCCCGCCAACGAGTTCGAAATGGCGATGACCGAGCCGAAACGCCTGATCTTCATTGCGGGTGGCATCGGCATCACCCCGATCCGCGCCATGATCCTGCACTGCCTGCGTCAGGGCAAAACCAGCTTCATGCTGTACTACTTCACGCGGACGCCGTCGGCGATGGCGTTTCGCGACGAGTTCGCGAAGCCCAGCTTCGAAGGCAAGGTCGTGCTGCACCACGACAACGGCGATCCCGCTCAGGCCTATGACCTGTGGCCGGTGCTGGAGCAGCAGCGCGGCGCCCATCTTTACTGTTGTGGGCCGCGCGGCCTGATGGATGCGGTGCGCGACATGACCGGCCACTGGCCGGATTCGGCGGTGCATTTCGAGGACTTTGTCGGCGCCTCGGCGCCGCATGCCGACGACAAGCCATTCGAGGTCAGGCTCGCGAAAACCGGCGCGGCTTACGAGGTCGCGGCCAATGTCTCGATCCTGGACACGCTTCGCCAACACGGCCATGTGCTGGCGAGTTCCTGCGAAAGCGGCACCTGCGGCACCTGCCGCTGCCGTTTTACCGACGGCGAGCCGGATCACCGTGATCTCGTCCTCTCCGACGATGAAAAGAGACATGACATCATGATCTGCGTCTCGCGCGCGAACTCGCCGACGCTGACGCTGGATATCTGAGGATGAAAACATCACGGTGCACCTTCTCATCCCTCCCCCGCGGAACGCGTGGGGAGGGTGCATAGGCGACCATCGGTCGCCGTTCTTAAGCTACAGAACGCCGATGCTTTGCATCGGCTATGAGCGAAGCGACGGTCGGGTGGGGGTAGCAGCCTTATTGAAAGATATGGGACGTTGAGAATGATCTTGCCCCCACCCCGACGCTCGCTGACCGCTCGTATCGACCCTCCCCGCTACTCGCTTCGCTCGTGGGGGAGGGATAAGAAGAACGTGCCTTGTCGGGAAACCAAATGACCGAACCGCTGAAACTCGGGGTGATCGGCCTCGGCCGCGCCTTCACCTTGATGCTGCCGACCTTTACCGCCGATCCGCGCATCGCGCTTGTCGCAGCCAGCGATCCACGCTCTGACGCGCGCGCGCGGTTTGCCGAAGAATTCGGCGCCAAGGTGTTTGAAGACGCGGAAGCGCTCTGCGCCGATCCAGATGTCACGGCCGTTTACATCGCCTCGCCACACCAGTTCCACGTCGCGCATGTGAAATGTGCCGCCATGCACGGCAAACACGTGCTGGTCGAAAAGCCGATGGCGCTTTCGACTCAAGACTGCCGCGAGATGATTGCGGCCGCGCATGAGGCCAACATCAAGCTCCTGGTTGGACACAGCCACAGTTTCGACCTGCCTTACTTGCGCACGCGCGCGATGATCCGAAGCGGCGCCTACGGCCGCGTCCGCATGATCACCGCGCTCAACTTCACCGATTTTCTCTATCGTCCACGCCGGCCGGAAGAACTCGACACCAGCCAAGGTGGCGGCGTGGTGTTCAGCCAGGCCGCCCATCAGGTCGATATCGTTCGCCTGCTGGCGGAAGCCAAGGCCACTTCCATTCGCGCCTTCACTGGCAATTGGGACGCCGCGCGCAATACCGAGGGCGCCTATTCGGCACAGATCAGGTTTGAAGACGGAAGTTTCGCCTCGCTGACCTATAGCGGCTACGCGCATTTCGATAGCGACGAATTCATGGGCTGGTCGGGCGAACTCGGGCAACAACGTGACGCGGATGGCTCTTACGGCCACGCCCGACGGGCGTTGCAAAAGGCGACCAGCGTGACTGAGGAAATCGCGATGAAAAACGCCCGCGCCTATGGCATTGCCGGCCGCGACGCGTTTCGCGCTGGCGACAATCTGGCGCATAATCATTTCGGGCTTGTTGTCGCAAGCTGCGAGCGCGCCGATCTGCGTCCGCTGCCCCACGGCGTCATGGTCTATGGCGACGAGGCGCGCCACCTCGAAGAACTGCCGCCGCCGAAAATTCCACGCGCCGAAGTCGTCGATGAGCTTTACGACGCGGTGATGTCGGGTACCCCACCGCTGCACTCCGGCGAATGGGGCCTTTCGACGCTGGAGATTTGCCTGGCGATACTGGAGTCCGCCAAGACGGGACGTGAGGTGGAGTTGCGGTGGCAGATCTAGCTTCGTCATTCCGGGGCGCGCGCGACAGCGTGCGAACCCGGAATCCATCGAGCCGCAGAAATGCCGGGAGCAATCGGATTCTCGGGTTCAGCCCTGCGGGCTGCCCCGGAATGACGAGGGAAGTATCTCGCAACACGCTACCCGGCGATCGATGACGAACGTCAAGAGCGCGGACTATTCGCCCGCGAGGCGATGATCGCAATGACGTCGTTCTCGGCAGCGGCTGCGGTCTTGTAGCGCGGCTCGGTGGTCACGAAAGGCTGCTCGGCTTCGGCAGGCTGAAAGATCTCGACGTAATAGAGGCCGGATGCCGCGTCCAGTTTCGGCTCGATTCGGATCACTGCCATCGTTCTGGTTCTCCCGATGCCGTCATTCCGGGGCGCGAGCGCAGTGAGCGAGCCCGGAATCCATCGCGCGGCACGAATCCTGGGAGAAATGGATTCTCTGGTGCGCAATTGCGCACCATAGTTCAGCCCTGCGGGCTGCCCCGGAATGACAAGAGAAAAATGCCATCAACTCGTGTCTCCTAATCCCCGGCAAACAACACCTCGCGCAGCCTCGCAGCAAGCGCCGTGCCCGCCGCATCCGACGCCTCAGCCGTTCCGCTCATGCCGAGATAGCGCTCCGCGATCTCGGGTGAGTTCAGCAAGTCCTTGGCCGCGCCCGACAGCGTGATCCTCCCCTGCTCGAAAACATAACCGCGGTCGGCGATCGAGAGCGCCTGCCGCGCATTCTGTTCGGCCAACAGTATGGTGATGCCTTGGTCGCGCAAGGCCACGATCAGGTGGAAGATTTCGGCGACCAGCAATGGCGCGACGCCGAGCGAAGGCTCGTCGAGCACGAGGATTTTAGGGCGAGCCATCAGCCCGCGCGCGATCGCGAGCATCTGTTGCTGTCCACCTGAGAAATTGCCGGCGATGTCGTTCATGCGCTCGCGCAACACCGGAAACAGCGCCCACACCGCTTCCAGCTGCGCCGCCGCGTCGGCCTCGGACACCGCATAGGCGCCGAGCGCGAGATTTTCCGCGACCGTCATGCCGGCGAAAATCTGCCGCCCTTCCGGCACATGCGCGATGCCCCGGCGCAACCGTTCGGCCGGCGGCAACGCCTCGATCGCGGAGCCCTCAAGCAGGATCGAGCCGCTCAGGGGACGCAGCAGCCCGGAAACGGCTTTCGCCAGTGTCGATTTTCCGGCACCGTTGGCGCCCAGCAACGTGACGATCTCACCATGTTCAAGCGTGAGGTTGATATCGTCCAGCACGCGGTGGTGGCCGTAGCCGATCGCGAGTGATTTGAGCTCAAGAAGCGGCATGACCTTCCTTTCCAAGGTAGGCCTCGATCACGCGGCTGTTGCTTTGGACCTCTGCTGGTGTGCCAGTGGCGATAATCGCACCGGAATCGATCACGACGATGCGGTCGGCAACGTTCATCACCAGCGACATGTTGTGCTCGACGATCAGCACGGGAATGCCGAGGCTGCGGATGGCGCGCAGCAAATTCGCAAGCTCCTGGGTCTCGGTATCATTGAGCCCCGCCGCTGGCTCGTCGAGGCACAGCAACTTTGGCTGCGCCATCAGCGCGCGGACGACCTCCAGCAGCTTTTGCGCGCCCATCGGCAATTCGGTCGCATGCGTCTCGGCAAAGGACGACAAGCCGACGAGCTCCAGCATCTCCTCCGCACGGCGGCGCAGCGCCCGCTCTTCATCGCGCGCGCCGGATAGCCACAGCGTCTGGCTTGGAAGCGAATGGCGGCTAAGGCGATGGCCGCCGACCATCACGTTCTCGATCGCAGTCATGCCGGGAAAAACCCGCGCCGACTGGAAGGTACGCACCAGGCCGAGACCCGCGATCTTCACCGCCGACAGGTTAGCCAAGTCGCGGCCGCCGAAAGCCACGGTTCCGGCGTCGCGCGGCATGATGTTGGTGATGAGGTTGAAGACAGTGGTCTTGCCCGCACCGTTCGGGCCGATCATCGCGGTAACCTGACCAGCCTCAGCCTCGAACGACACGTCGTTGATGGCTTTCAATCCGCCAAAGCTTTTGACAAGGCCGCGCACGCTCAGGATCGCGCCTTCGCCGATGTCTGACCGGGCTTGCGTGCCGATCGCCGTCATGATGCCCGCACCTCGGTTTTGACCGCGTTCGTCTCGGTCCGCGTATCGCCACGCGGGCGCGCCAGCCGCGTCATCACCTGGATCAACGCGCCATAGATTCCCTGCGGCAAATAGAGGAAGCTTGAGACCAAGAGCGCACCGGACGCCAACGTCTTGTAGATTGCGAGCGGCGCAAAGATCACCGGCAATAGCGTCAACAGCAACGCGCCAAACAGGCCGCCGACCAGCGTGCTCTCGCCGCCGATGATCAGCATCGCCACCAGTTCGAGTGAGCGCGAGGTGCCGACCATTTCCGGCGCCAGAAAGTTAAAGAAGAATGCGTAGAGGCTGCCGGCGAGCGAGGCCAGCGTCACGCTGATCAGGAAGGCGGCGAGCTTGTAGCGCACGGTGTTGATGCCAAGCGCGGCTGCCGCCATCTGGTCGGAACGGATTGCCTTTAGCGCACGGCCGAAGCCCGATCGCATCGCGCCTGACAGACCAATCAAAATGACCACATCGAGCGCGAGCACCAGGTAATACATCGCGCGCGGGCTTGCGAACGTAAAGCCCCCGACCGAGAACGAGGGAATGCCAACCAACCCCGATGGCCCACCGGTGATGTCGAGAAAGCCGACCGCACAGGAATCGACCAGAAGCCCGAAGGCGAGCGTGGCGAGCGCGAGATAAAGTCCGCGCAGCCGCAACGTCACCACCGAAAGCACCAGCGCGCAAGCGAGAGAGACGCCGATACCGGCAAGGATCGAGAGCACCGGCGCGATGTCGGTGTTGATCGCGAGATAGCCCGATGTGTAGCCGCCGATCGCCATGAAGCCGGCCTGGCCAAGGCTGACCTGCCCGGCGTAACCCATTAGCACGTCGAGCCCCATCAGCGTCATGAACAGGATGGCTGCAATCACGAGGCCGCTCATGATGCCGTTGTCGGCGACGCCTAAGGGAATGAGGGCGGCCACGATCACCGCCAGCGCCGCCAAGGGCCAACCGAGATGCGCCGGGAGCTTCGCCGCGTGACGCGCTGCCTTCACCTCATCACGGGTGTCCTGCCGCCGCGCGACGCCGCCCTGGATCAGGCCTTGCGGCCGCCAGATCAGCACCACCAGCAGAATGACGAGCGAGATCGCGCTCGAAAACAGCGACGAGATGTAGGCGGTGGAAAGTTGCGTCACGAGCCCGAGAAAAAGCCCGCCGATGACCGCGCCGGGAAACGACGCGATGCCGCCGATCGCGGCCGCGACGAATCCGGAAATTGTGAACAGGCGTCCCGTGTCGAATTGCAGCGAGGTGGTCGGCGCGACGATGACGCCCGAAATCGCCGCGATCAATATCGCGAGCGCAAAGCTCAACAGCGTCATCCGGGGGACGTCGATGCCCATCAGGCTGGCAGCGGACGGATTTTCGGCGCAAGCGCGCAAGGCTTTGCCGAGTTTTGTCTTCGCAATCAGAAACCAGAGCGCGGCGATGCACGCGGCTGTCGCACCGAACACCCAGAAAGCCTGCGTCGGAATCAGGATCGCGCCGAAAGCCAGCGGTTGTTCGCCCGAAAATGGCGGCATGGCATAAGGCTGGCTGCCCCAGACCACGAGCGAAAATCCCTCGATCATGGTGAGGATGCCCGCCGTCAGCATCAGCACGTTGGCATTGGAAAGCCTCGTCAGTGCCGGCACGAATGTAAAGGATGCGAGCCCAACGCCAATCGCAACCGTCGCTGCGACCGCGGCCGGAATCGCAAAAACAAGCGGCCAGCCCCAGGCGACGGCGAACGTATAGCCGATCATCGCGGCGATCAGGGCAAAGCCGCCTTGCGAGAGGTTGATCGCGCCGGTGACGCGATAGATCAGCGAAAAGCCGAGCGCGATCGCAGCATAGATACTGCCGACGACGAGCCCGCCAATCGCGATCTGAATAAACTCAAGCACGCGTCAAAGCTCTTCTTGCCGATTCCTTCATTGCGCGCGGGGAATGCCGAGGGGATCGCTGACCACGGCCCAGGTCTGCGCCGAGGCATCCCAGCGCGTGACGACGACGTTGGATTCATCCAGCCCGCGGTTAGGCACGGCCTTGAAATCGTAAAGGCCGTTGATGCCGGCAACGCCCTTGAGATCGTGGAAGTAGGCGCGCAGGTCTTCCGCGGTCGCGTCCGGCTTCAATTTGCGTAACGCGCCGACGACCAGCAACGCCGGATCCCAGGCATAGGTCGAGGGACCATCGGGCTTGATGTCGGTGCCCTCGAACGCCTTGTAGAACGCCGCTTTTGCCACTGCAGCTTCGCTCGACTTCGCCGGTGGCGCGGATTTGAGAAAATCGGCCGCCGGGATGTAGAGCTCCTTGGGCAGGAAGGCGGCATATTGCGACATCTGCGCATAGGTCTGGTTGCCGTTGGTGGTCGCGACCGGCAACTCCAGACCCGCATCATGGATCGCCTTGAAGATCGTGCCGATCGGGCCCCCGGTCGACCATGCCACCAGCACATCGGGGTTGGCGCCCTTCAGCCGCTGGATTTGCGCCGCCGCGCTGACATCGGTCGGATTGAGCTGGGCCTCGGCGACGAGCTCGACATCCTTGTGGTCGGCGGCGGCGAACAGCGACTTGAAATTCTTGTAGGCGTCCTGACCGCTCGCGTCGGTCGAGGTGATCAGCGCGATCTTTTTCCAGCCCTTGGCCCCGAAATACCGCAGCAGCGCCGCGGCGAGTTCCTTGGTCGAGATGCTCGAACTATAGACGAAGCCGCCGTTCGCCGGATGGATGCCGGGCGAGAAGCAATAGAGCAGCGGCCCGTCCTTCATCAGCGGCGCCATCGCATTGCAGAGCGCGACCAGCGCCGAGCCGAGAATGACCGGCGGATTGCCGGCCTTGACCTGGTTGGCGAGTTGGACCGCAACTTGCGGGCTACTCTGGTCGTCGTGAAACACGAATTTCAGCGGCTGGCCGTGGATGCCGCCGTCTGCATTCGTCGCCTTCTCGAATTGCTGGAGCGACTGTTGCTCGGCCTTGCCGAGAAAGGCGCCGCCGCCCGTCAGCGGCAAGATGACGTTGATCTCGCGATCGGCGGCCCGTGCCGCAGTGAGCCCACACACAAATGCTGCGGCAACAAGAATAATGCGGACGCGCAATCGATCCTCCCGATTTCTAGCGTTGGCGTTTTATGCTTTGTAGTGAGTTGTCCCTGGCAAAACCAGCCGCGTTAAGCCGCAGCGCCCGCCATTTCCTTGTCCGTCTCGTCTTCCTCGAGGCCTGCGAGAACCTTCACCTCCTCGTCGGAAGCGCCGAGCGTACGCCATGGGACGGCTTTTTCCACCACACCTTGGTAGGAGCGAAGCTTGGCCTGGGGCAGATGCGGCTGGATGTGGCCGATCACCCGGCCCTGCTCCGCAAAGGCCTTCGCGGCATCGATCATCAGGCGGCGGAACTGCACGATCGCGATGTCGCTGGCGCCAAGCCGTTCCTGCGAGCGGTCGGCGATCTGCCCCATCGATTCCCACATCGCGATGTCCTGGTTCGGAATGCCGGGAATGCCGGTAAAGCTATCGCCGCCCGCCATCGCGGCACGGTCCTGAAGATAGTTGTTATGCGCATGGCGCTTGATCGGACGAAACTGCGCGTCGACGTCCACGCCGACTTCCAGCACGCAGAACTTTCGCCAGGCTTCGGTGCTTATGCCGGCCTGCTCGCCTTCGGCCCAGGCGATGAAATGGAAAGTGCTCGAGGTGTCGCTGCGCGGCACGATCACGCTCGTGACGTTGTAGGTGCTGTTCGGCGGAATCAGCGCGGTGAACGGCGCGACATAGGTCGTGATGCGCACGTAGTCGTGCGAGTTCGCATTTGCGATCGGGCGGCGGATCGCGGCATAGCGCATGCCGTAATTGGTGAGCTGCACCTGGATGCGCGGATTCTTGTCGGTGGAAGGGCGAACCCAGTGATCGCCCTTCGCCGCGGCGTCGCCCTTGGCGGGGCGCATGTCGGAGGAATGCAGCGTGGAGGAATGCGCCGAGTTGATCTGGCCCTCCATGATCTGCGCCCAGTTGCAGGGCAATTCCACCTTGGCGATGGCCACACGCGCTTCCGCGTGCGGTGCCCAGGGCGGCGCCTCGAATTCCGGCATCGCTTCAGGCGGTCCCATATAGGCCCAGACAAAGCCGCCGGCCTCGCGCGTCGGGTAGGACAAATGCCTGGCCTTTTCCGGCAGCGCGCTTGCCTTCGGCTCCGACGGCATGTCGATGACGTTGCCGTCGGTGTCGAACTTCCAGCCGTGATAGAGGCAACGAAGGCCGCATTCCTCGTTGCGGCCGAAGGCGAGCGAGGCCTTGCGATGCGGACAGGATTCGCCGAGCACCCCAACCTTGCCGTTGCTATCGCGGAACGCGACGAGCTTTTCTCCGAACAACTGCAGGCGCACCGGAGCGCCGTCCGGTTGCGCGACCTGTTCCGACAACACCGCCGGCACCCAGTGGCGGCGCATCAGCCGCCCCATCGGCGCATCGCCCTCGATCCGGCACAACAGTTCGTTTTCGGCTTGCGTCAGCATGGCCTGCTCTCCCGAAAAATCCTTAGTCTCCTAAGTAATATAATCAGACGCGGCCGTCCCGTCCAGAGGCGACCGGCGCCATCTCCCTCCCCCTTGCGGGTCGACGCGAGCCATTGGCGAGCGTCGGGGTGGGGGTTTCTCAAAAAATCGCGATCAGTGTCGAAATAATTCGGTGATATGACCGCCCCCACCCGACCGGCCTTTGGCCGGCCACCCTCCCCACGCGTTCCGCAGGGGAGGGATAAGATAGCGGCGCACAAAAGCATAACGGCCGCCCTTTCGGGCAGCCGTCCGGGAACGCAGATATTTCTGCTGTCGATGGCAGAAGCAGCCAAGCGGGGCGTCTAGATTCCGAGCACCCAGACGGCGACGATGGTGCCGAGCACGGCGAGGCCGGATAGGGTCCATCCCACTGCATAAGCCCCGTCGGCGGCTTCGGGCCGGTCGACCATGGTGTCGCGCCATTCCGTCATGAGAGCCTCCTTGAGACGGCCTCCTGCCGGTTAGGTCGCGCCCGGAGGTCCAAGGTTCAATGCGGTGAAACAATGCGGGATGGCGCCGCTTGGTTCCATTGACGCCGCGCTTATCCCTCCCCACGCTTCGCGGGGGAGGGATAAAGAACCTAAATCCGCTTCTTCAACGCTTCCACAAAGCGGTCGGCGTCTTCCTCGTCGTTGAAGACATGCGGCGAAATGCGCATGCGCGACAACCGCGCTGCAACATGAAACCCCTCACCCGCAAGGCCCTCGACCAGCCCGGCCGGCAGGCCGCCGGCAAAACCGAGGCTCAAGATGTGCGGCGCACGAAAGCGCGCATCGATGATCCGGGCCTGGGTGCCACTTAGGCCCTCCGCGATCCGCGCCGTGAGCATCGCCAGCCGCTCGGCAACCGCGGCCGCGCCCCACTCGGCCATCATCTCCATCCCGATCGCGGCCATCTCCATCGAGATGAAATGATCGCGCTCGCCCATGTCGAAACGCTTCGCGCCTGCGACATAGCTCAAATCGCCAAAATAGATCTCGGCATCCGAGCGGATCTCGCGCCGGCCGAAGCCGGTCTGCTCCAGCGGAAGGCCGTTCTGATGGCGTCTGGCAATGTAGATAAAGGCCCGGCCATAGGGCCCGAGCAGCCATTTGTAGGTCGGGAAGATCACAAAGTCCGGATCGAGCTTCGTGACATCCATCGCGACCACGCCGATCCCATGTGTCGCATCGATCAGGAACAGCGCGCCCTGCCGCTTCAGCGCCGCACCGACCCTCTCGACGTCGATCATTCCGCCATCCGACCAATGGATCGACGAGATCGAGGCCAGCGCCAGGCGCGGCGCGCCCTGACGCTCGATCGCGGCCAGCACCGCCGAGGTCCAGTCGCCGTCGATCGGCTGGCGCACCGTCTCGATGGTAAAGCCGGCCGAAGCAGCCCTGCTCTGCCATTCCAGGATCGGCGAGGAATGGTCGTTTTCCAGCACCAGGATCCGCATGCCGGCAGGAATCGACAGAATCTTTCCGACCGTCGCGACCCCATAGCTCACCGAGGAAACCAGCGCGACGTCGCCCGCCTCGGCATTGATCAGCCGCGCCGCGGCGTTGCGGGCGCGTTCGTGCTCGCGATTGGCAAAGGCGGGATCGAGCGTCCAGGGCGCGGCCTTGCGGCCGACGGCGGCGCGCCCCGCTTCCTGCGTGCGCAACGGCAACGGGCTATAGGAGGCCGAATTCAGGTAACAGATATCGCGCGGTATCTCGAAGAGGCCGCGCTGCGAGGCAAGCATGTTGTGCTCTTCGTTGGGAGCACAACCCTAGCGGCTCAAGGTCAAGCCGGCCATCCCACTATTTGCCGAGCAGGTCGTCCTAGTGCCGCCTATTTGAAGTTCCTGCACCACAAGCGGCGAGTGCGCTCCAGGAACTTCAAATAGAAAAGCGGCACTGGAATCCATAGGTTTGCTAGTGCCCATAACTTTCCGAAGTTCGTGGAAGTGGGTGCAGCGAGGGGGGCACGAACTTCGGAAAGTGGGCACTAGCGCGCCGGGGTGGCGCAGCGGGCGGCATCGCTTTTTTTGAAAACTCGACCGCGCCACGTGCGTTGCGGGAAAGCCTAATGAAGCTGCGGCGACCGTGACCGCTCGGGCTCAGCCGCGCGCCAGTGCGACTGGTAGACTTCCAGAATGCCGCGTGACATCCTGACATCGGCGCGCTTGAACTCGGCCTTCAGATCGTCGAGCTCGTTGGACGAAATGCGGTGATTTTCGGCGCCGAGGAACAATAGCGCCATCGCGGTCTCCCACGAAAAATCAAGCGCCTTCGACAGCACCAGGATCATGTCGCGGTTGTTGAGCGCGAGCGCCTGGTCGACGACGTCTGATGGCAACGAACAGAGCAGCGATAGCCCGATAACAACTTCCTCGAACTTGTGCGCGAGCGCATAGGTAAGAATGCTCTTCTCGTTCAGGCGGCCGGCCTTGTGCGCCTCGCTCACGGCCCGTTTAAGCGCAAGATAACTTTCCTGCCCGGAAGCGAACTTGGAATAGAGCTGGCCGCTCGCATTCGCGACCGAGACCCCAATGGCCGCTGTAAGCTCCGGACGCTCCCGCTCAAGCTTGCGCCGGACCGCGTCTGACGCCTTTACCATCAGTTGCGCGAACATCTGCGGCGGAATTTCCTTGCGCAAGCCGACCCGCTCAGCGAGCACGGCATCGGTTTCCGAACGTTTGACCATCTGGCGGAAGGCGAAATCGGAGAAACGGGCGCCATCGTTGGCGGCGACCGACTGCACGACCTCCTGATTGCCGCGCGTGACGAGCTCGTCCGTCACCTCGACCGGGACCGACGGACGGCGGGAGATCGCGAGCAAATGCGGCTGGCTCTTGGTGCGGATATTGGTGATCAGCGACTTCACATCGAGGCGCGGCGAAAATTGCAGGACGGGACCGGCCACCTCGATCGAATCGTCGAAGGCGAGCATCTGCACGACCTTGGGCGGCGCATTGTTGGAATGCGCCAGACGCTGTGACAATTCGGCGCGCGCCGCCTCTTCGATCTCTTCCGTGAGCCGGACGATCACATCGCCGAAGATGCGGATCTGCTCTTCGCTGAATTCGCCACCCACCAGAACATCGGTGGCGTGCCACAGCGCCTTGGCGCGGCTCTCGGAGGAGCCCCGCGCAATCACATCGTCCAGATCCTGCAAAATTTGGCCGTTCTCAATCATCGCGCCCTACTCAAGGCAAAAAGCAATGAGAACAGCCATAGCCGCCAATTTTTAATAGCGCGGTTTCGCCTTCCCCCGGTTTTAGGAATCGGGCGTTACCCTTCTTTAACTCTGCGCGCGGCCCACCGCGCGATGCGGCCGGCATGCGCTCCGCGACAGCGAAAGTGTCTCAAAAAGACCCACGCGTCAGCGATGATTTGACAGCGCGTTTACCGATTGCTTACCTCCTTTCAGCGTAGCCGGCCGCAGGCCTGCGGGAGACGAAATCTCCGCGGAAACCTGCCAAGAAACATAAAGGGCGAGACGAATGGATCAGACTGCAAGGCCCCCGGGCGCCGAGGCGACGTCACGTACAACGGACAACGCCATCGCCATTGCCGCCATTGCGGTGCTGATCGTCTCCTACGCCGTGAACGCGATGGACCGCACGCTGTTCCCGCTGATGCTCACGGACGTCAGGCGCGAATACGGCTTCAACCTGCCGCAGGCGGGCTTGATGTCGACCATCTTTACATTGGGCATGGCGCTGGCGGGATTTCCGACCGGCTATCTGATGTCGCGCTATTCCCGCAAGACGGTGATCCAGATCGGCATCCTGATCTATTCGGCGGCGACCGTCATCACGGTTGCCGCGACCGGCTTTGCCGACATGCTGTTCTATCGGGCGGTTACCGGCGTCGGTGAGGCAATGCAACTCACCGCTCTGCTCGCGGTTTTCTCCAGCTATTTCTCGCGCCATCGCGCCACGGGCGTCGGCGTGCTCAACTACGCCTATGCCGGAGGTGCGGCGGTCGGACCGTGGTTAGGCGCGAGGCTGCTCGTCGATTACGGCACCTGGCGCGCGCCGATGGTCATCTACGGTGTCACTGGCCTCGCCATGATGGTGCTGATCGCAGCCGTGGTGCGGCCGTACCTTTCCGAAACCAACACAGCCGGTAAGGAAAGCACCGGCATCGCGGCCGGCGGCGCGGCGGCGCTGAACAACAGCAACACCATCGTGCTTGCGATTTTGAGCGTGCTATTCGGGCTTGCGCTCTATGGCTATCTCGGCATGTATCCGACGTTCCTGCGCGAACACTTGCACTACGCGCCATCGGACGCCGGCCGCGTCATGAGCATTTACGGGCTCGGCGTCCTGGTGTCGCTGTTAACGGGCTGGCTCGGAGACCGCTTCTCGCCGCGGCTGGTGCTGGCTTTAAGTTTTCTGCTGGCGAGCGCAGTCTCAGCACTTCTGTTCAACGGTCCGGCCGACTTCGCGACCCAGGCCGCGTTGTCGCTCGTGCTCGGCGCGACCTTCAGCGGCACGATTTTCGTCAACCTCGCCGGCTACCACGTCAAGTCGGTGGCCGCTTCGCTTGCCGGCCGCGCCTCAGGCCTGTTCGTCACCTGCGTTTACGGCTCGGCGACGATTGCAGGCTACGTCATCGGCTGGATCGTCGGCCGCGCGGGATGGACGGTTGCCGGTAACATCCAGCTCGTTGCGTTATGCCTTGCGGGCGCCGTGATCTCGCTGCTGCTGCGACCCGACCAGATGGCCCGCCAACCGCAATAAACCAAACAAGAAGAACAGGTTGCAGCCAATGCTTAAGGATCTCCCCACCCTGCGTGTCAACGTCTTTCCCGGCGGCTTTAACTGGGGCGTCTATGTCGGTCAGGACAAAGGTTTCTTTGCCGAAGGCGGCATTGCGGTCGAGTTGCAAGGCACGCCCAATTCCGTCACCCAGATGACGGACTTTTCGGAAAGAAAATTCGATATCGCGATGACCGCGGTCGACAATATCGTCGCCTATGTCGAGGGCCAGGGCGAGGCGCCGATCGGGCCGCAGGGCGATTTCATGGCCGTGATGGGCAGCGACAGCGGTTTCCTCAGCCTGGTCGCCTCGCCTTCGATCTCGAAAATCGAAGACCTCGCCGGGAAAACCCTCTCGGTCGATGCAATGACGACCGGCTACGCTTTTGTGCTCTACGAGATCATGCGCCAGCATGGCCTCGACAAGGATGGCCTCGACAAGGACAAAGGCGATTACGAGATCGTTCGCGCCGGCGGCATGGTGCAGCGCTGGAACGCGTTGCGCGAGGGCCAGCATTCCGCGACCCTGCTGTCAGCGCCTTACAACATCATCGCGCAAAATGCCGGCTTCAGAGAACTCGTGAAGGCGACCGACGTGATCGGCCCCTATCAGGGCAATGTCGCCGCCGTGCGCCGGTCCTGGGCGCAGGACAACCGCGGCAAGATCGAGGCCTATATCCGCGCCTATCGCCGGTCGATCGCCTGGCTCTACGAGCCCCAAAACCGCACCGAGGCGATCGCGATCTTGCGGCATCACCTACCGCAAATGCCCGAGATAATTGCGGAGGCAAGCTACGGCGAACTGCTCGATCCCGCGCGGGGGTTCTTCAGGGCTTGCGAGATCGATCCTGCCGGGCTCGACTGCGTGCTGAGCCTGCGCAGCCGTTACGGCCTTCCCTCGATGCAACTGAACGAGTCGGCGAAATATTGCGACTTGAGTTTTGGGTAACTCCCCCAGAAAACTGAATTCGTCATTGCGAGCGAAGCGAAGCAATCCAGCCCTGCCAACTCTGGATCGCTTCGTCGCTTCCGCTCCTCGCGATGACGGGTACTGTCATCGCAATCACACCGCCGCGATCGTCTGCACCTCGACCAAAAACTGCTCCTTCACCAGCCGGTCAATGATGAGCAGCGTGTTCGGCGGGTATTTCCCGCTCGGAAACATTTTCGGGAATTCGCGCAGGCGGAACGCCATGAACTTCGGGATGTCCTGCGAGTGGACCAGATAGGTCGTGAACTGCACGACATTGGCCCAGGACGCGCCGGCCGATTTCAGCGCCGCCTCGATGTTGCGAAACACCTGTGTCGCCTGCGCATCGAAATCGCCGTCACCGATCATGTTGCCGGCGGCATCGCCCGACAGCATGCCGGCGATAAACAGGAACTCGTTCGCCTTGACCCGCGTGACATGGGTGTACTGCCCCATCGGCGCGCCGAGTTCATTCGGATTATAGATGTTGAGTTCTGCTGACATGATCTTCCTGCCCTCATGCTTTCCGCCGGTGGCTGCTACTATTCGTCATCCCAAAGTCGGCCGCAAGCGCGAGCGCGCGGTATTGCTGCCATGCGACACGCGCGCTAGGCTTGCCGAAATTTTGGCAGGAGGCACGCGTGATCCCATCCGACGAGAACAAGATTTCCGAGGACCGCCGCGAAGCATTGCGATATGCGCTCGCAATCGGCAGCGGGGCCGCGATCGCCTCCACGCTCGCAACCCCCGCCTCGGCGCAAACCGCTTCCGACAACACGCTCGATCGGATTCGCTCGGCCAAGGTGATGCGGATTGCGGTGCTGCCGGGCGAACTGCCCTACTTCAACAAGGATCTCGCTACCGGCACATGGTCCGGCTTCTCGATCGAGATGGCCAACGACATCGCCAAGCTGCTCGACGTCAAGCTTGAATACATCGAATCGACCTACGGCAATTCGATCCTGGATTTGCAGGCCAACAAGATCGATCTCGGCTTTGCGCTCAATCCGACGCCACAGCGCGCGCTGGTGGTCGATTTCACCAGTCTCGTTTTTCCGCATCCCTTCGGCGCGATGCTGAGGAAGGGCCTGGAGGCCAAGACGTGGGCCGACGTCAACAAGCCCGAGGTGAGGATCGCGGTCGATGTCGGCTCCGCCAATGAGGCGGTGGCTCGCCGCTTCGCGCCGAACGCGACGATCAAGTCGCTGAAGTCGCGCGACGAGGTGATGCTGGAAATGGCGTCGGGGCGCGTCGATTGCGTGGTGAATGCGCTGGTGCTCGGCCTCACTGCGATTGCCAAGAACCCAAGCCTCGGCACCTACAAGATCCTGCAATCGCCTTCGGTCACGGTCGCGAGCAGCTGTGCGGTACGCCACGAGGCCGACAAACGCTGGCGCGACTTCCTCTCGGTGTGGATCGACTATAACCGCGGCATCGGCCAGATGCGCGAGTGGTTCGTCCACGGACTCGCGCTCTCCGGCGTCAAGCCCGAGGACGTGCCGGTCGAGCTGAGCATCTGAGGCGCGGCTACAATCAGGCCTCATAGTTCGAGACGCCGCGCAAAGCTGCCGCCTAAATTGACGCTCGTGATCCCTCTCGCGACATGCCGGTTCAAAAATTGCCGCTTTGCGGCTAATGTCGGAGTCCAATCTCGGCTGTAGACCGACGTGCAACCAGGCGAGGAGTTGTTGTCATGCGACAAATCTGGATCACCCGCGCCGGGCCGCCGGAAGTCCTGCAAGTCAAGGAAGCCGCCGATCCTGCGCCGAGCGCAGGCGAGGTCCGCATTCGCGTCGAGGCGAGCGGGGTCAATTTCGCCGACATCATGGGGCGCATGGGCGTATATCCCGATTTGCCGCCCATTCCGGTTGTGCCTGGCTACGAGGTCGGCGGCCGGATCGACGCTGTCGCTTCCGGCATCGACCCAAGCTGGATCGGTCGAGACGTGATTGCGATGACCCGCTTTGGCGGCTACGCCGATGTGGTCTGCGTGCCGGTGAAGCAAATCTTCCCGCGACCGGCCGCACTGTCGGCGCTCGAGGGCGCCGCGATTCCGGTGAACTACTTCACCGCCTGGCAGCTTGTTGTGGTCATGGGATCGCTCAAGGCCGGCGAGACCGTGCTCATCCATTCGGTGGGCGGCGGGGTTGGCATCGCCGCGACGCAGATCGCCAAGCACATCGGAGCGCGCGTGATCGGCACAGCATCGGCCAGCAAGCACGACGAGATGCGCGCGTTGGGCGTCGACCATCTCATCGACTATCGCACCGAGGATTTCGAGACACGGACCCGCGAGATCACCAATGGCCGCGGCGTCGAACTGATCCTCGATGCGGTCGGCGGCGAGTCCTGGAAAAAAGGATACCGCGTGCTCGCCCCGACCGGCCGGCTGGGGATGTTCGGCGTGTCATCGATCGCGAGCGGCAAGGAACGCAATATCTTATCCATGCTTTCCATGCTCGCCGGCACGCCTTGGTTTCAGTTCAATCCGCTTGGTCTCATGAACGCGAACAAGGGAGTGTTCGGCGTCAATCTCGGCCATATGTGGGACGAGATCGATCGCATGCAGGGATGGGGCGAGGCTTTGCTGGAACTTGCGGCCCGCGGAATCGTCAAACCGAAAGTGGCGGCGAGCTTCAAGTTTGACGAGGCTGCGAAGGCGCATCACTTCATCCAGGATCGCCGCAATGTCGGCAAGGTGCTGCTTGTCCCGTAAAGGCGCAACGGTTCGCCGCCGACGACACCGGCGCTCGTGTTCCTCAGGAGAAGTCGGCCGATCCGGCGGCTTTAGTTTTGTTCGCACGAGGGCGTCCATCAGTGCTGTTGTCTTGATAGATCGTCAGAGGATTTCGCCGTGACCGATTCCGATGAAAAGCCGCATATCAGCCTATCGGATATACATGAGCGAGATGCACTAACCTACGAGATAGGACGCTATTTCGAGACCTTTGCGAATGTTGAGGTAAGCCTGTCAGATATAGTCGCGGGCCTGCTCAACATTAAGCCGGCCCATATCCAATTCTTGTGGAAGGGAGTATTTACCGATCAAAAAATCAAGACCACACGCCGCACCATAATAAACACGTTAGGGACGGAACATCCATTTTGGATCGAACTAAAGCCTATCCTTAATGAGCTATCTGAAAAGGCTGCGTCACATCGAAACACACTGGCGCACGGCCTAATTTTGGAGGAAAGAGGCAAAACAAAGTTAGGAAAACCAGGAGCGAGTCCTTTCCTGCAATTTCAGGAATTCTCACAAATAGCTGCCGCTGATATTCAGAAAGAAATTGAGAGACTATCTAGAATCGGACTAGCTCTGATGAAGGCTAAGGCCGAACTCGCGTAAAGCCAATTCCACCAATCTAAGCTTGGTTGAGGGTTCCCACGCGTTCCGCGGGGGAGGGATAAAAAGAGTCACGCCTTGTCGTAGGTCATGCCGCGTTCGAGGCGGCGCGCCACCAGCGTCGATGGAAACAGGATCGCGAAGTAGATCAGCGCCACGACGGTATAGACCTCGAGCGGCCGGTAGGTGTCGGCGTTGATCAAGGTTGCGTTGTAGACGAGATCGGGCACCGCGATCACCGACACCAGCGAGGTGTTCTTCAACTGCGTGACCGACTGATTGACGTAAGGCGCGAGCATGGGTTTTAGCGCCTGCGGCAGGATCACGAGCCGCAACAATCGCCATGGCCGCAAGCCGAGCGCGCGTGCGGCGTCCCACTGGCCGCGCGAAACGCTCTCGATGCTGCCGCGCACGATCTCGGCATAGAACGCGCCGCCATAGAGCGACAGCACCGTCATCGCCGCGACATATGCGGGGATGTTGACCCCGATCACGACCGGAAACGCGTAATAGAACCAGATGATCTGCACCAGTAGCGGCGTGCAGCGAAACAGCTCGATATAGGCGATCAAGAGCCAGTCGATCACGGGGTAACGCCGCAGGCGAAGGATGCCGACAAAAAGGCCGATCGAACTGCCGAGCAGGATGCTGCCGACCGTGTAGACCATGGTCCAGCCGAGACCCAGCCAGAACAGATGGCTGTATTTGGCGAGAATTCCGAAATCCCAGACGTAATTCATGCGGCTACGCCTCGACTATGCCGACCGCCGCGCATCAGATGTAACGATCCGGAGCAAATGCGCTCGCGTCAAAACCGGGCTTGTCGCCCGATATCATCGCAGCAATCGCAGCGCCCGTCGCCGGCCCGGTAGTGAAGCCGATATGCTGGTTGCCGAACGCGCACCAAAGACCCGGATGCTGCGGCGCGGGACCAATCATCGGCAGACTGTCAGGCAAGGTCGGTCGCGCTCCACGCCAGGGCTCGCCGACCGCGGATCCAAATTCGACGACGCCGCGCGCCATCGGCACCACCATGTCGAGTTGCGCGAACGACGACGGTGCATCGCGATCGGTCAATTCGACGCCGGAAGTGACGCGAATGCCATTTTCCATTGGCGACATCAGGAAACTCCCCTCGGCATCATGGATCGGACGCTGCAAGGTGCGCGCCGGATTCGGCACGAACTCCTGATGATAACCGCGTTCGGCGGCAAGCGGCACCCGATAACCGAGCGGCCGCAAGATATCCGCCGACCACGGGCCAAGCGCCACCACGACGTGGCGCGCCGAGATCGCGCCGTCGCCGAGCACGACGCGCCAGCCGTCGTCCGCGGGTTCAATCGCTCTGATATCGGCTTGGCGGATCTCGCCACCGAGACCTCTGACCATTTGCGCATAGGCCTTGACGACCGCACCCGGCAAATCCACGGAAGCCGTTTGGGTGTGCAAGAGGCCGGTTTTGTAGGCCGGCAGGATGTTCGGCTCGAGCGCCGAGATCGCCTGGCGGTCGAGCAGTTCGCTCTCGATGCCGAACTCGGCGAGGAACGTCTGTTCTTGTTTCGCCGCCTCAATCGCGTCGCTGCGCCAGGCCTTGAGCCAGCCGGTCTCGCGGATGCGCTGCGGTGCTCCGGCTTTCACGATCCATTCGCGATGCAGCTTCAGCGAGGCGTTGATCAGTCCGTGCAGCGCGATCGCGCGCGGCCTGGTGCGCGAGGCAACCGCGTTGCCCAGGAATCGCGCAACCCAGTCGAGGTTGCGCATCACCCAGAGCGGGTCCCAGCGCAACGCCGCGCTGGTGTTGGCGAGATAACCCGGCAGCGCGCTCCACAGCGCTGGCCGGTTGAGCGGCAGGATCGACCCCGAACTGAGAATGCCGGCGTTGCCGTAGGACGTTTCGCTGCCGGGCTCGCGGCGATCGATCACGACAACGGAAAGCCCGCGCTGAAGCGCGGCGATGCCGGCCGACACACCGACGATCCCCGCGCCGAGCACGGCGACGTCCACTTGCTTGCCTGTTAAGCCGTCCGACATTCACATCCTCAACTAAATGAGCGTCAGCCCGCCATCGACCGGCAGCGACGCTCCCGTCACATGCGCGGCTTCAGCCGACAACAAAAACGCGACCACGGCGGCGACTTCGTCCGGTGCAGCCAATCGCGCCATTGGATTCGCCTTGGCGACCGCCTGCCACGCCTGCGCGTCGAGCGCACCCGTCAGCCCCGCGTCCTTGCGTGTAAAGCCGGGCACGACGACATTGGCGGTCGCGCCGGAGCCGGCGAGTTCGATGGCGAGACATTTGACCAGCACCTCGAGCGCGGCCTTCGCCGAACCCGACCCCGGATAGGTCGAATCCAGCGTAAACCGATGCGCAGCGAAACTGGAGATTGCGACGACGCGGCCGTGCGGACTTTGTTGCAGATCCGGCAACGCCGCGCTCGCCATTTCATGGAACGCGCCCGCCATCACCGCGAAGGCTCGTTCGAGGCTCTCGCGCGGCAACTCCTTGAAGCCGCGCCGATCGGCAAAGCCGGCCGCGTGCACGATCGCATCGATGCTGCCAAAGGCCTCGCGTGCCGCGCCAACAAGCCGGGACGCTGTGCCTGCCTTGGCGAGATCGCCGGTTGAAAAAGCCACTTTGGCGCCGACGCGTTCGCATGCCGCGACCACGCTTGTCAGACGCGCGAACCCTGCCGCATCGCTTCCCTGTCCGTGCAGCATCAGGCAAGCATGGGGCTTGGCCAGACGGCGCGCCACCGCAGCGCCGATTCCAGATCCCGCTCCCGTGATAACAGTAACGCTCAACCCATCCCCCGAATTTGACCCGAGGCAACTATAGGTCCTGCCGCATTGAATGCCAACGATCGCGGCGCTTGCGGACTTTCAGCAAGACTGCCTCAAGCCGGAGATTTAGCGGGCTGTGGCGTCGCGTTGCTCCAATGGAACAGCTTTTCGACAAAGATCACGATCGGCAGCGTGACCAGCGCGACATACATGTTGTCGACGCCGCACCGGAAGCTTCGGTTGACCCGAATATTTTAATCAGGCAGCGAGCGCGCGCATTTCCGCATAGAGATCGGATTTCCCCTCGAAGCCGATCCCCGGCAGGTCCGGCATGGCGATGTGGCCGTCGATCACCTTCACCCCGTCGGGGAAGCCGCCGTAGGGCTGGAACAGGTCCGGGTAACTCTCGTTGCCGCCGAGTCCGAGCCCGGCGGCGATATTGAGCGACATCTGATGACCGCCGTGTGGAATGCAACGTCGCGGCGACCAGCCGTGAGTCTTGAGCACATCAAGGGTTCGCTCGTATTCGACGAGACCGTAGGACAACGCACAGTCGAATTGCAGCCAGTCGCGATCGGCGCGCATGCCGCCATAGCGGATCAGGTTGCGCGCGTCCTGATGGCTGAACAGGTTTTCGCCCGTCGCCATCGGACCCGGATAATATTCGGCGAGCGTTGCCTGAAGATGATAATCGAGTGGGTCGCCGGCCTCCTCGTACCAGAACAGCGGATAGTCGCGCAGCATCTTGGCGTAGGCTATGGCCGTATCGAGATCGAAGCGGCCATTGGCATCGACGGCCAGCCGCGCATTTGGACCGATCTCGCGCAGCACGGCCTCGATCCTCGTGCGATCCTCGTCGATCGGGGCGCCGCCGATCTTCATCTTGACGACGTTGTAACCGCGATCGAGATAGGAACGCATTTCGGCGCGCAGCGCATCGTTGTCCTTGCCCGGATAGTAGTAGCCGCCCGCCGCATAGACGAAGACTTTGGCGTTGGCCGCCACGCCGTGACGCTCGGCCAGCAGGCGGAACAGCGGCTTGCCCGCGATCTTGGCGGTGGCATCCCACACCGCCATGTCGATGGTGCCGACCGCAACCGACCGTTCGCCGTGGCCGCCGGGCTTTTCATTGCTCATCATCGCGGCCCAGACCCGGTGCGGATCGAGGTTTGTGCCGGCATCATCCAGCAGGCTCGCAGGCTTCGCTTCGAGAATCCGGTTGGCAAAGCGCTCGCGGATCAGTCCGCCCTGGCCGTAGCGGCCGTTCGAGTTGAATCCGTAGCCGACGACCCGCTTCCCGTCGCGCACCGCATCGGTCACGACGGCGACGAGGCTCGTCGTCATCTTCGAAAAATCGATATAGGCGTTGCGGATCGGCGACGAGATTGGCTTCGTTATTTCACGTACTTCCACGATACGAACCGACATGAAATCTCCTGTTCAATGTTTCGGGCGGCCGATTGCATCTACCGGCAAGACCATCAGCGATCCCGCCACCAGCATCGCGGCGAGCGCCGAGGCCGCCAGCGACCAGTGAATCCCGATCAGGCTTCCAAGCAGGCCGACCGAGATGCCGCTGAAAGTCTTCAAGCCCAGGCTTGCCATGTTGAACAGGCCGATGACGCGCCCGCGTTTGTCGAGCGGCGCATCGAGTTGAACGAGGCTCTGCGCCATCGCATTGAAGGATAGTTCAAGGAAACCTGCGACCAGCAGGAAGCCGAGCGCAAGCCAATAGCTGTTCGCAAGCGAAAACACCGTCAGTGCGCCGCCCCAGAACAATGCCAGGATCATGGCGGTGCGCGGTTTCGGCGGTAACAAGCCCCCTCCTTCCAGAATCAGGCCCGCGAGCAACCCGCCGGCAGCGTCCGCCGCCAGCAGCATGCTGTAGGCGATGCCGGGATCGCCGTAGTGAAGATCGCTCGCGAAGTTCGGCATTTGCGAACTATAGGCATTGCCGACAAAGAAGGACGCCGCACCGGCCAACAGCACCATCGAAACGATGGTCGGATGCCCCTTGATGTCGCGTATGGTCGAAATGACATCGTTGAAACCGCGCACTGCACGGCGCGGTGCGGGTGTGCCCTTGCGAAAACGCGGACCGTAGGGCGCCGCGATCAGCCACAACACCAACGGCAGATAGAACACCGTGTTGAGCATGATGCCCGTGGCCGGCCCGAACGCGAGCAGAATAGCCGCGCCCACCGCGGGGCCCGCCAGCACGGCCAGGTAACGCGCCATGGCGTTGAGCCGCACGGCGCTCTCGAGTTCGGTCGGGCCGACGATGTCGTAGAGCAGCATCTGGTTCGGCGTCTGCCACAGCACGCCGGCGCAACCATGAACCACAAGGATCGCCATCGCCTGCCACATCTGCAAAGAGTCCGTGACGAAGAAATAGCCCCAGCTCAGCGAAGCGATGATGAACAGCGCCATGCCGCATTGAATGACGCGGCGCGGATCGAAACGTTCGGCGAGTGCACCGGACACGACCGAGAACAGCAGGAATGGCAGCCAATGCGATACGACCGCAAAGCCTCCCAAAGCCGGCGAGTGAAATTTCTGGAATACGACCCAATAGCTGATCACGTGCTCGATATTGTCGGCCATCATGGCCAGCACGTAAGTGATGAATTGCGCGCGGAAACCGGAATGGCGCATCGCCGCAAAGGATCGGGCCTTCGGAGAAGAGGGCTTGAGCCCTTTTGTTGTGTCGTCCATCAGAGGCAAATTCCCGTAGGTGAAATACGATGCCGGCAAGTGCGAAGCGCCGGTCGTCCTGGAAAGTGCCGCAACCTATCACCAGCTTCGGCAATGCCAAATGATAATGCCTCCAAATTGCTGGCCCGAGGGGCGGCGCGGACGGCCCCGGATATTTTGACGGCGCTCAGACGCGGCGGGGGCAGCGCCGCCGTCGATATCGTCTTCACGGATCATTTCCAGCGGGTCGCGCATGCCCACTTCACTCTTCGGCGGCTTGAGCGGAGCTATGGCAGCTGCCATATAAAGGAGCACTCCACCGAGCTGGCTGCGCCAAAATCCAAATGCTGTCTCCTGATCTCGCACCTCCAGAAAATAAAGGCAAAGCTGCCGTCGGCGCCTTAATCGCAGGCGGCAGCGTGGACGAGCGGCGGCGCGCGCTGCGCCGGGCGCGGACGCTCGCCACGTCGCTGCTGGTGTTGATGCTCGCGATCTTTATCGCAACCTCGGTTGGCGTGAAGCATTGGCCGTGGCTTGCCTATATCAGAGCCTTTGCCGAAGCCGGCATGATCGGCGCCTGCGCCGATTGGTTCGCCGTGGTGGCGCTGTTTCGCCATCCGCTCGGCATACCGATCCCGCACACGGCCATCGTCGCCAACAGCAAGGAACGCATCGGCGTTGCGATCGGCCGCTTCATGGCCAACAATTTCCTGTCGCCGAGCGTGCTGGCTGAACGGATCAGGGACGTGGACATTTCGGGCTGGGCGGCACGTTGGGTGCTGCGCGGCGACAACGCAAAGAATGTCGCGCAGCGCGCCACCTCGTCACTGAATCAAGCGCTCGCCGCCCTGCCGCGTGAGGATCTCAACTCTTTCCTGAGCGGCGCCGTGCGAGGCGGGATCGAAAACGTTCCGGCAGCCCCCTTCGCCTCAAGGCTGCTCTCGCTGTTTTGGGCGCACGGCGAGATGCAGGCGCTGGCCGAAAGGCTTCTCGCCTGGGCCTCAACGACGCTCGCCAACAACCGCGATTCCATCCGGACCAAGGTGTCGAAGCGCACGTCCCGCCTGATTCCGAAATGGATCGACGGCATGGTCGCCGACAAGATCATCGACGGCGTCATGCGCATTCTCGACGAAATGCGTGAGCCGAGCCATCCGTGGCGGATCGAGATGACCTCGACCGTCGAGCAACTGATCGGCGATCTCGCGACCAAGCCCGAGATGGTTGAAAAGGGCGAAGAACTGAAAGCAAAATTGCTCGCGACGCCCGCGGTGACCGGACAGATCGACGCGCTCTGGGTCTCGATCGAGGACCGACTCGAGTCGCCCGAGACACAAGCCCGGTTGACGCGGGTGCTGGAGCGCCTGTTGACCGGCATCGGAAACCGGATTCAGAACGACGATGACCTTCGCACCGCTATCAACCGCTGGCTCCGTGTCGCGGTGTTGCGCACGGTCGCGCCACGGCGCACCGAAATCGCCGAGTTCATCCGCAAGGTGGTGCAGAACTGGGATACGGAAACGCTGACCGAACGGATCGAACTCACCGTCGGCCGCGACCTGCAATATATCCGCATCAACGGCACGCTGGTCGGCGGGCTCGTTGGCCTCCTGATCTTTGCGATCACACAACTGTTTCAGTAGGCGCGCAACCGAAACAGCGGCATGCGGCAGACTGAATGTGAGGTGGGCCTAATTCAACGGTGCAAGCCGATGAATAACGATTTCAGGCCGGCCAGACGTTTGTCGAGACCTCTACCGCTCCGCTTTGGCGAGCTGATAGGCGCCGCGCTCAAACGTGTCGTAGACGGCGAGCGCCTTGGCGTCCGCGAACGGCAAGTACTGCATCATGATCGTGCCCGCGATGCCGCGCGCCGGATCGATCCAGAAGTACGTGTTGTTAATGCCGCCCCAGCTCAGGCTGCCGGGGGAGCGCTTGCCCGGGACCTGATCGACCGTAATCAGGAAGCCATAGCCCCACTTGTCGCGCCCGTCGGCAATGAAGGTGAAGTCGGCGCTACGCGGCAGCGCGGTCTTGAGCGCGGGCACCGAGACCGCACCGATCTGGTTCTGCTCCATCAACGCCACCGTTTCGGCCTTGAGCACCCGTACCCCGTCAAGCTCGCCGGCATTGAGGATCATCCGCATGAAGCGTCCGTAGTCATCGGCGGTCGATGCCAGCCCGCCTCCGCCGATCGGCTGCGCGACGGTCAGCCCGGCTTGCGGGTTTTGCAGCACAACGTCGCCGTCCATGCGCTCGCCGGCGCGCTGCTGTTGCGCGACAAGGCGCGGGCCCTTGGCCTCCGGCACATTGTAGGACGTGTCGTTCATCTTGAGCGGGACAAAGATGTGGTCGTGGAAATAATTCTCCAGCTTCTGGCCCGAAACCACTTCGACCAACCTGCCGACCACGTCGAGGCTGGTCGAATAGTGCCAGCGCTCGCCCGGATCGAACAGCAGCGGGCCGCCGAACGGATACATCTCGCCGGCGCGCGGCTTGAAGTCGCGCCAGATCGCGCTGGTGAAGGGATAAGCCAATCCGGAAGTGTGGGTCAGGAAATGTCTGACGAGTGGTGGGCTGGCGACCGGGCGCACTTTGTAGTCTCCGGTCGTCGCATTGAAGGATTCGACGACCTTCAGATCCTTCAGTTCCGGCAGATATTTTTCGGCGGGATCGTCGAGGCCGATCTTGCCCTGCTCGACGAGCTGCATCAGCGCCGTCGACGTGATCGGCTTGGTCATCGAGGCGATACGAAACAGCGAATCTCGCGTGAGCGGGCGGCCGGTTGCGACATCCGCCACGCCGAACGCGCTCTGATAAAGCACGCCCTTGCGATCGGTGATCAGCGTCACCACGCCCGGCACGTCCTTGCGGTCGACGGCGTCGCGCAGGCTGGTGTCGAGGACTGTACTCGCCGGTGAATTTTGCGCGCCCGCGGTGCCAGTCAACGCGGCAGTCGCAACGCCGACGGCGAAGGCCAATTCAACGGCCTTACGATTTATGGAAGCCTCCCTGTTGTTATCCGCCGGGTATCGGCCGCAGCTCTCCCGGTCCCAACTCTTATTCAAGGCACCTTCCATGACGGCGAAGGGCGCGGCGCCGTATCGGCTTGCCGCGCCGTGAGCCTAGCACTGGTGGTTAGTGGAGTCTCGGACGCTTAAGGGGCCGCCATTGACGGCGTTACCCGGGATTTTCCTCAAGCGAACGAATGACTTTGGCGGGGACACCCGCCACGAAGCTGTTCGGCGGCACGTCTTTGGTGACAACCGCGCCGGCGGCGACCACCGAATTTTCGCCCACCGTCACGCCGCCGAGGATGGTGGCGCCTGTCGCGATCCAGACGTTTTTCTCGATGACGATTGGCTTTGCCTCGACGTAAGCCCGACGCTGGGATGGTTCAACCGGGTGACCCGTGGTGATGATGTTCACGTTCGGCCCGATCATGACGAGATCGCCGATGTCAACACCGCCCATATCGTAAAGCGTGCAGCACTGGTTGATAAACACCTTGTGGCCGACCCGGATGTCGAGGCCGTAGGCTGCATAGAAAGGCGGGATGAGTATGAACGTCTCGTCCACCTCTCGGCCCGTCAATTCGCTGAACAGTTCTCTCACCCTGGCGACGTCGTCAAAGGACAGCCTGTTTATCTCAGCCGTCAACCGCATGGCCCGCGCGGTGACGCCGGACATCGCGTGCCATTCTGGACTGCGGGTTTGCACCCGCTTGGCGAGGCGCGGCCGCTCGGTATCCATATAGCTTTCCTATGGCGTCTGATTCGCTGGTCCCGGCCATTATGCCGAAGACCGGATCGTGCCGCATGACGTAATGGAGGAGAATCACGGCCGTCCGCCTGGGACTATCAATCCCATTAGCGGCATCAAGGGTCCGACCGGAATGTATTCGTGATCCATCAAGTGTTCTTTTGAGAGCGGCAACGTTTCCTTGACCGCTCGGGCCTCATCTTCGGTCTTCGCGTCGATGAAGAAGACGACGCCCTTGCCGTCGCTCCGCGAATACCACCGGCGGATTTTCCCATCGAGATAGAGCTTCACCGTTTCCCGAATCTCGGACGGCATGATGGCCATGATTTGTTGGCGGGTCACACCCTGCCTGGCCGTCAGAATGACCATCACTTCGGTGGTTTTAGGCAGCATCACCCCGGACGCGCCTGGAGCTTGCCCGGACTGCGATTGCGCAACGGCCGCGACCGGAAGTGCTGCAACGAGAAACGGTATGATAAATTTCATCGGCTCACCTCGATCAGTTTGATTGGGTCGATCGTTCACGTGTTTTTTTGAGATAGCCGCGCGAGCCGGCGAAACAAGTTGCGAAGCCTACACCTGCCGAAGGAAGTCGATCATAGCGGCGCTGACCTCGGTCGCGCGTTCCTGCTGGGTCCAATGGCCGCAAGCCGGCAGCATGATCGTTCGCCTGAGCTTTGGAACAAGTGTCGGCTGCGTGGCTATGGCCTGTTGAAACACCGGAACGATGAAGTCGCGGTCGCCCGCGATGTAGAGCGCCGGAACGGTTACGGCCGCGCCGTCAAAAGCGGCCAAGAGCTCCCAGCTGCGATCGATATTGCGCCACCAGCTCAAGGGGCCGCGTAGCCCGCTGCGGGTGTATTCCGCGACATAAACATCGACGTCGGACTCCGTGATCCAGGATGGCAAGGACACCGGATCGGTCAGGAGGCTGCCCTTCCTGGGCATCATCCCGCCAGCAAACCCTCCACCCTCGGATGGCGGCTTGTCGCCCGAGAGCGCGTAGAATTGGGATCGGAACGTGCGGCGCAAGTCGCGCCCAAGCGCTGCCTCAGCCTCGGGCGTCTGCAAGAAGAGCTGGTAGAACACCGCATTCTCGTTCCGCGGCATAAGCGTCGTCGGCGGCACCGAGCCGCCAAACGCTCGCGGCCGAAACGGCACGCCGAGAGCAATGACAGCACGGAAACGATCGGGGCGCAGGAGCGCCGCTTGCCATGCTATCGGGGCGCCGATGTCGTGGCCGGCGATCACCGCCTGCTTGGCGCCCAAGGCGTCGATGAGACCCACGATGTCGCCGATGTCATGGAAAATTGTATATTGCTCCACCGCCTCCGGACGGTCGCTCCGCCCATAGCCGCGCAAGTCTGGTGCGACCGCACGGAAACCGGCCTTCGCCAGCGCCGGGAGTTGATGCCGCCAGGAATACCAGCATTCGGGAAAGCCGTGGCAGAGGATGACGAGTGGACCTTCCCCCTGCTCCGCCACATGCAAGCGGATGCCGTTCGTCTCGATCATGCGATGCGTTACCTCGGGCATCGCGGAATCCACCCAGGATGTCGGCTCCGGACCAGTCCCGCTCGGCTCGGCGGCAGCGGCCTTCGGCGGCTTCGCGAAAGCAGCGCCGACGCTAAGCGCGCCTGCCGCCCAGAGCATGTCGCGCCGGGTTAACGTCGCGTCTCGCATTGTGTTGCTCCCTTGATTGTCGCGCATCCCGGGGGCCCTCGACGTCGCCCGACTCCCGATTTGCAAGCCCGATATACGACTGCTTCCCGCGAGCCACTATTCGCGTTAATGTCGACGGGCTATGAAGCAGAACTTCACAGTCAGGCAAGGCGCCCTCGACGGCGTCGAGGCGTTCCTGAGCGTGGCCCAGCACCGCAGTTTTCGGAGAGCGGCCACGCAACTCGGGGTGACGCCATCGGCGATCAGCCAGGCGGTACGCGCACTCGAGGCGCGCATCGGCGCGGCGCTCTTCATACGCACGACTTGCAGTGTCGGGTTGACCGAAGCCGGCGAACAATTCCTTTCGCGCGCAAAGCCCGCCTTCGAGGAGCTCGTCGCCGCAAGCGAGGTTGCGCGTGACCTTGGGCAGCGGCCTGCCGGACGGTTGCGCCTCACGGTGCCGCGGGCGGTGGTGTCGCACCTGCTGGAGCGGCTGATCGCGTCGTTCTGCCAAGCCTATCCCGAGGTCGAGGTGGAGATCGCTGCAAGCCCGGATATGGTCGATATCGCTGCCGGAGGATTTGACGCCGGCATCCGGCTCGGCCAGTTCATCGAGGCCGATATGATCGCGGTGCGCCTGACGCCGTCTCACCTGTTGACTGTGGTCGGCAGCCCCGACTATCTGCGCCGGCGGCAGCGCCCAGAACTCATCGACGATCTGCGCCAACACACTTGCCTACGCATGCGCCGCTCGAACGGGTCGATCGCGCCCTGGTCTTTTGTCAACGGCAACGAGGCCATCGAAGTCATCGTTTCAGGATCTTTTATCGCCAACGACATTCCAACAATGCATGGCGCGGCCGTCGAAGGAATGGGCCTTGCCCAAGTGCCCGAGCCGATCGCTGCCGGCGCGGTGAAAGCGGGAAAACTCGTGCGCGTGCTGGAACCGTTCGCGACGATGGCGCCGGGGGTGTTTCTCTACTATCCCGGCAACCGGCAGATGATGCCGAAGCTGCGTGCCTTCGTCGATCACGTGAAGAGCCGCGCGGACTCCGCCAACAAACCCGGAATTGACATTGACGGCGAGCAAACCAGGCGGCGCAGAAGAAACTCTGACGTTCCTTCGAAGAGCTCACGACGGCACTGAAAGGAACGTCAGAGACGCCACACTAGTGCCGCCTATTTGAAGTTCCTGCACCCCAAGCGGCAAATTCGATCCAGGAACTTCAAATAGAAAAGCGGCACTAGAATCAATGAGTTTGCTAGTGCCCATAACTTTCCGAAGTTCGTGGAAGCGGGTGCTGCAATGGAGCACGAACTTCGGAAAGTGGGCACTAGCCGGGGCGGCGTGAGGTCCTTGTGCGTGCGCAGCTAACAAGGACAACATAGTCAGGCAGGCTGGAGGTCAACCCGTAGATCTCGGTCGTGATGGTGTCCTCGCCGACGACACGGCTGCCCGGACATTCGCCCCGGACGAGATCGAGCGCCATCCGATTGCGATCCTGCCGCACCAGCGGATTGTATTTGATGTCCGGGATATTCCGAACGTGCACCACGAAGTCATAGGGCTTGTCCGGCGAAGCGGCCTCGACGCGCACCATTCCCCTGGTGTCGGTCCAGCCCGGCAGAACCGCCAGCAGCAATATCGCTGCGAACAATCGCGCCATGACGCGCCCTCACCTCTGTCGTCGCCTGGAACCAGCGTGACGGGGTAAAGTGACAGCAATCGGCCGTTCCGGCAATGCCGGCTTGAGGGCGCGCCTTAAGCGGCGCGCACCTTGGCGAGGAAGCCGTCCACCGCGCTGCGCAGCATGCCGGACTGCTTGTCGAGCTCGCGGGCGTTGTCCAACACCTCGGAGGCCGCTGTCCCCGTGGCCGACGCCGCCGTGGTGACGCCGCCGATATGGGCGTTGATCTCGCTCGAACCGGCCGCCACCGACTGGATGTTGCGCGCGATCTCGCGCGTGGCATCGCCCTGCTGCTCGATCGAGGTCGCAATCGAGGTGGTGATCTCGCTCATTTGCGCGATGGTGCGGGAGATGCCGCTGATCGCAGCGACCGCATCGCTCGTCGATTGCTGCATCGCTTCGACCTGGCTCGAGATTTCTTCGGTCGCCTTGGCGGTCTGGTTGGCGAGCGCCTTCACCTCGGAGGCGACCACCGCAAAGCCGCGGCCGGACTCGCCCGCGCGTGCCGCTTCGATGGTGGCGTTGAGCGCCAGCAGATTGGTCTGGGCGGCGATCGAGTGGATCAGCTTCACCACCTCGCCGATTTTCTCCGCCCCGGTCGAAAGCACTTGCACGGTCGCGTTGGTACGCTCGGCGTCCGACACCGCCTGGCTTGCAATTTCGCTGGAACGGCCAACCTGCCGCGAGATTTCGGTGACCGAGCTCGACAGCTCTTCGGCGGCGGCAGCCACGGTGCCGACATTGCCGGATGCGCTTTGCGAGGCCGCGCTGACATTGGCGGCGCGTGCGCTGGCATCGCTCGCGGTTGCCGTCATCGACTGCGCGGTCGTCTGCATGCCGGTGGCGGCGGACGAAACCGAACGGACGATGCCATTGACACTGCGTTCGAAGTCGCCGGCGAGGCCTTCCATCGCCGAACGGCGCTCCGCCGTGGCGCGCTCGCGTGTCGCGGCTTCCGCTTTTTCCAGTTCACGCATGCGCAGCGCGTTGTCCTTGAAGATCTGGACGGTCACTGCCATCTTGCCGACTTCGTCGCCGCGTCCGGCGCCGGGAATGTCGCTATCCAGTTCGCCCTTGGCGAGCGCCTGCATACGGCCGCCGAGCCTATTGAGCGGACGGCTGATGCCGCGGCCAATGAACCATGCGATGCCGCCCGAGAAAATGCCAATGACCAATGTGGAGAGAGCAAGCAGCCAGGCAATCGGCTTCAGCTTGGCATCGAGGTCATCGAGATAGGCGCCGGTGCCCATGTACATGTCGAAGCCGGGAATGGCCACGGCATAGCCGATCTTTCGGACCGGCGCTTCCTGGCCGGGCTTGACGTACTCGTAGGGCAGCAGGATCTCGCCCTTGGCGCGGACGCCGTCCATGATTTCCTGGGAGAGCTTTCGGCCGTTGGTGACAACGTCCATGCGGTTGGTGCCGACCTGCTTGGGATCGGGGGCCATCTGAGTGATGCCGTCATAGGTTGTCGCAAAGATATAGCCGGAGCCGTTGTCGTAGGTCATCGCATTGCCGAGCTTGCGCAGCAACGCCATGGCCTGATCCTTGGTCATTTCGCCGGCGTCGACCTCCCGTTTCAGCTCGCCCGCCATGTTCTTGGCTATTGTGACAATGGCCTTGGTCTGATCCATGCGCGCGCTCAGCATCTCCTGCTGCATCAGGTAGCTTGCAATGACTCCGGTAACGCAGAGGCCGAGCAGCGTTGCCCCCACCAGAATGCCAAGCTTGGGAGCAATGGTCAGATTGCGCAGCATCGAGATATCTCCAGGACGAAAACAAAAATGCGATGGGCCTGAATGGCTGCGCTCACGATAGGCTGAAATCCCTTAGCGGTTCCTTAACCATGACTTGGCGACGCAAGTCGATGCGAGCTTCCTTCGTGCGCGCGAGTTGCGAGGGCACCGCCTGAATAAAACAGAGAGATATTCCGTGAAATACCGGAGACTGGAACGATCGCGGAGTTCCTATGAGGCTCGGAAAACAGACAGCGGCCGTTCGCTACCCTCACCCGCAAGACGCGGGCGCGACGCGACCGGCCGCCACTGTTTCTATTTCTGCGTAACCCGCGGGTTGGCTGAGGCGATCGCGCCCTGCCGCGTTGGCAGGATCGCGCCCGATGATTTCCTGCAAGCTCCCGATCAGCGCTGCATCTGCATGAGCTGATTCAGCGGCGGCATCGGCATGTTCTGATTCATGTTGGACATGATCCAGAGCGAACCGGCAATCACCAGGAACACGATCAACAGGCCGAACGCCAGCGCCAGGATGTTGTTGGTGTTGTCGGGATCCGTCGTGATGTGGACAAAGAAGACCAGATGCACACCCATCTGCGCGATCGCGAGCACCACCAGTGCCACGGGAATTGACGGCTGCCAGACCAGGTCGGTGCCGGCAATGAAGAACGAGGTGGCCGTCAGCAAGATCGCAAGGCCAAAGCCGATGCAATAGCCAAGCAGGCGCGGGCCGATGCGGACTTCTTCCTCGTCGCCCGGGGCAAGATCGATGGGGTGATGCAGATGTTGATCGCTCATGCAGCGCTCCCGAGCAGATAAACCACGGAGAAGATCGCGACCCAGATGATGTCGAGCACATGCCAGAACAGCGCAAAGCACAACAGGCGCCGCATGATATCGGCGCGAAATCCTTTGGCGAACACCTGCGCCATCATGGTGAGCAGCCAGAGAATGCCCGCCGAGACGTGCAGGCCGTGGCATCCGACCAGGGTGAAGAACGAACTGAGAAAGGCGCTACGTGTAGGTCCCGCGCCGCGACCGACAAGATCGCTGAATTCGCGGAATTCTAGCGCCAGAAACCCGAGCCCGAGCAGGCAGGTCACGGCCATTCCGATCTGGTACCAGCGCAGGCTACGGACATCGGCTGCGATCATCGCCAAGCCGCAGGTGAAGCTTGACAGCAGCAGGAAGGCCGTTTCCGCCGCGACGCTCCTGAGATCAAACAACTCCGCGCCGCTCGGACCACCGGCAGTTCGGTGCAGCAGCACCGCATGGGCCGCGAAGAAGCAGGAGAAGATCACGATGTCGCTGAGCAGGAATATCCAGAAGCCATAGCCGGTGACGATCCGCTTCGACGCCGGTCCCTCATGCGGCCGTCCGCCATGCAGGTGATACGGATCGCCATGTCCGCGAGCGAGCGTCGCATCCGTCATGACGCACTCCTCGCGCGCAGCGCGGCGAGGCGCACCTCGCGGTTGGCACGATCGATTTGCGCAACCTCGGCAGCCGGAATGACGTATTCGTCATGGTCGCGCCAGGCGAACGCAACGAAGGTCGCGAAGGCGCCGGCGCCACCGAGCGCAACCATCCACCAGATGTGCCAGATCAGCGCAAAGCCCATGATGGTGGCGAAGAAGGCGCAGACAAAGCCGGTTGGCGAGTTGCGCGGCATCTCGATATCCCTGTATTCGGGCTCGCTCCTCAGCAGGCCCTGCTCTCTGGCACGCGACTTGATCGCCCAGTAAGCGTCCTCGCCTTCGACGTCGGGCATGACCGCGAAATTGAATACCGGCGGCGGCGAGGCGGTGGACCATTCCAGCGAGCGCCCGTCCCAGGGGTCGCCGGTGACGTCGCGAAGGCTCTGCGCATCGCGATCGTGGATGCTGACGACAAGCTGTATGACCTGACAAATCACGCCGATCGAGAGCAGAATCATGCCGATTCCCGCTACGATCATCCAGGGCCGCCATTCCGGGACGTCGTAGTGCTGCATGCGACGGGTCATACCTAGAAAGCCGGCCGCATAGAGCGGAATGAAGGTGACGTAGAAACCAACGAGAGTGAACCAGAACCCGGCCTTGCCCCATCCCTCATGCAGGCGGAAGCCGAAGGCTTTCGGGAACCAGTAGGTGTAGCCGGCGAAGGCGCCGAACAGCACGCCCCCTATGATGACATTGTGAAAGTGCGCGATCAGAAACATGCTGTTGTGCAGGAGGAAATCCGCCGGCGGCACGGCAACGAGAACACCGGTCAGGCCGCCGATGATGAAGGTGACCATGAAGCCGAGCGACCACAGCATCGGCGTCGCGAAGCGGATTCGGCCGCCATACATCGTGAACAGCCAGTTGTAGATCTTCACGCCCGTCGGCACCGCGATGATCATGCTGGCGATGCCGAAGATGGCGTTGACGTTGGGCCCGGCGCCCATCGTGAAGAAGTGATGCAGCCAGACGCAGAAGGAGATGATGCAGATCGCCATGGTCGCCATCACCATGGAGCGGTAACCGAACAGCGGCTTGCCGGAAAACGTCGGCACGATCTCCGAATAGATGCCGAAAGCGGGCAGCACCAGGATGTAGACCTCGGGATGTCCCCAGGCCCAGATCAGGTTCATGAACATCATGACATTGCCGCCGGCTTCATTGGTGAAGAAATGGAAGTCGAGATAGCGATCGAGGATCAGCATCGCCAGCGTCGCGGTGAGGATCGGAAACGCCGCAATGATCAGGAGGTTCGCGGCGAGTGCGGTCCAGCAGAAAATCGTCATGCGCAAATATTCCATGCCCTTGGTGCGCAGCTTCAGCACGGTGGTGACGAGGTTGATCCCGGCCACAAGCGTACCCACCCCTGAAATCTCGAGCGACCAGAGATAATAATCGACCCCGACACCGGGCGAATAGGTCAGCTCGGATAGCGGCGGATAAGGCAGCCAGCCTGTGCGCGCGAATTCGCCGACCACGAGCGAGACGTTGACGAGCAACGCGCCGGTGGCGGTAAGCCAGAAGCCCACCGAGTTAAGCGTTGGAAACGCCACGTCGCGCACGCCGAGTTGCAGCGGCACCACGAAATTCATCAACCCGATCACGAACGGCATCCCGACAAAAAAGATCATGATGGTGCCGTGCGCGGAGAAGATCTGGTTGTAGTGGTCCGGCGGCAGGTAACCTTGCGAATGGAGGGCGATCGCCTGCTGCGTACGCATCATGATGGCGTCGCTGCCGCCGCGTAGCAGCATCACCAGCGCCAGCAAGCAGTACATCACGCCGATCCGCTTGTGGTCGACGCTGGTGATCCATTCGTGCCAGATATACGGCAGATGGCCTGCGATGATGACCCAGGCGATCACCGCCAGGATGGCGACCAGTACGACGGCACCCACGATCAGCGGGATCGGCTGGTCGAACGGAATGGCGGCCCAGGTTAGTTTACCTAACATGGCAATTTACCTACCACTGGCTGCTCCACTCTGAGGCTTCGGCTTCGCCGGATTGTCGGCGATCTGCGGTCCGGGACCGGGCGGAATGCGCTGGGTCGCGATGTCATCGAACAGCCTCGGGTCGGGCAGCCGATAGGTAGGCCGGCCGGTCTCGATCGACTGCTGCGCCAACTGCTTGTAGGAATCTGCGTTCAGCGCGGTGCCGCTTTTCGCGGTGGACTCAACCCAGGTGGGAAAGTCGAGCGGCGAAACCACATGGACGTCGAACATCATCCCGGGAAAACCATCACCGGAAAAATGCGCCGATAGCCCCTGGTAGTTGCCCTCCTGGTCCGCGCGCAGATTGAGATGCGTGACCATGCCGTTCATCGTGTAAATCATGCTGCCGAGCTGCGGGATGAAAAAGACGTTCAGCACGCTTCCCGACGTCAGCTCGAATTGCAGCGGCGCGCCGACCGGCACGGTCAGCGAATTGACGGTCGCAATCCGCTGATCCGGATAGATGAAGAGCCACTTCCAATCGAGCGAAACGACCTGGATTCGGACCGGGCTCCCGGTGCCCGCGACCGGCGCCGCAGGATCAAGCTGGTGCGAACCGATCCAGGCGACGCCGCCGAGCAGGATGACGGTGAGTGCCGGGATCGACCAGACCACGAGTTCGATGCGGCCGGAATGCGCGAAGTCGGGAAGATGGCGTGCGCGCGGATTGGACTGCCGGAACCAGAAGGCAACGGCAAAAATCGCAACGATCGTCGGCACCACGATCGCCAGCATGATCGCGATTGAATCGATCAGGATGGCCTTGTCCGCCGCCGCAACAGGACCCTGTGGATCGAGAATATTCATCCGCAGGTCCGCCCCGGCGCCACGAATTCAAGGAAATCCGTTCCGGCGCATTGGGTTCCCCCAGGAATTGCGCCGGGCGCCCCGGCCTTGCGGAACGACCGACGCCGTTTGGCTTTAACGTCCATGACTGAAACGCCGATGTCAGAAACGCCAACGTCTGGAACGCCCATGTCTGGCTCCAATCAACAGCAGCGGGAGGACATACCCATGGCCGAAGGAGAGAATGCGACGGAAAACCGGAAACTCAAGCATAGCTCGCAAATCTACGAAGAAAATAGAAGAGTTCGGCCACAGCTCGATGATGGCCGCCCTCGTCAGTCCGAGGACGATCAGCAGCGGGAGCAATTCGGCCCGCGCGGAGTGCTGGGCAAGCCGGATCCGGCAAAAATGGTGCCGCAACGGAAGAAGAAAACTCCGACCGACTTTGATCCCGGTCACACGGCCTAAAGCCCCGATTCAGAAGCACGTACCCTCATTCATCGCGGGCCGAATTGCGCGAGAAACATCGATACGGCGGCTTTGACGTGGCGGCCGATTTCCTTTTCCGTCGGCGACTTCCACGTCGATTGGAAAAGACGGCGCAGGTGAAATTGTGAAACCACCGCGCCGAGAAAAAGCCGCGCCGCCAGCGTTGGATCGTCGCAATGCAGTTCGCCCCTTGCTGAGGCCTCCGCCAGATATTGCGTGAGCCGCTCCACCGTCAGCCCAGGACCGCGCTGATAGAAGAGATCGCCGAGTTCCGGCGTGCGCGCAGCCTCGGCCACAACGGTTCTGAAAAGAAACGAGGCTTCGCCGGTGACGATGGTGCGAAGCAGATTGACCCCGAGCTCTGTCAGCACCGTTTCCGGACTTCCCCCGCGCGCCATCGGCGTGTCAGGTCCGGAAATCTGCTGGGCTTTCCGGCTGATGATCTCGGCGAACAAAAGCTCCTTGCTTTCGAAGTGCCGGTAGAGCGTTTCCTTGGAGGCGCCTGCCGCCTCCGCGATCATTTGCATCGTGGTGTCGGGAAAGCCGCGCTCAAGAAGCATTTGCTCAGCAACGTCAATCAGTTGCTTGCGCCGCCGTGCGCCGCGAGGAACCTTTCGAGTGGCCGGGTCTTTAGGCATGCCAGCGTTGCCTTGCGTTGGAGTAACCCTTGTCACTAAACGAACCGTCAGGTACGGTTATATTCGGGGCGCCACTAGTGGAGTGGATTTGACATTCGCGTCACGCCTAGCCGCAAGTTCGGAAAGCGAATGTCAAATCCGAAACTCCACTAGCAACATAAATTTGCTAGTGGTCCTTTGATTCTAACATTCGCAAAAGTGCCCGCTGAGAAGGGATGCGAATGTTAGAATCGGACCACTAGATGTGGCAAGGCTGACGGATTTAGTAGTTTGAAGGGGGTCGCGCCCTATGTCGGTTGACGATGTTGAGCAGGAGAGCAGCTCACCCCAGGTGAAGCGCGCCGAGCGCCATGACCAGGAGGCGCCCAAATCGGACGAGGCGAAGCCCGACGCCGGCAAATCTGCGCCCGCCGATAACGGCAAGGCGACTGCGACTGCCGCAGCCCGCGAGGAAACCATCAAGAAACGGCGGCCGACCGTCTTCATTATCGGCAGCGTGGTGCTGACGCTGCTCGCCATCGGCGGTCTCTATTATTGGCTGTCGACCCGCGGCATCGAGGAAACCGACGACGCCTTTACCGATGGCCGCGCCATTACCATCTCGCCGCAAGTCGCAGGCAAGGTCGTCTCGCTCGACGTCAACGACAACGAGTTCGTCAAGAAGGGTCAGCCGCTGATCCATATCGACCCACGGCAATACCGGATCGATCGCGAGCAGGCGGAGGGCGCACTCGCGACCGCGAAAGCGCAATATCGTGGGCAGCAATATGGGCTGGAGGTCGCGAAGAAGAATTTTCCGGCGCAGCTCGAACAGGCCAAGGCCCAGCTCGAACAGGCCAAGGCGACCAAAGCCAGGACGCAGGCCGATTACGATCGGCAAAAAGCTCTGCCGAAGGCGGCGACCTCGCAACAGGATGTCGATGCGGCGGAAGCTGCGTTGAAGCAGGCCGAAGCGCAGGTGGCGCTGGCCGACGCCCAGGTGACACAAAACTCGCCGGTCACGGAACGCGTCGGCGAGACGGATGCCGCCGTAGGCCAACTCAAGGGCCAGGTCGAGCAGGCGCAGGCGAAGCTCGATCAAGCGGATCTGAATCTGTCCTGGGCCGTGGTTACCGCGCCGCAAGACGGCTGGATCACCAAGCGCAACGTCGAACAGGGCAATTACGTCGCCCCCGGCCAGCAGATATTTTCAATCGTCGCGCCGGAAATCTGGATCACCGCCAACTTCAAGGAGAGCCAGCTGGTCAACATGCGGCCCGGCCAGCATGTCACCATCCGGGTCGATGCCTATCCGCAGCTGCGGCTCGAGGGACATGTCGACAGCATCCAGCTCGGTTCCGGCTCGAAGTTCACCGCCTTCCCGCCCGAGAACGCCACCGGCAATTTCATCAAGATCGTTCAGCGCGTGCCGGTGAAGATCGTGATCGACAAGGGGCTCGATCCCAACATTCCGCTGCCGCTCGGGATTTCGGTCGAACCGAAAGTCAGGGTGCAATGAGCGACGCAAAGCCCGAAGAACCATGGAAGCCTCAACATAATCCATGGCTCATCGCGGTGATCGTGACATCGGCCGCGTTCATGGAAATCCTCGACACCACGATCGTGAACGTGGCGCTTCCGCATATTGCGGGAAGCCTCTCGTCCAGCAACGACGAAGCCACCTGGGCGCTGACCTCCTATCTCGTCGCCAACGGCATTGTTCTGACCATTTCCGGCTGGCTCGGCGACCTCCTGGGCCGCAAGCGCTACTTCATCATCTGCATCGTGATGTTCACGGTGTGCTCGTTCTTGTGCGGCATCGCGCAAAGCCTCAGCCAGCTCATCATCTTTCGCCTGATGCAGGGGTTCTTCGGCGGCGGACTGCAGCCGAACCAGCAGTCCATCATCCTCGATTATTTTCCGCCGGCACGGCGTGGCGCGGCATTCGGCGTCACCGCGATCGCAACCATCGTCGCGCCCGTGTTGGGTCCGACGCTCGGCGGAATCATCACCGACCAGGTCTCGTGGCGCTGGATCTTCTTTCTCAACGTGCCGGTTGGCGCGGTGGCCGCCTTCTTGGTTTCAATCATGGTCGAAGACCCGCCCTGGGAAAAGAACCGCCGCAGCCGCGGCATCGACTATATCGGCCTCGCCCTGATCGCGATCGGGCTGGGTTGTCTCGAGATCATGATGGACCGCGGCGAGGATGCCGACTGGTTCAATTCCGGCTTCATCCGCCTGATGGCCATACTCGCTTTCCTTGGGATATCGGGAGCGATCGGCTGGCTGTTGATCGCCAGGAAGCCTATCGTCGATCTTTCGGTGTTTGCCGACCGAAACTTCGCCGGAGGCTGTATCATGATCGGCGCCACCGGCGGCATCTTGTACGCGAGCGCCGTCTTGATCCCGCAATTCGCCCAGACTGTGCTGATGTACAACGCAACCTGGGCCGGCCTCATCCTGTCGCCGGGAGGGATCGCGGTCATCCTTCTGATTCCTTTCGTTGGCCGGCTGATGGCCAAAGTACAAATTCGTTATCTCATCGCGTTTGGCTTCACCGTCATCGGCTTTGCGCTGGTCTATTCGAGCACGCTGGTCCCGGATATCGACTTCAAGACCCTGGTCTTCATGCGAACCTTCCAGACCGCCGGACTGGCATTTCTTTTCGTGCCGATCAGCACCATCGCCTACATGACGTTGCCACGGGAACTCAATGGCGACGGCGCAGCGCTGTTCGCGATGTTTCGAAATATTTTCGGCTCGGTCGGCATTGCGCTCGCGACCTCGCAGGTGACGCAGCGTTCGCAGGTGCATCAGAGTTACCTGTCGCAATGGCTCACGCCGCTCAACCAGCCCTACCAGGCACTCGTCGCGCAATACGAGCAGGCGCTGCGGGCGATGGGCCGCGTCGGCGCCGCGGCGCATGATCAAGCCGTGGGCCGGGTCTATCAGGTGTTCCGGACACAGGCCGCCATCCTCGGTTATCGGGATGTGTTCTTCGACTGCGCGATCGTGGCTTTTCTGATTGTTCCTCTATGCTTCCTGCTATCGCCAAAGACCGGCGGCATGCGGGCCGGAGGGGGCCATTGATGCCGAAGCTCTACCGCTGCCGCAGTGGCGTTTTCGCCGCGATGCTCGTGATGCTTGGCGGCTGCACGCTCGGACCCGACTTCGTCGAACCGAATGCTCATCTACCCGAAAACAAGACCTTCAACGGTCAAACGGTCTCGGACGCGCATCTGCCGGCGCCGACCGATCCGAATTGGTGGAACATCTTTGGCGACCCGGTTCTGACCAATCTCGAAAGTCGCGTTGCCGACGCCAATCTCGACGTGCGGACCGCTGCAATCCGCATCGCCGAAAGCCGCTATCAGCGCGGCGCTGCGGCTGCCGCCGAACTCCCGAGCATCAACGGCGATGGCAAGTATCAGCGCGAGCTCTACAGCAAGAACGGAATCATCAGCCTGCTGGCGCCGCTGCTTGGCCCTGCCGGATCGGGCGGCGTCCCCATTCAGCCCATCAACGAGTATACGGTCGGCCTCGACATGTCCTGGGAGCTCGATCTCTGGGGCCGCGTTCGTCGCCAGGTCGAGGCTGCCGACGCACAGGTCGACCAGGCCGAGGATCGACGGCGCGACGCGCTGGTCTCAAGCTTCGCGGAGCTCGCGCGCAATTACATCCAGCTTCGCGGCACGCAGGACCAGATTCGCATCGCGGAAAACAATCTCAGGGTCGATCGCGACATTCTTCAGCTCGCGCAGCAGCTTCAGCAAAAGGGCGTGCGCAGCGGGCTGGATGCCGAAAATGCCGCAGCGCAGGTTGAAGGCATCCGCGCACAACTGCCGAGCCTGCAGCAACAGCAAATCCAGTATCAGAATGCGATCGCGTTGCTGCTCGACATGCCGCCGACCTCGCTCAATGCCGAACTCGGCCCGGCGCGCGCTCTGAGGCTGCCGGCGCACGTTCCCTTGGGGCTGCCGTCGGAGTTGGCGCGCCGCCGGCCCGACATTCGCGAGGCGGAGGATCAATTGCATGCCGCGACCGCCAATATCGGCGTTGCGGTTGCGTCGTTCTATCCAAAATTCCAGCTTAACGGCCAGGTCGTGCTCAACTCGCTGCAGTTCAGCAGCCTGTACAATGCGAGCTCGCTGCAATACATGGCCGGCCCCAGCGTGACCTTGCCGATCTTCGACGGCTTTCGGTTGAAAAGCATGCTCAACCTGAGCGAAGTGCAGCAGGCGGAGGCCGCCCTCACCTATCACAAGACGGTGCTGCAAGCCTGGCATGAAGTCGTCAACGCGATTGCATCACTTCGGCTGGAACAGATCCGCCGCGCGCGACTAGGCGACCAGCTCGGCCATACCCGCGCCGCGCTCGATCTCGGCCGCTCGCGCTACAACGACGGCGTCGCCGATTTCCTCACCGTGCTCGATGCCGAGCGCAGCCTGCTCCAGAATGAACAGCAACTTGCGGCGTCGACCACCAACGTCGCGCTCGATCTGGTCACGCTGTTCAAGGCGCTCGGTGGCGGCTGGGAGCAGGCGATGCCTGATCCGCCCAAGCCGATGGTGGTTCAGGTCAAACAGACCGTAACGACCGATCCCGCAGCGCATTGACGCGTCGCGCGGCAAGAGCCGCGTCGCCAAGACAATCGCGCAGGCACCGGCCTGCCAACGGCGAAGCAACTCAGCTTTGTTTTTCACCATGTGAGAAGCGGACGGCGGTGAAAGGACGCTTGCCGAAAGCTCTCGACAACAAGAGGACTATGGTCGAAATAGCGGGAATGACAGGCGTTATGTCATAACAAGCGGACAACCGCCGGCGGGATCATCGGATAGTGGGGAAACGAGTCATGAAGCTCAATCAATGGATCGCGGCAGGCGCAAGCGCTTTCGCTCTGATGCACGGTGGCGCCGTCATCGCGGCCAACGTCAACATCTCCGCCCATGACATCGGCGGGCAGGTGATTGGCGAGAAGGGTCCGGAGGCTGGCGTCTGGATCATCGCCGAGACCAAGGACCTGCCGACCAAATATGCGAAGATCGTGGTGTCTGACGATCAGGGCCGCTTCGTCATTCCCGAGCTGCCGGACGCGAATTATAAAGTGTGGGTTCGCGGCTATGGCCTGACCGACAGCACTCCGATCGAAGCACGTCCGGGCAAGCTGCTCGACTTCAAGGTCAAGCCTGCCGCATCCGCTGCCGCCGATGCGCAGCATTATCCCGGCATGTACTGGTATTCCCTGCTCGACATTCCGCCTGCGAGTGAATTTCCCGGCACCGGCGCCAAGGGCAACAAGATGCCCGACACGATGAAAAGCCAGGCGCAGTTTGTCGATACCGTCAAGAACATGTGCCAGTCCTGCCATGCCCTCGGCACGCACGGCATCCGCGAAATCCCGAAGTTCTTCATGGACCAGGCCCACGACTCGCAGACCGCCTGGGCGATGCGCACCCAAGCCGGACAAGCCATGGAATACATGGCCACCGCGATCAACAGCCTCGGGCCCGACAAGGTCTATGAGACGTTTTCCAAGTGGACCGACAAGATCGCCGCCGGCGCATTGCCGTTTGACAAGCCGGAGCGCCCCACGGGCATCGAGCGCAACGTCGTTTACACGGAGTGGGACTGGGCCTCCCCGACGCATTACCAGCACGACGCGATCTCAACCGACAAGCGTAATCCGCATCTGAATGCGAACGGGCTGATCTATGGATCGCCGGAGGAGAGCACGGACCTCATTCCCACGCTCGATCCCGTCAAGAACATCGCCTCCACCATCAAGGAGCCTTACCTTGATCCCAAAATGACGGGTTCGGCGGACGCGCCGCACGGCACCTCGGCCTATTGGGGCGACGAGGCGATCTGGGACGGGCACACGAGCATCCATAACGTGATGATGGATGAACAAGGCAAGGTCTGGTTCACCGCCAAACTGCGCCCGCCGGCCAATCCCGACTATTGCAAGCAGGGTTCAAACCTTCCTTCCGCGAAAGCCGATCCGCAGGCGACCGCCGCACGCGAGCTGTCGCGCTTTGATCCCACGACCGGCAAATGGGATTTGATCAACACCTGCTTTTCGACCCATCACCTCTTTTTCGGGCACGACGCCAACGACACGTTGTGGATGAGCGCGGGCGGTCCGGGCGCCGGCGGCGGCATCGTCGGCTGGCTCAGCACCAAGCAGTTCCGCGAAACCCATGACGGCGTCGCCTCGCAAGGCTGGACCGCGCTCGTCATCGACACCAACGGCAACGGCAAGCGCGATGCATATGTCGGGCCTAAGGATCCCGTCGATCCGACCAAGGACAAGCGCATCGCCGCCTCGTTCTACGGCATCATGCCGAGCCCGGTCGACGATTCGATTTGGGGCCAGTCGATGGATCGCGGCTTCTCCCGCATCGACCAGCCCGGCTACATCATTCGCCTGACGCCGGGAGCCGATCCCGCGAACACGGCGCTTGCGGAAGTGTATCAGCCGCCGGAAGGCACATTCGGTCCGCGCGGACTCGATATCGGACTTGATGGCGTGGTCTGGACCGCGCTGTCGAGCGGTCAGCTCGCAAGCTTCGACCGCCGGCTGTGCAAGGGCCCGCTCAACGGCCCGACCACCGCGGACGGCAAGCAATGTCCGGAAGGCTGGCACCTCTACCGCTTGCCCGGCCCACAGTTCAAAGGCCTCGATCCCAAGGGCAGCGCCAACCACGCTTATTATGTGTGGGTCGACCGCTACAACATCCTGGGCCTCGGCGCCAACGTGCCGGTCGCGGAAGCCAACGGTGCCGAAGCGCTGATGGCGCTGGTCAAGGGCAAGTTCGTTACGCTGCGCATGCCCTATCCGCTCGGCTTCTTCACCAAGAACGTCGACGGCCGCATCGACAATGACGCGTTGGGATGGAAGGGCCGCGGCATCTGGACCACGTCAGGCACGCGCGCGAACTTCCATGGCGAAGGCGGCAAGGAAGCCTATCCCAAAGTGTTCAAGGTGCAGATGCGGCCCGATCCGCTGGCACATTGAGCCGTTTAGAATAACCCTTTGAAAGATGTCGGGCTCCGCGCCGAATATGGCCGGAGCCCGATTGCATTTTCGTCTGACATTGTGTTCGCGCAGAAGCTGGCTTAAACCGGGATTTCCTCTTCTCAGTGTCCCGCCGAATGTTTTCTGAGGAAACCCGCTTCACCCGACTGCTGACGTCGATCCGCAAATGGATTCACCGCTACCGGCTGCAGCTGATCCTGGCGCTTCGGGTGACGGTCGCCGCAGTGCTCGCTTTCGCCGTAGCGCAGGTCCTGCACCTGCATCTGCCGCTCTGGGCCGTCCTGACATCGCTGATCGTGACCCAGATGAGCCTCGGCCGCTCATTGAAGGTAGCGAGCGACTATCTGATCGGCACCTTCGGTGGCGTTGCCTATGGCGGGGCGTTGGCGATTCTGATCCCGCACGAAAGCGAATGGGCCCTGCTCGCCGTGTTGGCGCTTGCGATCGCGCCGCTTGCTTTCATCGCTTCATTCCGCGCCAATTTCAACGTGCTGCCGGTAACGGCCATCATCGTGTTGCTGGTGCCAAGCATGCAGCATGTCAGTCCGGCCGGCTCCGCGGTCGATCGCATACTGGAGGTCACCGTCGGCGGTGCCGTTGGCTTCATCGTGTCGTTTCTGCTGTTTCCCTCGCGCGCGAATACGATCACCATCCAGGCTGCAGCCGATATGCTCGACCTGTTGGCGGATGGCCTCTCAAGGTTTCTGGAAGACCACACCCGCGAGCTTGACCTTGCGGAACGCCGGAGGATTCAGGACGGGATTGCTGCCGCGCTGACGCGGTTGAACACGACCGGAGCCGAAGCCGAGCACGAGCGCAATGCGCGCCTCACCTCCGGCCCCAACACCGGCCCGCTGTTGCGTACGCTGTTGCGGTTGCGCCATGACATCGTGCTGCTGGGCCGCGCGGTCGGATGCGAGTTGCCCGAAGAGATCGCGGCACAGTTGACGCCGCGGCTCAAGAAGATCGAGACCACGAGCCGCGATTTCCTCCGCGCCAGCGGCGCTGCCTTGCGCGACCAAAAGCCCCCGCCTCCGCTCGGCCCTATCGACGCCCCGTTCCGGGATTACATCGAGAGGTTCGGAGCGGTGCGGCGCGAGGGACTGACGCGCGCCATGAAAAGCGAGGACGCCGAGCGGCTGTTCGCACTCGGCTTCGCGCTCGAGCAACTCCGGGAGCATCTCGTGGAGGTGCACCGCGTGGTCGGGGAATGGGCGCACGACTAGTACCGCCGATCTGAAGTCCCTGCACCGCAAGCGGCGAGTTCGATCAGGGACTTCAGATCGATAAAGCGGTACTAGATTCAATAAGTTTGCTAGTACCCATGACTTTCCGAAGTTCGTGAAGGTGGGTGCTGCGATGGAGCACGAACTTCGGAAAGTGGGTACTAGCTCAGTCCCCGGGCCGTCTCGCTGCCAGAAATCGGCAGTGGAAATCGCGCTCAGCCATCACTAGATTGCCCGCATGAAAAAGATCGGCTTTCTCTCCTTCGGACACTGGAATCCCTCACCACAGTCAGGCGCCCGCTCGGCGGCGGACGTGCTGTTGCAATCCATCGACCTTGCCGTTGCGGCCGAGGAGTTGGGTGCGGACGGTGCCTATTTCCGCGTCCATCATTTCGCGCGCCAGCTAGCCTCGCCCTTCCCTCTGCTCGCGGCCGTCGGCGCAAGAACCAGCCGGATCGAGATCGGCACCGCCGTCATCGACATGCGCTACGAGAACCCGCTCTACATGATCGAGGACGCAGGCAGCGCCGACCTTATCGCCGGCGGACGTCTGCAGCTCGGTATCAGCCGGGGCTCGCCCGAACAGGTGATCGATGGATGGCGGCATTTCGGCTATCAGCCGGGCGAGGGCGAGGACGACGCCGGCATGGGGCGGCGTCATGCCGAGATTTTTCTCGATCTGTTGCGCGGCCAGGGTTTTGCGCGACCCAATCCACGGCCGATGTTTCCGAATCCGCCGGGACTGCTGCGCCTCGAGCCGATTTCTGAAGGCCTGCGCGAGCGCATCTGGTGGGGCGCCGGTTCGAACGCGACGGCGATCTGGGCGGCCAAGCTCGGCATGAACTTGCAGAGCTCGACCTTGAAGAGCGACGAGACCGGCGAGCCGTTTCACATCCAGCAGGCCGCCCAAATCCGCAGCTTTCGCGCCGCCTGGAAAGAGGCTGGCCACACCCGCGAGCCGCGGGTGTCCGTCAGCCGCAGCATTTTCGCGTTGGTGGATGACCGCGACCGCAGCTATTTCGGGCACGAACAAGACGGCAAGGATCAGATCGGATTCATCGATGAGAATTCCCGCGCGATCTTCGGCCGCAGTTATGCCGCCGAGCCGGATGTGCTCATCGAACAACTGAAGCAGGATGAAGCAATCGCCGAGGCGGATACGCTATTATTGACCGTCCCCAACCAACTCGGCGTTGCCTACAACGCACACGTCATCGAGGCAATCCTGACCCACATCGCCCCGGCCCTCGGCTGGCGGTGACGATCGAGCCGCTTCGCTGACGGCTTGAAACGTCAGTCCTCTTTCTCGGCCGAATAGACGACGAGTTTGCGCCGGGTTGGAAACAGCGTCAGATTATAGCGCTCGGAAACGAAGCCCCAGAGGCCTTTTGGCGCGAACAGCATCACGAAGATTCCGAGCGCGCCCAGCACAATGAGATACCACGCGCCAAAGTCGGCGAGATAACGCTGCATCAGATAAAAGATGACCGCTCCCACCATCGGACCCTCGATGGTGCCGATGCCGCCGATCACCGTGATGAAAATGACGTAAGCGGTCCAGTCCAGCACCGAGAAGGCGGCATCCGGCGAGATGCGCGCCTTCTGAAGATAGATCAGCGCCCCGATCATTCCGGTCATCGCGGCGCTTGCGACATAGACACCAAGCTTGACGCGGTAAATGTCGACGCCGAGGCCTGCGGCTGCAGTTTCGTTGTCGCGGATCGCGCCAAGCGCCAGCCCGCGGCGCGAGCGCAGCATGAAATAGACGAGCGCCAAGGTACCGACCATCAGCGCCAGCACGAGCCAGTACGAGATGATGTCGCGCGCCGCCGGCGTGCGGACATTCAGCATCGCCTTGACCCATTCGATGCCGGGCACGGACGACGTGACTTGAGGATCGAGCGACGTGCCCGTGCCGCCGCCAAGCATCCTGAACTGGGCGAAGACAAGACGATAGACCTCCGCCACGACCCAGGTGCCGATTGCGAAGTACGCACCGCGCAGGCGGAACACGATCAGCGCCGTCGGCAACGCCAATGCCGCCGAAACGACGCCCACCACGGGAATCGCAAGCAGCGGATTGATACCGCCGGGCAATGTCAGCGCGAACAGAAGGTAGCCGCCCAAGCCGACAAAGGCCTGCTGGCCGACCGAAATCAGGCCAGCATAGCCCGCCAGCAAATTCCAGCACTGCGCCAGCGCCATCATATAGAACAGAAAGATGAGGTTCTGGATCAGATCGCGGCTGGCGAAGGCCGGAAGCAACACGCCCGCTAGCAGAACGGCACACATGAGCCCGGCGGACAAGCGCGCGCCGCGGCCCGCGGTTTCGATCCGGAACGCTTGCTTGGGGCTACCTGTCTCCATCGCCGCTTCCTCTTAGTCCAGCGCGCGCGGGAACAGGCCACGCGGCCTGATCACCAGCACGATGAGGAAAGCCAGATGCCCGGACAGGATCTGCCATTCCGGATTGATCCGCGCGCCGATGGTCTGGGCCACGCCGAGCACGATGCCGCCCGCCAGCGTTCCCCAGAAGCTGCCGAGACCGCCGATGATCACGGCCTCAAAAGCATAGAGCAGCCGCGCCGGGCCGATGGTGGGATCGAAATTCGCCCGCAGTCCCAGATAGAGCGCCGCGATCGTGATCACGGCAAAGGCCAGCCCCATGGCGATCGCAAAGATGCGGCTGACATCGATCCCCATCAGCTGGGCGATTTCCAGATCGTCCGAGGTCGCGCGAAAGGCCTGTCCGATGGCAGTGCGGTAGAAGACGAAGTTGAGAAACACGATCACCGCGATCGCTGACAACAGCGTCAGCAGCGGCACGACGCCGACCGCAATGCCGCCGCCAAGCGCGATCGAGGCGGTTTCGATCGCGCCGGAGCGCAAGCGCACGCTGTCGGCAGAGAATAGCTGCAGCAGCCCGTTCTGGATGATGATCGACAGGCCGAAGGTCACCAGCAGCGGCGGCAACAGATCGCGTCCCAGCGCGCGATTGAGCAGCACACGCTGAAGCGCGTAGCCGACGATAAATAAAATCGGAAGCGCGATCAGCGCCGCGACAAAGGGATCGAGGCCGAGCTGGCTTGCCACCAGCAGAATGATATAGGCCGCGACCACGATGAAGTCGCCATGGGCGAGATTGACGAGCCGCATCACGCCGAAGATCAGCGACAGCCCGGCAGCAAACAAAGCATAGAGCCCGCCGAGCAGAACGCCTTGGATCAATGCATCGAGCCAGCCCGTCATCTCTTAAGCCGTCATCTCATTGCCCGAAATAGGCGCGGTGAATCGACTCGCGTGTCAGGTCCTTTGGACGGCCAGCGAGCGAAAGCCGACCCTCCTGGAAGCAATAGACGCGATCGGCCACCTTCATGGCCTGCACGATGTCCTGTTCGACCAGCACGATGCTGGTGCCCTCAGCCTTGACTTGCGGAAGCGCCGCATAAATGTCGGCGATGATGATCGGCGCGAGCCCCAGGCTGATTTCGTCGCACAAGAGAATGCGGGGATTGGACATCAAGGCGCGGCCGATCGCCGCCATCTGCTGCTGCCCGCCTGACAACGTCGATGGGGCGGAAGAGCGCCGCTCCCTGAGCACCGGAAACAGCGAATAGACGCGATCGAGCGTCCAGGCGCCCTTCGTCTTGTTGCCGTAGCCGCCGATCCGCAGGTTTTCCTCTATCGTCAGCGAGGGAAACAGCCGCCGTCCTTCGGGCACCAGTGCAATGCCGAGCTTGACGATGTCGGCTGCGGCGCGCGCGCCGATCGGCGCGCCGTCGAGCAGGACACTATCGGCGGAGGCGTGAATGAGGCCGGCGATGGTCGTGAGGAAAGTGGACTTACCGGCGCCATTCGCACCGATGATGGCGATGGTCTCGCCCTTCTCCAGCGTCGTGTCGATGCCGTACAGCGCCTGGAAGTCGCCATAGAAGGCGGTAAGCTTGCGAGTCTCGAGCAGCGGCATGCGTCAGGCCTCGATGCCGATATAGATCTGACGCACCTCTGGCATCTGCATTACGTCCTTCGGCACTCCCTCGGCAACCTTACGTCCGAAATTGAGAACCACAAGGCGATCGACGACGGCGTTCAGCGCATGCACGACATGCTCGATCCAAAGGATCGCAACGCCGGTGCGCCTGACGTCATTGATGGTGCCGACGAGTTCCAGACACTCTGCTTCCGTCAGCCCGCCGGCAATCTCATCGAGCAGCAACAACCGAGGTTCGGTGGCGAGCGCGCGCGCCATCTCCAGCCGCTTGCGTTCGAGCAGCGTCAGCGAGCCGGCCAGCGTATTGGCGCGCTTGAGCAGGCCAAGCCGATCGAGAATCTCGCCGCAGGATTGCGCCGCCTCGCGCTCGGTCTTGGCCCGGCCATAGACCGCGCCGACCAGGAGATTCTCGAACACGGTGAGCTTTTCGAACGGCTGCGGGATCTGGCGGGTGCGGCCAAGGCCGCCGCGGCAACGTCCTTGCGGGGCTAGCCCTGCAAGATCGCGGCCGTCAAAGCGGATGACGCCTGCGTCTTGCGCGAGTTCGCCTGATATCAGGTTGAACACCGAGGTCTTGCCCGCCCCGTTCGGCCCGATGATGCCGACGGCCTCGCCGAATGCTACGGCTAGATTGAGGTCATCTGCGACGACGATCGAGCCGAAGCTTTTCTTCAGACCGGCGACTTCCAGCAGCATGAAAATTCGCGATCAGGTGATCGCTTCCATCTTGCCCGCGGCAGGAATCGCCGGCGCTGTTTTATTGTCCGTGATGACAATATCGTATTTGCCGTCCTTGTAACGCCATTGGCCGCCGACCAGCGGCGTCTTGGTGACGTTCTTGGCGGCGAACGGCGGCAGGTTCGCCCCGTTCCACTGCACCTTGCCGACGACCGTGTCGAGGTTGGTGGAGGCCACCGCCGCGGTGATCGCCTTGCCGTCACGATCCTGCGTGCGCTTCATCACGTCGACCGCGAGTTCAAGCAACGCGTGCACGAAACCGATCGGTTGCGTCCACTGCTTCTTGGTCGCGTGTTCATAGGCGGCGGCGAGATCCTTGGCGCTCATCCCCGTCAGAGATGACTTGAACGGATGGTTCGGCGACCACCAGACTTCCGACGACAGATTGTTGCCGTCCTTGCCCAACGCCTCGACCGCGACCGGGAAAAGGATCGCCTTGCCGATCGAAGCGACCTTCGGCTTGAAGCCCTGCTGCAACGCCTGTTTCCAGAAGGTGGTGAAATCCGGCGGGATCACCACACCGGTGATGATCTCGCAATTGGCTGACTTGAACGCGCCGATCTGCGCCGAGAAATTGTCGGTGAGGTTCTGGTAGCGGCCGGGATCGGTGAGCTTGTAGCCCAACTTGTCCAAAACCGGCGGGAAGCCGACGGCCTTATCGCCCCAGGCATTGCCGTCGCCATCGTTCGGAAACAGTCCGCCGACGGATTTGTTGGTCGCGACCTGGCCCCACATGTTGGTGTAGACGGCGATGACGTCTTCGAGCCCCCAGAAGAAGTGATAGGTGTAGTTGAAGCCCTTCCAGGCCGGCGGGCCGCCTGTGGGATTGGCCTGACGGCCGATGAACCAGGGCTGCCACGGCGCCATGGTGGAGATGCACGGCACCTCCTCGATTTCGCACTGGGTCGAAACCGGATTGGTGGTCTCGGGCGTCGATGCCACCAGCATCAGATCGATCTTGTCCTGGACGATCAGATCCTTTGCGACCTCGGCGGCGCGGTTCGGGTTGGACTGGCTGTCCTTCACGATGACTTCGACCGGCACGGTGGCGTTGCCGACCTTGATGCCGGTCTTGGTCGCTTCCTTGAAATTGCTGATGATGAAGTTGTCGGCTTCCGCAAAGGCGGCAAGCGGACCGGTCTGCGGCGAGACATAGCCGAGCTTGATGGGGCGCGTTTGCGCGATCGCCGGGGACTTCAATCCAACCGACAGCATGGCGCCGGAAGCGGCCGAATATTTCAGCAGCGTGCGGCGGTCGATCGCACGGCGATGAATCGAACTGGTGATGTGGCGGGTCATCTGCGCGTCCTCCCCTGTCGGATGCGCCGGGTTCTCATCTTCCACGTCGATGTTTAAGTCGATTGACAGACGGACCGGCGTTCGATATTCGAACAATCGTTCGTATGCCGACCAGTCTCCGCCAAGGTTCCCATGGAGTCAACAGGCCGCCTCATGCCGCAAGCGCCGCACCCATATCAAGGCGACCCCGACGACAAGGAATTCATGTCGACGCTCGCCAAGGGCCTCGCCGTGCTCGGCGCGTTCGGAAGACTGCGGCCGACGATGACCTTGTCGGAAGCCGCCCAGGTCGCGGACCTGTCGCGGGCGACCGCACGCCGCGTGCTGCGCACCCTCACGCAACTTGGCTATGTCGAACAGGATGGCCGGACGTTTTCGCTGTCGCCGCAAATCCTCAACCTCGGCTTTGCCTACCTGTCGACCCAGAGCTGGATCGACCGCGCGCAGCCCCTGATGCGCGAACTCAGCGAACGGCTCGGCGAGACCTGCTCGGCCGCGATCCTGCAAGGCAACGACATCGTCTACGTCGCGCGCGTGCCGGCCCGCAGAATCATGTCGACGACGCTGTCGGTCGGCAGCCGGCTGCCTGCGATGCATACGGCGCTCGGCCGCATCCTGTTCGGCTACCTGGATGAAGCTGAGATCTGGCGGCGGCTGAAGTCCCAGCGCATCGAGGCCTACACGCCGCAAACCATCACCGACCTTCAGGCGCTGTTCGACCGCATCCGCGACGACCGCGAACAGAAATTCTCCATCGTCGACGAAGAACTCGAGCGTGGCCTGCGCGCACTCGCCGTGCCGGTGCTCGACCGCAGCGGACAAGCTGTCGGCGCCATCAACCTGTCGACGCATGCAACGCGGACGACACGAAACGAGATGCGTGACCGCTTTCTCGCCGAGCTCAACCGCCTCGCAGGCCAGGTCTCCTCGATCATGGTCTGACCAACGCCCTCCCCTTGCCAACAGCTAAGCGCAGCCGTATCGTTATGCCAAGTTCGGAATACGGACAAACGTTCGATAATCGAACATTAGCTGGAGGGGAGACTACGCGATGGCAGGCAAGGCGCAGGGAAACGCGGCACAGGCAAGTGCGCCGGAGAACACCGGCAACGTCAAAGTCAGTCGCCCGCAAACCGGACAGGAATATCTCAACTCGCTGCGAGACGGCCGGGCCGTTTACATCTACGGCGAGAAGGTCAAAGACGTCACGACGCATCCCGCCTTCCGCAACACCGCGCGCATGGTCGCCCGCCTCTATGATGCGCTCCACGGCGATCGCAAGGACAAGATCCTGCTGCCGACCGATACCGGCAATGGCGGCATGACCCACGCCTTCTTCAAGGCGCCGAAAACCATGGAAGAGATGATCGCGGGCCGTAACGCGATCGCGGAATGGGCGAAGATCACCTACGGCTGGATGGGACGCGCGCCGGATTACAAGGCCGCGTTCCTTGCGACGCTGGGCGCGAACTCCGACTTCTACGATCCGTACCAGGAGAATGCGAAGCGCTGGTACAAGTTCAGCCAGGAGCGCGTGCCCTTCATCAATCACGCGATCATCCATCCGCCGGTCGACCGCGATCGTCCGCCGAACGAAGTCGCCGACGTCTGCTGCCATGTCGAGAAGGAAACCGATGCCGGCATCATCGTGTCCGGCGCCAAGGTGGTCGCGACCGGTTCGGTGCTGACGAACTACACTTTCGTCGCGCATCACGGCCTCATTCCCTTGCAGGACAAGAAATTCGCCGCCGTGTTCATGGTGCCGACCAATGCACCCGGCGTGAAGTTCATCTGCCGCACGTCGTACGAGATGAGCGCGAGCGTGATGGGAAGTCCGTTCGACTATCCGATCTCGAGCCGGCTCGATGAAAACGATGCCGTGTTCATCATGGACAAGGTGCTGGTGCCCTGGGAGAACGTGTTCGTCTATGGCGACATCGAGAAGGCAAATAATTTCTTCCCGCGCACCGGCTTCCTGCCGCGTTTCGTCGTGCATGGCTGCACGCGGCTTGCGGTCAAGCTCGATTTCATCAGCGGGCTGCTGCTGAAGGCGACGGAAGCCGCCGGCACCAAGGACTATCGCGGCGTTCAGGCCAATGTCGGCGAGGTCATCGCCTGGCGCAACCTGTTCTGGAGCCTGTCGGACGCGATGGTCCGCGATCCGAAACCCTGGATCGGCGACTATCTGCTGCCGAACATGGATCCGGGCAATGCCTACCAGATCATCGCGACGATGGCCTACACCAAGGTGAAATACCTGATCGAGCAGACCGTCGCGTCCGGCCTGATCTATCTCAACAGTCATTCCAGCGATTTCAAGAACGCCGAGATCCGTCCCTATCTCGATCGCTATTTGCGCGGCTCGAACGGCTACAAGGCCGAGGAGCGCGTCAAGCTGCTCAAGCTGTTGTGGGATTGTATCGGCAGCGAATTCGGCGGACGGCACGAACTCTACGAAATCAACTATGGCGGCTCGACCGAGGAAATTCGCCGCTACTGCCTGTTCGGCGCACAGGCGTCCGGCAATGCCGACCGGTTCAAGGGTTTTGCCGAGGACTGCATGGCGGAATACGACCTGGACGGATGGAGGGTGCCTGACCTGACCGACCCCGGCGAGCTCAGCTATCACATGATGAAGAAGTGAGGCATCGCGGCGTCTCCGCCGCGCGCGCCTAAGGAGATCAAAGCGAGATGAATAAACCGCTCTCGTCTTCTTCCATGCAAACTCAGGGCTCACAGGCGCCAGGCCTGCATGGCGGCACCATCGATCCCATGCGCTTCCGCTCCGTGATGGGAGCGTTCGCAACCGGCGTCGCCGTGATCACGACCGAATGGAATGGTGAGCTGTTTGGTGCGACCGTCAACTCGCTGACGTCGGTATCGCTGGAGCCATGCATGCTGCTTTTTTGCATGAACGACGGCAGCACCACCGGCATGGCCATCCGCAACCGAGAACTGTTCTCGGTCAACATTCTCGGGCACCATCAGTCCGATCTGCCGGCCCGCTTCACCAAGTCAGGCGAGAACCGGTTCGCTGATATTGCCGTCGACTTCAGTGCCGACGGCCTGCCGCTGCTACGAGGTGCGGCGGCTCAACTGTGTTGCCGGGTCGCGACCATCCATAAAGCGGGCGACCACGACATCATTCTCGGCGAAGTGCTTTCCGGCGACGACATCGCGTGCAGCCCGCTGGTCTTCCACAAAGGCACTTACGGAAGTTTTCAACGCGCCGGCTGAACAGCCGCCAAGGTCTCTTCGCCGAATCCCCGCGTCCTCATGTAGAGAGCGAGCATACCGACGGCGGTGAGACAGGCCGAAGGAACGAGCATGGCCGCAACCGGAGCGCCGGCGGCATGCGCGACCCACGGCATCGCGTTCTGAGCAAAGAAGCCGCCCAAATTCCCGATGGTGCTGATCGCTGCAATCGCGGTTGCGGCACGCGTTCCCGTGAAGAACAGCGACGGCAAGAACCACAGGCATGGAAACAGCAGGGATATGCACGGCGTGCCGATCGACAGCGCGACGAGCCGCATCCAGTTCTCCGGAACCGTTGTGCTCAGGTAGAAGCAGACGAGACCGACAGCCGAAATCACGACCATGGCCGTCAGGACCACACTCTCCTTCCGCAGCCGGCGCGGCAGGATGATCAGAAACACCGCGGCGATCATCCACGGAATCGAGCTCAGGATTCCATTCCGGGTTCCGGTGGCGCCGAACGCCTTCACGACGGTCGGAAGCCAATAGATGACGCCATAGAGCGATGCCAGAATCAGCATGTAAGTGAACGACAGCAGGAGAACGCGGCGATCCCAGATCGCGGTGAAGGGATTGCCGGCGTGAGCGGCAGGCGCCTCCGTCGACATTTCCGCAGCCAGCCAGCTCTTCTCGGCGTCCGACAGAAACGCCGCCTTTGCCGGCACGTTCGGCAGGAAGGCCAACACGATCGGCGTCAGCACGATGGCCGGAAATCCCGTGGCGATGAAAACCCACTGCCAGCCCGAAAGGCCCAAGGTGCCATTAAGATCAAGCAATGCGCCGCTCACGAGCGATCCGAACATGTTTCCGAATGCGCTTCCAAGCGTGAGAAAGCCCAGAACCCGGGCGCGGTAGGTTTTCGGGAACCAGAGCGTGAAGTAATAAATAATACCGGGATAGGCGCCCGCTTCCGCGCATCCGACAAAAAATCGCAACGCCGCGAACATGCTTCCCGACGTGACCCAGGCGCCCGCAACCGTGAAAAGCCCCCACGTCAACAGAATGCGCGCGAACCAGGCGCGGGCGCCAAATCGGTGAACCGCCAGCGCGCTTGGAATTTCCAGCGACAGATAGCCGATGAAAAACAGCGATGACGCGAGCCCATAGAGCTGCTCGGTCATGTGCAGATCGGAGACCATCTGGAGTTTGGCGAAGCCGACGTTGGCGCGATCGATAATGGCGATGAGATAGATCAGAACCGTCAGCGGCACCACGCGAAGGGTGATCCGGCGCATGAGCGCATGTTCATTCAGCGCGTGATCTCCAGGCAGGACCCGGCCGCTCGTTAAAACATTCATCCTGCCCTGCTCCCCTCGATATAATTTCTTGTCGCGAATTGTGCGCGGTCGATTCAGCCTTCCGGCAAATAGCGTCGCCAGTTATCCGGCAAGACTTTCATTTCGGCGAAACTCTTGCGCGAGTCGGCGGCGCGACCGATCAGCTCGGCGATGTCGATATTTTTTGCAGCCGCGTAGGATTCGATCTCGGCGATCGCATCGGACAGAACGCTGAAGCCACGCAGCATCACCTGCGACGACATCTCGACGGCGGAGGCGCCCGCCAGCATCATCCTGACGACATCGAGACCGGTCTGGGCGCCGTTGGTCGCGATCAGCGATTTCTCTGGCCCCGACCGGCGTCGCGACATCGCAAGCCAATGGCAAGTAAGCGGGAGATTCCAGGGACCGCCGACGCCGAGCGTGGTCCCGAGCATGGGTTCGAACGTATCAATATCGGGAATGAGGCCAAGCAGCCTGCCGGCCATCACCACCGCATCCGCACCGGCATCGAACGCCGACTGCGCCAGATCAGGAACCCGTTCGCTTTGTCCTGATATCTTGACCCACAGAGGAATTGTAACCGCCGCGCGGACAGCTCTCACAATCTCGCCGACGCGCTCCGGCAAGAGCTCCGTGGAGACCGCGCCCTTGGCCGACTGGCTCGCATAGGGCGTGCCGATGTTGAGTTCTAAAATACGCAATCCGGCAGATTCGATCTGCCTGGCCATCGTCACGGCCCGATCGAGATCGGACAAGATCAGGCTCCCGACCACATACGCATCATAGCTTCGCGCCTCGCGATCGAGACCCGCCGTCTGCTCCAGCCATTCTTCGAAGGATTGCGGGGTCAGGCCGGAGCGGCACGCAACGAAAGCTGACTTCGGCGCAGACCGCCCCCACGGCACCGGGCGCCAGTTCTCGTCCAGAACCATGTATTCGGCCTGCTGCAACTGGTCGCGCGCCGCCTGGGATTCGTTGGTCGATTTCGCAACCACCGCGGCAGCGCCGGCGCGAAGCGCCCGCCTGACGCCATCGGCATCAATCAAATGCTCGGCTGCTCCCGCTATCACTGGATTTTTAAGCCGCGTGCGCCCGACGACGGTTTCAAGACTCTGCCCGCTCATGTCCTGCCGTTTCTCCTAAGTGCCGAACCGCGCCATGGTCCGATCAATGCTTTGCCGCCTTGGCGCGCTCCACATCGTCCTCAAGACCGAAGGCCTTCGCGGCGTTGGTTGAAACCATCGCGTGAATGTCGTCGTCGCCATAACCGAGATCGATGCAAAGCTTCGCGCCGCGCCTGAACCCTTCGAGCGGACTGAACGTGCCGACCTGGCCAAGATCGGAGCAAAGGATCGTCTGCGAAATGCCGGCAGCGTCGATGTGCTTCCTGAGGTCCTCGCCGTCGCAGACTTTGAACTTCGATCCCTCCAGGAACATGCAGAGTGAGTGCTCGACGAAAGCGCCCATTGCGGCGATGCCGCGCACGTCGTTGAAGCTGGCGCCGACGATCTCCTCCGGATGGGTCAGCACCATGCGCTTGACGCCCCGCTTCTGCGCCTCCTCGAACACAAGCCAGGTCTCGCTGATGTGAAGGTGGCCGCTGGCCAGCGCCAGATCGTTCTTTGCGATGATGTCGAGCACCTCCTTTACTTCATCCCGCACCTGCTTGTTGGCGTCCAGTACGGGGATTCCTGACGCCGGGCGGATCTTTTGCGTCGAAGCGGGATGCACCCAGCCCGAGGTCTTTTCCCATCGCAGGTGGTTCTCCGCCGCGAGCGTCGGCATGAACACGATCTTGCCACCCATCGCGGCGGTATGTTCCACCGCATAGGGATTGAAGCCGCCGATGACGTTGTTGAGGACGATGCTCGAATAGACCTTCGTGCTCAGCTCCGGGTGATGACGCGCAATCAGGGCCGCCGTCATGACTCCGCTATAGTCGTGGTCCTTGGTGATCACGGCGGCGAAGCCGGCCTTTGAGGCCTGCTGCGCCAACTCGAGATGATCGATCGCACGCGGCGCGATCGAGGGGCCGGAATGGACGTGCGGATCGATGGCGCCAACGAGAATGGCGTCGATGCGGGCTTCGGTATGGTCGGCATTCAAACTGGTCATGGTCATCTCGTTTCGCGAAGGAAAATCTACCGGCGATCGGCGCGCTCAGGCTGCCGCCGCGGCCTGCGGCATCGGATAATCGGCTTCATTGAGCACGAAGCCGGGCTTGCTGGAAAAGTCGCGGCGTGGCGGGCCGAAGATATCGACGAGCCAGGTGATACCTTCACCGAGATCCTGCGTGGTGTGGACTAGCCCCGCCGGGATCACCAGGATCGACGGGCTCGCTTCATAGGTCGCGTGTTCGTCCTCCATCCACGTCGACATATCAGCGCCCCAGGGATAACGCAGGTGATGACGGAATGCGCCCTTCAGCCCGAGCGACATCTGCTCGAAATCGTCATGCGAATGCGGGCTCAGCCGCGAGGGCTCGCGACGCTTGGTCCAGGGCTCAAAAATGTTGATCATCAGATTGGTCGAACGGAACAGCCGCATCTTGAGCGGACCTGGATCCGGGCTCACGACATCGGCAAGCTTGTAAGTGCGCAGCTTGAATCCGCCGACGGGATCCGGCCAGGGAACGATGGGAGCCACTTCCGGCGCGCCGTCGGCATAGGTCGCAGCGTTCCCCGCGGCAGCAACAAGGTCGCTCGCTTTGTTGGTGAGAACGCGTACGACCAAACCCGGTTGACGCATGGTGATGCGGCTCGGTCCGGGCGGAACGATCGAGAGCGTCTCGGCGCCTGCCGCGCCGCGATCCTTGCCGGCTTCGATCACCGCCGAGCCGGTGACGACAAACACCATATATTCGTCGGCTTGGTCCGTCCGCGACAGGACGGCGCCTTCCGCTGCTTCACTCACCACCGTCACGAAATTCGCGGCACGGGTGATCCAGTGTTTGGTGCCATCGGCGTCGGTCTTTTGCGGGGCTTCCGCGAAATGGCGGGCGTGCGTGGCCTTGCGTCGTGCAATCGTCATGGTCTGCTCCTCACTCGAATGTCTTGCAATTTCGGGAAAGCCCTCGCGTGTCGGTTCATCGCACGCCGACCGCTGGAGACTCCGTCAGGGCTGGAATGTGCTCGGCTTCGTCAATTGAGGCGTTGCGCGGCAGTAGGTGAACCAGCAATGCGCCGATAATCATCGCGGCCGACATGACGTAGAAACCGAAGTCCAATCGTCCCGTCGCTTGCCTTGCCAGGCCGAGCACGTAGGGCGCGGCATAGCCACCCAGATTGCCGATCGTCGCCATCAGGGCAAGGCCGCCAGCCGCAGCCGCGCCGGTCAAAAGCGAGTTGGGAAGAGCCCAGAGAACGGTGATCGAGGCCAGCGCTCCGGCCAGCGCGAGCGAAATGCTGGCCAGCGACAACGCAGGCACGCCGGTCAACGTTGCGCCGCCAACGAGCCCGAGCGCGCCGATCGTGGCGCAAATCACAATATGCCACTTGCGCTCGCGCGTACGGTCGGAGCTTCGGCCCACGAGGATCATCGCAATACAAGAGACCGCAAAGGGAATGCAGGTGACGAGGCCGTTCAGGAATACGTCCTGCACGCCGAGATCCTTGACGATCTGAGGCAACCAAAAGGAGATGCCGTAGATTCCGCCAAGGAGCGTGAAATTAATGATCGCGAGAATCCACAACTTCGGGCTTACCAGCGCGTCGATGAGCCGATGTCCGTGACCCATGGCGCGATGGGCAGCTTCTTCGGCCTGAAGCGCCGGCACGATGATGTTACGTTCTTTGGCCGTCAGCCACTGCGCATCAGCGGGGCCGTTGCTGAGATAGAAGTAAGTCGCGATACCGCCGATGATCGCAGGTGTCCCCTCAAGCAGGAACAGCCATTGCCATCCTGAAAAGCCGGAGACGCCCGCCATAGATTTCATGATGAAACCGCTCAAGGGGCCGCCGATGAAGCCGGCAATCGGTATGCCGACGAAAAACAGCGCACAGACCTGCGAGCGCAGTTTCCCCGGGAACCAATAGGTCAGGTACAACACGATGCCGGGATAGAAGCCTGCTTCCGCAATGCCGAGCAGAAAACGCAATGTCAGGAATTGCGCCGGTGTGGTGACGAACATGAAGGAAACGGAAATGATCCCCCACACCACCAGAATTCGCGCGATCCAGAACCGCGCCCCGAACCGTTGCAGCAAAAGGTTGCTCGGTATCTCGCAGGCCGCGTAGCCGATGAAGAAGATGCCGGCGCCTAGTCCAAACACCGCATCGGACAATCCGATGTCGGCGCTCATCTGAAGTTTCGCGAAGCCTACGTTCACCCGATCGAGAAACGAGATGATGTAGAGAATGAGCAGGAATGGAATGAGCCGCCAGGCCGCCCGATTGTAGGTTGCAGCCTCGTCATTCGAACCAAATGACGCACGCGAGAAAAAATTGGCCATCCCTGGTCTCCCTGATTGCAAAAGCGAGCTTCGCCATGCAGGCCGGTTGTTACGGCCCGTGGTCATTGCGTGCTGCGGAGACGTGACGGTTTTTTTCTTTTTTGCCGGGGCTAATCGGCCGGATTATGTTCTCGACAGCGATACTACGTTTCGTATAGTAGAACAGCTAGGTCGCGTCAAGCCGCAGATTTAGGTATAATAAAACCTTTAATCGCTGGATTGTCCCGGATATCTGATACATTATCTCGCATTAGCGAACATGGAGACGGCAATGCAGGAAGATCGACCGGATGGCGGCGTACGCTCGGTCCAGCTCGCCCTCGATGTGCTGGAGACCGTTGCCTTCTCAAGCGAGGAACTCGGCGTCACCCAGCTTGCGCAGCGTCTCAAGCTGACCAAAGGCTCGGTACATCGTCACCTGCTCACGCTGGTCGAGCGCGGCTATCTCGTGCAGAACCCGACGACCACGCGATACTCGCTAGGCCCGCGGAGCCGCCTGCTGGCGCACCACGCGCCGGACGCCGATCTCATCCAGCTTGCCGCAGGTCCGATGCGGGACTTGCGCGATCGGCTCGGCCATTCCGTCGTGCTTTCGGAATCGACGCCGCGCGGCGCGCTGGTTCTCAGCATGGTGCCGGGCACCGCCGCGATCGAGATCGGCGTTCGCTCAGGCAGCGAGTTACCATTTCATTCGTCGGCGCAGGGAAAGGTCCTGCTGGCGTTCGCGCCGCGCCCGCAACAACAGCGCATTCTGGCAAAACCGCTTTCATCCTCGACGCCGCACACAGTGATTGATCCAAAGCCGCTCGAAGACGAGCTGGCACGCATTGCCCAGCTCGGCTTTGCAACCGCGCCGGAGCAGGCAATGCTCGGCATCAATGCTGTCGCGGCGCCGATCTTCGATGAGCATGACGCCTGCACCGGCGCGCTCGCCCTGGTCGGCTCAATCCAGTTCCTGCCTGCCGAGCCCGATGCGAACAGTATTTCCGCACTCAAGGCAGCCGCCGGACAAATCTCGCGGATGCTCGGTCACGGCCGCGCCGGCAGCCTCAGCGAAGCGCGCTCTGCGCGGCAACGAACGGCGTGATCGGAGGATCAGAACGCCGATCTAATCCATCGCGTGGACCCAGGCCTCGTTATGAAGCGCGTAAGCCTCGCCGCGCCGGGCGAGCCGCGCGAAGGCCGGGAAATGCAGATGCATGCCGGCAACGAGAATCCGGTCGGCGCTGACCCGGTCGAACATGCGTCTGCGCGAGGCCGCAGCCGCGGCCAAATCGGTATCGAAGGCCATGCCGGCCTCGGGAAACGCCGTCTGCACTTCCGGCACATGCACCGTATCGCCCCAGATCATCAACTGATCGTCGCCCGATGCGATGAGATAGGCGGTGTGGCCCGGCGTATGTCCGGGGCTCGGCACCGCGGTGACGCCGGGGAAGACTTCACCCTGCTTGAACAATCGCGTGCGGTTCTTGTAGGGCGCGACCTGTTCGCGGCCCGCGAGAAAAAACAGCTTCTTCGACCGCTCGTCGGCCCTGGCCATGGCGGCATCGTCGAACCAGTGCGGCAGTTCGTTCTCGTGCATCACCAGTTCCGCATTCGGAAACAGCAACCGGCCACTCGGCATCTCGGTGAGACCGGCGGAATGATCCGGATGCATGTGGGTCAACAGCACCGTATCGATCGATTTGGGATCGATACCGGCGGAGGCGAGGTTGCGCTGAACGAAACCGGCGGTGGGCAGGAGATAATTGCCCGATCCGGTGTCGATGATCGCCGTGCGGCCCTTTGAGTGGATCAGAAAGGTATTCACGCTGGTTCGTCGGGCCGGGCGAAACGCGTCCCGCAAAATCTGCTGAGCCTTGTCGACATCAATGTTGCGCATCACCTCGAGATTGCCGTCCAGATAGCCGTCGCTGATGGCGGTGACGACGATATCGCCGATCTTGCGATGATACACGCCGGGAATCTGCTGCGCGGGTTGCGTTGTCATGTAAGAAGGCCTTGGTGCTGTGGGACACCGACGCTATCAGGCGTCGACTGACTTGAGAAACTCTTCGATGCAATTGGCGATCAGATCGGGCGTCTGCACCGACATGTAATGTCCGGTGCGCAGTTCGACATAGCGCGCGCCGGGGATCGCCTTGGCGACGGCTTGCGCGAACGGCGGCGGCCGCACGCGATCAAGACTGCCACCGATCACCAGCACGGGGCAACGCAGCCTACCTAGCTCGTCCTGCATCTCGGCGTTCGCCAGCATCCGCCAGATCGCAGCATAGCTTCCGGGATCGTTGCCGAGCCAGCGCGCGCGGAATCGTTCGAATCGCCCGGCGTTGCCGCGCAGCTCCGGGGCATAGCCGTTCAGCATCGCGTCCTCGACAACGAACGCCATGCCATTGGTTTCGATCCCGGCGAGGCGTTCGAGCGCCGCCGGACGGCGATCCAGCGTAATGCCGGTGGCCGGGCTGCCGACTGCAACCGCGCTGGTGCGTTCGGGATACCGGGCGGCAAAATGAAGCGCGATCGCGCCGCCGACGGCTACTCCTGCAAGCGCGACCTTGCCGGTTATCTTGAGCGTATCGAGCAGGACTGAAATATCGGCGGCCATGGTGTCGAGGCTGAGTTCGCCCCGGACTTTCTGAGACAATCCCGCCCCGCGGGTATCGTAGCGCAAGACGCGGCGAGACCTCGCGAACTGTGGGGCGATCTCGTCCCAGCTTTCCAGCGAGCCGCCCATTTCGTGGACCAGCACCAGCGTGCGGTCGCCCCGGCCGCTCAGCTCATAGCGCAGCGCCACGCCGTCCAGTTCGACGAAATCCATTCAACTTCTCTAGCTTCCCTTGAGGTCGTGCGCCTCGGCAAAGAACAGGTCTTTCCATGACGCCGGCAAACGCTTGATACGGCCGACCTTATACATGAACTCGGCATGTTTCATCAGATTCGCCGGCGTGGTGGTGTAGTCGATGTCGGGATCGGTAATCATCGACACCAGATCGTCGGCGGAGTTCTTCCTGTCATTGGCCAGCTTCAGGTAGATTTCTGCAGCCGCCTTCGGCTCGCGCTTGATGAAGGCATTGGCGTCTTCATGCGCCGCCCGCACCGCCTTGCAGATGTTCGGGTTGGCATCATGAAATACCTTGGTCGTCACCTGGAGACCATTGGTGTGCTTGCCGTCGGCCTCATAGCTTGAAAGCACCTTGTGGATGCCCGGCACGCGCAGTTCGTAGTAGTTGAACGGCGCGACGCTGAAATGGCTATTCACGGTCTGGCCGGAGAGCACCGCCTGCATCGCGTCCGGATGGCCCATCGACACCGTCAGCTCGTCGAGCCTGTCGTATTTTTCAAAGCCCCATAGTTTGGCGGCGGCCATCTGCAACGCCATGGCCTGCCCGGAAATCTTCACGGTGGGCACCGCGATCCGGTCGGCGGCGGTGAAATCGGCGATCGTCTTCACCGCGGGATTGCGCGTGGTCAGGATGTAAGGCATCGACTGCACGGCGCAGATTGCGCGCACCTCCAGCGCCGAGCCAAAGGTCTTGTCCCACAGCGTGGCGAGCGAGGGTGAGGCGACGTTGACGAACTGGATATGTCCGCTCAGCAACCCGTCGTTCAACGCGCCTGGACCACCCATGGTCTGCCAAACGACGCCGAGGCCCTTGATGCCGAGGCTTGCGGCATGGGCCTCGATCAGCCTGTGATCCTCCATCACCATCTGCGGCAGAAACGGCAAACCATATTGCTTGCCAAGCCTGATGGCCGACACTTCGGCGGACGCGGGGCGTACCAAGGCCGGAACTGCAACGAGACCGGTGACGAATTCGCGTCTGTTCACCTACTCCTCCGATATTGCCGTTGACGCTTACCCGAATCCGAACAGGCGCGCCGGATTATCGGCGAGAATGCGTTTTCGCATCTTTGGATCGGGCGCCCACTCACCGAGGAGATTATAGAGCTGAATGGTGCCAACGCGATCGTGAAACGACAAGTGCGGAAAATCGCTGCCCCAGATCAACTGTCCCGGCACCCGCGCCATCAGCGCCTGCGCGATCGGCTTCACGTCGGCAAAATCCGGCGCGGTGGAGAAACGATAGATACCGGTCAGCTTGACCCAGCAGCGCGCGGAGCCGTCACCGACCAGATCGAGAAACTCCTGAAAACCAGACTGCTTCGGACCCTCGTGAGCGGGAAACAGCCCCATATGCGCGACTGAAAACTCGACCGGCAGTTCGCGCAGCGTCGGCATCAGCTCGCTGACCAGCCAGCCCGGCGTCAGGAAGTCGAGATGCCAGCCGAGTTCAACGCAGATTTTGGCCAGCCGCGCGATCCGCGGTCGCATCGAGCTGGCGAGCCCGGCTTCGGGTTTTCGGATCGGCGAGATGTTGACGCGGATCCCGCGGACGCCGATGGCATCCCATTCGTCCAGCTCGCGATCGCTGGTGTTGTTCTCGTCAAGATCGATGATGCCGCGCCGGATCGCCGGGTCGAGCTCGCGCATGGCGTCGAACATGCAGGAATTGTCGAACCCGTAGGCGCTCGGTTGCACGAATACGTAGCGCACGAAGCCTAACCGCCGCGCCAGCTTGAGATAGCGTTCGACCGGCTCGTAAGGCGGCTTGTAACGGATGTCGGTGCCGTAAGCATATTTCTCCGCCGGGCCGAATACGTGAAAATGGGAATCACAGGCGTTTGGCGGCGCGGCAAAGGCCGGCTCAACGCCGGCGTCCGGATCGTGCGTAGTGTCCATCGTCATCTCACATGGCATCGTCGAATTGCACTTGAAATCCCCTGCCCGTCATGGCCCTGGCGCTGGCCCATGCGGTCGCCTTGATCGACGACCAAACTGGGATCTCAAGCTCGCGACGCAATTGCGCGATCGCGTGAAGCGTCGGCAGCTGCGAGCAGGCCACGAACAGGCTCTTGCTCGATGGTGTCACCGTTCGTCGCGCGAGTTCAAGCACCTCGTCTTCAGTGATGGCGCCGAGCTCCGCGGTGGTCCTGCAGAAGAAACTGTTCAGGATTTCAACTTCTATGCCCGACGATTCGAGATAGCGGCGCAAGCCGTCGTTGACCGGCCCGAGATACGGGGTCACCACCGCCGTCTCCGAAACGTGCGCTTCGCGCAACACATCGACCATGGCGCCGGCAGTGCTGATGACGGTGGCGCCGGTGCGCTCGCGCAAGGACCCCACCATGCGGGCATTGCTGTTGGGACCGCCGAGGAAGCCGGCGGCGGTGCAGCCATAGATCACGAGGTCCCACGGCTCGCTCGCAAACGGAGCGATGGCATCCAGCGTCGCCTCGGCATAGGCCGGCAGATCTTCAAGCAGAAGCGTGCGCGGCGGCCGTTTGACGCGCGCCACCGCAAGCGGCGCCAGCGCCGGGCAAAGCGCTGTAATTTCCGGCTCGATCGTGGTGTTATTCTCCGGCAGCACGACCATGACCCTGATCCGTCTTGACATGGCCTTTTCGTCTCCGGCCTAGCTCAACGGCGCGTTGGAAACCGGAAGCGGCGGCAGGTTCGCCTTGGCGGCGGCTTCCTGCAACGCCGCCACTTCCTTGGCGTGGAACGGAACCCCGGTGCGGCGATGCTCCGCTTCAAGCCGGCGCTCACGTTCGCCCGGCATGATCACTTCGTCAAAGCCTTCCGCGGTGGGACAGGCATGCACGCGCTGCGCCAGCGTGTCCATGCGCCTCAGATATTCGTCCCGGCTCACGAAGAGGTCCGGCTTCATGGCCATGATGAAATGGCCGACATTTTGCGGCTTGTCGTATTCCTCGAAATGATTGCGCACATCGCCGCCATACGCCGCCCCGGAAATCACGCCCCCCATCACGTCCATCAGCATCGCCAGCGCCGAGCCCTTTGCCCCGCCGATCGGCTGCACCGTGCCGCCATCGAGCGCGGCGTTTGGGTCGTTGGTCTGGCGGCCCTTGGCATCAAGCGCATACCCCAGCGGAATCGGCTGACCGCGCCGCGCCGCGCGACGGATCTTGCCACGCGCGGCCACCGCCGGGGACATGTCGAGATCGAACGGCGTCTCCTTATCCGCGGGCGCGGCAACGGCAATCGGGCTGGTGCCGAGCAGGCCGACCCGGCCGCCCCATGGCGGCATCGCCTTTGAGGCGTTGGTGAAGACGATGCCGATATAGCCCGCGTCCATCGCTTGCAGCGCATAGTTGCAGGCTGCGCCGAAATGCGTGCTGCGATGCGCCGAGACAATGCCGACGCCGAACTCGCTCGCCATGGCGATGGCCGCATCCATGGCCTTGGTCGCGACCACAAAGCCGAAGGCGTCCTGGCCATCGAGCGAACCGACCATCGGCGTGACGCGCTCGACCTTCAAATTCGGCCGGGGATTGATCAATCCGAGCCGCACGCGATTGAGATAGTGCGGCAGCGTCTGCAACCCGTGCGTATCGACGCCGCGTAGATCGGCCTTCACCAGGCAGCGCGCAACCGTCGCGGCATCTTCCTCGGGCAAATTGTGCGCGACCAAAAGCCGGCGGCCGAAGCTTTCCGCCGCCTCGGCATCGACATAAAATGGACCTTGTTCCGCGTCGGTATTTGTCACTTGTGTTGCTGTCATCTTCGCTTGCTCAACTGCCGTTCAATCCATGGGCCTCGGGGAAGAACAGGTCCTTCCAAGAGGCCGGCTTCTTCTTGATGCGCCCGACCTCGTGCATGAAGTCGACGATCTTCATCACGTTCACCGGCGTCGTCGTGTATTCGACGTCGGGATCAGCGACCATCTTTTCCAGATCGTCGAGCGAAGTCTTGTCCCTGACGACCTTCAGGTAGGTTTGCGCCGCCTCGCGCGGATGCGCCTTGATGAAGGCGTCGGCCTCCTCGAACGAGGCCACCATCGCAGCGCATAGTTTCGGATTGGCGTCGTGGAATTTTCTGGTCGTCAGAAGCACGCCATTGGTGTGCATGCCACCGAGCGTATCATACGACTTCAGCACCTGATGGATGCCGGGTGTCGCCAGCTCGTAATGGTAAAACGGCGCGCTGGCGAAGTGCGAATTGATTTCCGATTTTCCGGTTATCAGCGCTGCCGCTGCATCGGCATGCGAGCGCGTAATGGTGATGGAATCGAGCTTGTCGTAGTGATCCTGCCCCCAGATCCTTGCTGCTTCCATTTCCAGCGCGATGGCGTGGCCGGTCAGCTTGACCGCCGGCAGCGCGATCTTGTCCTTCTCGGTGAAGTCCGCGATGGTCTTGACCGCAGGATTGCGTGTCACCAGCACATAGGGCATCGACTGCATCGCGATCAGCGCGCGGGCCTCCTGCGCGGTGCCGACCGTCTTGTCCCAGACAGTGGCGAGCGTCGGAATGCCGGGCCCGATGAAGTCGGCTTGGCCTGCGAGTAGCGCATCGAGATCGGCTGCCGGACCCGCACGTTGGCTCCATTCCGTCTCGACCTCGATACCGGCCGCCTTGGCATTTTTCTCCAGCAGATGCTGGTCCTCGATGACGATCATCGGCAGATAAGGCAGGCCGTATTGCCTCGATATCCGCACCTTGCTGACCTCGGCCTGCGCGACGCCGGTCACGAGTGCTGTGGCGATCAGCACGAGGGCAAGCCTAAGAATTTTGCGAGCAGCTTTCATTTGACGGATATCTCGCGGACTTGCTTGGCTTTCTCGTTCATGGCGGCGGACAAAAACTGGATGTCGGTTCCGGTCGAAACCATACGGGCGCCCATCGCGATGAATTCGGCGGCGAGTTTCGGCCTGGTCGAAAGACCGCCGACGCCGGCATGCTTGCCGTGCTTGCGGCAGGCTTCGATCGTCTGTGCATAGGCCTCGCGCACCCTGAGGTGCTCAAGCTGGCCGGCGAGCCCCATGTCGGTAAGCAGATCGTTGACACCGACCAGCACCATGTCGACGCCTTCGACGGCGGCGATCTCGTCGGCCTTGCTGACCGCCTCGGCAGATTCCAATTGCACGATCACCATCGTGGCGTCGTTGACGGCAGCGTTGGCTTCCGCAGTCGGAAACGGGCGGTACTCAAGATGCGGCAGCGCGCCGCCGGCACCACGCTCGCCGAGTGGGGCGTACTTCGCGGCCCTCACCACCGCGCGCGCTTCTTCGGCGGAGCCTACACCCGGCGCGATGATGCCAAGCGCGCCGGCATCCAGCACGCGCTGAATATATTCCGGCGTATTGGCGGGAACGCGCACCATCGGCGCGATGCCGACGTTCAGCGCCGCCTGGCAAATCTGTCCCGTCGCCTCCAGCGTCAGCGTGGAATGCTCCAGATCGACATAGATCATGTCGAAGCCGGCGGTCGCGGCCAGGCGCGCGATTTCGACCCCGCGCACGAGGCGAATGGTCATGGAGGCAACGACCTCGTTTCGCGCCAGCTTTTCCTTGACGACGTTGCGTGCAATCTCACTCGCCTTCACCAAACCAACTCCTTAAGTCTCGTTACTTCGGATCGGCAGCTCGATCGCCAGCATCACGTTGCTGTAGCTCTTGCCGTGAATGTCCTGCGCCAGCGAAATCGTGACGCCGCCGGCGAGCGCATTCTCGATCACGAAATTGAACGCCTTGAGATTGCGCAGGGGATAACGGCGGATCGGCCCCTTCGCGATATGGGCAAACGCATCGGCGACGCGTTCGACGGTCAATTCGCGCTCGAGGAATTCCCAATGCCTGGCGTCGTAGCAGATCACCGAGATATTCGAGGTGTTGCCCTTGTCGCCGGCGCGCGAGTGCGCGAGGTCGTAGACGCGAACGCTCACAGCCTGCCCTCCACGACCACCTGCGGGTTGACCATGCTCTTGGGCAGCAGCACTGATTTGACCGCCAAAACGTCGCGCACCCGCGGTTCGCACGCGCCACCGGCCCCGCCCGGTCCGTGCATGTGCAGGGCGCGGACCTCAAAGCCGATCGCGTGCGCGGCCTTGCGGTTATGGGTGCGGCCCGCCATCCGCAAGCGCACTTCGTAAGGCTCGGGCCGGCTGTCGATGTTATCGTGCAGGCTCGACATGCCGATCAGATCGACGCGAAAATCGTCGTAAGTGAAGCCCTGCAGCTTCAGCCGCTCCTTGACGATCTCGGCGGCCCACTTGGCGCGCGCGACCGCATCGATGCCGCCATAGGACACTTCGCCCTCGCCGATATAGCCGTCGGCATAACCTACGTTCACTTTATAAGTGGGTGTCGCCGGACGGGCCGTGGCATCCGCGACGCGCACGCGATCGGAGGCCTCCTGCGTCAGTGCAATGGTCGAGATATCGAGCACGCAGTCCGGCGTGATGTAGGCAGTCGGATCATGGATTTCGTAGATCAATTGCTCGGTGCAAGTCATGACATCGAGGCGGCCGCCGGTATCAGGCGTCTTGCCGATGACGATCGAGCCGTCGTCCTTGACGTCGGCGAATGGAAAACCGTTGCGGGCGAGATCAGGCTACGTCCTTCTTGCCGGGCCAGCCGAAGCAGCCGCCGGTCACCGACGCCGTACATTCGAGCAGATGGCCAGCCGCGGTACCCTGCGCGATCTTCGGCAGGTCGTCATAGGCCCAGCCAAATTCGTGCATCATCGGCGCCAGAAACAGCGACGGATCGGCGACGCGGCCGGACAGCACGATCGGCGCGCCGGTGTTGAGCGCCTCGCACACCACGTCGGCGCCGAGATAGGCATTGGCGGAAATCATCTTCGGCAGGATCGATTCCAGCGGCTCGCCGTTTTCGATCAGCCGCAATTCGCCCTTGTGCTTGACGAGGTTCGACACGTCGTCGCCAAGCACGACGGCAACAGCAACATCGCCAAGGCCGAGATCGGCCGCCTCTTTCCGCGCCGCGCGCGCCCCGCCCACTGGATTGGCCGCGCCCATGTTGCTGACGATGCGGATCTTCTTCTTGATGCAGGTCGGCAGCACCATGCGCAGCCGCGCATGCAGCGACGGCGCATATCCCTGTTCGGGATCCTTGCTGCGCGACAGGTTTTCCCGCGACACCGTTCGCTCAGCAAGACATTCGAACACGAGGTAATCGATATCGCCCCGTTCGGCGAGTTCCAGCGCCGGCACCATCCGGTCGTCGGATGTTCCCGCGCCGGAGCCGACACGCACCGTGTCCTTCGACCCCATGTGAGCGCTTCCTCAAGTCATTCTTGTTTTGCCGGCGAGTTTGGTCGGGAGACCGCAAGCCCGTCCAATCAGGACCTTGGCATGGTCCATAAGCTCTGCTTATGTCCGTCCAGGGTCAACTTCAGAAGCTTCGCGCATCATGAATTTGCGGCATATGGAGGTCTTCCACGCCATTATGCGCACCGGCTCCGTGACCGGCGCCGCTCGCGCGCTGAACGTCACGCAGCCGGCCGTCAGCGCCGTGCTCAAACATTGCGAAAGCCAACTCAAGATGAAGCTGTTCGCGCGGGTGTCGGGGCGGTTGCAGCCGACCGCCGAGGCGAGAGCGATTTTTCCGGAAATCGCCGCGATTTTCGGCCGGGTCGAGGCGGTCAACGCCCTGACGCAGGATCTGGTCGGCGGCCGCCTCGGGACGTTGTCGGTTGCAGCCGCATTCCCGATTGCCAACGGCTATCTCGCCAAGGCGGTCGCGACCTTCATCGCCGAGCGGCCCAATGTGCGGGTGGCCTTGCAATCGCTGACCTCGCCGCAGGTGCTCGATCGCGTGGTCCATCGCGAGGTCGAACTCGGCATCGCCTACGAGCCGGTCGTCAGTTCCGAAGTCGAGACCAGGGTGCTGATGCGCGCCGGGATCGCCTGCGTGATGGCGGCGGACCATCCGCTCGCCCGCCGCAAGGAAGTCGCGGTGCGCGACCTGGAGCCCTATTCCATCATCACCTATCTGCCGCAAGCCTTGTTCCGCCTCTATGTCGACCGCGCGCTGAGCGCCGCCGGCATCGTGCCCAATATCATTGCCCAGGTCAGCCTGTCGCTCACCGGCATCATGCTGGCGCGCCATGGCGCCGGCGTCGCGCTGGTCGAACCGCTGCTGGTCGCCTCGATGGGCCTGCCGGGCACGGTGACGCGGCCGCTGAAGCCCCGCATCGACGTCAAGACGCTGTTGATCCGGCACAAGACGGCGCCGCAGTCGAGGATCATGACCGAATTCGTCACGCATCTGACACGGACCATTGCCGCGGAACACGGCCAATAGACAGGCTTATGGAAACCGGCCAAATTGTTATTGGACAGTTATGGGCTAGGTACCGAACTCTAAACGACAAAAAGAATCCTCGGGAGGACAGAGCGGATGACGGGAGGTCCAGCACTCGCGTCGAAAACGGCTTCGGGCACGCCGGGAATGAAGGCCAGCCCGGCGCCGCGCAGCCGTGTTGTGCCCGATGACGAGACTGGGCGGCCGCTGCTCGACGTCCGCGGCGTCACCATGCAGTACAAGACGCAAGCTCACCTCGTCACCGCGACCTATCGCGTCAGCTTCAGCGTGCTGCAAGGCGATCGTTTTGTCGTGGTCGGCCCGTCCGGCTGCGGCAAGTCGACCTTGCTCAAGGCAGTCGGCGGCTATCTGGCGCCGACCGAAGGCGAAATCCGGTTGAAGGGCGAGCTCGTCAGCAAGCCCGGCCCCGACCGGATAATGGTGTTCCAGGAATTTGATCAGCTTTTGCCGTGGATGACGGTGTTCGAGAACGTCGCCTTTCCGCTCAAGACGACCGGTACGCTGCGCGGCAAGGCCGCCGACGAGCGGGCGATGCAATATCTCGAGAAGGTCAAGCTCGCCGATTTTGCGCACAGCTATCCGCACACGCTGTCCGGCGGCATGAAACAGCGCGTCGCGATCGCGCGTGGCATGGCGATGGAGCCGGATATTCTGTTGATGGACGAGCCGTTCGCGGCGCTCGATGCGCTGACCCGCTCGCGGATGCAGGACGAGCTGCTGTCGCTGTGGGATGAAACCCGATTCACCGTGCTGTTCGTCACCCATTCGATTCCGGAAGCCATCAAGCTCGGCAACCGCATTCTGTTGCTGTCGCCGCATCCGGGTCAGGTCAAGGCCGAGATCAACAGCGTGCCGCGGGGCCAGGAAAATTCCACCGAGGGCGTCGCGCTCGGGCGCGAGATCCACGACATGCTGTTCGCCGATCAGATCAAGAAGGTCCCCGATGCTCCAGGCGAGTGAACGACCGAACATCTACTGCGAGACGCTGGGACCCGATCAGTTCGGCATTATCGAAAAGCCGCTGACGCTTGCCGAGCAGGTCTATAATAAAGTCTGGCTGCGCAAGGTCGCGATCCTCGTCGTGCTCGCTCTCGCCTGGGAAATCTACGGCCGCTGGCTGGACAACCCGCTGCTGGTGCCGCCGTTCAGCGCGGCCGTGCAAGCGCTGGTCACCGATGTCCTCAACGGCACCATCCCGCAACGCGCTTTGAGCTCGATCGAGGTGCTGCTGGTCGGCTTTGCCGTCGGCACCGTGCTCGCCGGCCTGCTGACGGTACTCGCCATCAGCAGCCGGATCGGCACTGATTTCCTCGAAACCATGACCGCGATGTTCAATCCGCTGCCTGCCATCGCGCTATTGCCCTTGGCGCTGATCTGGTTCGGCCTCGGTGCGGGCAGCCTCGTCTTCGTTCTGGTTCATTCGGTGATGTGGGCGGTCTCGCTCAACATGCTTGCCGGTTTCCGCGGCGTATCGGCAACGGCGCGCATGGTCGGCCGCAACTACAATCTTAAGGGCCTGCGCTTCGTCGCGCGCATTCTGATCCCGGCGGCGTTTCCGAGCATTCTGGCGGGCCTGAAGATCGGCTGGGCCTTTGCCTGGCGTACGCTGATCGCGGCGGAACTCGTGTTCGGCGTGTCGTCCGGTCAGGGCGGGCTTGGCTGGTACATTTTCGAGAGCAAGAACCAGCTCGACATTCCCCAGGTCTTCGCCGGCCTGTTGACCATCATCCTGATCGGGTTGGCGGTCGAGAACGGGGTGTTTCGCCTGATCGAGGCCCGGACCGTCCAGCGCTGGGGCATGCAGACGTAAATGGCATCGGAGCAAAGCGTGAAATCAGGGAAGACGGCGATGTTGCACAGGCGCAGCTTCTGCAAGGCGCTCGCGGCCGCACCCGTGGCGTTGGCCTCGCCAATGCTGATGCGCTCGTCCTTTGCCGACGAGGCCTCGAGCATCGTGATCGTCAGCCAGCACGGACTGCCCTATTTGCCGCTGATGGTGATGGACACGCTGCAGCTCGTGCAAAAGCATGCCAGCCAACTCGGCGTCACCGCGCTCAAGCCGGAATACAAAAGTCTCGGTGGCACGCAATCGCTGATCGACGCGCTGTTGAGCCGGCAAATGGATTTCGGCGTCACTGGGGTGCCGAGCCTCGCCACGCTGTGGGACAAGACCGCCGGCACGGCCAACGAAGTTCGCGCGTTATCGGCGGTGCAGTCGATGCCGTTCATGCTGGTGACCAACAAGCCATCCATCAAGTCGATCAAGGATTTCACCGGAGCCGACAAGATCGCAGTGCCCGCGATCAAGGTATCGAGCCAGGCGATCTGCCTGCAAATGGCGGCGGCGAAGGAATGGGGCGACGACCAATACGCCAGGTTGGATGCCTACACGATCACGCGCTCGCATCCTGACGCCGCGGTTTCGATCATCGCCAAGGCCGAAATCGACAGCCATTACTCGGTCGCGCCTTATTACTATTACGAGCTCGCGACGTCAGGCGTGCACAACGTGCTGAAATCCTATGACACCCTCGGCGGGCCCGCGACCAACGGCGTGATGCTGATGAGCAACAAATTCCGCGAGGCCAATCCAAAGGTGACGCAAGCCGTCTATGCCGCGCTGTCCGAGGCGCACGCCTTCATCAACAAGAACGCGGGCGATGCGGCGCAGATCTACATCAAGACCACCAACGAAAAGCGCAGCAACCAGGCGGAAATGACAAAATTCATTTCCGACCCAGATAACATCTGGACCACGACGCCGCAGCAGACCATGACCTTTGCGGGTTTCATGCACAAGGTCGGCACCATGAAACGCCTGCCCGCGTCGTGGAAAGACCTTTACATGCCGGAAAGCCATGACCTCTCCGGCAGCTAATCCCATTCAGGAGACCGTCGAATGAAAGTCTATGTGCTCGATGCATTTCACCTGAGCGGCGTCGAATTGGCCGAAAAGCAGGCGGAGGTCATTCGGTGGGACGACCCAAGAGCCAAAAATTGGCACGAAGACGCCGACGGACTGATGGTTCGCGGCAAGAAAATTGCCGCCGAAGACATGGTGCGCGCCAAAAAGCTGCGGGTCATTTCCAAGCAAGGTGTCGGGCTCGACAACATCGACCTGGAAGCCGCAAAGGCCCACGGAATTGCTGTGTGCCGAACGCCAGGCGTTAACAGCGAGGCGGTTGCCGAAATGGCGTTGTCGCTGGGGCTCAGCGTGGTCCGGCGCGTTACGGAATTCGACCGGATGACGAGAGCCGACGGCAAGGTTCAACGCGCGAACTTTCTCGGCCATGAATCATGGCAGAAAACCATCGGAATTGTCGGCATGGGCAATATCGGCACGCTGGTCGCACGCAAATGGCGCGGTGCGTTCGACGCCAAGATCATTGGCTACGACCCTTACGTGCCTGCTAACCGCTGGTCCGAGCTGCCGCACAAGAGGGCCGCTTCGCTCGAAGAAATGCTGCCGCAGGTCGATATCCTGTCACTGCACCTGCCGCTGACGGCGGAAAGCCGCAACCTGATCAATGCCGCAAGGCTCGCGCTGATGAAGCCGACCGCGGTCGTTGTGAACACCTCGCGCGGCGGCATCGTCAACGAAGCTGCACTCTATCAGGCAATTTCGTCCGGCAAGTTATTTGGCGCCGGCTTCGACGTCTTCGAGGTCGAGCCGCCGACCTCGGACCATCCGCTGATGTCGCTGCCAACGTTTGTGGGGACGCCACACGCGGCCGCCGGCACGGTCGAAACCCAGGCGCGCAGTTCCATGCTGGCAGCCTCGCAATTACTGGAAGCACTAGCGTCCCGGCTTTGACATTCGTATCCCATCGCGGCGGGTGCGTTTACGAATGTCAAAGCCTAAGGGACGCTAGCAAATATAAGATTTAAGTGTGGTTTTGGATTTGACATTCGCTATGAGAACTCGCGGCAAGCACCAAGCGAATGTCAAATCCACCACACTTTCTGGCGGTCAGCCGCTCGGCCAAGTCGCTTAAGAAGCGGATTGAGGAACGGCCTAAAGGAAGCCTTATGGCGGTAACGAACGAATTGGCTCATCCGATCAGGCAACGCCTGCAAGCCGGCGATGTGGCGCTCGGCATGCCGGTGCGGCTGGGACGTTCCGGCGACATCGCCCGCATCGCCAAATCGACCGGGCATGATTTTCTTTTTATCGATTGCCAGCATTCGCTGTTCAATCTCGAAACCATTGGCCACATCGTCAACACGGCGATGTCGTACGGCATCGCTCCGTTGGTGCGCGTGCGTGGTATCGACGACCCCGACGTGTCGCTGCTGCTCGACAACGGCGCGATGGGGATCGTCTATCCCGACATCAACACGGCAGCCGAGGCGCAGCGCGCCGTCGACGCCTGCAAATTCGCCCCAACCGGCCGGCGCTCGGTCAGCGGCGGCTATCCGCATTTCGACTACCGCGCGGTGCCGTTGGCCACGAGCGTCCCGCAACTCAACGACAATTGCCTGCTGGTTTGCATGATCGAGACGGTCGAAGGCTTGAACAACGTCGAAGCCATCGCCGCCGTGAAAGGCGTCGATGTGCTTCACGTCGGCAGCAACGATCTCCTGGCCAATATGGGCAAGCCCGGCAAGTTCGACGATCCCGCACTGGTCGCAGCCCAAGAACGCGTGATCGCCGCCTGCCGCAGCTACGGTATTTATGCCGGCTGCGGCGGCAACCGCGATCCGGCGCGCCAGCTCGAACTGATCAAGAAGGGCTGCCAGTTCATCACGACGCAATCCGACATCGGATTCCTGTCGGCCGCGGCCTCGGCGTGGACCGCGAAGATTCGCGAAGGATTGGGCTAGAGCATCATGAAATTGGATTGAGCTGCAACGGCAGCAGAGGTGTACTCCCTCTCCCTCTGGGAGAGGGTTGGGGTGAGGGGTTACGGTGTCTCGTTAATCCAGCGCCCCCTCACCCGGTTTGCTGTGCAAACCGACCTCTCCCCGACGGGGAGAGGTGAACCGAATTCGCGGACAGATCGGCTCAATCACAACCATGCTTCTTAGCGGTTCTAGCGCGAGGGCCGCGCGGAAGACCGGGGGTCTCACAGCTCCCTGAGCGCGTTGAATTGCGCGACATAGCCGGAAGCGTCGATCCGCACGCCGATCACGGTGGTCTTCTTGGTCTTCAGCGCGGCGGAGAGTGCATTGCTGAAGGCCTGTTCGGTTTCGACCGTCACGCCGTCGGCGCCGAACGACTGCGCCAGCTTCTCCCAATCGACGCCGCCGAGCGCGACGCCGTTGCGTGGAATGCCCTTGATCTCCTGCTTGACACGGATCAGGCCGATTTCGCGATCGTCGAACACGATCACGATGATCGGCAGGTTTTCGATCTGCGCGGTCTGCAATTCCGCAACCGTCATCAGGAAGCCGCCATCACCGGTGAAGGCGACCACCGGCCGGTCTGGGTGCGCCATGCGCGCGGCGAGCGCGCCGGGGACCGCGTAGCCCATCGAGGCCAGGCCGTTCGAGGTCAGGAATTCCCGCGGGCCGTAGGATTCCCATTTCTGCACCACCAGCAACCGGCTCGCGCCGGCATCGCAGGTGGCAATCGTGTCACGCGGCAGGATCGCGCGTGCGACTTCCATCGTCCGTTGCGGCGATAGACCCGTCGCCGGCGTGTTGAGCGCATCGCGCACTTCGATGCGGAAGGTTTTGGCGGACTTCTCGCCCCAGTTCGTGCCTTCCGGCGCCCACTGCGCTAGCCCTGCGAGCAGCGCCTTGAGGTCGCCAATGATTTCCGGATCGGACGGCACCAGCGCATCGATGCTTGGCACCGAGGACAGCGCAAGAACCGGCAAGGTATACGGCCACGGCTTCGGTTGCAGTTCGACCGCGTCGAGACCAACCGTGACGATCAGGTCGGATTCCTGCACCAGCTTGCGCTCGATCAGCCCGCCGATGATGCAGCCGGCGCGCAACGGATGATCCTCCGGAATCACGCCCTTGCATTTGGTGGTGGTCAGTACCGGCGCGCCGAGCCGCTCGGCAAATTTGACGAATTCTTTCGAAGCATTGCACCAATACACGCCCATGCCGACGATCAGGATTGGCCGCTTCGCGCGACCCAGCATATCGAGCGCCGGCTTGAGGTCGGCGCGATCGGGACCCGGGGTGATGGTGTTCGGCAGCAGCGGCGGCTCGGCGATCAGTTCGCCGGCTTCTCGCGTGGTCTCGCTCTGCGGAAATTCGAAGTGCACCGGGCCCGGCGGCGTCGCGGTGGCGGTACGCATGGCGCGGCGCACCTGCTGGCGCACCGTCTTGGCGTCGACAACGGTGCTCCACTTCACCACCGGCTCGTAAATCGCCTGCTGGTTGATACGCTGGCGCAACCCGGTCTCAAAGGTCGGGCGGGAATAGGTGTCGGTGATCGCGATCAGCGGTGAGCGATCGAGAAAAGCGTGCGCGACGCCATTGACCATGTTGGCCGCACCAGGGCCACGCGTGGAAAGGCAAATGCCGGGGCTGCCGGTGAGATCGCCCCAGGTCGCGGCCAGCATGGCACCGGCGACCTCCTGCTTCATCAGCAGAAACCGCATCTGGCGCTGGCGCGCCGCCTCCATCAGCTCCACCGATTCACCACCGGGATGCCCGACGATGAAGGGGGTGCCGGCGTCCCGGAACGCGGCTGCGAGCACTTCGACCGTGGTAGCCATTGGCAAAAGTCTCCCGAATATTTTCTTCTGTTGCCCTCACCATGGCAGAACTTACCGTGGTTTCCAACCGTGCGCGGCAGCCCTGCCGATAGCTATATCGCCGTCATCCATTACTATATTAATGCGCTGTCTCCCGCCGATTTCCGCCGATCCCGATGCGCTGGTGCGCGAGGCCGATATCGTCGCGCTGCCGCTGCTGCCGCAGACGAAAAACATTATCAACGCCGAACGCATTGCCGCGATGGGTAATATTCAATTTAGTGTTGCCAACGGACGCAACGCGAACCAACGCCGAGCGAATGCGTTAATCTGGCGGACCGAACTGATCGCAGCCGATGGAGACTCGGAAATGAAAAGGCTTTCCGTTTTTTGCGTCGCCCTTTGCGTTCTCCTTCCCGGCGCCACGTTTGCCCGCGGCGGCGGCTCGCATCAATCGGCCGCGGGCGGCGGCGCGTTCGGCACCCGCGTCGGAACTCCAGGCACCAATTCGTTGGGCACAGCGCTTTCGTCATCCGGTGTCGGCCGGCGCATGAAGGGGCCGTTGCTCGGCACCAACCCCGCGATCGACCGTGAAGAAGCGAAGGTCAACAAGATGATCGCTTCGGTCTGCTGGGGCTGTTGAACCGTCCGGGCGCGGACTTCCCGGCGCTACGCCTTCTTGATGCGCCAGACCGATTTCGAGCCCATCGCGATCAGGCAGATCAGCGCGTAAGACACCAGCGATGCGGACACCATGGCGGCGATGGTGGTCATCCCGCCGCCGATCGCCCGAGACGGCTGCGCTGCCGCCGAGGCCGGACAGGTCGGAGAAATAGTGCGGCCACGGCAGCGACGGCGATGTCCAGGTCACCCGGCCCGCCGCCACGTCGTACGCCCAGGCATCGCCGTTCGCGCCGCTGTCAAGCCCGAGCGCCACCCCGTCGCGCACCACGTACATCCCGGCGGCGTCGGCCGCCGAACCGGAGACCGACGTCTTCACCTGGCCAGTCAGGGGATCGACGCCGATCAGCGTGGTGCTCGCCGACGTGAGGTAGACCAGCCGCTGCGCCGGGTCGATCCCTTCGGGCACCGATCCGGCCCTCGACCAGAGCGTTCCGCCCGTCGTCGCGCTGTAGGCGGTCACCCCGCTGGCCGAGGCGAAAAGCGCGACGCCGTTGGTGACGATGGCCAGCGTGCCGGAGAAGGGCTGGCCGAGGGGGGGAGCTCAGCGGCCGTTCGGCGCCGGTCTCGAGGTTCATCACCCGCAGCGCGGTCACCGGAGACGAGCCCAGGTAGCCGTTGGCGGACTCGGCCACGTAGAGGGTCGTCCCGGCCACCCGCCAGGACTTGTTCTGACCGGTCGCGTGGTACCAGCGGACGTGCCCGTTCTTGTTGTCGTAGCTGGTCACGCCGTCACGGCCAACGACGACGGTGGTCGCGAGCGACGCCGCGACCGCGCCGCCGAACAACCCGGCCGAGTAGCGCCGCAGCACAGCGCCGCTGGCCGAGGCGACGACGGCCTCCGTCCTGGTCCGGCCGTTGGCCGCCAGGATGCCGACGGTGACCACCCCGGGCCAGGCGCGGACCGACATTATCGGCGCCCCGACCGGCGCGTCCAGCGTCTTCTGCCACAGTTGACTGCCGTCGCCGAGCGCGAAGGCGGTCAGCGTCAGCCCGTCGCCGACGGCCGCGATCTCGCCGCCCACCGCCACATACCCCTGCCCGCTGGCGGGCACGGTGCCCGCGCCGCCGGTCAGCCACGCGCCCGGCAGCGGTACGGCCCAGCGCTGCACGGCCGCAGGCTCGGCGCTGCCGCAGCCGCGGCAGGCCGCCGGCTGCGGCTGCCCGCCGGACACCAGGCCGGAGACGGGGAAGACGAGCACGGCGAGCAGCACGGCGGCCAGCAGGAGGCGGCGCGCCACCGGAGGCCAGCGGCCGGGAAGCCGTTTTCGCGGCGCGGCCGGCCGCCTCGGCCGTGCCGCTCGCGGCCGGCGCCGCTGTGCCGCCGTGCGCACCGCAGCCATCACCTGCCGTCCTGCCGCCGTGCGGCTCACATCGTGGGAAGATCCGACAATCAGGGTATTTCCGAACGGTCCCTGACGCTGCCACTAGCGTCCGGCTGCCACCGGCTCGGTGGCGGGGCGTCGTGCGGCACCGATAGCTTTGGGCTTGGATGCTTGCTGGATACAAGGAGGTATTACATGGCTGACCGCGCGCCGCTCCCGTACGACTTCATGCCGACCGTACCGTCCTTCACCGTCACGAGCGAGGACATCGCCCAAGGCGAGATGATGGGCGACCGGCAGGTCTACAACAGCTTCGGCATGAGCGGCGAGAACATCTCGCCGCAGCTGAGCTGGTCCGGCTTCCCCGCGGAGACCAGGGCTTCGCGGTCACCTGCTACGACCCGGACGCGCCGACCGGTTCAGGATTCTGGCACTGGCTGGTGATCGACATCCCGGCATCGGTTACGGCGCTGTCCGCCGGGGCGCGCGGCGGGGCGGGCTGCCCGACGGCGCGTTCTAGGTGCGCAACGACTACGGGACCAAGGACTTCGGCGGCGCCGCGCCGCCGCAGGGCGACCAGCCGCACCGGTACGTGTTCGCCGTGCACGCCCTCGACATCGAGAAGCTCGGCATCGACTCCGACGTCTCGCCCGCCGTCGCGGGGTTCAATCTGCGGTTCCACACGATCGCCCGCGCGATGCTTGTCCCGGTCTACGGGCATTAGACGATCGGTCCGCCGCGCCGGGGCGGTCAGCCCCGGCGCGGCGGGCTAATCCTCGTCCGCGGGCACGGGGGTGCTGCCGAGCGCTTCCTTGTGCCTCAGCTCGTAGTGCTTGGTGAGGGCCGCGCTCGCCGCACCCGTCACGCCTGGCCGATAGGCGACGGTGCGCTGGCAGATAGTGCAGCGCGTAATTGGCAGTTGCGTCACCGTGACGGGGAAACTCTTACTGGCTGAGCGGGTCATAAGCCTTCACAATGCCGGATGATTCGGGGCAAAATCCCACCCCGCGCTGCGTATTGTCTTCCCAAATGATAGGCGATGCAAGTGACTGAGCCGGAGACCGCCGAGTCGCGGCTGAATGCGGACCGCGAGCAGACCCTCGGCCAGATCGCCGATCTCGAGCGGGAGTTCGCCGCGATCATCGCCAGCGCCGCCGATGGCTCGGCCGGGAGCGACGACGAGCACGATCCTGAGGGTGCCACCGTCGCGTTCGAACGGCAGCACGTGGCGGCGCTACTCGACCGGGCGCGCGCCCACTAGAGGCGATTGACGCGGCATTCAGGAAGCTCAACTCGGGCAGATACGAAATATGCGATATATGCGGCCGCCCCATTGGCGCCGAGCGCCTCGCGGCGCGCCCCGCGTCGCTCACCTGCGTCCGCTGCGCCGCCACCCGCTAGCTCAGCGCCCGAACCGACGCGGCCCTGCATCCATGAGGCAAACCGCGGTAGCAGCGCCGCGCCGCCGCCAGCATGGCGCTTTCCTGCCGCCCGCCGCGTCAGGCGGCGGAGAGCTTCCAGGTCTTCCCGTTCCAGTAGCCGGAAAGCTGGCCAAGCGGCGAAGGCGCAGTGACCGCGCCGACGTTGCCGATGGCGACGCAGTCGCCGACCTTCGGGCAGCTCACCCCGTTGAATACGGACAACTTGCCGTTGGCCGGGCCGGGGACCTTGGCGGCCGTCCACGTAACGCCGTTCAAGGCGAGCGCCGCGGCGGCCGTTCTGACGCCGGCGCCGACCGAGCCGACCGCCAGGCAGCGAGACACCGAGGGGCAGGACACGCCGTAGAGGTCGGCGCTCGTGGTCCCCTTGGGGCCACTCCACCTGGTGAGCCTCCAGGTCTTCCCGTTCCACACGTCAAGGAAAGAGGTCGTGGTGTTGCCCGAGCTCACCCCGACGGCCGCACAGCTGCGGAGGGACGTGCACGACACGCTCGAGAACTGCCGCCCGGTGCCCGCCGGCGCCGACGGCAGGGCTGGCCTCATCGAGGTCAGCGTCTTGCCGTTCCAGGTGTCGAGCAAGGGAACCTGATCGCCGGTGTCCAAGCCGCCCCCGTTCTGCGGCACGCGCATCCCGGCGGTCACGCACGAGGTGAGCGAGAAGCAGCGGATCGCGCTGTAGGACAGCATGCCGTCGTTGCCCTTGTCGGGCACGGTCCGCACCGTCCACTTGCCTAGGTTCCAGGTCCAGATGCAGGTCACGTAGCCGAGGAAGCCGCCAGGAGTGGTGAAGGCACTCTGATCGAACCCGGTCCCGATGACGACGCAACTCCTGGCCGCCACGCAGGACACCGCCGTCGCCTCGACCGTGGACAGTGACGACGGCACGGGCAGCTTGGCGACAGGGGTAAGCGAGGAGCCAGTCCAGACCGCGGCGTAGGGCGTCAGGTCAGGCGCCCACTCGTCTGGCCCGTACAAGCCGACGGCGAGGCAGTAGCCGGCCGTCTTGCAGGAAACGCCGAGGAGGTTGCTCAACTTGGCGGTAGTGCCGGGGGACTTGACCGTGACGGCCTTCCACTGGCCGGCCCGCCGCACCTCGGCGATCGACCTCCAGGCGCCGGTCCCACTGGTGGGCCCTTGTCCGACCGCCAGGCAGGTCGTCCCGGTAGGACAGGAGATCGCATTGCCGGCCCCCATGATCACGCCGAGCGGCCCGGTGTCGGCCGGGGCGGCGGGACGGGCGACCACGGCGGTTCCCGGAATGGTCCCGGCCGCCGCCGGGGCCGCGCAGCCGAGTAGGACGGCGATCGCCGCCAGGGCCGGCAGGACATCTCCAGGACAGGCCAGCTCTGCGCACGAAGCACCCTTCTTAGGAAGTTCTTAGCAATGCAGCAGAATGCCACATCCCGACCGGGGCCGCGCGGCCGGATCACCGGCCGGATCCACCGGTAGTCCCTTGCGACTACTTCCCGCGTGCGCCGAGGGCGATGATGGTGACCGGTCGGAATGCTGTCGATGGCGCAGGCGACAGGTTCCGGTGCTGTCAGCCACGCCGTCGACCGCGCCTATCGGTGCCGGAGGCGCAAACACGGTCAGCCTTCTATCAGTTCTGACCAATTTTCGTTTCCTATCGGTTCTGACCACTTTAGCGCCCGAATTGTCCGATTCTCATGGTCAAAAGTGATAGGAAGATGGATCGCGTGGTCAAAACTGATAGATCGAGGCTCGCGCGGCTGTTGACGGTGTGAATGGTGCGCTCGGAGGTGGCTGGAATGCCTCCGCCGCGCTGGCCCGGTTCCCGGTGCAGAAGGTCAACTACGACCTGGGCGAGGAGATCGGCTGGCCGTCGCAGGTGGCGCTGCTCGCGAGCGCCTATGACGCGCTCCCCGCCTCGCAGCGGCGGTGGCGACCGTCATCGCCGCCAACTACGGCGAGGCGGGCGCGGTCGACCGGTACGGCGCGGCAGCTCGGGCTGCTTCCTACAGCGGTGACTACTTTTCCGCCGTCCTATCGGTACTGACCCCGTTCCCGTCCGATTTGGCCGACTCCCGTGGTCAGAACTGGTGCGGGTGACGAATCGTATGGTCAGGAACTGCCTAGATAGATGCGCGCGGCGGTGGAGGGCGTGGATGATCTACCGCCGGGCGGTACCTGGCGTGGGGGTACGTGGACCAGCCACGCCTGCCTGGCGCTAGCTGAAGCGCTCGCCGCAGGTCGCGGCGTCGTAGCCGGGGATGCTGGCGAGCTGGGCCAGCAGCCAGGGGGAGGCAAGCACCTTGAGCAGCGCCTGCGCCTCCCTCGAGGCGGCGTGCTCGGCCGGGATGACCAGGTCGAACCGCTCGTGGGCGAGGGGGACGAAGGCCAGCCCGTAGGCGCGGGCGGCCGGCTCGCTCGCCACCCCGGCGTCGGCCAGGCCGGCCGCCACGGCCGACGCGACCTGCAGGTGGCCCGCCGCCTCGGCGCCGTAGCCGATCAGGTCGGCGGGATCGAGGTTGAGGCGAACCCGCTCGCGGTCGAGCAGGCGGCGGGCCTCCGCGCCCGGCTCGCGGTTGACCAGCCGGAGCCGGCGTCGGGCGATCGCGTCGAGGCCGGTGACGGCGGCCCGCAGGTCCGGCCTGACCGCGAGCCCCTCCCGCCAGGCCGTGAACCCCACCACCTCCGCGCCGTCGGGCAGGCCGCGCCGTTGCCGCCGTTGCCGGTCTGCGTGTGGACCCCGGCCGCGTGCACCAGGCCGGCCCTGGCCAGGCGGAGCGCCTCGCCCGAGCCGCAGGGCCACCAGGCGAAGCTGACCGGCGGGTCGAGCAGGGACAGCGGGGTGGCGAGCAGCGGGAGGGCCGGGTCGCAGCCGGCCACGACGACCGTGGGCCGGGGCGGTCCGATCGGGCGGACGGCGATCTCCTCGAACGCGGCGGCCGCCGCGGCGGCGGATCCCGGGCCGTCGACGCCGCGCGGGGCCTCGGCCGGAGCCGCGGGCCCGGACGGCGCGGTGCGGGGCCGCCGGGACGGCGAGGCCGCCAGGCAGGAACCCCAGGCCGACCCCGGTGTCGCCGCGGAGCGGCAGGGCCACGAAGCGGTCGCCGACCGGGGCGAGCATCACCCGCTCGCCGCCCGCGCGCTCCACCGCGGGCCGCTGCCGGCCGCTGGCCGGCCAGCCGGGCCACGCTCACCGCGGTCACCGGCGCGGTCGGCTCCCCCGGGCCGAACAGCTGCTCCACCGACATGCCAAGCGCCTGGGCAAGGGCCAGCGCGACCCGCAGTGACGGGTCGGAATGGCCCGATTCGACGGCCGACACCGCCTGCCTGCTGACCCCGGCCATGCCCGCGAGCTGCTGCTGCGAGAACCCTCGGGTCTGCCGAGCCATCCGCAATCCCGCGCCAGCGGTACCAGGTCCGTCCATCATGTATACGGATCGTAGCCGTCAACCGGAATCCGCGCCCGCGCGTCCATTGCGCCCCGCCGACTGGGTTCCCGATCCGGCCTGCTCGCGGGAACCTATCGATCGTGGTTACCAATGCGATAACTACCGCCTAGGCAGTGGCCAGCATCGGGCAGGGGAAGATACCGTAGGGAGTCCCCTGATCAGGTCAGGCCGCCGACTACCTGCAATGACGCACCGGCGACTGAGTTTCGGGCTCCGCCCCCCTGATGGCCGCTTGATGATGAGGTGATGACGACCATGGCCCGCATCGTTGTCATTGGCGACTTGATGACGGATACCGTCGCGCACGCGACGCTGCCGCTTGCGCGCGGCAGCGACACCCCGGCCAAGGTAACCACGCACGGCGGCGGCTCCGGCGCCAACGTGGCCGCGTGGGCCGCCGCCGACGGCGCCGACGTCGCGTTCATCGGCCGACGAGGCGCGGACATCGCCGGCCGGAACCGGGACATGGAGCTGATGGGCTACGGCGTCGACGCGCGCCTGGTGATGGACCCCGAGCGGCCGACCGGGACCTGCGTGGTCATGGTCACGCACAAGGGCGAGCGCACGATGCTCTCCGACCCGGGCGCCAACGCCGCCCTCGCCCCCGAGGACCTGCCGCACGACCTTTTCGTCGCGGGCACGCACCTGCACGTCTCCGGGTACACGCTGCTGTCGGAGGGGTCGCGGGCGTCGGCGCTGTCCGCGCTCGACTTCGCCCGCCGCGTCGGCATGTCGACTTCGGTCGACGGCGCGTCGGCGGCGCCGCTCGAGCGGGTCGGCGCCGAGCCCTTCTTCGAGCTGACCGGCAACGCGGTGCTGCTGTTCGTGAACGTCGCGCAGGCCAAGGTGCTGACCGGCCGGGAGGAGCCGGAGGCGGCCGCCCGGGTGCTCACCGCCTGGTACCCGCAGGTCGTCATCAAGCTCGGCGCCGAGGGGGCGCTGTTCTTCGCCAACGGCCGTCCCCCGGTGCGGGTTCCCGCCCCGCCGGTCGAGCGGGTCATCGACGGAACCGGCGCGGGCGATGCCTTCGTGGCCGGCTTCCTGCCGCCCTGGCTGGACAAGAAGCCGCCGGTGGAGGCGCTGGGCAGCGGCTGCCGTCTCGCCGCGCACGCGCTGAACCTCATCGGCGCCCGCCCGATGCTGTAGTCCCCGCGTCCGCACCGAACCTATAGATACGGTTCAGGCACATTTGGGCGACTGCCGGCCTGCCGGCGGCTACCCGTATGGTAAGCAATCCGTCATGACCGGCTTCCTGAAAGAGCTCTTTTCCCTTGAGGGCCGAGTGGCGGTTGTTACTGGCGGGAGTTCGGGGATCGGGGAGGCGATGGCGTCCGCGCTGGCGTTCGCCGGCGCTCGGGTGGTCATCGTGGCGCGAGACCCAACCCGGCTCTCCGCCACCTGCAAGTCGCTGCGCGACGCGGGCTGCGAGGTGGCGTGGGTGAGCGCCGACCTGGCCGACCGGGCCGAGGTGCGCCGGGGCGCGTCCGCCGCGGCGGCGGCCTTCGGCGAGCCGGACATCCTCGTCAACTGCGCCGGCGTCAACCTCAGGCCGCCGCTCGGGTCGCTGTCGGAGGAGCACTGGGACCTGATGCTCGCGGTCAACGTGACCGCGCCGTTCCTGCTCGGCCAGCGGTTCGGCCCGGAGATGGCCGCCCGGGGCTGGGGGCGGATCATCAACGTGACGTCGCAGCAGGCCGAGCGGGCGTTCGGCAACAGCGGCGGGTACGGCGCGTCCAAGGGCGGCCTCGCGTCGCTGACCCGCTCCCAGTCCGAGGCGTGGGCCTCGTCGGGGGTGTGCGTCAACTCGGTCTGCCCCGGGTTCGTGGCGACGCCGCTCACCAGCGAGGTGTCGTCGGACCCGGTCCGCTCGGCCGCCCTGGCCGCGCGGACGCACATGGGCCGGAACGGCGAGCCGTCGGACTTCGCGGGCGTCGCGGTCTTCCTCGCGTCCTCGGCCAGCGACTACGTGACCGGCACGACCGTCTTCGTCGACGGCGGCTTCTCCGCCATGTAGGCCACCCCAGCCTCACGAGCCACGTCCAGGCGTGGCGGGGCCAGAACGCCAAGCGCGTGATCAGGAAGGATTAAATCCTGACGAAGGATAATTCGCTTAAGTTGCAAAAATCTTGCGTGATTACGCGGGATGCGGGATCAGGGGACCCGCAAGGCGCAGGGGCTAGGGGTGCGGTGGCCGGGCCCAGGTCAGCGCCGCGCAGGTGAGGGCCGGGCCGGTCAGGGCCGGGCCGGTTAGGGCCGGGCCGGTCAGGCGGGGCCAAGGTAGGCGAGCTGGCGGGTGAGGGCGGTGCCGGAGCCGTCGCGCCTGCCCTGCATGCCGGACAGGTCGACCATCACGCCCGACTCGGTGGCGGCGAGCACCGGGGGCGGGCCGATCCAGGCCAGGATCAGGCCGTCCTCGCCCTTGAGGAAGCGCTGGCAGCGGACGCCGCCGGTCGCCCGGCCCTTCGGCGGGTACTCGGCGAACGGGGTGACCTTGACCGATGCGCCGCCGGTGCCGGGCAGCGCGCCCGACCGGCCGGCCACCGTCACCACCACGGCCTCGCCGGACGGGCACGGCCGCCGGGCCGAGCGCGCCGAACCAGATGGCGGTCGCGCCGTCGGACAGCCGGATGCCCGCCATGCCGCCGGCCTGGCGGCCCTGCGGGCGGACGGCCGAGGCCGGGAACCGCAGCAGCTGGGCGTCGCGAGGCGATGAACACGAGTTCGGCGTCGGCGTCGCCGGCCAGGTGGACCGCGCCGATGACCCGGTCGCCGTCCTTCAGGGTGATCAGCTCGAACTCGTCGCGGTTGGCCGGGTACTCGGGCAGCACCCGCTTGACGATGCCGGACGCGGTGCCGAGCGCCACCCCGGTCGACTCGCCGCCGTCCAGCGGCGCCAGCGCGAGCACGGTCTCGCCCTCGGCCAGGCCGGGCACGAACTCGGCGACCGGGTGGCCGGCCGCGAGCGAGCCCGCCTCGCCCGACGGCGCCGGGGGGATCTCGATGACGCTGACCCGGATCATCCGGCCCGCCGAGGTGACCGCGCCGATGCTGCCGCGGGCGGTCGTGGTGACCGCGGCGGCGACGATGTCCCCGGGACCGGAGGCGGCCGACGGCCGGGGTGGAACCGGGGTCCGTTCGGTATCCGGATTTTGACTTGCCAGCGGGACGCGGGCCAGCAGGCCGGTCGCCGACAGCACCACCTGGCAGGGGTCGTCGCCCACCTCGAGCGGGACGGCGGCGGTGACCGCCGCGCCCGCCTCCATCAGCACCGTGCGGCGCGGGGTGCCGAACTTCTTGCGCGAGGTCGGCCATCTCGCCGCCGACCAGGGCGCGGAGCGTCTCGTCGTTCTCCAGGATCTCGGTCAGCTCGGCGATCTCGGCCCGCAGGGTCTCCTGCTCGCGCTCCAGCTCGAGCTTGTCGTACCTGGTCAGGCGGCGCAGCGGGGTGTCGAGGATGTACTGCGCCTGGATCTCGGACAGGTCGAAGACCTGCTGCAGGCGGCGCTTCGCCTCGGCCGAGTCGTCGCTGGTCCTGATGACCTGGATGACCTCGTCGATGTTGAGCAGCGCGATGAGGATGCCGTCGACCAGGTGCAGCCGCTCCTGGCGCTTGCGGCGCCGGAACTCGCTGCGCCGCCGGGTGACGTCGAGCCGGTGGTCGACGTAGATCGTCAGCAGCTCGCGCAGGCCGAGCGTGCGCGGCTGGCCGTCGACGAGGGCGACGTTGTTGATGCCGAACGTCTCCTCCATCGGGGTGAGCCGGTAGAGCTCGGCCAGCACCGCCTCCGGGTTGAAGCCGGCCCGGACCTCGATGACCAGGTTCAGGCCGCGGTTGCGGTCGGTCAGGTCCTTCAGGTCGGAGATGCCGACCAGCTTCTTGGCCTGGACCAGGTCCTTGATCCTGGCGATGACCTTCTCCGGGCCGACCGAGTACGGCAGCTCGGTGACCACGATGCCGGTCTTGCGCGCGTTGAGCTGCTCGATCTTGACCGTCGCGCGGGTGCGGAAGATGCCGCGGCCGGTCTGGTAGGCCTCCCGGACGCCGTCCAGGCCGACGATGTGGCCGCCGGTCGGCAGGTCGGGGCCGGGGACGTACTTCATCAGCTGCTCGGTGCTGGCGTCCGGGTGCTTGAGCAGGTAGCGGGCGGCCGCGATGACCTCGGTCAGGTTGTGCGGCGCCATGTTCGTCGCCATCCCCACCGCGATCCCGGCCGTGCCGTTGACGAGCAGGTTCGGGATGCCGGCGGGAAGGACGTCGGGCTGCTGCTCGCTGCCGTCGTAGTTGGGGACGAAGTCGACGGTCTCCTCGTCGATGTCGGCCACCATGGCCATCGCGGCCTCGGTCAGCCGGCACTCGGTGTACCGGTAGGCGGCCGGGCGAGTCGTCGCCGCCGAGGCTGCCGAAGTTGCCGTGGCCGTCGATCAGCGGGACCCGCATCGCCCACGGCTGGGCCATCCGGACCAGGGAGTCGTAGATGGCGGTGTCGCCGTGCGGGTGCAGCCGGCCCATGACCGCGCCGACCACCTGGGCGCACTTGACGTGCGGACGGTCCGGGCGCAGGCCCATGTCGTTCATCAGGTACAGGATGCGGCGCTGGACCGGCTTGAGGCCGTCGCGGGCGTCGGGCAGGGCGCGCGAGTAGATGACGCTGTAGGCGTACTCCAGGTACGAGCCGCGCATCTCCTCGGTCACGTCGATGTCGACGATGTTCTCTTCGAACTCTTCCGGAGGCGGTGCGGTCGTTCCGCTGCGGCGTGGTGGCAGTGCGGGGTCCTCGTCGGTGGCTGCGGTTGTCAGGTGTCGATGCGGGACAGGTCGAGCTCGGCCGCGCCGCCGATGATGAAGTCGCGGCGGGGCGCCACGTCGGTGCCCATCAGCAGGTTGAACACGCCCTGGGCGGCGGCGCCGTCTTCCATCCGGATCCGGCGCAGGGTGCGGTGGCGCGGGTCCATGGTGGTGTCGGCGAGCTGCTTGGCGTCCATCTCGCCGAGGCCCTTGTAGCGCTGGGGCGGCTCCTTGAAGCGCTGGCCCTTGCTCTCGAGCTGGATCAGCGTGCGCCGCAGCTCGGCCTCGGAGTAGGTGTAGATGTACTTGTCCTGGCCCTTGCGCGGGTTGGACAGCTCCACCCGGTGCAGCGGCGGGACGGCGGCGAACACCCGGCCCGCGTCGAGCATCGGGCGCATGTAGCGGTGGAACAGGGTGAGCAGCAGGGTCCTGATGTGCGCGCCGTCGACGTCGGCGTCCGCCATCAGGATGACCCGCTGGTAGCGGGCCGAGTCGAGGTCGAAGGTGGAGCCCGAGCCGGCCCCGAGGACCTGGATGATGGCGGCGCACTCGGCGTTCTTGAGCATGTCGGCCAGCGACGACTTCTGCACGTTGAGGATCTTGCCCCGGATCGGCAGCAGCGCCTGGAACTCGGAGTCGCGCGCGAGCTTGGCGGTGCCGAGGGCGGAGTCGCCCTCGACGATGAACAGCTCGCTGCGGTCGTCGGCCGACCGGCAGTCGACCAGCTTGGCGGGCAGGGTCGAGCTGGCCAGGACCGACTTGCGGCGCTGGTTCTCGCGGTGCTCGCGGGCGGCGATGCGGGTCTTGGCGGCGGCCACGATCTTGTCGAGGACCGCCCGGGCCTGCTGCTTGGCCCCGCGCGGGGGGTTCTCGAAGTAGCTCGCGAGCTGGCTGGAGACGACCTGGCGGACGATCGCGGTGACGGCCGGGGTGCCGAGGACCTCCTTGGTCTGGCCCTCGAACTGCGGCTCGGGCAGCCGGACGGAGACCACGGCGGTCATCCCCTCGAGGATGTCCTCCTTGGTCACCGGCTCGTCGCCGTTCTTGAGGAGCTTGGCGCTGCGGAGCTGCTCGTTGATCGTGCGGGCGAGGGCGCGGTCGAAGCCGGTGACGTGGGTGCCGTGGTGCGGGGTGGCGATCACGTTCACGAACGAGCGGGTGATGGTGTCGTAGCCGTTGTTCCACTGGACCGCGACGTCCACGTCCAGCCGGCGCTCGACCTCGGTCGGGGTCATGTGGCCGCGGTCGTCGAGCACCGGGACGGTCTCGGTGAACGTGCCGTCGCCGGTCAGCCGGAGCACCTCGGAGATCTTCTCGCCGGTCGCCAGGTGCTCGCAGAACTCGCCGATGCCGCCGTCGAAGCGGAACTCGGCCGCGCGCGGCTCGTGTGCGAGTCCGTGTGCTCCTCGGCCTCGTCGGTCTCCTCGCGGACGGCGATGGCGAGGCCGGGCACCAGGTACGCGGTCTGCCGGGCGCGCTCGGCGAGGCCGTCGTAGCTGAAGGTGGCGTCCTTGAGGAACACCTGGCGGTCGGGCCAGAACCTGATCCTGGTGCCGGTCCTGGCCTTGGCGACCGTCCCGGCCTGGCGCAGCCCGGACTTCCTGGCGAAGGCGGCGTCGGGGCCGGGGGCGGCGAACTCGCCCGCCACGCCGCGCCGGAAGCTCGTGGTCCAGATCTTGCCGTCCCGGTCGACCTCGATGTCGAACCGGGCCGAGAGCGCGTTGACGACGGACGCGCCGACGCCGTGCAGGCCGCCGGAGGCGGTGTAGGAGCCGCCGCCGAACTTGCCGCCCGCGTGCAGCCGGGTGAGCACGAGTTCGACGCCGGAGAGCTTGGTCTTCCGCTCGGTGTCGACGGGGATGCCTCGGCCGTTGTCGCGCACCTCGGCCGACCCGTCGGCGTGCAGGATGACCTCGATCCGGGTGCAGAAGCCGCCGAGCGCCTCGTCCACCGAGTTGTCGAAGATCTCCCAGAGGCAGTGCTGCAGCCCCCGGCCGTCGGTCGAGCCGATGTACATGCCCGGGCGCTTGCGGACCGCGTCCAGGCCCTCGAGGACGGACAGGTGCTTGGCGCTGTAGGAGTCGGCGGCATCCACCGTCGCCCGGGCGGTTTGTGTGAGCGTTGGCACGGGCGGCGGGGTCTCCTCTCGAATGTACGTGCGGCAGGCAGCGGCCGCCACATTCGAAGAGTAGCGTGCCGAGGCCGGTGCGAGGGTTCTGCCACGCGCTTTCGCCCCGACATGGCGGGATAGTTGCACGCAAATGTGTTGCGACCCGCGCATTGGGTATCAATCACACGAACCGCACGGGTCCTCACCGGTGACTACCCAAACGGTGGTGTGGTCATGGAAGGCCGCGCAGGTTAGGTCGGGGGTTTCGCGGCATGGCCAGTGCGGTTTTCGCTTGTGGCGTACACCCCCCGGTCACGGGAAGCCTGACACCGGGGTATGCGTTGTGCTGTCCTGTAAGGGCAACCGGAGCCAGCCGGACGGAGCAGCCGGAGGCATGAGACCAGGAGAAGGCGACGTGACCGGAGCGATAGCCCCCACTAAGCCGCTGACCGCACTGGACCTGTGCGATCGATGCGGCGCCCAAGCATACGTCCGCGTCCTACTTCCGAACTCGGGTGAGCTGCTCTTCTGCGCGCACCACGGCAGGGAGCACGCGCAGGCGCTTGCGAAGGTCGCCGTTGACATCCAGGACGAGACACAGCGTCTGGCCAAGCCGGAGAACTAAGCCGGCCGTAGACACGCACTAAACCCCCCGGGCGAGAAGGTGTCGCCCGGGGGGTTTAGTGTGTGCTTTTGGTTTTGCCAGCCCGACTGGTCCCGGTTAGTCCAGGTAGTCGCGGAGGACCTGGGACCGGGACGGGTGGCGCAGCTTCGACATCGTCTTGGACTCGATCTGCCGGATCCGCTCCCGGGTGACGCCGTAGACCTTGCCGATCTCGTCCAGCGTCTTCGGCTGGCCGTCGGTCAGGCCGAACCGCATGCTGACCACGCCCGCCTCGCGCTCGGACAGCGTGTCCAGGACCGAGTGGAGCTGCTCCTGCAGCAGCGTGAACGAGACCGCCTCGCCGGGCTGGATCGCCTCGGAGTCCTCGATCAGGTCACCGAACTCGCTGTCGCCGTCCTCGCCCAGCGGGGTGTGCAGCGAAATCGGCTCGCGGCCGTACTTCTGCACCTCCACGACCTTCTCCGGGGTCATGTCGAGCTCGACCGCCAGCTCCTCCGGGGTCGGCTCCCGGCCCAGGTCCTGCAGCATCTGCCGCTGCACCCGGGCCAGCTTGTTGATGACCTCCACCATGTGCACCGGGATGCGGATCGTCCGCGCCTGGTCGGCCATCGCCCGGGTGATCGCCTGCCTGATCCACCAGGTCGCGTACGTCGAGAACTTATAGCCCTTGGTGTAGTCGAACTTCTCCACCGCCCGGATCAGGCCGAGGTTGCCCTCCTGGATCAGGTCCAGGAACAGCATCCCGCGCCCGGTGTACCGCTTGGCCAGGCTGACGACGAGGCGCAGGTTGGCCTCCAGCAGGTGGTTCTTCGCCCGCCGGCCGTCCTCGGCGATCCACTCCAGGTCGATCCGCTGATCCGGGGTCATCCCCTGGATCTCGGCCAGCTTCTCCTCGGCGAACAGGCCCGCCTCGATCCGCTTGGCCAGCTCGACCTCCTGCTCGGCGTTGAGCAGCGGCACCTTGCCGATCTGCTTGAGATAATCCTTGACCGGGTCCGCCGTCGCGCCCGCGACCGCCACCTGGGCAGCGGGCAGGTCGTCATCATCGTCGCGGAAGACCAGGTCCTCGTCCTCCGCGTCGTCTCCGGCGGCCTTGCCCTCGGGCTGGCCCGCGCCCTTGCCGGCGGTGGCCGTCGCGGCCGGGTCGGTCCTCGGGCAGGTCCGCTTCGGCGTCCTCGGGCAGATCGGCTTCCGCCAGTTCTGCGTCCGGTACCTCGACCTCGACGATCTCCAGATCGACCTCCACGACGAGCGCCTCGTCGTCGAGGTCGTCGAAGTCCTCGAGATCGACCGCGCCGTCGAGGTCGTCCCCATCGAGGTCGGCGTCGCCGTCTAGGCCGCCAGCGCCCGCAAGGCCGCCGGCGAGGTCCTGGGCCGGCACCGCGGCCAGCTCCTCGCGGGCCTTGGCCGCGCGGCCGTTGCCTGCTGCGTTCGCCGTGACCGGCGCCTGCGCGGTCTCCGACACGCCGTCCGATGCCGGCACTCGCGAATCCCGGGCCGCGGAACTAGACGGCCGGGAGCGCTTGCGCGCCGCGGAGTTGGGAGCGCTCACTACCACGGTCACCTCTTCCTTCGCTGGCTAGCTTGGCTGAGCTGCGTACGCGTCGCGTCCCCACCGGACACTTGCGCGCCCGCTGCGATGGCCGTTTCCGCCATGGGGCGCCTCGCTGGGGGATACTGGGGGACATTCCCCCGGATGACAACAGCGATAATCGTGCCCTCCCGAGAGGGTTTTGACGCTTGGTCCGTGCCGGGAAGCAGGCTTCCCGCTTGCCAAGGGGATATCGACAGCAACCCGCCCGCCTCCTCTCCACCACCATAGGTGGCACCCGGGAGTGCCTTGTACGCGTCCGACTGGCGAATCGCGTAGTCCGTGCCGCCCGCCGCGGTCACCGCGACGCCCACGAGCGCTCCCCCGCCGCGACGTCGGGAACCCCCGTGTCCAGCGGCACGTGCATAACGAGCACGGTCACATCGTCGTCCTGCTCATGGCCGGCCAGCATGTGGTCGAGCATGTACTGCAGCAGCTGTCCGGGAGCGTTCCCCAGCTCCTCGGGGGCGCTGGCGGCGACCCGGACGAGCTCGTCGAGACCGGCGTCGAGACCACGCCTGCGGTTCTCCACCAGGCCATCGGAGTAGAACACCGCGGTTGAGCCAGGCGGCAGCCGGAAGGCGTGCTGCCTGCGCGGGCTGGCCCAGCCGAGCGGCGTGCCCGCCTCGGCCCCGTCGAGCACCGGGAGCGCCCCGGGGGTGAGCAGCAGCGTGGGCGGGTGACCGGCGTTCCCGGCCTGGCCCTCGCCGGTCTCGGGGTCGATGACCAGGTAGGTAATGGTCGTGACCTGCTCCTCCCGTTCGGTCGCGGTAAACAGCCGGTCAAGGCCTGCGAGCACCGCCGCGGGCCGCGGGTCGGTCAGCGCAAGGGCGCGCAAGGCGTTGCGCACCCGGCCCATGCCCGCCGCGGCGAGCAACCCCTTGCCCATGACGTCGCCGACTGTGACCGCCAGCCGCCTGTCCGGCAGCCGGAACACGTCGTACCAGTCGCCGCCCACCTCAGTTGACCTCGGCAGGTATCTGGCGTCAAGGACCAAGCCGCGAACGCTCGGCAACTCGTCCGGGAGCAGGCTCCGCTGCAGGGTCACGGCGGCGGTGTGCTCCTTCTCGTACATCTCCGCCCGCTCGACCGCCAGCGCGCACTGGCCGGCCAGCGCCTCGAGGAAGACCCGCTCCTCCTCAAGGATGGTCCGCGGGGTGCGGAACGAGAACCGCAGCGCGCCGAGCGGCATCCCGGCCGCCAGCAGCGGCAGCCCCACCCAGGCCTGCTCGTCGCCGGTGTCGAGGACGCGCCCGCCGTCGCCGTCGGCGTCCGGCTCCGACTCGAACTGGGCGCGCAGCTCCTCGGGGTCGGCGATGAGCACCGGCCGTCTGGTCGCGATCGCGCGGGTCATCACGCTCGGGGTGTCCAGGGTCAGCCGGACGCCGGCCGCGTCCGGGCCGGCCGGCGCGAGGCCGCTCGGGTTGACTACCCGCAGCCCGAGCTTGTCGTCCTCGAGCAGCGCCACCGCCGAGCGCAGGGCCCCGATCGCGGTCCGCCCGACCTCGGTGATCACCTCGACCACCTGCTCCACGTCGAGCGCCTCGGCCAGCATCGCGGTGGCCTGCTGCAGCCGGGCGGTGCGGAGCGCGGCGGCCGACAGCTGATCGGTCAGCCGGTGCCGCATCTCCTCCGCCTCACGCTGGCTGGTCACGTCGGTGCAGGCGCCGACCCACTCGGCGATCTTCCCGTCCCGCTCGATCGGCACCGAGCGCACGTCGTAGTGCCGGTACCCGCCGCTCCTGGTGCGCATCCTGAACCGCTCTTCGAAGAGCCGGCCGCTGCGCAGCGACTCCCGCCAGTCCCGCTCGACGCGCTCGCGGTCCTCGGGGTGGATGGACTCCAGCCAGCCGTTGCCGAGGAACTCGGCCACGGTCTGCCCGGTGATCCAGCGCCACTCGGCCGAGTCCTCGAGCATCTCCCCCTCGGGCGAGGTGACCCAGGTGATCTGCGCGCCGCCCTGGACGAGGGCCCGGTACCGCTCCTCGCTGCGCCGCAGCGCCTCCTCGGTGGCCGGCCCGGCGGTGCCCGCGATCACGATGAGCCCGGCCCCGGACAGCGCGCCGTCGGGGCGGTGCACGCCGAACCAGTGGAAGATCCGCTGACCGGGCTGGGCGCCGCCGCCGTCCGCGCCGGGCGCGAACGTCTCCATCGCCGGACGTCCCTGGGTGAGCACCTGCTGCAGCGCGACCTCGGCCCGGGCGGCGTCCACCGCGGGCCAGACCTCGGCCACCGGACGGCCGGCGAAGTCCGCGGCCGGCGGCCGAACAGCTCGGCCAGCGCGGAGTTGACCCAGACGAAACGCATATCGGTGCCGAGAACCGCCATCCCGGCGGACGCGTCACGCAAGACGGCATCAGGGAGCCAGGATTCGAACTCAGTCAATCCGGCCTCCCGCTGCTTCGGCACAGAGGTGTCAGCACTCAACGAGCACCTCGCCTACCATGCAGGCGCCTGCCACTGGCGGCTCCTTCCTGCTCTGCCCTGCCAGCCACGCCGTACTTCGCTGCCCGGCGCCTGACGGCAGTTGCGCCGGCGAGACGGTTAGGTGCCGCCCGCACAGCGTTCATTCAGAATAAGCGTGCCACAATCCAGGATGCGATGCTGCCAGCTAACTGCACGGAAGCCAAGCGCGAATCGCCGCCGCCTCCCATCACTAGGGCATCAGCAGGCCTGGAACGCTACTGGGGTGACACAAAATCGCGACACGGGCGAGATCACGGCCAGCACGGGGCACAATGATGACAGCATGGGTAGATTCTCCTACAGCGGATGGAAGTGCTCCCTCTCACCGACCGCAACCCAGTGCGGACTCCGAGGCGAGGCGCTGTTTCCACATGTCCAGATCTGAAAGGCTATCAGGGTGAGCCCGCAGAGCAGGCGTCGCGGCCAGGCAGGTAGCGCCGCGCCCTCAAACGCGCTGTTCGACGAGTTCCTGCACGCGGCGCGGGAACTGCTCGCGGTGCGCAGTCCGCTCGATGCCGAGCTGCTGGTCAGCGATCTGCTTGGCACGTGGTGGCCGCAGCGCCATCACACCATCGGCGGGGCAGGCGTCGAGCAGCTGGTGGGCGAGGGCCTCGTCGAGTACGCCGCCAGCCAGCAGTCCCCGGCCGCGCTCGCGCTGCTGTCC
>CAVZJE010000008.1:0-80867 GCA_963775545.1 uncultured Alphaproteobacteria bacterium
ACCAGTACGTTCCTGAACTGCCAGGGATCGCTATCGTCGATATCTTCCGGGAACAGGCCGGGCCGATCGGTCAGCGGCGTCCAGTTGGTATAGTAGCCCTTCACGGGACCGAGATACGGCCGCTGGATTTCCAGGCAACGGCGGAAATCCATCTCGTCGGCTTCGACGATGCCCGCGGTCGGATTTTCCAGGGCCCACACCATGCCGGCGAGCACGGCGGAGGACACCTGCATGCCCGTCGCGTTCTGATACGGCGCGATGCGGCGAGTTTCCTCGATCGAGAGCTGTGAGCCGTACCAATAGGCGTTCCTGGCGTGGCCGTAGATCAATACGCCGAGTTCGTCGATCCCGTCCTCGATTTCGTTCTCGTCGAGGATGTGCCATTTCGGCTGCATCCGCCCCGTCGCGCCGAACATCTCGTGCAGCGACAGCACGGCGTCATTGGCGGGATGGTAGGCATAGTGGCAGGTCGGACGGTAGATCACCTTCTGGCCGTCCCGCACCGTAAAATAGTCGGCGATCGAGATCGACTCGTTGTGGGTGACGAGGAAGCCGTATTGCGTACCGGGCGTCGGGCACCAGGAGCGCACGCGCGTGTTGGCGCCGGGCTGCAGCAGATAGATCGCAGCGCCACAGCCGTCGGGGTGGGTGCGGCCGTTCTCCGGCATCCATTTCTCGTGGGTGCCCCAGCCTAGTTCGGCCGGTTGCATGCCTTCGGAGACAAAGCCTTCCACCGACCAGGTGTTGACGAACACGTTCATCGGCTTCGGCTTCTTGGAGCGCTGGGTGTCGCGTTCGGCGATATGGATGCCCTTGACGCCGAGCTTGTGGGCGAGCTGGCCCCAGCCCTCCCGGCTCTTCGGCTCGTTGAATGGCGTGTTGGTGTCGCGGGCGACGTCGAGCAAGGCCTGCTTGACGAACCAGGACACCATGCCCGGATTGGCGCCGCAGGTGGAGACGGCGGTAGGTCCCCCCGGACTCCCGTGCTTGGCGGCGAGCAGCGTCTCGCGCAGCGCGTAGTTCGAGCGTTTTTCGGTGCCGATATCCTTGTCGAAGTAAAAGCCGAGCCACGGCTCGACCACGGTGTCGACATAGAGCGCGCCGATCTCGCGGCACAGCGTCATGATATCGACCGAGGAAGTGTCGACGGAAAGGTTCACGCAAAAGCCCTGGCCGCCGCCTGCGGTGAGTAGCGGCACCAGCAATTCGCGATAGTTGTCGCGCGTCACGCCCTCTTTGATAAAGCGCACGCCATGCTTCTTGGCGAGCGCGCCGTCCTCGTGTGGATCGATGATGACGAGCCGCGATTTGTCGTAGTCGAAATGCCGCTCGATCAGGGGCAGCGTGCCTTTGCCGATCGAGCCGAAGCCGATCATGACAATGGGACCGGAAATTTTCGCGTGGATTTGCGAGGCGGGGCTCATGGAATGGGTCTCTCCGGAAAAGTGCTTAGGGTAAGGCAGGGGACTTAGGAGGTGCGCCGCTTTTATGCGCTGCGCCGCTTGGCGGTCACTTCGATCTCGACCTTCATCTCGGGCTTCAAGAGGCCGGCGACGACCAGCAAGGTGGCGGCCGGTCTGATCTCGCCGAGGACTTCGCCGCAGACTTCAAAATGGGCGTCCGCGTTCCTGACGTCGGTAAGGTAATAGGTCGCGCGGACGATATCGGCCATCGTGAAGCCGGCCTCCTTCAAGGCGGCTTCGATGGTCTTGAAGCAGTTTCGTGTCTGGCTTGTGACGTCTGCCGGCATGGTCATGGTGGCGTAGTCGTAGCCGGTGGTGCCCGCGACGAAGACAAAATCTCCTTCGACGACGGCGCGGCTATAGCCGGCAGCCTTTTCAAACGGCGAGCCGGTGGAAATGAGACGGCGGGACATGGGACCTCGACCTCGGATTTCACGCGATTGACGGCCGTTTATATCAGGACAAACGCCGTGTCACGTCAGGGGCGGGCGGTGGGGAACCCCACCGCCTCACCAAAATGTCCCGGACGATCAGGATGCTCAGCGCAATCAGAAGCATCGTGGTGACGATGCTGTGAAAGCGCGGGCGCGCAATCGCGCGAGCGGTTGGCCTGTTCTTGCGCATGGGACTGGCCGCTACGCCGCACGGGCGCGCGGCCCCTTCCGTGCAGAATTGGCGGCCGCAGCCCCGGTCGGGACGATCATCCCCTTGGCGCCGTCGAGCGCGCCTGTTTGCAGCTCGAGGCCGAGCAGGCGGTCGCGTTCGAACGGCCCCGGCAGCGACAGTGCAGCGGTCCTCTCGGCCGAAAAGCCGAACCGGGCATAATAGGGCCCGTCGCCCAGCAAAATCACCGCGCGATGGCCACGCGCCGTCGCCGCCGCGAGCGCGTGGTCCATCAGCGCGGTCCCGACCCCGGGCTTGCGAGCGGTGTGATCCACCGCCAGCGGGCCGAGCATAAGCGCCGGGATGCCGCCAGCGCTCACATGCCACAACCGCAACGTTCCGACCAGGCGTGTGGCGTTTCGGAAATTCCCCACACCCTCGCGGCGCCATCTTCCGGAATTTCCAAAACCCCCCCCCCCCCCCTCCCCCCCCTCCCCCCAGCCCGTCCGCCATCGCCGAGAAGGCGAGGCCTTCGGCGGGCGCGCGGCCGTCGCGCAGGCGCTGGCAGGTGCGCGCATGGCGGTTCGCGCCAAAGCAGGCATCGAGCAGCGCCTCACGGGCGACGGCGTCCGAAGCCTTCTCCGCACGGATAGCAAACGGAGCGGCTTTTGGGGTGAGGGCAATGTTGGTCTTCCGCAAGGCAGTCATGGCACGTCAGTCCCCACAGCCGATGGCCGGTGGGGCCACAGGAAGTGTTGTAAGCAAATAGAAAGGTGAAAAAAGCCGGCGCACCGGCTTCCGCTCTGTCGCTCCCTCTCCCGCTTGCGGGGGAGGGTTGGGGTGGGGGCGTTAGACCGAAGCGAACTGTTAGAGCTTTCCCCCACCCGGCGCGTTGCGCCGACCTCCCCCGCAAGCGGGGGAGGTGGAAAACATCTGCGGGTCAGATGTGATAGGTCCTGAGCGGCGGAATGCCGTTGAAGGCCACCGACGAGTAAGTCGACGTATAGGCCCCGGTCCCCTCGATCAGCACTTTGTCGCCGATCTCGAGCGTTACGGGAAGCGGATACGGCATCTTCTCGTACAGGACGTCGGCGGAATCGCAGGTCGGGCCTGCGAGCACGCACGGCGCCATCTCTGCCCCGTCATGCGGGGTGCGGATCGCGTAGCGGATCAACTCGTCCATGGTCTCGGCGAGACCACCGAACTTGCCGATGTCCAGATACACCCAGCGCACCTCGTCCTCGTCGCTCTTCCTGGAGATCAGGACGACTTCGGACTCGATGATGCCGGCATTGCCGACCATGCCGCGTCCCGGTTCGATGATGGTTTCCGGGATCTGGTTGCCGAAATGCTTGCGCAGCGAGCGGAAGATCGACCGGCCGTACTGCACGACCGGAGGAACGTCCTTGAGGTACCTGGTCGGGAATCCGCCGCCCATGTTGACCATGGAGAGGCTGATCCCCCGCTCGGCGCAGTCGCGAAACACCTGGGAGGCCATCGCCAAGGCGCGGTCCCAAGCCTTCACCTTGCGCTGCTGCGAACCGACGTGGAAGGAGATGCCGCACGGCTCCAGACCCTGGCGCTTGGCGAGGTCGAGCACCTCGACCGCCATTTCCGGGTCGCAGCCGAACTTCCGCGACAGCGGCCACTCGGCGCCGGCGCAGTCGTAAAGGATACGGCAAAACACCTTCGCGCCGGGGGCGGCACGGGCAATCTTCTCGACCTCGGCGGCGCAATCGACCGCGAACAGCCGAATGCCGAGCGCGAAGGCCCGCGCGATGTCGCGCTCCTTCTTGATCGTATTGCCATAGGAGATGCGGTCCGGCGTTGCGCCTGCGGCCAGCGCCATTTCGATCTCCGCGACGGTTGCGGTATCGAAGCAGGAGCCGAGCGAAGCGAGCAGCGACAGCACTTCAGGCGCCGGGTTCGCCTTCACCGCGTAGAACACGCGGCTGTCGGGCAGCGCCTTGGCGAAGCTCTGGTAGTTGTCGCGCACGACTTCGAGGTCGACGACGAGGCAGGGCTCAACGTCCCGGCCCTCGTTCCGGCGGTTACGCAGGAATTCCCTGATACGTTCGGTCATAGCACCCTCCAAACGGCCCAGCGACGGGCCCGTTCAAATTGATCTCGGTCGTAAGTGCCGTGGCCGTTGCCGCACGATGGAGACGCGACGAAGCCCCGAACTCAGAACCGAATTGTGCTGCCGTGGATTGGTTGGGAAATTTCCCGCCCGCTCACCTGGCAATGAAGGACAAGCCTTTTCAGTAGCCCGCGCCGGCGGTGGAATGCCGGTAGAGACCAAAAAAGCCCGATCCGTCGTTGCTTTAAGTCGCGTCCCCCGTTGAGAACGAGGTGCGCCGGTTCGCCTCCGGCTGCCAGTCACGGTTGCAAGGGGAAGAAGAGACCTTCAACGGCATCTCTGGAGAGAGATGCTGGCCTCTTGAGTCCCGACTTTGAAGTCTGGACTCGAGCGACCCTCGGTTCTTCAACCCTTGGCGGCTGTCCGGCCTCTTGTCCGGATACCTACCGACTGACACACGACCACAGGCACGTGCGAAATTGGGCAAGTCCGCACATAATCTTTTTGACTCTGCTTCGCAAGAATTTTTTTAGGCTAAGCGAGAATTTCCCTAACACCTGCTTACGCCGCCGCGCGCGAGGCGAGCGTGCAGCGTCGGAAATGAACAGGCGTTAAGTTTCTTTAACGAAGCGTAATGCTTCAGGCCAGTGGAGTGGATTTGACATTCTCCCACCGGGCCGCGGCTCGCCAAGCGAATGTCAAACAAAAAAAAACCTTCAAAAGCCCCGGGTTTATCCTAGCCAGCGAGCGTCTTCGCTGACGTGGGCGGCTCAGGCGCGTCGCGTGAATGGCTCGACGCGCTGTGCTGCGCGGACGAACGCGATCATGATCAAGACCCCGATCGCAAACAGGATGGCTTGCAGGATATGCGCGCCGGTGTCGTCGAAGCCGAACAGGATCGCGAGCGCCCAGCCGCCGGCAAAAGCCGCGCCGAACACTTCAGCCCCGATCAGGATCGCCGCGCTGATCACGGTGATGACGCTGGGCCAGGCGATCTGCCGTTGAGAGGTCGGGGAAGTCTGCGCGCTCATGTGCTTACATCCTGTTTTCGGGCCGCAATCTCTCTGAAAAGGCGGACTCTATCAAGCGCAAAAGGCCCAAAAAAGCCCCATCGCGTGATATAGCCTCGCACTTGAAATAGGCCACCTAAAACGGGATTTTCGATGCCAGAAGCCCAGGACCAGAACCAGCCTGCATCCGCCCAGGCCAACCCGCTGCTCAGGCCGTGGCAGACACCGTTGGAGACGCCGCCATTTGCCGAGATCGCGCCGGAGCAGTTCCTGCCCGCGTTCGAACAGGCCTTTGTCGACCATGCCGCAGAGGTCGCCGCGATCACCCATGATCCTGCGCAAGCAGACTTCGACAATACCATCACGGCGCTGGAGCGCTCGGGCAAGCTGCTCTCCAAGGTCTCGGCCGTCTTCTACGCGCTGGTGTCGGCCCATTCCAACCCGGCGCTGCTCGACATCGACAAGGAGGTCTCCTTGCGGATGGCGCGGCACTGGAATCCGATTATGATGAACGCCGTGCTGTTCGGCCGGATCGCCCAGCTGCACGAGAATCGCGCCGCGCTGGGCCTGACCGGCGAGCAGATGCGGCTCCTGGAGCGCACCTATACGCGCTTCCACCGCGCCGGTGCCGGGCTCAACGAGACCGCAAAGCTACGGATGGCCGAGATCAACGAGCGGCTGGCTCATCTTGGGACGACCTTCGGCCACCATCTGCTCGGCGACGAGCAGGATTGGTTCATGGAGCTCGGCGAGGCCGACCGTGAGGGGCTGTCGGACAGCTTTGTCGCGGCCGCACGGGCGGCCGCGGAGGAGCGCGGGCTTGCCGGCAAGGCCATCGTGACGCTGTCGCGCTCGTTCGTGGAGCCGTTCCTAAAGACCTCGTCCCGCCGCGACCTGCGCGAGAAGCTCTACAAGGCCTTCATCGCCCGTGGCGACAATGGCAACGCCAACGACAACAATGCGACCATCGTCGAGATTCTGGCGCTTCGCGAAGAAAGCGCGAGGCTGCTCGGCTATCCGACCTTCGCCGCCTATCGCCTGGAAGACTCCATGGCGAAGACGCCGCAGGCCGTGCGCGGGCTGCTGGAGCGGGTCTGGAAGCCGGCGCGCGAGCGGACGCTGCGGGATCGCGACGCGCTTCAGGGGCTCATTGTGAAAGAGGGCGGCAATTTCGCGCTGGCGCCGTGGGACTGGCGCTACTACGCCGAAAAGCTGCGGCAGATCAGGGCTAATTTCGACGATTCCGCGATCAAGCCCTATCTCTCCCTCGACCACATGATCGAAGCGGCCTTCGACTGCGCCACCCGCCTGTTCGGCCTCTCCTTTGTCGAGCGCAAGGATATCCCGGTCTGGCACCCGGACGTGCGGGTATGGGAAGTCAGGGATCGCGACGGCGCGCACAAGGCGCTGTTCTATGGGGACTACTTCGCCCGGTCGTCAAAACGCTCCGGCGCCTGGATGACCTCCTTGCGCGATCAGCAGAAGCTCGATGGCGTGATCACGCCCTTGATCCTCAATGTCTGCAACTTCTCCAAGGGCGCGGACGGCGAGCCGTCGCTGCTGTCGCCGGACGACGCCCGCACCCTGTTCCATGAATTCGGCCACGGCCTGCATGGCATGCTGTCGGACGTCCTTTTTCCCTCTCTGTCGGGCACCAGCGTGTTCACCGATTTCGTCGAGCTGCCCTCGCAGCTTTACGAACACTGGCAGGAGCAGCCGCAGGTGCTGCGCCAGTTCGCCCGCCACTACCAGACCGGCGAGCCGCTGCCGGACGACCTGCTGCAGCGCTTCATCGCCGCGCGGAAATTCAATCAGGGTTTTGCCACGGTCGAGTTCGTGGCGTCCGCGCTGCTCGATCTCGAATTCCACACCCAACCGGCTTCGGAGAGCGCCGACGTGCGCGCCTTCGAGCAGCGCGAACTGGAGAAGATCGGCATGCCCGCGGAAATCGCGATGCGCCACCGGCCGCAGCAATTCGGCCATATCTTCTCCGGCGATCACTATGCGTCGGGCTATTACAGCTACATGTGGTCGGAGGTAATGGACGCCGATGCCTTCGGCGCGTTTGAGGAGGCCGGCGACATCTTCGATCCCGCGGTCGCCAAACGTCTGCATGACGACATCTATTCCTCCGGTGGCTCGCGCGATCCGGAAGACGCCTATGTCGCCTTTCGCGGCCGCGAGCCCGAGCCGGATGCGCTTTTGCGCCGCCGCGGCCTGCTGGAAACCGCGGCTTAAAGATGAAGCCGTTGCGCCTCATCGGCTTGTTGTTTCTCGCCTGCGTCGGGATGCTTGGCTCAAGGGTCGCGCACGCCCACCCGCATGTCTGGATCACCTCCACGAGTGAACTGATCTATGCGCCCGACGGCTCGATGACGGGGGTGCGTCACGCCTGGACCTTCGACGATATGTTCTCGACCTATGCCTTGCAGGGCATCGAGAGCAAGAAAAAGGGCGTCTACACCCACGAGGAGCTGGCGCCGCTCGCCCAGACCAATGTCGAGTCGTTGAAGGAATTCGCCTACTTCACCTTTGCCAAGGCTGACGGGAAGAAAGACAGGTTTCTGGAGCCGGTCGATTATTTCCTCGAAGTCAAGGACGGCTTTCTGGTCCTGCATTTCACCTTGCCCTTGAAAACGCCGGTCAAGACCAAAGAGCTGTCGCTTGAGATTTTCGACCCAACTTTCTTTGTCGACTTCAAGCTTGCCGATAAGGATCCGGTTCGGCTGGTCGGGGCGCCCGAGGGTTGCAAATTCAGCTTTCAGCGGCCGAATGACGGCGCGGCCGGTGCGCAGGCGATGGGCGAGGACAATTTCCTCAGCGGCGGCAACTCCAACTATGGCGCGATGTTCGCCAACAAGATTACGGTCGTGTGTCCATGAGGCCCAACAAGAGCAGGCACGGACGGCGCCTCACACGTGCGCTCGCGCTTGGCGTGCTGGCCGTGGCGGCGGTGCTGACGATCGATGGCGCGATGCATGTCGTGGCGGCGCAGACGCCTTTCGGCGGCGGGCGTCCCGTCACCGACCCGCAGGCCGGCGGCCTCATCGGATGGCTGCTCGCCAGGCAATCGGAGTTCTACCGCGAGATGTCTTCGACGATCCGCGCGGCCAAGTCCGATGGAAGTGCGGTCTGGACGCTGCTTTCGATCTCGTTCGCCTACGGGATCTTTCATGCCGCGGGTCCCGGCCACGGCAAGGCGGTGATCTCGTCCTATCTGGTCGCCAATCAGGAAACCGCGCGGCGCGGCATCGTGCTCTCCTTTGCTTCCGCCCTGTTGCAGTCGCTGGTGGCCGTCCTGATCGTCGCGATCGGGGCGTGGCTGCTCAACGTCACCGCCAAGACCATGTGCGGGGCGGAGAGGGTGATTGCGATTGCGAGCTACGCGTTGATTGCGGCATTCGGGGCGCGGCTGGTCTGGATCAAGGGCGGCAACTTTATTCGCGCATTGCAGGCAAACCCGCCGACGCCCGGATTGGCGCTGGCCTCGGCTTCCGTGTCTCACGATCATGCACGCCACGATCACGCCGGCCACGGGCAGGTTCATCACCACGATCACGCCCATGACGATCACGCCCATGATCTCCACCATGATGGCCACGTCCATGACGAGCATTGCGGCCACTCACACGGACCTTTGCCCTCAGAGCTGGCCGGCCCGGGTGGCTGGCGCCGCGGCATCGGTGCGATCTTCGCAGTCGGCCTGCGGCCGTGTTCGGGCGCCATTCTGGTTCTGGTGTTCGCGCTGGCGCAGGGCCTGTTCTGGGCCGGCATTGCTGCAACCTTCGTGATGGGGCTCGGCACAGCGATCACGGTGGCTGCCATCGCGATATTGGCGGTCTCGGCCAGGGGCGTCGCGCGCCGCATCAGCAGTGTGAGCGATGGCGGCGGCGCATTGATCATGCGCGGCATCGAATTTGGCGCGGCGGGGCTGGTGTTGCTGTTTGGCCTTGGCCTGTTGTCCGGCTATCTCGTTGCCGAGCGGGTGACGTGTTTCTAGTCTAGGGTAGTCTTTAGTAGCTGTGGCGAACACTCGGTGGCACCGCTGATATCGCGTGCGACCCGAGCGCGGAAACGTCTACCGCGCGACGGGGTGATCCCTCGGATCAGCTGGGATTCATGCCCTTCGATTTGATGATTGCAACTGCCGCCGGACCTTTAAGGTATTCAATGAGGGCCTTGGCGGCGGTGGCTTCTTTGGTTTCCGAGCCAACCGCCGCCGTAAACACCACGTTTTGTTGCAGTTCGGCCGGAAAAGGCCCGACGACTTCCAAACCGGGAGCGGTGAGAACGTTGATAAGGAATATGCCCAATTCGACTTCACCCTTGGCAACCACGGCGACGACCTGCGCAGGGTTGGGCTGTGCCCTCATCTTCGCCTTCATCGGCTCGGTGATTCCAAGGCGATCAAATACCTTTGCGATTGAATAACCGGTGGCGCTCTCCGGGATCGAGGCAATGGACTGAGCTTTCAGCAGCGTTGCTTTGAGCGCGTCCGCGTTGCCGATTTCAGGCTTTTGAGCGCCAGAGCGGACAGCAACGCCGAGGCCAACGTTGGCAATATCGATTGTCGGACTTGCTACGAATTTAGTTCGGGCTGACGCGTCCTGCATAACCTCGACAGGTACAACGCCAACGTCGAACGGCTTGCCCGACGTAGCCTCCTTTATAAGGTTCGGAGTTGTGCCAAAGAAAATCTCAAGCTTGTGACCAGAGGCTTGCTCGAATTGCGGTTTGATATCTGCCCAAACGCCTGACATTGCTCCACCCGCCAGAAGCCTGAGTTCGGCAGCCTGCACGTTGGCGGACGGCGACAGCACAAGCGCCAGACCTAGCACTGAGGCGGCCACTGGGAGCGAATACCTCTTCATGACAAAACACCTCATTGATTGCGGCGCTCTATTACGGGATTTTACCGATGACACGCGAACCAGCATGAATATTCACGTTTATCGGCATTCCTGCAAGATAGACGACGGTTACGCCCGTGTCTCAGTTGGGTCATTCGCGTCGATTTTGGCATGTCCGCAGTAATCTCGGAAATGCCGGTTGTGCGGAAGCTATTTGCGCGGAAGGCGCAGGTCCCGCTCGCCGTCTTGACAAATGGATTCCGGATAGAAGCTGCGCAGCTTCCGGAATGACGAAGTGATTTGCCCGTCGTGCCAACGTGTCGCAGGCATTTTCGCTTGTGACGTCGGGCAAATCACCTTTAAGACCTCGCGCCATCCCGCGCTCGCTAAGAGGGGCGGCTCGCGATCGTCACGGACGTAGGGCGCGGGATGCGGTGGACGCTTTTGGTGCGCGAGACGAATGCACCGAGAAAGCGGACGGCGAAGTCGTGTGGTCCTGATGCCTCGACGCCGGCATCAAGTTGGCGGGATCATCCGCCGGCGATGGTGGCAAGAAAGCCCGATCACCAAGGAGAGCACGAAGGAAACCGTTAAAACCATTGCGCAGGGAATGCCGGGTTACTCCGGTGAACCTGTGGTGACTATGCTCGTGTGCTTTTTATTTCGCACGCGAGGCCATGGGGGCGGCGGGCACCCGGCGTTCCCTGCTCCCTCTATTCGGAGGCAGAATGATTCTGTAATGACTCGGAGGTGGTTACCCCGCGAGAATGCTCATGCGTGTTCGAGGTTTTTCGTCATTGCGAGCGTAAGCGAAGCAATCCAGTCTTTCTTTGCGCTGGATTGCTTCGTCGCGTTGCTCCTCGCAATGACGGTCTCACAATCTCTTATGTGTCAGGAACAATCGAAGTATGACCTCAAATTGGCAGAAAGTGGCGCAGCGCCGGCATGAAGAAGATGGCGATGTTGAGCGCAAAGCCGATACTCCACAAGATCGAGCGAAGCGTCGGCCGGTCGCCGATATAAGTAAACACATACGCAATCCGCACGATCACAAACAGGATGGCGAGTTCGTTGATCAGGTTTTGCGGACAGGCGCGAAATTCGGCGAGCAGTACCGCTGCCGCAAAGAACGGAAAGGCCTCGATCCCGTTCTGGTGCGCGCCCAGCGCGCGCGCGGCGATAGGATCTTCATAGAAAGCGGGATCGCGCGGTTTGGAATTGTCGAAACGGCCAACCCTGAGCCATTTTACCGAGGCAATGCTCAGGAGATAGAGCATCAAGCTCGCGAAAACGCACCATTCGGCAATCGTCATGTTTCCTCCGACGCCCGACGCCAGACGAAGTCAGGCTCATCGAACACTTGGCGCAAGAATATCGAACCTGCCGTTATCTTGACAAGGACGGTCCGGCGCGCGAAGCCAGCGCCATGACCGTGGTTTCGCCGATCGATACTTCCAAGCCTGCCCCCGGCCTCACGCCGGAGCGCGTCGGGATTCTCCTGGTCAATCTCGGAACCCCCGACACGGCGGATGCGCGTGGCGTGCGCGTCTATCTCAAGGAATTTCTGTCCGATCCCCGCGTGATCGAAAATCAGGGCCTGCTTTGGAAGCTGGCGCTCAATGGGATCATTCTGCGCATCCGTCCGGCGCGCAAGGCGCGCGACTATCGCAAGATCTGGAATACGATTGCGGACGAGTTGCCGCTCAAGACCATCACCCGCGCGCAGGCCGACAAGCTTGCCGCCGGCATTGCCGATCACGATCATGTCGAGGTCGACTGGGCAATGCGTTATGGCAATCCATCGATCACTGAGCGGATCGAGGCTCTGATGGCTCTCGGCTGCGGCCGGCTGCTGGTGGTGCCGCTCTATCCGCAATATTCGGCGGCAACGTCGGCGACCGTTTGCGACGAGGTGTTTCGCGTACTGGGGAAGATGCGTGCGCAACCGACGCTGCGGATGACGCCACCCTATTATGACGACCCCACCTATATCGATGCGCTCGCTGTCTCGATCGAGACGCATCTGGTGGGATTGCCGTTTCAGCCCGAGATCATCGTGGCGTCGTTTCACGGCATGCCGCAAAAATACGTCGACAAGGGCGATCCCTATGAACGCCATTGCATGGCGACGACGGAAGCCCTTCGCAAGCGCCTCGGCCTCGATCCATCGAGGCTGCTTTTGACCTTTCAGTCACGCTTTGGCTTCGATGAATGGCTTCAGCCCTACACTGACAAGACCATGGAAAAACTCGCCAAAGACGGTGTGCGGCGGGTTGCCGTCGTCACGCCGGGGTTTGCGGCCGACTGTCTGGAAACGCTGGAGGAGATTGCGCAGGAAAATGCCGAGATCTTCCAGCACAATGGCGGCGAGCAATTTTCCTTTATACCTTGCCTGAATGACAGCGAGGCCGGCATGGATATGATCCGCCAACTCGTCTTGCGCGAGCTTCAGGGCTGGATTTGAATAAAAAAAAAAAGCGGCGTGTCAACACCAACACAAAAAAAAAAAAAAAAAAAAAAAAAAAAAAAAAAAAAAAAAAAAAAAAAAAAAAAAAAAAAAAAAAAAAAAAAAAAAAAAAAAAAAAAAAAAAAAAACCACTCGCATTTCCTTCTCTCGAACCTTACATTGGCCGCCGGTGACTAAGTGACGGGTTCGCCGCGTCGCCTCGTTGAGGCATGGCGGAGAACGGCTTTTTCGAGCGTAAGGGCGGCCATCGCCCGAAGGAGATTTGGATGACCGGTTTCGATATCTTCGCCATTGCGCTCGTTCTGTTGGTCATCTTCACGCTGTTTGCCGGCATCAAGACAGTGGCCCAGGGCTATAACTGGACCGTCGAACGCTTTGGCAAATACACCCGCACCCTGTCGCCGGGCCTGAACATCATCGTTCCCTATTTCGACCGGGTCGGCCGCAAGATGAACATGATGGAGCAGGTGATCAGCATTCCCGAGCAGGAAGTGATCACCAAGGACAACGCGACCGTGACGGCCGACGGCGTCGCGTTCTTCCAGGTGTTCGATGCCGCGAAGGCAAGTTACGAGGTTGCCAATCTCGAACAGGCGATCATCGTGTTGACGATGACCAACATTCGTTCGGTGATGGGCGCGATGGACCTCGACCAGGTGCTGTCGCATCGTGACGAGATCAACGAACGGCTGCTGCGGGTCGTGGACGCGGCGGTGTCGCCCTGGGGACTCAAGGTCAATCGCATCGAGATCAAGGACATCGTGCCGCCCGCCGATCTCGTCGAGGCGATGGGGCGGCAGATGAAGGCCGAACGCGTCAAGCGCGCCGACATTCTGCAAGCCGAAGGCCAGCGCCAGTCGGAAATCCTGCGCGCCGAAGGCGCCAAGCAGGGCCAGATCCTGCAGGCCGAGGGCCGCAAGGAAGCCGCGTTCCGCGATGCCGAGGCGCGCGAGCGCTCAGCCGAAGCCGAGGCCAAGGCGACCCAGATGGTCTCCGAGGCGATTGCCAAAGGCGACGTCGCCGCGCTGAACTATTTTATCGCGGATAAATACATCAAGGCGTTCGGGCAACTGGCGGATTTACCGAACCAGAAAATCATCATGCTGCCGATCGAGGCGATGAGCATTTTGGGATCGCTTGCCGGCATCGGCGAGATTGCAAAGGCGACGTTCGGCGAGAGCGCGCTGTCGGCGCAGGCGGCTGCGCGCCGCGGCTCGGTGCCGAGTGCCGGCGCCGTTCCGCCGGCGCCTTCGGCGGGATAAAAGCAGGTGAGATTTGTTGATGAGGCGTTTCGGTGCTGCTCTTTCTTACCTCTCCCCCTTGGGTCCCCCTCCCTGGGGTCTTTTTCTCCCCCCCCCCGCCGTTGCCGCTAAGGAGAGGCAATTCATGAGCGAGATGTTCACGACACTGGGCACCTGGAACTGGCTGATCTTCGGCGTCATCCTGATGGCGCTGGAATTGATCGCGCCCGGCGTGTTCCTGTTCTGGCTCGGGCTCGCGGCGCTACTGACCGGGCTGGTGTCGTTTGCGTTCAATCCGTCCTGGCAGGTTCAGATATTGATGTTCGCGGTTTTCGCCGCCGCTGCCGTGCCGGTATGGCGGCATCTGGCGCGCAACAGCGCTGCAGCTAATACCAATAGCCGCTTCCTCAACAAGCGCGCCGACGCCCTCGTGGGGCGGGTGTTTACGCTGGAGAAGCCGATTATCGACGGTGCGGGCACGGTGCGGATCGACGACACGGTCTGGCGGGTCGCAGGCCCCGACGCGCCGGCAGGCAGCCGGGTGCGAATCGTGCAGGCCGATGGCGCGAGCCTCACGGTGGCGGTGGCCTAACTTCACCTCGCCCCGCATGCGGGGTGAGGGAGCAGAGTTAGCTCGTTCCGCGTCTGCCCCAGCGCTCGGCAAAGCGATGCAGCGGCAGCAGCGTCTCAAGCAATTCCCGGCCCAGCTCCGTCAACCCGTAGCCGCTCGCCGGAATCAGTTCGATAAAGCCGGCGTCGCGCAACTCCGACAGGCGGGCATGCAGCACCGTCGGCGAAGCCTCTTCGCAGGCGGTACGCAACGCGCGCGACGTCATCGGCTGTTGGCGTAATTCCCATAAAATCCTCAAACTCCAGCGTCGCCCGAACAGATCGAGCAGAACCATGACCGGCCGGCCCGTCCGCGAGCCGCGAACGCGGCGTTTCCCGGGTGCTTTCGGCGCAATCGAGAGCGGTTTCGGCATAAGGATCTCCAATCCGGGGTCTTGCGGTCTGCTACAAATAATGTAGCGTGCTACTGATATCGTAGCACGGAGATGGTCCTATGTCGCGCATTACCCCGCTCGAACCGCCTTATGAGGCCGAAATTCAGAGCCAGTTCGACCGCATCATGCGCGGAGCGCCGCCCTTGATGTTGTTTCGCGTCATGGCATCGAACGCCCGCGCCTGGGAGAAATTCCGCGCCGGCAGCCTGCTTGACCGCGGTCCGCTTGATTTGCGGGAACGCGAAATCGTCATCGACCGCACCTGTGCGCTGACGGGGTGCGAGTACGAATGGGGCGTGCATGTCACGACATTCGCGCAAGCTGCCGGTCTGACCGAGGCCGAGATCCGTGCCACCGTGCGCGAGGGAGCCGGGGCGCCGTGTTGGTCGGCTCCCGAACGGGCGCTGATATCAGCCGTCGATGCGCTGCATGCGCGCGCAACACTCAGCGACGACGAATTCGCGGCGCTGTCGTCGCACTATGACGATGCGAAGATATTCGAGATCATCCTGCTGTGCGGCTTTTATCGCACGGTGTCATATCTGGCGAACGGGCTTCGGCTGCCGCTCGAGGAGAAGACGGCGCGGTTTCCGAAAGGTTAGTTGTCATTCCGGGGCGATGCAAGCATCGAACCCGGAATCCAGACATTCTCTGGTTCGCTCGTTTCACTCGCGCCCCGGAAAGACGGCTGTGAGAGCAGCCCTACACCACGCCGGTGCGCAAGAGATCGTGCAGATGCACGATGCCGACCGGCTTGCTGGCTTCGGTCACGATCAAGGCGGTGATCTTCGAGGCGTTGAGGATTTCCAGCGCTTCGCTGGCGAGCAAACTGCTGCGGATCGTTTTCGGGTTTTTCGTCATGACGTCGTCAACCAGCGCCGTCATCAGGTCGGGCCGCATGTGGCGGCGCAAGTCGCCGTCGGTGACGATACCGGCAATTGCGCCGCGCGGATCGACAATGCCGACGCAGCCAAAGCCTTTCGAGGTCATTTCGACAAGGGCTTCCGACATGCTGGTCCCGAGCGGTTTCAGCGGCACGGCAGCACCTGTATGCATGATCTCGCTGACATGCTTCAGCATGGCGCCGAGCTTGCCGCCCGGATGCAGCACGCTGAAATCCACCGACGTAAAGCCGCGGCCTTCGAGCAGCGCGATCGCCAGCGCATCGCCGAGCGCCAGCATCATCAGCGACGAGGTGGTGGGCGCCAGATTATGCGGGCAGGCCTCGCGCGCCTTCGGCAGCGTCAAGGCCACGTCGGCCGCCTGGCTCAGCGTGGAGTCGCCTTCCGCTGTCATCGCGATCAGCGCGATGCGGAAGCGCTTGGCATAGGTGATGAGCGTCTTCATCTCCGGCTGCTCGCCGGACCATGACAGCGCCAGGATGACGTCGTCGGTGGTGATCATGCCGAGGTCGCCGTGGCCGGCCTCGGCGGCATGCACGAAGAACGCCGGCGTGCCGGTGGAAGCAAAGGTCGCTGCGACCTTGCGGCCGATGTGGCCCGACTTGCCGAGACCGGTGACGATCAGCCGCCCTTTGGCGCCGCGAATGAGATCGGCCGCGCGCGCAAAGGCGTCGCCGAGATCGGAACGCAGCGCCGCTTCGATCGCGGCGATACCGCTGCCTTCGGCTTCCAGGGTGCGTAAGGCCGATTGGACGGCGGCGTTGAGGGGATCGGTGCCGGTTGAATTGGCCATTAGCGGTTTCGATTGACGCATGCGTGGTTCCGAAGGGGGTCTCGCAAGACAACAAGACAAGATGGCCTTCCTACCACGCGACGGCGCCAGAAGGCGACGCGGGCGACCGTTCTCAACGTCCCATTAACCATAATTGTTTTTACTCCGTTAACGACGTTTTCGGACCGATCATCCGCGGTCGTTCGGAGGTCAGGTCCACAAGTGTATGACTTCGCTGGGGTATTCATAACGTGATGCTTGGTCCAGTCACGGGCCGTCGCAAGCGCGTAACGTTGTTGCGTGCCGCCTTGCCATGCCTTGCGCTGATCACGATCACTTCGCCCCTTCGAGCCCAAATTCTCACCCCTGATCTCCTGCGCCCGGTCGCCGGCGGCTTTCTCCTCCCGCAGGATTCGCCGCTGCGCAAGATCAGCGAAAACACCACCGATAATCCGGCCGATCCCGACTTTGACGGGCAGCGCAGAGACAAGAACCAGCCCGCGCCCTCGCGGATCGGCAATATCCCCAAATACGGTCTGCCTGCCGCGAGCGGCGCGGCCGATGCCGGCTTCGATTCTCTCAACCGCACGCGCAAGCAGCCGAAGTTCTATCCGGGTCAGGCGAAGCCAAAGCCCTCGCCGGGGCCGGGCACGCCCGCGCCTGCTGCCGACAAAGGCTCGACCAACCCGAACGGGCGCGTGCGTATTTCGCCGCCGCCATCGATGACCGCCAACCGGCCGCCGATGCCACCCTCGATGGCCGGCACCCTCGACGGCCAGCCGCCACGCAAGCCTTTGCCGGTCGACACCGATCCGTTCGGCGCGGTCGGCGATTATGCCGGCAGCTTCCTGATCAAGTCCGCGGTCGAACTGCGCGGCGGCTACGACACCAATCCCGGCCGCACGACGACCCCGCAGGGCTCGGCGTTCTGGGTGGTCGCGCCGGAATTCCTGGCGGTCTCCAACTGGGATCGGCATGCGCTGGTGGCCGATTTGCGCGGCTCCTTCACCGGCTATGGCAACAGCCTGCCGCCGCTCGTCGATGGCGCGATTTCGTCGGCGCCGACCAATATCGACCGGCCGGATTTCACCGGGCATATCGACGGCCGCGTCGATGTGACGGACTTTACCCACATCACCTCGGAGTTGCGCCTGCGCGTGGCGACCGACAATCCGGGCAGCCCCAACATTGCGGCCGGGCTCGCCAAGTATCCGGTCTATGCGACCTTCGGCTCTACGGTCGGGCTCGATCAGCAATTCAACCGGCTGGATGTTGCGGCCGGCGCAACCTTCGACCGCACCGTCTATCAGGACTCCACGCTGACCGACGGCACCATCGCCAGCAACGCGGACCGCGCCTTCAACCAGTATGGCGGCGTCGGCCGCGTCAGTTACGAATTGACGCCGGCGATCAAGCCCTTTGTCGAGGCGGAAGCCGACAGCCGTTTTCATGACCAGTACATCGATAATTCCGGCTATGCCCGCAACTCCACCGGCGGCTATGCCAAGGGCGGCACTTCGTTCGAATTCTCGCGCCTCTTGACCGGTGAGATCGCGGTCGGCTTTGCCGAGCGCAACTACGCCGATCCGCGGCTTGGCCAGCTCTCAGGGCTCTTGACCTCGTCCTCGCTGATCTGGACCGCAACGCCGCTGACCACGGCGAAGTTCAATTCCACCACCTCGATCGACGAGACCGTGCTGCCCGGCGTCTCCGGCGTGCTGACCCACACCTATACGTTCGAGGTCGATCACGATCTCCGCCGCTGGCTGACGGCGGTCGGCAAATTCACCTACGGCACCTACGACTATCAGGGCGACGGCCGCTCCGACAAAACCTATTCGGTCGAAGGCGATCTCATCTACAAGATGACCCGCAACCTCTGGCTCACGGGCACGCTGCGGCGGGACATCCTCGATTCCAACGTCCCGCTGGCAAGCTCGGCCTCGACCGTGGTGATGCTGGGCGTGCGCGTGCAGAACTAGATCTCGCGCGGCGATCGTCATACGCGGGCTTGACCCGCGTATCCATCGTCTTCGCAAGAATCGCCTCTTTGAGATGGATTGCCGGCTCTTAGGCGAGTGGAAGCGCCGCCGTTCTTCGGCCGGCTGTGCCACAGGATGATGAGCTACCCCGGCAACCCTGTCGATCCCATCAGGAAGGTGTCGATCGACCGCGCGCACAGCCGTCCCTCGCGGATCGCCCAGACGACCAGCGATTGCCCGCGGCGCATGTCGCCGGCGGAAAACACCTTCGACAGCGAAGTCTGATAGTCGGCGGTGTTGGCCTGCACATTGCCGCGCGGGTCGAGCTCGACGCCGAGCGTCTTCAACAGCCCTTCGTGGACCGGATGCACGAAGCCCATCGCGAGCAGCACGAGCTGTGCGTCGAGTTCGAATTCGGTTCCGGCGACCGGCTTGAACTTGTCGTCGACCGCAACGCCATGCAGCTTTGCTACCTTGCCGTCGGCGCCGGAAAACTTCTGCGTCAGCACCGCATATTCGCGCTTGGCGCCTTCGGCCTGGCTCGATGACGTCCGCATCTTCAGCGGCCAGTTCGGCCAGGTCAGGCCCTTGTTCTCGTGCTCCGGCGGCGCCGGCATGATTTCGAGCTGCGTCACCGACAGCGCGCCTTGCCGGAACGAAGTCCCGATGCAGTCCGATCCGGTATCGCCGCCGCCGATCACGACGACATGCTTGCCGCCGGCGAGAATCTCGCGTGTGCGCCGAGCGGCTCGTTGCCGACGCGGCGGTTTTGCTGCGGCAGGAAATCCATCGCGAAATGAATGCCGTCGAGATCGCGGCCGGGAATGAGCAGGTCGCGCGAGGCTTCCGCGCCGCCGGTCAGCGCCACGGCGTCGTATTCCTCGACCAGTTTGCGCGGATCGGTCCCGCCATTGCCGACATGCGCGCCATAGTGGAAGGTGACGCCCTCGGCTTCCATCTGGGCGACGCGGCGGTCGATGACGCCCTTTTCCATCTTGAAGTCGGGAATGCCGTAGCGCAGCAGGCCGCCGGCCTTGGCGAATTTCTCGAACACATGCACGTCGTGCCCGGCGCGCGCGAGCTGCTGCGCGCAAGCCAACCCCGCGGGGCCGGAGCCGACCACCGCGACCTTCTTGCCGGTTTTGGCCGGCGCCATCTCGGGCTTGACCCAGCCATTCTCCCAGGCGCGATCGACGATCGCGCATTCGATGGTTTTGATCGTGACCGGGTTGTCGTCGATGTTGAGCGTGCAGGAGGCCTCGCACGGCGCAGGGCAAATGCGCCCGGTGAACTCCGGAAAATTATTGGTCGAGTGCAGGTTGCGGGAGGCTTCCTGCCAGTTGCCCTGGTAAACCAGATCGTTGAAGTCGGGGATCTGGTTGTTGACCGGGCAGCCCGGAGTGCCCGGGCTGAACCGAGCCCGTGCCGTGGCAATAGGGAATGCCGCAATTCATGCAGCGCGCGGCCTGGTCGCGCGTTTCTTTTTCCGAGAGCGGAACGACGAATTCCTGAAAATGCTTCACGCGCTCGGCGACGGGCGCGTACTTGCGGTCGTGCCGTTCGATTTCCAGAAAACCGGTTGCCTTGCCCATCTTAAACCCGAAGCCCCTGCACTCTTATCCTCGTCCTGTCATTCCGGAGCGACGCTCGCGTCGCGCTCGAAGGAGCGCACCGACCCGGCCATTTCGATACGACCTTGCGCGATTCCATGGGTTCGCAGCTCATGCTGCGCCCCGGAATGACGGGTTCCGATCCGTAGTGCTACGCCCCGATCGCGATTTTCGGTTCGGCGTCGGCGTTCGCCTTCAATTCCTTCAGCGCGCGGCGGTACTCCACCGGTATCACCTTGCGGAATTTCGGCAGCCACTTCTTCCAGTCGCCGAGAATTTCGGCGGCGCGCTTCGAGCCCGCCAGCTTGGCGTGGCGGGTAATCAGGACGTGCAGCCGTTCGACGTCGGACTCCAGAAGGTTCTGGAACACATCGACCCGGCCATGCGCCTCGAGATCGCCCGACTGGTGGTAGGCGTTCTCGTTGATCATCTCTTCCGACAATACCGGCTCGAGTTCGACCATCGCCATGTTGCAAAGCTTCCGGAAGTCGCCGGCCTCGTCCAGCACATAGGCGATGCCGCCGGACATGCCGGCCGCGAAGTTGCGTCCGGTCTTGCCGAGCACCACGACGATGCCGCCGGTCATGTATTCGCAGCAGTGATCGCCCGCGCCTTCGACGACGGCGATCGCGCCGGAGTTGCGCACCGCGAAGCGTTCGCCGGCGATGCCGCGGAAATAGCATTCGCCCTCGATCGCGCCATACATCACGGTGTTGCCGACGATGATGGACTCTTCCGGCACGATGGCGGAATTGCGCGGCGGCTTGACGATGATGCGGCCGCCCGACAGGCCCTTGCCGACATAGTCGTTGCCTTCGCCTTCGAGGTCGAAGGTGACGCCGTTCGCGAGCCAAGCGCCGAACGCCTGTCCTGCGGTGCCCTTGAAGTTCACCGTGATGGTGTCGAGCGGCAGGCCGGTATGGCCGTAGATCTTCGCGACCGTACCCGACAGCATCGCGCCCGCGGAGCGATCGGTGTTGTTGATCACGCTCTCGATCTTCACCGGCGCGCCGCGGTCGAGCGCGGCCTGCGCCTTCTCGATCAGCCTGCGGTCGAGCACGGCCTCCAGATGATGGTTCTGGGGCTCTGGAGTGATAGATCTTCTGACCCTTCTCTTCCTTCTGCCGCACGAACAGCTTCGAGAAGTCGAGCCCCTTGGCCTTCCAGTGCGCCACCAGCTTGGTCTGGTCGAGCATCTGGGTCTGGCCGACCATCTCGTTGAAGGTGCGGTAGCCGAGGGCTGCCATGATCTCGCGGACTTCCTCGGCGACGAAGAAGAAGTAGTTGATGACGTGCTCGGGCTGGCCGGTGAAGCGCTTGCGCAGCACCGGGTCCTGCGTCGCGACGCCAACCGGGCAGGTGTTGAGGTGGCACTTGCGCATCATGATGCAGCCGGCCGCAATCAAAGGCGCAGTGGCGAAGCCGAATTCGTCGGCGCCGAGCAGCGCGCCGATCACGACGTCACGTCCGGTGCGGAAGCCGCCGTCGACCTGCACCACGATGCGGCTGCGCAAGCGTTCGCGCACCAGCGTCTGGTGGGTTTCGGCCAGCCCAATTTCCCAGGGGCTGCCGGCATGCTTGATCGAGGTGAGGGGAGACGCGCCGGTGCCGCCTTCGAAGCCTGCAATGGTGACATGGTCGGCACGGGCTTTCGCCACGCCCGCGGCCACCGTGCCGACGCCGATTTCGGAAACGAGTTTCACCGAGACCTGTCCGTCCGGGTTGACGTTCTTCAGGTCATAGATCAGCTGCGCCAGATCCTCGATCGAATAGATGTCGTGATGCGGCGGCGGCGAGATCAGCCCGACGCCCGGCGTCGAATGCCGCACCTTGGCAATCGTCGCATCGACCTTGTGGCCAGGCAGTTGCCCGCCTTCGCCGGGCTTGGCGCCCTGCGCCATCTTGATCTGCATCATGTCGGCGTTGACGAGATATTCCGTCGTGACGCCGAAGCGGCCCGACGCGACCTGCTTGATCGCCGAGCGCATGGAATCGCCGTTCGGCAGCGGCTTGAAGCGATCGGATTCCTCGCCGCCTTCGCCGGTGTTGGACTTGCCGCCAATCCGGTTCATCGCGATCGCAAGTGTCGTGTGCGCCTCGCGCGAGATCGAGCCGAACGACATCGCGCCGGTGGCAAAGCGCTTGACGATGTCCTTGGCCGGCTCGACCTGGTCGAGCGGAACGGGCTTGCGCTTCTCGTCCTCGGCGGACTTGAGCTTGAACAGGCCGCGCAGCGTCAACAGCCGCTCGGATTGCTCGTTGAGGATTTTCGCAAAGGCGCGATAACGCTCCAGCGAATTGCCGCGCACCGCGTGCTGCAGGGTCGAGACCGACTCCGCGGTCCACGCATGGTCCTCGCCGCGGGTGCGGTAGGCGTATTCGCCGCCGACATCCAGCGCATTCTTGTAGACGAGCTGGTCGCCGAAGGCGTCCGAATGGCGGCGCGCGGTTTCTTCCGCGATCTCGGAGAGACCGACGCCCTCGATACGGGTGTGGGTGCCGGCGAAATATTTCGCGACGAAATCGGCCTTCAGTCCGACCGCATCGAAGATCTGCGCGCCGCAATAGGACTGGTAGGTCGAGATGCCCATCTTCGACATCACCTTCAACAGGCCCTTGCCGATCGACTTGATGTAGCGCTTGACGATTTCGTAGTCGTCGAGCGAGGCGGGCAGGCGATCCTTCATGGCGATGATGGTCTCGAACGCCAGATACGGATTGATCGCCTCGGCGCCGTAGCCGGCGAGACATGCGAAATGGTGAACCTCGCGCGGCTCGCCGGATTCGACGACGAGGCCGACCGAGGTGCGCAAGCCGGTGCGGATCAGGTGGTGATGCACGGCGGCGCAGGCGAGCAGCGAGGGAATCGGAATACGGTCCGTGCCCGCCATGCGGTCGGACAGAATGACGATGTTGATGCCCTCGCGGACCGCGGCTTCGGCGCGCGCGCAGAGTTCGTCGAGCACCTGCTCGAGACCGGCCGCGCCGAGACCGGCATGGAAGGTGGTGTCGAGCGTACGCGATTTGAAATGCGTGTCGGCAATCTCGGAGATCGAGCGGATCTTTTCGAGATCCGCATCGGTGAGGATCGGTTGACGCACTTCGAGACGCTTGTTGCCGGCAGCCCCTTCAAGGTCGAACAGGTTCGGCCGCGGCCCGATGATCGAGACGAGGCTCATCACCAGCTCTTCGCGGATCGGGTCGATCGGCGGGTTGGTGACCTGGGCAAAGTTCTGCTTGAAGTAGGTGAAGAGCGGCTTGGGCCTGTCCGACAGCGCCGAGATCGGCGTGTCGTTGCCCATCGAGCCATTGGCCTCTTCGCCGGTGGAGGCCATCGGCGCCATCAGGATCGTGACGTCTTCCTGGCTGTAGCCGAACGCCTGCTGACGATCCAAAAGCGGCAGGTTCGAGCGCATGCCCTTGGTCGGCGCTTCCGGCAGTTCTTCGAGCACGATCTGGGAGCCGTCGAGCCACTCGCGATAGGGATGGCTCTTGGCAAGCTCCGCCTTGATCTCGTCGTCGGGGATCAGCCGGCCCTGTTCGAGGTCGACGAGCAACATCTTGCCCGGCTGCAATCGCCACTTGGTGATGATCTGATCCTCGGGGATGCTCAAGACACCCATCTCAGAGGCCATGACGATGCGGTCGTCCTTGGTCACGAGATAACGCGCGGGGCGAAGGCCGTTGCGGTCGAGCGTGGCGCCGATCTGCTTTCCGTCGGTAAACGCAATCGCGGCGGGGCCGTCCCACGGCTCCATCATGGCGGCATGATATTCGTAGAAGGCGCGGCGCTGCTCATCCATCAACGGATTGCCCGCCCAGGCTTCCGGAATCATCATCATCACGGCATGCGGCAGCGAGTAGCCGCCTTGCACCAGGAATTCGAGCGCGTTGTCGAAGCAGGCGGTGTCGGACTGGCCTTCATAGGAGATCGGCCACAGCCGGCTGATGTCCTTGCCATACAATTCAGAATGCACGGAAGCCTGCCGCGCCGCCATCCAGTTGGTGTTGCCGCGCAGCGTGTTGATCTCGCCGTTGTGGGCGATCATGCGATAGGGATGCGCCAGCGACCAGGTCGGGAAAGTATTGGTCGAGAAACGCTGATGCACCAGCGCCAGCGCGCTCTCGAAATCCGGTTCGTGCAGGTCGGGATAATACTTGCCGAGCTGGTCGGCGAGGAACATGCCCTTGTAGATCACGGTGCGGCAAGACAGCGAGCACGGATAATAGCCGGCCATGCCGCGGTCGCGGCGCTGATAGATCGCCTGCGAAATCGACTTGCGGAGAATGTAGAGCCGCCGTTCGAACTCGACCTCGTCCTTGATCTGGGTGCCGCGGCCGATGAACACCTGCATGTTGGCAGGCTCGGTCGGCTTGACGGTCTCGCCCAGCGAAGAGTTGTCGGTCGGCACGTCGCGCCAACCGAGCAGCTTCAGCCCTTCGTCCTTGATCTGGTCGGCGATGATGCTCTGGATCACCTTCCGCCAGGCTTTTTCCTTCGGCATGAACAGCGCGCCGACCGCATAGGCGCCGGGTTCCGGAAGCTTGAAGCCAAGCTCCCTGGCCTTGCGCGTAAAGAAGGCGTGCGGAATCTGCACCAGGATGCCGGCGCCGTCGCCCGCACGCGGGTCCGCGCCGACCGCGCCGCGATGTTCGAGATTGCAGAGAATGCTGATCGCATCTGAAATGATCTGATGCGATTTCTCGCCTTTGATATTGGCGATGAAGCCGACGCCGCAGGAATCCTTTTCCAGCGCCGGATCGTAGAGGCCATAGGCCTCCGGCCGAAACGTGTGTTTTTCGGGAGCGTAAGGATGATCGGCCGGTTTCGAGGCCGCAGACGCCGACAGCGTTTGCGTCACGATGCTTTCGTGCTCGATCTCCGACCTGCTCATCTCAAGTCCTCTCAACCAATCAATAAGGCTAAAGGCCTTAACCGTCAGCGGCGCACCTTGAGCGTTTGCGGAACCCGCTCGCCGGGCCACCGCTCGTCCTCCGCGAGCCGTAATGTCCAGATTCAGGCATGGGCGTTCAGCATCTCCGGCGAACGGCCTTGCCATTAATCTTTATTCTTTGGGCGTCACTCGCGCTGCAAACCCCATGCCGGGGGTTTGCGGCCGAAATTAAGACAGCTTTACTGTCCTAACTACGACCTTGGCAAATTTTTTTCTACCACACAAGCGCGTGAAAGTCGCTCGCCAAGCTACTTTGCGAACCGCGCTGGCTCGGGCGGTGAGATCGCCTGCGGATTTGAGGCAGGCGCGCCGCGATCCCGCCAAAGGACCGCCGGAATCCCCGCTGAAGCTCGGCCTGCGGGGTGCGGGCGAAAGGGCTCTCCAGGCGAGAGCGTCACAGGAGCCGAAAATGAAGGCGTTCAGAGGAGCGTGGACCATTCCGGTCGGACTGCTGTTGGCGGCCACGGCCGCGAACGCGCAAGGGGCGCCGACTCAAGGCGCGATGGCGGTGTCCGATTTCAGCGGCCCTTACGTTGATGTTCCGCCGGGCCCGCCCGTGCCGGCCTACGGCCGGCCTCTCTATGGCCCGGGTCCGGCCGGATATGCTCCTGGCCCCACCGGCTATGGCGCGCCGCTACTGCCGCCGCGGGAGGTCTATGCGGTTCTCCGCGAGAACGGTTTTTCTCCACTCGGCGCGCCGCGGCTGCGCGGTCTTTTCTATTCGATCTCTGCGATCGACCGCAGGGGAGGCGATGGCCGGCTGGTGATCGACGCGCGTGACGGGCGGATCGTGCGCTTCGTGCCTGCCGAGCACTTTGGTGGCTATGGCGGTTACGGTGAAGGTTATTATGGAGGTGCGCCGCGGCCTTCCTACGGACCGCTGGAGCCCATGACCCGCCTTGATGGGACGCGTCTCGAGGGCCCGCCGCCGCGGCCGCCGGGCGCCGTGCCTCCCAAGGTCGCAAACCGGATGCCATCAACCGTTCCGGTGCCAAGGGCTGCTCCGCAGAGGCCCGTGGAAGAGAAGCCACTGGCTGAGAAGCCTGCGCCGGCGCCGATGCAGCAATCGGCGGCCGTACAGCCGAGGCCCGCCGTTGCCCCGCCAGCCGTGGAAGTGAAGCCGGCCGCGCCGGCCATTCAACCGACGCAGCCGATGCCAAGGGTGCAGGACCTCGAATAGTGTCTCCGGGTCACCCCGGCTCTGGGTCCTCGCATTCGCGCGGACGACAACCAACAAACAAAAAACGCCCCGGTTTTGCCGGGGCGTTTTCTTCATTCAGTTCTGCGTCGCAGATATCTCAGGCGGCGGCTTTCTCAGCCGTGCCCTCGATGGCCGGGGTGCTGGGCGCACCCGTTGCGATCGGGATGTTGCGGGGCTTCTTGGCCTCCGGGATCTCGCGCACGAGATCGACATGCAGCAGGCCATTCTCGAGTGAAGCATTCTTCACGATCACGAAATCGGCCAGCTGGAATACGCGCTCGAAGGTTCGCGCGGCGATGCCGCGGTAAAGCACTTCGGCTTTCTCCTTGTCGTTCTCGTTGGCGACTTTCTCGCCCTTGATCGTCAGGGTGTTTTCCTTCGCAACGATCGAGAGTTCGCCCTGGCCGAAGCCAGAAACCGCCACGCTGATGCGATAGGCGTTCTCGCCGGTGCGCTCGATATTATAGGGCGGATAGCCCGAGCTGCCGTCGGGTGTAGCCTGGTCGAGGAGGGAGAAGAGGCGGTCGAAGCCGACGGTGGAACGATAAAACGGGGCAAGGTCAAAGGTACGCATGGTTAGTCCTCCTGTGAGCGACTGTTGAAGTGAACCCGCCCGCCATCGGGCCGGGCCTCGTTGCTGTGCAGCCTTCAGCCTCCCCGGGTTCTTCGGAAATGCTGGTAGCGGCCTGCACGAAAGATGATATGGGAGGAGGGTTGAACGCGTTCAAGCTGCCCGCTGCGATCGTTTTGACGCGCCGGAACCCTTGATTTTCAGCGCCTTTCGCCTATCGGTTGGCTTCCATGACGCTCGTCTCGATTCCCGCCAATCCCGTCCCCGAGGACGTCGTTTCCGGCATCATCAAGACGCCGGATGGCGCTGAGCTGCGTTTCGCGCGCTGGGCGCCGCCGGCAGGCCGCAAGGGGACGGTCTGCGTTTTCACCGGCCGCAGCGAGTACATCGAAAAATATTTCGAGACGGTGCGGGACTTGCGTGATCGCGGCTTTGCCGTCGCCATGATCGACTGGCGCGGGCAGGGGCACTCGTCGCGGCGGCTGCGCGATCCGCGCCGCGGCTATGTTCGCGATTTCGCCGACTACGACGTCGATGTCGAAACCTTCGTGCAGCAGGTGGTGTTGCCCGATTGCCCGCCGCCGTTCTTCGCGCTCGCCCATTCGATGGGAGGCGCGGTGATGCTGCGGGTCGCGCATGCCGGAAAACGCTGGTTCGACCGCATGGTGCTGTCGGCGCCGATGATCGACCTGCCGGGACGCCTGACATCGTTTCCGTCGCGCGCGCTGTTGCGTACCATGCGGTTTGCAGGACTCGGCGGCCGTTATGTTCCCGGTGGCAGCGACGGGCTGACCGGGGCCGGATCCTTCGTCAACAATCCGCTCACCAGCGATCCCGTTCGTTATGCGCGCAATGCCGCCGTCCTGGCGGAAGATCCGACGCTGGGCCTGGGATCGCCGACGGTGGCCTGGGCCGACACTGCTTTCCGCGCGATGCACGGCTTTCGCGCCACCACCTATCCGCTGGAGATTCGCCAACCGATTCTGATGCTGGCGGCCAGCAACGATTCCGTTGTTTCCACTTCCGCGATCGAGGAGTTCGCCTATCATTTGCGGGCCGGCTCGCATCTGGTCATCGCCGGCTCCAAGCACGAAATCCTGCAAGAGCAGGATCGCTACCGCGCGCAATTCTGGGCGGCCTTCGATGCCTTCGTGCCGGGCACGCCGCTGTTCGGGTGAAACGTTATGTGGGGCATTCACGACTTCTGGCTCTTCTTGATTTCCGGGCTTCTGCTTAACATCGCGCCCGGACCTGACTCCGCCTATGTCGTCGGGCGCGGGGTACAGATGGGATGGCGCGGCGGGGTTGCGGCCGCGCTCGGCATCAGCACGGGGTGTCTCACCCACGTTTTTGCGGCGGCGCTTGGACTGTCGGCGCTGCTGGTCGCTTCCGTGACGGCTTTTACCGTCGTGAAGTGGCTGGGCGCCGCCTATCTCTGCTACGTCGGCCTGACGATGCTGCTGTCGCGTCCGGCGAATCCAGATGTCGCCACCCCGCGAGAGAACATCGCGGTCCCGCTGCCGCGGGTTTTCTGGCAAGGCGCGTTGACGAACGTGCTCAACCCGAAAGTGGCGATGTTCTTTCTTGCCTTCCTGCCGCAATTCGTCGACGTCGATGCGCCTCACAAGCCATTGGCGTTTCTAACGCTCGGCCTGATCTTCGTTTTCAACGGCACGCTGTGGTGTCTTGCCATTGCGATCGCGGCCGCACGGGTGGTGGGCCGTGTGCGAAGCTCTCGCAGCGCCATCGCCTGGATCAATCGCGGGCTCGGTGCGCTGTTTATCTACCTCGGCGCCCGCATCGCACTAGTGGAGCGGATTTGACATTCGCTACCCACCTGACCGCGTGCTCGCGAAGCGAATGTCAAATCCGAAGCTCCACTAGGACTACATATTTGCTAGTGGTCCTTTGATTCTAACATTCGCAAAAGTGGTCGCTGCAACGGGATGCGAATGTTAGAATCGGACCACTAGTCTCAAGCGAAATAAATCTCGTAACTCGCAGCGCCCGCGAGATAGATCCCGAGCAGGATCATCGAAATCAGAAACCAGCGGCGGAAGACATCCGGTTCAAGCCGCGTGCGCACCGCTTGCCCAATCGCCATGCCGCTGAAGGAGCAGGCGAGTGCGATGACGCCGGGCAACGCGGTCGATTGGTCGAGGACGCCCGCGACCGAGAGGTTGAAGGCCAGCGCCAGCGTGGCGACGGTGAAGAACACGCCGAGCGCCTGCACCAGTTCGTCCTTCTCCATGCCGATCGCCTGAAAGTATGGCATCGACGGCACGACCTGCACGCCGGTCGCGGCCGAAATCACGCCGGTGATGAGACCGACGATCGCGCCGGTCCATTTTTCGTCGCGCCGGCTGATCGTGAAGACGAACTTCCGAAGACTGACGACGGCATAGATGACCAGCAGGATGCCGAGGAGGATCGAGCCGTAACGGGCATAGGGGCCGGTCATCATGCCGGCGTTGAGCCTGATGCCGACCGCAAGGCCCAGCATCAGCGGCCACAGCCGCACAACGATGTCCCGCAAATAAGGACCGACGAAGGTCTGCCAGATGTTCGTCAGAATCGCCGGCACGATGACGATGGCAAGCGCATGTACCGGCGGCATCGCGACCGCGAGCAATCCCATCGACACGGTCGGCAGGCCGAGCCCGAGCACGCCCTTGACGAAGCCCGCCAGAAGAAACGCCGCCGCCGTGAAAATCAGGAGAGAAATGCTCATGGCATGACATTGACCGATCGGCGTAGTCGGCACAATGTGGAGGTTATTGAATGAGCCTTCGGCTATGACGAAGGCAGATGGTTTCGGACTTCGCCATGCGTTTTGATCTGGTCGACCTTCAGCTTTTTGTTGCGGTCGCGGACTCCGGCAGCATCACCCATGGCGCGACGCGGGCCCATCTTGCGCTTGCATCGGCGAGCGCCCGGATCAAGGGTCTCGAAGCCGGCCTCGGTGTGTCGCTGGTCAGACGCCGCCGCCGCGGCGTTGAATTGACCGCCGCCGGTGAAAGCCTTCGCGATCACGCCCGCCTCATCATGCAAAATGTTGCGATGATGCAGGGCGACCTTGCGGCCTTTGCCAGCGGCGTCAAGGCAAGCGTGCATCTGCTTGCCAATACGTCCGGCCTGTCCGAGCACCTGCCCAGAGCGCTGGCTGCTTTCCTGCGCGAAAATCCCGACATCAGCCTCGATGTCGAGGAGCGCGAGAGCACCGACATTGTCGGCGCCATTGCCGGCGGCGCGGCCGATCTCGGCTTTGCCGCCGAACACGCGCTTCCGGAGCATTTCGAACGGTTTTCCTTCGGCGAAGATCGTCTGATGCTGGTCGCGCCCAAGCGCGGCGAATTTTCAGGCCGCCGCCAGATCGATTTCGTCGATGTGGGAAATCACGACTTTGTCGGGCTGACCAACGCGACCGCGTTGGCAATGCACATCGCAAAACACGCCACGCGGCTCGGGGTCCGGCTGCATGTCCGCGCGCGGTTGCGCGACTTCGATGCGATTTGCCGGATGGTCGCCGCCGGCGTCGGGATTGCGGTGGTGCCGGAAGCCGCCGCCAGGCGGTGTGCGCAATCGATGCCCCTCACATTGCTGGCGATTCGCGATTCATGGGCCAACCGGCGGCTTGTGATCTGCGCCCGCAGCTTCAAGAGCCTGCCGAAACCGGCAAAATTTCTCGTCGAGCATTTGCGTAAAGTGGCGCGGTAGCGGCTGTTTGCGCCAGCCTCATTACTTCTCGGTGGTGACGCCGGCGTCCTTGATCACCTTTGCCCAACGCGCAATCTCGCTTTCAATGAAGGCGTGAAAATGCGCAGGGCTGTCGCCGACCAGGGTCGCGCCCTGAATGGCGAGCTTTTCCTTCACGGCCGGATCGCGCATGGCTTCCGTCGCGATCTGGTTCAATCGCTCGACGATTGGCGCGGGCGTGCCGGCGGGCGCCACCATGCCGTACCAGTTTTCGGCTTGCAGCTCCGGCATTCCGAGCTCGGTCGTGGTCGGCACCTCCATCGCCGTCGGGGCCCGCTCGGGCGCGCCGATCGCGATCGCGCGCAATCCGCCGGACCTGATCTGCGGCAACAGGATAGGCAGGTCGAGAAACACCATCTGCACCTGCTGCCCGAGAAGGTCGTTCATGGCCGGCGCCGCTCCGCGATAGGGCACATGCACGATGTCGATCTTGGCGGTGAGCTTGAGCAATTCGCCTGCCAGATGCGGCAGGCTGCCGGGACCGGAAGAGGCGAAATTGAGTTTTCCGGGCTGCGCCTTGGCCAGCGCCACCAGTTCGGCCATGTTCTTCGCCGGCACGTCGGTTGCGACCACCAGCATCTCCGGCACCTTGGCCACCAGCGTGACGGCTTGCAGGTCCTTCAACGGGTCGTAGGCGACCCGTTCCATCGTCGGACTGATGGCGAGCGCGCCCGCGCTCGAAATCGCGATCGTATATCCGTCGGGCGTTGCCTTCGCGAGTGCTTCGGTACCAAGCACGCCGCCTTGGCCGCCTCTATTATCGATGATGACGGGCTGTTTGGTGATTTCCGACATGCGCTGACCGATCACGCGCGCGATGATGTCGTTGGGGCCGCCGGGCGGGAACGGCACGATCAACCGGATCTGCCTCGCCGGAAAATCTTCCGCGCCGGCCGACGCAGCCGGGAGCAGCAGGACCAGTCCCGTGAGAAGGGCGCGCGATATTTTCATGGATGTACCTTAACCGTTGAGCAGTTTGAGCGCTGCTTCGTGAATGCGGGAATCGCCAGCGGCGACGATGCGGCCGCCGTCTTGCGCCGGCTTGCCTTCCCACGTCGTTACGACGCCGCCCGCGCCGGTGACGATCGGGATCAGCGCCGCAATGTCGTACGGTTTGAGTTCGGTCTCGATGACGAGATCGAGATGGCCGCCCGCAAGCATGCAGTAAGAGTAACAGTCGCCGCCATAGCGCGTCAGCCGAACCGTCTCGAGCAACGCTGCCGAAGCGGGCGCGGTCGGCCTCATTCATCAATAGCGGGCTGGTCGTGAGCAGCGTTGCTTCCTTCAAGGACGCGCAGCGGCGCACCGCCAGACGGCGCTCGCCGGCCGATCCGGAATAATGCGCCGAGCCGCTGTCGCCGGAAAAGCGTTCGCCGATGTAGGGCTGATGCATCATGCCGAACACCGGCGTTTTCTTGTGCATCAGCGCGATCAGCGTGCCCCAGGTCGGAAACCCGGAAATAAAGGACTTGGTGCCGTCGATTGGATCCAGCACCCAGACATATTCGGCATCTTCACGCTCGTTGCCGAATTCTTCGCCGACGATGCCATGCTGGGGAAAATTGGCCTGGATCATGCGGCGCATGACCGCTTCTGCGGCCCGGTCGGCTTCCGTCACCGGATCGAAGTCGTGGGCGCCCTTGTTGTCGATGCCGAGTGAAGTCCTGAAGAACGGCAGGATGGTTTCGCCGGAGGCAGTCGCAAGGCGGCCAATGAAGGCGGTGAAATCGATAACCGTCACGAAGGCTCCAAGGCGTGAGTCTACTGTCTTGCACCTGACCTAGCGCAATCCGGCGACCTGCGCACTGTAGATGCACGACTGGCCGGTGGGTAAGGCCGGCTTTTGGTCCCCGCGAATCAGTCTCGGCGAAGGGGTAAATTTCCGATGACCGAGGCCGATCACGAGTCCGAGAGGAAATCGACAATCCCCGTTATTCAACTGTGAAGAATTGCGATTTTCTCATATAAGATACTGATTCGGCACTAGAAATATCCGGACTCGGCCTCTGTGGCGCGGTTGCGTCATGTACCGGATATGCACCGGAAATAATCGAAAAGCTCTTGCACTTTGTGCAGCGCGGCCGCATATTGTTGCGGTGCGGTAGCGCCTCGCGTTACCGCTGCCCTCCTTGGGCGTTTCCTCCCTAGACTTGGGCCGCTTGTTTATTCAGGCGGCCCTTTTTTCTTGAAACCGTCATGGTGCCGGTGGCCCGATCGCATCGCGGCGACGGCGATCATTCAGCCGCCGTCTGGAACGGCTCAAGTCCGTCGAGCGGAATCGATGCGAGGACTTCGGCCAGCACGGCAAAATCGCTCGTCACCTGGCCGAACCGCTCACCGCGCGAGCGCCGCCGCTCGTCCATGTAAACGGCGCGATTAAGTTCGAGCTGAACCGTGTGCAACCCGGAGGCAGGATTGCCGTAGTGCTCGGTGATGAAGCCGCCAGCATAGGGCTTGTTGCGTCCGACCGAATAGCCGAGCCGGATCATGGTTTCCTCGACGCTATCCGCCAGGATGGGAGCACAGCTGGTGCCGTAGCGATCGCCGATCACGACATCCGGTCGCCGCGGCTCCTCGCGCGATACGCCGACCGAGGGCATCGAGTGGCAATCGATGACCACAACGGTGCCGAAGGTGCGATGGGCCTTGTTGATCAGGCGGCGAAGCGCGCGGTGGTAGGGCTTGTAGAGCGTTTCGATCCGGGTCAGCGCGTCATCGACCGCGATGCGTTCGCCGTAGATTTCCTGCCCGTCGCCGACCACGCGGGGGATGGTGCCGAGCCCGCCGGCGACCCGCATCGATCGTGTGTTGGCAAAGCTTGGCAGTCGTCCGGAAAACATCCGCGGATCGAGTTCATAGGGCTCCCGATTCACGTCAACATAGGAACGGGGAAAGTTGACGCTGACCGTCGGAAAACCGAGAGCGCTTAGCCCTGCGATCAACTCGTCCATGAACGAGTCTTCCGAGCGGCGCAGCGCCGCCAGGTCGATCCGCGAAGCTTGCAGGAAATCGTCCGGGTAAGCCGAACCGGAATGCGGCGAATTGAAGATGATGGGCGCCCGCCAGACAGCCGGTTCGACAATCTCGAACGGCGGCGGCAGTTCTTCGTCAGGCTGGGTCATGGTCCGGCGCCGTTCCTCGAATCCGCTCTTTTGGAGTAAGCGTCATTTTCGGCCAAAAAAGTGCGGCTTTTGCGGCCGCATTGTCGGTAATCAAGGCCGCTCTGCCAAGCGAAAAAACCGCAAACCGGTTGAAAGGCGGGAATTGACGGCTTTGGTTGATTCGTGCCGCAATGGGGTCCAGAAATGCGGGCATGAGACCAAGCCCGTGCTGTTCCTTTCACCCGAAATTTACTCTCTGTCGGGCTTAGTGGACGGACTGATCCTCCAATCCGGATTCGACGATTCCAGCCATGCACAAGATCCTCCTCGCCGAAGACGACAACGACATGCGCCGCTTTCTGGTCAAGGCGCTGGAAAACGCCGGTTTTCAGGTGTCGCCGCACGACAACGGCATGTCGGCCTATCAGCGGTTGCGCGAGGAGCCGTTCGAGATGCTTCTCACCGATATCGTGATGCCGGAAATGGACGGTATCGAGCTCGCGCGCCGCGCGTCGGAACTCGATCCCGACATCAAGATCATGTTCATCACCGGCTTTGCCGCGGTCGCCCTGAATGCGGACTCCGAGGCGCCCAAGAACGCCAAGGTGCTGTCGAAGCCGGTGCACCTGCGCGAACTGGTCAGCGAAGTTAACAAGATGCTGGCGGCCTGAGCGGTTGCCGAAAGGGCTCGAAAACGCAGGCCTCTAACCTTGCCTGCCTGCGTGGGAGCCGATATACGGACCCCACCCAATACGACTTTAGGGCACGTAGCTCAGCGGGAGAGCACTACCTTGACATGGTAGGGGTCACAGGTTCGATCCCTGTCGTGCCCACCACGCACAATCTACAGTTGTATAGAGTAATAGACACTCGCAATAGCGCCGTGATGTCAAAGACATGTCTGCCAAAATCTCTGATTGGCGCGGTCTCTGGTCCTGCAATCGCCGCGAATGAGGCCATTTCGGCCCCCGGTCTCTGCCCTTTAAAATTCCGTTCCTGACGTCCGCGACGATTGTACCGAGTTGTCTCACCTCGACGTGCGTTCGGTCCCCAGTTCGACACGACTGCGTGCTTAGCAGGCAGTCTTTCATCCAATGACTTTGCAATTCGCAGATCACTTGTTCAGTCATTGATCGTAACGCGACAGTGCACATTTCAAAATGGGGCTATCTTGTTTGCATCGCGGGTTTGGTGGACCGTGAGGGGGGATGAGTGGGACGCAGGCAAATGGCTGCCGACGATCACGCAGAAATCGCTTCGTTAAAGAAACGCCTCGCGGAACTCGACGTGGAGCGTGAGGGACTTCTGGCGTCGCTTGAGCAACTCCAGCAACGAAACAATGCGGAAGCAAAGCTTTCCTCTCAAGCATTGAATACTGCTTCGTCCGCGACAGCACTCTCCAATGCCGAGAAGGTCACGCTCTTTCGATCGCTCTTCCGAGGTCGAGACGATGTCTTTCCCCAGCGGTGGGAAAATTCAAACTCAGGCAAGGCCGGCTACTCACCTGCATGCCATAACGAATGGGTGTGCGGCGTTTGCGAGAAGCCGCGAGTCAAGTGCAGCCACTGTCCAAACCAGGCCTTCGTTCCTGTAACTGACGACGTTGCAAGAAGTCATCTGCAGGGAAGGGACCTCGCGAACCCGAAGCGGACGGGTAAGTTCGTCGCTGGCGTTTATCCGCTATTGGCGGATGGGACGTGCTGGTTTCTGGCCGCCGACTTCGACAAACAGCATTGGCAGCGCGATGCGTTGGCGTTCTTGACGACATGTAGAGAAATAGGTGTGCCTGCCGCACTTGAGCGCTCCCGTTCCGGCAATGGAGGTCACGTCTGGATTTTCTTCGCAGAAGCCGTGTCCGGATCCGAGGCGCGCAAGCTCGGCGCTCATCTCATTACAGAGACGATGAAACGCTGCCCCGATGTGGGATTCGAGTCATATGACCGGTTCTTTCCAAACCAAGATACTATTCCTGTCGGCGGATTTGGCAACTTGATTGCGCTACCTCTGCAGAATGAGGCGCGGCATGACGGCAATAGCGTTTTTGTTGACGATGAAATGCAGCCTTATGACGACCAATGGTCTTTCCTTTCGACCATGCGGCGGATGAGCCAAGCTGAGGTCGCTACCATAGTGGCGCGTGCGTCGGCTGCTGGCCAAATCCTTGGAGTACGCCTTCCTCTCGATGACGATGAAGAGGAGCCCTGGACCAATTCGCCGTCGCGGCAAAGGGCTGAGCCACGGATTGTCGGCGATATGCCAGAACAGGTGGAGGTCGTTTTAAGCAATCAAGTTTACATCGACCGAAGCGAATTGCCGCCTGCGCTGGTAAATCGTCTTATCCGTCTCGCTGCATTTCAAAACCCCGAGTTCTATTCCGCTCAAGCGATGCGGTTGCCGACCTTCGGCAAACCTCGCGTGATCTCTTGCGCCGAGTTGTTCACCAAACATATTGCGCTCCCGCGTGGATGCCTTGAGGCTGCCCTTGAGCTTTTTGCTTTCAGCGGTATCAAGCCGAATTTGCGCGACCAACGACGTGATGGCCAGTCCCTGAGCCTACATTTTCTCGGAACGCTCACCCCGGAACAACAGTCCGCCGCGGAAGCTCTGATCGCGCACGATACCGGCGTGCTCGCAGCTACAACAGCCTTCGGAAAAACCATTGTCGCGGCAAGCTTGATTGCAGAGCGCAACAGGAACACCTTAGTTTTGGTACATCGGCAGCAATTGCTCGATCAATGGGTAGCGAGGTTGCGCGCATTCCTCGATATCGATCCTGACCGTATCGGAGTCATCGGTGGCGGAAAGAAGCGGCCGACTGGTGTCATCGATGTGGCCATCATGCAGAGCCTGGTAAGAAAAGGCGAAGTGTCCAATCTTGTAGCCGACTATGGGAATCTTGTTGTGGATGAGTGCCATCATCTGTCCGCCTTCAGCTTTGAGGCAGTAGCTAGGGCCGCTAAGGCCAGATACGTACTTGGTCTGTCCGCGACAGTGACGCGGAAAGACGGTCATCACCCGATTATCTTTATGAATTGTGGTCCGATCCGCTATCGCGTCAGTGCGAAGAAGCAGGCAGCCACGCGGCCTTTCCACCACCGGGTAGTGCTCCAGAAGACCGTTTTCCGTGCCGCGCCCCAAGAAACGAATTCGCGAACGTCGATTTAGGGCCTCTATGGCCTCTTGGCTCGCGACGAGGCTCGCAACGCAATGATCTTTCACGATATCCTAACCGCCCTCGAGTTGGGCCGCTCACCTGTCGTAATTACAGAGCGCAAGGATCACCTTCAGACAATTGCCGAGCGCTTAGCGAAATTTGCAAAGAACGTCGTCGTCCTAAAAGGCGGGATGAAAGCTCAGGAGCGCAAACGGGTGATCGAGGCCCTCGAGTTGATCCCTGACGGTGAAGAGCGCGTAATAGTTGCGACAGGCCGTTATCTCGGCGAGGGGTTCGATGACAATCGGCTTGATACGCTATTTCTCACTATGCCTATATCCTGGCGTGGAACTCTTGCTCAGTATGCCGGTCGACTGCATCGGCTGCACACCGCAAAACGTGAGGTCGTTATCTACGACTATGTCGACAGCGAAGAACCTCTGTTGGCTAAAATGGCCGCTAAGCGTGATGCGGGATACAGAGCCCTGGGGTACGAAATAACTAACGCACAAGACCTGTTTTCTCGCGCCCAAAATATGAGCTGAACCTCCGCGCATGACAGCGCTGCGGTTATTTCGTCGCTCGTCCCTGTCAAATCTGGCTTCAACCATCTATTGAGCTAGCTGAGACGCAGTTCGAAAGGACTGGGCGGGGAGCAGCCGGTTCGGTCCAGATAATCCCACCACGCACACTCTAAGGTTGTTTGTAGTCTTGGGTACTCGCAATAGTCTCGCGATCTCAAAGACATGTCCGCCAAATTCTATTGATAGCGCGGTCTCTGGTACTGCAATCGCGGTCAATGAGCCGATTTCGCCCCGTTGTCTCTGCATCGATAAATTCCGTTCCTGGCGCCGTGGTCAGAGACTGGTTCGATGACTGGGTGGGGAGTATCCTAACACTAGGGAAACGCTAAAGGGTGGACCACGTCCGACTTTGTCAAAACCGTCTGCGCCTATAAGGAAACCAATGTCAGTTGATAAGACCAAAGACGCTGCGTCCAAAAAAGCGATCGCCGAGAATAAGGTTGTAGAAGCCAAACCAGATGCCGTTGGCAAGACTGAGAACAAACCAGATTCGCCCTTGATGACTGAAAGCAAACCGGACGCTCCGGCAAGCAAGCAAGGTATGGGCGAGGGTCAGAAGGCAGTTTCTAAAGCTTACAAGGACAACTGGAACGACATTTTTGCGAAGAAGAAAAAGCGATAGCACCTGATCGTCCACTGCATGGAGATCGAGTTGTACGTAAAGGCCCGGCATTGTTGCCGAGCCTTTTTTGTTTTTGATCGCGTCAAAGCCGGACTTAGAAGTCCATCCCGCCCATGCCGCCGCCCGGAGGCATGCCGCCACCGCCACCGCCAGCGCTCTTCTTCGGCAACTCGGCGACCATGGCTTCGGTGGTGATCAGGAGCCCGGCGACGGACGCCGCGTTCTGGATCGCCACACGAACCACCTTGGTGGGATCGATGATGCCCTTGGAGACGAGGTTGACGTATTCGCCGGTCTGGCTGTCGTAGCCATAGGAGTACTGATCCTTTTCCAGTATCTTGCCGACGATGACCGAACCGTCTTCGCCTGCGTTGATCGCGATCTGGCGTGCCGGCCAGGACAGTGCTTTGCGCACAATCTCGACGCCGGTCTTCTGGTCATCATTCTTGGTGCGCAGCCCCTTGAGGTGCTCGGAGGCGCGCAGCAGGGCGACGCCGCCGCCCGGTACGATGCCTTCTTCCACAGCCGCGCGGGTCGCATGCATCGCGTCATCCACGCGATCCTTGCGCTCTTTCACTTCGGTTTCAGTCGCGCCGCCGACGCGGATCACCGCGACGCCGCCTGCGAGCTTGGCCAGACGCTCCTGAAGCTTCTCACGGTCGTAGTCCGAGGTGGTTTCCTCGATCTGCGCCTTGATCTGCGCAACGCGGGCTTCGATGTCGGCCTTCTTGCCGGCGCCGCTCACGATGGTGGTGTTTTCCTTGTCGATCATCACCTTCTTGGCGCGACCGAGCATGGCGAGCGTGACATTCTCCATCTTGATGCCGAGGTCTTCCGAGATCGCCTGACCACCGGTCAGGATTGCGATGTCCTGCAGCATCGCCTTTCGGCGATCGCCGAAGCCCGGCGCCTTGACGGCGGCAACCTTCAGGCCGCCACGAAGACGGTTCACGACGAGCGTGGCCAGAGCCTCGCCTTCGACGTCTTCGGCGACGATGACCAGCGGCTTGCCGCTCTGCACCACGGCCTCAAGCAGCGGCAGCAGTTCATTCAACTGGGAAAGCTTCTTTTCGTTGATCAGGACGTAGGCATCGTCCATTTCGACGCGCATCTTGTCCGCGTTGGTGACGAAGTAGGGCGAGATATAGCCGCGGTCGAACTGCATGCCTTCGACGACCTCGAGTTCGGTCTCAAGCGACTTGGCTTCCTCAACCGTGATAACGCCCTCGTTGCCAACCTTCTTCATGGCGTTGGCGAGGAATTTGCCGATTTCTACATCGCCGTTGGACGAAATGGTGCCGACCTGGGCGATTTCCTCGTTCGAGGTGACCTTCTTGGAGTTCTTGACGAGGTCGGCGACCACGGCCTCCACGGCCAGGTCGATACCGCGCTTCAGATCCATCGGGTTCATGCCAGCGGCAACCGACTTGGCTCCCTCACGGATGATGGCCGCGGCCAGCACGGTCGCGGTAGTCGTGCCGTCGCCGGCCGCATCGGCCGCCTTGGAAGCCACTTCGCGCACCATCTGGGCGCCCATGTTCTCGAACTTGTCGTCAAGCTCGATTTCCTTGGCGACGGTGACGCCGTCCTTGGTGATGCGGGGTGCGCCGAATGACTTGTCGAGCACGACGTTGCGGCCCTTGGGGCCGAGCGTCACCTTGACCGCGTTGTTGAGAATGTCGACGCCGCGCAACATTTTGTCCCGCGCTTCAACGCCGAATTTAACTTCTTTACTAGCCATGTTTGCATGTCCTTGTGAGATGATTTAGGGAGACGGCGCTTAAGCGGCCTTCTTCTTCGCGGCGGGGATGTCGGTGAGGACGCCCATAACGTCGCTTTCCTTCATGATCAGCAGTTCCTGACCATCGAGCTTGACCTCAGTGCCTGACCACTTGCCGAACAGAACGCGGTCGCCGACCTTGATGTCGATCGGGATCAGCTTGCCGGCCTCGTCGCGGCCACCCGGGCCGACGGCGGTGATTTCGCCCTGGGAGGGCTTTTCCTTGGCGCTGTCGGGAATAATGATGCCGCCTGCAGTCTTCTCTTCGGCGTCGATACGCTTGACCACAACGCGGTCGTGAAGCGGACGGAATTTCATGCGATCCTCCTCGTTTAGCTTATGATTTTGCATTGGCAGTCACAGTTAGTGAGTGCTAATCATGCGTATACGCCTGTAAGAACGAGATACAAGGGGCGAGAGGCCCTCGCAGCTGCAGTAGCGCCGAATTTATCGAGATGGATTTGAGGGCAAATTTTCGGCCTGAGACCTGCGCAATTATGCCGCCAACCGGTTCGATTACCGGTTGGAGAAATTGCGGCAAATTTGCCTGTTTCGCCTCGTTGCCTCTGCATCGAAAAATTTCGTTCCGGACTCTGCGCATCAGAGACCGGTTGGGTGACTGGCTGGGGAGTAACCAGTTTGGTCCAGATCATCTCCACCACGCACTATCAGTAGTTGTGCTCTGAAATATACACTCGCTTTACGTTAAACATATCAAAGACATGTGCGCCGGATTTCTGGATTGGCGTGGTCTCTGCTGACAGAGACGCGGCAAATAGGCCGGTTTCGTCGCTCAATCTCTGCATTGAAAAATTCCGTTCCCGGCGGCTTGTTCTAGAAGCCTGGAGTTCTGGCGCAGTTGAGCCAGATTCCGGGTTTTTCACTGCCGTAATTCACTTCGTAGTTCAACGATCAAAAGGGAACGCCGGATGTCACATTCTTACCAGCTAAACGACGAAGTCCTTCACCGTGGTCGAGGGCCGCAGGGGAGGGTACAGCTTGAGGTGCCAAAGATTTACACCATCGTTCAATGTATGCCGGTTGAGTTGGACGGACGTCTTAGATACCGCATCAAGTCCGACAAGATAGAGCGTGTGGTGACGGAAGACGAGCTTTCGTGCTGTCAGTAAGGCGCGGTGATAGTTAGGGAAAAAGCATGCTGAATGATCGAGACAATATCTTGAGCGCTCTGCGCGAAAAAGCGCTCAAGGTTCGTGAGATCATGATACGAGCCAACGTCGTGAACGAAGAAGCTTACCAATCCCTCTTGCTGAAAATGCGCGACGAGGGTGTTGTGAAATTTGATATTCACAGCGGCCGATGGCTTCTTGGGTGATGCGCGGCGTTACCTTGGTTCGGGTACTTGAGCTGCGCCTGTTTCCGCGATGACCTGCACTGGGCTAAGCTTCGTCAGCCGGTGGAGTGTCCTAGAGTCCTTACTTGCCGGTTGGGCAACTGCCCGGGGCGTCGCAAGGTGCTGGAGTTGCGCGGGTGGTGGTGGTGACGTCTGCGGAGGTCGCGCCTTCGACGCCGTTCACGACAACCGAGAGGTGCCAGCGATAATTGGATTCGGGAGCAAGGTTAGCGTCGGCAAAACTAAAACCGCTGGTCTCGCCCACGACTGAGAACTGACCGTCCGCGCTCGCACGCGAAATGCGGAACGTCACCGCCCCCTCAACTTGCTTCCAAGCGAGATCGACACAGGTGTCGGACGTATCGACTACCAAAGGCGGCGGTGCCGCAGTCGACGTAACGACTGGTGTGGTTAGAGGCTTGGTTCCCGAAGTGAGTGTGTCCAGCATGGCCTTGATTGTTCGGATTTGCGCTCCAGACTTTGTCACGTAGCCATCGGAGTGATCGATATAACTCCACCAGTCCCAGCAAGCTTGCGGATTGTAAGGCAGAATAGAGCTCGACCGCGTTTGCGGATAGAGCACGATGAGATGGTTAGTGTCAGCCCAGGCGTTGTAGCCGGTATACTCAACGAACCGCTGGTCGATGTCGCCGCTATCCTGCTCGCATCCGTGGAAAGCGATATGGATCCGACAACGGTCGCCGCGCTGGCATTCTTCGGGTACGAACAGATAGCCGGCGTCGCCGAGGCTCAGCCCTTCGGGCTCGTCGGGCTTGGTGTAAATGGATTGATCGAAGCGCTTCAGTGACCCCTCAAGCTGACCTCGATTGGGTGGATTCAATGCGCCATAGATGTGCTGCAGGATGATGCCAGCCTGATCATATCCACATTGATCAATGAACGGACTATCGTTGGCATTGCAAGCCCCGAGGCTATTATTCTTCTGAGCGTCGTCTATGACGACCAACGAGTGGCCGGCGCCGATTGTTGTTTGGTAGAAGAGGTTACCGCGGTTGTTCTCGCCGAGATAGTGTCGATAGAATTCTGCGGCCGCATCGGCCACCGCCTTCGCAACAACGGCGTCGTTGTAGCCATGGAACAGGTAGATTTTTTGTTCTTTCAGATTGCTGACGGGGTCGATGTCGCCGGACGCCGATTTGAGGTCCGCCTTCGAAACGAAATCACTTACGTTCAAACCTGACGGTGGTCCCTTCATGCATGAACCTGTCGCTCTCCAGAGAGGACCCCAGTAACCGGTAATGGCGTCATCTGCATCGGCTTCGGCGCACCAGAACGGGCCGCCCGCGACGACGCCAACGCCTTTGATAACTGAGGACCACGCCGTTCCGAACTGGACAGCCATAAACGCACCCGATGAAATCCCAGATACCGAAGTCTCAGCGATCGCGGCGTTATAGCTGTTCAGCGCCAGGGGCTCCGCGGCGAGAGGTGTCGCGGCGATAGACCCAGCGAAAGCGAGGGCCTTAAGGATTCCGTGCACCCCTCCGAGATTCATCAGGTCCTCACATTTGAACTGACGTGCGCGAGCGCAATCTTCCCGAGACGCAAGCTATTATACGACAAGTTTGTCTTGCGAAAAACGTAGAGAATTCTTTCCGAGCCGGCGAGCGTCCGAGGCTGGCGCAACCACCGATGCCTCATAGGCATTGTGAGCTCGTCGAACGGCGCCCTGTTTCGAGCGAGCCAACCATAATCCCACAAATAAGCCGCAGGCCGACATCAACCTTCACATTCCAGTCTTGAAGCGGGCGCAATATCTTTATCAGATACAACCGTAGATTTATTGCCTCAATCCCGTTGGAGATCGCGAAAGCGGCGTCGCCCACGCAGCTGCGGTAGCCCCGTGCCTTTCTTTAGCAAAGGTGGACTTAGAAAAATTGACTAGCTGCAAAATTGTGCACGGTCGGAATTGAGGATGCCGGCAGATAATCAATGCGGCAATGGCAACGACCACAACGACGGCAAAGCGAAATTATTGAACCAGCGCGGTACATTCCCCTCACCAAAGGATGAGACAGATGACCGAAGACTCGCCCTCACGCGCTAGAATATCTCTCCCGCCTGATTTTCGAATTGATGAGATTACCCCTTTTCGGAGTCCCACGCCTCCCGCTCCCCCGCCGGCGCCCCCACTGGGTGTCCTTTCGAATTTCACCGGAGAATTCGCAGGAACCGGCTTCAACATGATTTTCCGCCCCAACAGCGGGGCGCCGACTACCACAAACTTCCCCACACCCGTAACCCCACCACCGCCAACGCCTCCAAGTGAGAACGTTCTGGAGCTCAACCTGACGAAGGAAACTTTGACCTTCTCCGCGTCACTAGGAAACGTACCCAATCGCGGTCTGGAAGCCCAAAACGACATCTTTCTTAATGGTGTGCCCTATGTGCAGGCCATCAGCGACGTCACCAACCCCGCCACGGGAAAGGGCGACGCCACGCCCATAGCCATTCATTTCGAGCCGGGTCTGTGGATGAACGTTCCGGCCACGACCACAACTCCGGTTCTGGCTAATTCACTGGTCCGCATGGCGTCCATCCCCCACGGGACGACGATCAACGCCCAGTGCCTGGCGCCCACGTCCACCATAAACGGCCCGCCTAATATACCGCCGGTGAGCATCACGCCCTTTGTTATCGGGAGCAGTCCTCCTCATCTAGTTACATTCGCTAGCCAAACCGCCACCAATAAGGACACGCCCCGAATCCCCCAAGACCTGACTCTCTTCATTGCAAAGGGAACGATCACTCAGGCGATATTGAACGATCCCAATACGGTGCTGCGCGCGGCCATAGCCGGGCAGACCATAACCAAGACGATTGCCTTCACCGTTTCTACCTCACCGCCCTTGCCAGAGTTCGGCGGGGGAACGGATAATATCGCCTTCTTGGAGGGAAATGCGGGAGTAACCACGCCCAACGCAGATTCCGTGAAGATGACGGCCACGTTCTGGATCGAAACCGTGGAGCATAAGATCGTGATTCCCGTCTTCAAGCTGGGCGAGCCACCGTTGAAGATCGCGGCGCCGACCACTGGGCCTGAGCATATTCCGCCGGTTTTTCATGTGGAGCCGCCACGCGAGATCACAGAGCCGATCACCCTCACCGTAACCTCGACTTAAATCCAATATTCGCAAATCGTGTTTCTCAATTTTGCTGGCCTCACGTGGCCGCACGTCTCAGTCGCGACATTGACTCCGATGACGGAGCAGACTGTCCCAATATCGGCTTGGCCCTAACAGGGCCTCGCATCCAGGTGAGTTCACGGTTTCGATCCCGTTGCCTGATAAGGCGGCCATTGCCCGCTTTTCTCTGCGAGATCGGAGACCGGTTCGATGACTGGGTGGGGAGTTGGCAGTTCGAACCATACTGTCCCCACCATCCCCTCGGCAAAATCTGGCGTCACACGGGGATTGTATTTCCGCCATCCCAAAACGTCCGCCGCCGCGACGGGTAATGCAATGACCAAACCCGATCTTCAACCTCACGCTTACGTCCTCGCTGTGCGCCGTCAATTCCCGACCGGCGTTTCACGGAAGTCCCCTATCACGGAAGTCCTCTGGCCTCGATTTCCCGGATGAGTTCCAGTGTCGGTCCTGCAAGGCCTCCACTCGCGGTATCTGAACCGAACGCGGCGGCCAGGCTGTCGCGGCTCTTCAAAACTGTCGTATGCGGGCAATGGGTGAGGGAGTTGCATAGCCGCTGCTTGAGCCCTTCACCCTGCGTGACCAAGCGCGGTGGATCGAGCGCCGACCAGGCGAGCAGGATCGGTATCGTCGATGTTCAGGATGCCGGGAAATGCCGACCGCTCCTGGTATTTGCTGGCGTCAGCACCAAAATAGGATTTTTCGGCGTCGCTCGCCTCTGCGCCCGAATGATAGATGCCTGATACCAGCACCGCCGCCGCCAGGTCGGAATCATGCACCTGAAATTCCGGGTGCGCGAGAAGGCTTGCCACGTGAAAGGCGCCGACGGAGTAGCCGACGGCCACGATCTCGGTGTGATTGCCGCCGAAGAGATCGATGTTCTCGTAGATCCACGAGGCTGCCGCTGCGACATCCCGAGCACCGGCGGGCCAGGGGTTTACCGGTGCCAGCCGGTAGTTCACCTTCACGCCGACCATTCCGTTGCGCGCGGCAAAACACATGGCCTGATCCTGGACTGCGGCAGCAGGCATTCCGCCTTCACCGGCGAAACTTTCGCCCGCCACGAACATCAGTACCGGGCGCGGCGATGTATCCTTTAAATCGCTGGTGGCGACATCGAGCACGTTCAGGTCGCTCTCGCCATATTTCAGGCCGCGGGAAAACGACACGCCGGCGCATGGCTGCGATTGATCGACCGCCGCGTCGGCGGATGGAGTGGCCGGATTGTCGTCGGTAAGTCCTGCCTTGATCAGGTGCGCCGAGATTTCAGACGAGCCGGGGCTCCGCGAGAACAGATGCCGCGGTGACAGCCGTCAGCAGGCAACAGAAGGCAACGTATTTTGTCATCATGAGCCACGCACGATCTGCTCGCCGGCTACTGCGGCCATTTACGCGGTCGAGGTACCGCATCGATTTCAAAGCCGCGGTTTGTCGATTTGACGGCATATGCTCGCCGATTCCGCCGAAAATAGCCGGTCTGCCCTGCTGCTTAACCCTTGCTCGGCGGCGCCGTCAGCGGCACATTCGACCAAAAGGCGCGGCTCGGAATGGCCGTCAAGCACGATCATCAGGAAACGCCATGACGGCGACACGGATCGACTGCGATATCCATCCAGCCATTGGCGGCACGCGCACCACGCTGTTGCCCTATCTCGACGATCACTGGAAAGAGCAGGTCGTGAGCCGGGCGATCGATGGCCTCGACCTCACCAGCTATCCGCCGAATATGCCGTTCTCCGGCCGCGCCGACTGGCGGCCCAAAAGCGGCAAGCCCGGCAGCGATCTCGCGATGGTTCAGCGCGGCGCGTTCGATCAGTTGGGCGCAACCCACGCGATCTGCAACGTGTTGTACGGCGCGCAAGCCGTCTACGATCCCTATATGGCGTCCGCCTTCTGCAAAGCGATCAACGACTGGATCGCGGCGGAATGGCTGGATCGCGACTCCCGCCTGCGCGCCTCGATCGTGATTCCATTGCAGGCGCCGGATCTGGCGATCGAGGAAATCGAACGCCGCGCCGGCGATAACAGGTTCGTCTCCGTTCTGGTGCTGGCGCAAGGCGAGAGCCTGCTCGGCCGGCGGCATTACTGGCCGGTGTGGCAGGCCGCCGAGAAACATAAACTGCCGATCGCTATCCATGCCGGCAGCGCCTATCGGCAGGCGCCGAGTTCGGTGGGCTGGCCGTCCTATCGCTACGAATATTATCTGGCCGAAGCGCAGGCGTTTCAGTCCCAGGTGCTCAGCCTGATCTATGAGGGCGTGTTCCTGAAATTTCCGAAGCTCAAGGCCGTGCTGATGGAATCCGGCATCACCTGGCTGCCGGCCTTCATGTGGCGGGCGAACAAGACCTGGCGCGGCGTCCGCGTCGAAGTGCCGTGGGTCGACCGCGAGCCGGCGGCGATCATGCGCGACCACATTCGCCTGACGACGCAGCCGTTCGACAGTCCGCCCGACGCCAAAAGCGTTGCCGATATCGTCGACATGATCGGATCGGACAAGATGTTCCTGTTCTCATCCGATTATCCGCACTGGCAGTTCGACGGGGACGACGCCATCCCGCCGCATCTGCCGCCAAGTCTTGTTTCGCGCATGTGTGCCGACAACCCGCTTGAAACCTTTCCGCGGCTTTCGCTCGCCGCCTGAACATTTGAATGTTGGAGCATGATCTCCGGAAAACCGGTTCCCGCTTTTCTGGATCATGCTCAAGAGGAGGATCGCATGAGTGATGTCATCGACCGCCCGCTGCTCGACCAGGAAGTCCACCGCCAAGACGCGGTTTCGGATCGTCGACTGCGACATCCATCCGAGCCTGCATGCGCGCAGCGACCTCAACCCGTTCCTGGCAAAGCGCTGGCAGGAACATATGAAGACCTACGGCGACCACCTGCGCACGCCCTATTTCGGCACCACGCCTTACCCGCGTTCCTCGCCGCTGATCGCGCGCCGCGACGCCTGGCCGCCGACCGGAGGGCCGCCGGGATCGGATCTCGATTTCATGCGCAAGCAATATCTCGATCCGCTCGATGTCGAGTTCGGCCTGTTGCAGGTGCTCGACATGTTTATCTTCTCGCAGCAGAACCTCGAATTCGGAGCTGCGATCCAGCGCGCCGTCAACGAGTGGCAGCTCGCGCACTGGACGAGCCGCGAGCCGCGATTGAAGGCCGCCATTCTGGTCGGACAGGACGACATCGCAGCCGCGGTCGCCGAGATCGAGCGTTGCGCCAAAGTCGGCCAATATGTGCAGATCAATGTTTCGCCGCGCGCCAACGAGCCGCTCGGCCGCCGCCGCTACTGGCCGATCTATGCGCTCGCGGAGGAATTGGGCCTGCCGCTCGGCATTCATGTCGGCGGTTACGGCGGTCATCCGCCGGCCGGCGGCGGTTGGCCGTCTTATTATGCCGAGGAGCATCAATCGAACGCGCATACGATGGCGGCGACGCTGACGAGCCTTGTTCTCGAAGGCGTGCCAGAGCAGTTCCCGGACCTCAAGATCGTGTTCATCGAAGGCGGGTTCGGATGGATTTCGTCCACCATGTGGCGGATGGACCAGCACTTCGATCGTTTCCGCGCCGAGGTGCCGCATCTGAAGCGCCGGCCGTCCGAATATGTGCGGGAGCATTTCTGGTTCACCACCCAACCAATCGATGAGCCCGACGAGGCGAGGCACCTGCGCTCGCTGATCGAATGGGTAGGCGTCGATCGGCTGCTGTTTTCCTCGGACTATCCGCATTGGGATTTCGACGACCCGCGCTTTGCCTTCAAGACGCCCCTGACGGATGCGGAGCGGACGAAAATCTTCCAGACCAACGCGCGTGCTGTCTACAAACTCTGATCGCAAGTCCTGATCGCCATGACCCGTCACATCGTCGCCCGCACCACCGACATCCCGCCCGGCGGGAACAAAGTGGTCACGCTGGATGGCCGCGACGTGGTCGTGTTCCATGCCAATGGCGAGTTCTTCGCGCTGCTCAATCGCTGCCCGCATTCCGGTGCGCCGCTCGACCAGGCGGCCTGCGTGGCGCGGCTGACTTCGCCGGAACCCGGCGTGTATCAGCGCTCGCGCGTCGGCGAATTGCTCCGTTGCGCCTGGCATGGCTGGGAGTTCGACATGCGCAACGGCCAGTCCTGGTTCGATCCGAAGCGCGTGAAGGTCAGAACCTATCCGGTCGTCATCGAGGACGGCGAGACGCTCGCCAAGGGACCGTACGTGGCGGAAACCTTCCAGGTCCATGTCGAAGATAACTACGTGATCATCGAGACCTAGTGCCGCCTAATTGAAGTTCCTGCACCACAAGCGGCGAATTCAATCCAGGAACTTCAAATAGAAAAGCGGCACTAGAATCATAGATTTGCTAGTGCCCTTAACTTTCCGAAGTTCGTGAAAGGTGCGCGCTGAGGTGTAACACGAACTTCGGAAAGTGGGCACTAGTGGTCCGATTCTAACATTCGCATTCCGTCTCAGCAGGCACCTTTTGCGAATGTTAGAATCAGAGGACCACTAGCAATTATATGTTTCTAGTGTCCCGATTCCGAAGTTCGTCGCATTTTGCGGAGCCACGTTTCGAACTTCGGAATTGAAAGGACACTAGCAAGCTATTGATCTAGTGTGGCTTTGGTTCAGAAGTCCGCATGACCAACATGCGGCGCAAACGATGCGGACTTCTGAACCGCCACACTAGTGGAGTTTTGGATTTGACATTCGCATCGCGAACTCGCGGCGAATTGGGTTGCGAATGTCAAATCCACTCCACTAGACTCTTTTGCTCGCCAGACACGACGGCGATGCTATAAGGCCCGCTATCTGCGGTCAGGACGGGTTCGAGCCGATGTCAAAACAGTCGATGCGGGAGGAGGCCGAGCGCCTGATCCGCGAGGCCATGGCGCGCAAGCCGCTGGTCGTCAAGGAGGGCAATACCCGCATCGAGGCCATTTGCGGAAAATGCGGCGCACCGAACCGGGTCTCCGCCGAACGCGGCGTCACGCGGGTCAAATTCATCTGCAAGCAATGCGGCCACAAGCAAGAGACGCTGTGACGCTTCTCAGCTTCCTTTGATCAGCCCGGCAATGCTGGTGCATCGCTCCGCAATGACGGGAGACGATGAATGACAAAACCAACAAAAGCCGCAGGCATCGCCAAAGGGCAATGTCTCTGCGGGAGCGTTTGTTTTGAAATCGACGTGCCGGCGCGCTGGGCCTGGCACGATCATTCGTCGGCGAGCCGGCGCGCGCATGGCGCGGCCTATGCGACCTATGTCGGGAGCTGGCGCAAGCGCTTTCGTATCGTCAGCGGTGAGGATGATATTTCACGTTTCGACGATGCGGCGACCAAAACCAGGCGCAGCTTCTGTAAACGTTGCGGTACGCCCTTGATCTACGAGCGTCCGCGCTCGCCGCACATGGTGAACATTCCCCGCGCGTTGTTCTCCGATCGCACCGGGCGGCAGCCGCTCTATCACATCGCGATCGAAGAATTGCAGGAATGGGCCTATGCCGGCGAACCGCTGGTGCCGCTGAAAGGTTTTCCGGGCGTGGTCTGGCATCGCGGGAAGAAGAAACCGCTCAACCAGCGCGAAGGGATGTTCTGACCGTGGCCTACGGCCCGCGTTTCAGGCTCATCGCTTGTTGCGAGGCCGTATCCGGCGGAAATTCCTTGTCGCCCTTGGGATAATCGTTGGCGTCGAGCAGGAAGGCCGCGAGATCGGCATAACTCTGGTCGGTGAGGCTGCCGGGCCGGTCCGGCGGCATCTTCGCCTTCATGTAGGCCACCAGACCTGCGGCTGCGCCTCCGCCCCAGTGCTGCTTGAAGTACTTTCCGTTCAGCGCCGCGCCGCCGAATTCGCCGTTGTCCAGCTTGTCGCCATGGCACTGGACGCAGCGATCGGCATAGATGTCGGAGCCGCGTGTCACCTGGTCCGCGGTGAAACTGACCGGCGCCGTTCCGCCCGCACCGCTGGCTGCCGCGGTCGCAGGTGAGCCGCCGCCGGAACGGAGCGCATAAACCTGCGCGGATGTAAGCTCTGGCGACCGCAGCGCCTTGATCTCATCGGCCGTGAAAGGCCTGAAGCCTGATGGCAGCGATTTGCCGTTATCCCAGGCGTTACTGACGTAGTTGAGCACGGCGGCGATATCGTCGTCGCCAAGGGCGTTCCACGCCGGCATCGCGCCGGCGTAGGTGTTGCCGTTGACGCTGATCGCGCCCTCGAGGCCGAACAGCAGGACCTTCCCGACATAGCTGCGCCCATCCGCTTGCTTCAGGAGATCGGGAACATGCCCGGCCAGCGGCGGAAAGGCCCCGGCCACGCCTGCGCCGCCCGCCTGATGGCAGGCGACGCAGTTGGTCGACGTAAACGCGCGATCCCGCATCCGTGCTTCCCGCGCCGGTTTGGGCCTGCGCGGGGAGCACCGCCGCCAGCAAAGCTGTGGCGGCGGCGAAGATGCCGGGAAGGCAAGGGCGAGAGAGGCGTCGTTGCATCGTCTATCGTTGCATCACTTGTTTTCAGGTAGCGCGAAGACGAACAACGTCGAGCCGCCATCGGGGATCCCGATCTCCGGTGTCAGCGTGGCGAGCGCCCGCGCCTGGCTCGAGCCGTTGCCGACGGCAACGGCGACATACTGCCGGCCCTTCACCGAATAGCTGATGGGGAACGAGTTGACGATGTTCGAGGCGCGCATCTGCCACAGCACCTTGCCCGTCTTGTCGTCGTAGGCGCGGAAGTAGCGATCCAGCGCACCGGCGAATACGAGACCGCCGCCGGTGGCAAGCGCAGCACCGGTCTGCGGCGCACGCGTGCGATCGGACCACACCGCCTTCTGGGTGAACAGGTCGACACCATCCATGCGACCGATGTTGCCGTCGCTGTTCGGAATCTGCGTGCGCGCGAAGACCGCCCGGCTGCCGCCGGTGTAGGCCTTGCCTTCCTCGATCGGAATCGGGGTGGTGTCGGAGCAGTACTCGTTCAGCGGGATGTACAGCATATGCGTTCGCGGGCTGTAGGCGGTGGCCGGCCAGCCGCGGCTGCCGGGGTCGGCCGGACAGTTGGTGGTGGTCTTGCCGATATGCGGCACGGCGTCCTGGTTGATGGTCTTGGCGCCGGTCTTCGGATCGATGTTCGAGACGACGTTCTGGTACACCGTCTGCTTCGACCACAGCCACTCACCGTTGGTGCGGTCGAGCACCTCGATGATGCCGAGCTTGCCCACGGTCACCAGCGCCTTGCGGGTTTTGCCGTCGACGGGAAGATCGACCAGCACGCGTTCATAGGCGTAGTCGAGGTCCCAGGTGTCGTTCGGCAGGTGCTGATAATGCCACTTCAGCTTGCCGGTATGCGCGTCGATGGCGAGCGTCGCGTCGGTGTAAAGCGCGTCGTTATTGGCGCCGTCCTTTTTCGGCAGCAGACCGCCAATTTCAGCGACGTGCGGATAGGGCTGGCCGACGCCCAGGAAGATCGTATCGGTTTCGGGATCGTAGCTGCCCGAATTCCAGGTCGAGGCGCCGAAGCGCTTTTCCAGTGGCAGCCCGTTCCAGCTGTCGCCGCCGGGCTCGCCCGGTTGCGCGATGGTATGGAAGCGCCAGAGCTCCTTGCCGGTGTTGACGTCGTGGCCAGTGATGTAGCAGCCGCCGGGCATGGCGTTGCCGCAACCGGTCATGCCCTGCACGATGACGTCCTTGGCGACCAACGGGCCGCCGCTATAGCGCCAGCCCTTCTTGTAATCGTCGACCTCGTGATCCCAGACCAATTTACCGGTCTTCATGTCGAGTGCGATGAGATGGACGTCGCTGGTGGCGACGATCAGCTTGTCGTCGACCATTGCGATGTTGCGCTTGGCGGCGAAGTTTCCGTTCTGGCGCGGGATTTCAGCGGGGATGTCGCGCTTGTACTCCCACAGCAGTTCGCCGTTGGTGGCGTCAAGCGCCTGAACCTTGTCGAGGAAGTTGTAGAGGAAGAGTACCCCGTCGTGAACCAGCGGTGTGGTCTCGGTCGCGCCCGGCGTCATGGCCCAGCTCCACGCCACCGTCAGGTTCTTCACATTGTCGGTGTTGATCTGCGTCAGCGGGCTGTAGCCCCAGTCGTCATAGGTGCGACGCCACATCAGCCAGTCGCTGTCGGGCGGATTGAGCAGCATCTCGCCGGCGCGGGCGTCAGGGCGCGCAAGGCCGCGTCGTTCTTCGGCGGCGTTACCTGGGGCTTCTTCGATACGGTAGGCGCAAGTGGCGTCTGCGCGGAGGCCGGCGAGATGGCGAGGGTGCCGGCAGCCAGCGCGGTCGCGAAAAACAATCGTTCAATCAGTTTCGCAATCGGCCTTTGTGTGGGCGCGTCCATTTTTGATTTCTCCCTAAATTGATTGTTTGATTGATGGGGACGGCGGCGGGAAGGGCTATTACGTTATATTCCTATTTATATGACGAAGCTCGCACAAGTCGGGCCGCGCAAGGCAGCCATGAAGCCGCTTTCTTGCTTCGGACAAGCAAAGTTGATCATGATGCGCGCTATGGCGGCAACAGCCGCGAGCGGGAGGAATCATGAAAAATCGCATTACCGGACGTTCGGCATTCCTGGCCTTGCTGAAGGACGAGGGCATCACGCACCTGTTCGGCAATCCCGGCACCACCGAACTGCCGATCATGCATGCGCTAAAGGATCATCCCGATCTCACCTATGTGATGGCGATGCAGGAGAGCCTCGTCGTCGCGATCGCCGACGGCTATAGCCGCGCCTCGGGCCGCCTCGTCGCTTGCAACGTTCATGTTGCGCCCGGATTGGGCAATGCGATGGGGTCGCTCTACAACGCGCAATTCACCGGCACGCCGATGATCCTGACCGCCGGCCAGCAGGAGCAGGGCCACGGCCTGATGGAGCCGTTGCTGTACGGCCCGCTGGTGCGGATGGCCGAGCCGTTGGTGAAATGGGCAGTCGAGGTGACGCGGCTGGAAGATTTGCCGCGGATCGTTCGCCGCGCCGCGAAGATCGCGACCACGCCGCCGACTGGGCCCTGTCTTCATCTCGCTGCCGGGCGACATCCTCAATTCGGAAGCCGGTATTGAACTCGGCCGCTCGACCCGCGTCGACACACGCGTCAAGCCTTCCGACGAGGTCTTGCAGGCATTGGTGTCGCGCATTCTCAAAGCCGAACGTCCCGTCATCATCGCCGGCGACGAGATCGTGAAAAGCGACGCGTTGCAGGAAGCGGCTTCGCTGGCGGAAACCCTCGGTTGCCCCGCGTTTCAGCAATCGGTGCCCTATGGCGCGCACTTTCTGTCGGAGAGCCCGTGCTTCATGGGAGCGTTGTCGCGGTCGCAACCGCAGGTGCGCGACGTTCTCGCGCCCTACGATCTCCTGATTGCGCTTGGCGCCGATCCGTTGCGGATGTCGGTGCACAGCGAGACTGATCCGCTGCCGGAGGGACTATCGATCGTGCAGGTCGGTCTAGTCGAGTGGGACCTCGCCAAGAATTATGGCGCGGAGATCGCGCTCAAGGCCGATGTGAGGGAGACATTGCGGGCGCTGGTGCCGGCATTGAAGGCGAAAGGCGGCGTGGCACTCGAGGCCCGCGCCAAAAAGGGAATTGCCGCGCTATCAGCGAATAACTGGAGTTCGCGCCGCGTCGCGCTGATCGAACAGCTCGCCAAGCGCGGCGACCGCGCGCCGATCGATCCAGACTATCTGACCTTGCAGGTGGTCGAGGCGCTACCGGAAAACGCCATTGTTGTCGATGAGGGGCTGACTTCTTCGCGGCCGCTGCTCTCGCTGCGACCGCATCGCGATCGTTACGGCTATCACGCACTGGCCTCGGGCGGCATCGGCTGGGGATTGCCGGCGTCCGTCGGCGTCAGCATCGCCAATCCCGATCGCCCCGTGGTGTGCTTCTCCGGCGACGGCAGCGCGATGTATTCGATCCAGTCGCTGTGGACGGCGGCGCATCACAAGCTGCCGCTGAATGTCGTGATCGCCAACAATGGCGGCTATCGCATCATCAAGCAGCGGCTGCTCGCCTTCCACGGCGACGATCATTATGTCGGCATGGACTTCGCCGATCCGCCGGTGGATTTTTCAGGCTTGGCCAAATCGCTCGGGCTCGAGGCGATGCGGATCACCGATCCCAAGGATTTGAAGTCCACGCTCGCCTCGGCGTTCAGGCGGCCCGGCGCGAAGCTGATCGAGGTGATGGTGGACGGGACGGTGTGACCGCACCTTGCTTCGTCATTGCGAGCGCAGCGAAGCAATCCAGCCTTGTGTGAGAAGATCTGGATTGCTTCGTCGCTCGCGCTCCTCGCAATGACGGTGGGTGTTTACTTCACTTCGGCCGATGCTGCGCGGCTGTATGCGTTGCGTCGAGCCGCGCGCGGCCGGCGCCGAACAGTTTTTCCCGCAACGTGCCTTCGCTGTACGCCGTCTTGTAGCGCCCGCGCCGCGTCAACTCCGGCACCAGCATCTCCGTGACGTCCTCAAAATCGCCGGGGGAGACCGCAAACGGCATGTTCAGCCCGTCGACGTCGGTCTGATCGAACCACGCCTCGATGGCGTCGGCGGCTTTTTCCGGCGTTCCCACCACCACGGGTCCGATGCCGCCGATGCCGACATGCTGGGCGACTTCGCGCACGGTCCAGACCCGATCCGGATCGGCGCGGGTGATGTTGTCCATCGCCGAGCGGCCGGCGTCGTTCTCGACATGCCGAACCTGCTGGTCGAGGTCGTAGGCAGAGAAATCGACACCAGTCCAGCCGGACATCAACGTCAGCGCACCTTCGGGGCTGACGTGGTTGCGATAGTCCTCATACTTGGCTTTGGCCTCGGCCTCTGACTTCCCAAGGATCACGGTGAACATCGAGAACATCAGGATCTCGTTCCCGTTGCGCCCGGCTTTCGCGGCGAGTTCGCGGATGCCGGCCACGCGTGGCGCGATGACTTTTGCAGATGGACCCGACATGAATACGCATTCGGCATGTTGGGCGGCGAACTGACGCCCGCGCGGCGAGGTGCCGGCCTGATACAGCACCGGCGTGCGTTGCGGCGAGGGTTCGCAGAGGTGAATGGCATCGAGGCGAAAATTCCTGCCCTCATGCCGGATACGATGCACCTTGGATGGATCGGCAAAGATGCCGCGCGCACGGTCGCGCAACGCCGCGTCGTTTTCCCAGCTTCCTTCCCAGAGCTTGTAGACCACCTCCATATATTCGTCGGCGATATCGTAGCGGTCGTCATGCCCGGTCTGCTTGTCCTTGCCGGCGCCTTTCGCCGCGCTGTCGAGATAGCCGGTGACGACGTTCCAGCCGACCCGGCCCTCGGTGAGGTGATCGAGCGTCGACATCCTGCGTGCAAACGTGTAGGGCGGCTCGTAGGACAGGTTGGATGTCACGCCGAAGCCGAGATGTTCGGTCACCGCGGCCATCGCCGGGATCACCAGCAGGGGATCGTTGACGGGGGTCTGCGTGGCGTTGCGCAGTGCTGCGTCGGGGCTGTTGCCGAACACGTCGTAGACGCCGAGCACGTCGGCGAGAAACAGCCCGTCGAACCTTCCGCGTTCCAGCGTTTTGGCGAGATCAAGCCAGTAGGGCAGGCGGTTATAGCCGGCGGTGCGGTCGCGCGGATGGGTCCAAAGTCCCGGCGATTGATGCGCGACGCAGTTCATGGCGAACGCGTTGAGCCGGATTTCCTTTTTCATGCCAGGCAACTTTCGGAAGGTGCCATCGAGGAATTACTCGCCGGCCTGCTTGAAGGGCATCTCCGCACCCGCCGGCGCTTTGACGCGGGCGACGTTGAGCGTCATCGAGACCACGTCGTAATAGCCGTTGACGGCGACCAGATCGACGATGCCCTGTTCGCCGAACTTCTCCAGCGCCTTGGCATAGATCGCATCATCGACGCCGTGGTCGCGGCGCAATTGCGTGGTAAATTCCCAGACGATCGCCTCGTCGTCCTTCATCTTCTCAGGCTTGCGGCCCGCGCCAATCGCGGCGACGACCTGGGGATCGAGGCCTGCTTTCACCGCAAGCGGCGCATGGGCATACCACTCATATTGCGCGCCCCAGGCCTGAGCGGTCATCAGGATCGCCATTTCGTTGATGCGTTTGTCGAGCGAGGTCTTGAATCGCACGTATTCGCCAACCTTTTGCAGCCGGTCTGCCAGTTCCGGGCTGCGCAGCCAGGTGTTGAAGGGGCCGCTCATCCGGCCTCTGGGTCCGTTGATGATGGCTTCGGCAATGCTGCGTTGCGCTGGCGTCATTTTTTCCAGCGTCATTTCCGGCATGCGTTCACCCGTCAGGGCGAACGCGGAACCTGTCAGCAACAGGCCGACCGCTGCAAGGCGCAGAATGGCTTTCATGGAGTTCTCCCTTTTGTTGGCCCGATAAACGCCGGGCCGTTTCCCGAATTGTCGCATCCCACATGATTTTAGCAAAGGCCTCAGGACTTCCGGCGCCCGGCCTATCCCGCTAACGTAACTCCACCTGAAGATCGGAATAAATGACGAACGGAAGCCATGACCAGAACTGATGCCATCGCCCGCGCCCACACCATGCTGACTTCGGGCGAGTTTCTCGCCGAACTCGGTCGCCGGGTCGCCTACCAGACCGAAAGCCAGAATCCCGAGAAGCGCGACGCGCTGCGGGCGTATCTCACCGATGACCTTGAGCCGGCCTTCAAGAGCCTTGATTTCTCGACGAGACTGATTGAATCGCCCGCCGGCAAGGGGCCTTATCTTCTGGCGCAATACAGCGAGAGCGCGTCCGCGCCGACCGTCCTGATCTACGGCCATGGCGACGTCGTCGACGGCATGGTGGGCGAGTGGAGGGACAACCTCGATCCCTGGCGCACGACGCAAGTGGGCAACCGCGTCTATGGCCGCGGCACCGCCGACAACAAGGGACAGCACAGCATCAACATGGCAGCGTTGCGCGCGGTGCGGGAGGCGCGCGGCGGCAAGCTCGGCTTCAACGTCAAGTTTCTGATCGAGACCGGCGAGGAAATCGGCTCGCCGGATTTGCCGCAAGTCTGCGAAAACCTGCGCGACGAACTGAAAGCCGATCTGCTGCTCGCCTCCGACGGCCCGCGGCTCTCCGCCGAGCGCCCGACGCTTTTCCTCGGTTGCCGCGGCGGCATTCGAATTCATCTCGACGTGAATTTGCGCGAGGGCGGCCATCATTCCGGCAACTGGGGCGGCGTGCTGGCCAACCCCGCGACCATTCTGGCGAGCGCGATCGCGAGCCTTGTCGACAGTCACGGCCGTTTGCTGCTCGAGCAATTGAAGCCGCCGCGTTTGTCGAACCAGATCCGCGCCGCGTTGGCCGATGTCGAAGTCAAGCCGACCGCGGACGAACCGGCGCTGTCGGAGAATTGGGGCGAGGACGGGCTGTCGGCGGCGGAGCGGCTCTATGCCTGGAATACGCTCGAAGTGCTGGCGATGTCGTCGGGCAATATCGACAAGCCCGCCAACGCCATTCCCGGACGCGCGTCCGCCGTTCTGCAATTGCGCTTCGTCGTCGGCACCAAGGTCGACAACCTCGCAGAAGTCATCCGCGCTCATTTGCACGCCCGCGGCTTTACGATGGTCGAGGTTGAGGCGACGCAGCGTTTTGCCGCCTCGCGCACCGATCTCGACAGCCCCTGGATCAACTGGACCGCGGAATCGATCCGCAAGACCACGGGGAAGGCACCAGCCGTGTTGCCGAACTTCGGCGGCTCGCTGCCCAACGACGTCTTTACCGATATTCTCAAAGTTCCGACGATGTGGGTGCCACACTCCTATCCCGGCTGTTCGCAGCACGCGCCCGACGAGCACATTCTGCTGTCGGTGACGGAAGAAGCGCTCGGCATCATGGCTGGCCTGTTCTGGGACCTCGGCGAGATGAAACATCCCTTGGCCCGCAATTAAGAGAGGGACCCGCATGAGCGTTTCGGCACCGGTCGAATTATCTGGAACGGCAAAGGCTGGTGCCGAAAAGAACATCACGCGGCTCATCGTTGCGACGTCAATCGGCAACGCGCTCGAATGGTACGACATCACGGTCTACGGCTATTTCGCGGTCTATATATCGAAGGCGTTCTTTCCGAACGACAACCAGACGACCTCGCTGCTTCTGACATTCGGAACGTTCGGGCTGGCTTATCTCGCCCGCCCGATCGGCGGCCTGGTGCTGGGCGCCTATGCGGACCGTCACGGCCGAAAGGCTTCGTTGCTGATTTCCATCGTGCTGATGACGCTGGGCACGCTCGCGGTCGCGCTGATGCCGACCTACGGGACGATTGGCGTTCTTGCGCCGATCGCGGTGATCGCAGCGCGTCTGGTGCAGGGATTTTCGGCCGGCGGCGAGTTCGGAAGCTCCACGGCATTTCTGGTGGAGCACCGGCCCGACCAGCGTGGCTTTATCGCAAGCTGGCAATTTGCGAGCCAGGGCTTGAGCAATCTGCTCGCCTCGACATTCGGCGTCGTGCTCACTGTGTGGATGGCGCCGGCCGACCTCTCGTCATGGGGCTGGCGCATTCCATTCCTGTTCGGAATTCTGGTCGGACCCGCGGGTATCTACATCCGCAATCAATTGGAGGACGCAACCGCACCGCCGGCCGCGCAGACTTCTCCGGTCAGGGAGAGTTTTGCTGCACCAGAAATCCCGGGTGTTGCTCGGCATCGGCGCGCTCGCGATATCGACCGCCGTCAATTACCTCATCGTTTTCATGCCGACCTACGTGGTCAAAAACTTTCATTTGCCGCCGGTGACAGGTTACACGGCCACCTTCGTCGGCGGCATCATGGTGACGCTGCTGACCCCTTTCGCAGGAATGCTTTCCGACCGGATCGGCCGGACGCGGCACATGATCGCGGCCAATGTTCTGCTTCTGCTGTCGATCTTTCCGGTATTTCTTCTGATCACCAGGGATCCGACGCCGGCCGTCATCGTCTTCGGGGTGTTCTGGCTGTCGACGTTGAAGTCGCTTTATTACGGCCCACTCGCCGCGCTGATGTCGGAGCTGCTGCCGGCCGCGACGCGGGCCACGGGGCTCGGCCTCGGTTATAATATCGGTGTCACATTGTTCGGTGGCATGGGACCGGCGACCATGACATGGCTCAGCGGCTTTGCTCTGATCGGCAACCTGGCGCCCGGATATTACCTGACGGCGGTTGGCATCCTGAGCCTGGGAACGCTCTTAACCATACATGCGACGTCCGCCGCTTCGGTACGAATGTCAGAACCGTGACGGAGTGGCGCAGGCGCGCTTCGCCCATCAAAGGTCGGCTTGCGACGGCCTGACGTTCGGACCATAAGATAGGGGTAAAGTGGGGCCTTCATCGACCGGGCCGCAACAGGTTCAAGCCGGACAAACAAGGAGCCTATTCATGAAACAAACGCTTATCGCAGGCGCAGCCTTCGCCGTTGCGCTGTCCGTGTGCCCGGCGATGGCACAGGAATTGACGGGGACGCTGAAGAACATCAAGGAGACCGGCGCGATCAACCTCGGCTACCGCAACTCCTCGATCCCGTTTTCCTATCTCGACGACAACCAGAAGCCGATCGGTTACGCCATGGACATCTGCTACAAGATCGCGGATGCCGTAAAGAAGGAGCTCAAGCTCGACAAACTCGAGGTCAAGCTCAATCCGGTCACGTTCTCCACGCGTATTCCGCTGATGGCCAATGGCACCATCGATCTCGAATGCGGTTCGACCACCAATAACGCCGAGCGGCAGAAGCAGGTCTGGTTCACCAACACCCACTTCCTCACCGCCAGCCGCTTCGTCTCCAAGAAGGCGAACAACATCAAGTCGATTGGCGACCTCAAGGGCAAATCGGTGGTCTCGACTTCCGGCACCACCAACATCAAGCAGCTCAACGAAGCCAATGCCGCGCGCAATCTCGGCATCAACATCATTCCGGCGAAGGACCACGCCGAGGCGTTCCTGATGGTCGAGAGTGACCGCGCAGTCGCCTTCGTGATGGACGATATTCTGCTCGCGAGCTTCGTGGCGAGTTCCAAGGATCCGGACGCCTACGTTATTTCCACGGACGCCTTCTCCAAGCCCGAGCCTTACGGCATCATGGTGCGCAAGGACGATGTCGCCTTCAAGAAGGTGGTCGATGCCGCAACCGCCGCGCTCTATCAGAGCGGCGAGGGCGCGAAGATCTACAACAAGTGGTTCATGGAAAAGGTTCCACCGAAGGGCCTCAATCTCAAGGTGCCGCTCGGGCCGGAACTCAAGGCTGAATTCGCAAAGCCCTCGGATTCGCCCGATCCGGATTCCTACAAGGCGATGTGAGGAAGGCGAGGGGACGCGAATGCGACGCTTGCGCGTAACGGGTCTTGCGCTGGTTCTGGCTTTCTGCACAGCGCAGGCCCGGGCCGAAGAACTTTCGGGCACGCTCAAGAAGATCAAGGAGACCGGCTCGATTTCGCTCGGCTTTCGCGACTCCTCGATCCCCTTTTCCTATCTTGACGACAACCAGAAGCCCATCGGCTACGCGATGGACATCTGCTATGCGATCGTCGACGCCGTGAAAAAGGAACTCAAGCTCGACAAGCTCGCGGTCGAGCTGGTTCCGGTGTCATCGTCGACCCGCATTCCCTTGCTGGCCAACGGCACCATCGACCTCGAATGCGGTTCGACCACCAACAATCCGGAGCGCGAGAGGCAGGTTGCCTTCAGCCACACCCACTTCCTGACCGCGACGCGCTTCATTTCGAAGAAAGCCAACAAGCTCGACTTGATCGAAGACCTCAAAGGCAAGTCGGTGGTCGCGACATCAGGCACCAGCAATATCAAGCAGCTGATCGAGACCAACGCCGCGCGCCATCTCGGCATCAACGTCATTCATGCCAAGGATCACGCCGAGGCGTTCCTGATGGTCGAGAACGATCGCGCGGTCGCCTTTGTGATGGACGATATTCTTCTGGCGGCTTTCGCGGTCGGCTCAAAGGACCCGGCGGCTTACGTGATTTCATCGGACGCGTTCTCCAAGCCCGAGCCTTGCGGCATCATGCTGCGCAGGGACGATCCGGCTTTCAAGAAGGTGGTGGATGCCGCGACATCAGCGCTCTACCAGAGCCCCGATGGCTTGAGGCTCTACGACAAGTGGTTCATGCAAAAGATCCCGCCGAAAGGCTTGAACCTCAATGTGCCGATGCGGCCAGAACTCAGGCAGGAATTCGCCAAGCCGTCCGACTCTTCTGATCCTGACGCTTATAAGGTGATGTAAGGTTGGCTGGCTCGGACGGCCCGGTCCTTGCATAAAAGGAGCGGGGTGTGGTGAAAGCGGTTGGAGTTTCGGGGGTGACCATGAAGTGCCTGCGTATCACTTGGTTTTGCGCTCGACCGCGGTCATTTGCGCTGGCCACGCCGATGCCGAAGAGCTTTCGGGCACGCTCAGGAAGATCAAGGACACAGGCGTCATCAATATCGGCTATCGCGATTCGTCAATTCCGTTTTCCTATCTCGACGACAATCAGAAGCCGGTCGGGTTTGCGATCGACATCTGCCTGAAGATCGTGGAGGCCGTTAAAAAGGAATTGAAGCTCGAGAGACTGACAGTCGAATTCAATCCGGTGACCTCGTCGGCCCGCATTCCCTTGCTGGCGAATGGTACGATCGATCTCGAATGCGGTTCGACCACCAACAACCCCGAACGGCTGACTCAGGTCGCCTTCACCAATACCCACTTCCTCACCGCGACGCGCTTCATCTCGAAGAAGACGAGCAAGCTCAATTCGATCGAGGACCTGAAGGGCAAGACGGTCGCTTCCACCTCGGGCACCACTAATATCAAGCAGCTCACCGAGGCCAATGCCGCGCGCAATCTCGGCATCAACATCGTTCCGGCCAAGGAGCATGCCGAGTCGTTTTTGATGGTCGAGACCGACCGGGCGGTCGCCGCCGTGCTGGATGATATCCTGCTCGCAAGCTTTGCCGCCGGCGCCAAGGATCCCGCCGCCTACGTCATTTCGACCGACGCATTTTCCAAGCCCGAACCTTATGGCATCATGCTGCGCAAGGACGATCCGGCCTTCAAGAAGGTGGCGGACGATGCGACGGCGGCGCTCTACAGAAGCGCGGAAGGTCAAAAGCTCTATGAGAAATGGTTCATGCAGAAAATCCCGCCCAAGGGTTTGAACCTCAACGTGCCGATGGGCGCGGAGTTGAAGAAGGCATTCGCCAGGCCGACGGACTCGCCCGATCCGGATTTCTACAAGGCCATGTGAGGGGGCGGTCTTGAACTATCACTGGAACTGGCACATTTTCTTCGAGCCGTCGCCGAACGGGACCGGCACCTATCTCGACATGCTGTTGTCCGGGCTCATGGTCACGATCGTGACGTCGCTCTGCGCCTGGGTCATTGCGCTGGTCACCGGCGCCATCGTCGGCGTGCTGCGCACGCTGCCGTCCAGGGCAGCGTCGTGGTTCGGCTTTTGCTACGTCGAATTCTTCCGCAACATGCCGCTGCTCGTGCAGTTGTTCCTCTGGTTCTTCGTGTTGCCGGAACTCCTGCCGGCTTCCTGGGGGCTTTGGCTGAAGCAGTTGCCGAACGCGCCGTTCTATACCGCGGCGATCGGGACGGGTTTGTTCATGTCCGCGCGCGTTGCCGAGCAGACGCGGGCGGGCATCAATTCGTTGCCGCGCGGCCAGAAGCTGGCCGCCACCGCGCTCGGCTTGCGAACGCCGCAAATCTATCGCTACGTGCTGCTGCCGATCGCGTTTCGCATCATCCTGCCGCCGCTGACGTCGGAATTTCTATCGACCATCAAGAATACCTCGGTCGCGCTCACCATCGGCCTGATTGAGCTTACCGCCGAGGCGCGCGCGATGCAGGAATTCTCCTTTCAGGTATTCGAGGCCTTTACCGCCGCGACCGTGCTTTACCTCTTGATCAACATCGTCGTCGTCATCGCCATGCACTTCGTCGAACGACGCGTGGCGATCCCCGGCTACATCACCGGGAAATAGCCGATGTTCGCCAATTTCGATTTCGACGTCATCCGCCGCTCGCTCGGTTATCTGTTTTTCGACGGCATGACGTTCACGCTGACGCTGACGGGGCTCGCGACTTTCGGCGGCATCGTGTTGGGAACGCTGATCGCGATGATGCGGCTGTCCGGTATGTGGCTGTTGTCGCGCATCGCTCAGCTTTATGTCGACCTGATGCGCTCGCTGCCGCTGGTGCTGGTGATTTTCTGGTTCTACTTCCTGGTGCCCTACATCGGACAGTGGTTGACGGGATCTTCGCGGCCGATTCGCGTCGGCGCGTTTGCTTCGTCGCTTCTCACCTTTACCATCTTCGAGGCGGCGTATTTCGCCGAGATCATGCGCGCCGGGATCCAGTCGATTTCGAAAGGCCAGCCGGCGGCGGCTTCGGCACTCGGCCTGACCTACGGTCAAACCATGCGCTACGTTGTGCTGCCGCAGGCATTTCGCAACATGCTTCCGGTGCTGCTGACGCAGACCATCGTGCTGTTCCAGGACACCTCGCTGGTTTACGTGCTGTCGATTACCGATTTTCTTGGCGCTGCCAGCAAGGTGGCGCAGCGCGACGGCCGGCTGGTCGAGATGTATCTGTTTGCGGCGGTGGTCTACTTCGTGATTTCCAGTATCGCCTCTTTCGGCGTCCGGCGCTTGCAGGCGCGCATCGCCTACGTACATTGACAGGATCCCTGATGATCGAGATCAGCCACGTCGATAAATGGTACGGGTCAACCTTCCAGGCGCTGAAGGATTGCACCATGAGCGTCGCCAAGGGCGAGGTGGTGGTGGTCTGCGGCCCATCGGGATCGGGAAAATCGACGCTGATCAAATGCGTCAATGCGCTGGAGCCGTTCCAGAAAGGAACGATCACGGTGGACGGCATCTCGGTCGGCGATCCCAAGACCAATTTGCCGAAACTGCGCGCCCGCGTCGGCATGGTGTTTCAGCATTTCGAGCTGTTCCCGCATCTGCGCATCATCGACAACCTTTGCCTCGCGCAGCAAAAGGTGCTGGGGCGGTCGCATGCCGAGGCGCTGGCGAAGGGCTCAAAGCTGCTCGACCGCGTCGGCCTCAAGGTTCAGGCGCAGAAATATCCGGCCGAATTGTCCGGCGGGCAGCAGCAGCGCGTGGCGATCGCGCGCGCTTTGGCGATGGACCCGATCGCCATGCTGTTCGACGAGCCGACGTCGGCGCTCGACCCGGAGATGATCAGCGAGGTGCTCGACGTCATGGTCGATCTGGCGCGCGACGGCATGACCATGATGGTCGTAACCCACGAAATGGGTTTTGCCCGCAAGGTCGCCAACCGGGTCGTCTTCATGGACCAGGGCGAAATCGTCGAGGACGCGCTTACGGACGATTTCTTCAACAAGCCCCGCAGCGAACGCGCGCAGAAGTTTTTGTCGAAGATCTTGTCGCATTGAATCGTCATTGCGAGCGTTAGCGAAGCAATCCAGAGTAAAATCGGCTGGATTGCTTCGTCGCTTGCGCTCCCTTGCGCAAACGCCTTGCGTTTGTCGCAGGCAATGACGGAGGCGGCAGCTCCGTGCACTTCAGAATCGCATTTTGAAGGGTTTATCGGCGGTCGAACTTTGCGTATATAATTTACGTATCGCTTTTCTGCCGCCGGGAGAATGAACTTGGACCCAATCGCCTATGTCAACGGCGCCTTCGTGCCGCTCAGCGAAGCCAAGGTCTCGGTTTTGGACCGCGGCTTTCTGTTCGCCGACGGCATTTACGAGGTCTCCGCCGTGCTCGACGGCAGACTGATCGACAACGAGTCGCACCTCGCCCGGCTGGAACGCTCGGTTGGCGAGATCAAGCTGCCGTTGCCGGAAACCGTCGCGCGCATCAAGGAGATCCAGCACGAGCTGATCACCCGCAACCAGCTGAGGGATGGTCTGGTCTATATCCAGGTTACCCGCGGCGCCGATGTCGGGCGGGATTTTGCCTTCCCGAAAGGCGTCAAGCCGACTTTGATGATGTTCACCTCGGTCAAGGACATCGTCAACGCGGCTTCCGCCAAGACCGGTATCGGCATCATCACCGTGCCCGACATCCGCTGGACGCGGCGCGACATCAAGAGCGTGGCGCTGCTCGCGCAGGTGCTCGCCAAGCAGGCGGCGGCCGAAGCCGGCGCCGGCGAGGCCTGGATGATCGAGGATGGCAAGGTCACCGAGGGCGGCTCGTCCTCGGCCTTCATCCTGACCAAGGACGATGTGCTGGTCACCCGCGAGAACTCGTCAGCGATTTTGCCGGGCTGCACCCGCAAGGCCGTGGTCAAGTTGGCCGAGGAGCGTCAACTCCGCGTCGAGGAGCGGGCGTTCACGATCGAGGAAGCGCTGAAGGCCAAGGAAGCCTTCATTACCAGCGCGTCGTCCTTTGTGCAGCCGGTGGTGAAGATCGACGGCAAGGCCGTGGCCGACGGCAAGCCCGGCCCGATGGCGACCCGCCTGCGCGAAATCTATATCGATTTCGCGCGCGCCACGGCGACGTAGATTCTATCGTCATTGCCTGCGACAAACGCAAGGCGTTTGCGCAAGGGAGCGTAAGCGACGAAGCGACCAGCTCTAAAGAACTGGATCGCTTCGCTAACGCTCGCGATGACGTCGGGGTCAAGGCTTCAAAATCAGCTTCTGCACGCGCCAGTTCAACAGCTCGGCCACGTAAAGCACGTTCTCCGACGGGCACGCCATCGCGTGAATCCAGCCGAACTGCTTTAGCTGCTTGCCGGACTGCCCGAGCACGCCCAGCACCTTGCCGTCGAGGCTGAGCTTGTAAACCCGGCCCGGCCACGCATCCGAGCTGTAGAGCACCTGATGCGGCGGCGGCGTGATGCAGATCGACCAGGGCGAGCCCGGCGCAAAGGTGCCCTTGGCCTTCGTCGCTTCGTCCGGAATCTTGCCGATGGCGGGCTTCGCATCCGGCGGCACCGGCACGTCGATCACGATCTGGCGCTCGAATTTGCCGTCCTTGTCGAACACCTGGATTCGGTGGTTGCCGCGGTCGGCGACATACACATTGTCGTTGGCGTCGGTTGCGATCGAGTGCGGCGTATTGAACTGGCCGGGCCCGTTGCCGGGCTCGCCCCATGACTTCAGCCAGTTGCCGTCCTTGTCGACCTTGGCAACGCGCGAATTGATGTAGCCGTCGCTGATGAAGGTATCGCCCGCTTTGTCCCAGGCGACATCCGTTACCTGACGGAAGCGGCCGTCATCCGGCGGCAGCGGCGGCTTCGGATGTTTCAGCGGTTCGGTACCTTCGTCCGAGGCCTCCTGCTTGCGGCCGAATACCATCTGCACGCGGCCGTCGGGGTCGAACTTGATCACCATGTCCGAACCCTTGTCGGTCACCCAGATATTATCCTGGGGATCGACCTTCACCGTGTGGGCAAAAGACCATGCATAAAGGTTCTTGCCGATCTCGCGGATGAACTTTCCATTGCTGTCGAATTCGAGCAGTTGCGTAGCGGCCGCGGCATAGGCCGGGCCCGAAGTGTTGCCGCGCGACAGTGCGAAGACGTGTCCCTTGGAATTGACGGCGACGCCGGAGACTTCGCCGAAATACATGTTGGTCGGCAGCTTCAGCGGATTGGATACGGAGTCGAAATTGATGGTCGGAACCGACTGCTGCGCCGATGCCTGGGGAAACGAGGCCTGCGACCCGATCAACAACGGCAAAACAAGGAGCCAGCGCCTCATGAATTCCTCCCAGAAATATTCCAAGTGTTTTTCGTTGGCGCGGACACTAGTTCAAATAGGCTTCTCGCGTCCATATTGGCGCGCGCCTCCGGCGTCATATCGGCAAATCGCTCCACGCATGGCAGGACGTGGAGCATAAATCTGCTAAGCTCTGTGCGACAAATCGAACTGACAAGCGGATGACTATGCGCGCTGCCTACTGCAAGATCCGGACATCGCCTCTGCTGGCGTTGGCCGTGCTGGTTTTGGCGGCCTTTCCGGGCAGCCGAGCCGCGGGGCCATACCCTGAAAGGCCGCTGAGAATTGTCGTTCCCTTTGCACCGGGCGGCGGTACCGATGCGATCGCGCGCACGCTCGCGCAGGAAATGGCGCAAGACCTCGGCGTTTCCGTCATCATCGAAAACAAGCCGGGGGCGGGGACCATCATCGGAACGCAGGCCGTCGCTGCCAGCGCGCCGGACGGTTACACGCTGTTGATGGGAACGTTCTCGCACGCGGTCAATATCAGCCTCAGCGCCAAGCTGCCCTACGATCCGCACAAGGATTTCGCGCCCGTTGCGTTGATCGCGCGCTCCTTCAACATCGTCGTCGTCAATCCGAAATCGGCCATTCGAACCATCGCGGATTTGATCGCGGCGGCGAAAGCCAGCCCGGAGAAAATCACCTTTGGCACTTTTGGCGTCGGCACATCCGCGCACTTGGCCGGCGAATTGTTCAACACCATGGCCAAGGTCAAATTGACGGCCGTGCCCTACAAGGGCGCGGCGCCCGCCATCACCGATCTGATCAGCGGTCAGATCGATGTCATGTTCACAACGGTTGCAAGCGCGGCTTCGCTGGTCGAAAGCGGGCAACTGCGCGCGATCGCGGTGACGTCGGCCGAGCGCTCTCCCGCTTTTCCGCAACTGCCGACGGTGGCTGAGGCCGGCGTTCCCGGCTATGCCGCCGAGAGCTGGTATGGCCTGTTTGCCCCCGCCGGGACCCCCGTCGGCATCATCGGCCGGCTCAACAAATCGGCCGCCCTGGCGGTCCAGTCCGAGGCTTTCAGGAAACTGGGCGTCAATGAGGGGCTCGTGACCGTCGCGCTGCCGCCGGAAGAGCTTGACCGCTATGTCCGCAGCGAAGAGGAACGCTGGCGCCGCGTCATCAGGGATGCCGGCATCTCCGTCGAATAGCAGGACGCTACCAGGAATCTCTGTTGCGGTGCGGTGTCAGGAATAATCCCGCCGAAGCGGGGTTGCAGAGGGGGCTTCTTTCAGGCACTTGGCGGGACGGCCCTCGGCCCAACCAACAGGCCTGTCGCCCAAAAGATCAAGCCGTCGGACGGCAATTCATACCCGTGGAGGATCACCATGTTTAGTACGCTCCAGCGCACGATAGCTGCTGCGATTTTTGTCACGACCTGTTTTGCACTGCCGGCGTCGGCGCAGGAAACGCTGCGCATCCGCGGCACGATCGAAAGCGTCGACGGAGCCGTCTATCTCGTCAAAAACCGGGACGGCGCCGAAGTGAAGCTCACGGTCATCGACCCTCATCTTTATGTGGGGATCGTGAAATCGACGATGGCCGATATCAAGCCAGGCCAGTTCGTTGGCGCCACTGGCCTGACGCAGCCCGACGGCAGCCAGAAGGCCATCGAGGTCCACATCTTCCCGGAATCGATGCGCGGGACCGGCGAAGGTCACTACGACTGGGACCTGAAGCCCAATACCAAGATGACCAACGCGAATGTCGAGCAGACCGTCGGCGGCGTCGAGGGGCCGGTGTTGACGGTGAAGTACAAGGACGGCGAGAAGAAAGTGCTGGTGACTCCCGAGACCCAGGTCGTCAGCTATGTGGTCGGCGACAAGAGCGACCTCAAGCCGGGTATCAAGATCTTCGTCGGCGGCGCGAAGAAGGGAGCCGATGGAACCTGGACGACGCCGCGCGTCACCTACGGCAAGGATGGGTTGACGCCGCCAATGTAGGCTACGTCAACGGAATCAATTACGGACCATCAAGAAACGAACTTCAACAGGGAGAGTATCATGCGTTCGATGATTTCTTTGGCATTGGCGGCTTGTGCCGTCGTGGCGATCAGCTCGCAGGCGCTTGCGCAAACGCCCCCGCCGGCGGCAGCGCCGGCCGCTGTGCCCGAGAAGATGCCTTTCGATATTCCCTACGGGATGTCGATCGGCCTTGAGCAGGCCAAGCAACTGGTGGCGGCGGCCGAGGCCGAAGCCAAGAAGCACAATTGGAAGATGAACATCGCGGTCGTCGATACCAATGGCGAACCGGTGCTGTTTGAACGGATGGAAGGCGCGCAGATCGCCTCCGGCTCGATCTCGATCGGCAAGGCCCGCACCGCTGCACGCTTCCGCCGCGAAACCCGGCTGTTCTTCAACGCGTACGAATCCGGCCATACCTACGCTGCCACGCTCGATCCGACGCTGACCGCGAGCCCCGGTGGATTCCCGCTGGTCGAAAATGGCAAGCTGATCGGCGCAATCGGTTGCAGCGGAGGGACCGGCGATCAGGATGCGGTTACGTGCAAGGTGGGCGCCGAGCTGGTCAAGTAATCCTCGCCGGCGCTTTTTGGCGCCGGTATCCCAACACGATTGTCAATGACGCCGCGGCGGCCATGCCTCCGCGGCGTCGTTGCGTTTGGTGTGAGCGCTCGTCTCGATCATCGCAGTGCGGCAAAGCAAGTGCTGGACGAATTGACGATCCGCTCGTTAGATAGCAACCGCAAGACGGCGGTCGGAATCGCAAGCGTGGCGCCGCTGTTCAACTCTGGGAGGCCTGTGATGTGGGTGCTTTTGCTGGTGCCGTTTATCGGCCTGTTGTGGGTGCCGTTCTATAACTTCGAGGTACCGGAGTTGTTCGGCTTTCCGTTTTTCTATTGGTACCAGTTTGCCTGGGTGCCGATCTGCTCGATTTTGATCTGGCTCGTGCATCGCTCTCAGACGCCCGACGAAACGCCCTGAGATCCCGCCCCACCTTTATTGAGCAAGGCTTGCCATGTCCGCCGATATCGACTGGATCGCCCTTTCGGTTTTTGTCTTCTTCTTTGCCCTTGTCACGGTAATGGGTTTCTTCGCCGCGCGCTGGAAGGCGGGCCCGGTGAACGACCATCTCGACGAATGGGGCCTGGGCGGGCGTCAATTCGGCACCTGGATCACCTGGTTTCTGGTCGGCGGCGATTTCTACACCGCCTACACCGTGATCGCCGTGCCGGCGCTGGTCTATGCGGTCGGCGCCTTTGGCTTCTTCGCGCTGCCTTACACGATCATCGTCTATCCCTTTGTCTTCGCGGTGATGCCGCTGCTGTGGAAAGTGGCGCATGCCAAAGGGCACGTCACCGCGGCCGACGTGGTTCAAGATACCTACAATTCGCGCGGCCTCGAACTCGCCGTCGCCGTCACCGGCATGGTCGCGACCATGCCCTATATCGCGCTGCAATTGATCGGCATGGGTGTCGTGATCAAGGCAATCGGGCTCACCGGCGAATTGCCGATCATCGCCGCCTTCGTCATTCTCGCGCTCTACACCTATAGCTCCGGCCTGCGCGCGCCGGCCCTGATCGCCTTTGTCAAGGACATCATGATCTACATCGTGGTGCTGGTGGCGGTCGTTATCGTGCCGCACAGGCTCGGCGGTTATGGCGCGATCTTCGTCGCCGCCAATGACGCATTTGCCGTCAAGGGCGGCGCGACGGGTCTCATCCTGAAACCATCGCAGATGCTGCCTTATGCGACGCTGGCGCTGGGATCGGCGCTGGCCGCCTTCATGTACCCGCACACGCTGACCGGCATCTTTGCATCAAAATCGGCCGACACCATCCGCAAGAACGCGATCCTGCTGCCGGCCTATACGCTGCTGCTCGGCCTGATCGCGCTGCTCGGCTACATGGCTTATGCCGCGCACATCCACGTGTCGTCGCCTAACGACGTCGTGCCGACGCTGTTCAAGGTGCTTTTCCCGTCCTGGTTCGCAGGCTTCGCGTTCTCGGCGATCGCGATCGGTGCGCTGGTGCCGGCCGCGGTGATGAGCATCGGGGCTGCCAACCTGTTCACGCGCAACGTCTGGAAATCCTACGTCAATCCGAATATCAGCCATGCCGGCGAGGCGTCGGTGGCCAAGATATCTTCCCTCGTCGTCAAGGTCGGCGCGCTGGCGTTCACGATCTTCCTGCCGACGCAATATGCGCTCGATCTGCAATTGCTTGGCGGATTGTGGATCCTGCAAACCTTCCCCGCGCTGGTGTTCGGTTTGTTCACGCGCTGGTTCCGTGCCGAAGGGCTGCTGCTGGGCTGGGCGGCGGGCATCGTATGGGGAACGTGGACGGCGTGGAGCAACGGGCTGAAGCCGCTCGCAACGCTCGATCTCGGCGGCGCGAGCTACGTCTTCTATGTCGGCCTTGGTGCGCTGATCCTCAACACGGTCGTTGCGGTCGTCGGCACCGTGGCCGCCGGCTTGATTTCGCCGCGGCGCGCTACGGCCTAGTCCTGATTACTGCTCGATTTTGATGTTGCCGGCCCGTGCGACTTCGGTCCATCGCGCGATGTCGGATGACAGGATGCGCGCAAATTCTTCCGAGGAGTTGCCGACCGGCTGGATGCCGAGCGGTTTCAATCTGGCAACGACATCGGGCTCCCTGGCGATCCGCATCAATTCGGATTCGAGCTTTTTGACAATCGCCGGTGGCGTCTGCCGGGGTGCGAAAATGCCGCTCCACAATACCGCATCGACGTCGGTGCCGGCTTCCGTCAGGGTGGGGACGCCGGGGAAGTCTTCGGCGCGATGGGGCGAGGTGACGGCGAGCGCCCGTACCAGACCGCCCTTGACCTGGCCCGATACCGGGCCGGCGTCTGCAATGGTTGCGGTCACCTGGCCGGAAATCACGGCCATCACTGAATCGTTGGCGCCCTTGTAGGGAATTTCCTGCATCGGCGCGCCGGTCTTCTGCTTGAACAATTCGGTGACCAGCTGGAAGGCGGCGGACGAGGACGAATAATTCGTCTCGTTCGGATGGGCCTTGGCAAAGGCGATCAGATCAGCGACCGATTTGATCGGGGAAGCGGCGTTGACGATCAGGATCAGCGGAAACGATCCGAGTTCGGAGACCGGAACAAAGTCTTTCACCGGGTCATAGGACAGTTTGGTGTAGACCGCCGGATTGATCGCCATGGCGCCGCTGGCGCCGACCAAAAGCGTGTAACCGTCCGCTTGCGACTTGGCGACATATTCGGTCGCGACGATCGCGCCGCCGCCCGGCTTGTTGTCGATGATGACGGGCTGGCCAAGGCTGTCCGACAGTTTTTGTCCGACGATCCGCGCGATGAGGTCGTTGCCGCCGCCCGGCGTGAAGCCGACCACGATGTGAATTGCGTGCGTCGGATATTTTGACGGGTCTTCCTGCGGCGTGCGCAGCGTTCGCTGCCAAGAGCGTCAGCCCCAAAAAGGAGACGGCTGCATATCGGTGGAAAGCTCTCATGCGCATTCTTCTGATTTGACGCGTTTTCTTCACGCGAACCGGTTCCCACTTCGCTTGAAAACGCTCTAGAGCCGCGTGATCTGAACATGAAGCACGGCGGCCTGGCCGTCGTCGAGCGCGGCCAGACAGCGGTCGATCGCTGCTGCGAGCTCATCCGGCTCGGTCACGCGTTCGCCATGCGCGCCGAACGCCGCCGCGACAGCCGAAAAATCCCGGCGCTCGCCCTGGCGGCCCGAAGTCAGCCGCGACTGGAACTGGTCGGTTTCGGCGGCGACTCCCTTCGGGTAAACGCGCTGCACCGCCGACTTCACGGCCTGCCAGCCGCCGTTATCCAGCACCACCGTGAAAATCGGAATCCGGTACTGCTGCGCGACCGCATAGACGCTGTCGGGTGAGGAGAAATGAAAGCCGCCGTCGCCGATCACCTGCACGATACGGCGCTTCGGTTCCGCGAGCCTCAGCCCGAGCGCCATGCCGCCGGAGAATCCAAGTCCGCCGCCGGCAAGGCCGACATAGCTGTGGGGTTTGGTGCGCGTAATGTGTGCTTGCAGGATCGGCGCATTGCGAATCGCTTCGTTCACGACGATGTCGTCCTGCGACAGTTTCTCATTCAAGGTCGCAAACAGGAAAGCCGGCGTCAGCGCGCCTGACGTGCCCTTGTTGGCGCGCGCCTCGTCCCTTCGCTTGTGCGCGGCTTCACGCGCGCCGCTCCAGCTCGCGATCCGCGCGGCAACGCGCCTGCGCCACGTATCGTCGGCGCGCGCCTCGATCGCCTCACACACCTGCTGAAGAACGGTGGCGCAATCGCCCTGGATGCGCATATCGGTCGGAAAGCCCCACATCGGAAAATCCGCTTTCAGCGGATCGACGTCAATCTGGATCCATTTGATCGCGTCCGCGCGCCGCGCGTATTGCGGAACGAAAGGAACATCGGAATCGAGCAACAGGCCGAGATCGGCTTGTTCGAGCAGGGCTGAGGGGTCGAAGCCCGCAAAGCAGGGTGAGGCCTGCGAGATGTTGAGGTCGATCGAATTGAATTCCGCAACGCGGATACCGCAGAGTTGCGCCAGCCGTTCGAGCACGGCGACCGCATGCGCCTTGCGGCCGAGATAGGCCGTCAGCGCAATCGGGTTTTCCGCGCCATCAGCGCGTCTGCGATTCTCTCGACCCGCTCAGGCTCGATGCCGCCGGCCTGCACGCTGCCGTAGCGCGCCGGCGGATAGGCCGGCATCGCGGCATCGTCCCATTCTTCCGCCAGCGTTTCGCGCGGCAGCATCATATAGACCGGCCCCGGCGGGTCGCTCTCGGCAAAGGCGTGCGCACGAGCGAGCGCTTCCTTCACTACGACGCCCGAAGGCAGCGAATATTCCCACTTCACATAGGGGCGAACGATGCTGGCGATATCGAAGGGGTCCTGCACGAAGTGTACGTACGTATCGCGCGAGCCCGTCAGTTCGCCATGCAGGGTGAACGGCGCGCGGCCGGCAAACAGCATCACCGGCAGGCGATAGCGAAACAGGTTCTGGATCGCCATGCACGCATTCGCCGTGCCCGCATCGACATGCACGAACACGGCTTGAGCCTTCCCGGTCGCGAGCGCGTAGCCGGCCGCCATGTGCACGGCGACGACCTCGTGCGGACACAGGATGACTTCCGGATGCTTGCGTCCCTCGCGGTCCCACTCGGCCAGCGCTTCGATCAGCGACACATGATCGGTACCGAGATTGGCGAAGATATAGTCGATGCCGAGGTCGACGAGACCTTGCAGGAAGTGATGCGCGGTGGAATGGCGGCTCATGCCGCGCTACCCCTGACCTCGGCAACGAATTTATTGCGCAGCGTGCCGATGCCGGTGATCTCGATCTCGACCGTGTCGCCCGGCTTGATGTTCGGCGAGGCGCCGTCCGTTCCCATCCAGATCACGTCGCCGGGCCACAGGGTAAAATATTTCGTCAACTCGACGATGAATTCGCGGACGCCGAAAATCATCTCATTGGTGTGGAAGCGGTTGCTCTCTTTTCCGTTCACCCGCACGATCGTTTCCATCCTGTCGAGATCGGCTAAGGTTTCGATCCATGGCCCCATCGGCTTGAAGGTGTCGGCGTTCTTGGAGCGCCACAGGCCGCGATCGGCCTTCTGCCAGCTTCGTTCGCTGACATCGTTGCCGATGGTGTAGCCGAACACGCAATCCATCGCGTCGCGCTCGGAAAGGTGTTTGGCCTTCTTGCCGATCACGACGACAAGCTCGCCTTCGTAATGGATTTGCTCGGTGGCCGTCGCGGGAATGACGACGTCTTCGTCGTGCGCGATCAGCGCATTTTGTGCGCGATAGCCGACCTCAGGCCGGTCGGGCACTTTCGGCACCTCGCCGCGCTTGTCGGCGGCTTCCTTCAGATGCTTGAGATAGTTCAGCCCCACGCAGTAGAAGGTGCGCGGGATGACCGGCAGCTCGATCTTGACGTCGTGGAGCGCATGCGATCGCGGCGTACGCTTCCATTCCCCGAAGGGATCGCCGTCGACCGCGATGACGCGGTCGCCTTCGACGATGCCCCAGGACGACGTCCGGTCTGCCGTAAATTTAAGCCAGCGCATGGATCGCCACAGTCCGGTGAAACAGGGCTATTCTTCTTTCACCAGGGTTGAGGTCGCCGGACCCTCGCCCATGATCAGAAGCACTGCGTCCTCGTCCTTGGCGCCGTCCCAATGCACCTGCTTGCCGAAATGGGTCACGAAGGTGCCGGCCGGCATGGGGGTGGCGTGCTCGGGATCGAATTTCGGCCCGGTGCCGACCCACCAGGTGCCTTGCAGCACCACGATATAGCGGTCGTTGGGATGGAAGTGCGGGTGGCTGAAATGGTTGCCCTTGGTCCATTTGGTGTAGACCATATAGAAGCCAGGCTTTTTCGGATCGCCTACCACGACGGCTTGTTGTCCGCCGCGGGCATCGACCGGACTCCAGGGAATCTGATCCGGCAGCTTGTAGATCAGCGCGGCAGGATTGAGTGCGGCGGGGGTGACCTCGGCGGCCGACGAGATGCTCAAGGTGCCGGCGAGCGTCAGCGGCAGCAGCAGATATCGCCAGAGCCGGTGGGTGATTTCCATGATTTTTTCTCCCTGAAATCGTTGAAGCTTTGTTGGGAGGGATGCTAGCCGGTCTGGCTGTAAAGGGGCAAGAGGCGGGCTTGCATGCGGGGCAGGCGCAAATCTACGTGAGTTGCGTCGCGGATCAGCTTTCAGGGACGCATGCCGATCGCCGGTCGAAACGGTGGGTCGTCAGGCGCATAGGCCGGCGCGTAATGATCAAATTGCATGGTGAAGGCGGCATGGCCCATCGATTTTTGACGCAACGCGCCGACGTAGCCGAACATGTTCATCAGCGGCACCCAGGCATGGATGACGACGGTATCGTCACGCATATCTTGCCCGGTGATCTGACCGCGTCGTAATTCCAGATCCTTCCCGATCACGTCGGCAAATCCCGCTGGCGTCTCGACTTCTACCTTGACGATCGGCTCGAGCAGAACTGGTCCTGCTCTTTGCAAGGCTTCACGGAAGCAGGCGCGGGTTGCGATCTCGAAAGCCAGCGCAGAGGAGTCGGCGTCGTGATATTTGGCGTCGATCAGGTTCACCCTGACGTCTACTACCGGGAAGCCCGCGACAACGCCGGAGGAAAGCACGCTCTCTAGCCCCTCTTTGATACCCGGTAAATATTCCGCTGGCACCGCGGCGCCAGTGATCCTTGATATGAACGCGTGGCCTTTGCCGGGTTCGTTAGGTTCGATCGCGAGCGTAACCGCCGCGAACTGACCGGTACGGCCGGTCTGCTTCTTGTGGGTGTAGCTGTGTTCGACCCGCCGGGTGATGCGCTCACGAAACGCCACCTGTGGCGCGCCAATATTGGCATCAATTCCATTTCGTTTAAGTCGCTCGATTTTCGCGTCGAGATGATCTTCGCTCGTTCCTCCCAAAATGGTTTGACCCAACTCCTGATCGGTCGAGACACGGAACGAGGGATCTTCCGCGGCGAGCGTGGTCAATGCGACTTCAAGCTTTTGCTGGTCGGCCTTAGACTTTGGCTCGATAGCGATTTCGATTACAAACGGCTGTGTCGGGACGTCGCTCGGCATTTCCTTGATCCCAACCGCAGCTGGCAGGAAGCCGGCAAGTCTTAGCGGGCGAAACGCCTCCGGTCCAGTCCGTCAATATTTCAAAAACCATGCATCTCGTTTACCGAACCCGATAAGCAATTGAAAACCGGTCGCGTCCAAAGTTGCCCCGTTGGGATATTCGGGGAGATCGGTCGATGAACGGGAAGGCAATTCTGGAAAATGTGCGGCGATGTCGCGCCATTGCGTCGTTGTATCGTCAAACAGCGGCATTTCGTCCCCATCAACGGCTATCCCTCCTGGAACAGGCCAATGCATGGGAAGACCGCGCGCTGGCTGAGCTCGAAGCCCATTTCACCTCAGGTGAATCCAAAGTGAGCCCGTTGCAGACCTGGATGGTCCAGACGGCCAGCTGGCCGATGCTTAACGCCGCGTAAGTTTTTTCGCGAGGCACGGCGCTTGGATGCCGGCATCGCCGGAACAGTGACGAGGGCGCGGAAAAGCTTCCTGAAAATCGCGCTTGACTTTGACCCTACGTCAAACCGGCATAACGCACTCCTCGAAACCGAGGAGCACGATCATGACCATGCTTATCATTCACGGCGTTCCACTATCCGTTCACACCCGCAAGGTGATCATTGCCGCGATCATCAAGAAGCTCGAATACCAGTTCAAGGTCGTGATTCCTGTCGTGCCCGGCAATCCGCCGGACAACTGGAATACACTGAGCCCGACCGGGATGATTCCGGTTTTGCAGGACGGCGACTATACGCTCGCGGACTCGAACGCGATCTGCCTCTATCTCGACAAGAAGCATCCCGCCTCACCGGTGCTGCCGGCCGATGTCAGGGATTACGGCAGGGCGCTCTGGTTCGATGCCTATGCGGGAGGCACCATCTTCCGTCACGTCGTGCATCCGCTTTTTTACCAGACCGTCGTCAACCCCAACATCAACAAGGTCGCGACCGACGAGGCCGTCGTCTATGGCGTTCTGAAAAACGTGCAGCCGAAGATTTTAGGTTATCTGGAATCGCAGATCGCCGGGAAGTTCCTGGTCGGCAACGCGTTGACGCTCGCCGACATCGCGATCGTGTCGAACTTCATCGTCTACCAGTATATGGGGTTTCGGGTTGACCCAGATCAGTATCCGAAACTTGCCAGGTATCTGCGCGAGATCGCGTCGCTCGATGTCTTTCAGCGCGCGCTTTCCGACGAGAAGCCGTTTGTCGAGCAAATGGGGCTAGATCGCAGCTTCCTGTCGTAGGCTTTGCGCAAGACCTGCCTCGGCTGCCGGCCGGGGCAGGGCTTCCTCGCCGGCATCAGGTGAACTATAGAGGGTCGGAAGCGACACGGCGCACAAGGCGCCGTGCCATTCGGGATTTGCCCTAGAATATGCCTGATTTCCACGGCGTTTTTCCTTACCTGGTGTCACCGGTCGATCCCGACGGTACCATTCGTCGCGATGTGCTCGGCCGTCTCTGCGACGATCTCATCACCTCCGGCGTGCATGGGCTGACGCCACTCGGCTCGACCGGCGAGTTTGCCTATCTTAACAACGCCCAGCGCGAAGCCGTCGTTCAGACTACGGTTCAAGCCGCGAAAGGCCGCGTGCCGGTCGTGGCCGGCGTTGCCTCGACCTCGACGTTGGATGCGGTGGCGCAGGCGAAGGCGTATCAAAAACTCGGCGCCGACGGCATTCTGGCGATCCTGGAGGCGTATTTTCCGCTGCCCGATGCGCAGGTCGAATCCTATTTTCGCGCCATTGCGGATGCGGTCGATATTCCCGTCGTGATCTATACCAATCCGCAATTCCAGCGTTCGGATCTCTCGCTCGATTGCATCGCGCGGCTCGCAACCCATCCGCGCATCCAGTACATCAAGGACGCCTCCACCAATACCGGTCGGCTGTTGTCGATCATGAATCGCTGCGGCGAACAGATCCGCATCTTCTCGGCGTCGGCGCACATCCCGGCGGCGGTGATGCTGATCGGCGGCGTGGGCTGGATGGCGGGGCCGGCCTGCATCATCCCGCGCTCGAGCGTTGCGCTTTACGAGCTCTGCAAGGCCAAGCGCTGGGACGAGGCGCTGGAGCTGCAACGGAAGTTGTGGCGGGTAAACGAAGCCTTTGCGCGCTATAATCTTGCCGCCTGCATCAAGGCCGCGCTCATCATCCAGGGCTACGACGTCGGCGACCCCGTCGCGCCGCAGAAAGCGCTGACGGCGGACGAGCGCACGGCGGTGGAGGCGGTGCTGCGCGAGGTGGGGTGAGCTAGCGCCGTTATACCTCGTCGTCATTCCGGGGCAGCCCGTCAGGGCTGAGCCCGGAATCCATTTCTCCCAGCATTAGGGCGGCGCCATGGATTCCGGGCTCGCGCTAAGGCGCGCCCCGGAATGACAAAACAGAAGGCTTGGCCAAATCCTTGCCTGTCGGCTAAAACAACACCGGCCTTACAAACTCCAAGGAAAGCGTGATGAACATTCTTCCCGGCAATCTACGGTTCGGTGCAGGCAAGTCGCCCAAGCGTCTGGAAGACCAGCGGCTGCTCACTGGCAAGGGCCATTTCATCGACGACAAGCCGGAAGATGGCGCGCTTTGGCTCTATGTGCTGCGCTCGCCGCATGCGCATGCAAAGATCGTTTCGATCGACACCAAGGCCGCCCGCGAGATGCCGGGCGTGGAAGCCATCTACACCGGCGCCGATCTCGTCGCCGATGATATTGGCACGCTGCCGACGCTTCTGATCTTCCCGCGTCCGGACGGTTCGCCGATGACGGTGCCGCCGCGCCGTCTCCTCGCCCATGAACTTGTGCGCTTTGCCGGCGAGTCCGTCGCTGCTGTCGTTGCGACCTCGCGCCTTGCCGCGCAGAGCGCCGCCGAGGCGATCGCGGTGGAATATAAAGAGTTGCCCTCCGTGGTCGATCCGCTTGAGGCGATCAAGCCGGGCGCGCCGGCCGTGTGGTCGGAAGTCGCCGACAACGTGGTGGCGTCCATGAGCTATGGCGATGCGGCGGCAGTGGAAGCTGCCTTCGGGAAAGCGGACCATGTCGTTTCGCTCGACGTCCTCAACCAGCGCCTTGTTCCCTCCGCCATGGAGCCGCGCTCGACGATTGCTGAAGTCGAGAAGAAGACCGGCCGTTTGATCCTGAACGTCCAGTCGCAAACGCCGGGTTCAACCCGGGACATTCTTGCCGATGTGATTTTGAAACGGCCAAAGGAAAGCATTCAGGTTCTGGTCGGTGACATCGGCGGCGGCTTTGGCCAGAAGACGAGCCTCTATCCGGAAGATGGCATCGTGGCCTATGCCGCGACCAGGCTGAACAAGAAGATTCGCTGGCGCGGCGAGCGCTCGGACGATTTTCTCGGGGGCACCCATGGCCGCGATCTGACCTCCAGGGCCGAATTCGCGCTCGACGCCAAGGGCCGCGTGCAGGCCTTCCGCGTGCGCTCGGTCGGCGGCACCGGCGCGTATATCTCCGGGACCGGCGCGTTGATCCCGCTGATCCTCGGTCCGTTCGTGCAGACCGGCGTGTATGATTTGCCGCTCGTGCATTACGACCTCAAGGCCGTGATGACCCACACCGCACCTGTCGGCGCCTATCGCGGCGCCGGCCGGCCCGAGGCCGTCTTCGTCGTCGAACGTCTGATGGATGCCGCCGCGCGGCAGTTGAAGATGGATCCGCGCGCCATTCGCAAGGTGAACTACGTCAAGCCATCGCAAATGCCTTACACGAATGCGGTCGGGCAGGTGTACGACTCCGGCGCGTTCGCGCACATGCTGGAGCGCGCCGCCAAATTGTCGGACTGGGACGGCTTTGTCGCGCGCAAGAAGGCGGCGAAGAAAAAAGGCCTGCTCTATGGCCGCGGCTTGACCAGCTATATCGAATGGACCGGCGGCACCGTGCATAACGAAAAGGTCAGCCTGCACGCGACCGCCGAGGGACGCATCGTGCTGCACGCCGGCACCCAGGCCATGGGGCAGGGGTTGCAGACTTCGTTCTCGCAGATGATCGCCGAAGCGCTCGGCGTCTCTATCGACAAAGTTGATGTCGTGCAGGGCAATACTGATCTTGCGGTCGGTTTCGGCAGCGTCGGCTCACGCTCGCTGTTCGTCGGCGGCACCGCGGCGGTGGTCTCGGCGGCCGATCTGATTGCCAAGGCCCGCGAGAAGGCGTCGCAGGAGCTGGAGGCGTCTGTCGAGGATATCGAATATCGTGACGGCACGCTCACCGTGGTCGGCACCGACAAGCACGTCAGCCTGTTCGACATCGCGAAGAAGGAAGCGGACGCGCGACTCTCCGTCGACAGCGAAGGCCAGACCGATGGTCCGAGCTGGCCGAACGGCACGCATATCTGCGAGATCGAGATCGATCCCGAGACCGGCGTGACGCGCGTGGTGCGTTACACGACCGTGGAC